>CAWETI010000006.1:0-4025 GCA_963812015.1 uncultured delta proteobacterium | reverse complement strand
GAAAATTGCGCTTTGGATGCAACTCGGTATCACTCCGTTCTTTTCCCATAAACCGTTTGGACCAGGCCCCAGCGCACTGCCTCGGACAGTTCCCCAAATCCCGGCATCATGGTTCCCGGATAGCCCCCGGTAATAACCTGAAAGGCCCGGTGGGGCGCCAGGCTATAAACCCTCAGGTCCGGGGGCGGAGGTTGAAAGCCCCGGGACACGGGGGAGCCCCCGCCATCTGCTCCGTGGCAGGCGGCGCAGGTCTGGCCATAGGTCGCCTCCGCCTGGACCAGGGCTGGGGCTGAACAGGCTGCGGCAGGTCTCCGGGCTTGGCAAAAACCTGGTATTTCTCGCCCAGATAGGTCATGAGATCGTCCACCTGGTAGCGGTCATAAATAGTGAAATAGCCCATGGCCGTGCCGGGCACCCCGGAGAGGATCAGGCGGTAGAGATACGGACGGGTGGTGCGCATGGCCGCCAGGTCTTCCGCGGGGATCGCCAGGTGTTTCGCCTCGACGCCGTGGCCGTCGGCATTTTCCCCGTGGCAGAAAGCACAGCTCTTGAGATAGATCGTTGCGGCGTTGTTGTAAGAAAACCCCAGGGAGGCGCGGTAGGCGCCGAGGGTCTTGGCCACATGAGGTTGCAGCACCTGGGCGTATTCCCGGGCATTGGCCGTGACGGTTTTTTCCAGGGGCAGGAGTTGTTTATTCTGAAGCAGTTGCCGGGTGAGGAGCATGGCCGTCAGGACCAGCATCAACCAGGGAACTATGGTCGTCAGGTTCACCCGGGAGCCCCGGCGGACCGCCCGGACAATGATCCAGAGCAGCCAGGCCGCGCCCAGGATGCCGGCGGCCAGGACCGCCAGGATGATGGGGTCGGCTTTCACCAATAAATTAGTATACAGGAGCAGGCCCAGGGGGAACTGCAGCATGATCCCGGCCGCCATCCAGGGCAGGAGGGCCGCCCTCTCCGTATCCAGTCTGGCGGTGAAGAAATAATGGCAGGTCGCGCCCACAGCCACGGAGGCCCCCAGAATATGCAGGAACCGGAAGAGCCAGTGCCACGCCAGGGGGCCGCTGAGCCGGCAACCCCCTGTGGCCATGGCCAGCCAGTAGCCGGAGTTTTCCGCAGTGGCGAGGACCGCCACCAAGATGCCCGGCACCAGGAGCAGGCAGATAAGGGCTACCAGGGCAACCGCCAGATGGTAGCGGCGGTGCGTTTCAATGCCGTGCCCCAGGATGTCAAACGACAGGAAGGCCACGATCAACAGGGCAATAAAGAACATCCAAACAGGGGCCAGGAGGTTTACGGCCGTAAAAAAGCTCATGGCAAAGGCAACCTGCATGAGGAGCAGGGGCGCCACCCCCAACACCACCGCCAGGCTCTTATGGGCCATAAAGGTGCGCAGAATCCGCCGGTCCAGCAAGAGTTCGTGAGACCGGCCGCGCCAATGCAAATCCACGAAAAAATAGACCGCCAGGATGGCCGTCCCCAGGGTAATCAGCACAAACAGCAGGTGGAGGGTAAAGGCAAAGAACAACAGGCCTTGCAACATGGCCTCGGGCAGGGGTTTGGCCAGGAGCAGGTCGAACAGCCTATTCATGGCTCGCCTCCCCGGTTAAGGGGGTATAGCGGGACGGAGCGCTGAGGCTGATCCGGTCCTGGGCCAGGCGGTAAAGGAATCGGGCCAAAATCCGGCGCTCCGCCTCGGTGCCGGAGAAAGGCGGCATGAAGGGCACCATGTCGCCGATGTGCGACAGATACACAAAGATGCCGTCTTCCGAGCGGTTTTTCACCCGGGTGCGGATATCGTTCAAGCCGTCAATGGTATGACAGGCGGAGCAATTCGCCGCCAACAGAAAGGCCCCCTGGTTTTCAGGGTCGTTTCGCCCCAGCATATTGAACCAGTAAGCATTGGGCAAAAGGCCCTGCCCATCCAGAAACGGTTTCTCCGGCAGCAGGACGTTGGCGGCATAGAGATACCCGGGCATCAAATAGGGGCCCCGCATGAATTCCCGGGTCCGTTCAAAGGCGAAGACGAAGGCCACCGCCAGGACCAGGGCCGGAATTACCAGGGCGCGCGCCGCAGAGGTCTTTCTGCCCCAGGCCAGGCCGGCGCAGGCCAGAAGCCCCGCCAGGGCCACGGCCGCGGCGGCGAACAAGACGCCGGGGTGCTGGGACAGGTGGGAAGTCAGGATACCATAAATGATATGGGTCTTGTAGCGGGACGGCACCACGGCATAATACCACCAGGTCAAGGGGGGAATCAGCGCCACCGCGACCAGGCAAATCGTTCCGAAGAGGTGTAAGGCCTCATCGCGGAACCGGGGTTCCCGGCGCATAAAAAGCAGGTAGGCCAGGGCGAAAAGCGACCCCAGGGTCAGGGCGATGGCCAGCCGGAGCACGAGTTGCGGCAGGAAGGTGGGGTTAAAAAATGCCGACGCCAGGCTCTGCTGCCAGGGCCAGCCATCCGGGGTGAGCATGAAGCCCAAAATCCCGGTAATCAGGATGGCGGAGCCCAGCGACATGAGAATATAGCCGGCTCCCAGGCGCACATGGCGCCGCTTTTCGGCCCCGGTCCAGTGGTCCCAGGTGAAGTAATAGACCAGCAGGATAATCAGCTCGGTCACAAAAACCAGCCATTCCATAAACCATGGCCAGAAAAACACCCGGAGGAGCGAGCCGATGCCCCGGGGGGACAGGGCGCTGGTGGTGACCCAGATGCCAACGCCGGTGACCGCGCCCACTCCGGTGATAATGATGATGATCGCCAACAGCAACCGCCGGGAGAAATTCTCCCAATCCGGGTCCTCATTATTAAAGCCGCGATATTCGCCCAGGACCACCATGGTCATGGCGCCGATGGCCAGGCCGTGGCTGATGAGGACGTGCACCACCGCAACGATGCCGATGGTCATGCCGTTGCCCAGATAAGGCACCTGAAAGAGGGGAAATTCCATGTTCGCCCTCCCTACCGGGCCGCAAAATGCGGTCGCGCCTGGCTGGTCACGAAGGCCGCCACATCCCAGGCCTGGTCTTCGGTCAAATCCGGCTTGCCGAAGGGCATGTTCAGGAAGGAAAAGGCTGAGAAAGTCCGGGGGTGAGACATGCCCGCCCCATCATTAAATGACTCGGCCCCCCACAGGGGTGGCGCGATCTTGGTGCCCTCCCCGGCGCTGCCGTGACAGGCGGCGCACTTTTGTTGGAAGACCTGGGCGCCCCGGGTCTGGTCCGGAGAAGCCGTTTGGTGCAAAGGCCGCAACCCCAGCCAGGGGATGTCCCCGTAAATGGGCAATCCCTGGGAGATCCACTGATAGTAGGCCAGGATCGCGGCCATCTCTTTGCTGTCGGGCGGCAGGGGTTTGCCGTTCATGCTTCTTTCAAAGCAGCTATTGGTGCGGCTCACCAGGTCCGCCGCATACTTTTCCCGGGCCCGGTACTTGGGATAGGTGGCCCCCACTCCCACCAGGGACAGGCCGCCGCCCTTGCCGCCTTCAGTGATGCCGCCCTTAAAGTGGCAGCTTACGCACCTCAGTCTGTTGCCCACATAGGCAGCCGCATATTGCCGCGTGTCCACCATGAGGTGATAACCCAGGAGGACGGCCTCCCGGATGGCCTCGGGGGCCTCCTGAGGCGCCGGCGGATTGTAGACCGCCCGGAGCGAACCCGAAGGAGTGGCCGGCGCGGTGGTGGCAATACCCGGTTTTGCGGAAAAATGCAGGAAATTACTGAAAACCAGAGAAAGGACTGCCCCTACTACGGCAAAAATAAACACGATGACCAGGGCGAAAGCCATCCTGCGTTCAGCCATGATTGCCCCCTTTCCACTCTGACTTGACCATATATAACCACAAAAGCGCCAACTTCCATAGATGATTCATCTGCTGTGAAAAGTTTTCGCAGGGTGCGTCTTACGCCCCACGTGACTGATTGGCGGCGGGCCCGGAGGCCCGCCCCACCAGGTTTTTCATATTTTACGGGCGGGCCCCAGGCCCCTGAGAAACGGCTGGGAGTAGAGACTTATCATACCGAGTTGA
>CAWETI010000005.1:0-34080 GCA_963812015.1 uncultured delta proteobacterium | reverse complement strand
ACCCGATGGAGAGGAAGGTGAGTCACCAACAAAAGGCCCCGATGTAAGCATACCTGGCAAATATCAGCAGCTCCAGTCGAGACATGCCCGCCACAAATCCGGTGAGATGTTTCACCCCCGGTATAAAATAGCCAATAAGCAGGGTCCATTTGCCGATACGGTTAAACCAGTCGTGAACCTTTTGAATTTTATCCATATCAATACGAATGACCCTGCCGTATTTTTCGATCAGATCTAACCTTACGGTCCGCCCAGCAAATAACTTAAACTAATGCCGCAGACGCTTCCCGAAAAGGTAACGATAAGCGCGGGCAAAGGCCGTATCAACCCTTTAAATATCAGGTAGCCGACAAAGGTCAACATGATCTCGTCGGGAAACGGCAATCCGGCAATACCGAACATCAGCAGACAAAAAATGGCAACGTAACCATATTGATTGATCGAATAAATAATCTTATCGAAGATTACCGGCCATTCCACGTCACATTACCCCGAGCGCAATTCTATATTATCCTTACAAAATTAACTAATATAGCCGGGCGAAAAACTCCCAGAAGTCCGGGAAGGACTTGGCCACGCAGTCGGGCTGGCGATCCGCATCCCTGCGGCCTTAAGCCCGGCCACCGCGAAGCTCATGGCGAGGCGGTGGTCGTTATAGGTGTGAATGACCGCGCCCCGGGGCGCCCCGCCCCGGATGACCAGGCCGTCTTCGGTCTCCCGGGCCTCGATGCCCAGCTTGGCAGTTTTCGCCGCCACCGCGGCCAGACGGTCCGACTCCTTGTGGTGCAGGCGAGCCACCCCGGTGATGACGGTGTCGCCCTGGTCAAGGCGGCCAGCACCGCCAGGGTGGGGACGAGATTCCGGCATGGTCGCCATGTCCACTGTCACCCCCTTTAAGGGCCCGCCTGTCACGGTGAGCCCCGCCGGGCTGGACCCGATGGCGCAGCCCAGGCGCTCCAGCACCTTCGGGAAGGCCGCGTCCCCCTGGCTGGATTCCAGACTCAGGTTAGTGATGGTGACCCTGCCCCCCGTTAAGGCCGCGGCGGCCCAGAAATACGAGGCGCTGGAGGCGTCGGCCTCGATCTCGTAGTCCTGGGGGAGATAACCCTGGCCGCCGGGGAGCTGAAAAAACCGGTACCCCTCCCGGTAATACGTAATGCCGAAGTCGCTGAGGACCTCCAGGGTCAGGTCCACATAGGGCCGGGACACCAGGTCGCCGGTGATGTCGATCTCGAGGCCTTTAGGAGCCAGGGGCCCGATGAAGAGTAGGGCCGAGAGGTACTGGCTGCTGATGGAGCCGGAGAGCTGCGCCCGGCCGCCGGTGAGGCCGCCCACCACCCGCACCGGGGGGCAGCCGTCGCCTTTCTCGGAGGCAGCTTCGACCCCGATCTGTCCCAGGGCGGTGAGCAGTTCCCCCAGGGGCCGCTGGCAGGAGGCCCCCGGTGCCGGTGAGGAGGTACTCGCCCTCTCCCAAGGCCGCCAGGGCCGTGAGGAAGCGCATGGAGGCGCCCGGTAATTCGCCCAGGTAAAAGGGCAACGGCACCGGCAGCCAGCGGCCTGCCCGGCCCGTCACCCGGATAGTGCTGCCCTGCCAGTCGAGGGCAGCGGTCAACTGCGCCAGGGCCTGGGCCGTGAGCTCGGTGTCTTCGGCCGTGAGGGCATTGGTGAGGACGCTCTCCCCCGCGGCCAGGGCCGCGGCCATGAGGGCCCGGTGGGTGTAGCTCTTGGAGCCGGGCAGGGTGAGAGTGGCCTGGACTTGAACTAAGGGATAAATTTCTTTAATCGATTTTTTTATCATAACACAGTAAGCAAATTAGATCGTTATGGGCACCCTTTTATTGTCCGACTTGGTTTTCTGCCATTTTTGTATAGAGTGGCAATTTTTGTTTAAGAGATTGAGCAAACCCATCTAATCCCGGGAACAAACTATCACGACTTATATTCATTAATAATAATTGCTCGATTGCAAAAATATGATCTACGCTTAGCATCTCAAAACATAATATTCTTATTCTAGATTTGTCATTACACTCGCTTAAAGTTTTAAAATTATATTCGAAGCTCTCCGATACATCTCCAGGACAGAGAAATCCCCCTTTCTGGTACAATTAAGCGTTCGTTAAGCATGAATGGATTTTCGGCGAAAACTATCTGGTATGGTTTACTATTTTTCCTATTGATGTAAAGCTCTCTAAAAGAATTATCACAACGATTAACGTCTTGGTTACGCCTCCCTATCAATTCATCTCCTGCTATTGATTTTGCTTTATCACTTATCCATTTTTCATTTAAACACCACATATATCCCTTATGCTTCAACCCTTCCTCCAATGCAAAGAATGCGGCAGCATATGGTGAATAAGTCCAGTCCAACAGCCTCGTTGGAGCACCATGATGGCGCATTAAGGAGAGACAATACAAGGTATCACTTAAGACGAGGGCAAGATCAGGTCCTTGATACCTTCTCTGAAAGTCTCTTATTAATTGTTCCTCGATCTCCGGGGCTCTATTTAAACAAATACCGTAGTCATCAAGCGCTCGCTCGAGGCTTGTTTTTAAAGAATCATAATGTGATTGTCCCCGGAAAATCCAATTATCGTTTGTATTTTTTAACTCATTCAGGTTCTCAATTAATTGTATCCAATTACGAATCGGAATAGGCTCCATAACACTGCCCCGCTCTCAGATTGTTGATCCAAAAATCATTAAACTAGGGCCGCATACGCCGCCCGGGACATGACCTCCGCGGGCGCTTCCTGGCCGGTGAACAGCTCAAACTGCGCCGTGGCCTGGTGGATGAGCATTTGGAGGCCGTCGATGGTGGCGGCGCCCCGGGCTTGGGCTTCCTTGAGCAACCGGGTGGCCAGGGGCTGGTAGACGATGTCCATGACGACCCCGAAGCGGCCCAGCAGGTCCGGGTCTAGGGGAATCCCGTCCAGGTCGGGGTCATGCCCACCGGGGTGGCGTTCACCAGGATGGTGGCGGGGCAGCGGTCCAGGGCGTCCGGGGGGATGGCCTCGGCCCCCAGGTCCCCGGCCATAGCCGCGGCCCGGGCGGTATCGATGTCCGTCAAGGTAACTTTACCCCCCTGATGAAAAATGCCGTAGGCGATGGCCCGGGAGGCCCCCCCGGCGCCCAGGATGAGGACGTGCCGGCTCTTGAGGCTGATTTTGGCCGTGAGCGCGGTCATCGCCCCGATCCAGTCGGTGTTGTAGCCGGTGAGCCGGCCGTCCCGGTTGACCACGGTGTTCACCGCGCCGATTTTAGCGGCTTGGGGGTCCAGGTCATCCAGCAGGGGGATGATCTCTTCCTTGAAGGGGATGGTGACGCTCACCCCGCCGATCCCCAGACCCCTTAAGCCCGCGACGGCCGGGGCCAGGTCGGTCACCGGAAAGGCCACATAGACCGCGTTGATTCCCAGGTGGCGATAGGCGGCGTTGTGCATGGCGGGGCTCAGGGAATGGGTCACGGGCCGCCCCAGGATGCCGAAGATTTTGGTATGGCCGTCGATGGTCATTTGGCGTGCTCAGTATATTTATGGTGCGCGGTGCGCACCCTACGATTAAAAGGATGGCGGGCAGTGCCCGCCCTACATAGGAGCTATTTCAAAGTGTTCCACACCCGCTTGAGGTCGTTCACCGTGAGCTGGCCCGGGGCCGAGGCCCCGTGTTACTGAAAGGAGCGAAGCTGAGCCAGCTCCCCATCAGGGGCGCCGCCACCCGGGACCATTTTCCCAGAGGCCCCATGCAAAAGGCAATGATTTCCTTGCCCTGGGCTTTGGCCCGGGGGATGAGGGACAAGAGGCGCACATTGTCTTCCGGCTGCCGGGCCAGGGTGACCAGTTTGACGATGTCCGCCTCGGCATTCAGCATTTCCGCCAGGACCGCCTCCAGCCGGGCCGTCTCCGGGGTGCCGGCAAAATCGTGCCAGGACAGGATGAGGCGGGTGGCCCCCCGGCGGGCCGCGATCTCACGGCGCCAGGCGGGGTCCGCGGCCAGCTCCACGTCCAGGCAGGTCACGCCAAGATCCAGGGCCTCCGAAAGGAGGTTAAGGCGGTCCAGCTCATCCCCTTGCCAGCGGCCACCTTCCGCAGCCAGGCGGTTGGTGGCGATCACCGGCCCCGGCAGGGTCCGAAACAGGCGCGCCAGATTCGGGGCCGGCTCCTCGAGATAGTCCAGGCGGATCTCGGTCCACAACCCCTTCCGGGCGGCCCGCTGATATTTGCCCCGGGCCCGGTTGACCGTGGCCTCCACCACCGGCACGCAAATGCGGAGGGGTTTCGATTTTGATTTGAGGGGAGAGCCGGGGGACGTCGAGTCCCCCGCCCTCCCCTCAAACTCCCCTCCCAGCCCCCTGTAAGGGGTTGGGGGTGAGGGCTTGGGAGAGGGGGCAGGGGCTTGCCGCCCCTGGCCCCCTTTCCCAAAATCATCTCTCGCCTTCAACTCAAATTCTCCACGCCGGCGGCCCGGGGGAAGGAGCCCAGGAGCTTGAAGTGGGCGCTGATGTTCTCCACTTCCGCCATCGCTTCTCCCACTTTGGGCTCGGTTATGTGGCCGTCCACGTCCACGAAGAAGAGGTAGCGCCAGGCCTCGTTTTTGGCGGGCCGGGAAATGATCCGGGTCATGTTGAGGTCCCGGTCCGCCAGGGGCCGCAGGGTCTTATGGAGGGCCCCGGGGATATTGTCCACCGCAAAGATGATGGAGGTCTTGTCCTTGCCGGTGGGTCCGGGGGCATCCATGCCGATGACAAAGAAGTGGGTGACGTTGCCGGGGTTATCCTCGATGCGGGACTCCACCACCCTGAGGTCATAGAGGGGCGCCGCGAAGGCGCTGGCAATGGCGGCGGCGTTGGGGTTTTTGGCCGCCTTCTGGGCCGCCACCCCGGTGGAGGCCACCTCCAGGATGGGAATCTCCCCCAGGTGCGTCCCCAGCCAGCGGCGGCACTGGGCGTAAGCCTGGGGGTGGGTGTAGATGACCTCGATATCGGCCCGCTGCCCGGATTTGGACACCAGGTCGTGGGAGACCTCCAGGTAGATCTCCCCGCAGATCTTCACCGAGGTCTCGGCAAACAGGTCCAAGGAGATATTCACGATGCCTTCGGTGGAATTCTCGATGGGCACCACCCCGTACTGATATTTGCCCTTCTCCACTTCGGCAAAGACCTCCTGGATGGTGGCCATGGGGCCGAAGCGGGTGGCCCGGCCGAATTTTTTCAAGGCCGCCAGGTGGGAGAAGGTGGCCTCGGGCCCCAGGAACGCCACCCCGAAGGGAATCTGGACCTCCCGGGCGGCGGAGATGATCTCCCGAAAAATATTGCGCAGGGCCGAGGGGCTCAAGGGGCCGGGGTTCAGATGCATGAGATGGGCCAGGACTTCTTCTTCCCGCTGAAAATCCAGGGTGCCCCGCCCTTCCTGGTTCTTGATGCGGCCGATGGCCTGGGCCTGGGTCTGGCGCTGGTTCAGCAGTTTCAGGATTTCCCGGTCCAGGGCGTCAATCTGATTGCGAATGGCTTCTTTTTCCGTCATGGTCATTTCTCCAGGATGGTTTCCTGGATTTTGTGGCCGAAGTGGCGGCCCGTCTCTTCCAGGGCCACCAGCACCTCATCCCCAGGTTTGAGCGTGACGATGGACACGGCCTCGCCGCTGGCGCGGGTGAGGCGGATCGTCTCGGCGTTTTGCAAAATCGTGGCAATCTCCCGGCCGCCGGCCTCAGCATTCACCAGCATCAAGGGGCGGCGCTCCACCTTGACCCGGCCCACCACCGCGGCAGTGGTGCGCCCCTGGTGATTGACGACGAGAACTTCGTCCCCGGCCGCCAGTTCCCCCAGGTACCTGGTCTTATCCCCGGTGACCCGGATGTAGGCATGCACGGGCCCGGCGTTCACCCGGAAGGGCCGGGGGGCGACGTAAGGGTTTTCCAGGGATTCGGCATGCACCAAAAACAGGCCCCCGGAAGAGTTGCCCACCAGCATCCCTTCCCCCAGGCCCAGGTTGCTGCAGGTATCCACGCAGACCCGGTCGCCCATGCCCAGGGGCCGCAAGCCGGTGATGCGGGCCGTGGTCAACTCCACCGGCGGCGAGGCCTCTTTCACCAGGCGGGCGATTTGTTTGATCAGGGCCGGGGTGGGATTGGTGACCACCAGGCCGTCCACGCCCTTTTCCAGCACGCCCAGGGCGGTGCGGGCCTCGTCCACCTCGCCCACTTCCACGAAAATATTGCGGCTCTGGGCCACCAGGTTTTCCAGGGGAATGATGGTCCAGTCCGGAGTGCGCACCACCACCGGCCCGCCACGGGCCAGACGGACGACTTCGGCTTCGTCGGCGGTGCTTTGAATGGCGACTTCATGGACATCCTGGCCCGGCACCAGATCGCCATCCGGGGCCACCACGGTGATGAGCCCCAGGGCCTTAACGTCGCCGCTCCGGCCCGGGGGAACCCACACCGCGTCCACCCCGCTCTCCAGGGCGGTGGTCACGAGCTTTTTGTCCCAGGGATCAATTTTGACCCATAGTTTTTTCATGGCGGCGTCCTGGCTCACACGGCCTGGAGAAAGGACAGGGCCTCTTCGACCCCGGAGTTTTCATTCACCAGCATGCTCATCGCCCCCACCATCCGGCTGGGGTCCCGGTGTTGGAAGACATTGCGCCCGATGGACACCCCGGCCCCCCCGGCCTCGATGGCTCCCTGCACCATCTCCAGGATGTCCCGGTCCGAATTCATCTTGGCGCCGCCGGCAATGACCACCGGCACCGGACAGCCGGCCACCACCTGGCGGAATGACTCCACCGAACCGGTGTATGACACCTTGACGATGTCCGCCCCCAGCTCCGCCCCCAACCGGGCCACGTGCTTGATGGCCTGGGGATCATATTCATCCTTAATCTTTTCGCCCCGGGGGTACATCATGGCCAAGAGCGGCATGCCCCATTCCCGGGCTTCCCGGGACACCCGGCCCAAGTCGGCCAGCATCTCCTGATCGGAGCCGTTCCCCACGTTGACGTGAATGGAGAGGGCGTCCGCCCCCAACTTTATGGCTTCCTCCACGGTGCATACCAGGGTCTTGGCATTGGGGTAGGGTGACAGGGCGGTGGAGGCCGACAGGTGAATGATCAACCCCACGTCCTTGCCCCGGCGGCGATGGCCGCTGGACACCAGCCCCTTGTGGATCAGAATGGCATTGGCCCCGCCGCTGGCCACCGCGTTGACGGTGGTCTTCATGTCGATCAGGCCTTCAATGGGGCCAACCGTGACGCCGTGATCCATGGGCACGATCACCGTGCGCCCCGTGTCCCGGTTCATAATGCGTTCCATGCGAATCTGTTTGCCGACCACTTGCTCCTCCCTCGCCGCGCCGCCTGAAAGGCTTTGAGACCCCACAGCCGCCGGATAAAAAAAGCCGTGGTCGCCTCGCCTGCGCCACGGCTTTTAAAAGATTTTTTTCGTTGTGCCTACATTCTTTTAAAAGTCGAGGCGCACTCCTGGCCCGGATAATAATAAAAGCTAAAATAAAAGTACCGGACCCAGCAGGATGACATTTTTGATTCCCTCGACCTTAAATCAGCCTAAAATATTCCCTTCGCCGTGTCAATAGAAATTTTTTGGCCTAAACGCCAAGTATGATATGCTTTTCCCTGAAGGTGCCTCACCGGCAGCTCGGACCGGACCGGGATTAAGGCGCCCCCCGGGCCACTGCCGGGCTGTGGCCGGCTGCCGCACCCGCCCGCCTCGATCCGGCACCTATTACTGAAGGGAGGCGGTATGCCCCGCATCGATGATTATAAGACAGCCATCGCCCTGGCCGTGGCGGAATTGCAGAAGATAAATCCCAAGCGGCTGGAGAACCGCACCGGCGCTCAACACTTTGTCGAAGCGGCCCACGAGGGCCTCATCGTGCCCTATTTCGGGCAGGCGCGGCGCATCTCCTGGCCCGAGATCGGCGTGACCCCGGTCAACGGCGCCGGCGAGATTTCCCTGCCGGAGCAAATCCTCATCCTCCACTACCTGCTCAACGCCTCGGGAGAGCCCCCCTCCGGCCGGAGCATCGATTTCCGCCAGGTTCCGGAAGGCGGGTTTTACTGGTCCGCCTTCGTCTCCCGGGCCAAAAAGCCCTTGCTGGAGACCTTCGGCCACGATCTGGCGCTCTACGTCAAGGTGGCGGCGAGCCTGGGAGGCGAGCCCCAGCCCCTGGGGGATGCCGCGGCCCGATTCCTGGCCTTTCCCAAGGTGCCCATCACCCACATCCTCTGGGGCGGAGACGAGGAATTTCCCCCCGAGGCCAATATCCTCTTCGATGAAACCATCCCCGGGTATTTGCCCACCGAGGACATCGCCGCTCTCTCCGGCGCTTCGGTCTACCGTTTGATGGGGGCGGCCCGGCAATTCCAGGCGAACCGCTAGGGCGCCCGGTACCGTTTAATCGCCGGGCAGGGGGGCTTGCGGAAACCTCAAGTAATGATTATAATTTAAATACGGGGGCGTAACGGCTTCGACGTGAATGGAGAACTGTAAGTTGCATGCCGAGGTCCTGTCCGCTCGTTAAACGGGTAGGAAAACCATAATTGCCGACAACTACGGCTACGCTCTAGCCGCTTAAGGCTAGCATCTGGAACTCGACGCCGGGAGAGGGCTCCAGATGACGGCATCCTGGCAAAGCTGCCAATAAGGCCTGCGGGTTGGCGGACGAAAACTCAAGCGGGATAGCCTCTGGGAATTCTGCCAGTGGAAGTCTTCGGGGGCGAAACTAAAACACCGGCTAAGCATGTAGAAGCTTCCAGGGACTATTGGCGGACGCGGGTTCGACTCCCGCCGCCTCCACCAATTACTTAAACAAGTTGATCAATTAACCAGGCAACCCAGAATCCGGGTTGCCTTTTTTATGTGAAACTTGGGCACCTAAGCCTTCGCCTCCGCTACCGGAAGACTTTCCGGGGACATCGTTATTGCTCTTGGAGCAGGCTGATTTTGTCGGTTTCTTCCCAGGGAAGCTTCAGGTCCACCCTCCCCACCTGTCCGTAAGCCGCCAGTTTCTGGTAAAATTTGCCTTTGTGGAGGGCCGGCAACTGCCGGAGCTGAAAGCGCTTGAGGATGCCGGCCAGACGAAAATCGAAGTGTTGCTCCACCAAATGGGCCAGGTCGTCATCCGGGAGCTTGCCGGTGCCGAAGGTCTCCACCATGATGCTCACCGGCCGGGGCTGGCCGATGGAATAGCTGAGCTGCACCTCACATTCTTCCGCCAGGCCGGCGGCCACCAGGTTCTTGGCGGCATAGCGGGCCGCATACGTTCCCACCCGATCAATCCGCATGGGGTCCTTGCCGCTGAGGGCATTGCCGCCCTGCCGGGCGTAATCGCCGTACAGGTCCACGTCGGTTTTGCGGCCGGTGAGACCGGAATGCACTGACGGGCCCCCGACCATGAGATTATCCACCGGATTGATGAATATCATGGTCTGGTCATCCGGCCGGATGGCTTCGCCGACAAAGGTTGGCCGGATCACCGCTTCCATCACATCGTCATGGAGCTGCTTCATATTGACGCTAGCCGCGGCGGATTTGGAGCGGCTGGCGATGATGGTGATACTGTGGATCCGGCGGGGTTTGCGGTTCCGGTATTCCACGCCCACCTGGGTTTTGCCGTCGGGGGACAGGTATGGAATCAGGTGCTGGAGCCGGGCCGCGATCAACTGGCGGGCCAGCTTATGGGCCAACCAGATGGGCAGGGGCATCAAGACCTCGGTCTGCCGGCAGGCATAGCCGAAGACCGTGGCCTGCTGTCGCACGAGGATCCGGTCCATCTCGGCTTCCGACAGCCGGTTTTCATGGAAAAAGAGATCGGCGTCGGAGGGATACTCCTGGAGACTGGTCAAGATGCTGCAGGTCCGGGCGTCAAAGTCAGGCTGGACATAGCCTACCTGCCCGATTACCTTGCGGGCCAGGTTGGGGATATCCGCTTTGATTTCTGAGGCAAACCGGGCGGCAATGAACAGAATCGAGGTGGAGATGGCGCACTCGGCCCGCACCCGGGCAAAGGGGTCCTGGGTCAGAAAGTGGTCCACGATGGCATCGCTGATCTGATCACACAGTTTATCCGGGTGCCCCTCGGTAACGGACTCGGAATTGAACACAAAGTCTTTTCTCATAAGGAAAATCCTGTAAATTTTTCATCATGCGGGGTGGCTTCCCGGCCAAGGAAGCATGCTCAGGGTGACTAACCGTTTTTCAACGCCTCACGAGATTTCTTCTTCCTCTGCCTCGGCGGGGGGCTGCTTGGTGGCCTCATTCACCAAAAGGGGCAGGACCGCGGCGCCGGCCACCACCAGGGCATCCACCAGGCCGAGGGGGGTCAGACCGAGTATGGTCCGGAACCAGGGGACCACCGCGGTTAATGCCTGTACCGCCAGGGAGCCCCCCAGGGCCAGGGTCAGGTAGCGGTTGGGGGGCAGGCTGCCGGGGCCCAGCAGACTGTGCTGTTCCGAACGGCAACTGAGGGCGTGGAGGAGCTGGCCGGTCGTGAGGCCGTGGAAGGCCAGGGTGCTGGCCCGGGCGCCCATGCCGTAGCGCATGATCCCGTAACCGAAGGCCCCCAGGGCCCCGCCGGTCATGGCCGCGCCCTCGAAGCTCATCCGCTTGAAGTCGGACCGGTTAAAGATCGGCCGCTGGGGATCCCGGGGGGGGCGCGTCATGATATCCGGCTCCGGCGCCTCCATAGCCAGGGCCAATCCCGGGAAGATGTCGGAGATCAGGTTGATCCACAACAACTGCATGGCGTTCAGGGGAGCCCCCAGCCCCACCGCCAGGGCCGTGAAGGTCAACATGATCTCGCTCAAATTGGTGGCCAGGAAAAAATGGACGGATTTGCGAATGTTATTATAGGTGGTGCGTCCATCCCGGATGGCGATGATCATGGTGTCCAGGTTGTCTTCTTCCAACACCACGTCGGCCACCTCCCGGGCGATATCCGTGCCCGTGCTGCCCATGGCGATCCCCACATCCGCGGCCTTGAGGGCGGGGCCGTCATTGATCCCGTCCCCGGTCATGGCCACCACCTTGCCCGCCTGCTGGAGGACCTGGACAATCTGCAGCTTATGGGCGGGGCTGACCCGGGCGAACACGTGGGCCCGCTTGGCCAGGGCTTGCAGGGTTTCCGGATCAATATCGGCCAGGTGGGTGGAGTCCAGGATTTCCAGCGGGTCGGCCTGGCTGAGGTTCAATTCCTTGCCGATGGCATAGGCCGTGGCGCTTTGGTCGCCGGTAATCATAATGGTCTCGATCCCGGCGCCGTGGAAGGCGGCAATGGCCTCGCGCACCCCCTCCCGGATGGGGTCGGCCATGCCGACGATGCCCAGCCACACCAGGCTGCTGGGCAGCTCGCCATTCACCAGATCTTTCCGGTCGGAGTAGGCCACTCCCAGGACCCGTTGGGCCTGCCCGGCCATACGTTCATTTTCGGCCTCGATTTCCTGCCGGTCTGCCTCGGTCAGGGGCAGCACCTGGTTATCCTTGAGGTGCACGGTGCACATGGCCAGGACTTCCTGGGGACTGCCCTTGATGGCCACGAGCTTCCGCCCCGCCGGCTCATCGTGGAGCGAGCCCATGAACTGGCGGTTTTCCGAGCGGTAGTTAATCCGCAGCACCGGATACTGCTGCCTCAAGGCGAAAACATCGATGCCCACCTTGAGGGCCAGGTGCACCAGGGCCGCCTCCGTGGGGGTCCCCTGGAGCCGGTAGGCCTCGCCTTCCCGGTAAATTTCGGTCTCGTTGCACAGCACCGACATCATCAGGAGCCGTTGCAGTTCCATACAGGCGGAGGGAGAGACCAACCCGGCGGGCGCCACAAAGCGCTCCCCCTCCACCCGGAGGGACCGCATGCCCGTAAAGATCTCGACGACGACCATCTCGTTGCGGGTGATAGTGCCCGTCTTGTCCAGGCAGATGGTCTGGAGGGACCCCAAAGTTTCCACCGCGTCCAGATGACGGATCAAGACCTTGTGCCGCCGCATATCCCGGATGCCCAGGGACAGGGTGGTGGTGGCCACCATGGGCAGTCCTTCCGGCACCGCCGCGGCCGCCAGGCAGATGGAGGTCCTGAGCATCGCCAGGAGCCCCAGGCCCCGGGCAAAGCCCACCAGGAACACCACCCCGCATACTCCGCAACACACCAGCACCAGTTGATCGCCCACCTGGCCCAACTGGCGCTGCATCGGGGTCTCCGGGGTGGTGGCTTCCCCCATCATGGTTTGAATCTTGCCGATCTCCGTATAACTTCCCGTGGCCACCACCACGGCCAGCCCTTCCCCGCCGGTCACCAGGGTCCCCATGAAACCCAGGTTGCGCCGGTCCCCCAGGGGAATATTGGGCGTGGTCAAGGCCTCGGTGGTTTTGACCACGGGCAGGCTTTCCCCGGTCAGGGCGGATTCATCCACTGACAGGTGGGTGGCCTCCACCAGCCGGCAGTCGGCCGCCACATAGCTGCCCGGGCGCAGGACCAGGAGATCCCCCAAAGTGAGGTCCGCCGCGGAGATTTCGTGCATCCGGCCTGCCCGGATGACCAGGGCCGTGGGCCGGACCAGGGTTTGGAGGGAGCGGATGGTCTTTTCGGCGTCGCTTTCGGTCTTGTAGCCGATGAAGGCGTTAATGGTGACCACGCCCATGATCAGCACCGCGTCCAGGACGCCCCCGGTGAGCACCGAAATGCCCGCGGCCGCCCCCAACAGGGCCACGGGCAGGGATTTGAACTGCTGGGAAAAGATCTCCCAGCCGGAGCGGGGCTCGGCCTCGGGCAGGACATTGGGGCCGTATTTTTGGCTGTTGCGCTTGACCGCCTGGCGGGACAGACCTGCCGTTTGGGAGGTTTTCAGGGTGGCCAACACCGCGTCCGCCTCCATAAGATGCCAGGGGCCCTCGGGCTGGGCCTCCGTCCAAGACAACAGGGCCGTTAATCTGGCGATGGGCGAAGGCGGCGCCGCGGCCGCCCGGGAGGGGCCGGCTGCAGCAGGCCGCGCCTCCTCCGGTCCGACGTCGGGGAGATGGCGGTGAAAGTCTGCAACGATTTCTTCGATCAGGGAGGCGATGGTGTGGGGATTGTTGCCCGAGTTAAAGCATACCAGGACATTGCCCGTCAGGGCGTTGGCCGAGACGTGGGAAATCTCCTGGAGCCGCGCCAGATGGGCCTCCAGGGTGCGCTTCAGGGCCTCGGAGCGGTAGAGCCCCTCGACCTTAAACCTCACCCGCCCCGCCACCGCGGTATGGATTGCCTGAACCATCTGGTCTTAATAGCCTCGGCTCAACCTATGAAGAATAACTTTGACCAGCTCTTCAGGCCGGTGTCCACTTCTCACCTTTGCCGGGCTTTTCCGCCGCAGGCTCACCTTTGCTCCGGGAGGTTTTCTGCTCGGCATGAGTCTCGGGAACCGGCTTGGTCTCATCCGGGGGCTCGGCAGTGGCCTTGGACTTCGGCCAGGCCGCGCAGGCCACTTCCTTGACCCCTTCCACGGCCCCCACCAGGATGTCGCTGATGCTCTTGACCGCGCTCTGGCCCAGGGTGCCCGCGGCTTCTAAAGCGCCGCCGATGGCCGCCTTGGCGGTGCCGCCCAGGTTGCCGCCGATCTCCGTCGCGCCCTCGATGACCCCGGTGACTGCACTCTTGGCCACCTGGGCGGCGTCGCCGCCGATTTGCGCCGCGCCCTTGACCGCGCCTTTGACCAATTCGCTGGCCGCGGCCTCCACATCCCCCCCCACGTCGCTGACGCCCAGGATGATGCCCTTGGCCACGTTCTTGGTGCTGACGATGAGCCCGGAACCCACTTCCTCGGCGGCCTTAATCGCCCCCTGGAAAACATCCCGGGTCACGTTGAGGGTTTCCGTGGCCACCGCGCCGGTGGTCTTCAGGGCGTCGGTAACGGCGCCTCTCGCCACGGTGACGATCTGGCCCTCGATCTCATGCAACCCCTTGAGGCTGCCCACGATGCCGTCCTTCACGGTGGTGCCGGCCTGGCCCAGCATGTCGCCGATCCCTTTCGCTTCACGCGGTTCTTTTTCAGCCATGATTCCTTCCTCCGGAGACTGATCTCGGGATACAAACGGTAAATCTTAAGATGTTTTAATTATAGCCACCCAATAACAATAGGCAATGTCATGGCTTAGGTAACTTTGCTTAACCACGACTTGATTTGTTCTTCTATCAGGTCCCTGACTTCACGGAACTTTGCCAACTTTTCCGCTTCCGAGCCAACTGCCGCCGCCGGATCATCAAAGGGCCAAAACATTCTGACCAACACCCCGGGAAAGGCCTTGGGGCAAGTTTTCTCAACGCCCGAACCCGAAACGACCTAGTCCATTTTATAGGCTCTGGCTGAGCCAGGCCGCCAGCTGCATGGCATTTACTTCCGGGAAAAAAGTGGCAAAGGCGGATTTCAAGGCGAGCAGCGACATGAGAGACATTAACTGCTGTTTATCGTAGGCAACCACCAACAGGCCCTGGGCAGGGTCGGCCTCCACCGAGTAGATACCCCGGATGGCGCCCAAATCGGCCTGGACGGCCCGGGCCAGGTCATCGTTGCCTTTGAGTTTGTCAACGGCCAGGCTGAGTTGCCCCGGCTGGGAATGCATTACCTCGAATCCGTCCATGACCAGAGTCGGCGTTCTCCTTGGGCCCCGTGCAATCGCCTTAAAGCCGATGCTAACCAAATCCTAATAGAAAACTACTAGTTATCCTCTGGAGCCGTTACCCTATATATACTCGACTTTGGGCCGGACCCCAATAAAAAGATTACGATATATATCGGCAAGAATACTCTGCCCCTGAATAGCCGGGGCAATCAGACGCACTTTAGGGGCGGCAACGGCGGGGCGCCGCGCTGGGACGCACTTACAGCAACCTGGCGCCCAATTCGG
Organism: uncultured delta proteobacterium; assembly: GCA_963812015.1. Classification (GTDB taxonomy): domain Bacteria; phylum Desulfobacterota; class Desulfobaccia; order Desulfobaccales; family 0-14-0-80-60-11; genus 0-14-0-80-60-11. Next base: position 19,192 of record CAWETI010000005.1, on the reverse strand, counting down.
CGATCCCGGACCTCTCGCCCTTGAGCAGGGTGATGTGCCCGGATATTTCTTCCTCTTTGATTTTCTCCACCAGGTAACTGAGGCCGTTGGAGGAGGCGTCCAGATAGGGATGGTCGATCTGCTCCGGGTCGCCGGTGAAGATGATCTTGCTGCCCCGCCCCACCCGGGTGAGGATGGTCTTGATCACATGGGGGCTCAAATTTTGGCTCTCATCACAGATGATAAACTGTTTCGGGATGCTCCGGCCCCGGATATAGGTCAAAGCCTCCAGTTCGATCTTGCCGTTGGCGATCAAATAATCGATGCAGCCGTTGGGTTGAATATGTTCGTTGCACAGATATTCCAGGTTGTCGTAAATGGGCTGCATCCAGGGCCTGATCTTATCTTCCTTGTCGCCGGGCAGGTAGCCGATGTCGTTGCCCAAAGGCACGATGGGCCGGGTGATGAGGATACGGTTGTATCTGCCGGCCCCTTCCAGGACCTTTTCCAGCCCGGCCGCCAGGGCCAGGATGGTCTTGCCGGTGCCGGCCTTACCCACCAGGGTCACTACCTGGACAGCATCATCCAGGAGCAGATCCAGAGCGAACTTCTGCTCCTTGTTCAACGCCTTGATGCCATAGACCGCCTTGCCGTCATGGGCCAGCTTATTGAGCCGGCGGTGACCATATCGGGCCAGGGCGGATTTTGACGACGATTCGCCCAGTTTCAGGATGCAGAACTGGTGGGGGTGCAGATCCCCGTCGTTATATTCCAGGGACCCCTCTTGATAAAACCGGTCGATGGCTTCAGGGGCAAGGTACAACTCTCTGACGCCGCTGTATAATTGATGATAATCCACCTTATCGCTGTAAAAATCTTCGGCGGCCAACCCCAAGACATCCGCCTTGATGCGCAGGTTTAAATCTTTGGTGACCAGGATGACCGGGCTCTGGCCATTATTCATGTGCGCATAGGCCAGGGCCAGAATCCTGTTGTCAATGATATTTAAATCAATGCCGTATGGCTGATTCTCCGGTTTATTACCGTTAATCTCAATACGGACCGACCCGCCATTGGCCAGTTCCACTCCTTCCGACAACCGCCCTCTCACCCGCAATTCGTCCAATTTTCTGGATACTTCCCGGGCATTCCTGCCAACTTCGTCACTTCTTCTTTTAATACGGTCTAACTCTTCAACTACCGACAGCGGCAACACTATGGCATTATCTTCAAAAGAAAACAACGAATCGGGATCGTGCAGCAAAACATTGGTATCTAAGATGTACGTCTTTCTCATAGGCTTTTATCCTCTAATCATCATTTACGGATAACCCCAAAGCCAGCCCAAAGCTTGATTCGCGTCTAATAACAACGCGCCGTTAAATTACCCGGCTTGATGTCCTTGAGTATGCCACAAACACCCGGCTAAGGGAAGTGATTTTCCTCAGGGATTATTTAGGGCCTGAGACCGTTAGAATCAGCATTGATTAAAATTAACCAAATATTAACCAAGTTGACATTAACCGGTAATATTGTCCTTTTACAAATATAAGCAGGGAAAATAAGATTCACGGGCTGGACTTAACGGCGGCGCCCTGAGGCGCGGTGATCGGCAAGGGTAACCTGAGGAGGCCGGGTATGTGGTATGTAATCTTCTTTGTGGGGGGTGGAGTTCTGGGGAGTCTGGGGACTATCCTGTGGGGCCAGACCCGGTGCCAGGATTGCGGGGTGCGGGAAAACTGCGAAGAGTTCCCCTGATGGCAGCCAGGCTCGCTTCGCGAATGATGGACCAGCACTTGGCTTCATGGTGGTTCTTGCTGGTCAGATGATATTTGCGATTTTTCAATCCCCTAAGGCTCAGTCTCCGGGCAAACCGATGTCCACCGGACCGGGGCACATAAGCCTCCGTCTCCCACATCTTCACCCGGGCCACGCCTAACCGGATACTGCCGGTGAACGGCCTGGCCCAACCCGCCTGAATCTCCGGCAGGGCGCGTGCTCTTCCCGGGGCTTAACCGGATGCCTTGGTCTTGGTGCCCTTGGCAGCCGCCGCCGCAGCCGCCACCGTCGCGCCAACCGTAGCCGCCCGCTCGGCTTTGACTTCCGCGACCAGGTCACCCACCTGCTCCCCGGCTTCCGCGGCAAACTCCTTAATGGTATCGGCCAGCACCAGATATCCCTTGATCAAAGTCTTGGCCAGGGGACGGGACACCGCCGCCACCGCCGGCAGGACTATGGGCGCGGCCATGGCCACCCCCAAAACCACCAGGATGCTGGGCACGGCGCCTTTCAAACCATCATCCATCAGAGCCATGGGATCCCTCCTTTAACCCGATGACAACCTTATGCTAACCGTAACCTAAGTGAAAAATAACGAAAAATCAACCGCAGCCTATAGGTTAGCTAACCGATATATATCTATAATCGATCTGTGACGGATAAAAACCAGATTTGCCAATCGTTCTGGCAGGGCCTGACCCGGCTGGTGGTCCTGCACCGGGCCTCCCAGGGGCCGGTGTATGGCGGCCGGCTGAGCAAATTCCTGGGGGAGAAAGGCTACCGCATCAGCCCGGGCAGCCTCTATCCCCTCCTCCATCAGCTGGAGCAGGCGGGCTTGCTGGCCTCGCGTCTCAGGGTTTATAAGGGGCGGGTGCGCAAATACTATGAAATTACCCCCGAGGGTCAAGCCAGCCTCGAGGCGGTGCGCCGGGAAGTGGCTCCCCTGGTCCGGGAAGTGATTTTGGGCGAGGGTGCCGGCTCAGTTCGGCTAAACGGTGGCACGTCCTTACCCTAGAGGGAAGCAGACGGTTCTCCCGGGGCAGGGCCCGAGGGGCGTCCCCGGCAGGAGTTTAGGAACGAGAGCTTAATCTGGGCAATTAATCGGTTACCTCGGCACGAGAAAGGGCGGGGGTTAGACCCGCCCTGACGATTAGGCTCCTTATTCCCCGGCCCGCTTATTAACCGCCAAAGAGAATGGCCCGGGGCACCGTTTTGACATCCGCAGCGCCGGTCAAGAGCATCGCTTGGATAAGCTCGCTTTTCAATTTATTCAGTAAAAAGGCCACCCCTTCCCGGCCACCGCCCATGACCCCGATAACCAGCGGGCGACCGACGAGAACCGCGTCGGCCCCTAAAGCCAGGAGTTTGAGGACATCGCTGCCGGAACGCACCCCGCCGTCAGCCAAAATGAGCAATCTGCCCTGGACTCGAGCCGCGATGTCAGGCAGAACCTCGGCCGCCCCGGGGGTGTGATCCAGGACCCGCCCCCCATGGTTGGAGACCACGATCGCCGCGGCCCCGGCGGCCAGGGCCAGGTCCGCTTCCTCAGGGGTCATGACCCCCTTGAGGATAACCGGCAGCCGCGTCGCCCCAATCAGTTCCTTGATCTCCTCAAAGCTTTTGGGACCGACGGGTTGGCCTTTGAGGGCCATGGTAATGAGGCCGGCCCCGTCTATATCCATGCCCACGGCCAGGGCCCCGGCGGCTTCGGCCCCCTTGAGGCGTTTGATAGCTTCCCCCTGTTCCCGGGGTTTGGCAACCGGGATGCCCTTGCCGTTATGCTCGGCCACGGCTTTCAGGCCACCATTATACATTTCCGGATCGGCGCCATCGCCGCACATGCCCAGGGTGCCGGCCAGCCGGCAGCCTGCCATGATTTCCTGGATGAAACTTTCTTCCGAGATTTGCCCGCCCATGTTGTAGGTAACCCCGGTCAACGGCGCGGCCAGAATGGGCATGGAGAGCTTTTCTCCCCAGAGCTCGAACGAGGTATCCGGCGCCTTGACATCATGTATCGCCCGCATATTGAAACGATGCCGGCTCAAGGCTTCCAGATTGGCCGCAAAAGCGCTGCCCGTACCGACGCCGCCCATGCCCGGCACTTCGCCGGCACAGGACCGGCCGTTGCAGATCGGACAGACCCGGCAATAACCCTTAAGTTTTTCTTTAGCGTTTTCCCGTAATTCCGCCAAGTTCATCGATCATTCCTCCTGATGCACCCTGGCCCTCCCCCATCGAAAGGAGGGAAAATTAAGATCACTCTTTTATTCCCGGAGCCGCGCTTACCTATAAGGCCAGAGGAACAGGCCGGTGGGGTCATCCATCTGGCGCACCAGCGCCGTGGCCGACTGGTATTCCTGGATGGCGAATTCGCAGGCAAAGACCAGGGTGCCTTCGGCCAAATGGCCTCCGAAGGCCCGCCCGTCGCCATCGGACAAGGTGACGTGGGCATGGACCATGGGGTTCCCGTCCTTTAAGGAAATATTGCCGGTAAGGCACAAAATCTCCAGGGGACGCGTGAGGTCGAGGAAGTAATATTTGCGCTCCGCCTGTTTATAGTAGCCCACCCGGGCCTGGCTGACCGCGCCGATGGCCTGCACCTCTCCCAAAGTGATGCCATGCTCCCGGGCGACCTTCTCCAGGGCCGCCAACAGGTCCTCCCCCTTGGCCAGCCTGCCGATGATTTTGCGACCGGGGGTTACGGTGATGTTCATGGTGGTTCTCCTCTTGAAAAAGCTTTTGAGGGAAAGGCCGGGGAAATTTTTTGTGGCCCTTTCCTTGAACCCCTGTAGGGGATTGGGGGTGGGGTTTGGGGAGGGGGTAAGGGCACTTACGAAAAAGCCCTTAGCCCCCTCCCCAATATATCATGTTTACGGCAGCATGAACTTGAGCCAGTAGGCCTGGAGCAGGGTAAGCACGGCAATGATGGTGCACATGCCCATGCTGTGGAAGAGGGTCCAGCGGAAGATGGCCCCTTCTTCGCCCACCAGGCCGGTGGCGGCGCAGGCCACCGCGATGGATTGGGGTGAGATCATCTTGCCGGTGACGCCGCCGCTGGAGTTGGCGGCCACCATCAGGTTGGGGTCCACCCCGATCTGCTGGGCCGTGGTCTTTTGCAGGGAGGTGAACAGGGCGTTGGAGGAGGTGTCCGACCCGGTGAGGAAAACGCCCACCCAACCCAGAAAGGGCGAGAAGAAGGGGAACAGGGCGCCGGCGGCGGTAAAGGCCAGCCCCAAGGTGGAGCTCATGCCGGAGTAGTTCATGATGAAGGCCAGGCCCAGAATCAAAGAGATGGTGAGGATGGGGAAGCGCAGCAGGTAGATGGTCCGGCCCAGGCAGGCAAAGGCCCGGCCGAAGCCGTACTTGGGCATGATCAGGACCGAGAGCAAGCCGGCGATGAAGATGGCGGTGCCGGCGGCGGAGCCGAGGTTGACCATATACACTGCGGGGTAGGGGGCATTCTTGGCGACGATGGGCGCGGTCTTGATCACCAGGTTGTGGAGCAGGGGCCAGGAGAAACTGGTGCCGAAAGGCTTGAGAACATCCTTCACCGATTCCAGCCCCCACAAAAAGACCATGATGGCCAGGATGACGTAAGGCGCCCAGGCTCGGATCACTTCGCCGGCCGAAAACTGACAGGTCACCGGCCCGGTGGGCTTTTCATCGGCAAAGTGAAAGACCGCTTTGGGTTTCCAGAGGCGCAGAAAAATTCCCAGGCCGATGATGGTGACCACGGCCGAAATGATGTCCGGCAGATAAGGGCCCACGAAGTTGGAAACCACGAACTGGGAAACCGCGAAACACAGACCCGCCACGATGATGGCGGGCAAAACTTCCATGGACCGCTTCCAGCCGCTCATGGTCACCGACAGCCACAGGGGCACGATCAGGGAGAGGAAGGGCAACTGCCGCCCGACGATCTTGCTGATGTGCATCATGTCCAGGCCGGTGACGCCCGCGGCCACCACGATGGGAATGCCGATGGCGCCAAAGGCCACGGGGGCGGTGTTGGCGATGAGGCAGACGCCGGCGGCATAGCGGGCGTTGAACCCCAGCCCCACCAGCATGGCCGCGGTGATGGCCACGGGGGTGCCGAACCCGGCGGTGCCTTCGATGAAAGACCCGAAGGCAAAGGCGATGAACAGGGCCTGGAGGCGGCGGTCATCGGTGACGCAGGCCAGGGAGTTTTTAATGATTTCAAAGTCGCCGCATTCCACCGTCATGTTGTACACCCAGATGGCCGTGACCACGATCCAGACGATGGGGAAGATGCCGAAGGCCGCCCCATACAACGTCGCCGAAACCGCGTGGCCCACCGGCATGCCCCAAACGATGATGGCCAGCAACACCGCCGCCAGGGTGGCGAAGAACGCCGCATAGTGCCCTTTGGAACGGCGAATCCCCAGCATATACAGCAGGATGAACAGCGGGATGGCCGCCACGATGGCGGATAGGCCCAGGCTCCCCAAGGGGTTGTAATGTTGCAACCAGGTCATCAACTTACCCTCCGTTAAAGGAAAATAGTATTTCTGGTGGATGAATATGCTAAAGGGTGCGAACCCGGCCCGTGGCCATGGGTCACCCCGCCCGGCTCAATGCTGCTGAGGATCTTTCTTGGCCTCCGCCACGGCTTCGGCGATGTGCATCACCTTCACCTTGCCGCCGCGCTTGTCCATGCCGCCCTTCAGTTGCAGCACGCAACCGGGGCAGTCGGTCACCAGGAGCTCGGCCCCGGTCTCCGCCACCGCGTCCAGCTTTTTCTTGAGCAGCTCCGCCGAAAGCTCGGGGAAGTCCACCGAATAGCTCCCCGCCATGCCGCAGCACACGTCTTCGTCCCGGGCCGGCAGGTATTCCAGACCCACGGTCTTGAGCAGGTCCCGGGGCGCGGCCATCACCCCCATACCCCGGCACAGGTGGCAGGGGGCGTGGTAGGCCACTTTCCGGCCCCCGGCCAGGAACTGCTCCGGCTTGACCTTGAGCACGTCGGTCATGAACGAGCTGAAGTCAATGACCTTAGTGGCGAACTGTTTGGCCTTGACGCCGAGGCCCGCCTCCTTTGCCAGGAGTTGGGGATAGGCCTCTTTCAAGTGGGAGCCGCAGGAGGCGCACAGGGTCAGGATGTAGTCGTAGTCCGCCGGGTCCAGGGCCGCCAGGTTCTGGCGGGCCACCTCTTTGGCGATCTCCGGCTCCCCCATCATCTTGGCGGGCAGGCCGCAGCAGGTCTGGCCCTGGGGGTAGTCCACCTGAACCTGGTGGTCCTGGAGGAGTTTTAAGAGCGCCTCACCCTGCTCCGGGTAGACGAAGTCCACCAGGCAGCCGCCGAAGAGCCCCACCCGGTAACGGGGATGGGCCGGGGGCTGATAAAAATTCTGCCAGCGGTCCCGGAAAGGGATGCGGGCAATGGCGGGCAGGCTCCGGAAGCCGTGTTCCTTGCCGAAGAAGAAGGGCAGGTGCCGGATCATGTCGCCCCCCCGGGTCAGGGGTTTTTGGGCCAAGGAAGCCCGGCGCAGCAGGAAGTGAAAGAGGCGCCGGTTCTGCAGGACCCGGCCCAGGAGCCGGTTTTTCAGGGGTTTGGCGCCTTCCTGGGCCAGGATTTCCCCGTGCACTTCCTTGATGAGGCGGGGCAGGTCGATGCCCGCCGGGCACACCGCCTTGCAGGCCTGGCAATTGAGACAGTTCTGGACGATGGCCCGGGCGTTGGCCCGCCCATGGTAGAAGTAAGTCAAGATCAGGCCGATGGCCCCGATGTAGACGTGGCCGTAGTTGTGGCCGCCCACCAGGCCGTAGATGGGGCAGACATTGGCGCAGGAGCCGCAGCGCACGCAGCGCAGGGCCTGGGAAAATACCGGGTCCCGGGACAGGGCCAGGCGGCCGTTGTCCAGAAAAACGATGTGCATCTCCTTCTTGCCGCCGGGGCCGGGGCGGCACTCGTTGGCCCCGGTGATCCAGGAGACGTAAGAGGTGATGGTCTGGCCGGTGGCCCGGGGAGGCAGAATTTTGAGAATGCGCAGGGCGGCGTGCAGATCGGGGAGCAGTTTGTCCACTCCCACCAGGGCCACGTGGACCCGGGGCAGGGTGGTAACCAGGCGGGCATTGCCTTCGTTGCTGATGATGCCCAGGGTGCCGGTCTCGGCGATGGCGAAGTTGGCCCCGGAAATCCCCATGTCCGCGGTCAGGAAGGCCTTGCGCAACTCCTGGCGGGCCACCTTCACCAGGTTGCCGATGTCGGGTTCCTGGGGCTCGCCGGTGACTTGGGCGAACAAATCCGCCACCTCCTGCCGGGACAGATGGATGGCGGGCATGACCATGTGGGAGGGCCCTTCGTGGCGCAGTTGGATGATCCACTCCCCCAGGTCCGTTTCCACCACCTCCAGGCCTTCGGCCTCCAGGTGGTGATTGAGGAAGGTCTCTTCTGCGGTCATGGACTTGGATTTGACCACCTTGCGCACCTGGTGCTCCTGGGCGATGGCGGCGATGATCGCGTTGGCCTCATGCGCGGTGGCGGCCAGGTGCACCTTGGCCCCGGCGGCTTCGGCCCGGGCCTTGAAGGTCTCATACAGCTCTTCCAGGCGAGGTAAGGCCTCGTCCTTGCCCCGGGCGATTTCCCGGCGCAGGGCCTCGACGTCCACTCCCTGGAAGATCCGGGCCTGGGCGTCTTTATAAGCGGTGGCAAAGGTTCCCATGGCCGAGCGCAGAAATTTGTTATCCAGGGCCTGCTTCAGACGCTTTTTGTATTCCTGGAGATTTTGGGCCGTGTCGATCATGATTTCCGGTCCTCTAAAATGAGTACGTGCAATTCCTGAGGACCGTGGACGCCGATGGTGAGGACCCGCTCGATGTCGGCGGTGCGGGAGGCCCCGGTAATGAAAGCCAGGTAACTGGGGGGCGAGGCCATCCGGCGGCGCATCTCAGCTTCCAGGGCCAGGGAATCGGGCTGCAGGCGGGATAAGGGTAAAACCGCCACGTGGGTTTCCGCCAGCATGGTGGCCAGTCGCAGGTCTTCGGAGCGGGAGTCCAAGACCAGGCTGCCGGTCTCGGCGATGCCCCAGTCGGCCAGGGTGAGGGCCGTGTGCAGGTCCGCGTGCTCCCGCAGGTTGTCCGCCACGAGGCTCACGCCGGCCCGGGCGCAGGCGGCCTCCAAAAGCCCCCGGGGTTTGCCCTGCCAACCGAAGGCCGCCATGGCCTTGCCCCCCTGCTTTGTGGTAAGATCGACGGCATAATCGAAGGCTGCGGGCATGTCCGGGATATCTTCGATCACTACCTGGACGGCCGCGGCCTTTTCCTTAAAGAGCTCCAACTCACTCTGTGGCCCCATAGTTTACCTGCCTCCGGGTGAAGGGTGGGCAGCCTGGCGGGTCCGGCCGGGCCGCTCGCTTAATTGGTCAGACCAGCAGTCATTAGGCTCGAAATGTGCGTCTTTATATATTGGTCTTACCACTTGACAAAATAGTATGAAACCGCTAAATAGTTGTCAAGGGAAAAATTCACCGGGGCAGAAGTTCTGGGTGCATGGGGGAAATTATGGCGGTGTTGCTGAAGCCCATTAAGGTCAAACGGGTGTCGGACCAGGCCTATGAGCAGATCCGCGACCTCATCTTCCGGGGCCAGCTCAAGCCCGGGGAGCAGCTCATGCCCGAGCGGGAGTTGGCCCAGGCCCTGGGGGTGAGCCGCCCCACGGTCCGGGAGGCCATCAAGCAACTGGTGACCATGGGCCTCCTGGAGCACCGCCAGGGGCAGGGCACCTTCGTGCGCTCCATTGATGACCGGCGAGGACTCAATCCCCTGGCCGCCATGATCGAAGGGCACAACCCCACCCTGGAGGAACTCCTGGAGGTGAGGATGGGCCTGGAGGGCGAGGCAGTGAGCCTGGCGGCCCAGCGGGCCACCGCCGAAGACCTTTTGGTCCTGGAAAAGGCCCTCACCCATATGCTGGCGGAAAACCGGGCGGGCCGCCTGGGGATCGATGAAGACGTATCCTTTCACATGGCCATTGCCTTTGCCACCAAGAACACGGTGCAGGTCCACATCATGAAGACCTTTTACGACCTGCTCCACTATGGCATCAAAGAGAACCTCCACTACCTCTATGAAGACCCCGCCAACCTGGAAATAATCGGCCGGCAGCATACCGAGATTTTTCAAGGCATCAAGAACCATGACCCCGAGGCGGCCTACGCCGCCATGCAACGGCACATCACCTTTGTCCTGGATTTCGTCCGGGGCCGGCAGGCGAAACCTGTGCAGCCGGGGGAGGCCGCGGCGGCGCGTGAGAGCCATTAATGGTGGCCCTGCCTTGAAAGATCAGACCGTTTGGCCGGGCCGAGATTTTCTCGGGAAATTAAATTGGTCATACCAGTTGACAGCGGCCCCGGCTGAGGCTATGATTTTTGAGAAGAAGAGCAGCGTTCCCTACCGGTAAAGGAGAAGGGTATGGTCAGTGACCGCGTGGCAAAAGAATTCCAGCGGCTCCTGGGGAAAGACCAGGTCTTCCTCCAGGAAACCGACCGTCTCACCTATGCTTACGACGCCGCGGTGTTGGAACCCGTCCTGCCGGCCCTGGTGGTCAGGCCCAAATCCACGGAACTCCTGGGCCAGGTGGTGCGGCTGTGCAACGATAACGACCTGCCGTTGACCGTGCGAGGCGCCGGCACCAACCTGAGCGGCGGCACCATCCCCCATCCCGGAGGCGTGGTGGTGCTCACCAACGCCCTCAACCGCATCCTGGAGATCAATGCCGAGGACCTCTACGCCGTGGTCCAGCCCGGGGTGATCACCGCCAAACTGGCCCAGGCGGTGGAAGCCCAGGGGCTGTTTTATCCTCCCGACCCCGGCAGTCAAGCGGTGTCCACCCTGGGGGGCAACGTGGCCGAAAATGCCGGGGGCCTCCGGGGGCTTAAGTACGGCGTCACCCTGGATTACGTCATGGGCCTCAATTTTTTCTCCGCCGCGGGAGAGCCGGTGAAGACCGGGTCCCGCACCGTCAAGTGCGTCACCGGCTACAATCTCATGGGCCTGCTGGTGGGCTCGGAAGGCACGTTGGGAGTCATCTCCGAGATCATCCTCAAGCTCATTCCCCTGCCCCAGGCCAAAAAGGCCATGCTGGCCACCTTTGACCAGGTCTCCCAGGCCTCGGAAACCGTGGCCGCCATCATCGCCAACCGTATCGTCCCGGCCACCCTGGAGTTTTTGGACAACTTCACCATCCGCGCCGTGGAAGATTACAGCCATGCCGGGCTGCCGGTTGAGGCCGCGGCCCTCCTGCTCATCGAGGTGGACGGCCACCCCGCGGTGGTGGCGGAGGAGGCCGAGAGGGTGGCGGCCATCTGCCGCCGGCACGGGGCCGCCGACGTGCAGGCCGCCAAAGACGACGCCGAACGGGACCGGATATGGAGCGCCCGGCGGGCGGCCCTTTCGGCCCTGGCCAAGTTGAAACCCACCGTGGTCCTGGAGGACGCCACCGTCCCCCGGAGCAAAATCCCGGCCATGATCCAGGCCATCGAAGGGATCAGCCGGCGCTTCGCTCTGCCCATCGGCACCTTCGGCCACGCCGGGGACGGCAATCTCCACCCCACCATCCTGACGGACCGCCGGAACGAGCAGGAGTGGCGCCGGGTGGAGGCCGCGGTGGACGCCATCTTTGAGGCGGCCCTGGGATTCGGGGGGACGCTGTCGGGCGAACACGGCATCGGAGCCGCCAAGTCCCGGTTCATGGAAAAGGAGGTGGGCCGGGGCACCATCCTCTACTCCCAACGCATCAAACAGGCCCTGGACCCCAAGAATATTCTCAACCCGGGGAAGAGCATTGGGGAGCTGTTAGCAGTTAGCTCTTAGCAGTTAGCAGTTAGGGGTTAGGGGTTGCCAAGTATGGTTTATAAATATTTTCACGTGTCATTCTGAGCGCCACCAGGAAGCCTGCTCTTGATAATAGATAAAATCCGTTGGTCCGTTCACGATGACAAGCACTAAGGTTTTTTGGCTAACTGCTAACTGCTGACCGCTGCTTTTGCTGCTTTTAAGGAGAATCACCATGTCCAGCCTCAAGGAGCTGGCCCGCCTCATGAAGGAGCTGGAAGACCAGCTGGTGACCTGCATGCGCTGCGGCCTCTGCCAGGCGGTGTGCCCGCTGTTCGCCGAAACCGGGCGGGAGGCCGACGTGGCCCGGGGCAAGCTGGCCCTCCTTTCCGGCTTGGCCCAGGAAATCCTCAAAAATCCCCAGGGCGTCCAGGATCATCTGAATCGCTGCCTGTTGTGCGGCTCCTGCGCCGCCAACTGTCCCAGCGGCGTCAAGGTCCTGGATATCTTTATCAAGGCCCGGGCCATCCTGGCCGGCTACATGGGGCTGTCCCCGGTGAAAAAGGCCCTCTTCCGGGGTCTCCTCAGCCAGCCGGACTGGTTCAACCGCATCCTGGCCTGGGGCGCCAAGTTCCAGGGGGTTTTTATCAAGCCGGTGGACGATCTCCTGGGCTCCTCTTGCGCCCGGTTCATGTCGCCGCTGTTGTCCGACCGGCACTTCAAACCCCTGGCGCCGATCCCCTGGCACCGGCAGGTTCCCCGGCGAGACACCGCCCCCGGCGCCTCTCACCTCAAGGTGGCCTTTTTCGTGGGCTGCCTCATCGACAAGATCTATCCCCAGGTGGGGGACGCTGTGCTCACGGTTTTGGAGCACCACGGGGCGGGGGTCTATCTCCCCGCCGGCCAGGGGTGCTGCGGCATTCCGGCCCTGTCCGGCGGCGACACCCAAACCTTCCAGCAGCTGGTGCGCCACAATCTCAAGCTTTTTGCGGATAAAGCCGCCTCCTGGGACTACCTGGTCACCGCCTGCGCCACCTGCAGCTCCACCATCAAGAAGCTGTGGCCCCTCATGATGCAGGATGCCCCGCCGGCAGAACAGGAGCGTATCAGCGCCCTGGCGGCCAAAACCCTGGACATCAGCCAGTTCCTGGTGGATACGTTGGGGGTCGGGCCCTCTGCCGCCGGCCCGGAGGACGGCCGGATCCCCATAACCTACCACGATCCCTGCCACCTGAAAAAATCCCTGGGGGTGGCGGCCCAGCCCCGGACCCTGCTCCAGGCCAACCCCGCTTACATCCTTACGGAGATGCCCGAGTCCGACTGGTGCTGCGGCTGCGGCGGCAGCTTCAATCTCCAGCACTACGAGACCTCGGCGGCCATCGGCGCCCGCAAACGGGACAACATCTCTAAATCCCTCTGCCGGGTGGTGGCCACCGGCTGCCCCGCCTGCATGCTGCAGATCACCGACATGCTGTCCCAGGCCGGGTTGCGGGTTCAAGTGAAGCACGCGGTGGAGATCTACGCCGAGGCCTTGAAGCAGTAACTCGTCAACTCCTCAATAACCTTGGCAGGCAGGGCCCGGCGCCCTGCCTCGTTTTCGACTTCATTGCCATTGACCCTCATGGGCCGCGACTGACGCCGCGCCTTGCCTCCGGTATATCCTGTCATCGGCCCCTGGCAGCGGCAAAAAATTTGCCGGGGGACTGGCATCAAGCTTCGGCAAGGCTTAACTTATGGAAAAGCTTGGGCTCTGGTCCGCCGCATTTCCCCAGGCGGCGGGCGGGCCGGAACGGCCAGGGCCTCAGGCCGGCACGCAACCCTGAGAAGGCGAAGGAGTAAGGTATGACCCCGGACACGGTGCAGGTGGTGATTTATGACGCCCCCGCGGCCCCATCCTCCGGCTGCGCCTGCGGCTGCGGCGGCCACCATGACCACGGAGAACGCGGCGAGCACGACGACCCCCTGGCCGGGGTCAGCCTGGAGATGCAGGCCAAAGCCCTGGCCCTGACCCTGGACGCCGCCTTCCCCGGCAAAGTGCGGGTGGAGTATGTCAACGTGCTCACCGACCCCCGGGGGCCGAGTCTGCCCCAAACCGCCCTCCTCGGCTCCCAGTCCTACCCCAGCCCCATGGTTTACATCAATGGCCAGGGGCGGTTTGCCGGGGCCCTGCTCCCGGAGCGCATCCGGGAAGAGGTGGGAAAAATTCTAGAGAAGCACGAATAGTTGATCGCGAGATTTAGAGCGCCATATTCTATGCCCCTTAACCCTCGAGGGCCATTGCACGTCCCCCTTTTTGCAAAGGGGGAAGAACTGCATCGGATTATTATGCGCTGATTGCAGCAAGCAAGTTAGCGTCAGACGCCCATGGCCAAAAGGACGCATCCATGACCGCCGCCCCCGGCCCCCTCATCACCCTGCTCACCGATTTCGGCACCCGGGACGCTTACGCGGCCAGCCTGAAAGGCGTCATTCTGAGCCTCAATCCCGCCGCCGTGCTGGTGGATCTCAGTCACGAGGTGCCCCCCCAGGATGTCCGGGCCGGGGCTTTTATATTGGCCGAAGCGACCGCCTACTTCCCCCCGGGGGCCATTCACCTGGCCGTGGAGGTCCGCAAAGGGTAAGATGGGCGCGGAAAAAATGCGGCGCTCATTAAACCTATTGCATTGACAGAGAAAAAACCGGTGCTATGATAATCATTCCTATTCAGTAGTCGTTGATGATTGGCGACTTCCCCGGCGGCCGGGCTAAAGCGGATCGGCCCCCGGGTCCTGGGCGACCGATTCAAGCCGAAAGGAGGTAACGACACCTAATGGACGTTCTCATGCTGTCTCGGCTGCAATTTGCCGCAGCCATCTTTTTCCATTTTCTTTTTGTGCCCCTGACCCTGGGCCTGTCCATCCTCATCGCCATCATGGAGACTATTTATGTCAAAACCGGCGACGAAGATTACCGGCGCATGGCCAAATTTTGGGGCAAGATCTTCCTGGTGAACTTTGCCGTGGGGGTGGTGACCGGGATTACCCTGGAATTTCAGTTCGGCGCCAACTGGTCCCGGTACTCCCGGTATGTGGGGGATATTTTCGGGTCGCTGTTGGCCATCGAGGCCACCCTGGCCTTTTTCCTGGAGTCCACCTTCCTGGCGGTCTGGGCCTTCGGCTGGAAACGGCTCTCGCCCCGCTTGCATTGCGCCTGCATCTGGCTGGTGGCCTTCGCCTCCAACCTCTCGGCCCTGTGGATCCTCATCGCCAACTCCTGGATGCAGCATCCGGTGGGCTATGTTCTCAGGAACGGCCGGGCCGAACTGAGCGACTTTATGGCCGTGGTCACCCAGCCCTTCGCCTTCCAGCAGTTTCTCCACACGGTGTGCGGCGCCTATATCCTGGCGGGCTTCGTGGTCATGGGGATCAGCGCCTACCACCTGCTGCGGCGGCAAAATACCACCTTTTTCGCCAAGTCCTTCCGCCTGGCCCTGGGCTTCGCGTTGATCTTCTCCGTCGCTGAGGTCGTCCAGGGGCACATCCACGGCGCCGAGGTGGCCAAGATCCAGCCCACCAAGCTGGCGGCCATGGAATCCCACTGGGATACCCAGGCCGGGGCCCCCATGTGGCTGATGCTGATTCCCGACCAGGACCACGAAGGCAATCTGGTGGAGTTCGGCCGCATCCCCGACGCCTTAAGTATGCTGGCCTACCACTCCCCCCAGGCCGTGGTCAAGGGGCTCAAGGACTTCCCCAAAGGTGACCGACCGCCGGTGGCCCTGACCTTTATCTCCTTCCGGCTGATGGTGGGCCTGGGCTTTCTCTTTGTCCTGCTGACGCTGGTGGGCTGGTTCAAGCGGAACAAACTGGAGTCGAGCCCGGGCTATTTGAAGGTGATGCTCTATGCCATCCCGCTGCCCTACCTGGCCTTAGAGGCCGGCTGGATGGTGGCCGAAGTGGGCCGGCAGCCCTGGATCGTCTACGGCCTGATGCGCACCTCCGATGCCGTATCTCCCATCGCCGCTTCCCAGGTGTGGACGACCCTGGTGGCCTTCATCCTGGTATACTCGCTGTTGGGGGCGGTGGCGTTTTACCTCATGGCCAAATTTGCCAAGCAAGGGCCGACACCGGCCCCGGCCGTCACCAATCAGGGGGAGGGCTCATGATGTTGCCGACTATCTGGTTTATTCTCTGGGGTGTCTTGTGGGCCGTTTACTTCATGCTGGACGGATTTGACCTGGGCCTGGGGACCCTGATGCCCTTTCTGACCAAAGACGATACCGAGCGACGGGTCATCTACCGGGCCATGGGGCCGTTCTGGGACGGCAACGAAGTCTGGCTCATCACCGCGGGGGGCGTGACCTTTGCGGCCTTCCCCACCACCTACGCCGTGATGTTCAGCGGCCTCTATTCGGCCCTGATGCTCATTCTCTTCGCCCTGATTTTAAGGGGCGTCTCTCTGGCCTTCCGGGGGGAAGTGGACGACCCTCGCTGGCGGCGCCTGTGGGATACCGGCCTGTTCCTGGGGAGCTTCCTGCCGGCCCTGCTCTTCGGGGTAGCCTTTGCCAACCTTTTTAAGGGCATCCCCATCGACGCCGAGGGCATCTTTCAGGGGAACCTGCTCACCCTGCTCAATCCCTACGGCCTGGCCGGGGGCCTCCTGTTCGTGCTGCTGTTTCTGCTCCACGGCTCCTTGTGGCTGGCAGTCAAAACCCGCGGGGAGCTGCACCGGCGGGCGGCGCACCTGGCGCTCAAAACCTGGCCGATTCTTCTGGTCATGGCCGTGATCTTCCTGTTGGCCACGAAGCGCTGGACCGGGCTCTTTGACAATTACGCCGCCAACCCGGTGCTGCTCCTCATCCCGGTGGTGGCGGTGGCGGCCCTCATCATGATCCGGGCCTTCATCAAACGGGCCCAGTGGTGGAAGGCCTGGTTCGCTTCCAGCCTGGCCATCGTGGGCATCACCCTGTTCGGGGTGGTGGGCCTCTATCCCGCCCTGCTGAAATCCAGCCTCAACCCGGCCTACAGCCTGACCATATTCAACTCGGCTTCCAGCCCCCTAACCCTGAAGATCATGCTGGGCGTGGCCCTGACCTTCGTGCCCCTGGTCATTGCCTACCAGGTCTGGGTCCACTTCCTCTTCAGAGACAAGGTGGAGCCCGAAGACCTGGCCAAAGAGGACCAGTATTGACCTGAAATGATGGAAAGAGTGTTGTATCCCCGATAAATCTTTAACAAATAGTCCTCCTTATTTGGGAGGTCTTCGTAGGGGCGGTGAGGGCACCGCCCCTGCAACGGCCTCCGGGACTGGCAGCCAAAAATTGTCAGATATTCCCCGGACATGACCATAGATGATGCGGCCGCCTGGCCCCTGCCGGGATCAGGCGGCCCCTGCCGTTCAGCACGTCTTGGCTGATTCTTTTCCCCCACTCCCCGAAGCGCTGCTGGTCTTGGCGGCCCCAACCTCGTGGTTCGTTTCCTTGCCCTTAAACTGATCGCCTCGGACCTCGGCTGCCCCGGGGGGTCGGGCTCCAGGGACGGCTGGCTAAATTTTAAGGCCGCCGGCGCTTCAGCCTATGAATTTTTCCTTGAATAAACAAGCTTATTATGTAAGATTGTTTAAACCTATTTTGGTATATAATGAACTATGCCCCGAGGAAAAGCCAAATACATCCGTTGTGAAGGGGACGGGGGGGAACTCTTTTTAATCAACGAGGTCTCCCGGCTGGTCAACCTCTCCCAAAAACGCATCCGTGAATATGAAAAAGAGGGGTTTATTAAACCCTTAAGGGAGAAGAACACCAACAACCGGCTCTATTCTAATTTTGATGTGGCCCAGATCAACCAGGTCAATAGTTTGATCCATGACCGGGGCTTTACCCTGGCCTGCCTCCGCAACCTGATGGTCCTCGCCCCTTGTTGGAATATTTACGACTGCGACAAGAAAGAGGAGTGCCCGCGGTTCAGCTCCCCTGGCGGCCCTGTTATGAAGTGCGGGAGTATCGGGGCACGATGTGCGATGGCCCCTGCTCCCGGTGCGCCGTCTATCTCAACCGCATGGTCAAAAGAGAAAAAATCCTGCAAAAATATACGGCTGAACCTTGATTGCGTTCCTCCCCTCCCCGCCGTCCACACCCCCTCCGCCCCCCGGGTTAAAGCCATTGCCATTGTCGGACCATCCAATTCCGGCAAGACCGAGCTCATCTGCGGTTTGCTGGCCTGGCTCGCGGCCCAGGGGCTCAAGGCGGCGGTCCTGAAGCATTCTCACCATCTCCATCTGGCCGATGACGGCAAAGACACCGGGCGCTACCGCCGGGCCGGGGCGGGTCTGGTGGCCCTGGCAGCCCCGGGACTGCTGCAAATTACCCGTTCGGGGGCCGGGGAGCCGGCGCTGACGACGATCCTGGCCGAGCTGGCCCCGGCAGCCGACCTGATCCTGGTGGAAGGCTACAAAGACAGTGACTTGCCCAAGGTGGGCCTGGCGCCCCTGGAAGCCGTCCCCACGCTGCCGGACTATCCCGGGCTGGTGGCCTGGGTCAGTTCCTGGCCCCTCACCACGGACCTGCCGGTATTCCATCCCCGGCAAGTGGCGGAAATTGGCCGGTTTATCCAGGATCAGCTCGGATGCCGATGATGCCGGCAAGGACGGCGAATGCTCGGTTGGGAAGATCAGCCTAAATTATTATCCAATCCTCAAGGATTACTGATGCAGAAAGTCCCCCTTTGAAAAAGGGGGATTTAGGGGGATTTCCACGCGTTAAAAAAATCCCCCCTGACCCCCCTTTGGGAAAGGGGGGAAATAAAAACCCCTTCCAAATAATTAGCGGACTTATGCAATTAAGTACTGGGAAGGCCGGAGCGCCCCGCCTCACGGGCGCCATCCTGGCCGGAGGATTCAGCCGCCGCCTGGGGCAAGACAAGGCGGCGCTGCCCCTGGGCGGGATACCCCTGGCCCTTCGGGTGCACGCGGCCCTGGCCCCCCTGGTCACCACCTGCTGGCTCATTACGAACCAACCCCTGGCTCATCTCACCTTTGGCCTGCCGCTCCTGACGGACTTGCGGCCTTTCCAGGGACCGGCCGGCGGGCTCCTCACCGCCCTGTTCTTTGCCCAAACCCCCTGGGTGCTGGCCGCGGCAGTGGATAATCCCTTTCTGGTTCCGGCCCTGCTGGCCAAACTGGTGGCCCGGGCCAGCCGCACCTCCCGCCCGGCGGTGGTCTGTCGGTCCCCCGGGGCCTGGAGCCGTTTCCCGGGCTCTATGCCGTCCGCCTGCTGCCCGCTTTCAAGACTTTCCCGGACCGACCATCGCCCCACCCGTTTCCTGGAAATGTGCCGTCCCCAGATTATTTCGGAGACGGAAGGTGCCGCTCTGGACCCCGAAGGCCGCAGTTTTTTTAACCTCAATACCCCCGGGGACCTGAACCGGGCCAGGCCTGGCTGGCCGGGAGGGATTCCTGGCGAGACCCTGCCGGCCAGGTTGAGATAACCGGGACCGACTCTGGGAGTTGAGGGCGGCTACGCACCTTTTCCCGGGCCGGCCCCGGCTCCCCCTCTTGACACCATCTCATCGCTGCGATATAAAAATGGGCGTGGCTCCATTGTTGAGGCCGAGGACGGCACCCTCTCACGGCGGAGACACGGGTTCGATTCCCGTTGGGACTACCA
>CAWETI010000004.1:0-18449 GCA_963812015.1 uncultured delta proteobacterium | reverse complement strand
TTGGCGGAAGTGCATGGGAATCGAACCCACCTACCGCCTTCAGCAGACGGCACACCGGATTTGAAGTCCGGGGGCCCCACCAGTGAACCTCGCACTTCCGTATGGTAAATCAACTACTTATAACTCTAGGTTTCGCACCTTCCCTGGTCGAGAGCACTTTTTCGTCCGGGCCGCATCCTGGGCCTGCTCTGGGCTGAGATGCTCCAACGGTTGGCAAAAGCCCAACTTGATCTTCTTGAACGTTTTCCCCGTTGCGTGCAGGCTCGGTGGTGATCCAAAGATCAATATATCATAAGCCTGATCGCAAAGGAAGACCACCCGTGGATATGGGGTCAGGTCAGCCATCTGGATATGCCATCTTCAAAGGATCAACCAGGCGATCGAAGTCTTCAGCGGAGAGGTAGCCGAGCTTTAGGGCGGCTTCCCTGAGCGTCAGGCCCTGATCCAAGGCCAGATGGGCGATCCGGGCCGCCCGGTCATAGCCGATTACCGGACTCAGGGCGGTTACCAGCATCAGAGAGCGATGCAGGTGGGCGTCGATCTGCTCCTTATCGGCTCTCAGGCCCACCACCAGAAAGTCAGTGAAGCTGTTACAGCTGTCAGCCAGCATCTTGATAGACTGGATCACATTAAAGATCAGCAGCGGCTTGTAGATGTTCAGTTCCAGGTATCCCCCGGCCCCGGCGAAGGCCACGGCCGCATCGTAACCCATAACCTGCACGGCCACCATGGCCAGGGCTTCGCACTGGGTAGGATTGATCTTGCCGGGCATAATCGTGGACCCCGGCTCATTGGCCGGCAGCTCCAGTTCATGCAGCCCCGCCCGGGGGCCGCTCCCCAGGAGCCGGATGTCGTTGGCAATCTTGTAAAGGGACACCGCCAGGGTTTTCAGCACCGCACTCCCCATGACGAAGGCATCGTGGGCTCCCATAACGGCAAACTTGTTGGCCGCCGACACCAGGGGGAGACCGGTGAGGTCGGCCAGGCGCTTGACGGCCAGGTCCCCAAAGCCCGTGGGGGCGTTGAGGCCGGTGCCCACCGCGGTGCCGCCCAAGGCCAGCCGGTAGAGCCCGGGCAAGGCCCCCTGGATTCTCTCCAGGTTGTCGTCCAGCATGCCCACATAGCCGGAAAACTCCTGGCCCAGAGTGAGGGGCACCGCGTCCATCAGGTGGGTCCGGCCGAGCTTGACGATATCCATCCAGCTTTCCGCCTTTTCGTCCAGGGCGTCCCTCAACTTCTTTAGCTTGGGAATGAGACGCGCCTGGATGGCGATGGCCGCGGCCAGGTGCATGGCAGTGGGAAAGGCGTCGTTGGTGGATTGCGACATATTGACGTGATCGTTGGGGTGAATCGGCGCCTTGCTCCCCAAAACCCCGCCCGCCAGCTCAATGGCCCGGTTGGCGATCACTTCATTGACATTCATATTGCATTGCGAGCCGCTCCCCGTCATCCAGACGTGCAGGGGAAAATTGGCGTCCAGTTTCCCCTCCAGGACTTCTGCCGCGGCCCGAATGATTAATTGGGCTTTATCTTCCGAAAGCCTCCCCAATTCCTGGTTGGCCAGGGCCGCGGCTTTCTTGATCAGGGCCAAAGCCCGGATCACCTCTGGCGGCATCAAGTCTTCGCCGATGGCAAAGTGGAGCAGCGAGCGCTGGGTCCCCGCCCCCCAGTAACGGTGCGCCGGAACTTCTATTTCCCCTAAACTGTCGCTTTCCCATCTCATGCCATACTCAGGACCCATGAGCTTATCTCCGTCTAAGGTTTGCTATTACTTGTTTTTTCCAGGCACCTGATCTTGGCCGGTTCGGTCAGATGCTCCAGTTTCTCGGTGAGTTTGGGTTCTCCGAGTAGTCCACGGGGCAGGCGATCACGGATACCGTGTCCTCGGCCAGCGCCCGCGTAAGCCGCGGCAGCAGTTCCCCGGCCGCCTGCATGCAGTAACCCTTTGGCTCCGAAACTCTCGGCATACTTGACAAAATCAGGGTTGCCGAATTCCACCGGTGAAAAACGGTGCAGCTTCATCCTCAGGGGCCGTGATCTGCACTTCCTCACCCGTGCAGGGCCAGCAGCCGAATCTCCGTGAGTTCTTCCACGGCGTAGCGCAGGCCTTCCCGGCCAAAGCCCGAAGCCTTGACCCCGCCGTAGGGCATATTGTCCACCCGGAAGGCCGGGACATCGTTGATGATCACCCCCCCCACTTCCAGGGTCTCAAAGGCCTGCCAGGCGTGAGCCAGGTTCCGGGTAAAGACCCCGGCCTGGAGCCCGTAAACCGAGTCATTGGCCATCTCCAGCGCCTGGGTGAAATCGGCGAAGGGAGTTAAAATCACCACCGGCCCGAAGATTTCATCCTTCCAGACCTTCATATCCCGGCTCACGCCCTCCAGCACCGTGGGCGGCATGAGGTTTCCCGCTCCAGGGCCGCCGGCCACCCGGCGCGCCCCTTCTCTCAGGGCCTCATCCACCCACTGCCTGACCCTGGCCCCGGCCCCGGCGTCAATAAACGGCCCCACCACGGTTTCCTCACGCCAGGGGTCCCCTGCCACCACCTTGTCTCTCACGGTCTTGAGGAAAATTTCTTTAAAGGCCGCAAAAATATCCTGGTGCACCAGGAGACGCTGGACCGAAATGCAGACCTGGCCGGCGTGGGCAAAGGCGCCGATGGCGCTCCGGATGGCGGCCTGCGACAGGTCGGCGTCGGCGTCCACAATACAGGCGGCGTTGCCCCCCAGTTCCAGGATGACCTTCTTGGGCCCCGCCAATCCCTTGAGGCGCCAGCCCACTGCGGCGCTGCCGGTGAAGGAGATGGCCTTGAGACGCGCATCGGCTGCATACGTTTCGGTCAACTGGGAGGGGCTGGGCAAAACCTGCAATCCCCCGGGGGGGAGGCCGGCTTGCGCATAGATTTCCGCCAACTTGAGCGCGGTCAAAGGGGTGGCCGAGGGCGGCTTGATAATGATGGGATTGCCCGCGGCCAGGGCCGGTCCTACCTTGTGGGCCACCAGGTTGAAGGGGAAATTAAAGGGAGAAATCCCCAAAACCGGACCCAGAGGGAAGCGCCGGGTTATACCCCACCGGCCCCGGCTGGCCGGGGTTAAATCCAGGGGAAGGACCTCGCCCCCGATTCTGGTGGCCTCCTGTGCCGCCAGGCTCAGGGTGAGCACGCCCCGGGCCATCTCACCCCGGGCGTAGGTGATGGGCTTGCCCCCTTCCGCCACGATGGTTTGGGCCAGTTCCTCCTGGCGGGCCTTGACCCCTGCCGCCAGCTTTTCCAGCATCTGCTGGCGCTCCAGGCTGGATAGGGCCTTGAAGGTGCTGGCGGCCTTTTGGGCCGCGGCAACGGCCGCTTCCCATTCGGCCTCTCCGGCCGGAGACACCTGCCCCACCGTTTCTCCGGACCAGGGAGAGAGGACGGCAAGCTTCTCCCCGGTTTCCACCCAGGTATTGTTGATGAAACAACCCTTAATCATCTTAGTTCCATCTCCCAATGAGTCAGGTTAGAGTTTTTCGGCTACCGTCTGCATCTCCATTAAATAAACGCAGCGCGTCATCGAAGTTCCGGGCGCGGATAACGGCCAACACCGGTCCAAAAATCTCGTACTGGCCGAGGCGGGAATTCGGCGGCACCTCGGCAAAAACCGTGGGTTCGTGGGTTCGATAGAGTAGCCGCCATCTTTGTCCCCGGCTTTACCTCCCACCAGGAGTTTCGCCTGAGCTTTGCCTCTCTCGATTTCTGCCAGGACCTTCCCGTGCTGTTCCGCTGAGATCACCGCCGCCACGGGATAGTTCGCCTCGGCCGGGCCGACTTGCAGAGCTTGCGTGGCAACCACGAGCTTTTCCAGGAAGGCGGCGTAATTTTCTTCGGTCACAATGAGTCGGGAAGCCGCGGAGCATTTCTGCCCCTGAAAGCCAAAGGCGCTTTGCACCACCGCGGCGGTGGCGGCTTCGAGGTCGGCGGTCTCATCCGGTGCAACGGCCCCTGATCAAGACAATTAAGCATTCCTTCGGCCTCGCGCCATAGGGGAGATTATTATGAGGCCGGGGCGGTAAAAATCTAGTCCTTAACTGCCAAACTCAGTGATAGATTATGAGAAGAGCGGTTATCGAACCGAAGCATAAAACGCCCCTTGGCTAAAAGGGAATTTAAGCGAATTATCAAGAGGTTATTTATAATCGCCCCTTGGGGCCGCGGACCGGATCAATGGGAATCAGAGGAAGAAGGCCGGGCTCCAAGGGAATTTCAACGCTAATTCTTTCATTGACTTGAATATAAGCACGCTTAGATTAATTGGTGGTAGCTGATAATAAACTTTTTGGTTGAGGCTAATTCATTAAAATCGCAGAGGTAGAATGGCATGTACAAGGTAACCCTGGAAGGCGATGACACGGTGATTCGGATCAAGAGAGACCTGATGGACCGGGCAACCGTCTCAAGGCTCCTGGACCTGGTGAATCTTTCGGCCGTTCTGGAGGACAGCAGATTCGCCGATGCGAAAGCCAGAATTCTCGCCAGCATGCTGCACCTGCCCACCGGGGTGGCCTTGCTCCGAGATCCGGCCCTCAATAAGGGCACCGCCTTCACGGAAGAAGAGCGGGAAATCCTGGGTCTGAACGGTCTGTTGCCGCCCGTGGTCCAAAGCATGGAAGTGCAAGTTTTGCGGGTCTTGGAAAATTTTCGCCGCAAGTCCAACGACATCGAGAAGTACCTCTTCATGATCGGTCTCCAGGACCGCAATAAGACCCTGTTCTACCGGGTGGTCATAGACTACATCGAAGAAATGCTGCCGGTTATTTATACGCCCACCGTGGGCCAGGCCTGTCAGGAATATGGCCATCTCTTTCGCCGGCCCCGGGGCGTCTTCATTTCGGCGAAAGATCGCGGGCGTATGCCGGAGCTGCTGCGGAACTGGCCTTATCGGGATATCCGCATCATCGTGGTCACCGACGGGGAGCGCATTCTCGGCTTGGGCGACTTGGGCGCCGACGGCATGGGGATTCCGGTGGGCAAGCTGGCCCTGTATAGCGCCTGCGCCGGCATCCATCCCTCCCTCAGCCTGCCGGTGACCCTCGATGTGGGCACCGAAAACGAGGACTTGCTCAACGATCCTTTATATATCGGGCTTAAACATCGGCGTCTGCGCGGCGCGGCCTACGATGAGTTCATCGAGGAGTTTATCGTGGCCGTGGAAGAGGTCTTCCCCCGCACCCTGATTCAGTTTGAAGACTTTGGCAATATCAACGCCTTCCGGCTCTTGGAGCGGTATCGGGACAAGATCTGCGCCTTCAATGACGACATCCAGGGGACCGCCGCGGTGGCCCTGGCCGGGCTCTACTCAGCCTTGCGCCTTAAGGGGGGTAAGCTCAGCGAGCAAAAAATTCTGTTCGTGGGGGCCGGCGAAGCCGGGCAGGGCGCCGCCGCTCTGACCGTCGCCGCCCTGGCCGCGGAAGGCTTATCGGAGGAGGAGGCCCGGCAGCACTGCTGGTTTGTGGATTCCAAAGGCCTGGTGGTCAAAAGCCGCAGCGATCTGACCGGCCGTAAACTCCACTATGCCCATGACCACGAGTTCATCGAGGGTTTGCAGGAGGTGGTGGAGGCCCTGAAACCGACCGCGCTTATCGGGGTTTCCGGGAAGCATGGGGTATTTACCCGCCCGGTCCTGGAAGCCATGGCCCGGCTACATGAGCGGCCCATAGTCTTCTCCCTGTCAAACCCCACCTCCAAGAGCGAGTGCACCGCCGAAGAAGCCTATACCTCGACCGAGGGCCGCGCCATTTTTGCCAGCGGCAGCCCCTTTGCCCCCGTTACCCTGGAGGGGAAGACCTTGGTGCCGGCCCAGGGAAACAACGTCTACATCTTCCCGGGGGTGGGGCTGGGGGTGATCGCTTCCGGGGCCCGCCACGTCATTGATGAGATGTTTTTTGTGGCGGCGAAGACCCTGGCCCACGAAGTTTCCGAAGAGGACCTGGCGCAAGGAAGGGTTTATCCGCCGCTGGCCAGGATACGGGAGGTCTCGGCTACCATTGCCGCCGCGGTGGCCGAGGTGGCCTACCGGCGCGGCCTGGCCACCAAACCACAACCCGATGATATCCCGGGATACATCAAGTCCCTGATGTATGAGCCCAAGTATCAAAGTTACGTTTAGTCCGGGTAAGCTCAAACCAAGAATCTGAGAAGGTAAATTCGATGAACCGGGTTAGGCGAACAGTCATCGAGCCTTTCCGGGGCCGGGCCCTGCCGGTAGTCAAAGACCTAGTGGTGGACCGCGCCGCCCTGGGCTGCGAAGTCGAGTAGCGCGGGGGAATCTCACCCCCAGGCAGGCGGCGGCGGGGTAACCGCGCAAGTCGACCGCAAGCCGGCCCGATCCGGAAGACCGGCATGAGGCCGCCGAAATCAGGGAGAAAGGGTCGGGATCGGGAAAAGCGGAGAACGGTCGTGCCCAGTCTGGAGCAACCCTGAGGGAAAATCAGGAGGCGATGGCTGCGGTTGGTAGTCCCAACGGGAATCGAACCCGTGTCTCCGCCGTGAGAGGGCGGTGTCCTAGGCCCCTAGACGATGGGACCGCGCCCATTTTTATATCGCAGCGATGAGATGGTGTCAAGAGGAGGAGCCGGGGCCGGCCCGGGAAAAGGTGCGTAGCCGCCCTCAACTCCCAGAGTCGGTCCCGGTTATCTCAACCTGGCCGGCAGGGTCTCGCCAGGAATCCCTCCCGGCCAGCCAGGCCTCGGCCCGGTTCAGGTCCCCGGGGGTATTGAGGTTAAAAAAACTGCGGCCTTCGGGGTCCAGAGCGGCTACTTCCGTCTCCGAAATAATCTGGGGACGGCACATTTCCAGGAAACGGGTGGGGCGATGGTCGGTCCGGAGAAAGTCTTGTAAAGCGGGCAGCAGGCGGACGGCATAGAGCCCGGGAAACGGCTCCAGGCCCCGGGGGGACCGACAGACCACCGCCGGGCGGGAGGTGCGGCTGGCCCGGGCCGCCAGTTCGGCCAGCAGGGCCGGAACCAGAAAGGGATTATCCACTGCCGCGGCCAGCACCCAGGGGGTTTGGGCAAAGAACAGGGCGGTGAGGAGCCCGCCGGCCGGTCCCTGGAAAGGCCGCAAGTCCGTCAGGAGCGGCAGGCCAAAGGTGAGATGAGCCAGGGGTTGGTTCGTAATGAGCCAGCAGGTGGTGACCAGGGGGGCCAGGGCCGCGTGCACCCGAAGGGCCAGGGGTATCCCGCCCAGGGGCAGCGCCGCCTTGTCTTGCCCCAGGCGGCGGCTGAATCCTCCGGCCAGGATGGCGCCCGTGAGGCGGGGCGCTCCGGCCTTCCCAGTACTTAATTGCATAAGTCCGCTAATTATTTGGAAGGGGTTTTTATTTCCCCCCTTTCCCAAAGGGGGGTCAGGGGGGATTTTTTTAACCGCGTGGAAATCCCCCTAAATCCCCCTTTTTCAAAGGGGGACTTTCTGCATCAGTAATCCTTGAGGATTGGATAATAATTTAGGCTGATCTTCCCAACCGAGCATTCGCCGTCCTTGCCGGCATCATCGGCATCCGAGCTGATCCTGGATAAACCGGCCAATTTCCGCCACTTGCCGGGGATGGAATACCGGCAGGTCCGTGGTGAGGGGCCAGGAACTGACCCAGGCCACCAGCCCGGGATAGTCCGGCAGCGTGGGGACGGCTTCCAGGGGCGCCAGGCCCACCTTGGGCAAGTCACTGTCTTTGTAGCCTTCCACCAGGATCAGGTCGGCTGCCGGGGCCAGCTCGGCCAGGATCGTCGTCAGCGCCGGCTCCCCGGCCCCCGAACGGGTAATTTGCAGCAGTCCCGGGGCTGCCAGGGCCACCAGACCCGCCCCGGCCCGGCGGTAGCGCCCGGTGTCTTTGCCGTCATCGGCCAGATGGAGATGGTGAGAATGCTTCAGGACCGCCGCCTTGAGCCCCTGGGCCGCGAGCCAGGCCAGCAAACCGCAGATGAGCTCGGTCTTGCCGGAATTGGATGGTCCGACAATGGCAATGGCTTTAACCCGGGGGGCGGGAGGGGGTGTGGACGGCGGGGAGGGGAGGCACGCAATCAAGGTTCAGCCGTATATTTTTGCAGGATTTTTTCTCTTTTGACCATGCGGTTGAGATAGACGGCGCACCGGGAGCAGGGGCCATCGCACATCGTGCCCCGATACTCCCGCACTTCATAACAGGGCCGCCAGGGGAGCTGAAACGCGGGACACTCCTCTTTCTTGTCGCAGTCGTAAATATTCCAACAAGGGGCGAGGACCATCAGGTTGCGGAGGCAGGCCAGGGTAAAGCCCCGGTCATGGATCAAACTATTGACCTGGTTGATCTGGGCCACATCAAAATTAGAATAGAGCCGGTTGTTGGTGTTCTTCTCCCTTAAGGGTTTAATAAACCCCTCTTTTTCATATTCACGGATGCGTTTTTGGGAGAGGTTGACCAGCCGGGAGACCTCGTTGATTAAAAAGAGTTCCCCCCCGTCCCCTTCACAACGGATGTATTTGGCTTTTCCTCGGGGCATAGTTCATTATATACCAAAATAGGTTTAAACAATCTTACATAATAAGCTTGTTTATTCAAGGAAAAATTCATAGGCTGAAGCGCCGGCGGCCTTAAAATTTAGCCAGCCGTCCCTGGAGCCCGACCCCCCGGGGCAGCCCAGGTCCGAGGCGATCAGTTTAAGGGCAAGGAAACGAACCACGAGGTTGGGGCCGCCAAGACCAGCAGCGCTTCGGGGAGTGGGGGAAAAGAATCAGCCAAGACGTGCTGAACGGCAGGGGCCGCCTGATCCCGGCAGGGGCCAGGCGGCCGCATCATCTATGGTCATGTCCGGGGAATATCTGACAATTTTTGGCTGCCAGTCCCGGAGGCCGTTGCAGGGGCGGTGCCCTCACCGCCCCTACGAAGACCTCCCAAATAAGGAGGACTATTTGTTAAAGATTTATCGGGGATACAACACTCTTTCCATCATTTCAGGTCAATACTGGTCCTCTTTGGCCAGGTCTTCGGGCTCCACCTTGTCTCTGAAGAGGAAGTGGACCCAGACCTGGTAGGCAATGACCAGGGGCACGAAGGTCAGGGCCACGCCCAGCATGATCTTCAGGGTTAGGGGGCTGGAAGCCGAGTTGAATATGGTCAGGCTGTAGGCCGGGTTGAGGCTGGATTTCAGCAGGGCGGGATAGAGGCCCACCACCCCGAACAGGGTGATGCCCACGATGGCCAGGCTGGAAGCGAACCAGGCCTTCCACCACTGGGCCCGTTTGATGAAGGCCCGGATCATGATGAGGGCCGCCACCGCCACCACCGGGATGAGGAGCAGCACCGGGTTGGCGGCGTAATTGTCAAAGAGCCCGGTCCAGCGCTTCGTGGCCAACAGGAAGATCACGGCCATGACCAGAAGAATCGGCCAGGTTTTGAGCGCCAGGTGCGCCGCCCGCCGGTGCAGCTCCCCGCGGGTTTTGACTGCCAGCCACAAGGAGCCGTGGAGCAGAAACAGCAGCACGAACAGGAGGCCCCCGGCCAGGCCGTAGGGATTGAGCAGGGTGAGCAGGTTCCCCTGAAAGATGCCCTCGGCGTCGATGGGGATGCCCTTAAAAAGGTTGGCAAAGGCTACCCCGAAGAGCAGGGCCGGCAGGAAGCTCCCCAGGAACAGGCCGGTATCCCACAGGCGCCGCCAGCGAGGGTCGTCCACTTCCCCCCGGAAGGCCAGAGAGACGCCCCTTAAAATCAGGGCGAAGAGAATGAGCATCAGGGCCGAATAGAGGCCGCTGAACATCACGGCGTAGGTGGTGGGGAAGGCCGCAAAGGTCACGCCCCCCGCGGTGATGAGCCAGACTTCGTTGCCGTCCCAGAACGGCCCCATGGCCCGGTAGATGACCCGTCGCTCGGTATCGTCTTTGGTCAGAAAGGGCATCAGGGTCCCCAGGCCCAGGTCAAATCCGTCCAGCATGAAGTAAACGGCCCACAAGACACCCCAGAGAATAAACCAGATAGTCGGCAACATCATGAGCCCTCCCCCTGATTGGTGACGGCCGGGGCCGGTGTCGGCCCTTGCTTGGCAAATTTGGCCATGAGGTAAAACGCCACCGCCCCCAACAGCGAGTATACCAGGATGAAGGCCACCAGGGTCGTCCACACCTGGGAAGCGGCGATGGGAGATACGGCATCGGAGGTGCGCATCAGGCCGTAGACGATCCAGGGCTGCCGGCCCACTTCGGCCACCATCCAGCCGGCCTCTAAGGCCAGGTAGGGCAGCGGGATGGCATAGAGCATCACCTTCAAATAGCCCGGGCTCGACTCCAGTTTGTTCCGCTTGAACCAGCCCACCAGCGTCAGCAGGACAAAGAGAAAGCCCAGGCCCACCATCAGCCGGAAGGAGATAAAGGTCAGGGCCACCGGCGGTCGGTCACCTTTGGGGAAGTCCTTGAGCCCCTTGACCACGGCCTGGGGGGAGTGGTAGGCCAGCATACTTAAGGCGTCGGGGATGCGGCCGAACTCCACCAGATTGCCTTCGTGGTCCTGGTCGGGAATCAGCATCAGCCACATGGGGGCCCCGGCCTGGGTATCCCAGTGGGATTCCATGGCCGCCAGCTTGGTGGGCTGGATCTTGGCCACCTCGGCGCCGTGGATGTGCCCCTGGACGACCTCAGCGACGGAGAAGATCAACGCGAAGCCCAGGGCCAGGCGGAAGGACTTGGCGAAAAAGGTGGTATTTTGCCGCCGCAGCAGGTGGTAGGCGCTGATCCCCATGACCACGAAGCCCGCCAGGATATAGGCGCCGCACACCGTGTGGAGAAACTGCTGGAAGGCGAAGGGCTGGGTGACCACGGCCATAAAGTCGCTCAGTTCGGCCCGGCCGTTCCTGAGAACATAGCCCACCGGATGCTGCATCCAGGAGTTGGCGATGAGGATCCACAGGGCCGAGAGGTTGGAGGCGAAGGCCACCAGCCAGATGCAGGCGCAATGCAAGCGGGGCGAGAGCCGTTTCCAGCCGAAGGCCCAGACCGCCAGGAAGGTGGACTCCAGGAAAAAGGCCAGGGTGGCCTCGATGGCCAACAGCGACCCGAAAATATCCCCCACATACCGGGAGTACCGGGACCAGTTGGCGCCGAACTGAAATTCCAGGGTAATCCCGGTCACCACCCCCACGGCAAAGTTCACCAGGAAGATCTTGCCCCAAAATTTGGCCATGCGCCGGTAATCTTCGTCGCCGGTTTTGACATAAATAGTCTCCATGATGGCGATGAGGATGGACAGGCCCAGGGTCAGGGGCACAAAAAGAAAATGGAAAAAGATGGCTGCGGCAAATTGCAGCCGAGACAGCATGAGAACGTCCATTAGGTGTCGTTACCTCCTTTCGGCTTGAATCGGTCGCCCAGGACCCGGGGGCCGATCCGCTTTAGCCCGGCCGCCGGGGAAGTCGCCAATCATCAACGACTACTGAATAGGAATGATTATCATAGCACCGGTTTTTTCTCTGTCAATGCAATAGGTTTAATGAGCGCCGCATTTTTTCCGCGCCCATCTTACCCTTTGCGGACCTCCACGGCCAGGTGAATGGCCCCCGGGGGGAAGTAGGCGGTCGCTTCGGCCAATATAAAAGCCCCGGCCCGGACATCCTGGGGGGGCACCTCGTGACTGAGATCCACCAGCACGGCGGCGGGATTGAGGCTCAGAATGACGCCTTTCAGGCTGGCCGCGTAAGCGTCCCGGGTGCCGAAATCGGTGAGCAGGGTGATGAGGGGGCCGGGGGCGGCGGTCATGGATGCGTCCTTTTGGCCATGGGCGTCTGACGCTAACTTGCTTGCTGCAATCAGCGCATAATAATCCGATGCAGTTCTTCCCCCTTTGCAAAAAGGGGGACGTGCAATGGCCCTCGAGGGTTAAGGGGCATAGAATATGGCGCTCTAAATCTCGCGATCAACTATTCGTGCTTCTCTAGAATTTTTCCCACCTCTTCCCGGATGCGCTCCGGGAGCAGGGCCCCGGCAAACCGCCCCTGGCCATTGATGTAAACCATGGGGCTGGGGTAGGACTGGGAGCCGAGGAGGGCGGTTTGGGGCAGACTCGGCCCCCGGGGGTCGGTGAGCACGTTGACATACTCCACCCGCACTTTGCCGGGGAAGGCGGCGTCCAGGGTCAGGGCCAGGGCTTTGGCCTGCATCTCCAGGCTGACCCCGGCCAGGGGGTCGTCGTGCTCGCCGCGTTCTCCGTGGTCATGGTGGCCGCCGCAGCCGCAGGCGCAGCCGGAGGATGGGGCCGCGGGGGCGTCATAAATCACCACCTGCACCGTGTCCGGGGTCATACCTTACTCCTTCGCCTTCTCAGGGTTGCGTGCCGGCCTGAGGCCCTGGCCGTTCCGGCCCGCCCGCCGCCTGGGGAAATGCGGCGGACCAGAGCCCAAGCTTTTCCATAAGTTAAGCCTTGCCGAAGCTTGATGCCAGTCCCCCGGCAAATTTTTTGCCGCTGCCAGGGGCCGATGACAGGATATACCGGAGGCAAGGCGCGGCGTCAGTCGCGGCCCATGAGGGTCAATGGCAATGAAGTCGAAAACGAGGCAGGGCGCCGGGCCCTGCCTGCCAAGGTTATTGAGGAGTTGACGAGTTACTGCTTCAAGGCCTCGGCGTAGATCTCCACCGTGTGCTTCACTTGAACCCGCAACCCGGCCTGGGACAGCATGTCGGTGATCTGCAGCATGCAGGCGGGGCAGCCGGTGGCCACCACCCGGCAGAGGGATTTAGAGATGTTGTCCCGTTTGCGGGCGCCGATGGCCGCCGAGGTCTCGTAGTGCTGGAGATTGAAGCTGCCGCCGCAGCCGCAGCACCAGTCGGACTCGGGCATCTCCGTAAGGATGTAAGCGGGGTTGGCCTGGAGCAGGGTCCGGGGCTGGGCCGCCACCCCCAGGGATTTTTTCAGGTGGCAGGGATCGTGGTAGGTTATGGGGATCCGGCCGTCCTCCGGGCCGGCGGCAGAGGGCCCGACCCCCAACGTATCCACCAGGAACTGGCTGATGTCCAGGGTTTTGGCCGCCAGGGCGCTGATACGCTCCTGTTCTGCCGGCGGGGCATCCTGCATCATGAGGGGCCACAGCTTCTTGATGGTGGAGCTGCAGGTGGCGCAGGCGGTGACCAGGTAGTCCCAGGAGGCGGCTTTATCCGCAAAAAGCTTGAGATTGTGGCGCACCAGCTGCTGGAAGGTTTGGGTGTCGCCGCCGGACAGGGCCGGAATGCCGCAGCACCCCTGGCCGGCGGGGAGATAGACCCCCGCCCCGTGGTGCTCCAAAACCGTGAGCACAGCGTCCCCCACCTGGGGATAGATCTTGTCGATGAGGCAGCCCACGAAAAAGGCCACCTTGAGGTGAGAGGCGCCGGGGGCGGTGTCTCGCCGGGGAACCTGCCGGTGCCAGGGGATCGGCGCCAGGGGTTTGAAGTGCCGGTCGGACAACAGCGGCGACATGAACCGGGCGCAAGAGGAGCCCAGGAGATCGTCCACCGGCTTGATAAAAACCCCCTGGAACTTGGCGCCCCAGGCCAGGATGCGGTTGAACCAGTCCGGCTGGCTGAGGAGACCCCGGAAGAGGGCCTTTTTCACCGGGGACAGCCCCATGTAGCCGGCCAGGATGGCCCGGGCCTTGATAAAGATATCCAGGACCTTGACGCCGCTGGGACAGTTGGCGGCGCAGGAGCCGCACAACAGGCAGCGATTCAGATGATCCTGGACGCCCTGGGGATTTTTGAGGATTTCCTGGGCCAAGCCGGAAAGGAGGGCCAGCTTGCCCCGGGCCACGTCGGCCTCCCGCCCGGTTTCGGCGAACAGCGGGCACACCGCCTGGCAGAGGCCGCAGCGCATGCAGGTCACCAGCTGGTCTTCCAGCTCCTTCATGAGGCGGGCCAGCTCCTTGAGGCTGGACATGGTGATTCTCCTTAAAAGCAGCAAAAGCAGCGGTCAGCAGTTAGCAGTTAGCCAAAAAACCTTAGTGCTTGTCATCGTGAACGGACCAACGGATTTTATCTATTATCAAGAGCAGGCTTCCTGGTGGCGCTCAGAATGACACGTGAAAATATTTATAAACCATACTTGGCAACCCCTAACCCCTAACTGCTAACTGCTAAGAGCTAACTGCTAACAGCTCCCCAATGCTCTTCCCCGGGTTGAGAATATTCTTGGGGTCCAGGGCCTGTTTGATGCGTTGGGAGTAGAGGATGGTGCCCCGGCCCACCTCCTTTTCCATGAACCGGGACTTGGCGGCTCCGATGCCGTGTTCGCCCGACAGCGTCCCCCCGAATCCCAGGGCCGCCTCAAAGATGGCGTCCACCGCGGCCTCCACCCGGCGCCACTCCTGCTCGTTCCGGCGGTCCGTCAGGATGGTGGGGTGGAGATTGCCGTCCCCGGCGTGGCCGAAGGTGCCGATGGGCAGAGCGAAGCGCCGGCTGATCCCTTCGATGGCCTGGATCATGGCCGGGATTTTGCTCCGGGGGACGGTGGCGTCCTCCAGGACCACGGTGGGTTTCAACTTGGCCAGGGCCGAAAGGGCCGCCCGCCGGGCGCTCCATATCCGGTCCCGTTCGGCGTCGTCTTTGGCGGCCTGCACGTCGGCGGCCCCGTGCCGGCGGCAGATGGCCGCCACCCTCTCGGCCTCCTCCGCCACCACCGCGGGGTGGCCGTCCACCTCGATGAGCAGGAGGGCCGCGGCCTCAACCGGCAGCCCGGCATGGCTGTAATCTTCCACGGCGCGGATGGTGAAGTTGTCCAAAAACTCCAGGGTGGCCGGGACGATACGGTTGGCGATGATGGCGGCCACGGTTTCCGAGGCCTGGGAGACCTGGTCAAAGGTGGCCAGCATGGCCTTTTTGGCCTGGGGCAGGGGAATGAGCTTGAGGATGATCTCGGAGATGACTCCCAACGTGCCTTCCGAGCCCACCAGCAGGCCCATGAGATTGTAGCCGGTGACGCACTTGACGGTGCGGGACCCGGTCTTCACCGGCTCTCCCGCGGCGGAGAAAAAATTGAGGCCCATGACGTAATCCAGGGTGACGCCGTACTTAAGCCCCCGGAGGCCCCCGGCATTTTCGGCCACGTTGCCCCCCAGGGTGGACACCGCTTGACTGCCGGGGTCGGGAGGATAAAACAGCCCCTGGGCTTCCACCGCCTGGGCCAGTTTGGCGGTGATCACCCCGGGCTGGACCACGGCGTAGAGGTCCTCGGCATTGATCTCCAGGATGCGGTTGAGGGCGTTGGTGAGCACCACCACG
Source organism: uncultured delta proteobacterium (assembly GCA_963812015.1). Lineage (GTDB taxonomy): Bacteria > Desulfobacterota > Desulfobaccia > Desulfobaccales > 0-14-0-80-60-11 > 0-14-0-80-60-11. The sequence goes on along the minus strand of CAWETI010000004.1, from coordinate 3,211 downwards.
CCTCCGGGATGGGGGATGGTGCCGCCGCTCAGGTTGGTGCCGGCGCCTCGCACGGTCAACGGCAGGTCGTTATCGTTGCACAGCCGCACCACCTGGCCCAGGAGTTCCGTGGATTTGGGCCTGACCACCAGGGCCGGCAGGACGGGTTCCAACACCGCGGCGTCGTAAGCATAGGTGAGACGGTCGGTTTCCTGGAGGAAGACCTGGTCTTTCCCCAGGAGCCGCTGGAATTCTTTTGCCACGCGGTCACTGACCATACCCTTCTCCTTTACCGGTAGGGAACGCTGCTCTTCTTCTCAAAAATCATAGCCTCAGCCGGGGCCGCTGTCAACTGGTATGACCAATTTAATTTCCCGAGAAAATCTCGGCCCGGCCAAACGGTCTGATCTTTCAAGGCAGGGCCACCATTAATGGCTCTCACGTGCCGCCGCGGCCTCCCCCGGCTGCACAGGTTTCGCCTGCCGGCCCCGGACGAAATCCAGGACAAAGGTGATGTGCCGTTGCATGGCGGCGTAGGCCGCCTCGGGGTCATGGTTCTTGATGCCTTGAAAAATCTCGGTATGCTGCCGGCCGATTATTTCCAGGTTGGCGGGGTCTTCATAGAGGTAGTGGAGGTTCTCTTTGATGCCATAGTGGAGCAGGTCGTAAAAGGTCTTCATGATGTGGACCTGCACCGTGTTCTTGGTGGCAAAGGCAATGGCCATGTGAAAGGATACGTCTTCATCGATCCCCAGGCGGCCCGCCCGGTTTTCCGCCAGCATATGGGTGAGGGCCTTTTCCAGGACCAAAAGGTCTTCGGCGGTGGCCCGCTGGGCCGCCAGGCTCACTGCCTCGCCCTCCAGGCCCATCCTCACCTCCAGGAGTTCCTCCAGGGTGGGGTTGTGCCCTTCGATCATGGCGGCCAGGGGATTGAGTCCTCGCCGGTCATCAATGGAGCGCACGAAGGTGCCCTGCCCCTGGCGGTGCTCCAGGAGGCCCATGGTCACCAGTTGCTTGATGGCCTCCCGGACCGTGGGGCGGCTCACCCCCAGGGCCTGGGCCAACTCCCGCTCGGGCATGAGCTGCTCCCCGGGCTTGAGCTGGCCCCGGAAGATGAGGTCGCGGATCTGCTCATAGGCCTGGTCCGACACCCGTTTGACCTTAATGGGCTTCAGCAACACCGCCATAATTTCCCCCATGCACCCAGAACTTCTGCCCCGGTGAATTTTTCCCTTGACAACTATTTAGCGGTTTCATACTATTTTGTCAAGTGGTAAGACCAATATATAAAGACGCACATTTCGAGCCTAATGACTGCTGGTCTGACCAATTAAGCGAGCGGCCCGGCCGGACCCGCCAGGCTGCCCACCCTTCACCCGGAGGCAGGTAAACTATGGGGCCACAGAGTGAGTTGGAGCTCTTTAAGGAAAAGGCCGCGGCCGTCCAGGTAGTGATCGAAGATATCCCGGACATGCCCGCAGCCTTCGATTATGCCGTCGATCTTACCACAAAGCAGGGGGGCAAGGCCATGGCGGCCTTCGGTTGGCAGGGCAAACCCCGGGGGCTTTTGGAGGCCGCCTGCGCCCGGGCCGGCGTGAGCCTCGTGGCGGACAACCTGCGGGAGCACGCGGACCTGCACACGGCCCTCACCCTGGCCGACTGGGGCATCGCCGAGACCGGCAGCCTGGTCTTGGACTCCCGCTCCGAAGACCTGCGACTGGCCACCATGCTGGCGGAAACCCACGTGGCGGTTTTACCCTTATCCCGCCTGCAGCCCGATTCCCTGGCCCTGGAAGCTGAGATGCGCCGCCGGATGGCCTCGCCCCCCAGTTACCTGGCTTTCATTACCGGGGCCTCCCGCACCGCCGACATCGAGCGGGTCCTCACCATCGGCGTCCACGGTCCTCAGGAATTGCACGTACTCATTTTAGAGGACCGGAAATCATGATCGACACGGCCCAAAATCTCCAGGAATACAAAAAGCGTCTGAAGCAGGCCCTGGATAACAAATTTCTGCGCTCGGCCATGGGAACCTTTGCCACCGCTTATAAAGACGCCCAGGCCCGGATCTTCCAGGGAGTGGACGTCGAGGCCCTGCGCCGGGAAATCGCCCGGGGCAAGGACGAGGCCTTACCTCGCCTGGAAGAGCTGTATGAGACCTTCAAGGCCCGGGCCGAAGCCGCCGGGGCCAAGGTGCACCTGGCCGCCACCGCGGATGAGGCCAACGCGATCATCGCCGCCATCGCCCAGGAGCACCAGGTGCGCAAGGTGGTCAAATCCAAGTCCATGACCGCAGAAGAGACCTTCCTCAATCACCACCTGGAGGCCGAAGGCCTGGAGGTGGTGGAAACGGACCTGGGGGAGTGGATCATCCAACTGCGCCACGAAGGGCCCTCCCACATGGTCATGCCCGCCATCCATCTGTCCCGGCAGGAGGTGGCGGATTTGTTCGCCCAAGTCACCGGCGAGCCCCAGGAACCCGACATCGGCAACCTGGTGAAGGTGGCCCGCCAGGAGTTGCGCAAGGCCTTCCTGACCGCGGACATGGGGATTTCCGGGGCCAACTTCGCCATCGCCGAGACCGGCACCCTGGGCATCATCAGCAACGAAGGCAATGCCCGCCTGGTTACCACCCTGCCCCGGGTCCACGTGGCCCTGGTGGGAGTGGACAAACTGCTCCCCGATCTGCACGCCGCCCTGCGCATTCTCAAAATTCTGCCTCCCCGGGCCACCGGCCAGACCATCACCTCTTACGTCTCCTGGATCACCGGGGCCAACGAGTGCCGCCCCGGCCCCGGCGGCAAGAAGGAGATGCACATCGTTTTTCTGGACAACGGCCGCCTGGCCCTGTCCCGGGACCCGGTATTTTCCCAGGCCCTGCGCTGCGTGCGCTGCGGCTCCTGCGCCAATGTCTGCCCCATCTACGGCCTGGTGGGCGGCCACAACTACGGCCACGTCTACATCGGGGCCATCGGCCTGATCTTGACTTACTTCTACCATGGGCGGGCCAACGCCCGGGCCATCGTCCAGAACTGTCTCAATTGCCAGGCCTGCAAGGCGGTGTGCCCGGCGGGCATCGACCTGCCCCGCCTCATCAAGGAAGTGCACGGGGAAATCCTGGCCCAGGAAGGCGCCAAACCCCTGAAAAACCGGCTCCTGGGCCGGGTCCTGCAGAACCGGCGCCTCTTTCACTTCCTGCTGCGCCGGGCTTCCTTGGCCCAAAAACCCCTGA
>CAWETI010000003.1:357500-2194327 GCA_963812015.1 uncultured delta proteobacterium | reverse complement strand
GTAGGGAATCCCCGGGATGGTGCCGGTCTCCCCTTCCCGGGTGGGCCCCAAGATCCCCAGGCGGCAGTTGTAGAAGGCGGTCAAGGGGTCATAGACCGGGGCGGATAGGGTGGTTTGCCATTTTTTCAGCAGGCCCTTGCCTTCGTGCCACTCCCACAATTCTAGCCGGCCCTGGGAATAATCGAAGCGGTATTCTTTCAGGCGGCGTTTTTTGCCCCGCCTGGACTCTTCCCGGTAAATGAGCGGCAGGAGGCGATCCTCCCGCCAGACCATCTCGGTTTCGAGACGCTCCCGGCGCTCGCCGGTAAAAAGCTTGATAACGCCCTGGGGTTCCCCGATGGCTTCCGCCACAAAGCGCCCCGGACCCAGGCGCTTTAAGGTGAGCCGGAGCCGGGCGGCATCCTGCCAGGCCAGGGCCGACAGCCGGTAGTGCAAATCTTCCAGGATCGGCGGGGCCGCCAGGGCCGGATGGACCGGCAGCCACAGCCGGGCCAGGAGCAGGAGGACCAGGCAGGGGAGGGCGCGTGCAGGCCAGGCTCGATATCGCAAACGGTCTAACTCCTCACCGGCTGGCGGCCGGGGCGGCGGGCGGGTTCAGGGCCAGGAGCCCCCCTTTCCTGATCTCCCCGGCATTGAGCAAGCGACCCATGAGCTTGCCGAAGAGGGTCACCCGGGTCCAGCCCAGGGTGGGCACCTGCTCCGGGCTGAGGTAGATAAAATAGTGGTCCACGACGGATGATTCCGGCAGGCGGTGGTCCAACATCACCTTGCGGCCCTGGTCGGTGACGTCCCCGATACGAAAGACCAGTTCCTGGGGTTCGGGGGTGGGCAGGACGGCCACCCGCAGGGATGTGCCACCGGGCAGGGGCCCAAAGTTGCCCAGGCGGACGTTGTAAAACAGGGTCAAGAGGTCGTACACCGGGTCCTTCAGGTCCACTTCCCATTTCTTGACCCTTTCGCCGCCGTCGATCTGGCGCCAGAGGCTCAGGTGGTGGCCCTCGTAGTCGAAGCGGTACTCTTTGGCGACATGCTGGCCCTTGCTGATAAATTCTTCTCGATAGACCAGAGGGAACAGCCGGCCCTCCCGATAGACCATCTCGGTCTGGTAGCGCTCGGGCAGCCAGCGGCTCAACAACTTCCACATCCCCTGGGCCGCGCCGGCAAACTCCGCCAGGTAATGTCCCGGCGCCAACTCCTTGAGCGTCAGGTGCACCCTGGCCACATCGTCCCACGGTCCCAGGCTGACCTGATAGTCGAGATTTTCCCGGATGGCCGGCGCGGCCGGGGCCGCCAGCGCGACGGCAGCCAGGGCCAGGTGGAGCACGATGCAGAGCAGCAGGAGTTTGCGGAGCGCCATCAGTCGTCCTTGCCGCCTGGTTCTTTGGGGGGCGGCGGCCCCCACACCCCGGTGTAAAAGCGGTCGGCCCACCACTTCTGGACGTCCTCGGGGCCGGCGCTCTCCACCAGGTCGTAGGGATAATCCTCGATGAATTGGACTATCCGCTGGTAGGCCGCGTTAACCTGCTGCATGTGGGACCGGTAGGTTACTTCTTCGCCGGCCGGGGCGCGGTCCGGATGCCAGCGGCGGGCGGCCCGGCGATAGGCCGTCTTGACCTCCTTTTTGGTGGCCTTGAGTCCCAGACTCAGGAGCTCCCGGGCTTCTTCCAGGGTCATAGGCATGTGGGGTTATGAAACGGAGCAGCCATGCAGAAGCCTAAGACGCACCCATAATCTGGAACAGGTTGGCCGGGTGGGTCTTCGAGTCCGCCATGCGCTTTCTCGGCACAACTTCTTTAAGGGTCATAGTCTCGTGGGGGGCGAAGACCACCTCCCTCAGGGAAGCAATCAACCCCCATCTTTACCATTATCGGCCCCGGGCCGAATTTGCTTCATTATAACCGCGAATCACTTCCTGGCCAACCAGACAGCCGCGGGCCCGGGGTCCGGCCGAAATTTCGCCGGTTTAACCGGAGCCCGGCATTACTTGTCATCTGCCGGAAATCATGGTAACATAAAAAAATCACCTAGTTGCCTTTATGGAGGGGGATCGACGGCCGCCGAGGTTGTGATGGCCCCGGGTCGGTCCGGGGGTGAGGTTGGCCGGTAAACGGTTGGCGCCCGGCGATCAGATGCAGCAGTAAGGGAACATTATCCGGAACTGGTCCATAATTTCCCGGCGGAGGGGATGCGGCACCGCAATCCCGGGTGCGCCAGGTCCAGGAAAAGGGGAAGTAGGAATTCTATGACGCAAAACAAGACTTTAGCGATGTCCGCCCGGGATTTGGAACAGACCCTGGAGCGCCTCACCGATGAGATCATGGCGAACCACCGGAACCAGGACGAACTGGTGTTGGTGGGCATCCGGACCGGGGGGGCCTTTCTGGCCCAACGGCTGGCCGCCAACATTATCAAGCGGACTTCCCGGCCGGTGCGGGTGGGGGTGCTGGATATCACCCTCTACCGGGACGACTGGACCCAGCTCAGCCACAAGCCCCTGGTGGGCAAGACGGAACTGCCGGGCTCCATTGACGACCAGAACGTGGTGCTGGTGGACGATGTGCTGTTCACCGGGCGCACCATCCGAGCGGCCCTGGACGCCCTCATCGACTACGGGCGGCCCCGACGCATCGAGTTGGCGGTGCTGGTGGACCGGGGCGGCCGGGAGTTGCCCATCCAGCCGGATTATGTCGGGCGGGCCGGGGAGTTGCCCCCGGGCCAGCGAGTCAACGTTTATATGACGGAGATGGGACGGCCCGACGAAGTGGCCATCGAATTGGGCCCTCCGGCCAGGCCTTGATGGCGCGTCAAAAAAAGGCCAAGGCCCGGAGTGCCGCCGATCTCGCGCCCCTGACCCCGGAGGCCCGGGCCAGGCTGGAAAGCCAGGTGGCCGGGGTGGCTGCGGCCCTGGCCGCGGGGGGCGACCTGGCGGCGCTTACGGGGCAGATCAACCCTGATCCCCAGGACCCTCTCTGGGATGAGCACCTGATGGCGGCCCTGGGGGCCCTGAACCACCCGGCTATCCCGCCTCTTTTGGCCGCGAGCTTTGGCGGGGCCCGGGACAAGGTCCGGCGCAAGGCCCTGCAGAAGACCCTGCACCGGCTCAAAACCCGGGGGGTGGCAGTCCCGGATGATCTCCTGCCCCGGGAAGCGGTGAGCCTCGGGACGTCCCGGCCCGGCACGACCGCGGTATTTGTGTCCCCCGTGTTTGGTCACGGCGAAAGTTACGTCGTCCTGGAGGGGCCCCCGGAGATCCTGGGGGGCAACTTCCTGGTGTCCCGGGTCAGCGACCGGGAAGGGTTTAAGGAGTGCGTGCTGCTGTCCCTGAAACGCAAGCAGCACGGGGAATTCTGGGACAAATTTCGGGAGCAGGGCCTGACTGAGTGGTTTTCCCCGCCTTCGGCTTACGCAGTGCAGTTGCTGGACCAGGCCTATACGAACCACCCCGAGGCCGGCTCCGGGACCTCCCAATATGGCGTCCTGCGGGAGAACATCTTCCGGCACTGGGGTCGCCCCGAGGCCGCCCCGGACCTGGAGCAGACGCTGCCCGTCGTGGCCGCCGGAGATCGGGGCCGGCTTCTGGAGCAATCCCGGCAACTGGCCCTGGACCCACTGTTCCACGCCTGGCTGCCGGGGCCGGAGGAGATTGCCCCCTGGCTGGTGAAGCTCAAGGAGGTCGAGGCCAGTCCCCTGGTATTGTCGGATCAGCAGAAGCAGGTCCGCGTCGACGCGGTGCTGGATGAAGCCACCCAGGCCCTGTACCCGCCTGAGAGCCGAACCGATTGGGGCCGGCGCCTCCTGGCCATGGCCTACTATCTGGACCTGACGGGGCGGGGGGAGGACTCCCGGGGGGCCCGGGCCGCGGCGTCGGACCTGTTGGCCGCGGACCGGAGCGTCCTCACCGGGGAAAATCCTTTCCTGAAAAGCTTGGTGCAGTATGCCCTGCGCCTGGCGTGGGAACTCCAGCAACCCCGGGAGCATCCGGCGGCTACCGGGCTGGTGGCCCCGCCCGGCGAGTCGCGGCTCATCCGGAGGTAAGCATGATCCACATGTTGAGCGTACCCACCCACAGCCGCACCGAGATGGTGGACATCACCGGCCGGATTCAGGAACTGGTGCGGGATAGCGGGGTTACGGAAGGGGTCTGCCACATCTTCGAGGCCCACACCACCGCGGGCCTGACCATCAACGAGAACGCCGACCCCAGTGTCCAGGCGGACATCCTCATGGTCCTAAACAAGATCATCAGCGATGGGGAGGCCTATCGTCATCTCGAAGGCAACTCGCCGGCGCACATCAAGGCTTCCCTCATGGGGTCCAGCCTCACGGTCCTGGTGAACAACGGTCGCCTGCTTTTGGGCACCTGGCAGGGGGTTTTTCTCTGTGAATTCGACGGGCCCCGGACACGTAAGGTACAGATAAAAATTATGGCAGGTTAAATGGCGCGTACCCGGAAATTTTTTAGCGACGTGGAGCTGGACGGCCTCCCCCTGGCCGCTTACGAGCGAGATTTGGCCGCTATCCGGGATCGTTATCTGCTCAAGGACTTTCTGGAATACACCCATATCCACCGGGGGTTGCTGGCCCCGTACAGCGCCTCCTATCCCCTCATCGAACCCCGGGAACTGCTGCCCTCCTTTGAAAAAAATTTTGCGGAATACAAACATCTGCCCAGCTTCAGCATGGTGGCCTTCAACCGTCCCCTGTCCTACCAGGAGGAAATCTTCCAGTTCGACATCCTCCATCCCCCGGAAGAAGGGAATCGGCGGGTGCTCCGGGAAAATTTGGATAGAATCCTGCCCCACCTGGACCGGGACCTCCGGCCGGTGGTCAGGCAGAAGTTGGGCAGCCGGGATATTACCGACCTGACACACTACCCGGAACTGGTGGAATTTCTGTTCCATATGGACCGGGCCCATGTGATTGCCCGGGATGAAGCGGGGAACTTCCGCCTCCTGGGAGTCTATGGCTCCTTTCCGTCGGATTTGGACACCGAACTCAAGAGCCTGGGGCGGCGGTTGGGCAAGTTCAAGAAGCTGGACAGCACCTCCTATGAGCGGGAACGGGAATTCGTCTACCAGTTTCTTATGGAACTCTACGGGTTTCCCATCGCCTCGGAGCGCCGCACCTCCGGGGCGCTGTTCGCCCGGCGGCTGAGCCACCTCAAGGAACAGTATCTCATCAAGGTGCTGGGCGCCTCGGACCGGACCATCACCAGCCTCTGCGGGTTCGAGCAGAAACGGTACCCTCTGGTGGAAAAGGTCGCCCTCATCTCGCTGTCGCCGGGGTTGGCGGAAGCGCACCCCCAGCTGAAAGACGGCGGCTTTTACGTGGACCAGAGGCGGCGGGTGGTGATCCTGAAGGTGACCTACCAGCAGCACAAGTACAACCGCTTCAATGTCCTGGAAGACCGGGCCCTGTCCATCGTGCGCCAGGAAATCATCCACCCGGAACACGGCGGCCGGGAACCGAGCCTCAATATTCTGAAGGATACCAAACGGACGCTGAAGGAGCTTACCGATATCGTCCGGGGCGAGCACAGCGGTTCCATCACCTACCGGCGCAGCGACCTGATCACCTCCACCAAGACCCACGAGGAGCGCCTCAAGTTCCTGTCAGCCTGGCTGAGCAAAAATCAGCGGCGGCTGGGGGCCTATGGCCAGGAGACCTTCGAGGCCACGAAGAAGTTGTTGAACAGCTATCTCGCCAATAGGGATTACCGGGAGGTATTCGCCAAGCACCGGGAGTTGCACCGGGAGGTGGTGCAGCGGCTGGCCTACCTGAACCAGGTGCAGCGGCTCCAGCCCCTGGAAAAGCTGGCCCAGCCCGGGAAGCGCCAAAAGGGTCTGGGCCCCAGCCACCGCTTGGCCCTGGCCCTGGCCTTTCTGGAGGAAAACCAGCATCAGCTGCCGTATTTCTATCCCGACCTGTTCCACAAGAGCTGTCATCTCTTCGAGCAGATCTTGCACTACCCGTACTTCAAGAAATTGCTAGGCACAGCGGACCCGCCGGTCAGCTCTTTCCGGCGCCGGGTCTGGCAGATGCTGGTGCGGGGAGAAGAACTCCTGGCGGAAATGAAAAAGGAGCACGGCTGGATCGAGAGTGAAGTGCACCGGGGGACGCCGTTCCCCATGATCGCCCCCGAGCACCGACCGCCTTCCTCCCCCCATACCGCCTGAGAGGAGGACTGGACGCCGGCCAAGGAAAAAAACTACCCCCCCCTTGCAATCAGGTGAACGATGATTATTATATGATTGAAGCCCGAGGACCGGAAAATCTGCCGCCGGCCCCCCCTAAGCACTGCGAAAGGAAGGGGACGATGTGGGGGGTTGCAGTCCCACCGGGTTGGGTTAAAGAGGGCCATGCTGAAGAGCGTGGCCCTTTTAAGTTCATAGCCGGCTGATGAAAAACCCACCGGGGAGATAAATTGCCTGTCTGAGCGGAGCGAAGGTTGGGTCACAGCTTATCCAGGCATGAAATCGGTGCGGAAGAATTTCGCTGGCGGGCGCTAAAGAGCTTGCAAATTTCCTTCAAGGTGAGATATAATTATACCCATGAAAAATCCTGCCCAGCCCGTAACCTACCTTTCCGGCATCCGAGTATCCGGCGGCACCGTATTGTTAGGCGTCGCGGCCGGCCTGTTGGGTTTGGGGCTGGTGGGGCCAAGGAGGATGTTGCGGCCATAACCCGCAACCCCCACTACCGAAACTCCCAGGCAGGGCCGCTTGCGGCCCTGCTTTTTTTGTTGGTGGCGGCGGGGATGGCCGGCCGGGGAGGTGCGGTTTTGGGTTAATTGCCCTCGCGTGCCTGGGTACGGCGGCTGATGCGAGGTGGATTTTTGCCGAGGGAGACCTGATCAACAAGGGCAAAAATATCATGTATTTTAGCCTAAGGTCTTATTTTTCCAATGATTGACAAATACCTAACACTATTTTAATATCTAGTATTTCACAATCCTTGTATGGCCAGGGGCACAACATGGAGAAACAGGACCTGGAACTCATAGAACAGTTGATGGATCGGGACCCGGAGTTGAAGCAGTATGTTGAAAAACACCGGGAATATGAGAAGCAGTTGGAGGAATTCAACCGCCGGCCGTATCTGACCACCGCCGAAACCATCGAGCGGAAACGGTTGCAGAAACTGAAGCTGGCCGGTCGGGACCGGATTGAACTGATCCTGGCCCAGCATCGCCCGAAGGAAAACCTGCAATGAAAATGACCGGCGCCCAAATTTTGATGAAATGCCTGGAGCGGGAGGGAGTCGAGCATATCTTTGGTTACCCCGGTGGGGTGGTCATCGACATCTACGACGAACTGATGCGCCGGCCCCATATCAGACATATTCTGGTCCGTCACGAACAGGCGGCGGTCCATGCGGCGGATGGCTATGCCCGGGCGTCCTCCAAGGTGGGAGTGGCCCTGGTCACTTCGGGCCCCGGCGCCACCAACACGGTAACGGGCATCGCCTCGGCCTACCTGGACTCCATTCCCATCGTGGTGTTAACCGGGCAGGTGCCCACCGCCCTGATCGGGAACGACGCCTTTCAGGAAGTGGATATCGTCGGCATCACCCGGCCCTGCACCAAGCACAATTACCTGGTCAAGGACGTCAAGGATCTGGCCCAGACGATTCACGAGGCCTTTTATATCGCCCGGTCCGGGCGGCCGGGTCCGGTGCTGGTGGACCTGCCCAAGGATGTGAGCCAGGCCAGCACGGTGCCCAATTTTCCCGAGACCGTCAAGATCAAGAGCTACAACCCCACGTACCATGCCAACCCCCGGCAGGTGGCCCGAGCCCTGGATATGATCCTGCACGCCCACAAGCCGGTGCTCTATACCGGGGGCGGCATCGTGCTGTCGGACAGCTCGGAGGAGCTCTACAAGTTCGCCACGGCCCTGCAGATCCCCGTGACCAGCACCCTCATGGGGTTAGGGGGCTTTCCCGGCGACCATCCCCTGTGGATGGGGATGCTGGGTATGCATGGAACGTACTGCGCCAACATGGCGGTGTCCCAGGCCGATGTCTTGATCGCGGTGGGGGCCCGGTTCGACGACCGGGTGACCGGCAAGCTGTCGGAGTTCGCACCCCACGCCAAGATCGTGCATATCGACATCGACCCCAGCTCCATCAGCAAAAACGTGCAGGTGGATATCCCCATCGTGGGCGATTGCCTGGACACACTGCGGCAGCTCAACGAGCTGTTGGAGGATAAGCCCGCCCGGAATTGGGCGGAGGAGCGCCGGCCCTGGCTGGAAACCGTCAACGAATGGGCCACGACCCATCCCCTGACCTACGTCTGGGATGACAAGGTTATTAAGCCCCAATTTGTCGTCGAGAAACTCTATGAGCTCACGCAGGGGGAGGCTTACATCACCACCGAGGTGGGGCAGAACCAGATGTGGGCGGCCCAGTTCTACAAGTTCAAGCACCCCCGGCGCCTGATGACCTCCGGGGGGCTGGGAGTCATGGGCTATGGCTTCCCCGCGGCCATGGGGGTCCAGTTGGCCAAACCCGATGCCTGCGTCATCGATATCGCCGGGGACGGCAGCATCCAGATGAATATTCAGGAGCTGATCACGGTGGTGGAGAATAAATTGCCGGTGAAGATCGCCATCCTGAACAATTCCTACCTGGGCATGGTGCGCCAATGGCAGCAGCTCTTTTATGAACGGCGTTACAGCGCCACGCAAATGGTGGCTCCCGATTTTGTCAAGCTGGCCGAAGCCTATGGTGCGGTGGGGCTCCGGGCCACCAAACCCGAGGAAGTTGAGCCGGTGATCAGAGAGGCCCTCAACACCTCCCGCCCGGTGATCATGGACTTCAAAGTTGAACCGGAAGAGTGCGTCATGCCCATGGTGCCCGCAGGCAAGGCCATGCACGAAATGTTACTGGCTTAGGAGGGAAGATGGAGCCGAAGACCGAGCCTCGACATACCATATCAGTGTGGGTGGATAATACTCCGGGGGTGCTCTCCCGGGTGACCGGCCTGTTCAGCGGCCGGGGCTTTAATATCGAGAGCCTGTGCGTGGCCGAGACCATGGACCCGGGGGTTTCCCGGATCACCATCGTGTCCACCGGGGATGAGCAGATCACCGAACAGATCATCAAGCAACTCCACAAGCTCATCAACGTCATCACGGTGGTGGACCTGAGCGAAGTGCCCCACGTGGAACGCGATATGGTCTTAGTAAGGGTCAAGGCCGAGGACAAGTCCCGGGCCGAGGTCCTGCGCATTGCCGACATTTTTCGCTGCCGGGTGGTAGACGTCAGCGCCACCACCTATACCCTGGAGATCACCGGCAACCACGAAAAAACCAAGGCGGTGCTGGACCTGCTGAAGAACCACGGTATCCAGGAGATTGTGCGCACCGGCACCCTGGCCATCCAGCGGAGCAAGAAGGATAGCTGACAGCTTGCAGCCGTTATTTTTTGAAGATTTAGGGTGCGCATCGCGCCCCATGCTTTTGGGTTTTTACAAGGATTCCGGCGGGTAGGGCCCGCCCTACAGGCTACTGATTGCCTGCAATAAAGAAAGGATAAATTACTCATGAAAATGTACTACGATGCGGATGCGGATTTGGGCGTCCTCAAGGGAAAAAAGGTGGCCATTATCGGCTTCGGTTCCCAGGGCCACGCCCAGGCCCTCAATCTGAGGGACAGCGGCGTGGACGTGGTGGTTTCGGAAATGTCCGGAACTGCTAACTTTGAGCTGGCCGAAAAATTCGGCTTCAAGCCGGTGAGCGCCGGGGACGCGGCGGCCCAGGCCCAGGTGGTCCAGATCCTGACCCAGGACCACGTTCAGGCCACGCTGTACGAGAACGACCTGAAGCCCCACATGGGCCCGGGCAAGACCCTGCTCTTTTCCCACGGCTTCAATATTCATTACGGCCAGATTGTGCCGGACCCCAAGGTGGACGTGATCATGGTGGCCCCCAAGGGCCCCGGGCACCTGGTGAGGAGCGAATACGAGAAAGGCGCCGGGGTTCCCTGCCTGGTGGCGGTGGAGCAGAACGCCTCGGGTAAGGCTCTGGCCACGGCTCTGGCCTATGCCAAGGGCATCGGGGCTACCCGGGCCGGGGTGCTCGAAACCTCCTTTATGGAGGAGACCGAGACCGACCTTTTTGGGGAGCAGGCCGTGCTCTGTGGCGGCGTCTCCGAACTGGTCAAGGCCGGCTTCGACACCTTGGTGGAAGCGGGCTACGCCCCGGAGATCGCTTACTTCGAATGCTTCCATGAACTGAAGCTCATCGTGGACCTGTTCTATCAGGGCGGCCTGGAATACATGCGCTATTCCGTGTCCGATACCGCGGAATACGGCGACTACACCCGGGGGCCGCGCATCATCACCGAGGAGACCCGGGAAGAGATGCGCCAGATCCTCTACGAGGTGCAGACCGGCGAGTTCGCCAAGGAGTGGATCCTGGAAAACCAGGCCCGGCGGCCGGTTTTCAACGCCCTGAGGCGCCAGGAAGCGGAGCACCCCATCGAAGAGGTGGGCAAAAAGCTCCGGTCCATGATGGGGTGGCTAAAAAAATAAAAATCTGGGCGAAAAGGGAAAAAGGGGAAAAGGCGAAAAGGGAGAGAGGCTGTGTTTCTGCATGATTTCGGTTTTTTCGCCTTTTTCCCCAGGATTATAGGCGCTAAAAGGATACAAGGGGATATGTCGAAAACGGGCAAAAGCATGAAAGGGCCTGTTGGTATTAACCTTTTCGCCTTTTCGCCTTTTCGCCTTTTCCCCCCAAATCTTTTTCCCTTTCAGGCGGACGGCTGTTAACTATGCCTTCGTCTTCGCCCAAAGGTCGGGGATGCATCGCGGCTCAGGGGTATCCCTTAATCCTGGCCGGGGTGGTGCTGACCCTCCTGGGGTTGATGGGGGGCTGGCCCTGGATTACCGTCCTGGGGTTGTTGAGCGCCGGTTTTTTCGCGTATTTTTTCCGGGACCCGGAGCGGGATATACCCGGGGAGCCGGGGGCAATCATCTCCCCGGCGGACGGCCTGGTGGTCCAGGTGGACGAAGTGCAGGAGCCGGAGTTCCTCCGGGGGCCGGCCCGGCGGGTGGCCATCTTCATGAACGTCTTTGACGTGCACGTCAACCGGTCGCCGGTGGCGGGCGTGGTCACGTCGATGCGCCACCGGGCGGGAGAGTACAAAGCGGCGTCTCGCCAGGACGCGGCCAGCCGCAACGAACAGCAGGCCCTGGTGCTGGAGAGCGATGGGGGGCGGCGCATCCTGGTGGTCCAGATCGCCGGACTCCTGGCCCGGCGGATCATCCCGTTTGTCAAACCCGGACAGCAACTGGCCCGGGGGGAGCGTGTGGGGATGATTTGTTTCGGCTCACGGGTTGACCTCTACCTGCCGTCCGAGGCTGAGATTTTGGTTAAGGTTGGTGACCGGGTTAAGGCTGGTAGTAGTATGGTGGCCAGGTGGTGGTCTGACGCCGCCTAAAAGGCGGGCTCGGAATAGCTCCACCCTCTGGATAATTATTGAGTAAACCGGACAGATCAACGGTGTATATGGGTTTGTACCGGGCAATTTCTCGGGAGTAACAGCCATGGCCTTCCGCAGAAGACGTAAGAAAAGGGACAAGCGCCGCTTTCGGGGCGTTTACCTGCTTCCCAACCTGATCACCACCGGGAGCCTGTTCGCCGGGTTCTATGCCATTGTGGCCGCCATGGACGGCCGGTTTCATGCCGCGGCCATCGCCATCCTGGTTTCCCTGGTCCTGGACGGCTTGGACGGCCGCGTCGCCCGGATGACCAAGAGCACCTCCGATTTCGGGGTGCAATACGATTCTCTGGCGGATCTGGTGGCCTTCGGCGTGGCGCCGGGAATTCTGGTCTACCTCTGGGCCCTACAGCCCTACCATCAATTCGGCTGGGTGGCGGCCTTCCTCTTTGTGGTTTGCGGGGCGCTGCGACTGGCCCGGTTCAACGTCCAGCAGGGTGCTTCCGACCCCCGCTATTTCAACGGCCTGCCCATTCCGGCGGCGGCCACCATGATCGCCACGGCCATCATCTTCTATTACGAGATCGGGGAGTGGGCCCCGGAGCGCCATGTGTTCATCCTGGCGATGATTTACCTGCTGTCGTTTCTCATGGTGAGCAATATCAAGTATGTGAGTTTCAAAAAGATGGACCTCTTCCAGCGGCATCCCTTCCATAGCCTGGTGGCCGTGGTGCTGGTCTTTGTGGTGGTGGCCACCGCGCCCAATATCATGGGGTTTATGCTCCTGGCGGCTTATGTGGCCTCGGGGCCCATCAGCACCATTATGTATTATCGCCGATCCGCGTTGTCGGATAAGGACGAGAGCGAGACCCCGACCTCGAAGCTTGTCAACTCTCAGGGATTGGACCTGGGTCAGGGGGAAGAGGCCAGGAAGCAGGCCTGATTGACCGTACCTCCAGATCATTTCCCAGCGCTGTTTTCCTCATAGGGATGATTCGCTGTATACCGGGGCATGGCCTCCAGGCCCCGCTCATGCCGAGGGGCATTTACCCAGGCAGGGGCGCACCAAGTGGGCGTCCCCAGGGGGACACACCGGTCTCCCCTGCAAAATTTTATTGAGCGTTCATTGGCACGAGATGGTATGGCAGCAGTGAGGTCTCTCCTTTTTAGAATTATCGGCGTGCTCTGCGGTTTGGTGGTGGCCCTGGCCATCGCTGAAGGAGCCGTGAGACTCATCAGTCCCCAGGAAGTGGGGCCGGTGCGGTTCGCCTTCGACCGGGAATTAGGAGAGATTCCCGTGCCCGGCCAACAGGGGAAGAGAAATTTAGCCGGGGTCTTTACCTATACGTATAGTAATAATTCTCTGGGGTGGCGCGGCCGCCGGGAATACCGGGAGGCCAAACAGACCGATTACCGGGTACTCGTGCTGGGGGATTCTTTTACCTATGGGATCGGCGTCAATGATGACCAGACCTTTGCCGCCCGGGTGGAGAAAGAGTTACGTGGGGACCAGTTGTCCGTGGAAGTGATGAACTCTGGCTGTCCCGGCAAGGGCACCGATTATGAGTTGAAGTGTTTCCAAACGGTGGGGCGTAAATTTCATCCCGACCTCACCGTCCTAGGCTTTTTGGGCAACGATTTTGAGGACAACGCCCGGGGTGAGTATTATAATATCGGCAGTAGGGGGGAACTCCAGGTTAAACCCCTGGAGCGCAACCGGGGCGCCATCAAAACCATGCTTGACCATCTACCCGCTTACAACTGGCTGCTTTCCTGGTCTCAGGCGGCCAACCTGGTCAAGCAGGCGGGAATTAAGGCGCTGATTAACCGGGCCCGTAAGACTAACCCGGATGCCACCCGCGGCTTGGTGGTATCATATACCCGGGGTGCCAGCGGCTATGGCACCGCAATCGATAAGGAATTAACCCGGACATATATAGGGCAATTGAACGCCGCAGTGAAGGATGCCGGCGGTGCGCTGATGATATGTTATTTCCCCATCTCCCAGGAAGTGCTCGAATATCGCCAGAACCGCACCATCTCTGGGGATGAGCGGGCGATCCAGCGTATCGCCGCGGATAACGGCCTGATGCTGTGGTCCTTGACCCCCTTGTTGGCCCACTCGGGCCAACCTATCGATCGCCTATATTACCAAGAAGGTCATTGGACCGCCGCGGCTCATGAAATAGCGGCCCACTACTTGAGCCGGCTCATCCAGAGCGGGCTGGTGGGGCGCCGCCAAGTTATTAAGAAAATCCCAGAATAAATTGCCTAACCGCAGGGGCGGTAAGCGCACCGCTCCCGCAAGAAATAAAAAGGTTTTCATCATGGCACACAAAATCTTTATCTTCGATACGACCCTGAGGGACGGGGAACAGACCCCGGGCGCCAATCTCAACGTGGACGAAAAACTGCAGATCGCCCGGCACCTGGAGCTCCTGAACGTGGATGTCATCGAGGCCGGCTTCCCCTTTTCGTCCAAGGGGGATTTCGAGGCGGTGCGGGCGGTGGCCCGGGAAATCCGGGGCCCCCAGATCGCCGGTCTGGCCCGGGCTTTTCCGGCGGACATCGACGCCTGCTGGGAGGCCATCAAGGAGGCCACCAATCCCCGGATCCACACCTTCATCTCCACCTCCGACATCCACCTGAAGCACCAGATGCGGAAGTCCCGGGAAGAGGTGCTGGAGATGGCGGTGGCTGCGGTGAAGCACTCCTGCCGCTACACCCCCAACGTGGAGTTTTCGGCCATGGACGCCTCCCGGAGCGACCTGGATTACGTGGTCCAGATCTTTACCGCGGTCATCGAGGCGGGGGCCACCACCCTCAATTTTCCGGATACGGTGGGCTACGCCATCCCCGAGGAATTCGGCGCCAAGATCAAGTACCTGGTGGAGCATATCCCCAATATCCATAAGGCCATCCTCTCGGTGCACTGTCACAACGACCTGGGGCTGGCCGTGGCCAACACCCTGGCCGCAATCTCGAACGGGGTGCGCCAGGTGGAAGTGACCATCAACGGTCTGGGGGAACGGGCGGGCAACGCCTCCCTGGAGGAAGTGGTCATGGCCCTGTCCACCCGGCGGGATCTGCTGAACTATTACACGGATATCGTCACCCAGTACATCTATCCCACCAGCCGCCTGACCAGCAAGCTGTCGGGGGTGCCGGTGCAGCCCAACAAGGCCATCGTGGGGGCCAACGCCTTTGCCCATGAGTCCGGCATCCACCAGGACGGGGTGCTCAAGGATGCCAGCACCTTTGAAATCATGACCCCCAGCACCGTGGGCATCAAAAAGAGCACGCTGCCCCTGGGGAAGCTCTCGGGCCGCCACGCCTTCAAGAACAAGCTTAGGGAAATGGGCTTTTACCTGAACGACGAGGAACTGAACCGGGTTTTTACCCGCTTCAAGAGCCTGGCGGACCGGAAAAAGACCGTGTTCGACGAGGACCTGGTCAGCCTGGTGGAGACCGAAGTCATCTACAAGTCGGTGCCCGAGCACTTCCGCCTGGTGGAACTGGTGGTGGTCACCGGGACCATGGCCAGACCCTCGGCCAACGTCAAGATGGAGATCGGCGGCCAACTGGTCGGTCCCTACTCGGTGTTCGGGGACGGCCCCATCGACGCCACCTACAAGGCCATCACCCACCTGGCCGGATCCAAGTGTACGCTCCTGAAGTTCGCGGTGAGTTCCATCACCGGCGGCACCGATGCCCAGGGCGAGGTGTCGGTGCGCCTGGAGGAGGCCGGCCACGTGGTCACCGGCCAGGGGGTGGACCCGGACGTGGTTACCGCCAGCGCCCGAGCCTTCATTAACGGCCTCAACCGCCTCAACTTCCTCAAGGAGGGGGGGCCGGCCAAAAAAGGCCCCAAACCCGAAGAACTGTAAGCAAAAGCAGCCAGTGGCCAGTAGTCAGTTGTCAGAAAGAGATAACCGGCTGCAGGCTACTGGCCTTTCAACGTTAAAAACGGTAAGTGGCCAGTAAGCAAAAAAGGATAACTGGCTAACGACTACCGACTACTACTGCATGGAGTTATCAATGGCTAAACCTCAAACCATTACCCAAAAAATTCTCGCGGCGCATTGCGGCAAAGCCTCCGTCGAACCCGGGGAGCTGATCATGGCCCGGGTGGACATCGCCCTGGGCAACGACATCACCGCGCCGCTGGCCATCAAGGATTTTCATAAGGTGGGGGCCAAAAAGGTCTTTGACCGGTCCCGGGTGGTGCTGGTCTGCGACCACTTTGCCCCCAACAAGGACATCGCCTCGGCCATCCATTGCCAGCAGCTGCGCAATTTTGCCAAGGAACAGGACCTGACCCATTTTTACGACGGCGGGAACATGGGGATCGAGCATGCCCTGCTCCCGGAAAAAGGCATCGTGGGTCCCGGCGACGTGATTATCGGCGCCGACAGCCATACCTGCACCTATGGGGCCCTGGGGGCTTTTGCCACCGGGGTGGGCTCCACCGACCTGGCCGCGGTTATGGTCATGGGCGAGTGCTGGTTCAAGGTGCCGGACAGTATCCGCCTAGTATACCACGGCCAGTTGCCCATGTGGATCACCGGCAAGGACCTCATCCTCCACACCATCGGCGACCTGGGGGTGGACGGGGCCAGGGCGCTGGCCATGGAGTTCACCGGGGAGGCCATCAAGTGGCTGCCCATGGCGGATCGACTCTCCATGGCCAATATGGCCGTGGAAGCCGGGGCCAAAAACGGCATCATGGCCCCGGATGACATAACGTTGGAGTATGTCAAGGGCCGGACCTTGCGGCCGTATGCCCTGTATGCCAGCGACCCGGAGGCCCCGTACCTCTTCGAGAAGAGCTACGATGTCAGCAGCCTCGAGCCCCAGGTGGCCTGTCCGCCCTCCCCCGGGAACGTGGTGGGGGTTTCCCGGGTGGGGGAGGTAATCATCGACCAGGCGGTGATCGGCTCCTGCACCAACGGGCGCATCGACGACCTGCGCCTGGCCGCCAAGGTGATCAAAGGCCATAAAGTAGCCAAAGGGGTGCGCCTCATCGTCATCCCGGCCACCCCTCTGGTGTGGCGCCAGGCCATGGACGAAGGCCTGACGGCCATCTTCATGGACGCCGGGGCGGTGATCAGCCCGCCCACCTGCGGGCCGTGCCTGGGCGGACACATGGGCATCCTGGCCCCGGGGGAGACCGCCATTGCCACGACCAACCGTAATTTTGTCGGCCGCATGGGACATACCCAATCCAAGGTCTACCTGGCCAGCCCGGCGGTCGCCGCGGCCTCCGCAGTGACCGGGCGCATCAGCAGCCCTAAAGACTTGTAAGGGCCCATGACGATTAACCCTGACGTAACCGTACTCCGGCTTAAGGGAAGGCAAGACTTCCCTGCGCCGGAGCCCCAGGGTGAACGATGATTCATAAGGGCACAGCACGCTGTGCCCTTCGCTTTAGGACCGGAACGCCAAGCGCCACGTCCTCAAAAAAATGGACATTTTTAAGCAAATGTGGCATCGTTTCTGCCAAAATCTGCATAACAACGCTCTAAACTCTGGGAGGGCCTGGATGTGAAGGGCCGGGGAATGAGGCGCCTGCTGCCCTGGGCGCTGGCGGCGATGGTACTGGTATCAGGCTGCGCCCTGCTGGAGTCGAAGGACGATAACGGCAAGGTGGGGCGGGTCAAACTGGACACCGGAGAAAGCTGGGACAGCTACGACGACCGGCCGCGGCAACCTTATGTCAATTCCGGCAAGCACGGCCTGGATGATATGAGCATCATGTTGAAAAGTGAGAAGACTTTTTAGCCGGCTGCCTGCCGCCGCCGGGCCCGCACCACCCGCTCTATGCCGCTGAAATCCTTGTGGGTCGCAACGCAGTCATAGGCGTCGGTGGCTTCCAGTAATGCCGCGATCTGCGGCGCCTGCTTATCCCCCACTTCCAACAACACCCAGCCTCCCCCCATAACATACTGATGCGCCTGCCGGACGAGAGGCCGGATCAGGTCCAGGCCGTCTTCGCCCCCCAACAGGGCCCCCGGGGGCTCAAAGGCTTTGATCTCCCGGGGCAACTGCTCCCACTCCGCCCGGGGCACATAGGGCAGATTGGCTACCAGCAGGGCAAAGACCGGGCTGGGTTTGAGGGGGGCCAGCAGGTCCGCCTGGAGAAAGTGGACTCGATGGGCGACCCCATGGCGGCGGGCATTGCCCCGGGCCACCTCCAGGGCGGCCCCGGAGAGGTCCACCCCCACCCAGACCATCCGAGGCAATTCCTTGGCCAAGGCGATGATCACCGCGCCGCTGCCGACGCCAACTTCCAGGCCGCGGGAAAGAGGTAATTTGAGGGGAGGGCTGGGGGAAGTCAATTCCCCCACCCTCCCCTCAAACTCCCCTCCCAACCCCCGGTAAGGGGTTGGGGGAGAGGGTTTGGGAGAGTTTTTTGTAAGGGCAGGGGCCGTGGGCCCCTCGCCCCCTCCCCTGAGATCTCTTGCGGCCTCCAGGGCCGCGGCCACCAGGGTCTCGGTTTCGGGGCGGGGGATCAGCACCGCCGGGGTCACCTGGAAATCCAGGGACCAGAACTCCCGGTGGCCGGTGAGATAGGCCACGGGTTCGCCTTCCCGGCGCCGGACCACCAAGGCCTTGAAGCGGGCCAGTTCTTCGGGATTGAGGGGTTGATCGTAGCGCAGATAGAGGTCCAGGCGGCTGAGGCCCAGGGTGTGGGCCAGGAGCACCTCGGCGGCGGCCCGGGGTTCCGAGACCCCTTTGGTGCGGAAATAATCGGCGGTCCACCTGAGGAGTCCCAGGATGGTCCAGGATTCTTGGGACCCGGCCATTTACGCCTGGGCCAGGGCCCGGGTCCGGAAGTAGGCGTTCAAGCCCTGGAGAAGTTCATCCAGGTCCCCGTCCAACATGGCCTCCAGCCGGTAGAGGGTCAGGCCGATGCGGTGATCGGTGACCCGGCCCTGGGGGTAATTGTAAGTGCGGATGCGTTCGCTCCGGTCGCCGGTGCCCACCTGGCTCTTGCGCTCCTGGGCGATCTGCTGCTGCTGTTCCTGCTGTTTTAGGTCGAACAGCCGGGACCGGAGCACCTTAAGGCCCTTGGCCTTGTTTTTGTGCTGGGATTTTTCATCCTGGCAGGAGACCACCAGGCCGGTGGGCAGATGGGTTATCCGTACCGCGGAATCCGTGGTGTTGACGCTTTGCCCCCCGGGGCCGGAGGAGCGGAAGACGTCGATGCGCAGCTCCTCGGGGTTGATCTGGACATCAACCTCTTCGGCCTCGGGCAAAACGGCCACGGTCACCGCGGAGGTGTGGATGCGTCCCTGGGATTCCGTGGCGGGCACCCTTTGGACCCGGTGCACCCCGCTTTCATATTTGAGCTGGCTGTACACCTTGTCGCCGGAGATGGAGGCGATGATTTCCTTGAGCCCGCCGATGCCGGTGGCGGAATGGCTGAGGATTTCCAGCTTCCAGCCTTTGCGCTCCACCAGGCGGGTGTACATCCGGAAGAGGTCGGCGGCGAAGAGGCCGGCTTCCTCGCCCCCGGTGCCGGCCCGGATCTCCAGGATGACGTTCTTATCGTCTAAGGGGTCCTTGGGGAGAAGGAGAAGGCGGAGTTCTTCCTCTAACCGGTCAGCCTGGTCCTTGAGGACCTGGATTTCCTCCCGGGCATAGGCCTTGAGCTCCTCGTCCGTCTCTTCCTTCACCAGGGTCTGGTTTTCCGCCAGCTCTTTCTCAACCTGCTGATAGCGCCGGAAGACCTGGATCACCGGCGCCAGGTCGGCGTGTTCCTTGCGGTACTTATGGTACAGGTCCTGGTTCTTGATGACCTCGGGGTCGGTGAGGGAGTCTTCCAGTTCCTGATAACGGTTTTCCAGAGATTCTAAGCGGTCTGTGATCATAAGATTATATCAGTCCGCCGGGAGGAGCGGCCCCGGCCTGCGGTTCTCGGGTTGAGGGTAAATTATCCTAATATTTAAAGATATTATAGCTGAAAACCTGGGTCACGGCAAGGGGAGGCCGCCTCAATTCCTCCGGCAGGCGGCGGATGGGGTCGGGGATGGCCGCGGTGGGCTTACAGTTACTCAGGGGGACTGCGTATGGCGTGCAATCGCTCCTGCCACCTGGTTGTTGATCTGCAAAGGTAACTAGGGCTTAAAGGCGGTCAAATAGCCGAACCAGGGCCTATTCAAAGGTAGTCCGGTTGCGCCCGCCGGTTTTGCTGCGGTACATAAGGTCATCAGCCCGCTGGATCAAAGTTTCCGGGCTGTCCTGGATCTTGGCCAGGGTTACTCCCAGAGAGATGGTCACGTGGAAGGAGCAGTCCGGCAGAGAAACCCAGGAACTTTCCACCAGGACGCGCATCCGCTCCGCTATGCTCATGATCTGGTGCGTATCTTCCAGCTTACTGATAACGCAAAGAAATTCTTCGCCACCCCACCGGCCTACCAGGTCGAAGGAGCGACAATTTTTTAAAAGGGTCTGGGCCACCATTTGTAGGCAAAGGTCCCCCGCCTGGTGGCCAAAGGTGTCGTTCACCTGCTTAAATTGGTCCACGTCCGCGAAAACCACCCCGAAAGACCAGCCCAGGCGCCGCAATTCATTGAATTTGGCGACGGTAAAGGTTTCCAGATAGGTGCGGTTGGCGATCTTGGTCAGCCCATCCAGGTAGGCCAGGTCTTCCAGTTCTTTGAGTTTATCCAAAGCGGCGATGGTGGCTGAGTTGTCACGGAAAATCTCCACCGCGCCAATAATTTTCTGTCGATGATCGGTAATGGGGGTCACGCCGATGGCAACCGGCAACCGGTAGCCGTTTTTGTGGTGGAGGAAGACCGAGGCCGACCGGCGCAGGCCATCACGCAAGGTATAGGACAGGGGGCAGGCCCCCTCGCACAGGGCATTGCCGCCATCGTCCACGTGGCGCAAGAGGTTGTCGGCGCAACGCTTGCCCAGGACTTCCGATTGGGTGAACCCGGTGATGCGCTCCGCGGCCTTATTCCAAAAAGTGATCTGCCTCTCCCGGTTCACGAAATAGATCCCGTCATAGAGGTTGTCCAAAAGGGTTTCATAGAACTTTGGGTTGAGGTCGAATACTGATTTCACTCAGGCCTCCGCCAGGCGTAGGATGATTTCCGGGATGGTGTTGGTGGCCAGGTGGGACATGGAGCCGCCGGCCAGGACCACCATGAGGGGGACCCCCATGTCGGCGGCGGCGGCGACCATCAGGTCGCAGATGGCGAAATAGGCCGACTCGGTGAGGCCCAGGGAGCCGTAGTCATCCCGGTGGGTGTCGAAGCCGTAATACCAGATGAGCAGGTCCGGCTTGAAGGCCGGGATCAGGGGCAGGTTCCGGCGCACCTGCTCCAGATAGTGGACATCGGGGTCATCTTGCCGGTTGACCCGGTGGACGTCAACATCCACCTTGGCGCCGTCGTCGCTGGTGAAGTTCAGGCCGCAGAAGCACAGGTGAAACACCTCGGGATCGTCCCGCACCAGTTGGCGGGTGCCGTCGCCGTGGTGGGCGTCGGTGTCCACGATGGCAAAGCGCCGCCAGGGACTGATTTCCCGGGTATGGGTTAAGGCAATGACCACGTCGTTGAAGCAGCAGGCGCCCCAGAACTGGCGGTAGCCGGCGTGGTGGCCGCCGGCGCCGATGAAGCAGAAGGCCCGGTCAGTTTCGCCTTGGGCCAGGTCCGCCATGCCGGCCACCACCCCGCCCACGGACTCGTAGGCGGTGGAGCAGAAGCCGTCCTGGGCCACCATGCTCAGCATCTCCGGGGCGTGGACCTTGAGGACCAGGTCCTCGGACACCCGGGGGGACTGGATAAGACGCACGTTGGGTTTGGCCAGGACCGGCTCCAAGGCCTCGGGAAAGTCCCGGAGGCGGTTGCCCACGGTCATGTAGCTCTTGCGGCTGAAGGAGGGGTGGTAGTAGATGCCGATTTTTTTCATGTTTTCATTTTTTTATAAAGTCAGGTGCGTACCCAACCGAGGCGGTGACGCGGTTTGGCGCCTCCAAATGGATAATTCATTAATCGGGAAATTGCATGGGACCATTAATCAGGTCACACCTTTTTCCTCTCCCCCATTGCGATTGTTTGAACCGCGGAGAGGGGCAGGTGAGGGGGGAAGGAAGATAATCCATCTGGTGCCCTTTTTTGAGGACGATTATTTTTTGTTGATCCTCCCGGCACTCACCCGCTGTTCCCACTGCTCGTATTTGGGGAAAAAGAGGTAGAAAAACCCCAGGGAAATCACCATGAAAATATAGAAATCCAGGGAATTGCCGGCCAGCAAAAAGAGGACCAGGCCCAGGAGCGCCACCGCCTCGCACAAGGCGAAGCTGATAATGGCCGTTTGGGGCAGGTTGTCCACCGACCGGGCCGATAGGATTTTCTGGACGACCTTGATGGCCCAGTACTGGGCCGCGGCCACGGCCAGGAAGATATACTTCAGGAGCGCCATCGTGGGGGGATCGAGTTGGGCAAAGCCGGCAAAGGGGGCCCATTGCCACTTGATCAGCTCCACCACCCCGGCATAGACGAAGACCGAGGCAATCATGGCCAGGCCGATGAAGTTGATGGCCAGGTAGCGGGCTTTCAGGGTGATGGAGGACTGGGCCAGGCCCCGGCGCCGGTTCATCTGGGTTCACCTCTATCCAGGTCTGAGGGGCCGGTTACAGCTCCGGCGAGGCCAACATGCTTTTGAGGAGGTTGGCAATAAACCGGTTGTCTTCGGCATTGAGGTTATTGATGGCGTTTTCAAACCGGGCCACCCGCTCCTGGTCGTCGAGATAATGGGCCATGGCATCGGCCACTTTGATGGCGTCTTCCAGTACGCCATGGACTTCCACCAGTTCCTCCACCGAGGCGACCTTGTTTTCCCAGTCGGCAATGACGTCCTTGAGCCGTTGGTACTCCTTGAGCCAGTCCTGGAAGTTGTTTTCCATCTTGACATAGCCTTCGGCGTCCCCCACCACCCACAATTTGACGGTCTGTTTTTCGGCCGAAGTCAGGGGTTGGTTGTGCTCCAGCTTGGGGATGATGGCGGCGACGGCGTCGGCGGTGGCCCGCTCAATGGCCTGCCGGATGGTATCCTTGCTCTTGACCAACTCGGTGGCCACGTAAGCGTAGGTATCGGCGCGGTTGTCGGCCGAGGCTTGCTGCATAGCCTGGGTCATGCCTTTCAGGTAATCCATGCAATCCTCCGGATGGAAATTAATGCGGGGTTAGCGGAGCATCCGGTTCGAGACCGGGCCAGCCGCAACTTGTTGACGCCCCGAGGTTAGTGGGTAGGCCTCAACAGCACCGCATGACCGCGGGGGCCCCGAACCGATCGCCGGGCCGGGGTTTTTTGGTCTGAATGAACTCCGGGGCCTTGACTTTGCCCAAATCCTTGGTGCGGAAGCGGGTGATGAAGAGCGCCCCACCAGAGACCGCCACCTTAAGCCCCTTGTCCGCGACTTCCAGGATCTCCCCGGGGGGGGCGGCGCGGTCGTCCATGAGAAAGGAGGCGTTGTAGAGCTTGACCTGCTCGCCCTTGAAGGTGGTGGTGGCGCCGGGCTGGGGATCGCAGCCCCGGATGAAGTCGAAGACCTGGCGGCCCGGCTGGTTCCAGTTGAGGGCGGCCACCTTCTCGTCACAAGGGGGATCGTAGGTGCCCTGGGAGTGATCCTGGGCAATCCGAGGGGCTTTCCCCTGAATGATGAGATCCACCGCCTCCAAGCAGGCCTCCACCCCCAGGGGATAGAGCTTGTTGAAGTAGACCTCCCCGGTGGTTTCGTTGGGGCCGATCTCCACCTTTTTCTGGAGGAGGATGTCCCCGGTGTCGATGCCTTCATCCACCCAAAAAATGGTGAGCCCGGACTCCCTCTCGCCGTTGATCACCGCCCAGTTGATGGCCGAGGCGCCCCGGTATTTGGGGAGGATGGAGGGATGGTAGCAAATGGACCCCAGCTTGGGGACGGCCAGGACTTTGCCGGGGACAATGTCGGTGACGAAGGCCAGGACCGCCAGGTCGGGGTTGAGGGCCACCATCTGGTCATAGGCCTGGGGGTCCTTCATCCGGGGCGGCTGATGGACGGGAATCCCGGCCTCCAGGCCCGCGTCTTTGAGGGGGTCGGTCTTGCTGCCCCGGTCCGGGGGGCAAAAGACGGCCACGACCTGCCGTCCTTGTTTAATTAACCCTTTCAGGACGTCTGCACCAAAGGTTGCCTGGCCGATCAAGGCGATGCGCATAAGACCCTCCTTGCGATTGACAGCGGGGACGGATATTAGGGTGCGACGGGTGCGCCTGCCCACCGCTTCCCTGGTCGCCCGGTTATGGGGCTGGCAGGTCGGATGCCTGATAATCACTGCCCAGGCCGGATGGTCACCTGAAGGAGCTAAGCGGGCTCCGGGGCAGGGGAGGGGTGGCCCCTGTCTCTACCCCGGCAGATTAATGATGATGGTGGTGCTCTTCCGGCGCCTTTTCCGGTTCCAGAGTGGCGGCATAAAAAGCGATACCGCAGGCCGCCAGGATGGCGCCGACGCTTATAGAAGCGCTATGCCCCCAAATGGCGATGCCGATGCAGGCAAACACCAGGATCACCAGGTAAGCCTGTTTTTTCCGATAAGATTGTTTCACTTCCGCCATGAGTAACCTCCTTATAAAGTGGCTAAATTCAGCCGATAGGTCAAAGTGCCGGGTAACGGCGCCTCACTTACGAGGCCCCCTGGGCCGCAAACTCGATGGCGTCCTGTATCCGCCCTAAGGCCTCCTCCCGGCCCAAAATACTGATAATTTCGTAGAGCCCGGGACTGGCGGTTTTGCCGGTTAAAGCCACCCGCACCGGCTGGGCCAGGTTGACCATCTTTTGCCCGGTCTCCTGCCCCAGGTCGGTGAACAACTGGGTCAGGGCGCCTTCGGAGGCATCGGGCAAGCGGGTCAGCCGGGCCGAGATCTCTTGCAGCACGGGCACCGCGGCCGGGGTGAGGAATTTTTGGGCCGCCTTGGGATCATACGGCCGGGGGTCCTGGAAATAGAAGCGGGCGGCCTCCGCCATATCCACCAGGGTCTTGCTCCGGGCGCTCAGGGTAGTCACCACCCGGCCCAGATACGCCTGGTCGGGGGCGGGGAACCCCAGGGACTCCAGAAAGGGGGTCAGGGCCCGGGCCAACTCGGGGGGCGGCATCTCCTTGATATAGTGGCTGTTGAGCCACTGGAGCTTTTCTTCGTCAAAGATTCCCGGGGCTTTGGTCACATGGTCCAGGGTGAAGTAGGCAATGAGCTCTTCCGGGGAAAAGATCTCCTGGTCGCCGTGGGACCAGCCCATCCGGGCCAGGTAGTTCACCAGGGCGTGGGGCAGATACCCCTGGTCCCGGTAGGCCATGGCGGACACAGCGCCGTGGCGCTTGGAGAGCTTGGCCCGGTCTTTGCCCAACATCAGGGGCATGTGGGCGAACCGCGGGGGCGCGACTCCCAGGGCCGCGTAGATGAGGAGCTGCCTGGGGGTGTTGGGGATGTGGTCTTCCCCCCGGATGACGTGGGTGACCGTCATGGTGATGTCATCCACCACCACCGCGAAATTATAGGTGGGAATGCCGTCGGCCCGCTGTATCACGAGGTCGTCCAGCTCCTGGTTGTCAAAGGCGATGACGCCCTTGATCTGGTCATCCCAGTGGGTGACCCCGGTGGGGGGGGTCTTGAAGCGGACCGCGGTATCCGGACCGGGGGGGAGATTGCGCTCCCGGCAGCGGCCGTCATATTTGGGTTTCTCGCCCCGGGCCATGGCGGCCTGGCGGGCCTTGAGGTCCTGAGGCGGGCAGTTGCAGTAATAGGCCGCGCCGCTGGCCAGCAAGCGGCTGATATAGTCCTGATAGATGGGCAGGCGCTCCATCTGGCGGTAGGGGCCTTCATCCCAGTCCAGGCCCATCCAGGTCATAGCGTCCAGGATCTCGGTGACGAACTTCTCCTGGGAGCGCTCTTGATCGGTGTCCTCGATCCGTAAGATAAACGTCCCGTGATAATGCCGGGCGATGAGCCAGTTGAACAGGGCCGTATGGGCGCCACCCAGATGGAGGGCGCCGGTGGGGCTGGGGGAAAATCGGGTGCGCACTTCTGACATGGTATCTTCCTTTAAGACTGGAAGATTTTTACCATAATTTTTCGGCCATGGCCAGGGAATTTGCCCCGCATCTGCTGCTGGCGTTGATGGAATTCACATTGCCGCGCCAGGCAAAAACTGTTAAAAAGTTCACAGTTGCGATAAACGGCCCCATTGCGGCCGAAATTCCGACCCGGAACTGCAGATGCCCAAGAAGAAGCCGACTCCAGCGCCCAAATCCCGCGATTGGTCCCATTTTTTGATCGAGAACACCCCTGGGGCCGTAATCACTGCGGACCGGGAGGGGCGGATCACCGAATTCAACCCGGCGGCGGAGAGACTGACCGGCTACAGCCGGGGCGAGGCCATGGGGCGAACGGCCGAGGAAGTCCTGAACTTTAAGGGGGGCGAGAAGCATTTTCCCTTGAGCCTGGTGTGGCAGGGTCGACATGAGGTGACCCAAGAGCTCAGCCTGCGCAACCGTTCGGGCCAGGAAGTGCCGGTGATGATCAGCTCCTTTGCCCTCCGGGACCGCCAGGAGGGGGCTCCCCAGGGCGGGGCCATCATCATTCGGGACCTGACCCCGGTAAAGCGCCTGGAGATGGAGCGCCGGCACCTGGTCAACATGTTCGCCCACGACTTGAAAACGCCGGTGGTGGGCACCGCTGGCCTGATCCGCCGCCTGCTCCAGGGTAAGCTGGGGCCGATGACCCCCCCGCAAATCAACTATCTCCAGACCATCGACCGGGAGATGGGAAGCCTGGAGAAGCTCATTGCCGGGTTTCTGGAATTAGCTCGCCTGGACCTACGGATTCTGACTCCCCAACCCCAAGACCTGAACGTCGAGACAGAGTGCCGGGAAGTCCTGACGTTGCTGCAACCCCTGGCGGAAGCCAAAGGCATCACCCTGGAAACCAAATTTGCCGCCAAGATTCCGGTCCTCCGGGCGGACCCGCTCCTGTTCCGGCGGGTGTTGGAGAACCTGTTGGAAAATGCCATCAAATATAGTCCGGGGGGCACCAAGGTAAAACTGGGGGCCCAGGTGGAAGACTCGGCCATCCGGTTTGCCGTTTACGACCAGGGGCCGGGCATCTCCAAGGAGGATCTGGCCCATGTCTTTGAAATCTTCTACCGGGGGGAGCGGGAAGGGGACACTCAGGGCTTCGGACTGGGCCTGGCCATGGTCAAGCGGGTCATTGACGCCCACGGCGGCCGCATCTGGGTGGATACTGCCCCCGGGCGGGGCTGCACTTTCTATTTTACCTTCCCCCTGGAAACCAAAAATCCTGCCGATTCCCCACGACCTTAAGGTCACCACAAATCCCGGTGTGCGTATCCTTCGGGCAGTTGGCCAATATTCAGGGGTGCATCATCGGCAGCAACGTCGCCGGCGTGGCCCCGGTCAACCAATAGTCGGGGCTGCCGCATTTCACCTTAACGTCATGGATCAATTCCACCAGTCTCGGGTTTGGTTACTGGAAACTGAAACCTTGCTCGGAGATGAGCCGCAAACACGCCCGGACCACCTGGGGATCGTAAAGCGCCCCCTGATTTTCGGAAATTTCCGCCATGGCCCGGTCTATACCCAGGGCCGGGCGATAAGGACGATGCGAGGCGATGGCTTCGACCACGTCCGCCACCGCCAGGATTCTGGCTTCCATGATGATGTCCTGGCTTAAAAGGCCGTAGGGATAACCGGAGCCGTCGAGGCGCTCATGGTGTTGCAGCACCGCCAGAGCCACCGGCCAGGGGAAATCGATCTCCTTTAAGATGTCATATCCCGCCTGGGGATGAATCTTGATGAGGTTAAATTCATCCTCTCTCAATTTGGTGGGTTTGCTGAGAATCTCCCCGGGTATGGCGACCTTCCCCAAATCATGGAGAAATCCCATGACACGCATTCCCTCGATATAATGGGCCGATTCCCCCAACTCCTGGGCCAGGGCGCAGGCGAGCTGGACGACTCGCCGTTGATGGTCGCCGGTATAAGGGTCTTTCGTTCCCACGGTATTGCCCAAAGCCTTGACCGTGCCGTTCAAGGCCTTCTGCAAATCCTGAAGATTTTCTTTGATGGTTTTCTCGGCTGCCACGCGGCGGGTAATGTCCCGGATATTTGTTATAACCCCCTTCATTTTGCCCGTGGTTTTGCTTAACCAAGGAAACGCATGCACCTCCAACCAGCCCAGGTTTTGGTCATCGAGGCCTTTCAGGGGTATGATTTCGGAGTGAGGTTCACCGGTGAGCAGGGTGCGATGAGTGGGACATGGCGCACAGGGTTTGGACCTGCCTTGATAGACCTCATAGCATTTTTTCCCCACCAGGGGCAGGGCATGGGCATACCACTGCTCCACGATGGGATTGACCTGCACAATGGTAAAATTTAAATCGAGGATGCTAATCCCATCAATAATACTTGCGAAAACGCTGGAAAGGAACCGTTCTCCCTCTTGCATAGCCTCTTCGGTTTTTTTCTGCGCAGTAATATCGAAAAATATGCCACTCACATACTGAACCTTGCCACTCTTATCGGAGATTATCTGGCTCCTTTCCTGAATCCAGAGAATCTTTGTTTGCCAGTCTCTTATTCTATATTCCCGCACATATGATTTGCCGTTTTTCAGGGCCTGGATAAATATCTCTTTAACCCCGGCAATATCTTCTTCCAGGATTAATTCGGTCCATTTGCGCTGCCTGGATTCGAAATCATTTCTGGGATATCCGGTCATTTCTTCGATTTTATGATCAAAGAAATCAACATTTCCATCAACATATCCCCTAAAGACCACGGCCGGGATGTTGTTTAAGAGCATCTTGAAATCACGGTCCCTTCCCGGCAGCACTACAATAATCGGCCCGGCAGCCCGGTTTTCTGCCGGGAAACTTTTTAGTGGTTTGAAGTCCTGCTTTCTTAATCCAAGTCGGAAGTTCGGAGTTTGACAACC
Source organism: uncultured delta proteobacterium (assembly GCA_963812015.1). GTDB lineage: Bacteria > Desulfobacterota > Desulfobaccia > Desulfobaccales > 0-14-0-80-60-11 > 0-14-0-80-60-11. The sequence goes on along the minus strand of CAWETI010000003.1, from coordinate 2,165,884 downwards.
CTGATCGGGCCGGGGTCGTTTATTATTCACCTAGCCGCCTCCACCGTTATTTGTTTCCCTGGTCCCGCAACCAGCCTGGTCCAGCGGGATGTTAGATTCTGACAGATTAAAGGAGAAGATGCCGCCTCGCAATAGTAGTATTTCCTAATACTCCGGTTATAAATCCCTGGTTTTGAGATTCGCAAAAGGTGGGGGAGGACAGGACAGGGTGGCGTCTTACCGAGAACCGGGGGTGGGGCAATCCCGGGGAACCGAACCTTTTGGCCCGAAGTCCCGCCTGGAGGACGCAGGTCGGCTGGTCCTTATCCCTGGACGAGGCGGGCCGCCAGATCGCGGATGGCCCTCATATACGCCGTGAAACCTTGCAGCAGGATGTCATTGTGATTGGCGTGGGGGATCAGGAGCAGGGTCTTATCGGCGGCGCCGGAGGCGTCATACAGGGCCTGGCCGTCGCTCACGGGAATGATGTGGTCGTGCTCGGCGTGGATGATCAAGGTGGGTCCCGGGTAAGAGTTAATCTTGTCGATGTTGCGGAAGCCGGCCTTCTCCTGAAACCCGATGGCGGCCAGGTCGACGCCCAGAAGCTGCAACAGGGGGCCGGCATAGGCGAAGCCGCTCTCCACGATGAGCGCCGCGATCTGCTCCGGGAAGGCGGCGGCCAATTCCAGGGCCGAGGCGCTCCCCAGGGACCGGCCCATGACCATCAATTGACCCCGGTGACCCTGCGCCGGCAGCCACTGCCGGGCGAATACCAGGATCGCCTGACAGTCCCGCATCATGGCGCTCACCGTGGGGGCGCCGGTGGAGCGGCCGTAGCCGCGATAATCCACCGGGAAAAAATTGACGCCCTGGCGCAGGTAAAAGGGGGCCAGGTCATCATAATCGGCGACGATCTCGCCATTGCCGTGGAAGAAGAGAATGGTGGGGGCGGCGGTGGCCGCCGGGAAAAAACGGGCGCCCACCACCACGTCGTCCGCCACCGGGATGAGGAGGTCCCGGGCTGAGGGGTGGACGCCCGCCAGGCTTAATTCGGGCCGGGGGTGGAAGAGGCGCAGGAGCACCTCCGGCACGTCCAGAGGGGAATAATCGATGGCGCTGGGGTCGGGCATAGCTAGGGCTCTCCTCCCGGTGGGGCAAACTCCACCACCGCCTTTGACTATATGGCCAAAACCCGGCCGGGTAAATGGGAAAGTGGGACCGGGGGACGAAATAGTCCGGGTGGGTCAGGTGCAGCCTGCCGCGTTTTCCCGGGGAGTGCCGCAAAGGGGGGAAAAACCCCCTGGCTTTAGCGGCTCCCATCAGGTACAATGCCCCGCACCCGAGGCGTGCCTGGGAGCAGAGGGGCGTTTTAGGGGAGGAATACTGGCGGGTAATAAGTTTGATTCAAAAATAACGAATGGTTGGGCGGGGATGGGACCCCGGTGGGAACCCCGCTAGCCGCAGATTTCAGGAGGGTAAGGACATAATGGTAAGAAAAACCGTCCTAGTAGGCGTAATGATCGTCTGGGCTGTGCTTCTGTCGTCGGCCGTGAGCCTGGCGGCTGAGCTCAAGATGTTCACCTATAATTATACGTTTGCCCCCGGTACGGAGCCGGATGGCTTCAGGGGCATCAAGTGGCAGACGGACATCGTTAGCTTGGATCCATTCCGCACCATGGAAGTCATTGAGATAATGGGGCCGTTCACCTATTACACCAAGATTAAGGAAGACTTACGTTACGGGACGGCCGACCTGGTGGATATTGTTTATGAGTTCTGGAACGGCAAGTTTTCCGGGGTCGTCGTGAAAGTAAAGGGAGAAGACCAATTCCAAAAGCTCAAAGATTATTGTTTTGCCAGGTTCGGCGAAGGCCAGCGGTCAAAAACCTATGCCCAGATGCAGGTCCAGGATTTTTACTATAATGGGGTTAAAACCAGAATGTACCTGAAATATAGTGACATTGACCGCATGGGGGAGCTCTCCTTGTATTCCATCGCCCTCTTAAGTCAACAACAGAAAATAGATACGCTCTATTTAAGAGAACGGGCCAAAGAAAAGATCGAGGCGTGGGAGAAAGCCAGGGGCAAGTAAGGCCAAGATTCCCGGGGCGCGCCGGACCGGGTAGGGGAGGGGGGCCGGCCCTGGCGTTAGTGGGGGCGAATGCGGCTGCTGACGCAGGCCCGGCAGGTGCCCGAGCGGAAACGGGTGGCATCGGACAGGGAAAACACCCCCACGATGTGGCGGGGAGATTTTTTATAGACAAAGAGGCGGGAAACATCAGAAAAGATCATGCGGCGCAGGGCGTTCACCAGGATGTCGTGATAATCACAGGCCTGCACCCCTTCGGTCATCACGGTTTTGGCCGGGGCCTCAGGGGGGATGCGGTGCTTATAGGCGACAATGAGGTCAGTCTTGGAGATCACCCCCACCGGCGCCCCGTCCGCCGCGGTGATCAGGAGGGCGCCGAATTTATGGGCCGCCAGCCCTTCCATGACCTGGAGCAGGCTGTCGTCGGCCCCCCGGGCAAAGACGCCGGGGGTCATGACTTCCCGAAGCTGGACCCGGTCGGCCAGGAGGTGCTCCGAGTCATCCTGATGCCGGCGCAGATTTTTTTCGCACTGATGGCAGTAACGGTAGAGCAAGCCCACGATATCCGGATAGGCCAGGACGCCGATGGCCTGGCGGGGGGCTTCATCCCGGACATAAAGTCGGTGGATTTTTTGGGTGCGCATGCGGTCCAGGGCCGCGTCCAGGGAGTCGTCCAGGTGGCAAAACAGGGGCGGGCCCACCATGATTGAGGTCGCCGGGGTGGAAAGGGGGAGTCCGGCATAATAAGCCCCCATGAGATCGGTTTTGGTGACCACCCCCAAGGCTTCCTGGTTGGGGTCGGTAATGAGGATGGCGTTAACCTTGTACTTGATGGCGTAGCTGATGGCCTGCTCCAGAGAGGCCTCCTGGGGCAGGTTGATGATCAGCCGGCGCATGGCCTCTTTGACCGTCAAATCCTTCATGACGTTCTGGCGATCTCTGACCCGCATGGCATTCCTTAACGCCGAGACGCAAGCCTCAGGCGGCGCACCGTCCCAGGATATGTTGGAAGACCCGGGACATATACACCATACCCACCATTTTACCGGCTTCCAGGACCGGCAGGCGGCGGACATGCTTTTTGATCATAATATCGATGATCCGCAGCAGGTGGGTATCCGGGGTGATGGTGATGAGGTCGGTGGTCATGATGTCCCCCACCAGCATGCCGCGGGCCCGGTGGCAGGCTGCATCGAGGATGCCCGAAACGTCCACGTCCTTGATCTCACCCCAGATGTGAATATGCTTGGGCCGCAGGACCAGGAAGATATCATACATGGACAGCATGCCCAGCAGCCGTCCGGATGCATCGGTGACCACCATGCCGAAAACGATTTGTCGGTGCTCCTCTCCGGCTTTCTGAAAGATCCGGATGGCCTCGCCGATGGTCATCTGGGGGGACAGGGTGGAGTAGCTGGTATCCATTACCTCACGCGCGCTTAAGTCCATAGAATTCCCCGGAGTTTTAGAGCGTTTGCAGCAAACCGGAAGGTGCGGAACCACTACGCCGTTTCCGGCTTCCCCCCAACACCGCTGATCCCATTTTACCACAGAAACGGGATTTCCCAAGGAAGGCAACGGGTAATGCCCCAGGATTTTTCTCCCGGGACCGTCAGCCAGGACGGTCTTGGGGTTGAAGACGGCGAAGCCCCGCCGGGCTTCCGCCTCTGCTTTAGCCTTGGCGCCCCTGATCCTGGAATCCGGGTCATCTCTCCCGGGTGATCTTGCATTTAATGTGGCAATTATTATTAAATTTAGCCATTTAACCAGGTGGTCGGATAACCGGGGAGGTGCCCCGGCGAATTTTCAGGAACAGGAGGGACGCTTATGGCATCAGCCGCGACCTACAACCGGATGGCCCTGGGCAAGATCTGGAATCTCCATGACTTGCCCGAAGGGTGCCCCGGCTACCAGATTCTCCTCCGGGGGGATCTGGATCACGATTTGGCCATCGAGCCTGAAGAATTGGACAGAATCGATTGGATCGCCTTCTCGGAGGCGGTGGGGGATTTCCAGGAAAAAGAGGGCCTGGCGCCCCGGGATGCGAAGCTGGGCCCGGCCACGCTGGAAAAACTCCAGGAATGCTACGGCGTATCACCGGCCCGTTCCGGCATCCTCCAGAGGTTGGGCGATTTGGCGTTCCGCCCGGCGGCCACGCCGGTGAGCGAACCCCCCGGTCCGCAGCTCCTGGGCCGGACGCCCGAAGAACGGAGCCTCTGCAACCTGTGGAACCGATACGGGGCGGCCATTTACCGGGAAGCTCAGACTTATGGGCTGCCGGTGGACTCGGCCCTGGCAGTCTTTTGCGTGGAATCGCAAATGGCCTATGACCCCCGGACCGGACTGGTGATCATCCGGTTTGAACCCCAGATCTTCCGAAGGAAAACGGGGCAAACGGTGGCGTATAGCCGGGGCGGGCAGCGAGACGAATGGCAGAACCTGGCCCGGGCTTACGACTTGGAAGGGGAGGCCGTCCTGTGGTCCACCAGCTACGGGTTGCCCCAGTTGATGGGGTTCAACTGGCAGGTTACCCGGCATCCCAGCCTCCGGGCCATGGTGCTGGCTTTTCAGGATTCCTGCGAGGCACAGGTGGCCGGGTTTTTTAACTTTGTGGAACACAACGGTTTGACAAGATACATCCTGAATGCCGACTGGCGGGAGTTCACCCGGCGCTACAACGGCCCGGGCAACGTGGAGGGGTATTCCGTCAGGCTCCTGCGGGCCTTAAAGGTCGTCAAATCTTTGCAGGCAGACGGGGCCAGGTTTGTCGTTTAGTCAGGGGCGGCAGTCTTGGCTCCGGGGGCTCCCGGTGGCAGAGTTGGGCTGTGAGGCTGCCAGCCGGCGTCTCGAAAGCACCGGGGATGACGGGCAGTTTCTGCCGTGATGGCGGGAATTGGCGGCAAGGGCGCCGGGGTGGGCGGCCCGGCCCAGCTTCGGGCCGTCCAGTCTTAAACTGCGGGTTAAACGCCGGCTTCCTTCAGGGCCACCCGCAGCCACAACATCACCATGAGGTGAGAGCGGTCAAGCCGGCCATGGGATGGTTGTAAAGACCGGCAGAGCTGCTCTAACCCCGCCGCCAAATCGGCCGGGCCGGGGGTGCCCGGGGGCCGCGAAGGAGCGCAGGTCGGCTGGGGACCGGGTTCTTCCCCTAAAAAGACGTCGGCCCCCCGGCCTTTGGGTCCCCGGGGCTTTTTGACCGGGGGGGTGTCTGCCGCTCCCAGGAAAATATCGGCTCCCCTACCTTTGGGGGGTGGGCGCCTGGTCATCGGCTAACACCTCCTGGGCCAGCCGGCGGTAAGCCCGGGCTCCCTCCGAGTCCTTGGCAAACCGGAGGAGGGGCTGTCCCGCCCGGGAAGCTTCCGGGAATTTTATGGTGCGTTTGATCACCGTCTCATAGAGCTGGGCCCCGAAGACCCGCTGGAGTTCTTCCACCACTTCGGTGGAATGAACTGTGCGGCTGCTGTGCATGGTCCGGAGAAATTTGACCTGGAGGCCGGGATTCCCCTTTTTCTGGACCTTCTGAATGATTCTCTGGAGCTGGGTCAGGCCGCGTAGGGCCAGATATTCGGTCTGGACCGGGACCATGAGTCGATGGGCCGCCATGAGGCTGTTGGTGGTGAGCACCCCCAGGCTAGGGGGCCCGTCGATGAGGATATAGTCGTAGGGCCGGGTGATGAGATTGAGATTTTCTTTCAGGGTGCGGTCCCAGCCGATCTCCCCGATGAGTTCGGCTTCGGCCCCGGCCAGATCGAGATTGGCGGGAATCAAGTCAACCCCCGGGGTCCCGGTGTGGATCATGGTGGCCTCAATTTCGATGCTTTCCGGTCGGATCAAAAAATCATAGCTGGTGAGGTCGAAAGATTCGGGGTCCAGGCCGAAACTCACCGTCAGACCGGCCTGGGGGTCCAGGTCGACCATGAGGACCCCGCAACCGGCTTCGGCCAGGGCCGCGGCCAGGCAGGCACAGGTGGTGCTCTTGCCTACCCCCCCTTTTTGATTGGTGATGGCATAGATCCGGGACATTGACCCCACCATAAGGTAAATGAGGAATTGCTGTCAAGCAGTTATCCCAACTGCGGGGCAACTACCGGCCGGCGGTGCAGCGTCTCCTGGAAGTAGTTACGGCCCTGGACGGGGGGAAGGATAGCATACGCGATTTTGAGCCGTGGAAGCAAATGGTGGAAGAGCGCTCCGGGAGCTTTCCCTTGGGGATTAAATGGTATCTGTTAAATAAACTCCTGGGAGCGCGGCCCGCCGAAATCGCCCGCATGGAAGGCGTCAAGCACCCTTCCGAAGTCCGGGGCATGATTATTAGGGTATCGGATCAATTAAGCTGTGGCGAAATCAGCCTTTTCGAGAAGGACCCCGAAGAGGTTGAAGCGGCCAAGGCCCGTCTTGAGGCTAAAAGGGCAAAACGGCGGGAGAAACACGCCAAGAGCAAGGACCGGATAAATGCCCGGCGTCGGGAAAGCTACGCACTGAAGAAATCTACCGACCCGTGAACCACAATTCCTATTTATAATTATATCAAAATATTTCACGGGTCTAAAAACCTGCTGATAAATAGTAGTTATTTTATCGGGGATTACTCAGTCGAGGGGCATGAGGATTCCGTGGCGGTGTAGCGAAAGGAAGGGAGAAGGGGAACGCCAGAAATAAGGGCATTAAGGGCGGGCAACTGTCCCTTTAGGGTATAAGCCCCATGCGTACAGGTTTCTTGCAATGCTGTGGAAGCCAATCTTGTTAAATACAAAAGACGCCTGAGAAAGCACAATTGCTGTGAGCTTTCTGAAGGGTTTTGTTTCATTGTATTCTACTCCCCGCCGCAATGAGTGCCCAAATAATCTTAGCTGTTGCTCTTGCTCAAGCAGGTCTCTAGTATCCGGGACATTCTCCACAAGAATATTGAAAATTCCCTGCCACAGTATTCGCCACCCCTCCATTTCTATTTTCGCAACGGTATTGGGAGAATGCGCAGGAGAGAAAAACCACTCAGCCTCCCAAAAGCCCATTTGATCACACGCAAAATTGAGAACTTGGTGCAGGTGAGAGACGGGGATAGAGGCATTACCCTCTCTGAGTAGACGTTCAAAATCTCGATAGGACACTCCCATGCTCCTATTCGTAAGGGACTCTAACCGGACCAGGAGATCGGATTCAGGGGCAGGTTCATCGTTCATTCTTCTTTCCTTTCTATGGCCAACAATAATTAGATTGATCCGCGTAAGATGCGGAAATTCGGTTTTCTGTCAAACACAGGCCATTTTGACCAAAGAGGACCGATAGATCACCCCCGCCTATACCCTCAAAAAGCCTACCGAAAGCCGAACCAACATTCCTCTTTTCACAATCAGCTATATCAAAATATTTCACGGGGCAAAAAACCTGCTGATAAATAGAAGATAGTGAAAGGCGGCTTCATTAACCTTCCCCTGAAAGTTAATAAAGGGAGCAACAAGCACCGGTTCCGGGGCTCCTGCGGGGCGGTTTATGCTAATTCAAAATATCCATTCCCGCCCATAGCAGGTCTCATGTTACGATAAATAACCTTCTTGAAGAAAAGTAGGTTTTTCAGATCATCAATGCGGTCCTTAAAATTATCATTAATAAAAAGCATAAAAAAGTAATTAGCAACTGGTTTATTCCGTTCTGTCCTTCTCATTGCAATTACACCAGCAATTTTTTTTGATAAATTGGGTAAATCAAAAAAACCATCATTTTTACGACTCCAGCTTGAATAAAACCAATCCGGGGTCAACCTGTCCATTTCAAATTCTGTTCCAAAAATAGCATCACAAATGTCTATATCATTATGCTTATCAGAGTCAATAGCAACCAGAATTATTTTATATTGATCAACGTCCCACGTAAAAGCACCAGAAGCATTTTCCAAGCTCTGTTTTATTTGGCTTCTTGCAAGTCCTGTTTCATTGACAGCGTCCATATCACCGAAAGCACCAAGGGTAAGATATGATATTTTCGACTTATTAGGATACCAATAATCTACCTTAGCTTTTTGGTCTTTATCATTATGGAAAGAGACTTCTTTACCTTCAATAGATTGGTTCGCATTGTCGGCAATGAATTTCATAAATTCTGGAATATCTGTTTCAGAAAATTTATTCGATACATAGCAACCAAAAAATTTTCCAATATTAATCTCTTTTGCTTTAATTTTTATAGTTCGCCCAATTTTTTCTTGGCGGTTTTCTCTCTCCAAATTAGAGAGTCTTTTCATTTGCACCCAATAAGTTAGCCCCGAAATTACAATTTTAAAATCTGGTGGAGGGGATAATTCTTCAGGTTCATAACTGATAGGAGTTTCATCATTGTGTTGGGAAATCAACTTAACAGCAAAATTGTGCTCTGAAAAAGTATCCCAAACTTTCCTCCCGCCTTCAATAAGACGACGATTTAGCTTAGTTAGCCCTCTTTCTTCTAATAGCCTGATATTTTTTGCCAAATTCATAATATCAATTTCTGAAGCTGGATATTTTACTTTTTCAAAAATATTATTGGCCAGAGTTGAATAATTTAATGAATTATTATTAATTTCGTTCATTATTACACCTCAGCCATGTTAATGTATAGGCAGATAAACTAACATATAATTTCTGATATTATTTTCCAGAAATTCTACCTATAAACATGGCTACTTCCGCTACGATCCTCGGGGAGAAAAAAATAATATTAGAAGAAGCAAGAAAAATAGTTTTTTACCATACACGCCACCACTGACAAGCGCAACCAGTGCAATGATAATCATTAATATTTTTCTGATTCCTCCGTGTGGCAACCAGGGACTAAGCAAATAGCCTGCCATTTGGGCTTTCATCCCAGGGCTAACCTTCTCCATTTCGTCGGCAAGCTCTTTGTCCTCCATTATTTTTTTAATGGCTTCGTATTCGTCTTTTGCCATAAAGTTTCCCTATCCCATTTTTGGAGAATTCATTGTAAATTTACTATCTTTCACCCTACTACATGTCCTTCAATTTGAAAATATCTTTACACGGGCTAAAACCAGCCGTGGTCAAACTTCGGTTTAATCTTGGGTCACTGTTATTTGCCAGGGTGGTTGAGAGCCACCCCCTTCCAGGCACGGCGTCACGTTTAACGGCGTCATGTTGAAGGTGGTAATTAAGTGGTAAATTATTCGTATGCAGGAATACAAAAGGGTTAGCTATTATGCTAACCCATTGTAATTACTGGCGCGCCTGGGAGGATTCGAACCTCCGACCGACGGATTAGAAGTTCTTGGGCAGGGAGATTTAAGGAAGCCCAAGGATAGCCAAGGATAAAGGAATATCAAGGGCTTATACCATCACCGCATAAAACAGGACATACCGGGAAATGGAGGGAAATGGAGGGTTATTTTTGGATAGTTGTTGACCAAATGTTGACCAAGTTCTGACCCTGGCGAGCAACGGACTCCCAATTAAAAATATACGTTGCTCTGTCCTGATAGAGGAATATTTGTTGACCAAACATCATAGTTTTTTGTGGTAGAGTAGATATAAAATTTGGCCCCCTAACCGCCGGCTGATCACCGAGGGGACAGGGCGGTTCATCTCCACCGCCCTGGGGGTCAACCTCTTGGAGAGCTGCGGGGAGAGGCGGCGATGGGAGCCAAGACAGAAAAGCAGATTAAGGAAGAACGGCGGCAAAGAGCTGAGGCTGTGATCAAGGGCCTAAGGCTCAATCCCGATTTTCAAAAGGAAAAACTTGAGAAGGCAGCCCAATATGCATTAAAAAAATACGGGAAATTTTTCCCGCCTGGAGAAAGTCTTAACAATCCTGATGATCTCCTGACTTGGCTCAATGGGCATAATCTTGCATTTTGGACTGAATTTATGAATCGTTCGCCTGAAGGGTTGGAATTACAGCTTAAATATGGCCTGTCCATTCCTCTGACTTTTGAGCAATTACTTCAAATGCCAGGGAATATGGCAGATTGGCCGTCGCACACCCTCCTAAAAGATGGTGGCAAGGCAGTATCCCTGTTAAGCCTGGAAGATGGCTACCTCACTATTCGAATTGATTTGAGGGAGCGGTCTACCACGATTGACGCTGAAATAAAGGCGATGATCCATGAATTAAAACCATTAGAGATCGTTGATAGGCCAGCTAATCCCCCTAATGATCTGGAATTTGAGGTTTTCGAACTCCATAAACAAGGTAGTAAGCCAAGGCAGATTATTGCAGCATTAAAGGATAAACTCAATCATTTGGACAAAGAGCGTGGCCAAAAAGAATTTGTCGCAAGAGCCATTTTAAAGGTTGAGGCCTGGATTGAGGAAGTGTCTTTACAAAGCAGACAATCACTCCCCATCCCCAAATAACCCCGCATTTTTGGTAATACCTTTTTTACGTCTTTCCCCTTTTTCTTGTTTGAATTAATTTAACCTCATCATTTGCATTGAAGGGGTTAAATATGGCAAGCATTTTGAGAATCGAACGGGTGTTACGTGACTTGCCTCAGAGAGAAGTTGCGGCCCGAACCGGAATTCCGCAGCCACGATACTCTCGCATCGAAAGAAATGTGACGCAACCTACCCCGGAGGAAGCAGAAGCGCTGGGTGCAGTTTTGGGGGTTAACCCGGCGGACCTATGGCCGGGCGGGGAGGCCCAGCCGTGAAAACCCAAGAGCCCACCCTGGCCGCGGTCCTATCCGAGCTCCGGCAGCTCCGGTCTGACCTGAAGCTCTCCCGGCGGGCTCTTCTCAGCATCCCTGAAGTGGCGGATGTCCTCAACCTCTCTCAAAAAACAATCAGGAATCAACTGAGCCTGGGCACATTTCCGATTAAGGCCGTGCGAGCGGCCGGTGGGGTCCGTTTCACGAAGCTGGCCGTCGAGGCTTATGTGCAGGGCCTGGGGACGGACGCATGACAAAGGTGCCCCCTAACCTTCAGAAGCCCCTCCTGGACTCCAAAGCCATCATCGGGCAAACCTTGACCTTCCTGCACCCTGACGGCGCGGTTTTCGAACTATGTATTATCGCCCCAAAAGATCCGAAAAGCAGGGCGTGGGAAGGTTACGCTGGCGGCAAAAAAGCTATTGTAGCCGGCTGGTACCGGGACCATTGGAAAGTGGCGCAGTTGGCGCCACAGATTAAGGCCGCAGGGGTTTATATAACCCTGAACCCATGCCAGGAAGCACTTTTGGGCAGGGCGAACGAACGGCTAAAAGCCCAAGTGGACCGGACGAAAGACGCGGAAATTTCGCATATCAAAAACCTGCTGATTGACCTGGACCCGATTCGGCCTGCGGGCGTATCCAGTACAGACCAAGAGCACGAAGCGGCGCTGGCAATGGGCGAAGTTATCCGCGCCGACCTTGAAAAAGAGGGCTGGACTGAACCCCTGTCGGGGGACTCTGGCAACGGGGGACATTTGATTTACCCCGTTGACCTGGCCCCCAGTGAGGAAAACATAGCTTTATTAAAGGCGGTGCTGGCTGGCTTGGCGCGGCGATATGCAGACCAGTTGGTAGCGCGTGGCCTGGACCTTGACCAGGCGGTATTTAACCCGGCCCGGCTGACAAAGCTATACGGCACGATGGCCAGGAAAGGTGACGATACCCAAGACCGGCCGCACCGGCTGGCCAGGATCATTTCCCTGCCCGAAGCCAGGATCCCCGTTCCCGTTGAACTCCTGGAGAAAATTGCCGGCGAGGCTGAACCTAAAGATACTCCCAAGACACCCCCCCATGGGCAGATGAGTGGTCACTTCGACCTCGAGGCATACCTCCACCACTACAACGTGGAAGTCCTACAGGTGAAGCCCCAGGGCGGCGCTACCCTTTATTGTCTGGAGCATTGCATCTTCGACTCGACCCACGCCGACGGTGAGGCTGCTATCGGCCAGGCGGCGGATGGTCTTCTTTATTACCAGTGCTTTCACAATTCCTGCAAGGGCCGCATCTGGGCAGAGGCACGGCAGATCATCAGCGGCGATGCGAAATTAGGAAATTTTACCAGCGGCCGGAGTGGCGGGTATGAGCCTGGCTGCAACGGCGGGGCGACCCGAGAAGCGGCGCCGTTGCCACGAGACGAGCAACAGAAAACGGCCTGGGATTTTTCCGCCCAGTTGGTTCCACGCATCCCCTTCCCCTGGGAAGCGCTACCGTCTGACATTGCCGACAGCCTTCAACAACTGGGCAGAGCTTGCGCTACCTCCTCGTCCGCCCTCCCAGGGGCGGGATTCTGTCTGATGGGCTCCATTATAGGAAGGACGCTGTTGGTCTCGCCCAAGGAGGGCTGGGATGCTCCATTGATCCTCTGGCACATGGACATCCGGGAGTCGGGGGAGGGGAAGACCCCACCCGTCCGCTTGATGGCCAGACCTGTTAATGAAGCCCAGAGGAAGGAGGAAATCTGCTACAGGGAAGCAATGGACGATTACAAACGGTTGCCCCGTAAGGAGAGGGATCAACAACCGCCACCTGCGCCCCCCAGAGGGTACTTTGTGTCGGACCTGACCCTGGAAGGATTGAGAGACGATTTGGTTAACTCCCCCCACGGTGGAATCGTGGTGATCCAAGATGAAATTAGTGCCTTTCTTAGCGGACAGAACCAATACAAATCAAAAGGCACCGATCGGGAAGCCTGGCTGGCCCTCCATGATGGACATCCAGCAAGGATTGTAAGGGCAGGGAGGACTGTGTACCTCAATGGGGCGCGGGTCTCCATCTTTGGAGGGGTCCAACCCAAGGTCTTTAAGACCTTCTTTGCCGGGGAGGACGGCCTGTACCTCTCAGACGGCACTTTGTTCCGTTTCCTGATGACCTGTGAACCCCCGACGTATTATGACCTGACCATGGAATCGTGGTCAGATCGTGACCGGGAGAAGTGGGAAACGGTTCTTAATCGGGCTATGGATTGGGTAGATGGGCAAATCTATGCCCGGGAGGGGAAGATTGAGAAACCGGCCCGGATGATACTTTCCTCGGAGGCTCAGGGAAGATTTTTTGACTGGCGGAATCAACTGGTCTCTTGCAAAGACCGACTCCCGGCGCAACTTCGTGGGTTTGTGCCTAAGGCTGCCGAATACGTCCTGCGTCTCACCGGGATAATTAACTGTATACAGATATTCTCCCAAGGGGGGGTTCCTGGGACAGTGCTGTCTCTTGAAGATTTGGAGCGGGGCATTAAGACCGTTCACTTCTACCTGGGCCAGGTTCAGGATGCCCTTCGGCTGATCGAGAACGAGGACTATGTCCCTGTGGAAATCTCGGAGCGGTCCCGGCTGCTGGCCCGTACCTTGGATCAATTGCGGCCCCATCTGGAAAACGGGCGCCTGGCTATTGGATTCATTCATAAGCATTACAACTTGATTGCTCCCAATATCCACAAGATCGAGACGCCGAAGGGCATGGGGGCGGTAATCAGGGCCGTGAAGCTGACCATTTCTCCGGATAAACATGATGCTAATGGCCATCGGGCGGCAAAGTGCCTGGAATGGGATCAACAATCGGAGAACTTTATCAAGCAAAGTCTGCAAACTCAGGATCGGGATGCAGATATTGGAAACTCAAAGCAGACATTGCAGACGTCGGAAAAGGAATGTCTGCAACCGGAAAACTTTGCCAGTAGTGGGTCTCAAGACATTGCAGACATTGCAGACATGGGTGAGAGTATCTCCGAAAAATTTAGCCCGTCACTCAATTGGCAAGAAGTTCCGGAATGTGTGGTCGTACCTCCCCGGGGTGATAGTGGCCCTGAGCCCGGGGATCTGGTTGGTGATAACCCCGTTGAGTCTTATGCTCTTGTTCAATGCGGATGGTGCCAGCATTATGTGTCGAGCCCCATAAAAACTGGCGAGAAGGGCTCTTGCCGTCTTTACCCACGGTCCTGGAATAGTCAGCTTTTTCTGTACCCTGACGAACTCCATTCCTGCCCGGCTTTCGATGCCATGGAGTCGATCAAGATACTTGCAGCCTGGGATGAGGCTATATCTCAGAGGGTGGTGGAGGCATTGAAGCTGGGCAACCACCAGGACTTCAAGGAGGTAGAAATCTAATGGAACCTCATCACGGCATTGAAGAGGAAGCTGGCATCAACCCCGGAGACTTACTGAGAACAATGTCTGCAATGTCTGCAATGTCTGCAAACCCAGGAATGGCTAAGGGTAGAGGACGCAGACATTGAAAACTCAATGTCTGCAATGTCTGCATCCGGTGTTTCCCGGACCCGAGGCAGACCGCTATGGAGGCTTTAATGAAAACCAACCCCGGCATTGCAGCGGTGCAAACGTTGGCCAGCCTGGGCTATAAGTTCACGCTGACAGGTGCCACCATCAAAGCAAAATATGAGGGCGATGGCAAGCTGGACCCGGCCCAAGTGAGGCCCCTCTTGGCCCAGGTAAAGGCCAATAAGCCTGAAGTGGTGGACTTCTTATGCTGCTACTGCCCAAAGTGCGGCGGTTGCTGCTTTGCCCCCGACGATGAACAGCGGCCCCGTTGTCTGGCATGCGATTGGAATCTGTTGGCGGAGGCTTCAAAAAGCAGCAACAAACGCAAGATTAATGAGGGTGAGGCACCCCAGGCCCCCCCCAGGGAGAAGATTGTCAGAGGCGAACCCCGGCAACGGAACCTTTTTGCGGCGCAACCGAGCAAAGAAGATGCCTAACCGACCCAATAATTAGGGTTAACAAGAGAGGTTAACCAATGATTTCAGACCATCAACGACAAATTTTGTGCTTGGCCTCCAAGAAAAGGTTCATCACGTACGATGACATTCTATCCGCCCTGTGGGGCTGGCAGCCTGGGGCATGGGGCTCCAGAAAGGCCAGCATTGGCGAGCGTGAGTACGCAACAGCGCATGCTTCTTTATCAAGATCGCTTAGCCGATTATGGCAACGAGGTTTGGTTACAATTTGGAAGAACTTAACCAATTCGGCCACGGCAATAAGCTTGACAGCCTCGGGGGCAGAGTTGGCTGGGATCATTTTGACGGAAATAGAAAGGGAACAAGGGGACGGTTAGGCTTTTGAGAAATTTGGAAATATGGCCGAAAAATCAGCTAAAATTAAATTAATATAAAATTAAAATTTAATAGTTTTAATAAGTTATACAGTTTTATATTCCATATTTATTGATTATTATTGAATATTTATTTAATTTCCTCTGCCTTTTTAGCATGTTTTTCCATACTTTTTTAACTATTTCCAACAATTTCGCTCAATAGCGTGAATACGATAGAAAGTGTAACTAATTCGACGAGATACTCTGTAATTTAAGTCCATTTTCATTGCACATATTGACTATCAGATACGGTTAATTGAATTGATTTTTTCTGATACGCACGTGGCACTGGATAGATTTTCAATCGAAAGCCGAAACTGACGGTTTCCTGTGCCACTAACAATCAGGGCAAACAAGAAAGGAGATACGCCATGCAAAAATCACTTTTCGAGGAAAATGAGATAGAAAATTTGGAAAGTGTTGATGGTGAAGAAGATTTAAAACCCAAAGATGGAATAAACATCAGCCCTCCTCCGGCCGATGGGAGATGTGAGGGCTGTGGAAGACATTTGAGTGAATTAAAATCCTTTGGTAAGGCTCGAGACCCCTTGGTGGGCGATTTTGACGGTGCATTGCTGCTCAAGAATTTTAGGTGGGATGCGCCGCCAGAAGAGAATGACAAAATTATGAATGAATTTTTCCGGGGCTGTAGTTCAAGGGAGGATTTCGACAAAGCCAACGAGAAGCTAATCAAAGTATACGGTCAAGAAGTAGCTGAATGGATGATATTCTCCTTCTCCCATCGATTATCAAGGCAAGTCGGCAGCTGTTGAGAATGCCGGAATTGTATCTGTCTCAGTACCAAACGATTTTACCGAATGGAAAGAAGCCTCTATTGGGGAGAACCCTAATAAGCCTGAAGGCGCCATGTAGTCATTTGAAGCATAGCAACGCTCGGCCTCAGGGGGGGTGTGAAGCCCCCTGGGCCGAAGGACCAGGTCCACCAATCAGGCCTAAATTTTTAAAGGGGAAAAAATGATGAAAGACACTGGAAAAACCCAAACGTCTTGGAAAGAGTTCACTGATGACCTTGTTCGACGACAAGCCGAAGAACTTAAAGATTTCACCAGGGAAGGCTATGTCCGGCATTGCATTAAAATTTACCCTGACCAAAAGGAGGAGATCCTGAAAATTTTTAATATTAAAAATCCAGAGGACTATTAACTTTCCGTTTCATTGGGGGATAGGCGGACTGAATGGTGGGATTCTTCGCCTAAGCCCCAGGGGATGGCTTGATCTACAACCTCCCTATGACACTGATTTGGGTAAAATTAAGTTTATCCCAGGGAAGGCGGTCGGTGGCGATCCCTACTCTCTCCCTTAACCATGAATTGACCACCTTAGGTCACCTGCCCGACTATGGCCCGTTCATTGAGGCCTGGCGGCGGGACCCTCAACCAGGATAGAGGCCCGCGGCGTCCTCCACATACCCTCTCCGGGAGCGCCTCAGACCGCCCTGGATGAACGCTCAGGGCTAACTCCTGTACCCCCCCCACCTTCCTCTCGCCTTGGCGCCGGTGTTCCGCCCCTTGGGCCGAGATTTATTGACTATGAGGTCCATTTGGGATTATAGGTATACATGCAGGATATGCAGGTTGCTGACCGGAAACTTTTATGGAAGGGCATAACCGGGTAAAGGGGACTATGGCATGAAAAACGTGGAGATGACCGTGGAGGGGAACATTCTTACCATCAAGGTGGACCTGACCAAGGATTTCGGCCCCTCGTCATCCAAGAAGAGCATCATTATCGCCTCCACCGAAGGGAACGTCTTCGTCCCGGACCGGCAGGAGAAGGTGGGTTTGAACGTTTACCGCACGAAGTGAACGAAGGTTCTGGATGCGGGCCTAATCATAAATTTTTTCTCGCAACCTTCAATTCTCCAACAGGGTAAAGAATTGTGAACTCTGAGAGCGAAAGGCAAACTCGCAAAAAAAGAATCGACCCCAAACTTAAAAGCCAATTTTGGACCATTGTCCCCTTCGACCCAAAACGTCCTTTAAGCTGGTATCAAACCTGTGCCATTGAAGAATATGAGACCGCCAACGGCCCTGCCGATTATGCTCTCTGTGTTGATGGGCGGATTCTTGGCATCGTCGAGGCGAAAAAGGTAACCCTCGGGCCTCAGAATGTCCTCACCCAGGCCCAGCGGTACTCGCAGGGAGCTACTGCCAATCCCTTAAACTTCGACGGCTTTCATGTACCGTTCCTCTATTCTACTAACGGCGAGGTTCTCTGGTTCCAAGATGTTCGCCATCCCCTGAATAGATCACGAAAAATATCTCAATTTCATACTCCTGCCGCCTTGCGGGAGATGTTCAGCCGAGATTTCGAGGCGGGGTGCCATTGGTTCACGGCGCATACCGACCATCACCCTAAACTGCGTCCCTACCAAATCGAGGCCAGCCAGGCCATGGAGCAGGCAATCAGCCGGCAGAAACGCCAGATGCTGGTGGCTATGGCCACCGGTACCGGGAAAACCTTCACCCTGGTCAACCAGGCTTACCGGCTCATGAAATCCGGCGTCGCCCGGCGAATTCTCTTCCTGGTGGACCGCCGTGCCCTGGCCGCCCAGGCCGTTCGCTCCTTCGCCTCTTTCGAGCCTGAACCCGGCCTCAAGTTTGATCAGATTTATGAGGTCTATAGCCAGGGATTTTTCAGGGATGATTTTGAAGAGGATGAGAATTTCGACCCCAAGGTCCTGCCCTCCTCATATCTGCTAAATCCTCAGCCCGGCCATGCTTTTGTTTATATCTGCACCATCCAGCGCATGACCATCAATCTCTTTGGCCGTGGCTCAATTCTCGCCCCCACCGATGAACCCAGCGAAGACGATGCCGAAAAACTTGACATCCCCATTCACGCCTTTGATGCGGTCATCGCGGACGAATGTCATCGAGGCTATACCACCGCCGAGTTATCCATCTGGCGCAACACCCTGGAGCATTTTGACGCCATCAAAATCGGGCTGACGGCCACCCCTGCGGCCCACACCACCGCCTATTTTAAAGATATCGTTTACCGCTACAATTATGAACGGGCCGTGCGGGAAGGGTTTCTGGTAGACTACGATGTGGTCACCATCAATTCTGAGGTGCGCCTGAAGGGGGTTTTCTTGCAGGAAGGCGAACAGGTGGGGTCTATCGATTCGCAGACCGGCCTCGAACAACTGGATCTGCTGGAGGATGAGCGGCAGTTTGAGGCCCCGGAAGTCGAACAGAAGGTCACCGCCCCTGATTCCAACCTCAAAATCATTGAAGAAATCAGGACGTATGCCCTGGAGCATCAAGAGAGATATGGCAGATTTCCCAAGACTTTGATCTTTGCCGTCAACGACCTGCCCCACACCTCTCATGCCGACAGCTTGGTAGGTATTGCCCGGGACGTGTTCGGCCAGGGGGATTCCTTTGTCCAAAAGATCACCGCCAAGGTGGATCGGCCCCTGCAAAGAATCCGGGAGTTCCGCAATCGGGTTAACCCGGGGGTGGTGGTCACCGTGGACCTGCTGACCACCGGGGTCGATATTCCGGATTTGGAGTTCATCGTCTTCCTGCGGCCGGTAAAGTCCCGCATCCTCTTTGAACAGATGTTGGGCCGGGGCACCCGTAAAGGCGAAAAATTTACCGACAAGTCCCATTTCACGGTGTTCGACTGCTTCAACGGCACCCTCATGGAATATTTCAAACAGGCTACCGCCATCACCGCGGAGCCGCCCCAGACTTCCTCAAAAACCATTATCCAGATCATTGACGATATCTGGCAAAACCGCGACCGCGCCTACAACATCCGCTGCCTGGTCAAGCGGCTGCAACGCATTGAGAAGGAGATGTCCGGCGAGGCCCGGGAACTGTTCGCCGCTTTTATCCTGAACGGCGATCTGGCCGGGTACGCCAATAGCCTGCCTCGTCTCCTCCAGGAAGATTTCACCGGCGCCATGGCTCTGCTGCGCCATCCGGATTTTCAGGATTTGTTGCTCAACTATCCCCGACCGCCGCGCAATTTTCTGGTGGCTTACGAAACCGTGGACACAGTTACTTCCCAATGGCTGGTCCGCAATGGGGCGGGCCAGGAATATAAGCCCGGGGATTATCTGGCCGCTTTTTCCCGTTTTGTGAGGGAGAACCCGGCGCAGATAGACGCGATTCAAATTCTCCTGGACCGGCCCCAAGACTGGGGCACCCAGCCCCTGAGCGAACTTCGCCGGAAGCTGGCCGCCACCACCCAGCGCTTCACTCTGGACAACCTGCAAAAGGTCCATCAGCTCACCTATCATAAAGCTCTGGTGGACATTATCTCCATGGTCAAGCACGCCGCCCGGGAAGAGGAACCGTTGTTTACCGCCGAGGAACGGGTGGCCCGGGCCTTTGGCCAAGTCACCGCCGGCCGCCGGTTCACCCCGGAGCAGCAGCAATGGCTGGACCGCATCCGGGACCATTTAATCGCTAACCTGTCCATTGAGCCCGACGACTTCAACAACGTCCCGGTCTTTTTCAACGCCGGGGGCTGGGGGAAGGCCCAGCTCGTCTTTCCCGGTGAACTGGACCGGATGATCCAGCAATTTAACGAGGCTTTAGCCGCATGAGCGACATTGTTCAAAAACTTTGGGGGTTCTGCCACACCTTACGCCATGACGGCATCGATTATGGCGACTATATCGAGCAGCTCACCTACCTGCTGTTCCTGAAAATGGCCGACGAGCGGGATATTACCCTGCCCCGGGGCTGCGACTGGCCTGCTCTGGTTAATCAGAGCGGCACCGGCCTCACCAACCATTATCTCGAGGTCCTGCGCACCCTGGGTCAGGCCCGGGGTTTGCTGGGGGATATCTTTGCCGGGGCCATGTCCCGCTTTCACAATCCCGTCAACCTCAAAAAGCTCATCAGCCTCATTGACGATACCGATTGGACTTCTCTGGAAGTGGATATAAAGGCCGCAGCCTTTGAGGGCCTGCTGGAAAAAGCCGCCAGCGAAGGCAAGAAAGGCGCCGGGCAGTATTTCACCCCGCGCCTCTTGATCCAGGCCATGGTCGCGGTCCTCAAGCCCGATCCCCGCACCCGCCGGGACTTTACCATCGGCGATCCCGCCTGCGGCACCGGCGGTTTCCTGGTGGCCGCCTACGAATGGTTCATGCAGCAGACGAAGGGCGGCGCGGTGGACCGCGACCTGGCGAAACGCCTCAAAGGGGCCACCTACTTCGGTCAGGAACTGGTGGCCCGGCCCCGGCGCCTAGCCCTGATGAACCTCTACCTCCACGGCCTGGAGCCGGAAATCGCCCTGGGGGACTCCATCTACCAGGTTTATACCGGCCCCAAGTTCGACGCGGTGCTCACCAATCCCCCCTTTGGCACCAAGGGGGCCAACCAGGCCCCGGACCGGGACGATTTCACCGTTTCCACCTCCAACAAGCAGTTGAATTTCCTCCAGCACCTCATGACCATCTTGAAGCCCGCGGGCCGGGCCGCGGTGGTCCTGCCGGACAACTGCCTCTTTGCCGATCAGGCCGGGGAGGTTTTCAAAATTCTGACGGAGGACTGCATCCTCCATACCGTCCTGCGTCTGCCCCGGGGCACCTTTACCCCCTATAGCCCCGGCACCAAGACCAACGTCATTTTCTTCACCAAGGGCTACCCCACCGAGAATGTCTGGATTTACGACGGCCGCACCAATGTGCCGGGCATCACCAAGAAAGACCGGCCCTTGAGCGCAGCGCACTTTGCCGAGTTCGTCCGCTGCTACGGCTCGGACCCCAACGGGCGCAGCCGCCGGAGTCCCGCCGACTCCCCCGAAGATCGCTGGCGGCGCTTCCACATCAGCGAGGTCCAGGCCCGGGATTTCAAGATCGACGGCCTGCGCTGGCTCAAAGACGACTCCCTGGATGACCCCGACGACCTGCCGGAACCGGAGGAACTGGTGACCGACGCCATCGCTGAACTAGAGGGAGCGGTGCAGGAGTTGAACGCCGTCCTGGCCTTGTTGGAAAACGGCGATAACGCCGCAGAATCAAAAATGTAGGGCGGGCATTGCCCGCCATGTCTTTGTAGCCGCGGTCTTGAGGCGGCGTTGTGCCTAGAGGGCGGCCTATGGCCGCCATAATCCGGCGTGCACAGCACGCCCTATTGCTAACTAACTAATTTAGAAATGAAAATATCTGAAACTTGCCATCTATGTAAATTGCCTGAGGGATGGACTCTGGCAAAATTACCTGAGATTGCCTCCATCAAAATGGGCCAGTCCCCCCCTGGAAATACCTATAATGACCAGCAGGATGGTCTGCCATTTTTCCAAGGGAAAAAAGAATTTGCCGATCTAAACCCCACCGTTAGACAATGGTGCACTGCTCCTTCAAAAATCGCCGACCCAGGCGATATTCTCTTGTGTATCCGTGCCCCCGTGGGGCCAACAAATATTGCCGATCAGCGGTGTGCAATCGGTCGGGGCCTGGCCGCCATTAAGCCCTCCGGTGAGATTCCATCAAAATGGCTTCTCTATTCTTTGCGATTTAAAGAAGCCAGCATCGCTGAACAGGGTACCGGGTCGACTTTCACCGCGATCAGCCAACGACACCTCGATAATATAGAGGTTGAGGTGCCGCCCCTACCAGAACAAAGAAGAATAATCGCTCAAGTCGATGGTCTGGAAGAAAGGCTGAAGACGGCTAAAGAGCGCCTGGCCAAGGTCCCCGCCATCCTGAAACAATTCCGGCAGTCGGTGCTGGCCGCGGCCTGCTCCGGCCGCCTCACCGCCGATTGGCGCACCGCTCAAACCAACCTGGAACCTGCTGGGAAACTGGTTGAACGAATCACTAAAAAGCGCCAATCCCTTTACAGGACGGAATGTCAGCAGGCAACCTTGGAAGGTCGTAGAGTTCACAGGCCCCCAGCCAACCTTGAGCCGGGTTCTGTTGACCGTATGACTCTTTCGGACACCCCGGATGAGTGGCAATGGGTTCGTCTCCCATTTCTGGGGGAGTTGAATCGCGGCAAATCCCGGCATCGTCCTCGTGATGCGGCACATCTCTATGGTGGTCCCTATCCTTTCATTCAAACCGGAGATGTGGCGCAATCAAATGGGGAAATCACCACACACAAACAGACATACAGCGAGGCAGGGCTTGCCCAAAGTCGCCTCTGGCCTGCCGGAACGGTGGTTATTTCTATTGCGGCGAACATTGCAGCTTCAGCGATTCTGACTTATCCGGCCTGCTTCCCGGATAGCGTCGTAGGCCTCATTTGCGACGATAATCTCTGTAATCCCAAATTTTCGGATTATTGCGTCCGCATGGCCCGCAACAATTTAGCGGAACTTGCTCCGGCTACGGCCCAGAAAAATATTAACATTGCCATTTTGAGCGATGTGTTCATCCCTCTTCCTCCTTTCGCCGAACAACACGAAATCGTCCGCCGGGTGGAGGCCCTGTTCCGGTTGGCCGACGCCATCGAGGCGCGGGTGGCCATGGCCACGGCCCGGGCCGAGAAGCTCACCCAGGCTGTCCTGGCCAAGGCCTTCCGGGGGGAGCTGGTGCCCACCGAAGCCGAACTGGCCCGCCGGGAAGGCCGGGACTTTGAGCCCGCCGCCATGCTCCTGGAGCGCCTTAAAGCGGAACGAGGCCGCGCCGGGGAGCTTTCCCACTCCAAGGGACCCAGGAAGGAGCGCCGGCCAAAGGCCGCGACTTAGCCGCCTAGACCTTACCCGACCATGATCTCGTCGATGCGGGCCACGACTTCTGAGGCCCGGATGTCCTCGATTTTGTAGTATTTTCCCTTAAGTTCGGCGGCCACCTGGGGAAGGCAACTGAGATTGAGGAACCCGGCCTCGGTGTCCAGCACCAGGGAGTTGGCGCCCAGGCCCCGGAGATGCGCCGCCATCTCTTGGGTGTCGGCCAGGGCAGAGCCGCCTCCCAGGCTGATATTGGGTTTGCCGTCGGAGATGAGCACCAGGAGAAAGGCATCCTTAGGATGTTTGAGCTTCTCCCGCTGAATCACTTCGTGAGCCAGTTGCAGGGCCCGGGGGAGCGGCGTCTTGCCCCCGGTGGGGAGGTCCTCCAGGCAGTTCCGGGCCTGCTCGATGCTGTGGGTAAAGGGCAGCGTCAGGTGGGCCTGCTCCCCCCGAAAGACCACCAGCCCCACCCGCTCCCGCTTCTGGTAGGCGTCCAGGAGGAGGGAGAGGATGGCGCCTTTGGTTTCCACCATGCGTTGATTGGCCCCCATGGAGCCGCTGGCGTCCACCACGAACAGGATGTGGTGGCCGATGCGCTTTTCTCTGACCTTGTGACGCAGATCGGACTCAGCAATGGCCACGGCCAGGTTGCCTTTGTCCCGCACGGGCTGATAAGGGGCGGCGGCCCGGAGGGTGGCGTCCAAGGCCAGGTCCGGCGGCCCCGCCGGGGTCATGGCCGCCCGCACGTAACGGCCGCTGCGGTCGTTGGTGACGGCCCGGGTGCGACGGCCCTTGGACTCCTTGGGCTGGCGGTCGTGGGGCAGGTCCAGGGGGCGCACCGGGAAGGGGGAGCCGGCCTCAAAGGAAATTTCCCCGCTTCCCGGAGGCGTCTCGGATGGGGGAGGGGGAGGAGGTTCCTCCGGGGGCGGAGAATCTGATGGCGGTGGCGGTTCGTGCTGCTGCTGGTGTTTGCGGATACTCTCCTCCAGCTTTTCCTGATCCATCTGGGCTTCGCTGAAGGGTTGGCGGCGCAGCCGGTGGGGGAGCACCAGCTCCGCGGCCTCCCGGACATCGTCTTCGGTGACTTCCTGGCGCTCGTGGAAGGCCGCCAGGGTGCGGGCCGTCTTGAGCATATAAATGTCGGCCCGGTGGCCATCCACTCCCTGATCCAGGCAGATGGTGGTGATCAGATTCAGCATGTCTTTGGCGAAGTTTACCGCCGCCAGACGCTCCCGGGCCGCAGTGATGGATTGGCGCAGCCGTTCCTGCTCCGGTTGCCACTGATTGATAAACAATTCGGGGGCTTCTTCATAGTCCAGGAGGCGCTCCACCACCTCCATGCGGGCCTGCGGGTCTTTTAACCCGCCGATTTCCACGCAAAGCCCGAAGCGGTCCAGGAGTTGGGGGCGAAGCTCGCCCTCTTCCGGGTTCATGGTGCCCACCAGGATGAACCGGGCCGGGTGGGTGAAGGAGATACCCTCCCGCTCCACCACGTTCACCCCCATGGCTGCGGCATCCAGGAGGACATCCACCAGGTGGTCGTCCAGCAGGTTGACCTCATCCACATAGAGGATGCCGCGATGGGCGGCAGCCAGAATGCCCGGTTCAAAATGTTTCTCCCCGGTCTTGATGGCCTTCTCCAGGTCGATGGTTCCCAGGAGCCGGTCCTCGGTGGTGCCCAGGGGCAGGTCCACCACCGGCATGGGCCGCTCCCGGGTGGGCAGGGCGTCCTGGACCCCCCGTTTCCGGCAGGAATCGCAGCACTGCTCGGGCTCGCCGGGGTCACAGTGGAAGGGGCAGTCGGCCACCACCCGGATGGGAGGCAGCAACTCCGCCAGGCCCCGGGCCGCGGTGGACTTGGCGGTACCTTTCTCCCCCCGGATCAGCACCCCGCCCAGGCGGGGATTGATGGCGTTCAGGATCAGGGATTTTTTCAACCGTTCCTGCCCGACGATGGCCCCAAACGGATATACAGATCGAGATAGCGTCATTTCTTACCTCCGGTGAAGATTGTCCCCAGGGTCTTGTGCAGGGCCGCTTTCCAGGTTTCCACCTCGTCGGCGGTGACCACGTCCACGGCCCCACCCTGAAAATGGCCCCCCGCGGCCTCTCCCATATTTTCTTCCAGCCAGCCTTCGACCTCCACGTAGAGCTGCTTCAGTTCCGCCAGGACTTCGGGATCGGCCTGCCAGAGACCCCGCTGCTCGGCCTCCAGCAGGCGCCGGGCGATCTCCTCCAGGGCCCAGGGATTTTCCTTCTGGAAGAACTCCCGGTTTTCCGGGTTGAGGACGAAGGTCCGGGTGATATCGTCAAAGATCCAGTCATCCACTTCCTGGGTGGTGGCTTCCCAGCCGTAGACCCGCCCCACCCGTTTGCTGATCTCGCCGGCGCCCTTGTAGCCGTGGTTCTTCATGCCGTCGATCCACTTGGGGTTCAAGAGCTTGGCCCGGGCCACCCGCCGGATTTCCTCGGACAAATGGCGCACCGTCACCCGTTCCGGGTCCCGGGTGTCGCCGAAATAGGTCTTGACCTCTTTGCCGGACAGGTGCCGGGCCGCGGCGGTGAGGCCGCCGTGGTTGCCAAAATAAGAACAGCAGCCGAACAGATCGTACTCATCGGTGACGGCCTTGTTGTAGGTCACCGAGGCGTGGCTCAGGGCGTGGGCCAGGGACGGAGCGGCTTCGGCGCCGAAGACATCTTTGCCGTAGGCATAGCTGTTCCAGTAGAGGAAGACCTGGGCCAGGTCCGTCTCCTCCTGCCAGGCGGAGGCGTACACCGCCAGTTGGGTGCCGGCGGAGTAGGTGCCGGGTTTGCTGGCGAAGATGCGATAGGTGGCCTGGCGCCAGGCCGCGCCGTCCCCGGGGTTGTGGCCAAGTTTCTCCATGAGTTCCAGGCTGTGGCGCCGGACCAAATTTTGGGCGGGGTCTTCCGGCAGGGCCGCCACCGCCTGGATGGCTTCATCCAGTAACTCCACGCAGTTGGGGAAATTGTCCCGGGTGATACCCGACACCCTTACCGTCACGTCGATGCGGGGGCGGTTGAGTTCACTTAAGGGAATGATATCGAACCCCTGGACCCGGCCGTTGCTTAGCCAGCGGGGTTTCACCCCCAACAGGTACATAATCTGGGCCATGCCTTCGCCGTCGGCCCACATGATGTCGTTGGCCATCCAGAAGAGGGCGACGTTTTCCGGAAACTCCCCGGTTTCGGTGAAGTATTTGTCCAGGAGGGCTTGGCCCAGGCGCTGCCCCACCTCCCAGGCGGTGCGGCTGGGCACCCGCTGGGGGTCCAGGGTGTAAAAATTCCGGCCCGTGGGCAGGACGTCGTCCCGGCCCCGGGTGATGAGGCCGGAGGGTCCGGGGGGGATATAGCCGCCGGCGAACCCCCGGAGCAGCGCCTCCATCTCCCGGGAAGCCTCCAGCCGGTCCACCAGGTCCTGGAGCCGGGTATCGAAGAAGGCCAGGTCGCTTTCGAGGGCATCCAGGTCCGCTTCCGGAGCGATTTCCCGGATCAAGGACGTAAGGTTCTGCTCCGGGGCCGCCAGCCAACGGCTGATAAGAGTACGCCCGGCCTGGTCCACGGCCTCCGCGGCCCGTCCCGATTCGTCGTCTTCCAGATTGAGCTTCAGCAACCGGGCCAGGAGTCGCCGCCAGGAGGGGCCTCCGCCGGGAAAGCGCAGGATGGCGTGGAGAAAATCAGCCCGCCGTTCCCCCTGGGGCAATTCCCCGAAGATGTGCATGCCATCGGGGAGAGCGGTGTTGCGCAGCACCGACAGGCTCTCATGAATGCGGCGCACCGTCTCATCGAAAGAAATCTCCGGGGTCAGGGACAATTGCTGGTTGAGGCGGCTCTTCTCCAGGGTCTCCAGGATCAGGTGCTCCACCAGGTGAGCCCGGCCCGGTTCCAAGTCCTTCAAACGCTCGTATTCTCCCAGCAGCCGGTCCAACTCGCCCAGTTCATCATAGAGGCCGGAGGAGGTCATCACCGTCTGCATATGGTCCACCAGGACCCCGTAGCTGCGGCGCTTGGCCATGGTGCCTTCCGGCGGGTTGTCGGCGTTGTAGATATAAAGATGGGGCAGATGACCCAGGACGGCGTCGGGGCAGCAACCCCCGGACAGCCCCACGGTCTTTCCCGGCAGAAACTCCAGGTTGCCGTGGGTGCCCACGTGCAGGACCACATCAGCGCCGAACCCTTTATCCAGATAATGGTAAGTGGCCAGATATTGGTGGGGCGGCGGCACATCCGGGTCGTGGAGGATTTTGCAAACCCGGCCGTCACACCGCGCCCCGGCGCAGCCCCGCTTGGGCTGGACGCAGACCACCGCGTTCCCAAAAAGCACGCCGGTGACCACGATCTGTCCCTGGTGGACCATCGCCGCGGGGATGCCGTTTTGGGCCTGGCCGGGGGGCTCGCCCCAGGCTTCGATGAGGCGCGCCTGCAGGGTGGACGGAAGGAGGCCGAACCAGGCGCGGTAGTCAGCTTCCGGCACCAGGGCCAGGTGGCCCCCCTTGCTGATGATTTCCTCCACCGTGGTCCAACGGAACTCGCTGATGGCCTTTCGGCCCATGATGGTGTCGATGAGTTCTTTGCCGTCCGCGGGGGGATTCTCAATGGCATATCCCGCCCGCTTCAGGGTCTGGAGGATTCGAGCCGTGCTTTCCAAAGTGTCCAGGTGGGCCCCGGCCCCCACCGAGGCCTCCACCGAGGCGCAAGGGTTGTTGTGCAGGATGATGGCCACCTTGCGTGCCGTCGAGGTTTTCTGCCGCAGGCGGACCCAGCGCGCCAACCGTTCCGCCAGGTGATCCGCCCGGTTAGGGATGGGTCCCCGACCGGCGATGAGTTCGGCCCCCAATTCCTCGTGGGAGAGCCCTGCGGCCACCATCAATGGCTCGATGACCCCCTCGAATTCCGGCAGGGCCAGGCTCCAGCCCACTTCGGCCCCCAGCCCCTGGGGGTCTGCCTCCCATTGGGCCGTGGTCTTGTAATACGAGGTGAGGGGTTGGATCACCGGCACGTCGAGTTGCGCCAATAATGCCTGGCCAGGGCGGGCCGTGGACGGGTCGCGGCCGGTGCCCCGCCGGCTGGCCAGGAGAAAGGCAGTGAGCTTGATGAGCGCCGCGATCCGGGGGCGGCCCTCGTGGTTCAGGAAATAATCCCGGATGATCTCTTCGCCGCTCCGGTTTCCCAGATTCTCGTCTTTGAAGGAATAGTAGAACACCGGGATCACCCCCAGACCCCGAGCCTCCAAGGCTTGGATGAGATAATCTTCCAGTTCCAGGTTGGGGGTGACCCAATCCCCCCGGGAGAACATCATCCCCACCAGGGGCTCTTGGGACCAGCCCTGGTCCCGGTACCAGGCCAGGTAATCTTCCAGACGCTCAAAATGTCCCTGGGCCCGGGGGTGATAGAACCCTTCCCAGGGAAGCTCCTGGGGCGGCAGAACCTCCAGTTCCCGGCCCAGGACCTCTTTGCCGAGATAGGCCAGCAGGCGCCGGAAGTTCTCCAGGCCGTTACGGATAATGTAATTAGAGGCATTGGCGGCGATCTCAAGATTCACCGACGACAGGGTCCACAGGGAAGGGTCACCGCCGGTGGAGATGAGGGGAACGTGGTCCGCCAGTTGCTTGAGTCGCTGGTCCACGCTCTCCCAGAAGGCGTCAGGAGTGCGATAAAGCAGGATAAATTGGGCGGACTCCATATCTTGCAAGGCCCGGTCCAGGACTTCCGGGTTTTCCCCCACCAGGCGGTGGGAATAGACCTTCAGATCTATCCAGGGAAATTCCCGGGCTGCGCTGACCAGAGTGGGCACATAAGCGTTCCACATTATGGCCACGCCTTTAATGAGCGAATCCGTCATTCGCTGTACCTCCGGATGAACAGGATGGATAGGGCTATGCAGAAACCGGCGGCTGCACCCAACAAGACCAGAGAAACCATAGTTTCCGAACCCCAGACAGGCGACCGCAGCAACTGGTTGGTATGGGTCAAGGGCAGCAGATAGATGATCTTCTGGGCCCACCAGGGCATGGAGTCCACAGGGAAAAAGGTGCCGCAGAAAAAAGCCATGGGGAGTATGAAAAAATTGGTGAAAGTGGCGGTATCCTCATGGGATTTGGATTTGAGACCCACCACCACCCCGAAGGCGGCGAAAACCAGGCCGTTAAGCAGCAGCCCCAGCACAAAGAACAGGGTGAAATGCAAATGGGTCCCCAGGACCAATCCCAGGCCCAGGATCACCGAGGCGGCAAACAGGCCCCGAACCATGCCGGCCAGGGTCTGGCCGGCGACGATCTCCCAGGGAGACACCGGCGCCTGCAGATAAATCTGAAAGGTGCGGAAGTAGAGGCGGCCCATGTTCAGGCTGTTAGCCACCCAGGTATAGGAGTTGGTCATGGAACTCATAGCCACTAACCCGGGCAGGAGAAAATCCAGATAGGTTACCCCGCTGCGCATGGCCACCTGCTTGCCCAACCCCAGACCGAAGGCCACCAGATAGAGCAGGGGGGCAAACAGCGTGGACATCACATACCCCAGCCGGAGCAGCCGCCGCTGAAACAGGAGCATGTCCTTTAAAAAGATGGTGGCCCAGTTCATGGTCATTGGCTCAGGCGCTCCCCCGTAAGCTGAATAAAGACATCCTCCAGGTTGGCCTGGCGGATAAGCACGCCCGCGGTCTCCTCTTGAGCCCTGGCGTAGGCAGCTTCCCGGTCTTTCACTAAGGTATAGGACCGCCGAGCGCCGTTCACGGATTCCACCACATAGCCGCCCACCCCGGCGGTGAGGTTTTGGGGGGAATCCAGGGCGATAAGACGGCCCTTATTAAGGACGCCTACCCGGCCGCAGAGCGATTCGGCTTCCTCGATGTAGTGGGTGGTCAGGAGAATCGTTATCCCTTCGCCCTGAAGTTGCCGGATCATGTCCCACAGTTGCCGCCGAATCTGGGGGTCCAGGCCCACGGTGGGCTCATCCAGGAAGAGCACCCGGGGGCGGGACATGAGCGCCCGGGCAATCAACAAACGCCGCTGCATGCCGCCGGAAAAACCTTTAACCCGGTCATAGGCCCGCTGTTCCAACTGGGCCCATTCCAAGAGTTCCATAATGCGGCGGGAGATCTCCGGAACCTTAAACAGACGGCCATAAAACCAGAGGTTTTCAAACGCGGTGAGTTCCCGGTCCAGGTTGATCTCTTGAGGGCAAACGGCGATGAGGGGTTTCAGCTGGGGGCGCTCCCTGACCACGTCGAAGCCGGCGATCCGGGCGGTCCCCCGGGTAGGAAAGGCCAGGGCGGTGAGGATCTTGATGGTGGTGGTCTTGCCCGCGCCGTTGGGACCCAGTAGCCCGAAGACTTCCCCCGCCCCGATCTCCAGGGTCAGATCTTCCAGGGCCAGGATACTCCTGTAATACTTGGTCAGGTTCGAAATGGCGATCATGTCAGTTTGGGGTACAGCAGTCGTTTATCTCCCTGGGCCAGCATTTCCACCGGGATGCCGTAGAGCGAGGCCATTGCCTCAGGGTGTATGACCTCGACGGGAGTCCCCTCAGCCACCACCCGCCCCTCATCCAGGAGAGCCACACGGTCGGCAAAGAGCAGCGCCAGGTTGGGGTCGTGCAGGGTGAGCAGCACCGTCAGTCCCTGGTTTTTAGCCAACTCCCGGATCAGCTTCAGGATCAGCACCTGGTTTTTAAAATCCAGGTGGCTAGTGGGTTCGTCCAACAGGAGGATTTGCGGCTCCTGGGCTAACGCCCGACCGATGAGCACCAGTTGCCGCTCCCCGCCGCTGATGTGAGTATAGGGCTTGTCCGCCAGGAGCTGAAGATGCAGCAGATTGAGAACTTCCTCCACCACCGCCAGATCTCGGGGTCCGGGTTGCGACCAATAACCCACCCGGGCGACCCGGCCCAGGAGGATCACCTCCCGCACCGCATAAGGAAATACGGGATGGTGCTCCTGGGGCACGGTGGCCAATATCCGGGCCAGGGTACGGCGTTTGAGGCCATTAAGATTGTGGTCCGCCAGGGTAATGGCCCCCCGGTCCGGCGTCAACTGCCCGCTCAGGCACAACATCAGGGTGGTCTTGCCGGAGCCGTTGGGCCCCACGATCACCGTGACCTCCCCGGGATGGGCCGCGAGGCTCACGCCGTTCAGGATGCCTCGCCCGTTGAGACGCAGATGGAGGTCGCGGGCCCGGATCATGCCTTCCAGGAATCCTGACCGCCTTTTTTCATCAGGTAGATGAAAAAGGGGGCGCCGGCCAAAGTGGTGATAATCCCCACAGGGATTTCCCCCGAAGCCGTAGAGCGGGCCACGGTATCGGACAGGGCCAGGAAACTGGCCCCGGCGGCCATGGACAGAGGTATCACCCGGCGATGGTCCGGCCCCACCGCCATGCGCACGATGTGGGGGATCATCAGTCCCACCCAGCCGATGATGCCGCTCACTGACACCGCCGCGGCTACGGCTACGGAGGCGGCCAGGATAAATAGACCCCGTTCCCGGGCCACGTCAACTCCTAGGGCCTTGGCCTCAGCATCCCCCATGGACAGGGCATTAAGGCGCCAGCGCCCCAGCCAGGGAATGGCGACCCCCGCCGCCATCCAGGGAAGGACCTTGATAACCGAAGGCCAGTCCGCCAGGGCCAGGCTACCCATGAGCCAGAACACAATGCTGGCCAGCTTCATGGGGTCCACCAGAAACTTGATAATGGAGACCAGGGCGGTGAAAAAGGCGGACACCACCACGCCGGCCAGAATCAGCGACAGGGTCGGCACTTCCCCCCGGATGCGAGCCATAGTAAAGGTCAGCACCGCGGCAACCAGACCGCAGACAAAGGCCCCTACCTGGATGGGCACCATGGGCAGCCAGGCTACGGTCACGGCGCAACCGAAGGCGGCGCCCGCGGAAAGGCCCAGGATGAAGGCGTCCACCAGAGGATTGCGGAACACCGCCTGCAAGGTGGCGCCGGAGACCGACAGGGACAGCCCCACCAGCATGGCCAGGACAATCCGGGGCAACCGCACGTCCACGATGATGGCCCGGATCTGCTCCGGCAGAGGCGATTGGCTGGGGGTTAGAGCCAGCAGGCGCCACAGGTCGGACAAGGAGACGGGATACGCTCCCACCTGAAGGGCCAGGAGAAACACTGGCAGGGGCGATAGGATCAACCCCCAGTAGAGCCAGGAGTTACTCCTCATGGGCCTTCCTCATAGGGAATCCCGAAACACTGCCGGTAAATGTCGTCGGCGGCCTGACGCCAGTCGACCGCGGAAATCACCTGGGGATGAAAGCAGTGACCCAGCCACCAGGCCAGCACCACCGCCCGGGGTGACCAGGTGGAGACCCGGGCCGCCTTGAATACCCGCTGGCTTTGTACTGCCGGGGTGGAGGACCACTTGGGGTCCCGGAGCAGGTCCTGGGCGGTATAGGAGGCCGAGCCCCAAATGGCCAGCACTTGAGGAGACAGCCCGATGATGGTCTCCATGGAGATTTCCTGGTTCAAACTATCCAGATGCGCACCCACGTTGCGGCCCCCGGCCATCCGGATCAACTCGGCCATCACTCCTCGGTTCCCATTGATGGTGGTGGGTTTGCCCCACAGCCATGCCACCCGGGGCCAGGATTCTTCCGGCACCCCGGCCAGGCGCGCTTGCAGGGCGGCCAGGCTCCGGGCCATGGAGCCCGCTACCTCCCGGGCCCGAGCCTCCTGGCCTAACACCTGGCCCAATTGCTGGAGTTCCCGGTACAGGTCAACCAGGCTTTCGGGATAAAACGTGAGTACCGGAATTCCCTGGCGTTTCAGGTGCTCAAGGGTTTCCGGCTTGCGCGTCCAGGTCACCACCAGGTCAGGCTTAACGGCCAGCAAGGCCTCCAGGTTGACGTCGAAGCCGGAGCCAGGCGAGGGAATCTGCCGGAGATGGGGCAGCAGCCGCTTCAGGAGGTCATTGTCATAGGCATAGCGGGAAATCCCGACGACGCGATCCCAGGCCTGGAGGGCCGCAACGGTTTCGTAACATTCGAAGAGGACCACCCGGTGGGCTTCCCGGGAGAGGTTTTGCCCCGGGGCTCCCCCCGGGCCGGGCCTCTCGGTGGAGGTCCCCAGGATGGTCCCGCTGAGGCCCAGGAGCAGCACCAATCCGCCCATCACCCAGGCCCATCGGGAGATTATAAAGTTTCTGCCAGTCATCAGTCGTGTGCCGCCCCCATCAATATTTAAGCGTCAGCATGGTCCAGATGGTCCGGCCGGGAGTGCGGTAATAGTAGTAGTATTCCCGGTTGAGCATGTTATCTACCGCAAAGGACATGTCCACATACTTCACGGGGCTAAAGATTATTTTGGAGTCCAAGGTGAAGAAGGGATCATAGGCGCCGTAAACCCCATAGACAGAATCGCCGTTGTCGTCCCGGGTCGACAGTCGGCTGTTATAGCGGCCTGAAAGGTTGGCCTTGACCTTCCAGTATGTAGCCGTGACCCCAAAGTTGAATTGCTGCCGGGGGGTATAGGTGAGATTTTTGCCCACCGAAATCGGATT
Organism: uncultured delta proteobacterium; assembly: GCA_963812015.1. GTDB lineage: Bacteria > Desulfobacterota > Desulfobaccia > Desulfobaccales > 0-14-0-80-60-11 > 0-14-0-80-60-11. The sequence continues at coordinate 2,132,610 of CAWETI010000003.1, read as the reverse complement.
ATAGGGGTTTTCCTTGATCCTGGGGTCCACCAGGGTGGTGTTGCCGAAGACTTCCAGCCAGGACCAGAGCTTCTGGTTAATTTCTATCTCCACCCCTCGAATCTGGGCCTTGGCGGCATTAAAATAGTTCTGGGTCTTGCCCGTTGGATCGGCAGGATCAGTAGTCCGGTAAATCAAGTCATTGACGAAATTTTGAAAATAGGTGGCGGTGAACGTGGTCCCTTTAAAGGGTTTCAGGGTGGTGCCGATCTCCCAGGAGAGGGCGGTCTCGGGTTTAAGATCGGGGTTGCTCTTATACAGGGTGCCGGTGCTGGACTGCCAGGTGACGTAGAGTTCGTAAATATTGGGGGCCCGGAAGGAGCGGCCCACCGAGGCCTTCCAAGTCATCCACTCCCAGGGGCGGTAGAGCGCGGCGAGCTTGGGGCTGACCGCAGTTTGGTCCCGGCTGGGGAGGTCCACAATAGGAGTGCCGGTGGCTTTCATGTAACTGCCCCCAAAGGTCTCCCACCGATCCAACCGCACCCCCAGCACCGTATTGAACTTGGGATGCCAGGCGATTTCGTCCTGAAGATAGGCCCCGATATTGCTGTCCCGGCCGCCGCCCAGCGAGCTGAAGTTTATATGCGAGCCAGGGCTCCGCCAGTCGTACAGGTTATATTGCGAGTTGCGCGCCCAGCCGGCATTATAGGAGAGGCCGCCCACCAACTGCTGCTTCTGTCCGATGGCCTGGTCCACCTGCACCTCCCCCACCCAATTCTGACTGGGAGTGCTGGACACGGTCCCCGGGCCGCCGCCGAACGTCGTCAGGGCGCTGGAGGAACTGGGCGTGGTGTACCAGTTGTCCGGCTGGTTCACCAGGCCGGCATGGACCTTGACTTTGGTGGTCTCCGTGAGCTTGTGTTCGGAATTCAGGTTGTAAACCTGGGTTTGATTCTGGCCATCGCCGCTCAAGAAGGCGCCTTGGGTGAGACTGCTGAACTGCGTATTGGTGCCGAACAAGCCCACGGTCCCACTAGTCACCCTGGCGCCGGTGGCTGAATTGTTCAAGTAGGAATTGTACCTGGCATAGCCATAGTCGTACCAGCTCTGCAGGGTGCTGAAGGTGACCTTATGGCCCGGGGCGATATCCCAGCTGATTTTGCCGTTGAAGCTGTAATCCTTCCAGTTATTATCGCCGGTGTTGCCGATGGTGTTCGTGGGGGTGCCGGTGGTGGTTAAGGTAGGCTGCCAGCCCACCACATTGGTTTTGGTCGTAGTGGCTAAGGCGGCGGTCGTTTTTTGCACCAGGCTGGTGGGGTAGCCGGTGGTGATACGAGAATTGAACCCTACCTGGATGCTCACTTTATCCCACAGGCGGTCCCCCGCCCCCAGGTAAGAGGTCCAGGCATCATAGGTGCCGTAACTGCCCTGGGCCAGCATTTCCAGTTTCTGGGGGGTCTTGGTGATGATATTGATGACCCCGCCCATGGCGCTGCCGCCGTAGAGGGCGGAAAACGGCCCCCGGATCACTTCGATGCGCTCGATATTTTCCACCGGCATGCTGTTCCAGACCACGTTGTTGGTGTAAGCGGTGGAGATATTCTGGCCGTCCAAGAGGATCAGGGTGCGTTTCTGGTTATCGCCCGGGAAGCCCCGGAGATTCACGTTAGCCAGGGTGTCTTGCCAGCCCTTGCCCCGGCGGTCGAAGGCCCCGGGGACCTGGGCCAGGGCCTCGTCCACCGTCTGGATGTTCTGTTTCTTAATGTCATCTTTGGTGATGATCGTAATGCTGGCCGGGACGTCGTCCGGATTCCTCTCGGTCCTGGTGGCCGTCACCACGATCTTCTCCAGGGCCTCCGCTTTTTCCTTGGGAGCCGGGGCGGGAGTCGGAGTTTCCGCTTTTTGGCCTTCAGTCTGGACGGTAGCCGGGGGTTCCCCCTTCTGGCCCTCTTCCGGGGCCAAGACCTTGACCTTTTCTTCCACTTCTTGAGCCCGCGCTTGCGACTGTAATCCCAGGATCAATAAGCACGAGAATCCACAAATCGCTGCGCACCAGAGCCATCGACGCATTTTTATTCTCCTTCCGCTTTCGGTTTGCGTCTCGGCCCTGGTTCTGGTAGAAAGAAACCGGGCCGATCTTGCCGCAATGAGGATTGGTCTGAAGGGGGGGCTGGGACTCTTGCCGGGGTGCCGCCCCCCCTTCCTATTCCTACCTACTTACTTTTGGTTAACATCTCTCCCGGCTGGCCCTTAATACCTCCGGCTAAACCGGGCGAAAAAAAACCACAAATATCGGGCGGCGTTCTGCCGCCAGACCTTCGTGGTCATTAAAAAGCTTTTTGGGAATCTAATCTAAACGGTGAGGCTTCATGCCCCCCGATAATTTCAAATTTATATAGCGCCTTCCGGATTTGCTGTCAAGCAATATTCCAAAGGGGAGGAAATCAAGCAAGCCATCGTTTGCACCGGGGGAGCCTGAAAAACGATTCTGGTTGACATCCGATGCCGAGGAGAACTATAATTTCTGCCATCCAGGGAGATTGAACTCCCTGAAGATCGAACTAACCAGCTCAATAACGTAAATCCAAGCCATGAAGGCAACCGCGGCCCGGAAGGACCGCAGCCGCATGGCTTGTTTTTTTTCGGGAGGATGCATGGATATAACCAAGGCCCTGCTCAATATGGCTCTGGGCGGCAGCGCCTGGGTGCTGTGGCTGCTCCTGGGCTTGAGCGTCGCTTCCGTGGCGATCATGATCGACAAGGCCCTAACCTTTTACCGCTGTCGCTTTGACCCGGACCGCTTTGTGGCCGAGATCGAACCCGCTCTCAAACAAGGCGACTGGCCTCAGGTCGTTTCCCGCTGCGAGGCCGAATCCGGTTTGGAAGCCCGGGTGCTGTTGGCGGGCCTCAAAGAGATTCCCCGGGGCAAGAGCGCGGTCCAGGACCTCATGGAAGGCGAGCGGCTCCGAGTCGGCCTCTTCCTGGGGCGGCGCTTGAGCTTTCTGGGCACCCTGGGAGCCAACGCCCCTTTCATCGGCTTGTTCGGCACCGTCCTGGGCATCATGCATGCCTTCAAGGACCTGGCCCTGACCGAGGGGGGCGGAGGCCCCGCAGTCATGGCCGGCATCGCCGAAGCCCTGGTGGCCACCGCCATTGGCCTGCTGGTGGCCATCCCCGCGGTGGTGATGTACAACTTTTTCCACCGTCGCCTGCACGTGGTCCAGGAGCGTTCCCGGTTTCTGGAGCAGCTGCTCCTGGCCCATCTGGACGGCGCCGCCGGGACCGGGGAGATCGCTCTCCCGGATGCGGAACTGTTCAAGGCTGCCCGCCAGGCGGGGAGGCTGGCATGAAAGGCCACATCCACGGGCCCATTACCGAGATCAACATGACCCCCTTCGTGGACATCGTCCTGGTCATCCTCATCATCTTTCTGTTGACGGCCACGGTGATGATGCCCCGCACCTTCGCCATCGCCCTGCCCAAGGCCGCCCAGGCCAACAAACTGGAGAGCGTCCCCATCATCATCAGCATAGACCGGGAGGGCCACATCGCGGTCAACGGGGTCAAGCTGGCGCAGGATGGCGATTTCGAGAAGGTGTTCACCGCCCAGCAACAGGGCAAGGAACCTCAAGCCATCATCGCCGCGGATACCGACACCCGCCACGGTCGCCTCATCGAAGTGATGGACCGCCTCCGGGGTCTTAAGGTGCAGCGCATCGGCATCGAGGTGGAGCAAAAGTAGCCAAATGGCCTGGGGTTATCAGCAAGTGGGCGGGGCCTGGAATCCCCGGGGAGCGTTTCTCTGGGGAGCGCTGGGTTCCCTACTGGTCCATGGCCTTATCGTGGCCACCGTGGTGGCGGTCTTCCACCAAATACCCCCGAAGCCGAAAGTGGTGGTCCCGGTGGAAGCCATTACCCTGGTACCCTTCAAGCCAGGCCCCGCCGGTGGCGGCGGCGGTCGGCCCAGCCCGGTGACTAGGCCAGATGCCGTCGCGCCTAAGCCGTCGCAACCCCCCGCACCCCATAAACCTCCGGCCAAACCTCCAAAGCCGCCCAAGATCAAGCTGGCTCCACCGCCACCGCTGGAACCCAGTGTAGCCCCGGTAATCCTTGCACCGGCGCCGCCACCCGCGATCACCAGGGCTAAACCCTCGGATACCGCGATCACCAGCAGCAGGGCCAGTGGCCCGGGCGTCCCGGGTGGCCTTTCGGGCACAGGCGCGGGGGGCCAGGGCGGGGGACGGGGGACCGGGGCCGGCGGTGGTATTGGCCAAGGCCAGGGGCCGGGCTCCGGGGCCGGTTCGGCGCTCCAGGGCTATCTAAAGGTGGTCCGCCAACTCCTGGAAAAACAGAAAGATTATCCCCTCATGGCCCGCCGCCGCCAACTCCAGGGGGTAGTGGTCATGGTATTTACCATCGGCTCCGGGGGCCAGATCGAATCCTCCCGAATCAGCCGCTCCTCGGGGCAAGATCTGCTGGATGAAGCTGCCAAAGAAACCATTCGCAAGGTTGGTCACTTTCCTCCATTCCCCGCCGACCTGAACCGTCAGAAGTTGACCATTGAAATCCCCCTGGCGTTTCGCTTAAGCACTGATTAGACACAGCCTCTCAGAGAAAAGGTCCCTAAGATCAATTTTTGATAGAGTTGGTCAAGTTGGTTGCATAATCTTGGTTAATTAATTCTAAGCTGGTCCAATTGACATGAGATAAGAGGCAGTTTATCTTGATAGAAAAGAGGGAAAGGAGGGATGAAAGATGTGTTGCCATTCCAAGGACAAACATGAGCACGAACACCGGCACGAAGGGGCGTCCCATAGCCATGACGGTCATGAGCATAGTCACGAGGCTACGGAACATTCCCATGAGCACGCCCATGACGATGGGCATCACCAACACGGGCACACCTGCTGTCATTAACGGAAAGCCGCGAATCTGCTAAAGAATTAAGCCACGAAGGCCTGATCCGGTCAGAAGACTGGAAAAGAGCGTTCGTGGCTTTCCCTTTTTCACCCTATACAACCTTTTCCCTATACGTTGCCACTATACGGTCTTTCGTTAATTTTTCCTTATGGTTCGTATATCAGAACCCCTGCAAAGGGGATTGGAGATCACATCGACTTGGGGGGGAGGGCTATCCCCAGGTGTTCCGGTTTCCGACTCAGACTCAAGCCCACGGGTGCGAGACCGGGCGGTGTTGGCGCCGGAAGCAGCAGGCTGGAAGAAATCGGCCCGGGTGCCGTCGCCCTTCTCCTGGCCGATCTCGCTCGCCTGGGGTACCGGCAACCTGAGATGCCCCCAAGACCTCCACCAAACAAGATAAATCGACTGCGCTCAGGGCCACTCACAGCCCCGCCACGCCCACGGAAAGGAGAATCCAAGGGTAAGGTCGGTGGGGCAAAAGGTGTTCTCCGCAGGAGCCCGGAAGAGGCGAATCCCGAGGTAGAAACAAACGGCGGTTTTGTCTCCGGGGCGGGACACGGCAATGGCCCCCCTCCGTGTACATCAAAACGCCCTGGAACAGGCCGAACTTTCCCCCGCAACCATCGCCTTCCTCATCGTCCGGCCCGATACCCGCTCGTAGGCCGCTACTTTGTCGCGGGTCTTGCGTTTAGCCTTCGGTGGTGGGAATTTTCCATCAATCCTTATATGGGCCTCCCCACTGGAGTGGCAACTGCCGGCGCCAACGCCTTCGTTATGGCCACCATCATCTAAATCCCAGAAGAATTTTTCATATGAAATTTTTTGGGCTGGTCCCGCCACAGGGGGAGTTTTTTCCCGGGGAATGATTTTATGAAAAAATGTCCGCTCGGAGCATTGATGTAAGGGGGGGACCACCTTCCGTTTCCGGGTTCCGGTTCCGGGCCTGGGGCTGGGGCGCGATTCGGGTCGCGGCAGGGGAGGCCCGCGGGCAGGCGGTGTCGGGCGGCGATTAGGGGTATGGGCGTGGGCGCAGAGGGGGGGGCGGCTGGGGGGTGCTTGGGCGAGGCGGGGGCGAGACCGGACGACTGGCCGACCGAGGTCCGAGGGCAGCGGTGGGCGGCGACCACAAGAAAGAATGTCCGGCGCTATGCTCGGGACCAGCTGCTATTGGGCCTGTTCCGGTTCCCTGGTTCTGCCCCCTGCACCCCTGGGTCTGGCCGGCGGGGCCATGGGTGCGGCGGCGGTCCCCACGGGGCAGGGACGGCTGGGTCTGGCCAGGCCGGCCTGGGGAGCGGGCGATTGAGCGCCCCCCTCCTTCCGCATCGACGTTCCCTGCCGGACACGAACGGACGTGTCCCCCCCCCAAATACGTGTCCCCATTATCTACTGGAAAATACAGCAACTATTTTTGGAGGACAGGGGTGACACGAGAATAAGGGAAGCATATCAAAAAAAACACTTTATCGCTTGACAGTATAGGCGTAACGACTATAATAAGACCATGAAGGGACGCGATCTAACCGAATGGCGAAAACGGTGGGCCCTGACCCAAACCAAGCTGGCCCAGGCGTTAGGTGTCGATGTAATGACCGTTAGTAGATGGGAGCGAGGGGTTCAGGTTCCCACTCCCGTCCTACCTCTGGCCCTGGAGGCTCTGGAGCATCGGATAACGAAGGAATCCGGACACAAGGAGAAAGACCATGGCGATCTTAGCTGAGTGCCCCGTATGCCACAAGAAGCAAGCGGTCAAGAATCGGATTTGTGTTTGCGGGGCAGACCTGGTTAAGGCCAAGGGATCAAAAAAGGTCCGCTACTGGGTTAATTACCGGCTCGCCAACGGCACGCAGCGCCGGGAGGTTGTGGGGTATCTCATTAAGGAAGCAAAGGCCGCAGAGGGCAAGCGCAAGGCCCAAAAATATGAGAATCCCGGTATTCTGGAAAAAGTACCATCGGAGCGCATGACCTTCACCGAGCTTGCGGAGTGGTATCTTGACTTGAGCCCGGTCAAGAAACTTTCTTCCTATACCCGAATCAAGCAGGGAATCGCCAATTTTAACCGGGTATTTGGAAACCGGATCGTGAGCAGCTTAAAACCTCTGGACCTCGAAGAGTACCAGGACAAGAGAGAAGAAGATGGCCGAGCCCCCGCTACCGTTGACATGGAAATATCCCTGGTCAAGACAATGGTCACCAAAGCCTTCGATAATGACCTGGTGGACGGCCGGACGGTCAAGGCATTTAGGACAGTAAAACGGAAACTGAAAAAGGCGGCTAATGCCAGGAAGCGAACCCTCACCATTGAGGAATATCTTAAGATAGTGGCCGTGGCGCCTGATCATCTAAGAGCTTTTCTTATCTTAGCCTTCAATACTGGCATGAGGACCGGAGAACTCCGGGCGCTACAATGGTCCCATATCGACCGGGAGAAGTGGGTTATCAGACTACCCGCAGACCTCACCAAAGAGCGCAAGGCCAAGGTGATACCGATTAACCATCAAGTCAAGCGAGTGCTTGCAGACATCACGCGGGCAATCCACCATGATTTAGTGCTCACCTATCACCATGAGCCCATCGTGACTGCCGGCGGGATTAAGAAATCGTTTATATCAGCTTGTGGTAAGGCCGGGATACCATACGGGCAGGATCAGCAAAACGGCATCACCTTCCACGATATACGGCGGACGGTCAAAACCAATATGCTGAGTGCGGGAGTTGATAAGGTGTATCGGGATACGATCTTAGGCCATTCCCTTCAAGGTATGGACGTTCACTATATGGCCCCCTCTGAGGATGATCTGCACCAGGCCATGAGGCAATATACCGAGTGGTTGGATAGTCATATTCTGCAAAGTGTTGACCATATCGTTGACCAAGTGAACAATAGATAATAACTAAATTACATAACTACTTGATATAACTGGCGCGCCTGGGAGGATTCGAACCTCCGACCGACGGATTAGAAGTCCGTTGCTCTGTCCCCTGAGCTACAGGCGCACTAAGGATATTCTACCTTATCTTTCCCTTGGGGGCACCATGAGAGCACTTTTCTTTGAGGCGCCTTCCCCGACGCACTCCTTACCCGGGTGTCCCGCTAACTTCTGATCAGCATTCCTGGCAGGGTCGAGGGCAACACTCTCCTGAGGAGGTTATGGAGACAGCGAAAAAGGGGCCCCGGCTTAAGAACTCATCCCCTCCTTTATGACAAGAGATATGCCAGTTCCCGTCCCTGCTGTCAATGGTTTGGTTGTGGTGGATGAGTTGATGGGCGTCTCTATCAGCCACCATAAGACAAGGGCACCACTCACGTTGATCCAATACCGGGGGGAGGGCTGCCTGTCCAACCCCCGCCTCTCCCGGGAGAGGCGGACTGGTGCTCGGCAGAGCACTCTTTGGGCTCACTCCGGCATGTCTGGTGCAAAGGATGCGTGGGTTACAAATTGACCGCCCGGCCAGGCGAATGAAGTCGCCCCCCGCTTAAAGCTCCCGCCGACCATCCTTGGCTAGTCGCACCGTCCTAAAAATCACTTGACAATCTAAGACAAATCAATAAGTAAATTAAGGGTAATCACTTCAAGCAGCCTTGCTCCGGCCCACGTGTCCCGCTATTTTTCCTGCCTTCCCCAGCCGGCACGCGGGCCTGGAAAGCGAACCCAGGGCCAAGGAGGCCAACCTCTCTGTTTCCGGCGGCTTTATTTACCCTGGAGACAAATTAATCTCTTGGGGCATTCAACCGATGCACCGGTTGCGGGCCGGTAAGGGTTCGAGGCTGAACCTCCCAGCCTGATGGAGGTTAGGCAATCATGCTTGCCCGCAACGCCGGGGTACCCATGGCAACCTAGCCTCTGCTCCCCGCCCTGCCAATTTCAAGAGCGCTTTGCCTACCACGAGGAGTGAGTGATGGTAAAGGACAGGAGACCCCCCCAGGAGACCCGGGACCTCCGGAAAAGGGCCGAAGCCAGGCTGCAATTGGAAGCACCCGGGTTGCAGGAGTTGAGCCCCGAGGCAATCAGGGCGATGCTCCATGAATTGCAAGTGCATCAACTTGAGCTGGAAATGCAAAATGAGGCATTACGGGAGTCTCAGGCATCCTTGGAAGCCTCATCCAAAAGATATCGTGATTTTTATGACTTCTCCCCGGTGGGCTTTCTGACTCTGGATAAATCCGGCCTGATCCGGCAAATTAACCTGACCGCAGCCAACCAATTGGGGGTAAACCGGGATCGCCTGATCACCCGGGCCTTCCAGCTCTTCATGGAAGTTGACGATAGTGAACTCTTCCGCCTCTTCCTCAAACGGGTTTTCCAGGAACCGGGGCAACAGCACTGTGAGATCAGACTGAAAGGCCGGGACGGGGGCAATTTTTACGCCCGACTGGATAGCCTCGCCGTGGCAGATATCAATGGGTCACCGGTCTGCCACACCTCCGTCACCGACATCAGCCAACTGAAGCAGGCAGAACGGGAGTTGCAAGAGAGCCAGGGGTTGTTTACCGCCTTCATGAGGCACCTGCCCAGCGTGGCCGTCATCCGGGATCTGGAGGGGCGCTACCTGTTTGTCAACCCCGCCTGGGAACGGGCATTTCACAAAACCCGGGAGGAGTGGCTGGGAAAAACCACCGATGACCTCTGGCCCCCGCATGTCGCCGAGAGATTCAGGGCGCAGGACCGGATGATCCTGGAGAGCGGGGAGGCGTTGCAGACCCTGGGGCCGTTGCCCCATCCCGACGGAGTGCATCACTGGGCTGCCTACCGGTTTCCCATCGCCGGTCCGGATGGGTCGCCGGTCCTGATCGGTATCACTGCCATCGATGTCACCGAGCCCATGAAAACCAAGGCGCGGCTGGAGCAGTTGCTGGCCTCCAGCCCGGCGGCCATTTATACCTGTGAAGCCGGAAGCGATTTCGCGCCCACCTATGTGAGTGAAAACATCAAGGCCCAGGTGGGCTGGGAACCCCGGGACTTCCTGGAAGATCCCCGTTTCTGGATCAATCACCTTCACCCCGAAGATCGTCCCCGAATTCTGGAACAGCTTAAGTTCCCGTGGCCAGAGGACCATCAGAGCCTGGAATACCGCTTCCTGGCTAAGGATGGCGCCTACCGCTGGATGTGCGATGAGGTCAAGCTGATGCGGGACCAGGACGGCAATCCGGTGGAAGTCACCGGCGCCTGGAGGGACATCACGGCGCGCCGGCTGGCTGAGGAGGCCCTCAAAGAGAGTGAAAATCAGTACCAGATGCTGGTCAATCAAATCCCGGCCGTGATTTTTAAAGGATATGCGGATTGGAGCATCGATTTCTTCGACCACAAAGTAGAAGCCCTCACCGGTTATGGGAAAACAGAATTTGACTCCCGGAAGCTCAAATGGTGCGATCTGATCCTCCCGGAGGACCTGGTTAAGGTCCGCCACAGCCTTATTGAGGCCCTCAAAGGGGACCATTCTTACGTACGGGAATACCGCATCCGGGAAAAAGACGGCGATATTTGCTGGATTCAAGCCCGGGGTCAGATATTTTGCGATGCTGCTGGAAAGGTTGATTTCGTCAGCGGCGTCTTATTTGACATCACGGCACGCAAAGAGGCGGAAACCACACTGCAAAAGGAGCGCCAGCGGTTCTTTTCCCTCCTGGACGTGCTGCCGGCCTACGTCTGACTTCTGGCCCCAGACTACACCATACCCTTTGTTAATCGCATTTTTAAGGAAATCTTTGGTGAACCGGGGGCCAAAAAATGTTTCGAGATATTACGCGGTCGCCAGAAACCTTGTAAAAATTGCCCGAACGTGGAGGTCCTTGAGTCCCAGAAACCCAAAAACTGGGAGTGGACCAGCCCCCAGGGGCAAACCTACCATATCTACAATTACCCCTTTGCCGATATTGACGGCTCCCCCATGGTCCTGGAACTGGGAATCGACATCACGGAGCGCAAGGCCCTGGAAGCCCAGTTGCTGCAGTCCCAAAAGATGGAGGCGGTAGGCCGGTTGGCCGGCGGCGTGGCCCATGACTTCAACAACCTCTTGATGGCCATCATGGGCTACGGCGAACTCATGCGGACTGCCCTGATGAAAGATGACCCGCTCTATAGATATAGCGAACATATCCTCACGGCCACCGAACGCGCCGCGTCCCTGACCCAACAGTTGCTGGCTTTCAGCCGCCAGCAGATAATGCAGCCCCAAGTGTTCCACCTCGACCGGGTGGTGGCCGACGTGGAAAAGATGCTGCGACGCCTCATCGGGGAAGATATCGACCTGGAAATCGCGGCCGGCCCCGATGTGGGGCTGGTGAGAGCTGACCCCGGGCAGATCACCCAGATCATCATGAACCTGGCGGTCAACGCCCGGGATGCCATGCCCACCGGGGGCCGGCTCACCCTGGAGACGGCCAATATCGAGTTTGCCACCCGTTATCAAGGCCACGCTGTGGTGGCTCCGCCGGGGCGTTACGTGAGGCTGACGGTGCGCGACACCGGCGCCGGTATGGATGCGGAGACCCTGACGCACATTTTTGAGCCGTTTTTCACCACGAAAGAAGTGGGCAAGGGCACCGGTTTAGGGCTGTCCATGGTGTATGGGATTGTCAAACAAAACGGCGGTTATATTGACGTGGAGAGTCGGGTCGGTGAGGGCACCAGCTTCACCCTCTATCTGCCGCGCTTCGAGACGGCGGCGGTGGCCCCCAGGGACCAGATGACCCCCGCGGCTAAGCCGGAAGGATCGGAAACCATACTGGTGGTGGAAGATGAGGATGCCCTCAGAACTTTGCTGTGCCGGTTTTTCCGCCTGTATGGTTACAAGGTCTTGGAGGCCCGGGACGGGGGCGAGGCCCTGTTGCTCTGTGAACGGCATCAGGGGCCGATTCACCTCATGGTAACCGATGTGGTGATGCCTCACATGAGCGGACTAGAATTGGCTACCCGACTGGCCCCTCTGTATCCTGACATGAAGGTGTTCTTCATGTCGGGCTACCCGGACCGCGACCTGGCCCCATATGGCGTTCCAGAACCATCCCAGCCTTTCCTCCCCAAGCCATTCAAGCCCATGGACCTGATAAAAAAGGTCCGGGATTTCCTGGACGCTTCCCGGATCAAATAACTTCTCATTGCTGTACGCGTTCTCTTCCCAAGCTCGAACGCCTCCGGCGTAACTCCAGTGCGGCTCATGGCCTTCTTCTCCCCGGCTCCCGGTTTCCCAGCCAGTCTTGATTTTCCCCTTAAATCGCCCCATTAACCCTGCCTCCATCCCTTAACCTACTTTTAACCTCGATTAAGCCATCCCAAAACAATGACCGGAGATAATACCTGACAAGGGCTTTGAGGGGAGAGAACTTTCTGTCCCGAATAAACGGATGGGGGGCTGATTATCCCCGAAAACCAGGAGGCATCGCCATGCAAGCCGAGCAGGAAGCTGTTGAACGGATCAGCCGCTATTTGAGCGAAATTTTTGTGAAGATCACCGGCAAGGCGCCTGATCCCCAGGCTCTGCGGGCTGAAGCCGAAGCGTTTGTGGCCAAATATGGTGCGGCCGCTTCCTATGAGGACCTGATAGCCTGACCCCCCTTCCAGACGCCATTGCCTCGTCACCAGATTGATCCCGCCATTCGTCATTGGTGGGCGTTACTGTGGGCCTTAAAGATTTAACACAATTTAAACAATAATATAATTTGATCTTAATTTAGGGGAGCAATAATAAAGACAACATAAGGGGGGGAGGTAAAACAATATGACTGATTACTTACATGCCCTGGATGGCCGGATGAGAATTAAGATCAGCCTTGTTAAAGGCTCCCCGGCAATTGCCGCGGAGGTCACCAGGTACTTGCTCAGTTCTCACGGCATCGATGACGTGAACGCCAACCCAATTACCGGCAATGTCCTCATTCTCTATAATGCGAGACAAATCTCCCAGGACCGAATCCTGAGTCTTTTGCGAGACGCCGGCTTTCTCAAGAAATCTGCCCGGGTCCCGGCCAGCCAGGGAGACGGGCTGGTTGGCGTCCTGGCTCGCGCCGTCATGGAGACCGCGCTGCAATCGATGCTCATGGCCCTGATTTAACCGGGAGCCGGTGCAGCGGCCCCAGCCGGCCCGGCGCCGGGAGAGCCGCCCCGGAAAACCAGAGACTCACCTTTTTTTCGCCCCAACTCCCCGGGTCAGCGTCCCCGGCCTTCGGCTCACACCTGCCGGCAAACCCGCCAACCGCCCCGACCGTGAGATTCAGCCTATTCAGGATAACTTGGTTTCTCCGGGGAGGCCGCTCCGGCCTCATGCTCGGCCTTGGCCTCGGCGTAGAGGTCGCTCAAGTGCTCCCCGGCCTCCGGTAAGTTGGGCGCACCCCGAAAATTTCTTGACAAACACAGGTATTTATGAGAAATAATCTGCGAACTTGCATCTGTCAGATGGCCCTGAGGTCGAGCTAGAGGAATTTAACGGCAACCCCTTGAATTTCAAACGTATGTAACATAATTGAGTATCTGACGGCATCTGGGAGGGGTCCTTGCGACGCCCGAGATGCCTTTTTTATTGAGGCGAAACATGATCGAAGTCACGCTGGCTCACGGTCCCACCACTACCCTGGAACAAGGGGCTACGGTCGCCCAGGCCTTGCAGGCCCTGGACGTAGCCGCCGAGGCCCAGGTAGTGGCGGCCAGGATCGATGGGGGCATGGTGGACCTGTCCCGTCCGCTCACGCAGGATTGCACCATCGTCCCCATCCGCCTGGATAGCCCCGAGGGTCTGGAGATCATGCGTCACTCCGCGGCGCACCTGATGGCCGAGGCGGTCCGAAACCTGTTTCCCGGGGTCAAAGTGGCCATCGGCCCGGCCATCGAAGCGGGCTTCTATTATGACTTTGACGTGCCCGAGCCCTTTACGCCGGAAGACCTGGCCAAAATTGAAGCCCAGATGGCCGAGTTGACCGCCAAGGATCAGCCCTTCCGGCGGGACGACATGAGCCGGGAGCAGGCGATCCACTATTTCCAGAGCGAAGGCGAAGCTTACAAGGTGGAACTCCTGGAGGAGATACCCCAGGAGAAGGTGAGCCTCTATCAGCAGGGAAGTTTCATCGATCTCTGCCGGGGGCCCCACATCCCTTCCACCGGGTATATCAAGGCCTTCAAGCTCACCGCCACCTCGGGGGCTTACTGGCGGGGGGACGAGCGCCGGCCCATGCTGCAGCGCATCTATGGCACGGCCTTTGCCACCGGGGAGGAACTGACGCACTACCTGGAACTCCTGGAGGAAGCCAAACGCCGGGACCACCGCCGTTTGGGCCGGGAGTTGGGGCTGTTCAGCATTGAAGAGGAAGCCGGGCCGGGGATGGTGATCTACCACCCCAAAGGCGCGCTGCTCCGGAGCCTCATCGAGAATTTCGAGCGCCGGGAGCATCTCAAACGGGGCTACCAGATGGTCATGGGCCCCCAGATGCTCAAGGCCGAGCTGTGGAAACGCTCCGGCCATTGGGACAACTACCGGGACAACATGTATTTCACCGAAGTGGAAGGCCAGATGTACGGCATCAAGCCCATGAACTGCCTGGCCCACATGCTGATTTATAAATCCCAGATCCGGAGTTACCGGGAACTGCCCCTGCGCTACTTCGAGCTGGGCACCGTGTTGCGTCACGAGCGCTCCGGGGTGTTGCACGGCCTCACCCGGGTGCGCCAGTTCACCCAGGACGATGCCCATATCTTGTGCATGCCGGAGCAGGTGGAAAGTGAAATCCTGGGGGTCCTGGAGTTCGTGGCCGAAGTCATGGGGATTTTCGGTTTCGAATACGAAATGGAGCTGTCCACCCGGCCGGAAAAATCCATCGGCACCGATGCCGAGTGGGACCTGGCCACCAACGCCCTCATGGGGGCGCTCAAGACCCGGGGGCTGCCTTACGACATCTGCGCCGGGGAAGGCGCCTTCTACGGCCCCAAAATCGATATCAAGCTCAAGGACGCCCTGCAGCGGCGCTGGCAATGCGCCACCATTCAGTGCGATTTCACCCTGCCGGAGCGCTTCGATCTCACCTACGTGGGCCCGGACGGAGAACGCCACCGCCCGGTGATGCTGCACCGGGTGATCCTGGGCTCCCTGGAGCGCTTCATGGGAGTCCTCATCGAGCACTTCGCCGGGGCCTTCCCGGTCTGGCTGGCCCCGGTCCAGGTCATCCTCCTGCCCATCACCGACCGGGTGCATGCCTATGCCCAGGAGGTGGCCAGGGCGCTGTGGGATGCGGACCTGCGGGTTGAAGTGGATGCCCGGCAGGAAACCTTGCGCTATAAGATCAGAGAAGCCCAGGGACAGAAAATTCCCTATATGGTTATCATGGGGGACCGGGAAGCGGCTGACCGCACCCTGGCGCCCCGTCTGCGGGATGGCACGGAGTTGAAGGGCGTTCCCCTGGAGGCGTTTATTCAGCGCCTCAAGGATGAATCCCGGACCCCGTCCCCCGCTCAATCTTCATAATCCCAGGAGGTGACGGCCATCCAGAAGCAGCAAAGAATAAGGATTAACGAGCAGATCAGGGTGCCGGAGGTGCGGCTTATCAGCGCCGACGGGCAGCAGGTCGGCGTTATGCCCATCAAAGAGGCTCTAGCACTGGCAGCGGAGGCGCACCTGGACCTGGTGGAGGTTGCGCCCCAGGCCGCCCCGCCGGTATGCCGCATCATGGATTTTGGGAAGTTCAAGTACGAGCAGAGCAAGAAACTGCAGGAAGCCCGGCGTAAAGCCACCACGATCCAGGTTAAGGAAATCAAGGTCCGGCCCAAGATCGAAGAGCACGACATGGGCTTCAAGTTGAAGAATACCCGGCGGTTTTTAGCTGAGGGCGACAAGGTCAAGATCTCGGTGATTTTCCGGGGCCGGGAAATCGCCCACACGGACCGCGGCTTTCGCCTTCTGACCCTGATGGCCGAAGCCCTGGCGGATGTGGGGACCGTGGAGCAGAATCCCAAGCTGGAAGGCCGGAACCTCTCCATGATCGTTACCCCCAAGTAGTTGTGAGCCGTTGCCGAGGGAACTACTGATCCAGCGCACGGGTGCGCGGGAAAAGGATTTTTTTGCAGAAATGTTGTGAAAATCCGGTGAAAAGAGTATAAAATATAAATTTGTACGTTGATCAAAGATCAGCTTCAGGAAACTGATACTCTACCCGGCCGCCTGCCTGGCGGCCGGCAGTGTTAGCATCATGTGAGGTTAACCATGCCGAAAATGAAGAGTCATCGGGGGGCAGCCAAACGCTTCAAGGCCACGGGCAACGGCCGCCTGAAGCACAAGCAGCCCTACCACAGCCACATTTTGACCAGCAAGTCCGCCAAGCGCAAGCGGCAATTGCGCCAGGCGGCCTACTTGTCCCAGGCCGAGACCAAGAGTCTCCAGCGCCTGTTGCCTTATCTCTGAAATTAGGAGTTCGTTATGCCACGCGTTAAGAAAAGCGTCGCCTCCCGGGGGCGCCGGAATAAATGGCTGGGGATGGCCAAGGGCTTCCGCAGCGGCCGCCGCCGGCTCTATCGCTCCGCCCGAGAAGCCGTAGAGCGGGCCTTGACCTTCGCTTACCGGGACCGCAAGGTTCGGAAGCGGGAATTCCGGGCCCTGTGGATAGTGCGTATCAATGCCGCCCTGCGGCCCCTGGGCATGTCCTACAGCAAATTCATCGGCGGCCTGAAAAAGGCCCAGATCAACCTGGACCGCAAGGTCCTGGCCGACATGGCGATCGTCGACCCCCAGGGCTTCGCCCGGGTGGCGGAAATCGCCCGGAGTGGCAGTAGCCAGTAGTCAGTAGCCAGTTAGCAGTTGATGAACTGCTCCGCGGTGCCCCTGCACAGGAAAGGCAAAAAAGTTCTCCTAAACTCTCCCTGTCTTTTCCAGCGGTCCCCATCAATGATTACTGGCTATGATCGCTGACCATCCGGCTCCTGACTACTGGCTACTGATCATGACCTCCGAGGCAGTCAAAGATCTTGAAACCGCGGCGCTCCAGGCGATCCGGGGGGCAGGCAGCCCCGATGATCTGGAGATCCTCCGGGTGAAATACCTGGGGCGCAAAGGGGCCCTGACTGGTGTTCTGCGCAGTCTCGGGGGACTGGACCCGGAGGTCCGGCGCCAGGTCGGCCAGGAAGCCAACCGGGCCAAGGAGGCTTTGGAAGCAGCCCTGGATCAGGCCTTGGGCGCCTTGAAGGCGGCCGCCCGCCGGGCCGCCACCGCCACCGTGGACGTCACCCTGCCGGGGCGGCGCCTCCCCCGGGGTCGGCTCCATCCGTTGAACCGCATCATGGCGGAGGTCTGCGATATCTTCCTGCATTTAGGCTTTGAGGCGGTGGAAGGCCCCGAGGTGGAATTGGACTGGTACAACTTCGAAGCCCTCAACCTGCCTCCGGACCACCCGGCCCGGGACATGCAGGACACCTTTTATTTCAATGACCAGGTGTTGCTCCGGACTCACACCTCCCCCATGCAGATCCGCACCATGGAACAGCGCCAGCCGCCGGTGCGCATTATCGCCCCGGGGAAGGTCTATCGCCGGGATTCGGACATCACCCACTCCCCCATGTTTCACCAGGTGGAGGGCCTGCTGGTGGATAAGGCGGTGACCTTTGCCGACCTTAAGGGGGTCCTCACCGCCTTCGTACACCAGATGTTTGGCCCGGAGGTGGGGGTGCGCTTCCGCCCCAGCTACTTTCCCTTCACCGAACCCAGCGCCGAAGTGGACATCGAATGCGTCATGTGCAGCGGCCACGGCTGCCGGGTGTGCAAGGCCACGGGTTGGCTGGAGGTCCTGGGCTCCGGTATGGTCCACCCCGCGGTGTTCGAGGCCGTGGGCTACGATCCGGAAATCTACACCGGCTTTGCCTTCGGGCTGGGCATCGAACGCATCGCCATGCTGAAGTACGGAATTGACGACATCCGCCTCTTCTTCGATAACGACCTGCGGTTCCTGAAACAATTCTGAGCCCACCCCCGCGGCCACCACAAGTTCTTACCGAATGCTAACGGGAGAGTCCTTGACCGGACGGCCCAGAAATGCTATATTCCACAAGTCTGCATTAAACACGCTTGCGGAGCCGAGTCCGGCATCATCGACTGACCTTTAGCCACCACCGGCAGATTTTCCAAATAATCAGGCACACAATGAGGTTTTCCTAAAATAGGGAAAAACGAAGGGGAGAACTCCTTCAGGAGGTTTTGAAAATGAATATCTTACGGGCTGAACCACTGGCCACCAATATCCTGTTAAATCCCGATGAGGCGTCCATCGAAGAGTACGCCCAGGTCATTGGCAGCATCTGGCCCCAGGACAAAGACCGCCCCATCTGGCTGGTCTGGATTCACGTGTTGTCCCACGCCACCGAGGTCTGCGAAGAGGTGCGGAAAAATCGCTGGCACAAGGTGGCCAGGGAACTGGGGGAGGTAGTGGTGTGGTGGCTCACCTTCGCCCGGCGGGTCACCCAAGAGCCGTCCAAGAACTCCACCGACGCGGTGAAACTCGTCCCCTATATCAACACCACCCCCTCGGATATCGTCTGGTTCAAGTATCCCGGGGTCTGCCCGGTGTGCTTGGGGCGCTGGATTCACGCCCACTGCCAGCCCACGGCGGCGGTGTCGCTCCTGATCTCCCAGAAGATGCGGGAAATCAACGCATTTTTTAAGGCCAATCCCTACTGCACCTGTCTGGCGGCCAGCAAGGAGGTGGAGTACCGGGACGAAAACTTCAAGAAGTTTACCAAGGAGTGCGTCCACGAATATGCCCGGAGAACCCGGGCCCGCAAAAAACCCGCTTCTATGAGAGGCATGGCGGAGATGCTTAATACGATATTTGCCAATAATATAGAAGTGTTATCCGTTCAGGAAATAGCCTTCCACCTACTGGAAGAGGTGGGCGAGGTTTCCAAATCCCTGGCCAGCCTGTTCATGCAGGAGATCCGGGAAGACGAGACCGAAGCCTTCCTGAAGGAGAGGCAGGAGAAGGCCCTGGACTTTGCGGAAGAAATCGCCGACGCCTTTTCCTGGTCCGTGTCGCTCCTGGCCAAGATTTTCCGGTTCCTGGAATGCGCCGCGGAGTTCGCGGCGGAATTTAAGACGGTAGAGGGCATGCCGGAGCTGGTGCGGGGCAACATGGCGCGCATCCGGAACATCGTGGACCTTATCTGGACCATGTACGGCAAGGGCAGCATGCTGGTGTGCGAGGAGTGCGGCGAGTACCCCTGCAACCCCGAGCACCCGGCCCACACCGGCAGACGGGGCAACCTGGCCGGCAAAAAGCTGCCCCCGGCCATCTGCGAGGCCATCCGCACCGCGCGGCTGCTGTGAGGGGAGAGACGATAAATTCTTAGGGGGAGGACCGGGGTGTTGGGGCGATGCGCTCACCACCCTTACGGCTCCCCTCCCAACTCCCTGGATGAGATGAACCAAAAAGGCCGGAAGTCGAAACTTCCGGCCTTCAATCTTTTTCAGAGAACAAGGAAAGCCGCCTACCCCATCCCCCGACTCCCCGCCTGATGGCCGGCGCGCTTGCTTACGGCTGGTCCGGGATGCGCAAAATTCGCATGATCTGGCGGTGGTAATAGGCGGACCAGTCGGCGTTGCCCATCATGCCGAAGCGGATCTTGACGGTGGTGATCTCGTTGGGCCGGGAGCCCAACTCCACTTTGACCGCGGTGTTGTCCTGGGTCACCGCATCGATCCTGGATTGCGCCGGGGTATACTGCTGACCGGTAACGTTTAGGTTCAGCTTTCTCGCGGCTTCCAGGCAAGCGTTGAAGGTTTCCTGCATGGGCCGGGGGTAGTCTTTTTCCATGGTGCCTTCCACCCATTTATACGACCCCAGCGCTGTCAGACCCCCGAGCCCCATGAATACGGTTGCGGCGCAACCAGCCGCCATCGCCATGGCCACCACCACTGCCGCCAATTTGAGCCGCCATTGTCTCTGCATGGTTTCAGACCTCCCTCTCAGCCGCTGTTTTTCGTCTTATGGCACGAATTTCTCGGCATGTCAAGCCGCCTGGCTCATGGCCTTGGCCCCGTAATCGCAATAGGGCCGCAAGGGGCAGTGAAGACAGTCGGGCTTTTTGGCGGAGCAGACGTGCCGGCCATGCGCGATCATCTGGTGGGAAAATTTCACCCAGCGCTCCTGGGGCACCAGGGGCATCAGGTCGAACTCGATCTTTACCGGGTCTTTCTGGCGGGTCAGCCCCAGGCGTTGGGATACCCGGCTCATGTGGGTGTCCACCACGAGGCCCGGGATGCCGAAGGCGTTGCCCAGGATGACGTTGGCCGTCTTGCGGCCGATCCCCGGCAGTTTCACCAGGTCATTCAGGGAAGGGGGCACCTGGCCGCCGAACTCCAAAACCAGGGCCTGGCAGAGGGCTTTAAGGCTCTTGGCCTTCTGGTGGTAGAAGCCGGTGGTATAGATGGCCTGCTCCAGGTCCGTAAGGTCGGCGTCGGCGTAGTGGGCCGCGCTGGGGTACTGCTTGAAGATGGCCGGGGTGACCTTGTTGACCCGGACATCGGTACACTGGGCGCTCAGCACCGTGGCGACCAGCAACTCCAGGGGATTGGTGAAGTCCAGGGTAACATGAGCGTCCCCGTAATACTTATCCAGCAGCTTTAAGATGGGGCCGATCTTCTCGGCTGGGTCCATAAAGAGCCTCCTCACTTAAGGTCGCGGCATCGACCCGGGGAACCCGAGACCGTTGAGAAACCGGTTGACCGCCTGCGTCCATAGGTCCAACCCCCGCACGTCCGTGAACAGATAATGCCCTTCTTCGGCAAAGGGTGGGAGCATGACGAATTCGACCCAGCCTCCGGCCTGGCGGAAGGCGGCGGACATCTCCCTGGCCAACCGGGGAGGGAAATACGAATCATTTTGCGAATAGACCCAGAGGGTGGGCACCCGGGTGGTGCGCCCAGCCAGGCCACAGGCCTCGATCAACTTATCAGGCGAACAGTTCTGGTGCGCCGTGGAACCGCGCCCCCCAGCAAAATTAATTACTCCCCGCACCCCCGGCAATCCCTGGCTGGCCAGGATCAGCGAGGCGAAACCGCCGCTGGAGTGGCCCACCAGCACCAGGCGTTGCGGGTCAATGCCGGGGAGGGTCGACACATACTCCACGGTGGCCCGCAGATCCCTGGCCGATTGCAGCCCGGCCTCATAAAAATAGGAGTGCCCACAGAGACCATCGCCTTCGGCGTAATCTCCCTCTGAATGGCCGTAGCCGCGGCGCATGGGGATCACCACGGCGAATCCCATGCTGACGAATTTCCAGCTCTGGGCGTCATAGCGGAGACGCCTTCCCACTCGCTGCCAGGGGTCTCGGGAGGTGCCGTGGCTCAGCACCACCAGCGGGAACGGGCCGGGGCCGGATGGCCGGTACAGAGTCGCCTCCAGGTTGAGACGCTGAACGCCGGGGGGGCGGGAGACGGTCATGGGAATGCGGATGACGGTCTCGTTTAAGGGCACTGACGGTATCTGGAGAGGAAACAGCGGCAACTTTATCGGCAGGATAATATGCACGGGCTGGGAAACCGCCGGGACGGCAAAAAGCCCCAGGGCCAGGACGACGCCAAAGAAGGTCCGCCGGAATAGTTTCCGACACCGAGTCACCGGTTAGATTCCTTAGGCTCAAAATCGCCTCATGCAGCCGCACCCGCGGGACGGTTGACGGCTGGGCCGATCCAAGGACCCACCTCCCCGCATCAGCCTGAGTTCTAAAGAATCTATCGGCCAGAATCGAGAATTTGATAATAAATGGCAGATGCGGCCCGGTCCAGTTCGCCACCTGCCCTCCCTGTCCCTTAACGGCTAAGCTTGCTTCGTACATGCCGCACGATCTCCTGGAATTCCGGAATGCGCAACTGTGACACCACAACCACATAGAGGCCCAGGCCTATGGCGATCACCCCGCCCAAACCCAAAGTCCGTCCCAACAGGCCCGATCCCAGCCAGGCGGTGGCGACGGGGTAGAGCCAATATACCGCCAGGCCCATAATCAAGCTGGCCCCGGCCACCTTAAGGAGCTTGAGGACGAGACCGCCCACCTTGAAACCGGACAGTTTGCGATAGAGCACCGCGGCGAGAAAGAGAAAATTTACCATCACGCTCAAGGAAGTGGATAAGGCGATGGCCCGGTGTTGCAGGGGCGAAAGGAAGAGGTGGATAAAGAGCAGGTTGGCGCCCACCGTCAGAAAGGAGCCCACCACCGGTATCCGGGTGTCATCCAGGGCATAAAAGACCGGGACCATGATCTTGACCCCGGCAAAAGCCACCAGCCCCAGGGCGTACAACGCCAGGGCCGCGGCCGTCTGCTGGGTATCCACGGCGCTGAACAGGCCGTGTTGATAAATGAGGGCAATGATGGGCTGGGCCAGAAAGATCAAGCCGCAGGCCGCGGGCAGGGTAACCAGGATGGCCAGGGACAGGGAAGATTGCAGGGCTTCCTGGAGGGCGGGCAGGTCATGATTGGCCGCGTGGCGGGAGACCAGCGGCAGGGTAGCCACCATCAGGGCTACGCCGAACAGGCCCATGGGCAGGTGGAACAACCGGTAAGCGTAATTGAGCCAGGAAACGCTGCCCTGGGCGCAACTGGAGGCATAGAACGTATTGATAAAGTTATTGATCTGAGTAGCGGACAGGCCCACCACCGCGGGCAGCATCAACTTGAGGACCCGCAGCAACCCCGGTTCTTTGAAGTCCAGGACGAGTTTTATCCGAAATCCCACCCGCCACAGGAGGGGCAACTGCACCGCCAGTTGCAACCCACCCCCGATCAGGGCGCCCCAGGCCATGCCGACGATGGGGGCCATCCCTAACCGGGGAGCCGCCAGGCTCAGGCCGACCCCGGCGACGATGGAGCCTAGATTGAAAAAACTGGAGGACAGGGAGGGGACAAAGAATTTCCCTTTGGTGTTGAGGACCCCCATGGCCAGGGCCGCCAGGGACACCAGCACCAGGAAGGGGAACATGATCCTGGTCATCAGGGTGGTGAGGGGAAGCTTCCCTGGCACCGCCCCGAATTCCGGGGCCATGAACCTCACGATCTCCGGGGAGAACCACATCCCCGCCATGACCACCAGGCTCAGGAACAGGGTGAAGCAAAAGATCACGTTATTGGCCAGCCGCCAGGTCTTCTCGGCCCCCAGGCGCTGATCGTAATCGGTGAACACCGTGACGAAGGCGGAGCTCAAGGCCCCTTCGGCAAACAGGTCCCGCAGGAGGTTGGGAATCCGGAAGGCGACGACGAAGGCGTCAAAGGCGTAGCCGGCCCCAAAGAGCGCGGCAAAGACTTGTTCCCGCACCAGCCCCAGAATCCGGCTGGCTAACACCGCGACGCTGACCGTGCCTGCGGCCCGGGCGATGGTGCCCGTCTGGGTGGCTGAGACCTGGGGCAACGGTTACCCTGCCAGGCGCGGCTGCGGCTTCAGCCGGAGGCCCCGCTTCCAGGCTTTTAAGGAAAAAACTTCCGGATGTCTCGGTAAGTGGCGGATCACAGTGGCTGTGGGTCAACCCGGCGCCGGGTGGCGGCTTTCAGGTTGCTAACCGGCATTGGCCGGCTTGCCTCGCGCCGCCGAAGGCCGCTTTTTATCGGCGTGGCTCTTGGCGGCCACTTTGTCCTTTTTAGACGGTGGGGCCGTGGCTTTGGTGGCCTTGGTGGTTTTACCGGCCTTATCCTGGGCGTGGACCGAAGACCCCTGCTTGGCGGCCCGGCCCGGTCTGGGTTTGGGAAGTTTCTTTTCCGGCTCGAACTGGCTTACCGGGGTCTCCGGGTGCAACAAGGCATAAACCGGCTGTTCCCCTGACCCTTGGTTCTGGCTTTTGACTGGCGGATACTGACCCTGATCTACCCGGTCCGGCCAGCCCTCGGCATATACGGTTCCTAGAAAACCGGTAAGTTTCAGCCGGTGATCACTCTTGTCGGGGGAGAGGCAGCACCAGCAGAGGACCCCCACTCCGGCGCCGACACTACCCACTACGGTAAGCCAGGTAAGCTTACGCCAACGGCTGCGACTTCGGAGATGGCCGCCCTTGCGCTGGGAAATATAGGAAAGCAGGGCGTACATTCCATAAGCCCATAAAATTACAGCAAGAGTAGGTAACACTAGTTCTCCTCACGCAAGGGTTGTCACAGCATAACAATATTATTTTTTCCAAGTCAACCCTTTTCCCGCGCGCCTTATTAAGAAAGAGTTTGGGGTATGTCATTTTATTGACACTCGGGGGAATTTGGTGTATCCTTTACTAAC
Source organism: uncultured delta proteobacterium (assembly GCA_963812015.1). GTDB lineage: Bacteria > Desulfobacterota > Desulfobaccia > Desulfobaccales > 0-14-0-80-60-11 > 0-14-0-80-60-11. The sequence goes on along the minus strand of CAWETI010000003.1, from coordinate 2,108,496 downwards.
TGTGGGAGATCTTTTATGAAACGGGATAACGCCTCCATCCTGGTGGTGGATGATGATCCGGCCCTGCTCCAGAGCTTGAAAGAGATTTTGGCGGCCGAAGGCTACGCAGTAACCTCCGCCGCCGATGGGGAACAGGGCTTGCTTTGCCTGAAAGAGCAGGCCTTTGACCTGGTGCTCAGCGACCTGGCCTTACCCGGCCTGGGCGGCATGGAACTGCTGAAATACCTGAGGCGGGAACAGCCCGACTGCCCGTGCATCATCATCACCGGTTACGGCACCATCACCAACGCGGTGTCCGCCATGCGCCAGGGGGCCTATGATTACTTCACCAAACCCGTGGACCCCACCGAACTCCGCCTGGTGGTGGCCCGGGCCCTGGAGCACCGCCGCCTTAAATGGGAGAATGTCCACCTGAAGAAACAACTCCACCGGCGGTACGGTTTCGCCAACATGGTGGGCGACAGCCACGCCATAACCCGGGTCTTTGATCTGATCCGTAAGGTGGCGGATACCGACAGCACCGTCTTGATCCTGGGTGAATCCGGCACCGGCAAGGAACTCATCGCCCGGGCCATCCATTATAACAGTTGCCGTCGGGAGGGACCCCTGATCCCGGTAAACTGCGCCGCCATCCCCGAAGAACTGCTTGAGAGCGAGCTCTTTGGGCACGAACGGGGCGCCTTTACCCATGCGGTGCGCACCCGGATCGGCCGCTTTGAGCAGGCTAGCGGCGGCACGATCTTTTTGGACGAGATCTCGGAGATGAGCCCCGGCCTCCAGGTGAAGATCCTCCGGGTCCTCCAGGATCACTCCTTTGAAAGAATCGGCGGCATCAAGACGATGCGGGTGGATATCCGGGTGATCGCCGCCACCAATCGGGACCTGGAAGAACTGGTGCGCCAGAACCGGTTCCGGGAGGATTTGTTCTACCGCCTCAATGTCATTCCCATCCAGGTTCCGCCCCTGCGGGAGCGGGTCTCCGATATCCCGCTGCTGTTGCAGCACTTTCTCCAGGTGTATAGCCGCACCAAGAAAAAGCCCCTCAAGCGTATCAGCGCCGCGGCCCAGGACCTGCTCTTGCAGCATCCCTGGCCCGGGAACGTCCGGGAGTTGGAAAACCTGGTGGAACGCCTGATCATCCTGACCGAAGGCGAAGTCATTGAGGTGTCCGACCTGCCCGAGAGGTTTCAGCGGCTCATCCTTCCCGCTCAAGAAGAGGCCGAGGGATTCCCGGCCCAGGGCATCCATTTTACCGACGCGGTCCAGGCCTTCGAACGGAACCTGATCCTCAAGGCTTTGCGCCAGAGCGACTGGGTAAAAAGCCGGGCGGCTCAACTCCTCCACCTCAACCGCACCACCCTGCTGGAGAAGATCAAGAAGCAAAATATCTCTGCCACTCCCGACTTGACCGCCTTACCGGAGGTCTTTCCCAAAAGTTCAGCCTCTTAAGGGTGGGCAGGGTGAATCCTCCCGGCGGGGATCGAGCTGAATCGGCCAACCGGGGTGGCCGTCTCGGGCCGCCGGCCCCAGGTTGTGGCGGCACTGCAGATATGGTAAATTGAGCGGCAGATTAATCGGAGGTGACGATATGGCTGAAGCCTTCCCGGCCAACCGGCGACAGGCTATTCTGACGTTTCATTTTGCCGACCGGGTGAAAGCGGAGCTTATCCTCGCATCCCGCCTGCTCACCACCGTGATCCAGATGGATGGGCAGGAACGGGAAGGGGCCGGCCGGCTCTTCCTGGATTTTCTCAAAGGCCTGGAGCAGGAGGTCAACCTGACCCAGATACAGATCGACCACCCCGACATGACCCGGGTGCAAACGGTGATGAAGGGCATCATCGGGATGGCCGACGCCAGCATGTACGCCGACATCCAGTCCCATCTCACCTGGATGATCAGCACCATGACCACCTATGCCCAGCGGTCCATGGAATACCTGGTGAAAGAGCAGCTGTTGTAAGGATAGGGAGTCCCGGGCCTGCTTGAGGGTTCTGAGAGAACCAGGAGTTTTGCCGGGTGGGCCTTAATTCACCCGGCGGCTCATCGCGTCTTTTGACCATCGTGAGTTATGCGGCCGGATAGCCGGGCCTTACCGAGATGGCCCGGGGCGATGCGATTCAGGTAAAAAGCCGGAGGAGCTGGGAAAAAATTGGTCATAGTTTGTCCACCATCACCGTCAAACCTCGGGCCAAGCGGCTCCAGGCTCAAAATCGAGACCGGCCGAGGCAACCTGCGGCATAATCTTCGGTGAGACACCAGAAAGGAACCCTGCCCATGGATGCATGGTTTGGCATCGCCGCTATCCTCGTCGGTCTGGCCAGTTGTTTTTATGGCTACCCATTATTCCGCATTTTCTTGGTCCTGGCCGGCTTGATCTATGGCTACGTGCTTGGCCAGTCCTTCGTCCCGGCCGGCTATCCATGGCTGGCCCTGGTGATCGGCGGCGGGGCCGCGGTGGTCCTGGCGGTGCTCGCCTATCCCCTCTGGAGTGTCAGCGTCATCGTGATTGGGGCGGCCTTGGGCCTCATGATCTTGAGCTCATTGGGCCTGGCCCTGAATGCCTCCCAGGGAGTGGTGATCGTGCTGGGGGGGCTGGGGGCGGTGCTCGTGGGGTTTATGTTCTATCACGCCCGGGATCTCTTCGTGATGCTATCCACCGCCTTCAGCGGCGCCGTGCAGATAGTCTTGGGCCTGGGCTTGCTTTTCCCGGCCTTGGCCTTTAAGGGCGGGGGGGCCAACTTCCTGGCGGTCGTGGCGGTGCTGGTGCTGGGGGGCTTCGGGTACGCGGTCCAGTACCGGATGTTCAAAGATCGGCAAACCTACTCGAGTTAGCTCCAGGCGCAGGCTGACCGCGGCCGCGGCTATTTCGCCTCCCGGGCCCGTCATCCAGAGGACCGTTGCGGGTGAGATAAACGGGACTTTATTGCCCCGGTACATCCTGAAGGAGCCATGCAGCTTCTGGTTTTTGTTATTTTCTCCTGGACCATTCCGCCATGCCCCGCTGATGCCCACCTATCGTGCCAAGCCCCGCACCTTCCTCAAATTCAGAAGAACTGCCGCGAGGTTCGGCATCGCCCCGAAGGGCGGGTTTGATGGGGGCAATGCCTGGATGAAGGGGTGCGGAAGGCCGGAACACCGGTAGGTCAACTATCGCGAAAATTCCTGCGGTCAGCCGATTCATGATAGAATTTTCCCCAAGGGTTAACCGGTACGCCTGCCAGGCGCTAGGCGACCTGGAGGCTGAATTGGATTGGGCCGGTCTTGACTAGAGCGCCATGCAGGGTGACATCAGGGCGGCCGCAGGGTAAATATTTTGTCAACGCCGAGCCAGGGCGAGGTGCAGATGAAAACGCGACTCGACCAACTGCTGGTGGTGCGAGGCCTGGCCAAAAGCCGGGCCCAGGCCCAGGCCTTGATCCTGGCCGGAAGGGTGCAGGTGGAGGGGGCCAGTGCGGCCAAGGCCGGCACCCTGGTGCCGGATGCAATCCAGGTCACCTTGAAGGAGTCGCCCCCCTTTGTCAGCCGGGGCGGAGAGAAACTGGCCGGGGCCTTGGACCATTTTGAGATCTCCCCCGCCGGCAAGACGGCTCTGGATACGGGGGCCTCCACCGGGGGCTTCACCCACTGCCTCCTGACCCGGGGCGTCCGGAAAGTCTATGCCGTAGATGTGGGCTATGGGCAGCTGGACGCCGGCCTCAGGCACGACCCCCGGGTGGTGGTGCTGGAGCGCGTCAACATCCGCCACCTGCCCAAAGAAGCCATCCCCGAGCCCATTGATTTGGCCACCCTGGACCTGTCCTTCATCTCCCTGACCCTGGTGCTTCCGAAAATCCTGCAATGGCTCCGGCCCGGGGGGGAGATCGTGGCCCTGGTAAAACCCCAATTCGAAGTGGGCAAAGGCCAGGTGGGCAAAGGCGGGGTGGTCCGGGACCCAGAGATGCAACGGGCGGCGGTCCAAAAGGTGGCTGCGGCAGCCACCGATCTGGGCTTTCAAGTGAGTCCGGCTTTTCCCTCGCCCTTGAAGGGCCCCAAGGGGAATCAGGAATATTTTCTTTATGTTATCCATCCAGGTGGGCCGCCGGATTCTATTGACAAGAATCATGACTGATTTTACTATTTAAGGAAAATCGCCGTCTACAAAGAGAGATCTAAACCTGACGAGTTTCCCGGCATGGGCGGACCTCGGTTGGGTTGGGAGTAAGATTTATGGAAAACCGCATTAAAACGGTGCTGTTGCTGGCCGGCATGACCGCTTTTCTCATCGTCATCGGGAGACTTTTAGGCGGGCGCTCCGGCATGTATCTGGCCTTTCTCTTGGCCCTGGGCATGAACTTCTTCAGCTACTGGTTCTCCGACAAGATCGTGCTGAAGATGTACGGCGCCCAGGAAGTGACCCCGGCGGATGCCCCCCAACTGCACCAAATCGTTGAGGAACTGGCCCGGGAGGCCGGCATCCCCAAACCCCGGGTCTACATTATTCCGGACGACTCCCCCAATGCCTTTGCCACGGGCCGCAACCCGGACCACGCCGCGGTGGCGGCCACTGAAGGGATCATGCGCTTGCTTACCCCCGTGGAATTAAAAGGGGTGCTGGCCCACGAGATCGGCCACGTCCGGAACCGGGACATCCTGATTTCCACCATCGCCGCCACCATGGCCGGGGCCATCATGATCCTGGCGGACATGGCCCGGTTCGGCGCCATCTTTGGCGGGGGCCGGGACGATGACGAAGGAGGCGGCATTATCGGGGTCTTGGTGATGTCCATCATCGCCCCCATCGCGGCCATGCTCATCCAGATGGCGGTCTCCCGGTCCCGGGAATACCTGGCGGACGAGACCGGGGCGCACCTGGCCCACAATCCCGAATCTCTGGCCCGGGCCCTGGAGAAGCTCTCCATGGGGGTGCAGCGGGCCCCCATGAACGCCAGCCCGGCCACGGCCCACATGTTCATCGTCAACCCCCTGACGGGCAGCAACCTCATGAACTTGTTCAGCACGCACCCGCCCATTGAAGAGCGGGTGGCGCGCCTGAGGGCCATGCGTAGTTATTAAGTCTGGAAGGGAAAAATCAATTTGTGGTATAAAGGGTCATCTGCCCCGGCAGTGGCCCTTTATTATCCTGGCCCGGGCCGATCATACTGAGCGCCAGCAAGGTGGCAAGGAGACCGGCAATGGTTTCACGGCGAACGGTTGTCATGTCCCTCTTCTGTCTGATGGTCATGGCGGTTCCGACTTGGGCCGGGCAGGCCCTCCTGGTCAAGGGGATGGAGGCCCAGAAGGCGGGGCGCAACGAGGAGGCCCTGAAACTGCTTAATGAATACGTGGACCGCTATCCCCAGGTGTTGGAGGCCAGGTATTACCGGGCCCTGGCCCTGAATGGCCTGGGGCGCAATAAAGAGGCCCTGGAGGATGTGGACCTGGCCCTGGCGGACAACCCCAAAAATGTCAAGTTCCTCCTGGCCAAGGGGAATATCCTGGTGGCATTGGAACGGCGCCCGGAGGCCATTTGGATCTTTACCCAGGCCATGAAATGTGACCCCAGGAACGCCGAGGCCTGTAAGGAAAGGGGAGACTGCCTGGCCCAGGAAGGCCAGTTCGCCGAGGCCATCGCCGACCTCAACCGGGCCGCCCGGCTGGCCCCCCGGGACCCCTGGGTGTTTAACAAGCGGGGTATGGCCTGGTTCTGTCAGGGGGAATACCAGAAGGCGGTGGATGATTTTACCACCGCCATCTCCCTGCAGCCGGACCTGGCGCTGTCGTATTTCTTCCGGGGCAATATTTACCGGCACCACCTGGGGCAGCAGGACAAGGCCATCGCCGATTACCAGGCTGGTTGCCGGCTGGGGAGCGCCCTCTGCTGCGGGGAGTTGGAAAAGCTGGGGGTCAAACCGGTCAAATAGAAGCGGCCCACGGTCCGCCAGGCGGTCGCCCCGGCTCGCTTGACTGGTGCGAGGTGGTCGTTAACCCCACCGGGCTCTGGCGATGAGGCGATGAGGGGAATTGTGGTGATTTACGCTGGCCGAACCGATATAATAATAAGCGTATTGAGAGACTTGCCTATAACCCGAAGTTGACTCGGAGGAAATCTTATGGTGTTGAAAACCTGGACAAAAGGTGTCCTGACCCTTTTTGCCCTGTTGTTCCTGTGTACCTGGGCTTTCCACGTGGATGCCTGGGCCCGGGCGGGAGGCGGCGGGTCCATGGGCAGCCGCGGCTCCCGGTCCATGTCGGCCCCCACACCCTACACCGCGCCCCGACCCACGCAGCCATCCCCATCTGTCAATCCCACCCGGCCATCGACACCGCTTCCGGGCGCCACGGCGCCATCCTCAGGCGGCTTTCTGCGGAGCTTCGGCGGCGGCCTCCTGGGTGGCCTGGCCGGCGGCATGCTCTTCCATAGCCTGTTCGGCGGACCGTCGGCCTCCGGCGGCGCCGCGGGCGGCGGCGGGGGCGGCATCGGCCTGATGGATATTCTGCTGCTGGCGGGCATTGGCTACCTGGTTTATTGGTACATCAAGAAGAAGCGCCAGGAAGCCGAGGCCACGTCGGGGTATTACCAGAGCAGCGGCACCGTGGAACTGCCCCCCCAGCCGCATTTTCCGCCGGTGTATGACCAACCCCAGGCCGCGGCGCCCCAGGGCGACCGGGACCTGGAGCAGGGTCTGGCCAATATCCGGCAATTCGACCCGGGATTCGACGAAGCCAAGTTCCAGGATATGTGCATGGATACCTTCTTCAAGATTCAGGGGGCCTGGGCCAACCGGGATATGGCCCCGGTCAAAAACCTGCTGACCGATGAAATGTACCGGATTTTCCAGCAAGACGCGGACCAGCTCAAGGCCCAGAAAAAAATCAACCGGCTGGAAAATATCGCGGTGCGGTCCGTGGATATCACCGAGGCCTGGCAGGAATCGGGCTCCGACTTCATTACGGCGCGCGTTTACGCCAACCTCCTGGACTATAACGTGGATGAAAGCACCGGGCAGGTAGTGGAAGGGAGCAAAACGGAGCCGGTGAAGTTCGAGGAATACTGGACCCTTACCCGGTCCGTGGGCAATAACCCCTGGCAACTGTCCGCCATCAACCAGGCGGATTAGAAGACGGTTTTCGGTTTCCAGTTTCCAGTTTTCAGTTTTCGGTTTTTTGTTTTTTTGTAAGGGGGCGGCCCGGCGGGTCGCCCCTGCTTTTCTTATGGGGGTTGGGGGAGAGGGTTTGGGAGAGGGGGCAGGGGCCGTCGGCCCCTGGCCTCCTCTCCCAAGTCTAATGCCCTCCCTCCACCACCCGCTCCGGGGCGGTGTAGATATTGAGGCGCTGGTTCCGGAGGAAGCCCACGGTGGTGAGGTTGAGTTCCTGGGCCAGTTCCAGGGCCATGGAGGTAGGGGCCGAGACTGCGGCCAGGATGGGGATGCCGGCGCGGATGGTTTTGAGGGCCATTTCGAAGCTGATGCGGCCGCTGAGCAGGGCCACCATGCCGGTGAGGTCCTGCCGGGTGAGGACGGCCCGGCCGATGACCTTATCCATGGCGTTATGGCGCCCCACGTCCTCGGCAGAGATGAACCCCCCGCCGTCGGGGCGGGTCAGGGCCACGGCGTGGGTCCCGCCCGTGGCCTGAAAGATGGGCTGGGACTCCTGGAGACGGTGCATGAGGGCAAAGAGCGCCGCCGGGGAAACGGTGAGGTTGCCGGCCACTTTGGGAACCTTCAAGCAGATCTCGCTCACCGCCTCCTTGGCACAGAGGCCGCAACTGGAATAGGATACTTCCAGGTGGCGGCGGCCCCGCCGGGCCAGGGCCACTTCCGTCAGGCTGACGTCCACCACGTTGGGAGGCAGGAGGGGGTCGGTCCCGGTACCGCAGAAGTGAATGGTGATGACCTCGGAGAGATTTTGGATGATGCCTTCGGTATAAAGAAACCCCAGGGCCAGTTCCTTTTCCCAGCCCGGCAGGCGCATCAGCACCTGAAACGGCTCGCCGCCCAGGCGAATTTGCAGGGGCTCTTCCACCGCCACCCGGTCCCGGGCGGCTTCCACCCGGCCCTGGCGGTAGCGCCAGACGGGGAATTCTTTGAAGGGATCAGCCATAGGCAGAGATTAGGGGTCAGGGGCCAGGGATTAGTATAAATGATCGGTAGTCAGCTTCTATTTATCTACCTGCCCCATAAAATGAAGCCAAATTGGCAACGAAAAGTCGATGTCTTGAATTATTTTTTCTATTCTGCACTTATGGGAATCACTACCTTTGTAGTATATCGCTCAGTTAGGCTGTTTGCTGGGGCTTGCCGGACTCGACAACAACATCCACCTCATGATATTTATAAATGTCTTGGGTCAGCCGTGTTAGAGGGAGCCAAGGGGCTCCAGCCGCAACAGATTGTCCTGCGGCCTTCCAGAATTCAATGAGAACCTGGCCATCATGGCCGACAAGAAATATTCCAAAAGTCCTTATGGCACCTGTATCACCACCAATGCCATAGACATTGCTTCTCCATGTTCCATTATCATCCCGCGTAGCAGCCCGGGCTTGTGGCCAGTACCGAGAAGACAAACCCGAACCAGCAGTTGTGAATATCCACAGTTCGTAGCCCTCTGGGAGATCCCTGAAAGTCCCTTCAACAGCAAAGCTCCACGGCACCTTTTGCCCGCGATCAGGCTTGGTGATCCTTGCGTAGCCTTTGGCGATTAAAGCGTGTTGGCTCATAGCGGAGTTGTCGCTTCGGGGACGCGCGCCGATTTTGAATCCCCAAAACGAGACGTCGCGACCCTGTAAGAAAGCCGCCAGAAAGATCATAGCCGCTGTCATGGCCAATAAGAATACTATGGCGATGGTAGTGTTGGCTTGCCATGTACCGCTAGTTAGAAATTTTATGACTTCGGTCATTTCTCTACAGCCCAACGATAATTATTCGAGATTACGCCGCAGCCTTGGCCACCGCAGTCAAAAAATGGTTTTGGGGACCTCTTGGCCCGGGGAAAATTCCCCAAAGTTTCTGCTCTTGAAGCCGAAACCTTTTTCCACTCGTTCCCAAGTTGTACTTGGGAACGAAAATGGTTGCCAAGCTGAGCTTGGCGAGTCAAGGCGTTCCCAAGCCAAGCTTGGGAACGAGATAAAAACCCTGACCACTGGCTACCGGCCCCTAACCCCTAACCCCTGATCCCTGGCCCCTGCTACTTACAAACGCCCAACTCGCCCCAGCCCAGTTTGGTGCGCAGGATTTCAAAGTGGCTGCGGTGGGGTGACTTCACCAGTTTCAGGTGGTAAGGAGCCCGGCGGATTTCCACCCGGTCGCCCGGCTCCATGGACCGGCCCACCTGGCCGTCCAAGGTGAGGTAGACGTCCTGGACTTTTTCGTCCAGGGTGACGGCGACCGTGACCGTGTCCGGCAGGATGATGGGGCGGTTGCTCAGGGTATGGGAGCAGATGGGCAGCAGGATGAGGTGGTGCAGGGTGGGGTAGACAATGGGTCCCCCGGCGGACAGGTTGTAGGCGGTGGAGCCGGTGGGGGTGGCGACGATGAGGCCGTCGGCCCGGTAGACGGTGAGGTATTCCCCGTCGATCCAGGTAGTCATCTCGGCGATGCGGGCGAGAGCCCCCTTGTTGATCACCGCGTCGTTCAGGACGTTTTCCCGCCAGGTGATCTGTCCCTGGCGGAACAGGGTGACGGTGAGCATCAGGCGCTCTTCCACCTCAAATTTGCCGGTGAGCACATGCTCGGCCATGCAGGGGTAGAGCTCATCCAGGGAGATTTCCGTGAGGAACCCCAGGCCCCCCAGGTTGACCCCGAAGACGGGCACGCCCCTCTCGCCGTAATGGCGGGCGACGCTCAGGATGGTGCCGTCACCCCCCATCACCACGATGAAATCAACATCAGGGGGCAAAGGCGGAATATGGGGTTCAGGCTCGTTTTCAAAATGACAGGCTTTTACCCCCTGGGCGTAGAGCCAGGCCTGTAAGGCCCGGCCCGCCTCCAGGGCATCGGGTTTGAATTTTTTGGTGATGATGGCGACGGACTTCACCGGCCAGGCCTCCCGCAGTTGACAATTATCATAATGTTGGATATTTTTCAAAAGATTGTTGCCGTGCAATGGGGCGAGGCCGGATGATCCCGCGAGCTCGCCCTACCCGGAAATTCTATCCACAAAGGAGTAACCATGCAACTTGCCCGCCGTATTCGCCAGATTCCCCCTTCCGCCACCCTGGCCCTGAATGCCAAGGCCAATCAGCTCAAGGCGCAGGGGGTCGACATAGTCAACTTCGGGGTGGGGGAGCCGGATTTCGACACCCCTGAAAATATCCGGGAGGCCGCCATCCGGGCCATCCGGGAGGGTTTTACCCGCTACACCCCGGTGGGAGGCACCCCGGAACTGAAGGCGGCCATCGCCAACAAATTCCAGGCCGATTACGGTTTGAGCTATAAGCCCAGCGAAATCCTGGTGTCCTGCGGCGGCAAGCACAGCCTCTACAACCTCTTCCAGGTGCTGTTCGATAAAGGTGATGAGGTCATTATCCCGGCCCCGTTTTGGGTCTCCTATGTGCCCATAGCCCTGCTGGCCGAAGCCACGCCGGTGGTCGTGCCCACCCGGGAGGACAACGGCTTTAAGCTCACGGCCGCGGAACTCAAAGCCGCCCTCACCCCCCGGACCAAGGCCCTGGTGATCAACAGCCCCTCCAATCCCACCGGCGGCGTCTATACCCAGGCCGAACTGGCGGCCCTGGGGGAAGTGGCGCTGGAAGCCGGGCTCTACATCATTTCCGACGACATCTACGACAAAATCTTGTTCGATGGCGCCAAATTCGTGAATATGGCCATGCTGTCCCCGGAGCTCAAGGCTCGCACCTTTGTCTTCAACGGGGTGTCCAAGGCCTATGCCATGACCGGCTGGCGCATCGGCTACCTGACGGGCCCCGAAGCCGGGATCAAGGCGGCGGACACCCTGCAGAGCCAGAGCACATCCAACCCCAATTCCATTGCCCAGAAGGCGGCGGTGGAGGCCCTGAGCGGTCCTCAGGACTCGGTTAAAAACATGCTGGCGGAGTTTGCCTGGCGGCGGGACGACATCTACCGACGGGTCTTGGATATCCCGGGGGTCACCACCATCAAGCCGGGTGGGGCGTTCTATATCTTTCCCAATTTTTCGGCGTATTACGGCCGGCTGAAGGTGGAGCCGGGACAATCCCGGTCCGGGGCCCTGGCGGCCTATCTTCTGGAGGAAGCCCGGCTGGCCGCGGTGCCCGGGGGCGAATTCGGAGAGGATAACTGCCTGAGGTTTTCCTATGCCACGTCCCGGGAACGGATTGCCACGGGATTGAGCCGGATCAAAGAAGCCTTGGCGAAGCTGGGGAAGTAAAAACGGGTAGGATAAAAAAAGGAAAGCGCGGCCGGCAAAAGCGTCGAGCCGCGCTGTCCGTTCAGCGCCTGGTTAGCGGCCGGCGGCTTGCCGTTTGGACGCCTTGAGAGGATTGACCTTCTGGGCGGACTCTTTTTTCTCAACCTTCACATGGGTGGCCAGATTACAGGCCCCCCGGCGCCACTTGGCGGCAGGGTCAGGAAAAGAAGCACAAAAAGAGTTACCGTTGGAACCCAAGACCCGGTCGCAGCCTTCACATTCCGTCACTACCGTTTTACAGCTGCCGCCGTTGAACGAACAGCCTTTTTTGGACATAAACGTACAATCTACCCCTGGTTTCAAAGTTGCGCAGTGCATGGCCGTAGCCCCCCTTGATATTCAGTAAATCTTATATTTATATACTACATTTATAATCATTGTCAATACCCTGCGCTTTATTCTTGGGAAGCTGCCCTTTTTTCCTCTCAAGCTCCATGCCGCCCCGTCCCATCGGCCCAGAGGAACCATTGACCGGATTGGCCCAGGTGCTTATGTTAGAGGTAACTTATCGTTAAAAAGGCAAAACCGTCATGACCGATGGCAGTCTTAAGGATTACCTGGCAAAACGGGATTTTAGCCGCACCCCGGAGCCGGCGGCCAGAAAATCCCGGACTTTCCCGGAGCCCATCTTCGTCATCCAGAAGCACGCCGCCACCCATCTGCACTACGACTTCCGCCTGGAAGTGGACGGGGTCTTGAAATCCTGGGCGGTCCCCAAAGGCCCGTCCACCGATCCCAAAGACAAGCGCCTGGCCGTGCCCACCGAAGACCATCCCCTGGAGTACGCCGATTTCGAGGGGGTCATCCCCGCCGGGGAATACGGCGGCGGCACGGTGCTGGTGTGGGACACCGGCCCCTACCGCAACCTGACGGAGAAAAAAGGGGTGGCCATCCCCATGGGCCAGGCGGTGGCGCACGGGCATATCAAGGTCTGGCTGGAGGGGCGCAAACTTAAGGGCGGCTACGCCCTGACCCGCTTCCGTACCGGCAAGGACGAATCCTGGCTCCTGGTGAAGGCGGACGACGAGGCCGCCGACCCCCGGGGCAATCCCGTGGCCACCGAACCCCGGTCGGTGCTCACCGGCCGCACAATCGAGGAAATCGCCGCGGCCGGCTGAGGATTATACAAAGAATCCATTAAAAAATTGTTTCTCAGGCTAACTCTTTGCTATTATTACTTTAACAAGATAATTTGGAACGGCGGTGGCAAAGGATACCACAAAATTTTAGTTTATTAAAGGCGGCTTTCAATGTCAAACAACAATGATGAAAAAGTAAGAACTAATTTCATCTTGAGTTATAGAGATTACTATGGAAGGTATCACGATCATAAAGAAAAAATGGCATGGATCGCTACTTCATTATATTTGGGTGGAATTTGGTTTATATACAGTGCAAACGCTTTGTGTGCTGCTCAAAAACCTCGAATTATGTTTATATCCTTCATATTTATTTGCCTCTTTGTTTGGTGGCAATTTCGGCAACGAAAATTTGCTAGCGAGATAGTTTTCTCAATTACAAATGACAAACTTTCAATAAAATATATTCCGGATGATTTAATTACTAAAATTATTAAAAGGAGAAGTTGGATTGATGAACCTGAATATTCTGAATTTCTATCATACATCGTAATAATTATATGGACATATATATTTATCGAAGAAAAATTTTGGGCATCATTATTAGTAGTATTAATAATCTTATTATTATTTATTCGTTTATTAGTATATCTAATGGAGCCAGCGAACGTTGATAGAGAATAAATGAATTATAATAGTAATTTGAATAACTCTTGCCTATCTTAATTAATTTATATTGCAAATCTATTTTTTGTAAGTAAATTAATTAATAATATTTAAGAGGGTTGTTAATTTAATTATCACCGAGGAGAAGAAAATGAGATGGTTAATTTCATTTTTCGTTTTGTCTATTCTTGCATTAATTAGTATTGGAACACAAATCTCGGCGGAGAAAACTGCCGATGACTATTTTAATGACGGCAAGAATTCCTATATAAGAGGACAATATAACCAAGCTATAAAAGCATTTTCACAAGCAATCCATTTAAATCCAAATCTTGTTGAAGCCTACATAGGTCGGGGAAGTGCCTATTCTAAGCCACCAGAAAAATTAGACTTAGCAATCTCAGATTTTGAACAGGCTATCAAGCTTGACCCAAAGAGTTTTAAGGCCTATACGGGGCGTGCAACTGTCTATGGCTTGAAGGATATGCCAGACCAGGCTATATCTGATTATACTACTGCCATAAAGATAAACCCCAATCATGTGGCAGCCTATGGAGGTCGGGCAACAGCCTATGTCGGGAAGGGAGAATATGACAAAGCCTGGGAAGATGTTCATAAGGCCCAAAGTTTAGGGTTACAATTTCCTCGAGAATTTATGCAATATCTTCAAAAGGCTTCGGGCAGGAAACAATGAATTTAGGTGATGCACAGGGTCGCATAATTATTACCCTCTCTTTTCGACTATAATCTGGGTCGGTCTTGACCCCCCTGGCCTGCTGTATAAATATGCTTAATTTCAAATCATGGACCTCGTGACAGCCTTACTGGACCCCGCGGCTTACCCGGAGCCCACCCGGGAGGTCGCCTTAATCCAGACGCACATCTCCTGGGTCTTTCTCACCGATGGCTTCGCCTACAAAGTCAAGAAACCGGTGGACCTGGGGTTTTTGAACTTCACCACCCTGGGCCGCCGCCACCACTATCTCCAGGAGGAACTGAGTCTCAACCGCCGCCTCTGCCCCGAGATTTACCTGGAGGTCCAGGCCATCACGGCCCCCCAGGGCCGGGTGCGGGTAGGCGGCCAGGGACAGCCTCTGGACTATGCCTTGAAGATGTTACGCATGCCCCAGGACCGCATGATGGATGAGGTGGCGGACCGGGGCGAGTTGCGCCGGGAGCACCTGGACCGCATCATTGCCCGGCTGGTGCCGTTCTATGAGCAGGCGGCCACCGGCCCCCGGATCAACAAGTTCGGGGAGCCCGCCATCATCGCCTACAATCATGAAGAAAACTTTTCCCGGACCGAAGCCCTGGCGGGGCAGATGTTTCCCCGGGAATCCTTTGAGGAAATTCGCGACTTTGCCCGGTCTTTTCTCGCCCGGCACCGGGCCCTGTTTGCCAAGCGCATCCGGGAAGGCCGCATCCGGGATTGCCACGGCGATCTGCACATGAAGAATATCTGTTTGGCCGATCATATCTATATTTTTGATTGCATCGAATTTAATCCTCGCTTCCGCTATGGTGACGTGGCCGCAGACATTGATTTTCTGGCCATGGACCTGGACTTTCACGGTTTCCGGGACCTGGGGCGCTATTTTGTGGCGCGCTTCGCCGAGGCCTCCCGGGACCCCGAATTGCTCCAGATGCTGGATTTTTATAAATGCTACCGGGCCTACGTCCGGGGCAAGATCCACGCCTTCACCGCCCAGGACCCGGCTCAGACCCCGGAAGCCCGGGCCCAGGCCTTGACCACGGCCCGAGCCTATTTCGGCCTGGCGGGTGAGTATGCCGAAGCGGGGGCACGATGGGCCGCCTGATCGTGGTGGTCTTCGGCCTCATGGGCACCGGCAAAAGCAGCCGCTCCCGGGCCCTGGCCGCAAGCCTTGGATGGCCGGTGATCCACAGCGACGCGGTGCGCAAGCTGCTGGCGGGCCTCAAACCCACCGACCGGGTGCCCGTGGCTTTTGGTCAGGGCATCTATGGCGAGGATTTTTCCACCCTCACCTACGACGAGATGCTGCGCCAGGCCACCGAACACCTGGCCGCGGGGCGGAACGTCATCCTGGACGGGTCCTATAAGCGGGCGTCGGAGCGGGCCCGGGTGCGGCAGTTGGCTCAAGAGCGCGGGGCCCGGGTCGTTTTTGTTTACTGCGAGTGTCCGCCCGCCGTGGCTCGCGAGCGTCTGGGCATCCGGCTCACTGACCCCGAGGCCATCTCCGATGGCCGGGTGGAGCTGTTCGAGGATCAGATACGGGACTTCGACCCGTTTATGCCGGAGGACCGGCCGCTTCTCAGGCTGGATACCACCCGGGACCCAAAGGTGGTGCTGGAGGAGTTAACCGGCTTTGTTAAATGTTTTCAGGATGAAGGAGATGCGGATGACCCCTGAAGAAGTGATCGCCAAGGTGAAAGCCCGGGCCAAGAGCAACTTCAAGACCGGCATGAACTGCGCCGAATGCGTACTGGAGGCGGTGCTGGCCCATATTGACGCCGGCCTGCCCCATGAGACCATGTGCCTGATGACCGGCTTTGGCGGCGGCGGCGGCCTCTTTGGCGATACTTGCGGCTCCCTGGTGGGGGCCATGGCGGCCCTGGGCGCGATCTATGGCCGCCGGGAGGTGCCCACCAATGCCAAGGCCGCCACCGCGGAACTGTACGGCAGCCCCGGCCTCTACCGCCTGTTCAACCGGTTGCCCAACGTATTCAAGCAGCGCTTCGGCAGCACCCAATGCCGCCTGTTGACCTCCCAGTGGCGCAAGACCTGGCTTTGCACGGATCACGCCCTGTTTTGCCGCAACCTGATCATCGAGAGCGCCGGCCTGGCCGCGGAGATGGCGGCGCCCAAGGACCTGGCCCGCTGGGGCGTGGAGCCGTTTCAGGAGAACGTGGAAGGACTCGAATAAAGCCGAAGTGATTGGCTCACCGCACCCTTGACAAGCAAAGTTTCCTGGGGTAATAAAATACCGAATGGTCGGTTTAATATAATATAGGGGCTTCCCGATGGCAACCAAAGGAAACCTAACCCGTCAAAAAATCATTGAAAAATCAATGCAGCTCTTTTCTGTCAAGGGATACTTCCATACCTCCGTATCTGACATCGTTAAAGCCGCCGGCCTGACCAAAGGGGGGCTTTATGGCCACTTCCGCAACAAACAAGAAATCTGGTACGCGGTCTATGAAGAATGCGTCAGGATATGGAAGAGCATCGTTTTAGAGGGAGTGCGAGATATCCCCGACCCCCTTATGCGGATTGAACGGGTCATGGAAAACAGCCTGAGAAATTACCTGGGCGCGGGGGTTTTTGAGGGCGGCTGTTTTTTGCTCAATTCCCTCGTGGAACTTGCCGGACAGGCGCCGGACATGAGCAAGCAGGTTCTGAGAGGCTTCAAGGGCTTTGCCGTATTGTTACGTATGTGGCTGGAAGAAGCGGAGCAGAAAGGAATTTTAAGGGACGGGGTCAATCTTGACGAAATTGCCAATTTCATGGTGATCTCACTGAACGGGGCGGCTCCCCTGTATGCTTCAAGCAAAGATCCCGCCGTTTGGCAGCATACCATGGCCCAACTACACTTTTATCTCGCGAGCTTGAGAAAACCAAGCTGAACTAGAGTATTTTTTCTCAACTAAAGAATAAAGAATAAGGAGAGTGGGTTATGAGCTACACCAACGTCATGGTGGAAAAACGGGATCAAATCGGCTTCATTACGTTGAATCGCCCGCAAGCAATGAACACTTTCAACGTACCTTTTGCCCGGGAGCTCAATGATTCCCTCTGGGAAATGGATAAGGATCCCGAGGTCCGGGTAGTGGTGATCGACGCCAATGGCAAACATTTCTCCACAGGTATTTCCCTGGACGAATTCAAGGGTAAAACCAACAAGGAGTACCGTGAATTTATTCGCCTGATGGATGAGCACAATCACACCATTGCCAAGATGAAGAAGCCGGTGATTGCCTCAGTTAAGGGCTATGCCCTGGCCAATGGCGCCGGCCTGTCATTTGCCTGTGACCTGACGGTGGCCGCGGAGGATGCCAAATTTGGGACCACGGCCATCAATGTCGGCCTCATCTGCCTCGGACCGGCGGCGCCCCTGGCCCGCAATGTCGGCCTAAAAAAGGCCCTGGAAATGGTGCTCACAGGAGATATTATCTCGGCCGCCGAGGCCCAAAGGCTGGGACTGGTCAACCGGGTCGTGCCACCTGATAAACTGGAGGAAGCTACTCTGGAATTGGCCGCCAAACTGGCCGCCAAAAGCCCGTTGGCCTTGCAGGCCGGCAAAGCCGGCATCTACGGGATGCAAAACGTTCCCTATAATCAGGCCCTGGACATGTTGAGCGACCGGTTTGCCGCTCTGTGCAGCACGCAAGATGCGGAGGAAGGGGTAAAGGCCTTTCTGGAGAAGAGAAAACCGGAGTGGCGGGAGCGCTAATCCCCTCGGAGATTGTTAAGCATAACCCGGGATGAGGTCTGAAAGCATGTCAGATGAACCGATGAAACTCGAAGAATTGATGAAAACCCATGGATTCAATCTCTCGGCAAGTTGCGCCGGGAAAGCGTCATATACGAAATGGATAAAATACCAAGGCAAGCGCGCCTATATCGCCGTACATGACGCCAGCGGGGACAGCTTTCCCACCACCCTGAATGAGCCCGTCCGGGTGGCAATCCTTAACCTCAGGTCTGGAGACGAACTTGAGCCTTCCCAGGATATCAGTTCACTCAGCGCTTATTTGGCATCACTCCATGAGTGATTACCGTCCATTACAACACCTTTGGGTCGAAGAATTTGTCAGGCGGAGCGCCGCGCAGAATCTCGTCTTTTCAATTACCTAGGCCATGTGCGGCGCCCAGGGTGACAGAAATACCTGGGTTTTGCATCAGATTCTGGTATCCTCTCCCCTCAAGAGGATATTGGCCCACCTACTTGCAAAAGAGGCCTGCCTAAGGTAATTTTGTATCCATGCAACCGGGGCCGGTTCACTGCCAGGCAAGGGACGGCCACCCTACCTGAAAAATTTTTCATGGGCATTATTCGTTGCGGCAGTAAGTCCTCACGATGAGACTGCGTCGCCGCAGGCGGAAGCCTGAGGACCTTAATAAATTATCTAGGAATAAGCATGGCATTTGAAGATTCACGTGGACCTGAGAACCCTACAGAGCCAAATCTGAAGCGCATCCTGAGCGGCATGCGCCCCACCGGCAAGATGCACCTGGGCAACTATTACGGGGCCCTGTATAACTGGATGCGCCTCCAGGAAGATTATCAGTGCTTCTACTTTGTGGCCGACTGGCACGCCCTGACCACGGAATACGAAACCCCCGGGCTCATCAGCGGCTATATTCCGGAAATGGTGACGGATTGGCTGAGCGTGGGCCTGGATCCGGAGAAGTCCACCATCTTTGTGCAGTCGGCCATTCGGGAGCATGCCGAACTCTATCTGATCTTCGGCATGTTTACCCCGGTGCCCTGGCTGGAGCGCAACCCCACCTACAAGGACCAGATGGAGCAGTTGGCCCACAAGGACCTGGCCACCTACGGCTTTCTGGGCTACCCGGTGCTCCAGGCCGCTGACATCCTGATGTACAAGGCCGCCGGGGTGCCGGTGGGGGTGGACCAGGTGCCCCACGTGGAGATGACCCGGGAGATCGCCCGGCGGTTCAACTACCTGTACCGGCCCATTTTCCCGGAACCGGAGGCCCTGCTCACCGAGATTCCCAAACTCACGGGCACCGACGGCCGCAAGATGAGCAAGAGCTACGGCAACTGTATCTACCTGAGCGACCCGCCGGCGGAGATGGCCCAAAAGGTGCGCCAGATGACCACCGATACCCAGCGTCCCTTCCGGAAAGACCCCGGCGAACCGGACCGCTGCCTGGCCTTTCCTTTCCATCGCCTCAATTTGCCCAAGGCGCGCATCGAGGAAATTACTACGGAATGCCGGGCCGCCAAACTGGGCTGCGTGGATTGCAAAAAGCTGCTGGCCGAGGCTTTGCTGGAAAATCTGGCCCCCATCCAGGAACGGCGGCGATATTACGAAGCCCACCCCGACGAGGTCCTGGACATCATGCACCAGGGCAATAACCGGGCCCGGGAAGAGGCCCGCCGGACCCTGGCCGAAGTCCGGGACGCCGTGGGATTTAACCAAAAGTTCCAGTTGGTTCCTTAGGCTATTGGGGGGAGGGCCGGGGGAGATAGTAGTCAGCGGCCTGTGGTCAGTGGCCAGTGATCAAATTGGCTAAGGTCCAATTTAATGCCGGGGTAAGGAGGATATGAAATGACACAACCTCTATCTTTGGACGTAATACTTTCCGAACTTGACGAGAACGCGGAGGCGTGGGTTCTTAAAGACGTTCGCAGTGGAAAATATGTCATCATTCCTGACAACCGATATCCCGGTAGAAAGCCAGTCCGTTTCTTCATGCGTCGTGAGGATGCAGAGGCCGTTCTCATGGAATTGATTGATGTGAACCCTGAATTGGCGAAAAAAGAAATCCATCCGTTCAAGATGCGATTAATTCCGTCGCTAAGGGGAATAGCATCTGATACAAACCCTGACAATGCTGACGCGTTTGTGGTGCCCTCTGTTAATGAAATTTACGAGTTTCTCCGAGGAAAATAAGGGAAAAATGAGGAAAGGGTTTTGTAGAAATTGAACCAACGAATCTTTTCCTTTTCCCCTTTTCCCCTTTTCGCCTTTTTTCCCAATTGTCATGACCACCGAGCGCTTACAAAAATTCTTATCCCGGGCCGGGGTAGTTTCCCGGCGTGCGGCGGAGGAGTATATCCAGGCCGGCCGGGTGGCGGTCAACGGTGAGGTGGTTACGGTTATGGGGGTCAAGATCGACCCCGACCGGGACGAAGTCCAGGTGGATGGGCGTGTGGTCAAGGTGACCGCGGCGCTCCGGACGGTCATGCTTCACAAGCCTTACGGGTACGTTTGCACCACCAGCGACCCCCAGGGGCGGCGGGTGGTCACGGACTTGTTGGGCCGGGGCGCGGGCCGGCTCTATCCCGTCGGCCGCCTGGATTACGACGCCACCGGCCTGTTGCTCCTCACCAACGACGGCGAATTGGCTTACCGGCTGACCCATCCCAGTTATCAGGTGCCTCGCACCTATCGGGTGACCGTGGCCGGGGAGGTGAGCCGGGAGACGTTGCGGCGCCTGGCCGCCGGGATAGAACTGGAGGGCCGGACTGTTTACCCCGAAGTGCAGGTGAACAAGCGGGAGCCGGAAAAAACCGTTTTGGAAGTAACCGTGCATGAGGGGCGGTATCATCTGATCAAACGGCTGATGAGTCAGGTGGGCCACGAGGTGTTGAAATTGAAGCGTATCGCCGTGGGCCCGCTGCGGTTGGAGAGACTGCCCCGGGGCAGCTTCCGGGACCTCACCGGGCGGGAGATGGCGGCCTTAAAGGCAGGGGTGGATCTGAAGTGACGCCGGCGGAGAGAGGGTGGAGCCCGGAGATGGAACCGGAGCCCTGGCGGGAGCCGGAGTTCATGCCGCCCTGGCCGGCTCCCAAGCCGCCGCGCCTCCTCCTGCACCTGGGCTTGCTCCTGGCCACGGTGGTTACCACCGTCATCGCCGGGGCCATCCAGCAGGGAGTTAATCCTCTTGCGACCCCCGGGCTGCTCTATAAGGGCATCCCGTTTTCCTTCACCCTGCTGTTGATCCTGGGCACTCACGAAATGGGCCACTACCTGGTATCACGGCGGCACCACCTGGACGTGACCCTGCCTTACTTCATCCCGGCCCCGCCCATCCCCTTTATTATCGGCACCTTTGGGGCCTTCATCCGCATCCGCTCCCCCATAAGAGACAAGCGGGCCCTGCTGGACGTGGGCTGCGCCGGACCTTTAACCGGCGTCCTGGTTGCCATCCCGGTGATCCTGGTGGGACTGAAATTGTCCCGCGTAATCGTCACGGGCGGGGGAGAGGAAGGACTGGTTCTGGGGGAACCTCTGCTGTTCAAGCTGCTGAGCTGGCTGGTCCTGGGGTCCCTGACGCCCCACCAGAATGTCATCCTCCATCCGGTGGCTTTTGCCGGCTGGATCGGTCTTTTGGTCACGGCCCTCAACCTGATACCGGTGGGGCAACTGGACGGGGGGCACGTGGCCTATGCCCTGTTTCCTGAATATCACCGCTATATTTCTCTGGGGGTGCTCGGTCTCCTGGTGGTCTGCGGGCTGGTGTACTGGAAAGGCTGGCTGTTTTGGGCGGCGCTCATAGCCTTTCTGGGCTGGCGCCACCCGCCGCCGTATCTTTACTGGGTGCCCCTGGACCGGCGCCGCCGGGTGCTGGGAATTATCACCATCGTGGTGTTCGTGCTCACCTTTACCCCGGCGCCCTTTGTCCTGGAATGAGGGGCGGGCCGGAAAAACCGGAATGCGAAGAGGGTAGGGGGATGAGGCGGCCCTGAATCCCAGGAATCAGCCGGGTGACCCCTGAGGAGCGGATGATCATGCAATTTATCAGCTTGCTGCTGATTGGCGTGTTGACCTTGGGCGCGGCCTGGCCGGCGGCGGCGGATTCGGTCGGCCAGGACAACCGTGAGGTGCAGGCCGTGGCCGACCATATCCTGGATACGGTGCTGAAAGGGTTAAATGAAGGCGAGTGCGAAGTATATTGCCAATATTTCGACGATAGGATGAAAAAAGTGACCTCGCCAAACAATTTTTCCCACGTAAGGGGTGATATGCTCAAGAGTATCGGCGGCTACGAATCCCGCAGCTATTTAGGCTACCTTGAGAAGGGAAAGACCACGGTGGTCCTTTGGAAAGGCAGATTTGCCAAGAGCGCTGATGATGTCCTGATTAAGCTGGTGCTCTCCCGCCAGGGGGGCCAGATCAAGGTGTCGGGTTTATTGTTTCAATAAAACCATCCCGGCAACCCATAAAATTTGCTTACTGAGCGCAGTCATGCTTGATTTATCGCTGTATAAATTTTGCCCCCAATGCGGCGGCCGGCTGGAGAAACGGCAGATCAAGCCCCGGGAGCCCCGGCGTCTGGTGTGCACCGTCTGCGGCTTCATCTTTTACCTGGACCCCAAGCTGTCGGTGGTGGCGGTGATCCCCATGGATGATGGCGTGGTCATGGTGCGCCGGGCCATCGAGCCGGGCTACGGGCTCTGGGTGGTGCCCGGCGGGTTCGTGGACCTGGGGGAAGTGGTGGAGGAAGCGGTGGTCCGGGAGACCCAGGAGGAGACCTGCCTGACCGTCCGTCCCCTGCGGTTGCTGAATATCTATTCCTACCCGGACCACCGCACCATCATCGCGGCGTACGTGGCGGAGTATGTCTCCGGAGAGCTTACTGCGGCGGATGAGACCCTGGAGGCCCGGGTTTTTGGGCTCAATGAGATCCCCTGGCCCCGCATCGCCTTTTCTTCCACCAAGGAGGCGCTGCGGGAATTTCTCAAACAACTCAAAGATCGGAAATAGCCTGTAAGAGACCAGCCGGTCCGCGGTCTCGATAATGCAAAGGGGACGTTACCATCAAGGGGCCGAAGGCCCAGGCAAGCAGGAGAGGGTTGAGCATGGAGATAATGCGCCGGCAGCTCTTGGAACTCCTCAGGGAAAAATCTTTTCGGTACAGCCCCGATAAGCCTTTCAAGCTGGTATCGGGCCGGGAGAGTCCGTACTACATTGATTGCCGCCCTACCACCCACAACGCTCAGGGGCTAGTCCTCATCGGGGAGCTCTGCTTCGACCTGATCCGGGACCTGAAGGTGGATGCCATCGGCGGCCTCACCATGGGGGCCGACCCCATCGCCCACGCCATCTCGCTCACCAGCTATCTGAAGGGCAAACCCGTCAATGCCTTTTCGGTGCGCCACAAGCCCAAGGAGCATGGCACCGGGGGGGTGCTGGTGGGGGATGTGGAACCCGGGGACCGGGTGGTGGTGGTGGAGGATGTCGTCACCACCGGCGGCTCCGTCTTGCGGGCCGTGGCCGCGGCCCGGGAATTCGGCCTGGCGGTGGTCAAAGTGCTCATCCTGGTGGACCGGCAGGAAGGGGGCAAAGAAAAGGTAGCCCAAGAGGTTGTCGACGTGGAGGCGGTGTTCACGATTGCCGAATTGATCTAATCATCGTCAAGGTATGATGAGATAATCCCAGCCGGGGTCTGGTATAAGCTGATCCAACCTCAATACCCCCTCCTTTGGCACTTTCACCTAACTCGGCCGGAAGACAGGAGTTTCCCCGGTTGGTGCTCCGCCGACGATCCCCCCATCGGCTCTTCCCATCTCAGGGAATTCTCTCCCTCACCACTGCCCGTTTAAGATATGAAGATCGTATCTTCAACTCTTTGGCATTGTTAAAAATTAGCCGATAGTGGTATGCTCTAGAGCAAACTCTGGCATCACCGCCGAGGTCGTTACCATGGATCGTCGCACCTACCCTCATACTAACGTGTCCATTCCTAATGAATTTCATGTTCGCCACCTTGAAGGCCCAGAAGCGCCCCAGGCAAGCAGGAGCTGGGGAGGAACAGGAGGAGGATTCATGAGGCTGAGGAAAGTTATTATCCCCGTGTTGCTGATCCCGCTGATGTTGTTGCTGGCCACTTCCCTGGTACAGGCTTATTCCGGCTATTACTACATAATCCCGACCTCGGCGCCCTTGCGGGAATGCCCTTCTGCCGGGTGCGCGGTGTTACTTACGGTTTATCAGGGCGATAAGGTGGACATCCTGGAGCGGACGGATAACGGCTGGTCCAAGGTACGCCTGGCGGAGCAGTCGGGAATGGGCTGGATACCCAATAATTGGCTCAGTTACAGTCCTGATCTGAGCGCCAAAACTGAGCCTCCTTACCATGTCAATATTGGCAGTCTTCCCCTCCGGGACAAACCCAGACCGGAGGCCAACGTCCTCACGATGCTGCATTTCAATGATGCGGTGGAAATGCTGGGAGTGGGCACCAGCGGTTGGGCCCAGGTGCGGGACCTACAGAGTAACCTGATCGGCTATGTTCCGCCCCGATACCTGTCTGCCGCTCCGGTGGATTCATCCAAACCGGCCCCGCGCCGCCGGGCTCCGGCCCCCAAAGAGGCTCCCAAGGAGGAGAAATCCCCAACCAAAGCTCCCGCTCAACCCAGTGCGATGTGAGTTTTGGCGTCACCGATTGACCAGGGCGCCCCGCACCCAGGGGGGCGCCTTTGGATGACGCCCATTACCTGGTGGAAACAGGTCATATTCGCAATCTTACCCGTGATTAATTTGACCGGTAATTATCCATTCCGCCGATCTCGCCTGGCTCCATCTTGCAGTAGCCTGAATCTGCCGGCGAAACTCGGCAAAAATCGCACATGGCCATATGAAGGGGACCGGGAAAATTAAGCAGTTGGTCAAGTCCATAAAAGTGGATTGCTTGGCTGGATTGAAGGTGCCAGAATCAGAGCGAATCTACCTGTATAGTAGATATTTGTTCGTGGTTGTCTCATTTTTGGGAGGATATCCATACCTTCTGTATGGCTGTTATTGGATCATAGCCGGCCTGCTGACCAAACCTGGCTTCACCGACCTGATGGGCAAGCCTCTCGGTTCGGATTTCGTGGCGTTCTATGCCGCATCCAAGTTAGCCTTGCAGGGCGATCCGGCCGGAATTTACTCAATTGCCAAGATACACGTCCTGGAGAAATTAGTTATAGGGGCTGACGTTGGATTACGTCCCTGGCACTATCCGCCATCCTTCTTGATCATAGTTATCCCTCTATCGCTCTTTCCCTATTGTATTTCATTTGGACTATGGATTTTATCGACATTATATGGCTATCTGTGGATGGTTCGGCGCATAGCTCCCCATCGTCTTACCCCTTGGTTGTTCCTGGCCTTCCCCCCCGCAATTAATAACCTCTTCTATGGGCAGAATGGTTTTTTATCGACTATGCTTTTGGGGGGAGGTTTGCTGTTGTTGGACTCCCGCCCTTTTATGGGAGGATTGTTATTAGGAGTACTCAGCTATAAACCGCAACTGGCGATTTTACTACCCGTAGCCCTTTTGGCTGGGCGCAACTGGCGAGCCTTGATTGGAGCTGTAGTAAGCGCTATCAGTTTAGCTCTTATCAGCCTCATAGTATTTGGTATTGCTACCTGGAAGGCATTTTTCCATAACATTCCTTATGCTACAGAGGTGCTGAAGTATCATAAAGAATATTGGAGTAATATGCCGACCATATTTGCTGGCGCCCGCTTCCTGGGGGCCGGATTGCCCATGACGGAAGTTTTGCAAGGAGCGATAGCCCTGGCAGCAATGGGGGTAGTGGCCTGGATATGGTGGAGGGGGGTATCATTACCTTTGCGAGCTTCAAGTCTAACGTTAGCCATTTTTTTAACCGCCCCGTTTGCCTTTGAATATGACTTAGCATTAATTGCCCTTCCTTTTGCCTGGTTAGGGTGGGAGGAGGTCTCAACGGGGAGACGGACGGGACAAAGAATTCTGGCCATTTGTTGGATGGCGACTTTTTTATCGATATGGTTGCCGGGGCTACAGTTAAGCCTCCTTTATTTGCTGGCAATGTTTGGCTTGGTGATTTATCGCGCCATACCGGATAGATCTTCTCCGGCAGGTTAATTTTTGGCCTTCAAGGTCAGATTTAATCTGATATCGATTCAATGACGGTCAGCCTAAATCTTTATGTATTACCGGTCAGTCAAGCCCCGGGATTGCCAGGAGGCAGCCGGGGCCACTTACAAATTATTCTCCTGCAGCAGCCGTAAACCGTCCGGAGCGCCAGGCGTAAAGGAAGTAGACCGCCAGCCCCAATATCAGCCACAGGACCAGACGCAGCCAGGAGCCTTCCGGCATGGAGAGCATCAGGGCCAGGCAGATCAGGGCGCCGGCCGCGGCCACCAGTTTGCCGGCGGGGCACCGGAAGGGGCGGGGCAGGGTAGGGTGGGTGACCCTCAGCACCAGTACCCCCAGGCAGACCAAGAAGAAGGCGAAGAGGGTGCCGATGTTGCAGAGAAAGGCCAGCTTGGCGATGGGGGTCAGGGACCCCACCAGGGCCACGGCCGCGCCGCAGAGCAGGGTCATGCGGTGGGGGGTGTGGTAGCGGGGATGGAGCACCCCAACCACCGGCGGCAGCAGGCCGTCCCGGGCCATGGCGAAAAGCACCCGGGGTTGGGCCAACAGCAGCATATAGAGCACGCTGGTGATGCCGATGATGGCTCCTAAGCCCACCAGGTCCGCGGCCCAAGGCAGGCCCACCTGCCGGAAGACCGTGGAGAAGGGGGCGTCCGGGTTGATCCGGGTGTAGGACACCATCCCCACCAGGACCAGAGCCACCGCCAGATAGATGAGGCTGCACAGGGTGAGAGAACCGATGATGCCGAAGGGTACGTCCCGGTCCGGCCTCCGAGACTCCTCGGCGGTGATGGCCACGACGTCGAAGCCCAGGAAGGCGAAAAACACCAGAGAGGCGGCCTGGATGATGCTGCCGGCGCCATGGGGGATAAGGGGCGTCCAGTTAGCCGGCCTTATATAAAAAACCCCCAGGGCCAGGATAAAAGCGATGACCCCTAGCTTAACAAGGACCAGGCCCCGGGCGATGAGGGCATTGAAGCGGGTGCGGAAGATCAACAGCACCGCGAAACCCATGACCACCAGGGCGGCGGGGAGGTTGATGACGCGCCCCGGCTCGGTGAAGGGCGGGCCGGTGGCCCAGTGGGGCAGGGCCAGGCCGGAGGCCTTAAGGAGGTCCTGGAGGTAGAAGGACCAGCCCGCGGCCACGGTGGCGGCGCCCATGCCGTACTCCAGGATCAGGTCCCAGCCGATGATCCAGGCGGCCAGTTCCCCGAAAATCCCGTAGGCGTAAGAGTAGGCGCTGCCCGCCTGGGGCATTATGGAGGCCAGTTCGGCATAGCACAGGGCCGCCAGGGTGCAGGCCCCCCCAGCCAGAAGGAAGGAGAGGATGAGGCCCGGGCCGGCGATCTTCACCCCCACCCCGGAAATGACGAAGATGCCGGCGCCGATGATCTGGGCCACCCCGATGACCATGAGGTCAAGGCGGGTGAGGCTGCGGCTCAGGGCGGGGGCGCCGACCCCGGGGGCCGCACCGGGGTGCACCGGCTTTTTGGCCACCAGGCGCCGGCCCACGGTGCGCCAGGTCGGGCTGCAAGGCTGGGCGAGCTTCAGAATTCCACAGCCTCAGCGTCGATCTGGAGCTGGCTCGCCGCTCCCCGGGCCGGTCCCAGTTTTACCACTCCCGTTACGGTGAGGGGTTTATCCAGGGGGGTGGAAGAGAGGGTCTGGACGAGCTTCGGGTCAGGAAGGTTCCCGAACAGCACCTCAATCATGCCCTGGGGCGACTTGAGCATGAGAGATTTATGATGGACCATGACCGGCCCCACCGCGCCCAGGACCTTCACTCGAGCGCCCAGGTAGCGGTCCTTGCTGGCCAGGAGTTGGGCCACGCTCAGAGTGGCGGTGGCCGGGGGCTGGCCCGGCAGGGCCAGGGGCGCCGCCACGAGGGCCGGCTGCTTCAGCTGGTCTAAAATGGCCTGCTGCCCGGTCTGGACCTGGTTGAGCTTTTCCTGCATGGCGGCCACTTGGGCCTTGAGCGCCTGCATCTCCTTGCGGAGTTCCTCTTCCGCTTGGTTGGAGGGGGCGCAGGCGGACAGGAACAACAATGCCATGAGCAGGGCGCCGATACGGCGTCCACCGCCAGGCGCCGAGGGTTGCGGCAAGCCGGGTGACGTATGCATAAGCGTAACCTCTGGGGGAAATTGGTCTTCGGGAGGGCTCTGGTCCAGGCCGCCTTGCCGGGTGACCCAGGCCCCCGAAGCGGATTAACCCCAGTTTAAGGGATAAACTCTCCGGTGGCAACGGCTAAATGCGGCCTCGCCTGCCCGCCGGCGCCGATCCATCCCCCACAGCAGATCCTGGGAGGCCTGCATGCCCCCAGTTTGGTCAATCCCCGGAAAAGGGAAAAATGTGCCCGGGGAATTTACCTCAGGGCTAAACCCGGTTACAATGGCACGACGTTGCGACTTGAAAGGAGAAATGTGCATGGCCCGCATCTTGATCACCGGAGGGGCGGGGTTCATCGGCTCCCATCTGGTGGAGCGCCTGCTGAACCAGGATCATGAGATTCTTTGCCTGGATAATTATTTTACCGGCTCCAAGGCCAACCTGCTCCACCTGCGGGACCATCCCCGGCTGGAAATGATCCGCCACGACGTGGTGAACCCCATCATGCTGGAGGTCGACCAGGTCTACCACCTGGCCTGTCCGGCCTCACCGGTGCACTATCAATACAACCCGGTGAAGACCATCAAGACCAACGTCTTGGGGACGCTGAACATGTTGGGTCTGGCCAAGCGGGTCAAGGCCCGCATCCTCCTGGCGTCCACCTCGGAGATCTATGGCGACCCCCAGGTTCATCCCCAGCCGGAGGGCTATTGGGGAAACGTCAACCCCATCGGTATACGGAGTTGCTATGATGAAGGCAAACGGGTGGCGGAAACCCTGATGATGGACTATCACCGCCAGAATGGGGTGGACACCCGGATCGCCCGGATCTTCAACACCTTCGGTCCCCGGATGGCCCTGGAAGACGGCCGGGTGATCAGCAATTTCATCGTTCAGGCCCTCACCGGGAAAGACATCACCATCTATGGGGAAGGGCAGCAGACCCGGTCGTTCTGCTATGTGTCCGACCTGGTGGAAGGGCTGATCCGCCTGATGAATCGAGACGGCGTGTCCGATCCCGTCAACCTGGGCAACCCCGGGGAATACACCATCATGGAAGTGGCCCAAAAGGTCCTGAGTTTGATCAACACCCAGGCGGCCATTATCCACCGGCCCCTACCGCCGGACGATCCGGGGCGGCGTCGCCCTGACATCACCCGGGCCCGGGAGTTGCTGGACTGGCAGCCCACCGTGCCCCTGGAAGCCGGTCTGAAGGAGACCATTCCCTACTTTGCGGCAAGACTCAAACAGGAAAACCTCCCCGTGGTGGCGAGCCTTAATTTCTAACCTGATGCTCCTGGCCGCGTGCAGTCTGCTGCTGGGCGCCTGCGGGGAGGAACGCTTCCGGCCGCCTCAGGAAGCTATGGTGGTGCGGGTCATTGACGGGGACACCCTGGTGCTGGTGGGCGCCATCAAGGTTCGGGTGCTGGGTATCGATGCCCCGGAGATGGAGCGGGACGGGCAGCCGGCGGATTTCCTGGCCCACCAGGCCAAAGCGGTTCTCACCGACCTGACCCTCAACCGCATGATCAGCCTGGAGTACGACCAGGTGCGCTATGATCACTACGGGCGCCTCCTGGCCTACCTTAGGCTGCCGGACCGCACCCTGGTGAACGCCGAGCTGGTGCGGCGGGGCCTGGCCCGGGTCTATTTCATTGCTCCCAACCTGCGCTACCGGGAGGACCTGCTGGCGGCCCAACGGGAGGCCATCGAGGCCCAGCGGGGGGTGTGGCAGAAACTGCTCAAGCAGGATGAGCCTTCCTACCTGGGAAACCGCACTACCTTGCGTCTGCACCGGCCCAAGTGTCCCCAGGGCGCCCAGATGGCCTCGGCCAACCGGGTGCGCTTCACGTCGCTGAAAGAGGCCTACCTCCTGGGCTATAGCCCCTGCCGGAGCTGCAAGCCGTGAGATAAGTGGAGTTGGGAGAGGGGGCCAAGGGCTTTTCGTATTTCGTATTTTCCGTAAGGGCGGCCCCTGCCCTTACCCTTACAAAGAACTCTCCCAATCCCTTATATTTTTTATGGAGGGGCGGTTCGCGAACCGCCCCTAGAGTCCAATGGGGCGGTTTTTCCCGGTGGCCGGGCCTCTCGCCGGCGCCGGCTCCAGCCTGCGTTACCAGGAGTTACTTTTAGCGTGCAACCTGGTATTATCCTCCACAATTCCAAAGAATATGCAGCAGGCTCAGCCTGACCCGGCCCGGGGCAGCCGGGCAGTAACCCCGCGTCGAGCACACGAGACCGCCATGATCCTGGAGTTTTCCGAAAAGGGGATCGTCTTTTTCCCCGACCCTGTCCTCGTCGGCACCCCAGCGGATTTCGGCCTAACATACGAGGACGTTTTCTTTGAGTCCGCCGACGGCGTGAAGCTCCACGGCTGGTTTGTGCCCCGGGCCGGGGCCCCGGTTTTCGTGTGGTTCCACGGCAACGCCGGCAACATCAGCCACCGCCTGGAAAATATCAAACTGCTCCATGATCTGGTGGGGGTCCAGGTCTTTATTTTCGACTACCGGGAGTACGGCCGCTCCCAGGGTCGCATCAGCCGGGAGGGCACCTTCAGGGATGCGGCCGCGGCCTACCGCTGCGTGGCCGAGACCCGGCAAATACCGGCAGCAGAGATCATCCTGTTCGGCCGCTCCCTGGGCACCGCCCTGGCCACGGACCTGGCCATACAAAAGCCCTGCCGGGGGTTGATCCTGGAGTCGGCCTTCACCAACTCCTCGGGCATGGCCAAAATGCTCGCCCCCTTTCTGTTCGACTGGCGCCCCCGGGTCCCCTATGACAACCTGGGCAAAATTGATCAAGTTAAGGTGCCGGTGCTCATCATCCACGGCGCCGACGACGAGATCATCCCCGTGGCCATGGGCCGGCGCCTTTTTGCCGCGGCCAACTCCCCCAAGGATCTCTACATCATCCCCGGGGCCCACCACAATGACACCTATGTGGTGGGGGGCAGGACATATTTCGACCGGCTGAAAAAGTTTATTTTTCCGGGAGGGAAATAATCTGCCGACCTCATCCCCAGCAGTTGATCGAGACCGGCAAGCTGAGCCGTGAGCACCCTGCACTTCACCACCTCGAGGTTTTTGCTGAAAGCTGACGGCTAACCGCTCATTATGACCGACCTGCGCCGCCAGGCCTTGCGCCTATCCTACTACCACACCATCAAGGAAGAAAAACTCTGCAGTTGCGCCTCGTGCAGCTGTTTGCCCCCTGCCCCCGGCGATGGCTTTTCCTGAGATTTCGAGGTTAAGCGCGCCGGCCCATCTCTTGAAGCCCTGGGAAAAATTCAGGATTCTTGCCCTACAAAATCAGGGAAATCCTTATTGTCAGGCTCAAGCGACGGCACTATGGTGAGGGAAAAGGAAAACCACACCAAGAGGGTGGGCCATGGACTACGCAAAGTATTTGCAGGGCGGCTCCCGGATCAACATCGAGAGACTGGCGATATGGGTGGCGCTGATCGTCATCGCGGTCATCGCCGGCATCGCGATCCTGGGTACCAGTATGTCCTGAGGGATCGTATCGGGTTTTGCTTAAGCCGGTGGCGCTTTGGCAAGACGCTGGCTGACGCCCTTCAGGAGGAGGGGCCAGGCGATGGTGGCGTCGCACAGCACCTCGGCGTAACGGCCGCCATCCTCCGGGGAGACAAATTTGCCCCAGGAGACCCCCTCCTTGAAGGTGCAGCCGCTCAGCCCCCCCCAATGGGCCGGCTCCGGACAGAGCCGCACGCCATAGTGAAATCGCACTTCCGGTAGATCCAGGTTCAGGCGGCTATGCAGCAGTTCCAGATAGGGCGCCACCTGCTGGGCCCAGTTCCGGGGGACGCCTCCGCCCACGGTAAAAATTCCCAGTTTCGGGGCCGCCAGGGCCTTTTGCGCATAAGCGCCCAGGTCCAGAAAGGGATTGAATTTCAGGGAAAGGGACCCCAGGGCCTCGCCGATGTTCTGGCCGGCCGCCAAAGCCCGCCGCACCATGAACCCCGCCAGGTCCAAACCCAATTCCGAATCGGTGAAGGCCGGGATGAATACCGGCACCCCCTTCAGATAGGCGGATCGCAAGATTCCGGGGTTGTCGCTCTGTTCCGCCAGATACTTCCCCAACTCCCGGCAGAGGCTGGCGGAGGACCAGGTCTCCTCAGGGTCTAACCTCTCCAACACGGCCCGGAACACGTCTTCGGCATAATCCAGGTTGGCTTCCATCTCCAGGGTGTCATAGATGCGGTTGTAGCCCTGCTGGAAGAGTTGCCGGTCCGGCACCTGCTCCGGGTATTTATAGTGCACCCGGCCCAGGGTCTCGATGAAGCCGTGGGCGATGAGGGCCCCGGTGGTAATGATCACCTGGAGCCAACCCCGGTCGATCATCTCGCAGATCATGAGGCCCATCTTGGCGACGCTCATGGCCCCGGAAAAGGTGCCGACCATGGTGCACTCCGGGTCCCGCACCATCTGGGTCAAGACCTCGGCGGCCTCTCCCAGACTGCGGCCGCCAAACGCGGTGCGGCCCATGGCTGCCAGCAACTCGTCAAAATCCTGAATGTCATTCACATCCAGGGGCTCCAGGGGAGTCAAGCCATCCTGGGCCCCGTCATGGAAGTCTTCGTGTTTTCTGCGCATTCTCTATTTCCTATCTTAACATTAATCCCTGGTTTGAACATAATCTGGTTGCTTTTTTCTCCATTCCCGCCTACTTTCAATAAAGCCGCCGCCTAACACCTCATCTACAAGACCAAGTAACTGAGCATCGTATGGTGTAAGCCTGTGCTCTCCAATGCATAAACATCTACAGATCGAAACAATATAAAACCAAAACATTCGAGCCTGGGGATATACGGGATCGAGTATCCCACGACGCTCAGTATCGCCTTTTGCATTCTTTAGTTCTGCGGCAATTGAACGCCCAAAAAATATATGGTCGTGATCAATCATCAAATCAGTAATAGCATCCACATGTTTTTTGCTATTGATATCTTTTATAAAAGCAAATTCTTCCATGATACTATCAAAGACATCCGAACTGAGGTTAAGATGACCCTCGGTCGCGAAGCGTCTTGCGATCACTTCAAACAAAAGCTTTATTTCCGTCCGGGCAGATTCGCTCAGGCCATCAATCTGAGTAGGCTCAGGGGACTGCGCTGACTCTTGACTGCTTGAATCCATGGCTCGAATCCCGGTTACTAGATCATTAATTCCCTTTATCAAGTCCGTAGTTTCGCCTTTACCTTCCTTATCAATGAATAGTCGCCTCTCGATCTTATCAATTTGCATCCATTTGTTGAGAAGATGTAACGCTCCTATAGCAATTTCATTACCAATAGGATTAGATAGTTTACGAAATAAAGATAAAGAAAATCCAACTATGTCAATAGTGCGATTTTCGTCTGATGGTAATGCATCTGCAAAAGCTTCGTCTTGTTTTTTTGCAAAATCAGTATAGCGTTTTCTATCAATTGCAAAATTCTTTTTTAGAGACAAATAGACCCAAATGAAGCGCCAACAAACTTGGTTCGCAAGGTCCAGTGAAAACTCTATATTACCTCTTTCTAATTCGCGAGCCGTTCGTAATGCCTTCGAAGGCGTCACATCCTCGATACCAGAATAGCGCAAATCATGATAGAGAATTTTCGAATGCGGATATGCCACTGAGTAATCTCCAAAAGCGAGCAAACTGGCAGCAGCACTATATGTCCTATTAGTTGATACGGTATATATTTGTGTCCTATTACCATCTTGGTCGGGTGCCTTCAATAAACCGAAAAGGGACTGCATGGCTGCGATACTACCTCCAGGACTATCAATGCCGATCGTGATTGGGTCTGTGCTTTCTTGATTGAGGTTCAATATGGATGGAGTAAGTGTCTTTAGTAATGTTTCATCTATGCTTGTATCAATATGAATTGCACGGTTCCAGTTTAACTGTAACCCAATTTTTTTCTCTGGCTTCTCTGGGGCTGCCTTGTCAGAGGTTGGTGTCCTCTTGTCTGGTGTGGCCTTTTTAGTAGTTTTTGTGGATGTTTTTTTATTTTCAGGTGAAGGTGTTTTCTTCGCAGTTCGGTTGCTATCTGGATTGCTTTTCTTGGTTGTCATTGCTTTCCCTCCAATTCCGAACATTCTGAACCGAAAACATTATTTCTTCCGAGATTGATAAATATACCCCAACGCTTTATACAGCAGCCGGGCCGCGGTGAATTGGCTCACCTTATGTCCCGGGATGGGGGCCAGTTCCACCAGGTCCAGGCCGATGATGGGACCGCGGAGGGCCAGGGTTTCCATAATGGTCAGCACCTGGCTATACGAAAGACCGCCCGGTTCCGGGGTGCCCACCCCGGGCATGATGCCGGGGTCCAGGGCGTCTAAGTCGATGGACAGATACACCGGCCCCGCGATACCCTTGAGGTGATCTAGAGCCGCCTGCCAGCCTTCCGGGGTGTGGAGCTCTTTCGCCTTGAACATCTTGAAGCGCGGCGCCACCCGCAGGAGTTGGTATTCTTCCTGGGAGTAGCTGCGCACCCCCAGGAGGGTGAGGGGCCGGCCCAACTCATAGGCGCGGCGCATGACGCAGGCATGGGAGAGTTTGCTGCCGTCGTAGCTCTCCCGCATGTCGGCGTGGGCGTCCAGGGCCACCACCGTCAGGTCCGGGTAACGGGTCTGCATGGCCTGGAGCAGGGCCACGGTGATGGTGTGTTCACCCCCCAGGGAGCAGATCAGCTTGCCCTGGGATATCCAGGGCTGCACGATCCGCTTGATTTTCTCCACCATGGCCTGGGGGCCCGCCACCTCCGGGTGGATGGGGGCGGCGGTGGCCAGGCGGATGGCCGCCGCGGGGTCCCAGTTATAGTCTTCGTCCCACATCTCCACCTGGCGGGACGCGGCCAGGATGGCCTCGGGGCCTTCCCGGGTCCCGGACCCATACGTGGTGGTGGCTTCATAGGGAATGGGCAGAACTACCGCCTCGGCTTCTTTGACCGGCAAAGACTTCAGGTCCAGGAAGTTCAACCATGCCATCTCAGGTTTCCTCCGGCGCCACTTCTTTAGGCTCCATCTCCTTGAGGCGGCGATACAGGGTGGCCAGGCCGATGCCCAGGAGGCGGGCGGTCAGTTCCTTATCGCCCCCGGTCTTCTTCAGGGTTTGGTGGATGGCCTGGCGTTCGATTTCCTCCATGGAAGACCCCACCGGCAGGACGATCTTGTCGTCTTCCGGGGAATGCCGGCGGATCTCGTCCGGCAGGTCCTCGAACTCCACCATGTTGCTGGTGCACAGGGCCACCGCCCGTTCCACCACGTTCTGCAATTCCCGGACGTTTCCCGGCCAGGCATGGCTCTTCAGGGCCAGCATGGCGTCGGGGCTGAAGCCCATGGGGGGCCGCCGGTTTTCCAGGCAGAACTTGTCGAGAAAATGCAAGGCTAGCAGGGGGATGTCCTCCACCCGGTCCC
Organism: uncultured delta proteobacterium; assembly: GCA_963812015.1. Lineage (GTDB taxonomy): Bacteria > Desulfobacterota > Desulfobaccia > Desulfobaccales > 0-14-0-80-60-11 > 0-14-0-80-60-11. The sequence goes on along the minus strand of CAWETI010000003.1, from coordinate 2,073,250 downwards.
GCAGGGGCGGCATAATCATATGGATGACGTTAAGCCGGTAGAACAGGTCTTTGCGGAAGCGCCCTTCGGCCACCTCTTCTTCCAGGTTCCGGTTGGTGGCGGCAATCACCCGGACGTCCGCCTTCAGGGTCTGGGTCCCTCCCACCCGTTCAAATTCCCCTTCCTGGAGCACCCGCAACAGCTTCACCTGGGTGGCGGGCGGCATCTCGCTGATTTCGTCCAGGAAGATGGTCCCCCCGTCGGCCAGTTCGAAGCGGCCTTTGCGCTGCTGGATGGCTCCGGTGAAGGCGCCTTTCTCATGGCCGAAGAGTTCCGATTCGATGAGTCCTTCCGGCAGGGCGGCGCAGTTCAGCTTGACCAGGGGTTTGGGCCGCCGGGGGCTCTGGTGGTGAATGGCTTCGGCAATGAGCTCCTTGCCCACTCCCGACTCACCTTCGATAAGCACGGAGCTCTTCATGGGCGCCACCTGGTCGATGAGGTGGAGGACTTTGAGGATGGCCGGCCCCCGGCCGATAATGCGGCCGGTGGGACCCCGGTCCCGGAGGGCGTCCCGCAACCGCTGGTTTTCCACCAGGAGCTGCTGAGTCTCCAGGGCCTTGCTCACCACCTTGCGCAGGTCCGCCATGCGGAAGTCTTTGGTGATGAAGTCGTAAATCCCCCGTTTCAGGGCGGACACGGCCTCGTCCACGGTGGCGGCGCCGGAGATCATGATGGCGATGGTCTCAGGCCGGAGGATGCGCAGGGCCCCGAAGAGTTCGGTGCCCTCCATATCCGGGAGCTTCAGGTCGATGATGGCCAGGTCCACGGCGTGGCGCCGGACTTCGTCCAGGGCCGCGGCCCCGGTGCCGGCCACGTGGATCTCATGGCCCAACTTCTTCAATCCGCCCGCCAACGCTTCCCGGGTGGGCGCGTCGTCGTCCACGACAAGGATAATGCTCATGATAACTCAGCCTGTACAATCATTAGAGAGAATCCACCGCTCTCGGCAAATCAAACCGGGAAAAAAGGGGAAAAGGTCAGAAATTAAAACTATCGCTCTTTCCCTCTTCGCCTCCCATTTTTATAAACTATCCAGCCATCCCAGGATCACCCGGGTGATCAGCGGCAGGATCTCCGGGGCCAGCGTGTGTCCACCCGATTCAAAGGAATGGCCCACCCCGGGGATGACGTGGAGATCGCTCCGGACCGGCATCTGCCCCAGTACTTTTCCCAGCAGGTCCATCTGGCAGAAGGGGTCCCGGGTCCCTTCGATAAACAGCGCCGGGCAGGGTAGTTGATACAGAGGTTGATCCCGCAGTTTTTCCGGCCTGCCCGGGGGGTGGAGCGGATACCCCAGGAAAACCAGGCCGCTGGCGCCCACGTCTTTGGCCACGATTTGGGCGGCCAGGCGGGCTCCCATGGATTTGCCGCCGAGGTAGAGGGCCAGGCCCTTGAATTCGTCCATCTGCGCCACATATTCCAGGACCAGGCGGAAGACCCCTTCCAAGGCGTCGTCCGGGTCGGGATGCTTGCGGCCGGATTCGGCATAGGGAAAATTGAACCGCACCGTGACCAGCCCGGCCCGGGCCAGAAGTTCATGCAGCCCTTTGATGAGGGGCTGGTCCATGTTGTTGTTGGCCCCGTGGGCCAGGACCAGGACCGCGTCCATGGTGACGGTGGGGGGCACCCCCAGGACTGCCCGGATCATGCGATCCGGCCCCACCGGCAAGGTAAGGGGGCGGATATCCATATCGTCCTCTTCCGATGCACGGAAAATATTAGTTTCTACCCGGGGGAGAGTTTACCCTTTATTCCTCTATTAACTCAAGCACTTAATTTGGGCGGGGGAAAATACTTCGCCAAATCGTAAGGATAAACAGGTGATTGGCCATACCGGCGATCATTCCAGCCTGGGCCTGTGGCCCCCCGCACCTAATGAAAAGTTTATGCCTGCCCTTGCTCTTGACTTTGCACCTTGCACCTTGAACTTCTCGGAACAGTTGCTACATCAATTGCGTTCACTTGAGAAGTCCAGGGCCCGGTCCGCCTCATCCAGGAGCACCCGGCCAGGCGATAGATCCGCCAGAGCCCGCCATAGTCCCGGGGAGTCCTGCCAGTCCACCAAGTGCTCCCAGCCCCCCAGGTGCACCACCCGGGGATGCTTGGAGGCCAGTTGGCGAAGGCGGCGGCCTATGAACCGTTCCCGTCGCAAAGTTTCGGAGACGCCGGGAGAGAGGAATCGTCGGGGGGATTGCACCAGGGCCAGCCTGGCCCGGCGGAACTCCGCAACTACGTACTCCTCCAGGGGGCCGTCCGGGGTGGTGAGCAAGGCCTTGAGATTAGCCGGGCTCAGGAGTTCCGGCCCATACCGGGGCAGGTGCCGCCGGGACAAAAAACCCAGGTCCAGGGGACGCCAGGGCACCCCAACTCGCCGGTGGTAATCCCGGGCCGCCTTGACCTCGAAGGGCAGGGCCACCTGGGCCGTGAGGCGTTGGATGGCCAGATGGCGCGCCGCGTCGGCGGGCAGTTCGGCCAGGGCCAGGGATTGCGCCAGTTGCCGCTGCCAGCCGGCCCCATACCGTTGGCGGTAGCGCAAAGAAAAGGGGCTGATCTCCACGGTGACCAGGTCCGGCCTGAGGGAGTCAAGCAAGGCCCGGGCCCGCTCATACCCTTGAGGATCGCCGTGCACCGTGCCGATGAGGATGAGGTTATTATGGGCGATATCTTTCCAAATGGCGTTTTTCCTCAGGTAATTGTCGGGCCAAACCACCAGCCCATCTTCAGGCAAAGTTCGATAGCACCGGGAGCGGATCAATGAGCGTTATCCCGGGATCATTACCCAGGTTTTTCCAGTCGAGCCGGCTGAGGGTGACCCAGACCGGCACCCAGGCAAAAGTAATATGCAGGTGTGGCACCAGGGTGGTTTTTTTGTCAGGAAATGCCGATATGCGCCCAATGATCTCACCTGCGGCGACTTTTTGCCCGGCTTCGAGGAACTCCCGGGGGACGGTGTGGCCATAAATCGAAATAAGCTGTCTGCCGCCGGCAGAGAAGATGTCATGGCGGATATAGATGGATTTTCCGAGAAAATCAGGCTCGATTTTGACGATCTCACCGGCAAACGCCGCCGGTATCCTGGTATGCTGGTCCACCGTCTTGAGCGCCCCGTTGGCATCTGCATAATGGTATAAGTCTAAGCCTTCATGCCTCGTATATCTGGCGCCCTGATCCCCCCACCATTTTTTTAAGGCCTGAAACAGCATGCCCGGCTGGAAGTCCCATCTCTTAAACCCATCCATCTGGGGCCGGTTATGCTCCACCATATAGTGGAAAAATCTGCTTTGGAGTTTATCGGCGGGTGACATGGTGGATTCGGCCAGGCACAATCTCTTAATCCTGCACGAACTCCTGGCCGCCCTTCAGGGCCATCTCGGCCTTGGCCAGTTGGCGCCCCAGGTAGATGGCGTGGTTGACATCCGAGACGGCCACATCCCGGGCAATCTGGTGCTGCAGGGATACCGCGGTCTTGCCCCGGTACTCCTTCAGGGTGACGTCTTCGAAGCGGTGCTCCACCAGGATATTATTGCCGTCCAGGGTGACCCGGAAGTAACCCATGGGGTCCATGCGAAATACCTTGCGGGAGCGCTGGCTTATGAAGATCATAGCCCTGTCCAGTTCCTTGGGGTCCAAACTTATGGAATGACTGATTACGGTAATAGCACCAGAAGGAAGATTTACCCTTTTTGATACCCAATTTTGAATTGCCATCAACCCATAGAAATTGATCAGCCAGCCATCGAGAGCATTATGTGTGCGAAATGTAGCCGTTAAAGTCAATCGTTTTTCAAATTTCCGGAAAAATAATGAAACAAAACATGGATGCCCAGAGGGAGCCTTGAGATCTTTTGTATTATCCCACAACGTGAAGTATGCCTTACGGTCTTCCGAATCCTTCCTAAGATGGGTCATACAAGCTTCTAAGCCATCCATTCCGAAATGTGTTCTCAATCTTTCACTATAATTATAAGTCTCGTCGGGCCTGAGCTGAACCCAATGAGGAAGTCTGGTTTGCCCTTTTAACGATGGTTTATCAGGCCTTATTTTGCTTCGAACGATGTCTTTCTGGTATTTCTTAAGTTTTACGAGATCAAAGGAGAATTTTTGGAGTCTTTTCTCCTCAAACTCTGGCTTTCCTACTACAACCTTAACGTTTTGCAGCTCGAGGCGATCCCCTTTCCTTACTGTGACTCTATGGCCGAAACGGCTCAATATATACAATAATTCTATCCAGGCATCCAAAGGCTTATCTCGTGAAATCTGATGAGTTCGGGGGTTACTGGGAAAGTAGTCCAGCTCAACTTCCGGCAATGGCACTTCCACACGTGCAATCCCTGGAAAGGGCTCTGGATTAAACCTTGCAAAAAAATCCTTGATTAAAATTGTTGAAGTTTCTTGTTCCTGGGGGTCTCCTACGAATTGAATAAGTGGTGGCTGTAACGGGGAAAAAAGCTCTGGGCTAACCAAGTTATCAATGATACGGCTGGTCTGGGCAATGCGGGCCGGAGCGACTATCAAGCCAGCTAAAGGACTTCGGTATGTTACCAGGGAACCCTCTACTGGTTCCAAACCCAGATCAAAGAAGCTGATTAACTCCTGCATGGAGCCCGAACGATTATAGCCACAAATTAAGAGCACCCGAATCTGCGGGTTGTACAACAGATTCCGCAGCATCTCCCGGAGGCCGTTGCCGTATAAGTTTCCGAAGACCGCGATGGGGCTGGTGGCCGGGTCCAGGTCCACCCCGGCCTGGCGGAACCGTTCAACCACGTATTCCACCTTCGACCACAAAGTCACCACCCCGATGGTCCCCCGGGGATTGATCACCGTCAGGCGGTCACCGAAGTGCAGGGGGATGAATTCCATGGCTGCGTTTATACCACAAACTGATTCTGAGGAAAAATATTCCTGAGCCCTGGGGAGGAAAGGTCCACCGGCCGCAGGCGATCCGCGCCTCAGCCCGCTTAAAAGGTTTCCCCGGGACCCAAAAAATGATATAATTCTGCGCGGTAAAGAAACTCTTATCGGCAACCTTGCCGCATGCCGGGAAAATGGTTAACCATAACCTATCGGGTTTTCTTCTCTACGAACCAAGATTCCCCGCAAGCGACCAAGCATACACAAGGGAGGGGCGGCGATGACGGCTTTTAAAGAACGGATGTATCTCCGGAGTTTTCAGGAGATCAGTAAGGTCCTGAGCTCCACCCTGTCAGTGGACGAAGTGCTGGACCACATCGTGCGGCAAATCACCGAGGTCATGAACCTGAAAGGGGCTACCATTCGGCTGGTCAATCCCAAAACCAACCGGCTGGAGCTGGCCGCGGCCCATGGGCTGAGCGATAAGTATCTCAAGAAGGGTCCCGTGGACCTGGACAAGAGTATCACCGAGGCCTTGAGCGGGCGTCCGGTGGCTCTTTTCGACGCGGTCAACGACCCCCGCATGCAGTATCCCCAGGATGCCAAAGAAGAAGGGATCGCCACCATGGTGGCCGTCCCCATGGTGGCCAAGGGCAAGGTCATCGGCGTCATGCGCCTGGTGACCGCGGAGCCCCGGGAGTTTACCATGGAGGAAGTGGATTTCGCCTGCTCCGTGGCGGAACTGGGGGCCCAGGCCATTAGCAACGCCATAATGTATGAAACCCGCACCAAGGAACTCAATTTCCTCAAAGGCCTGTTGGAGGTCTCCAAGGCGGTCAACTCAGCCCTGGACGTGAAGAAGGTCCTTAACCTCCTGGTGAAGACCGTCACCACCGCCCTGGACATCAAGGGGGCCGGGGTGCGCCTGCTGGACGAGAAACGCCAGCAGATGGAACTCGTAGCCTCCTACGGCCTGAGCGACCGCTATATCAACAAGGGCCCGGTGGGGACCGACAAATCCATCACCGACTCCATGATGGGCAAGGCGGTTTCCATCTACGACGTGGACAGCGACCCCCGGGCCACCTACCCCAAGGAGTCGTCGGAAGAAGGCATCAAGTCCATCCTCTCGGTGCCCATCAACCTCAAGGGCAACATCATCGGGGTCATGCGCATTTACACCAGCGACCCTCGGGATTTCAGTGAGGACGAAATTACCTTTATCTCCTCCCTGGCGGAGCAGGCGGCCCTGGCCATGGAAAACGCCCGCCTCTATCAGAAGCTCAAGGGCGAATACGAGGAGTTGATGGGCGACATGTATCGCTTCACCGGCTTTACCCGGTTTTAGCTGAGATTGCCACCGGACTGAGAGGGCCCGGAAGGGTCCCGGGCCCTCTTGGACCAGTTTCCCCTAAAAAACGACAAACTGCAGGAGCGGACCCGCGTGTCCGCCCACTTTGGTCACACCCATGGGTGCGCCCCTTCAAGAAGACGGTATGAGGCCCGGAGGCATCGCCCAGGTTTAACCTGGAGCGAGCTTTTCCCTTCCGGGGTTGTGAGCCATCGAGTTCACCCCTTTCGCCCCACGAGGCAGGCACGACCGGGGTCATCCGGCGCCAGCCTGCCATTCCCGGAACTGAGAGGTAAGGACGGGAGGCCGGCGGGAATCAGCCGGCTCCCGGGCCGCCTCCGGTTCATCCCCAGGAGGCCGGATGTCGCACTACTACGAAGAGAATGACCTGGAAAGATTTGACGAGATCGGCAAATATCGCCCCGATCTCTATGATATCTTCATGAACTACTACCAGGGGGTCATGAGCGCCGGGGCCTTGACGACCCGGGAAAAGGCCCTCATCGCCCTGGCGGTGGCCCACGCGGTCCAGTGCCCCTACTGCATCGACGCCTATACCCGGGGGTCCCTGGAAGCCGGCTCCAATATGGAGGAGATGACCGAGGCCATTCACGTGGCCGCGGCCATCCGGGGCGGGGCCACCCTGATTCATGGCATCCAGGCCCACAACGCCGCCGCCAAGATCACCGTGTAGGGCAAACCCATGCTGCCCTTTGCCCGCAAGCTGGAGCATCTGGGTTATCCCCACCTGAAGGCCGAGAGCGTCAGCACCTTGCAGGTCAACCTGGGGTGGCGCTGTAACCAGTCGTGCAAGCATTGCCACCTCCTGGCCGGACCCACCCGCCCGGAACAGATGGAACGGGATACCATCGAGGAGGTCATCCGGGTGGTGGAGCGTTGGTCCATCCCCGCCGTCGATCTCACCGGCGGGGCCCCGGAACTCAATCCCCATTACGAATACCTGGTGGAGCGCCTTGATCAAGTGGGCGCCCATATCCTGACCCGCTGCAATCTGACCATCCTTCTGGAGCCCGGCAAAGAGCATCTGCCGGCGTTTTACCGGGAGCACGGTGTGGAGCTGGTCTGCTCTCTGCCTTATTACCAGGAGGACCTAGTGGACCGCCTCCGGGGCCCCGGGGTGTTTCAGAAGAGCCTGGAAGCCTTGCGCCGTCTCAATCGGGCGGGCTACGGGGAAACGGACTCGGACCTCAAACTGAACCTGATGTACAACCCCGCCGGCGCCTACTTCCCGCCGGAGCAGGGGGCTCTGGAAGCGCAGTTCCGCCGGGAGCTGGCGGATCGCTACGATATTCGCTTTCACCAGCTTTTGACCCTGCTCAACATGCCCATCGGGCGCTTTAAGGAATTTTTGGAGCGGTCCAGGAATTATGGCCGTTATATCGGGAAGCTCATTTCCGGCTTCAACCCGGCCACGGTGACCGGCCTGATGTGCCGCACCCTGATCAGCGTCGCCTGGGACGGCCGCCTCTACGACTGCGACTTCAACCAGGCCATGGATTTGCCCCTGCTGTCGGGCCTGCCCCGGACTATCGGGGACTTCGACCTCCCCACCCTGGCCACCCGGCCTATCCACCTGGGGGACCACTGCTACGGCTGCACCGCAGGCCACGGCTCCTCCTGCGGCGGCTGCCTGGCCAATGAGTGAAGGAAGTAGAAAATTGCGGGGCCGGGGACGTAGGGGCGGTTCGCGAACCGCCCCTACACCCCCCTCCCAGCCCCCTGTAAGGGGTTGCGGAAGGGGGTTTGGGGGAAGGGGTAGGGGCCACTTACGAAAAGGCCTTAGCCCCTTCCCCCAACACACAACTCACCCATCACGGGCCAGCGGCGGGTGAGGAGGCGTTCGGCCAGGTGGTGGATCAGGAAGACCCAGTGGGAGCCAGAGGTCCGGAGGTTGCCCTGTTGCAGCCATTGGCGCCCGGAGCTCGAAACCGGCGGCCTCAAGAGGCGGAGCCGGGTGAGCCGTCGTAGCCGGATCACCAGGTCCAGGTCTTCTGGGCGGCGGTGGGCAAAACCGCCCAGGGCGAAGAACAGGTCCCGGCGCACGAAAATGGCTTGGTCCCCATAGGGCAGGCGCAAGAGGCGGCAGCGCCAGTTTGCCCCCCAGGCGATAAACTTGAGGAAGGGGGTTGGCGGCGTCAGGCGAAGGGCAAAGGCTCCGGCGCCGACTGCGGGGTCGGCGGCGGCCCGGCGCAGAGCGGCTACATGGTCCGGGGTCAGAACGGTGTCGATGTGCAGAAATACGAAAAGGTCTCCCCGGGCCATCCGGGCCCCGGCGTTCATTTGGGCCCCCCGGCCCCGGGGAGCGATAAGCCAGCGAACGTGAGGGAAGCCGGCCGCCACTTCCCGGGTGGCGTCGGTGCTGTCGCCGTCCACCAGGATAATTTCCAGGTCGGGAGACCGGGGCAGGCCGGACAGGGTCTCGGCCAGAATGGGGGCCTCATTGAGAATCGGCAGGATGATGCTTATGTCCGGCTTCCGTTTGGTGTCGCGCACCGTATGACCGCCCTGCTCATCATTTTTGCCAAGGAACCCCGCCCGGGGCGGGTGAAAACCCGTCTCAGCCCGCCGCTCTCCCCGGAGGAGGTCGCGCAACTGTATCACAGTTTTCTTCAGGATATCCTGGAAGAAATGGCCCGGGTGCCGGTAGTCCGCCTGGCCCTGGCTTTTAGTCCCCCCGGGTCCCGGGACTTTTTTCGGAGCCAGGCCTTCCCAGGCGCGGACCTCTTCTCCCAGGAGGGGGCGGATTTGGGGGAGCGCATGGCCCGGGCCTTCGCCCGGGGTTTTGCCGGCGGTTTTGGCCCCGTACTGCTCAGGGGTAGCGACGTCCCGGACCTGGCGGCCGCAGTGGTGTCGGAGGCCAGAGAGGTCCTGGCGGCCGGGCGGGCCGAGGTGGCGCTGGGGCCTTGCCCCGACGGCGGGTACTATCTGGTGGGCCTCAGTGAGCCTCAGCCCCGCTTGTTCCAGGGGCCGGCCTGGTCCAGCGGCACGGTCCTCACGGACACCCTCCGGTTGGCCCGGCAGTTGGGGCTCAGGGTCCACCTACTCCCCCCCTGGACTGACATCGACACCTCTGCCGATCTGCTGGCCTTCCTACGTCGGCCCCGCCGGGAGCCGGAGCCGGGATGGCGCAGCTTTCAGGAGGCCCGCCGGTTGCTCGGGCGCCAGGGTCCCAACCAACCGGAGTCGGGGCGATAGTGTCATGTCTCGGGAGTATCTTTCAGCAGTTGCCGGCTTCCATTCCCGGAGGCTGTTGTAGGGGCGGTTCGCGAACCGCCCCCACGAAAACCTCTCAAACATGGGGAAAATATTTTTGAAAGATATATCTGGGAAGTAACATTAGACCCCGCGCATGGTATCCCGTTTGGGCTGACGATCCGCCTGGGTTAAGATAACTTCAGGAGAGCTGCATGACACATCTTCACAGGGAAAATTCTCCGGCGAGCCGGAAAAAGGCGGCCGTCATCCGCCCGCTCATCTTCCTGTTATTGATCGGAGCGGTGGTGGCCATGCAGTATTTTCACCTGGAGCAGTACCTGGATCAGGAGCGGCTGCGCCGGTTCGGCGCCGCGTATCCGGTCCTGCTGCCCCTGATCTACCTGGCGGTGTGGACCGTGGGGCCGCTTTTCCTCCCCGGGCTTCCCATCACCCTGGCCGGCGGGGTGCTCTTCGGCCCCGTTTGGGGGGTGGTTTATACGGCGTTTGGCGCCACCTTCGGCGCGGGGCTGGTCTTTCTGGTGGCCCGCTACCTGGCCCGGGACTGGGTGACCGGGAAGCTGGCCGGCACCCGGTTGATGTCCCTGGATGACAAAGTGGCCCGGCATGGCTGGAAGATCGTGGCCTTCACCCGGCTCATCCCGGTTTTCTCCTTCTCCCTGTTGAATTACGCTTTCGGGCTCACCCGGATCGCATTCTGGCCGTATCTGGCCGCCACCTTCGTCGCGATGCTGCCCTCCACCATTGCCTTCGTGTATTTCTCCAGCAACCTCCTGGACCTCATCCACGGCAACCTTTCCCGGGGAGTGATCATCGGGGTGATCCTGGTGCTCATCGTGAGTCTCGTCCCGGTGATCTATAAAAGGCTGAAGGCTAAAGCCAGGGAGCCGGTGGAACTTTAACTTCGGGACTGGCCGCGCCAGGGGGGGCCCGGCCGGATGAAAAAGGCAGGGCCGGATTGGCCCTGCCGATTGATGCGCCAGGTGAGTGGCGCGGCGGGATTTATGAAAATTCCTCCCGGATCCCGCCAGGCGTTAACCGCGGATAATCTTGTCCACCTGGATGTCGTGGACCTTGAGGAGCTTCCACAGGGTCACCCGGCTGATGCCCAGGAGGCGGGCGGCCTCGCTCTTCTTGCCCCCGGCCTGGTTAACCGCATCGATCAGCCGCTGGCGCTCGTCCGTCGCCCGCCCTAACCGGCCCAGGCGGCGTTCCCGGAGCGGCGGCGCAGCCTTCTGATGAAACGTGGCCGGGAGATGTTCCGGCTGAATGGCCCCTTCGTTACACAGGACAAAGGCGTACTCGATGACATTGATGAGCTCCCGGACGTTGCCGGGCCAATCATGGCTGGTGATCAGGTCCAGGGCCTCATCGCTGATGCCGGTGAGAGGTTTGCGGGTCTGGCGCCGGGCCCGGTAGATGAAGGCCTTGACCAGCAGGGGGATATCCTCCCGCCGTTCCCTTAAGGGCGGCAAGTGAATGGGAATGACGCCGATCCGGTAGTAGAGGTCTTCCCGGAACCTGCCCAGGGCCATGAGCCGGTGAAGGTCCTTGTTGGTGGCGGTGATGATCCGGACATTCACCGGGATGGGGGCGTGGTCCCCCACTTTTTCAATGACCTTTTCCTGAAGCACCCGGAGGAGCTTGGCCTGGGTGGCCATGGGCAGGTCCCCCACCTCGTCCAGGAAGATGTCCCCCCCGCTGGCGGCCTCGAAGCGCCCCACCCGGGTGCGGTCGGCCCCGGTGAAGGCGCCTTTGACGTGGCCGAAGAGCTCGCTCTCCAGTAAGGATTCATTCAGGGCGGCGCTGTTCACCTTGATGAAGGGCCCCTGGTGCCGGGGACTGAGGCGGTGGATGGCCGCGGCCACCAGTTCTTTGCCGGTGCCGGACTCCCCATAGATCACCACCGGGGCCTCGGATTGGGCGGCGCTGGAGATGAGGGTGCACAGTTGCAGCATGACCGGCGAGGTGCCGATAAGGCCGTGAAAGCCGTCCTCTTTGTTGAGTTCCTGGCGCAGGCGGGAGATGAACAGCTGCATCATATCCGGGGACTGGACCGGCGGATCGAAGGTGCTGTCCTCTCGGCTGAGTGAGCGGCGCAGATGTGAGATGACCCGTTCCTTGGCCTCTACCTCGCTGAGGTCGGTGAAGTTCTCCACCCCGGCCACCACCTTGCCGTTGCTGTCCTTGAGGATGGCGGCGTTTTTCAGCACCGGCAGGGGCGTGCCGTCCTTTTTTTCCAGCATGCACTTGCGCCGCCGGACATGCCCCCGCCGGAACAGCTCGCATTCTTTTCGCCGGCCCAAGACCACCGAATCCAGGCAGGCATGGCACTTGAGGATGGTGCAGGGTTGGCCGATGAGCTCCTCCCGGCTGTAGCCGGTAATCTGCTCCATGGCCTGGTTGACGGACAGGATCACCCCCTCCACGTCCACCAGCACCAAGCCGTCCATCATGGTGTCAATAACGGTCTTCCAGAAGTACTCTTGGCCTTCTTCAAACAGGGCCTCGGGAACATCCTGCTTGTCTCGATTGGCTTTTCCTTTCAAAATCGTCTCCTTGGAGCATGATGGACCCGTGATCGGGTGAAATCAGCCTGGACGGTAACTGCCTCCCTGCATCTTGGCCGGCTCAGCCCCGGAAGGGGAAGACGTTTCCCGGGTTAAGGGTTAACCGTTAACGAGCTTACGTGTGTTAAGCATAAACGATTAACGTTGCGCCGCCAAGAAAATTGAGGCATTTTAAAAAAAAATAATGATTCAAACTAGATGTGATCAATCGCTTATAAGCTGCTCCTTGGTAAGGTTCTGGTTCCCGGGAAAAAGTTGGCCTGAACGGGCCTTAACTACCTCCTTAAATCTTTAGATATGCCCTGAAAAGACTGAGGCGGCGCACGTTATGGCGCGGGGTTCCCGTCTGCCCCCTTCGGGTTGGGGGCATCCAGTGATCAGTGAAGGCATGATTATCTTCCTGGAAGGTTATTAAAAGTTGTAAATAATACAATGGCAATAGTTGGCATACTATTTGCTCATCTTTGCAATCTATTAAGTCAGGCTTGGCGCGCCAGGGGTCAGGGCGATGCTTGGCGAAAAAGCCGGTAAAAATCATTATCCCGGCCAGGTGCCGGCGCACTTGACCATATTCTTCATGCAGGAGGATTTCATGCGGAACAAACCTGTACTCATCATCTTTTTCCTGGCCGCCCTGGCCGTGGTGACCACCCTGGTCCTGGTGGAACCGTCTTGGGCCGGCAAGCTGGAAGATGCCATTGCCAAGACCCCCGTGGGCACCGGCCCCGGCATGATCCATCCCGACATGCCCAAGGGGTTCATGGGGATTCCCGGCGCGCCCCATCATTTCTGGCTGTTTTACATCCTGTGGGGCATCTGGGTGGGTTGGATTTTTTCTTCGGTTGGCGCCTTTGGCGGCATCATGGCCGGGGTGGGGCATATCTCGGTCTTCGGGCTGTCGGATTATGCCGCTACCTTTAAAAAATCTAGTCCCAGTCTGAATAAGCTGCTTACCGACTCCATCCGAACTTCGAACCAGTACCTGGTGGGACTGTCGGCGTTGATCTCTTCCTTTACCTACTATCGCATGGGCCGTTTGGTGCTGCCTTTGGGCCTGTGTCTGGCTGTCGGCGGCATCCTGGCCGGCTACCTAGTCCCCCTGTTGACGGTGGGCAAAATGGATGTCAGCCTCTATGTGGGTTTCTTTGGCATTATCGTCTTTGCTGTGGCCTTCGTGCTCTTTTATGAAACCACCCCCGCGGGACAGGCCAAGAAGAAAGCGGCCAAGGCCGCGGCCAAGGCCTTTGAGGACATCCACATCCGCAAGTGCGCCGTGGATGAGACCGGGGCCCAGGCCTGCGGCGTCCAGGTCACCCATTGGGGAGTCAGCAAGATCGCCTTTACCTTTTACGGCCAGGAATTTTCCTTCAATCCCCTCTATCCCCTCCTGGGGGGGTTCATCATCAACGGCATCTCGGCCTTCATCGGGGTGGGCGGCGGCTTCCTCTACGTACCCTTCCTGACCTCGGTGGCCGGGCTGCCCATGTTCATCGTGGCCGGCACTTCGGCCCTGGCGGTGCTGGTGGGCATGATCGTCAACATCTTCAACATGATGGTGGTCCAGCAGGTTTCCGTAGATTTTATCTTGATCAGCACCGAACTCATCGGCATCGCCATCGGCTCCGTCCTTGGCCCGTTAACTTCCAAGAAGATCCCAGAGGTCTGGCTGAAGCGCATCTTCGTGGTTCTGGCGATTTACGTCGGTATCGGTTATCTCACCAAGGGGTTTATGGGAAAATCCATCTTCCCAGGCTTGTAATCTAAAACACGAGAGGCAAGGTCGGAGGGGCGGGCCCTGGCGCCCCTCCTTACCGGCGCGAAAGATATGGAAATGCATCCCCTTTACCTCTGGCTGGATCCTTACCTGATCTGGTTTTACCGGCTCTCAGGTTCCGCGGCGGTGAATTTTCTCCTGGGCACCCTGGCCCTGGCGGTTCTCTCCCTGCTGGTGGGGGAGTTCACCTCCTTTCTGGCCTCGCTTATGGTGCGGAGAAACTTCGAGGAGGTAGCCGGCGAAGCCAAGAGATATCAGGATTTGTCCATGGAGGCCCTCAAGGCGGGAAATAGGCCAGCCTATGAGGCCGCTAACAAGGTGGCCAATGAGGCCTTCGGCAAGTCTTTCTTCATGCAACTAGCTCTGTCGGCAACGTTTTTTTGGCCCATCTTCTTCGCCTTGGGCTGGATGCAGTACCGCTTTCTGGAGATGGCGTTCCCCCTGCCGTTCATCGGTTTTTCCGTGGGCTATATCGGGATTTTTGTCCTGTTGTATATCCCGGCGTATATCCTGTTTAAGCGGCTGAAACATAAACTGCCGTATTTCCGCGGGACCAAAAAACTCCCGGATGTTGACGATCGTCCGGTTAAGGCGGTGGAAACCTTGGCCAAACCACCCGGAATCTCGCCGGCTGCAATATCGGTCGGCACAGTCGCCAAAGACCGATAATTATGGGAACCTATTTATATATAAACGATAAAAGGTTAATATGTAATTAAGGTTGAATAACACAGAGGAAGGTCCAGATATGGCAAAAGAAGTCTACAGCATCTGCTTCATGTGCACGGTGCGCTGTCCCATCCGGGTCCTGGTGGAAAATGACGACGTGAAGTGGATCGAAGGCAACCCCCACGTGCCGGGCATCGAGGGGGCCCTGTGCGCCAAAGGCTCCGCGGGACTGGCCCTGCTCCACGACGCAGAAAGGCCCCAGTACCCCATGATCCGCACCGGCCCCCGAGGGGCCGGACAATGGCGCCAGGCCACCTGGACTGAAGCCCTGGATTACGTAGGCGACAGACTCAAGGACATCATTAAGCAGCACGGCGCCCAGAGCCTGGTCTTCGGGGAGCGCACCAATCTGAATACCCACATCAGCAAGACCTTCATGAAGGCCATCGGCTCCCCCAACCATTTTACCCACGACGCCCTGTGTAAAGGCTCGGTGAACACCGCTTTCCGGAGTCTCACCGGCTACACCGACGCCCAGGTGGGGGTGGATTACGCCAACACCCGCTATATTGTCATGTACGGCCGCAACCTCTTCGAATCCCTGGAGATCAAGGGCATCAACAACCTGCTGAACGCCATGGAAAAGGGGGCCAAGCTCGTCTATATCGACCCCCGGGTGAGCATTACCGCCACCAAGGCCGACCGTTACCTGATGATCCGCCCCGGCACCGACCTGGCCCTCAACTACGCCCTGATCCACACCATCCTGAAAGAGAAGCTCCACGACGCCCCCTACGTCCGCCGCTGGGTCAAAGGCCTTAAGGAGCTCCAGGCCTTCATCGAACCCTACACCCCGGAATGGGCCGAGGCGGAAACGGGCATTCCGGCCGCCGAGATCGTCAGCCTGGCCCGGGAAGCCGCCGCGGCCAAGCCTGCCGTGGTCTTCCACTACGGCTACCGGGGGTCGCACCATCCCAACGAAGTCTATTTCCGGCGCTCCCTGATTATCCTCAATGCCCTGATGGGCAGTATCGAAGCCAAGGGCGGGCTTTTTTTCAAGAAAGGCCCCAAGGAGGCAGGCCGGGGGGATATCCGGAAGTATGTGGAACAGGAGTTTCCCAAGATCAAGGCGCCGCGCTTTGACGGCTCCGGGCTCGAAAAGTTTCCCGTGGCCGACGCCTCCCACGGCAATCCCCAGATGCTGCCCCATGCCATCTTGAATGAAGACCCTTATCCCATCAAGGCCTTGATCATCAACCGGTTCGAGCCGCTCCAGTCCATTCCCGGCAGCGCCACCACCCGGAAGGCCCTGGACAAGCTCGACCTCATCGTCACCATCGACGTCAACTTCAGTGAAATCGCCTGGTACTCCGACGTCATCCTGCCGGAATCCATCTACCTGGAGCGGGGCGATTCCATCCAGCTGGTGCCGGGGCTAAAACCCCAGCTCTACATGCGCCGGCCGGCGGTGAGCCCCCGCTATGACACCCGTCCCGCCTGGCTGATCCTCAAGCAACTGGCCCAGCGCCTGGACCTGGGCCGCTACTTCCCCTATGAAACCCTTGAGGACATCTGGAATTTCCAGCTCCGGGATCTGGAAGTGAAGATCGAGGATTTCGACGCCAAGGGCTTTGTGGCCTTGACCGAGCAGACCCTCCTGTGGGACCGGGAAAAAGGCATCAAGTTCAAGACCCCGTCAGGAAAGTTCGAGCTGGTCAGCCCGCTCCTGGAGAGCGCCGGCTTTCAGTCCTTCCCGCCCTACATCCCGGTAATCCGATCCGGTAACGGCAACGGCGATTTCAAGCTCCTGGTGGGCCGCAGTGCGGTGCACACCCACATGTCCACCCAGAACAACATTTACTTGAATGAGCTGGTGCCGGAAAACTTCCTGTGGATCAATAGCGAGGCCGCGGGCCGCCTGGGCATCAAAGACGGTGAGGAGGTGGAGGTCATCTCCCCGCTGGCCGCCTCCCGAATCAAGGCCAAGGTGACGGACATGATTCACCCTGAAGCGGTCTTCATGCTCCATGGGTTTGGCAAAACCGTGCCGGTCCAAACCCGCTGCTATCTGAAAGGAGCCTCCGACGCCCTGCTCCAGGAAAACGTCTCGGACCCGGTGGGCGGCAGCCCGGCGTTTGATAATACCCTGGTGCAGGTGCGGCGCCTGAAATAGTCTCGACCCGGCAGGCCTGGGGCGGTTCCCGAATCTGCCGCGGGCGTGATCGAGTTTTGTGGAGGAATAGATGAGTCAATACTACCTGTTGCAGGACCAGAAGCGATGCATCGGCTGTTTGAGCTGTGAAGTGCATTGCAAGAGTAACAAGGGCCTCCCCCCGGGTCCCCGGCTGGGACAGATTATCTCCGTCGGCCCCAAGATGGTGGGGGGCGTGCCCCGGATGGGTTTTGTGTTTATGCCGTGCTTTCATTGCTCCGATCCCTGGTGCGTGCCCGTTTGCCCCACGGGGGCCATGCGCAAGCGCCCCAAAGATGGCATTGTCTATGTGGAGCAGTCCCTCTGCGTGGGGTGCAAAAGCTGCATCTCCGCCTGTCCTTGGGGCGCGCCCCAATGGCAGCCCCAGCTCGGCAAGGTCGTCAAGTGCGATTACTGCATGGACCGCATCGACCAGGGGCTGAAGCCGGCCTGCGTGGCCAAGTGCGTCACCCACTGCCTCCACTTCGGCGTGGCCGACCAGCTGGATACCACCCGCCGGGAACGCCTCGCCAAGGCCGTGGCTTTTGAGCTGGACACCGTGGTCAGCGCCCGCTAGGAGATTCTGCCGATGATCGCCAGCCAATACCCTCTGCTCCAGGTGAATATCTTCACCTTCCCCGGCAAAGCCATCGAAGAGGCCGAAGCCGTGCGCCAGGCCTTCATCGATACCTTGAAACAGCGGGCTTTCGATGAGCTGGGCCCCCTGGATGTCCAACTGGTGGGTTGGCGGGGCATCGAGGGCCGGGACGTCATGGTGGAGATGCGCTATGAAGGCGCCTCCAGCCTGTACGAACTGGTCACCCCCGACATGGTCCCCCGGATCATCCAGAGCCACCTGGACGAACACCGGCCCGTCCGGCGCTGGGTGGTGGGCAAGGATTATGAGGCCTACTTTGAAACCCAGAAGATGCACGTTTCCGAGCTGTTGGGCAAGATCGACCCCCAGTGCCTGGAAGAATACCAGGATTACGACGGCTACAAAGCCCTCCGATCCTTTTACAGCCAGGGGTTTGACTCCTTCCTCCAGAAAGTGGTGGCCGCGGGGTTCTGTGAATTTTCCCGAACCACCAGCACGGCCTTCGGCCCCACCTGGTGTGAGCTGCGGGTGGAAAACCAGCGTCCCATCCTGGTGGTAAACGCCGCGCCGCCTTATCCCCAGGCCACCGCCGAGATGCTGTTGCTGGAAGGCGTGCCCCACCAGGTGATCGAGGGCATCCTGCTGGCGGTCAACACCCTCCAGGCCGAGGCGGTGATCGTCTATCTGCCCGCCGAGGCCACCCTGGCCCGGGAACGCTTACGCTATTGTTGGGATAAGCTGCTCCAGAGCAACATCCTGCCTCCGGTCCATAAGCCCGTCCATCTGGAGATCGTCGCCAGCGAACCCCGCTTTTTGGTGGAAGATGAGGACCTGTTCAGCCAGTACCTCCACACCACCCTGCCGACGTCCTTTTGGAAAAAGTACCCCAACCCCACCTTTCTGTTCCACGGGCTGGGGACCATCGCCGCTTTACCCTTCATCGCCCAGACCCCGGTCTCCTGGTTCCGGAAACTGGGGATTTCCTGCGCCCCTGGCACCATGATCTTCCGCCTCATGGGGGCGGTGGAGCAGCCCGGGTTTGTGGAGGTGCCCCTGTCCACCACCCTGGGTGATGTGATCAACGGGGTGGGCGGGGGCTTCCGCCACGGCCGGACCCCCAAGGCCATCCTGGTGGGCGGCACCCTGGGCGGCGTCTTTCCCCCCAATTTCCTCCAGGTGGCCCTGGGCCACGAGACCTTCCGGGAACTGGGGGCCTCCCTGGCTCTGGGAACCATTCAGGTCCTGGATGAGAAGGATTGCATCGTCTCCCTGGTGCGCCAGCAGATCGACTTTCTCCTGGATCAACCCGGGGCCCAATGCCCCACCTGCCATCAGTTCCTCATCCGTATCCGGGATTTGCTGGCCGAAATCGCCGGAGGCGAAGCCACCGGGGACACCCTGGAGGAGCTGAAGACGGTCTGCGAGCGCTTGAGGCTCAAGGGTTCCTGCCACCTGGGGCGCCAGGCGGTCAACCCCATTCTCACCTCCCTCCAATATTTCCCGGATGAATACCGGATGCACACGGACAACAAAAACTGTCCGGCCCGGGTCTGCGCCAAGCTTCTGCCTGCCCCTTGCCATATGGCCTGCCCTGCGGGCATCGACATCCCCAGCTACATGGCCCTGGTGGGGCAGGGGCGCTTCGTCGAGGCCCTGGAGGTGATTCGCCAGGACAACCCCTTCCCCTGGGTCTGTGGTCTTATCTGCCCGCACCCCTGCGAACGGGCCTGCGTCCGGGGCCACCTGGACGAACCTCTAAACATCAAGTACCTCAAGGCCTTTGTGGCCGACTATGCCACCCGCCACGGCGAATATCTGCCCCTCAAACCGGGCCCGGCCAATGGCCGCAAGGTCGCCATCATCGGCTCGGGCCCCGCCGGGATGGCCTGCGCCCATTACCTGGCCCTGAAGGGCTACCAGGTGACCATTTTTGAAGCCATGCCCGAGGCCGGGGGCCTTTTTGTGGCCGGTATCCCCGAATATCGCCTGCCCCGGGAGGTGGTGCGCAAGGAAATCGAGCTCATCCGCTCCCTGGGGGTGGAGATCAAAACCGGGGTTACCGTGGGGACCGACGTCACCCTGGACGAATTGCGGAGCCAGGGCTTTGAAGCCTTTTTCCTGGGAATCGGGGCCCACCTGGGCTACAAGCTAAAGATCGAGGGGGAAGACGACTTTCCCCAGGTCTTTGACGTCATCACCTTCCTCAGGAAAGTGAACCTGGGGGACAAGCGACGGCCCTTTGACCAAGTGGTGATCATCGGGGGCGGCAACGCCGCCATGGACGCGGCCCGCACCTGTGTCCGCCTGGGCTGCAAAGAAGTCCACGTGTCCTACCGCCGGACCCGAAAAGAGATGCCGGCCCATCCCGAAGAAGTGGAACAGGCCCTGGAGGAAGGGGTCCAGATCCATTTCCTCACGGTGCCCATCAAGGTCGGGGGCGAACCCGGTCAGGTCCGGTACTTGGAATGTCTCCAGGCCGAGTTGGGCCGGCCCGACGCCAGCGGCCGCCGTCGCCCCATCAGCATTCCGGACAGCAACTTCCGCCTGGATGTGGAGGCGGTGATCACCGCCATCGGCCAACAGCCCGACCTCTGTCCCTTCCCCGCCCCACCGGTCAATACCAGCCCCTGGTGCACCATCATCACCGATCGGGGGAACACCCGGACCAACGTCACGGACATATTCGCGGGCGGCGACGCGGTGACTGGCCCCGCCACCGCGGTGGAGGCCATTGCCGCGGGCAAACAGGGGGCCCTGGATATTGACTATTACCTGACCGGGGCTGCCGGTTTGCCCCCCACCGTCACCACCCAGAAACGCCGGAGAGTGCCGTTTCTGGCCATCCCGGCGGAGACCAAAATCAGCAATCACCGGGTGCCCACGCCCTTTCTGGACATGGAGCAGCGCCGCACCAATTTCGACCGGGTGGAACTGGACTACACCCCGGAGCAGGCCCAAAAAGAGGCCCAACGCTGTCTCCGTTGTGACATCTGTATCCGCTGCGGGGCCTGCGAGCGGGTTTGCCGGGATACGATGCAGGTCTATGCCTTGAAATTCACCCAGATCAGCACCACCGAACGGATGCTCAGCGATTATGGGCGGGCCCAGGAACGCTGCATTGCCTGCGGCGCCTGCGCCCTGACTTGCCCCACCGGCGCCATCGACTATATCGAAGGCCCGGACCACCGGGAAGTCCGTCTTTGCGGCACGGTTTTGAATGAACTGGAAGTCCACAGGTGCCAGGGCTGCGGCAACCCCCTGCCGCCGGCTCGCTACCTGGGATATGTCAGTTCTCACAGCGACACGGTAATGGGCAAGCAGGTGCTGCGCCGCCTCTGTTCCGCCTGCGCCCGGGAACAGCGCGCCCAGGAGTTTGTCAAGCTCTGAAATACGTGCTAAGGTTTTTGGGGGAGGATGGGGCCATCTCGGTTGCAATGGACCCGTCCTCCCCCACGTTCGTTTCGGGAAGGCGACCGTGCCAAATCCAGGAAGCCTGCGGTTTCCCTGGCATGCCTGCTGACCCGTCGTTGTTCCTCCCTCCGGCATATGCCGCGGCGCGTCATTCGGCTTGCACCCGGACCTCAGCCAAAACTCTTTATGGAAGACCTTGATGAAGGTATAATTCAAAATAGGAGCTTAGACCTTTGGCGGGGAGGTCCCGGATGAAGTCCAACATGAAATGGATTGCGGCCCTGGCGGTGGTTTTGGTGGCCTTGTTCCATCTGCCCTTGGCTTGGGGACAGGTAAGAACCAAATCGGGGGCTTTGTCCAGGGCAAGTGGCATCCAGCATCCTAAAGGCTTGGAACGGCTCATCTTTAAGCTTACTAACGAGGCACGGCGGAAAAATGGCCTGCCCCCCGTTGATTGGGATACTAGCTTGGCGGTCATGGCTCAGCATAAAAGTGACGACATGCTCAAAAACAACTACTTCAGCCACACGAGTCCTGAGGGAAAAACCTTTAAAGACCGTGTGCAGGAGGAAGAGCCGGCGTCTTTCAGGACCATGTCCCGGGTTGGTGAGAATATTTACATGGGCAACAGGTTTGATTATTCCGTCGACGTCAAGACTCAGGCCCGTCTCATCGTAGACGGCTGGATGACTTCTCCGGGACACCGCAGGAATGTGCTCGACCCCAACTTTACCCATATGGGGGTGGGGGTGGCGGCCCAGAGCAAAGCGCTTTACGCTACCCAGATTTTTGCAAAAGAAAACCGGCGCCCTGAGTGAGCCTGTCTCCCCACATCGTGATGGCCTTCGCGCTGCCTTGCCCCATGCTGCCCGGGGCGAGTTGCTTTCATAAAATCGCCCGGCCATTTAAAACCCGATCAAATGATCAATAAAGACAATCCGAAGGTCAACTGGTCCGACAAGATCCTATCAGAGTGCATCGGCGAGGAGCCGCCCCCCTGCCAGGCCGCCTGCCCTTTAGACATCCGGGTGCGGGAGAAACTTCGGTTTATGCAGCAAGGCGACCTGGCCGCGGCCCTGGCCGTGGTTCTGGAGCGCTGCCCCTTTCCCGGCATCCTGGGCCGCATCTGCACCCATCCCTGTGAGGCGGCCTGCACCCGCAACTCCCTGGACCAGCCCATTGCCATCGCCGGCCTCAAACGCTGCTTGGCAGATCTGGACCCCGGCGCCGTCCTCAACGTCACTCCGGGGCCGGACCGGCCGCAGCGTATCGCGGTGGTGGGCGGCGGCCCGGCGGGGCTCATGGCCGCTTATGACCTGCGCCGCTTCGGCTACCCCGTCACCCTCTTCGAGGCGGAACCATTTCTGGGCGGGGCTCTGGGCATCTACATTCCACCGTATCGCCTGCCCCGGGAGGTCCTGGCCCGGGAGGTGAGCGTGGTGGAAAAGTTGGGGGCGCTCGTTAAGCTCCGCACCCGGCTGGGCCGGGATGTCCACCTGGAAGACCTACGCCGGGATTTTGCCGCGGTCTTCCTGGCCCTGGGAAGCCACAAGAGCCTCAGTCTTCAGATTCCCGGGGAAGACCTGGCCGGGGTGATGGACGGGATCAGTTTCTTAAAGGCCGTCAATGTCGGGACGCCGCCGGAGGTGGGCCGCCGGGTGGCCGTCATCGGGGGCGGCAACGCCGCAGTGGACGCGGCCCGCGCCGCCTGGCGGGCCGGGGCCGAAATAGTGCATGTCCTCTACCGCCGCACCCTTGACCTCATGCCGGCCCTGGCCGCGGAGGTGGAGGAGGCCCGCCGGGAAGGCATTCAGTTCCATTTCCTCACTCAGCCGGTGCGCCTCCTGGGGGATGGCCGGGTTCGGGGTTTGGTGGCCCAAAAGACCGAATTGGGAGACCTCGACGCGCGAGGCCGTTGTTGCCCGGTGCCGCTCCCCGGCTCCGAGTTCACCCTGGAGGTGGACTTCCTGATCCCCGCGGTGGGCCAGACTGCGGACTTTAGCTTTTTCGGACCCGGCCTGGCCTTTGACACCGCGACCATCTTCCGGCTGGAGGCGGACCCGGAAACGCTGAAGACCAAAATTCCGGGAGTTTTTGCGGGCGGCGATCTGGTCTCCGGGCCGAAGAGTGCGGTGGAGGCCTTTGCCGCCGGCCGCCGGGCCGCCCTGGCCATCCACTGCTCCCTCTCCGGAGAGCCCTGGCCCGTAGCCCCACCCCCCCTGGTCAGCCGCACCACCAATCTCATCGTGGATACCAGTGGCGCCGCCGTCACCTCCCGCCAGGCCATGCCTGATCTCGGCCTGGGGGCCCGGACGGCCCAACCGGACGCCGAAGTGGAACTGGGTTTTACCGAAGCTGCGGCCCGGACCGAAGCTCATCGCTGCCTGAGTTGCGCCTGCTCCCGGTGCGTTACCAATTGTACCTTTCTCCAGCACTATGTGCACCAGTTTCCCCACACGGAAAAAGAGTTGGTCCATCTCCTGGCGGAGCGAGGCCTGGCTGATCCCCTGATCCCCTATTCCTGCCATTACTGCGGGCTCTGCCAGGCGGTCTGCCCCAAAGACCTCCACGCCGGCCAGCCTTGCCTGGCGACCCGGGAAGCCCTGGTGGCCCGGGGCCAGGGGCCGTTGCCTCCCCATAAGGGCATCCAGAACTACGTCAAGTGGGGCGCTTCCCCCACCTTTGCCTTGAGCCGGCCGGACCCGGCCACCGGCAAGGCGGCCCGGGTTTTCTTCCCGGGCTGCTCCCTGGCGGGTCACGCCACCGAAGTGGTGAAAGCGGTCTACGCGTATGTGCGCCGGAGGCTGCCGGATACGGGGATCATGCTCAACTGCTGCGGCGCCCCCAGCTATTTCATGGGGGAGACGGACGTGATGCTCCGGGTCATCCGGAATGTGGCCGGGGAGATGGCGAAGTTGGGGGCCCGGGAAATCATCGTGGCCTGCACCCATTGTTACCAGATGCTGACGGAGTTTCTCCCGGAGTTCAAAACCCGGACGATCTACGAGGTGCTGAACGAGGTGGGTCTGCCCGACGGAGCTTCAAGCACTGCGGCGGCAATCTTTAACATACAAGATGCCTGCGGCGCCCGCCAGGCCCCCCAGATTCATGAGGCGGTGCGCCGCCTGGTCAGGGACCTGGGCCACACCGTGGAGGAGATGGACCACAACCGGGAGCGCAGCATCTGCTGCGGCTCCGGGGGCATGGTGCCCGCGGTGGCGCCAATGCTTGCCAAGAAAATGACGGAGTTCCGCCTGTCCGAGGCCACCCGGGACCTGGTCACCTACTGCGCCTCTTGCCGGGCCCGCCTGGCCAAGACGGGGCACCCCACCCTGCACGTGTTGGACCTGCCGTTCAACCCGAAGTGGCAACAGACCAAGTCCCAGCCGCCGCCCCATTCCCTGCTGCGCTGGTGGCGGCGCTGGCGGCTGAAAAAGTGTTTGGGGAGGTTGTAGTTGTTGGGGGAAGGGGCTAGGGGCTTTTTCGTAAGAGGCCCCTTCCCCCAAAACCCCCATCCCCAACCCCTTAAGAAAAAGCTACGCCAGCTTACGCCGGTGCTGGGGTAAGCCATAGGAGGATCAGATGAGGAAAAAATCGCCGAACCAGGCCAAGGAATGGGTTTTTTACCTGGCGGCAACCCCTGTGGGGCCGCTGCGGCTTTCTTTTTCGGACCGTGGCCTTACCGCCTTGGAATTTGCCGGGGAAGGATCATCTTCCGCCGCGGCGCCAGGTTCTCCCCCACCCCACCTGCGACTCTTTATGGAAGCCGTCCGGCTGAAGCTGGCCGCCTATTTCGACGGCCACTCCCCCGATTTTACTTCCTTCAGCCTGGATCTGCACGGCACCCCCTTCCAACTCCGGGTGTGGCAGGAACTCCGCAAAGTTCCCTATGGGACCACCATCTCTTACCGGGAACTGGCCCGCCGGGTGGGCAGCCCCAAGGCCTTCCGGGCCGTGGGCCAGGCCAACGCCGTCAACCCCCTCCCGATTATTATCCCCTGCCACCGGGTTATCAATGCCGACGGCGCCCTGGGGGGCTACAGTTCGGGCTTGGACCGCAAGTTCTGGCTGCTGCGCCATGAAGGGGCGAGGTAAGACGGTTTTCGGGGTGCAGTTTTCGGGAATTATGGGTTTTAAAGGGGTCATTCGGAGTACCGCGAGAAATCCGGCAGTTCCGATAGATTGAAACCCATGCCGGATCAAGGGAAAATTATTAGGGGGGCCCGCCTATCCCCTCCAGCGGACAGCCCCACCTGCTCAGGCTCAACTCATCAAGAACCCCACGATGTAGCGCAGGGCCAGGCCCGAGATGACGATGCCCAGGCCGATGCGGATGACCTTGCCCGAGAAGAACTTCTGGATGCGGGCCCCGATGTACATGCCGCAGAACCCGCCGATCCCGAACAACGCCCCCAGGGCCCAGTCCGGGGCCACCGGCCCGATATTGGGGTAGAAGGGCGCGATCACGGAGTAAAACCCCACCCCGGCCACCGAGGTGAGGAAGGTCCCCATCAGGGCCGCGCCGGCGATGGTGTAGATGGGCAACTCGAAGATGGCCGCCAGGAAGGGGGCGATGATGGCCCCGCCGCCGATGCCGTAGGTGCCGCCGATGAGCCCCACCACCAGGGCCAGGATGAACAGGGCCGGAGCGTTGAAGGTGAAGGTCTCCCCTAAAAACTCATAGCTGACCCTTCTTAAACTCCAGTTCACGGTCTTGACCCGGGCGGCCGCGGGCAGACCCCGGC
Source organism: uncultured delta proteobacterium (assembly GCA_963812015.1). Classification (GTDB taxonomy): domain Bacteria; phylum Desulfobacterota; class Desulfobaccia; order Desulfobaccales; family 0-14-0-80-60-11; genus 0-14-0-80-60-11. The sequence continues at coordinate 2,047,814 of CAWETI010000003.1, read as the reverse complement.
CGGTGGTATGGCCCGATTCCGCCAGGACCTTTTTGAGGCGCTCCTGCACCCGGGCCTCGAACTCCAAAATCTTGCCCTTCTTGCGCTTGGCCCGGGGGGTCTGCTCATAGAGCAGGCGCAGGCCGATATACAGCAGCACACAGCCCACGAAGAGCTTGAAATTTTTGGGGTCCAGCATCCAGTTAACCCGGATGAAGGCCCCCGCGAAGATGCCCGGCAGGGTCCCCAGGATCACCACCCAGGTCACCGGCCAGTTCATCCGGCCCTCCCGGATGAAGCGGTAGACGCCGGAAGGGATGGCCACGATGTTGAAGACCAGGTTGGTGGGAGAAACCGCCGGGCTGGTGAAGTTGAGGATGGATACCTGGAAGGGCAGCAACAGGAAGGCCCCGGAGACCCCGCCCATGGAGGTGAAGGTGGAGACGAGCAGGGCGATGAGAGGCGGAATGAACGGGTTGACTTCCACGCCGGACACGGGAAAGAGCATAACCCACCTCTTGTTAATTTTTTCACAAGATTAGTCAAACTTGATAGCGCTGTCAAGGGGAAATTTGGGGGGTGGGGGCAGGGGAGAGGGGGGTGGAGCCTTAAGTGAATAATGAACAGCTATTTTTCGATTTGCTTGGTTGCTTCAATCAAGAGACTGGGGAATCACCCCACGGAAAGAAGGTTCCATTATGGAAACCATGTTTGCTACTATTTGATTTTTATTAATTGAAAGATTGTGGCAATGAATGTGGCACCGAGCAAAGCTTTCTTATGCTTTATTAACTTCACATTTTATTGAAATTTATATCATTCTTTTAAAAAGCTATTTACTATAATTTCTCTCCATCAAAAAGAACAATACCTAGATAAATTGACGTGAATTAATCACCTGTTCTCCATCCGCTAATTACTACAACTGTATTTTCTTCATCGGCCCAATCATACAACATGTGGATATATGGCTGTTCAACATGGATACATCCGTGAGTTGCTAATTCTTTTCTTAAAGCAGGCGGAGGCACTTCGCCTTCATGAATCGCCTTTCGCTCTTTAAGATCGAAGAATATTGAATAAGGCATTGGCGTGTCGTATTTGTGTGAATAGTAATTATCTTCCTTTAATTTTACAACATATATTCCTGGGTCAGTTGTAGTTTCATCATCGCCAGTTACTATTGGGAATTCAAAAAGCTTTTTACCTCCCTCGTAGGCTATCCCAACCTGTTTGGGTTGATTAATCCAAATTACTTTCTCATACTCCTTGAATACATCAAAACCCTCAGTATGTAATGCAAAGATATGCACAATCAAAACAATAATAATAAAATAAAAAAATTTTTTCATTTCTTTAAATAATGTGGTCTGGCGCAGGCGAAGGCGACTGCGCCACATTAGAAGGACGGACCCACCGGTCCGCCCTTTCTTGGCGTCTTGGCGTGAGGCTTTTCTATTCCCAGGAGTCCTCCACCTGGGTGAGGACCGCCAGCTTGACGGACTGGACCTTGCGGTAAACCTGATCCGGGGCCTGCAGGCGCCCTTCCACGGTGAGCAGGTCTTCTTCGATGGAGATGCCGAAGAGCCGCTCGTTTTCCTGGAGGTAGGGCAGGATGAGGTCCCAATCCGCGGCCGTCAGTGGCACGATCTCGCCGCCGTTCAACTGCTCCTCCACCACCTGGCGGTAAGGGTCCCGCATGTAAAGGGCGCCCCCCGAGGCCAGGGAAAAGAGGTTGCCGCCGGGATAGGGGGTGCGCTGGGGGCGGATGCGCCCCCGGGTGTCGAACTCCAGACCGTTGACGATGATAAAACCGCCCCCGGCATGGGGGTTGCCGGCCATGAAGGATTCGGCCAGGAAGTCCAGGGCGGTGCCGTTGATCACCGCCCGGGGGCGGCCCACCGCGTTGATGAAAGGCCGGCCGGCGGCATTGCCCATGACGTAGACATCACCGCCCTTGGCGCCGTACATGAAGGTCTGGCCCACGTCGCCGTAAACCACCAACTTGCCCCGCTTCATGATCTGGCCCAACTGGTCTTGGGCGTTGCCGTGGATATAGAGGGACATGCCGTCGATCCCCGAGGCCAGGTAGTCGCCGGTGCTGCCATAGGCGTCGATGCGGACCTCATCGGTGTCGGCCCCGAAGCCGCAGCCCAGGAAGCGTTGGCCCTTGTAGCCGTAAATGAGGAACTGTCTCCACCCCAACTCAAAGGCCCGGCACAGGAAGCGGGCATCGCAGCTATCCCCTTCCGGAGGAAAGCCGGCGGCATCCAGGACCAGCACCGCATCCTTCCGGGGCGGGGACGTAAGGCGGTCCCGGGTCTCCCAATCGACCCAGCGGTAGCGGCTGGGATGGGGGTCGCCCACGGGGGGGGTCGCCTGAAAGATCCCGGTCAGGCTCTCCATGAGCAGCTGCTGCAAATGGCTCCGCTTCTTGTCCCCCGGATCGTAGCGCCAGTCCAAAACCAGGGTCAGGCCGTTGAGGGCTGCGGCCTTGGGACCATCGCTGGCTTTGGCCAAGGCCGCGGTCACCTCCAGGGCTTCTCGAAAACCGGCATAAGACCAGATGGGGACGTGTCCTTTGACCCACTGGAAGAGTTTTTGGCCGCTGGCGTCCTCCAGGTGGGATTTGATGATCCGGGTTATTTCCGATTCTTCGCTGACGGTAATTTCCAGCCGGGTGCCGTCCCAGGGCCGCTGGTGCCAGGGTACGGTTTTGGGCTTGCCGAACTTGTCGTGGCAGGAGAGGACCCGCTTGCCGTTGTTGGCTTCCAGGGAAAAGATGAAGGAGCCGCCGTCGGTGGCGCTGCCCCCCCGGGCGTTCCAATAGAGGTCGGCCACGGGACAGAACCGGGGGTCCTCCGCCGCCAGGCTTTGCAGGGTGGCGTCGATGGCCTGCTTTTCGGAACAGATCAGGCCGATCTGCACCTCGCCGTCTTGCAGGGCAAAGACCTGGGGCCGGAGCATGGAAGTGTCGGTGATGCCGATGAGCTCAAAGCGGTTCCGGTCGGGATCGGTGCGGGCGATGATGAAGAACCAGGGGCCATCCGGGGAGCCGTGGATGTTGGTGGTCTGGAGATGGCGGTAAATCTGCCGGCGCTCCGGGTCCAGGAGGTCGAAGTCCCGCTCCGTGGTGGGGGCCATGGACTCGATGACGTACTCCATGGGGTAGCCGTAGAGCCGGTGCCACAGGTCGAAGGTCAAGACCGCCACCTCGGTGTCCGTGAGAAACTGGGGATAAAAATGGCGCTGGCTCAGGTATTCGCTCACCGAAAAGTAGTTGGCGAAGTCGCCGTTGTGCACCAGGGCGGTGTTGAGGGCGGCGAAGGGGTGGGCCCCGCCGGGGTGCCACACCCTTCCCCGGGTGGGGTAGCGCTGATGGGCGATCCAGATGTGGGCCTTGAAGTCCAGGAGTTGATAGTAGAGGGCGGCCTCTTCGGCGTAGCCCACGATCTTGAGGATCATGATATTGCGCCCCTGGGAGAGCACAAAGGCCTTCTTCTCGCCCAGGGAGGCGTAATAGGCCTCGTTCAGCTTGTAGCAGGTCTGGGCGACGAATTCGTCTTCCACCTTGCGCCAGGGCACCTCATAGAGCTTGTGTTGCTGGATGAAGTGCTGCAGCACCTGGGGCTTCACCCGCACAAAGTATTGCCAGACCTCCGGGGGTTTGACCATCAAACCCGGCAAGTCCCGCCAGTCGTCGATAGTGGGTTGGTGCCGGGCATGATCCACCACGAAGACATCGGTGATGAACCTGGCTTCCACCGTGGGCCGGACCTCCGCGTCCAGATAGGCGATCTGGATCAGGTAATCATCATCCAGCATTTTCTGGGAGACCCCCAGGGTGTCAGCATCCAGGCCCACCGCGGCAATACCGCCGCCTTTGCCGTTGCCCCGGTTGTGCATCTGCACCGAGGGCTGAAAGATGTGGCGGCCGGCCACCGGGACACTGGCGGCAAAGCCGGTGACCCCGCAGCCGCCTTCTTCATCGGCCTTATACACCCGGCCCGAGGGATAGGGCGAGGTAAAGTCCCGGCGGGTGTCCAGCAGTTGGAGACCCGAGTGGTTATTGAAATTGATGTTAGACTTCATCTATATCCTCAATGTTTTTATGTAGGGGCGCACCTGCGTGTGCGCCCTGATGCGGGCGGACACATGGGTCCGCCCCTACAGCCGCGTTACTACGCCCCCCGCCGCAAATCGTCGTCCACCGGGCGGTCGAAGTAGTCCAGGTGGGCCAAAGTGTCGGTGCGGCCCACCAGCTCCCGGATGCTTCTGAGGCCCAGGCGGCGCAGGATTTCCTTCAATTGCCAGCTCCAGGCATAGTACAGGTTGCTGATGCGATCGGCCCCCCACTGGACGGTCATCAGGTCCACCAGTTCCGCATCAGTGGTGGCGATGCCCCGGGCGCAGCCCCGGCCGCTCTCGCAGTTGTGGCAGCGCAGGCATTCCAGGGCCACCAGGTCGGCGGTGCCAATCTGGACCGCGTCAGCCCCCAGGGCGATGGCCTTGGCGATGTCGTAGGCGTTACGGATACCGCCGGAGGCGACCAGGGTGACGTGTTCTCGGATGCCTTCGGCCCGGAGGAACTGATGCACCTTGGGAATGGCATACTCCACCGGCATGGCGATGTTCTTCTTGGCGATGTCCGGGGCGGCGCCGGTGCCGCCGTAGCTGCCGTCCAACTGCACCACGTGGGCGCCGGCGTAGTAGCTGCCCACGGCCACCATATCCACGTCGGTGGGGGTGGAGACCTTCACGGACACCAGGGCCCTGGGATTGATCTCCTTGATCCAGTCGATGTGCTTCTTGTGGTCTTCCACCGAGTAGACGCTGTGGAAGGGGAAGGGCGAAAACAGGGCGCTGCCCGGCACCGATTCCCGCATGCGGGCCACCGAGGGAGTGACTTTGTCCCCCAGGAGGTGGCCGCCCAGGCCGGGTTTGGCTCCCTGGGCATATTTGAATTCCACCATCCGCACCCGCTGGATGGTTTCCTCCCGGACCCCGAAGAGTCCGGTGGCCACCTGGGTGACCATGTTATGGTCATAGGGGTAAAGCGCCTCAGGGTAGCCGCCTTCCCCGGTGCTCACCATGGTGTTGAAGCGGACCGCGGCCCGGATCCGGGACAGGATGGTGTTGATGGAAACCGACCCGAAGGACATGCCGCCGCCGTACCAGGGCACCGACAGCTTGATCTGAGGCCGGCCGTCCCCCCGGCGGTTGATTTCCACATCCAGGGAGATGTCGGCGTGGCTCAACTGGAAGTCGGGCCGGGCCTTGGGAAACAGGAAGCGCAGCTTATCGAAGCCGCCGCCGGAGCCACCCAGCCGGTAGTCCAGGTCGATGTAGGACAGGGCGCCGGTTTCCGCCTGCCACCAGTTGCTCAAGAGCAGGTCCGGGGTCCAGCGGCTGTCGCCCAACGTGCTGTAAACCGGGTGGATGCTGACCCGGAGGGCCTGGACCGGGCACTGTTTGACACAGTAAAAATCGTTGTTCTGGCAAACCGTGCCCAGGCACCGGTAGCTCTTGGGGCGGCGCAGGTAATTCCCGGCCTTGGCGTGGACCCCATAGGGGCAGACCTCGACGCAGCGGCCGCACTTGATGCACTTGCCTTCGTCGCGATAGACCCGGTGCTTGCTCAAAGCATTCTTAAATCGGGACGGGGTGAGGACAGGCTCCCAGGGTTGGCCCGGGGCCCAGGACTCGATGGAAATTACTTTCTTTGGTTGTGCCATATCGAAATCAATCCTAAGCTAATATTTCCCTAACCATTATTCAGGGAAGTCGAAAAATCCCCCCCCTTTAGCAAAGGAGGGAGTTGCTCAAAGTCCACCTTGCTTAAAGGGGGATTTAGGGGGATTTTATCCTAAATTTCACCTCGCAATTATGAGTCAATCTCTTCATTCCCCTACCCGCCGGGTCTCTCCTTCGGGGCGGGCAAACAGGGGCGCAAAGATCTCCTTATCCAGGTCTTCCTTGAACATGGCCCGGCCTACTTCGCCCCTCAGACGCCGCACCTCCCGCATGCCCATGGCGCCCAGGATCTCCAAGAGCTGGTTGTTCCAGGCCCCCACCAGGTTCACCATGCGCTGAGACCCCCGCTTGACGTTGAGGTTTTCCAGCTCAATGGGGCAGGGGTTTTTCTCGCCGCTCTGGCAATCCCGGCAGAGGCGGCACTCCAGGGACAGGAGCAGAGGGATGTCGGCGATGATGCCGTCAGCCCCGCAGATGATGGCCTTGGCCACGTGTTCCGCCAGGGCGATGCCGCCGCTGGCCAGGAGGGTGACCGCGTCCCTGAGCTGGTGCTCCACAAGTTTCAGGTGGGCGCGGCGGATCAAATCTTTAAGATGGAGGTCGGCGGCGTCGCCCAGCCCCCGGGCCTTTTCGGTGGCCGCCAGGTGGATGACTTCCGCCCCCGCCACCGCCAGGGCCGCCACCCGATCCGAGGCCCGGTGGTCGGCGGGCACCCTGATCCAGACGATCAGGTGGGGATGGCGCTTTTTGACGGCTTCCATCTGGCTGATGACCTTGGGGTGGTCCGTGAGGGACAGGGCCCTGACCTTGGACAGGAGTGGGTCATCCAGGTCCAGGTTGCCGGCCGGGAACAGCGGCACCAGAGAGGCCGCGGCGTCCAGGAGGTCGGCAGAGATGCGGTCCCGGGCGATGATCGCCACGGTGCCCAGGGTTTGGGCCGTGGCGGCGAGAATCTGCCGCAGCCGTTCAGGGTCCGCCCCCACCGGCGGCTCCGCCAGGATTACCGGCAAGGGGAGTTCCAGGAGGGGCGGCGACTCGAACAGGAGACCTCCCTGATCATCAAAGACCAGAAACATGGGCTTGCGGCCCAGGTCAATGGAGGTGCTGATGTACTCCCGGCCGTGAATGCCGTCCCGGGTGGGCCGAACGATCTCCGACATGTCGGTCCACAGGGAGTCGAAGCCCTCGCCGGCGAACACGCCGCCGTAGCCGGCGCCGGAAACCGGGATCTTGCCGGTCTCCGCCTGGTACCAGGTGGTGCCGATGATCTCCGGCGTGTAGTAGTCGTCGCCTAAACGGCGGTACTGGGGGTTCAGGGCCTTGAAGACCAGTTCCCGGGGGCAGCCCTGGACACACCGGTAGCAGCTCCGGCACATCTCGTCAATGGTGTCGACGAACTGCCGCCGGTCGAAATCCCGTTTCTTGTAAGCGTCCACCGGGCAGATCTGTTTGACGCAACGCTCGCACCGCAAGCAGCCTTCATTCCAATCGATGATGGTGGTCTTGGCCGGGGGCGAGAAGCGGGGCGGCACCCGACGCACCGGAATGTGATATTTTTCTGGCAAAACTTCCTCCGAATTAAATTCCTTAAAGGCGAAAACGGCGAAAACGGCGAAAGGGGGAAAAGGCGAAGAGGAAAGCAGGCATTCGCCTTTTACCCCGGCTTGCCCCGTTTTAATTTTTTACCTTTTTCCCCGATATTTTTAGCGGGCTGGGTCCCAGGGCCTCGGCTTTTGCCTTGATTTCGGCCACCACCGCGGCCAAACCAGGGGCGTCCCCGGGAACCACCACCGAGCGCCCCACCCGGGCGGGGTCCATCCCGACCTCTTCCAGGTAGCGCTGGGTGTAGGCGATGCGGTTCCCCAGGCGGTGGCTGCCTTCGTTATAGCGGCAGAGGTCTTCGGCGCAGCCGATGACCCACACCAAGTCCGCGGGGGTAGCCAGGGTCCGGAGCAACTGAAAGGCCTCGATCTTGCTGCTGCAGGGTTCGGGAAGGACCTGGAGCCGGATATTCTCCTTGCCCCACTGGGTTCTCAGAAAATCCGGGTTCGGAACGGCTTGCTGACAGGCGAAGACTACCACTTCCGTTGCCATAGATGGTCTGCCTCAAAAGGCCGGCCAGGGCCGGCCCTGGATTGGTGAGGCCAGGGAAAGGGCCCCTCCAGCCTCTAAACAAAAATTATTCTAAATTAAATATTATGTCATTCAACTATGCTCCTTGCAACAAATTAAGCGAATCCCCGCCGTGATTAATTGCAGGTATTCCCCCGGCGGCCTAAGTCTTGTCGCGATGCTTGCGCTCGTCGATATCCCCGGGGTACATCACCGCTTCGTGGCCCCGTTCCCGGGTGCGGATGCGGATGGCCTCCTCCACCGGGAACACAAAGATAAGCCCGTCCCCGGTTTCGCCGGTGGAGGCGGCGTCGAGGATGGTCTCGATGGTCTCTTCCAGGTTATCCTCGCTCAGAATGATGTTGAGCTGAATCTTGATGAGCATATCTACCTGGTAGCTGCCGGAGCGGCCCACCAGGGTGATGCCGCCCTGGCGGCCGTGGCCGCGGATTTCAAAGACGTTCAGGCCGACGATGCCGATCTCCCGGAGGGCCTCCTTGACATCGTTGAGCTTGTCTTCCCGAATAATGGCTTCGATTTTCTTTAGCATGGCAAAAACCTCTTAGCCGCAGATAAACGCCGATGGAGAGTCTTACTCATCTTGATCGGCGTCTAGCCGCGTTCATCGGCGGTTGAATCAAGAGTACGATCTCTCACCGTGGGCGCTGATGTCCAGACCCACCTCTTCTTCCATGGTGGTGACCCGCAGACCGATACTCATGTCCAGCACTTTGGCCACCACGTAAGTGACCACGAAGGTGAAGGCCATGGTGACCACCACCGCCAGGAACTGGAGCCCCAGTTGCTTGGGATTGCCGTAGAACAGGCCGTTGGCCCCGGCGCTATTCAGTTCCACCGTGGCAAACAGCCCGGTGGCGATCATGCCCCAGGTGCTGGCCATGCCGTGGCAGGCCCAGACGTCCATAGACTCATCCAGGTTGCGGTTTTGCCGGAACCGGATAGCATAATAGCAGATGGGAGCGGCCACGGCGCCGATGAAGCAGGCCGCCATGGGGGAAACGAAACCCGCCGCCGGGGTCACCGCCGCCAGGCCCACCACCATGCCGGTGGCTATACCCAAGGTGCTGGGGCGGCCATCCAGCCAGCTGAGCACCATCCACACCAGGGCCGCGGTCGCGGCGGAGGTGTTGGTGGTGAGGAGGGCGTTGACCGCCACGCCGTTGGCCGCCAGGGCGCTGCCGGCGTTAAACCCGAACCACCCCACCCACAGGAGCCCGGCTCCTAAAACGGTGTAGGCGATATTGTGGGGTTCCATGGGGATCTTGCCGAAACCCTTCCGGGGGCCGATGACCATGGCAAACGCCAGGGCCGAGTAGCCCGCGGCGATGTGCACCACGGTGCCGCCGGCGAAATCCAGGACGCCCAGGGCGCCCAGCCAGCCGCCCTTGCCCCAGACCCAGTGGGCCAGGGGGTCATACACCAGGGTCATCCAGATCAGGCTGAAGAGCAAAAAGGACTTGAAGCGCACCCGTTCCACAAAGGCGCCGGTGATCAGGGCCGGGGTGATCACCGCGAACATCATCTGGAAGGCGGCGAAGAGTCCCTGGGGGATGGTTTTGGCATAATCAGGGTTGGGCAGGGCCCCAACGCCGTGCAGCCCTAAAAAGTTGAGCCCCCCGATCAAGCCCCCGATATCGGTCCCGAAGGCCAGGGAGTAGCCGTACAGGACCCACTGGACTCCGGCCAGGGCCATAAAGATGTAGCTCAGGGTCAAGGTGGACAGCAGGTTTTTCCGGCGCACCATCCCTCCGTAAAAGAGGGCCAGGGCCGGGGTCATCATCAGGACCAACGAGCAGCACACCAACAGCCAGGCGGTGTCGCCAGAGTTAAGAGCCCCCCCCATGTCATTCCTCCTTCAAACTCCAAATTTGTTATCGGATGTTACAAAACCACAGGTTTGTAATAAAAGCGTTTAGGCGCGCCAGTGGGCTGGAAGAAGGAAACCTCCCATCGCCTAGTGGATGAGGTTAGCGATTGCTCGTGTTGCCGGCCAGAGAAGAAAGGTCAGGGGCGGGGTCATCAACAGGACCAACGTGCGGCCCGCCGACCGCCGGGCGATGCCGCCAGAGTTAAAAGCCCCCTCATGCCATTCCTCCCGCAAACTGCAAATATGTTATCTGATGCCATAAAACTACAAGAATGTAGCAAAATCGTCTGGGCGCACAAGTAGGCTGGAGGAGGAAACCCTCCTCGCAGCCTACTGGATTAATCTATCGATCTGTAGTGTCGCCGGGCAATGAAGCGACGGTTACATAATCGGCAGATAACGCTCGATCTCGAAGTCGCTCACGTGCATCCGGAAAGCGTCCCACTCGATCTTTTTGTTTTCTATGAACTTGTTGAAGATATGGTCGCCCAGGGCTTCTTTGACCACGGCGCTCTTTTCCACTTCGTTGACGGCTTCGATGAGGCTGCCGGGCAACTCCTGGATCTTCAGCTTCTGGCGTTCGGCTTGGGACAGATGGTAAATGTCCACTTCCACCGGCTCGGGCAGCACATAATTATTCTCGATGCCCTTGAGTCCGGCGGCCAGCATCACCGTGAAGGCCAGGTAGGGGTTGCAGGCCGGATCGGGGGCGCGGTACTCGCAACGGGTGGCGGCTTCTTTGCCGGGCTTGTACATGGGCACCCGCACCAGGGCGGAACGGTTCCGCCGGGACCAGGCGACATACACCGGGGCTTCGTAACCGGGCACCAACCGCTTGTAGGAGTTGACCCACTGGCTGCAGATGCCGGTGATCTCCCGGGCATGTTTCAGCAGGCCGGCGATGTAGCTCTTGCCGGTGGCCGACAGGTTGTATTGGTCATTGGCGTCGTGGAAAGCATTCTTGTTGCCCAGGAACAGGGACTGGTGGGTGTGCATGCCGCTGCCATTGATGCCGAAGATGGGCTTGGGCATAAAGGTGGCATAGACCCCGTTGACCATGGCGATGGCCTTTACCGTGGCCTTCAAGGTCATGGTCTTGTCGGCCATACGCATGGCTTCGTCGTAGCGCATGTCGATTTCGTGCTGGGAGGCCGCCACTTCATGGTGGCTATACTCGATGCGCACGCCCATGCTCTCCAGGCCGAAGATGGTGTGGCGTCTCAGGTCGTTGGCCATGTCCAGGGGTGGGGCATCAAAATAGCCGCCCTGGTCCAGGACTTCGGTGCTGGTGTTGTCGGCGAAATAGAAGAATTCCAGTTCCGGTCCCAGATAACTGGTGTAGCCTTTCTCCGCGGCCTTGGCCAGCATGCGCTTCAGGGCATAACGCGGGTCGCCCGGGTAGGGGGAGCCGTCGGGCTGTAGGATGTCGCAGAACATCCGGGCCACGGGTTTCTCCTCGGGGCGCCAGGGCAGGATCTGGAAGGTGGTGGGGTCGGGCTTGGCGATCATGTCGCTTTCTTGAATGCGGGCAAATCCCTCAATGGAGGACCCGTCAAATCCCATCCCCTCAGTCATGGCCTCTTCCAGTTCGGAAGGGCGAATGGAAAAACTTTTCAACACTCCCAGGATGTCGGTGAACCAAATCTGGATAAAACTGACTTCTTTATCCCGGACAATGCGGAAAACATCCTCTGCGGTTTGGCAGGTTTGGCAGTGCACGGTATTCCTCCTGAACAGAAAATTTTATTAATTCATAGCAACTATTATACCAGAGTGTTTTTTGAGGAAAATCAAAAAGTTAACTAACCTGATGTTTACATTATTGTAGTTTTGGCGAAAAAACCCCCGACAAGTTTGTATAAGTGCCGCCCGAATCAGGGACGGCAAAACGCCAGCTCCGTAAGATTAGCAGTGATTAAGCGAAGTTTTTGTCTGGGGGGTGGCGGGTCCAGTTGGAGACCCCGGGGAGGAGATGGCGGTTGAGGCCGGGGGGCCGGTACGCTAGGCGCTCCCCGGGTTAGGCTTAAGCTTGAGGGCGATAGCTCAGGGGAAATTCGGCGCGGAGGGGACTTTTCCCAGGCGGAACTGCCGGGGGCGATCCCCCCCGGGAACCAACATGGTCCGCTCCCGGCCTTAAGTCACCCGGAACCGTTTGGCTTCGATGCCGTACTGCTTGATCTTGTAACCCAGAATGCGGAGGCTGGTGTCCAGGATTTGGGACGCCTGGCTCTGGTTGCCCCGGGTCTGGCGCAGGGCCTCGGTGATGAGTTCCCGCTCCAGATGTTCTATCTGGGCGGCCAGGCCCCGGCGGTCGCCCCCCGGCTCCTGGCGCTGCAGGGTGGGGGGTAAATGGACGCTGAGGATGGTGTCCTCGTCGCACACCAGCACCGCCCGTTCGATGATATTTTCCAGTTCCCGGACGTTGCCGGGCCAGGGGTATTGCATGAAGAGGTCCAGGGCCGGGGCCGACAGGCGCTTCACCGGCTTGCCGTGCTCCTCGGCGTACTTTTTCAGGAAGTGCTCCGACAGGGCCGGGATGTCGGCCATACGCTCCCGGAGGGGGGGCAGGTAGATGGGAAAGACATTGAGGCGGTAGTAAAGGTCTTCCCGGAAGACGCCATTGGCCACGGCCTGTTCCAGGTCCCGGTGCGTGGCGGCCAACAGGCGGATATCGGCCTTCAAGGTGGCCGTGCCGCCCAGGCGGGTGAACTCCCGCTCCTGGATGACCCGCAGGAGTTTGAGTTGCACATTGAGGCTCAAGTCGCCGATTTCATCGAGAAAAATCGTGCCGCCCTGGGCCAGCTCGAAGCGTCCTTGCTTGCGCTGCATGGCCCCGGTAAAGGCGCCCCGTTCGTGCCCAAACAACTCGCTCTCCACCAGGGTTTCCGGCAGAGCGGCCAGGTTTACCTTAATGAAAGGCCTCTCAGCCCTCAGACTGTTGTAATGGAGGGCCGAGGCCACCATCTCCTTGCCGGTGCCGGATTCGCCCCGGATCAGGATGGTGGCGTTGCTCTTGGCCACCCGTCCGATCATTTCGAACACCTGACGCATGCGGCCGGAGGTACCGATGATATTGCCCATCTGGTAACGTTCCTGCAGTTCGCCTTTGAGCTGCAGGTTTTCATTCTGGAGGCGTTCCTTTTCCCGGTCGATGAGCAGCAGGTTGTTGACCGTCTGGGCGATGATGGAGGCGATGATGGTCAGCAGCCGGAGGTCCCGGTCCAGGTCCAGGTCCCGATGGAGCTTGTCCACGGAGAGGGCGCCGATAGTCTTGTAGTTGATCTTGATGGGCACGCACAAAAAAGAGAGTTCTTCTTTCTCCCGGCTGCCCCGGGAGCGGGTCCGGTTTAAAAACAAGGGCTCCTGGCTCACCCGGGGGACCACCGCGGGCTCGCCGGTCTCCACCACCCGGCCGGTGATGCCTTCCCCCAGCTTGTAGCGCCCCCGGCGTCGGGCTTCGGCAGTGAGGCCGTGGGCCACCTCGATTTGCAATTCCGAGGTCTCGGGGTTGAGGATGGTGACGGTGCCCCGGCGCATCCCCATGGACTGGGCCAGGATCTGGAGTACCCGTTGCAGGCTCCGGGGCAGGGGGCCCATGGCCCCCAGGGTTTCGGTGATCTCGTAGAGCAGGTTAAGGTCATTCATAGGTGGCTCGTTATCGGCCAATGGGCCGCCTCTCGCTGAATCGCTATTGTATATTCCATTTTCGTAGATTTAGCAACAAAATGATAACAATTAGCTACGAAAATGTGATTCATCCTGCCGCTACTGGGAAGGGGACGGTTATCGGGCCGGCCCCGGGCTTTCTCCTTGACACAAGCCTGTTTTTTAGGTAGTTTTAGCCAGTTGGAAGCAAAGGCGCGGCATGAGTGGTCAGGTTGCCCCGCACGTCTCTTGCCCGTTGGTCAGGTTCTCGTGGGGTGAGGCTGGTGAAAGAGGGCTTTTTTTATCGGGCCGGCCATCAAACGCTGGCTTTCATCGATTACATGGGGGAGTTGTTCCTCTTTTTCCTGGACGGCTGCCGCAGCCTGGTCTACCCGCCCTGGTTTGTCCGGGAGGTCATCGCCCAGATGTACCACCTGGGGGTGAAATCCTTCTCCCTGGTAGCCGTGGCCTCCTTTGCGCTGGGCCTGGTTCTGGCCATGCAGGGCCTCAATGTCTTGAAATTGTTTGGCGCAGCCAATTACATTGCCACCAGCGTGGCCTTCACCTTTGTGCGCGGCTTGGGCCCCTTGCTCGCCGGCTTAATGCTGGCATCTCGCGGGGGATCCGGAATGGGCGCGGAACTGGGTTCCATGCGGGTCACCCACCAGATCGACGCCCTCACCGTCTCCGCAATCAACCCCATGAAATACCTGGTGGTCACCCGGATTCTGGCCTGCATGCTGGTCATGCCCCTGCTGACCACGGCCGCCGATCTCATCGGCATCCTGGGAGGCATGATCATCGGCGTAACCCAGGTGGGCATGACCCCCACCTACTATTATACCCTGACCATCAAGTATCTGACCTTGAGGGATGTACTGCCGGGCATCGGCAAGACCGCCATCTTTGGGATCATCATCGGTACGGTGTCTTGCTTTCATGGTTATAACACCCAACATGGGACCTTTGGCGTGGGCCAAGCCACCAAAACCTCGGTGGTGGCCTCGATATTACTGATCCTGATATCCGATGTCTTTCTTACCAAACTTACGCTACTCCTCTGGCCCTAAGGCGCAGGAGTCCCCCCGCCGGAAACCGGGGTCTCAAGTTCCCTTGATATCCTTCCGAGGCATATCTAAGGCCTTTGGCGATAACTCCGTGCTCGAGGGGGTGGACCTGGATATTTTCCCGGGAGCGACCCTGGTGATCCTGGGCCGCAGCGGCTCGGGCAAGACCGTGTTGACCAGCATGCTGGTGGGGCTGAATATACCGGATGCCGGCAGCATTACCGTGGAAGGCACAGAAATCACCAATTTTGCCAGTGATGCCGATTGGCGGGCTCTGCGCCTGAAGACCGGCTACCTGTTCCAGGGCTCGGCGCTGTATGATTCCATGACCGTGGGGGAAAACGTCGCCTTCCCCATGGTGCAACACACCGATTGGAGTGAAGCCGAGATCGAGCGCCGGGTGGTGGAGAAACTGGCCCAGGTGGGGCTGGCGGAGGTGGAGGGCCTCGAGCCCACCGCCCTATCCGGTGGCATGCAGCGCCGCGCCGCCCTGGCCCGCAGCCTGGCCCTGGACCCCCAGATCATCATCTATGACGAGCCCACCTCCGGGCTGGACCCCATTACCGGGGACGAGATCGGTGGCCTGCTCCGGGGCCTCCAGCAGGCATTGGAGGTCACCTCCATCGTGGTCACCCATGACCTGCGCCTCACCCAACTGGTGGCGGATCGGCTGGTATTGCTCCACGAAGGCCGGTGGGTCTTTGAAGGGACCTATGAGGAATTTTTGCGATCGTCCCATCCCGAGGTCTTGCGCTTTCTCCACCGGGAGCCTCAGGGGAAAACGACTCCATGATTACGCGCAGATATGAAACCATCGTCGGCATCTTTGTCGTAGCCTCCCTGGCGGCCCTCCTCGTCATGGCCTTGATCGTGGCCCAACAGGAAGGACTCTTTCAGGAATACGTGGAGTACCGGACCATCTTCAAGAATGTCAGCGGCCTCAAGGCCGGCTCCGAGGTCCATATGGCCGGGGTGACGGTGGGCAATGTCCTCAATACCTCCATCAATCCAGACGGCGACATCGTGGTCACCTTCCAGGTGTTGAAAAAGTACAGCGACCGGATTCGCGAGGATTCCCGGTCCACCATCGGCTTCATGGGCTTGCTGGGTGAAAAAAGCCTGGACCTGACCACCGGTACCCGCAAAAAACCGCAGATACCGCCGGCAGGGATCGTGGCCTCGGTGGAGCCGTTGGATATCACCCTGCTCCTGGCCCGGGCGGCCCCCAGCCTGGAAGATTTGCAAAAAGTTCTCACCAGCCTGGTGTCCATCACCGGGCGCATGTCGGAGCCGGACAGTGAATTCGGCCAAATCGTCACCTCCTTTAAGGAAATTGTCTCCAAGGTCAACACCGGCAAGGGGAGCCTGGGACAGTTGGTGAATGATCCCGTCCTCTACCGGGATACCGCCGAGACCATGACCCAGGTGCGGAAATTTGTGGACGACCTGGGAAAAAGCAAGGGCCTGTTGGGCACCCTGGTGAACGACCCGGCCTTTAAGGATCAGGCCATCAAGACCATGGCCGAGCTCCAGGCCTCCTTTGCCAACCTCAACCGGACCACCGCCGACCTGAAGGACGCCGCGGCCCGGTTGCCGGATATGGCCAAGAACCTGGAGGGTTTCCTCACGAACCTGAACCGGGCCGGGCAGGGCCTGCCGGGGTTGGTAACCCGGGGGGAGGGTGCCTTCGGCGACGTTGACTCGACGGCTAAGGCGATGCAGCGGTCCTGGCTGCTGCGCCGGTACGTGCCCCCAATCCAGGAGCATACCATCCGGTTGGATGCGGAACCGGGAAAGGATTAGACGTGAGCTACCGGTGGTGCTGGCTATGGGTGCTGATCATCGTGGCGGGCTGCGGCGGCCCGGCCAAGACCGGCGTGGACCTCAAACAAGAAGCGATTTCTCTCAATGAGGCGGGGTATCAGTATTACCGCCAGAGCCACTGGAACCTGGCCCAGGAAAAGTTCGAGCAGGCCCTGGCTTATAACCGTCTCATCGACCGCAGGTCCGGCACCGCCTCCAACCTCAACAACCTGGGGGCCATCGCCCAGGCCCAGGGAAATCTTGACCAGGCGGTGCGCCACTTCCAGGAAGCCCTGGCCGTGAACCGGGAACTGAACGACCCCGCCGCCATCTGCGAGACCCTGAACAATCTGGGCCTGGCGTATCAATCCCAGGGCCGCCTCCGGGAGGCGCAGTCAACCTACCTGGAAGCCCTGGATCAGGCCCGGCTGCTGCCCCCGGGGCCGCTCCTGGCCTTGACCCTGACCCACCTGGGGGATGTGGCCCGGGCCCATAAGGACTACACCCTGGCCCTGAACTATTACCACCAGGCGGTCATGGCCGATACGGGGACCAAAGACCGGCGGGGCCGGGCCCTGCGCCTGGAGCGCCTGGGGCGCACCTTCCTGGACATTTCGGACTACGACCGGGCCGCCATGTATCTCAAGGAGGCCCTGGTGGAATTCCGCCGCCTCCAGGATACCGATGGCATTGCCGCCACCCTCAAGGACCTGACCCTGGTGGCCCTGGCCCGGGGCGATAAGGCCGAGGCGATGCTCAACGGCAACCTCTTGCTGGGCATCTACCAAACCCGGGGCCAGGAGCAGGAAGCGAAGGAACTGGAGGCGCTGCTCAAGCGCGGCGGCGGGAAATAGAGTGAAGGCCATCCACTTTCCCCATCTTATCCGGGTCAATCCCTAAAGGTTATACTGGCAATTCCTCAGATAATGCTTACGTTATCGGGCACAAGTTCGGGGCCTATCCCGGGGCAGTCTCAGGCCGCCCGGGGGCAAGGTCAGGTTTAAGGGGGAGATAAGAGATGTTCGGCAAGCGCATGAAACTGTTTAAGCTCCTCGGGTTCGAGGTTCGCATCGATTTAAGTTGGCTGGTCATCGCGGTGCTGGTCACCTGGTCTTTGGCGGCGGGGCTCTTTCCCTACCTGTATCCGAAGCTCTCCCGGGAGACCTACTGGATTATGGGGGTAGTGGGGGCCCTGGGCCTCTTTGCTTCCATCGTGGCCCACGAGTTCTGCCATTCCCTGGTGGCCCGGAAATTCGGCATGCCCATGAAGGGCATCACCCTGTTCATTTTCGGCGGGGTGGCCGAGATGGGGGATGAGCCCCCCACCGCCAAAGCCGAATTCATGATGGCCATAGTCGGTCCTCTGTCCAGTATGGCCATCGGGGCGGTATTTTATCTGATCTACCGCTGGGGGCAGTCCGTCGGCTGGAGCACCCCAATTATCGGGGTCATCTATTATATCGCCTATATCAACGGCATCCTGGCGGCCTTTAACCTCCTGCCGGCCTTCCCCCTGGACGGCGGCCGGGTGCTGCGCTCCATCCTCTGGGGCGCCAAAGACAACCTCCGGTGGGCCACCCGGGTTTCTTCCAGCATCGGCGCCGCGTTCGGCATCGGCCTCATCTTCCTGGGCGTCCTACAGTTCATCGGCGGCAATGTCATCGGCGGGGTGTGGATGTTCCTCATCGGCATGTTCCTGCGGAATGCCGCCCAGATGTCTTACCAGCAGCTTTTGGTCCGCAAGGCCCTGGAGGGGGAACCGGTCAGCCGCTTCATGAACGCCAACCCGGTGACGGTGCAGGACTCCATTACCGTGGAAAACCTGGTGGAAGATTATATCTATAAGTATCATTATAAAATGTTCCCGGTCATGGCGGGAGAAAAGCTGGTGGGCTGCATCACCACCCGGCAGGTGAAGGAAATTCCCCGGGAGGAGTGGAGCCGGGAGACCATCCGGGAAGTGGCCGACCCCTGCTCGCCGGACAACTCCATTTCCCCCCAGACCGACGCCATCAAGGCCCTGGCCATGATGAGCCAAGGCGGGATTAGCCGGCTGATGGTGGTGGACCACGGCCGTCTGGTGGGAGTGGTGACCTTAAAAGACCTGCTGGATTTCTTCTCCCTCAAGGTGGAGTTGGAAGAACAGAGCTAAGCGCTCAGGCCTCTCGTCCCGGCTTTCTTGGTGGGGCGGGCCTCCGGGCCCGCCATGATCCTGGTCCACGGTGCGCAGTGCGCCCCCTGGAGGAGGGTGACTCCGCCGGCCTGAGTATTGGCTTCAAGCTGACTGGTGCGGGTCCGGATTGATGGTTTGAGATTTGCGCCAAAGGCGGCAACGGATTCGCCGGCGCGGTCACGAAAAGGCCCGCGGGTAGCACATCGAGGATAAATTATCCGCCGGCAGCCTGGCCTCAAGGGGCGAAAGACCGGATGGCCAGGGTGGCGGCCCCCACCACCCCGGCATCGTTTTCCAGCTTGCCCGGCAGGACCTGCAACCCCTCACTGGCGGTTTTCAGTGCGGATTGGCGGATGCCCCGGTCGATGCGGTCCACGAGTTCCGGCAGCCCCTGCATCACTCCCCCTCCCAGGATCAGGCGGCAGGGGTTAAAGGCGTTGACCAGACTCACCGTGCCGGCGATCAGGGCCCGGGCCACCTCATCCACGATAACCCGGGCCAGGGGATCGCCGGCTCGGGCGGCGTCAGCCACCACTTTGGCGGTGACGTCTTCGGGGGCCAGCGGTTCCTTGAGCCCTGCGGCCTTAAGGAGGGCCTTCCCGGCCTCGGGGGCCTCCTGGATGGCCTCCCGGACTCGGCGGGCGATGGCCCAGCCTCCGACCAGGGCCTCGAGGCAGCCCCGGTTGCCGCAGGTGCACCGGGGGCCGTTGAGCTCCGTGGTCATGTGACCCAGCTCCCCGGCGGTGTTGGTGCAGCCGGACAGCATCCGGCCGCCGCTTACCACCCCGCCGCCCACCCCGGTGCCGATAAACAGGCAGATGAGGTCCTCGACCCCCTGGCCGGAGCCGTGGAGCCATTCCCCCCAGGTGGCGGCCCGGACATCGTTGGTGACCACTACCGGCAGGTTCACAGTCGCCTGGAGCCGGTCCCGGAAAGGCACCTCCCGCCAGTTCAGGTTGGGAGAGGACCGGACCACCCCCGTATCCGGGGTGATCTGGCCGGCTACCCCCACCCCCAATCCGGCGCAGGCAGATGGCGGACCTTGTTTCCATACCTGTCGCACCATCTCGACAATATCCGCAATGATGCGATCCGGCCCACCGGCAACGTTGGTAGGCTGACGGAGTTCCTGGTGAATTGTGCCTTTGGCGTCCACCACCGCCACTTTTACCTTGGTGCCGCCCAGGTCAACCCCGATGCCCCAGGTCTCTTGCCCCATGCATACCTCCCCGGCGCCTTTATGACCATACCCAAGATTCAAGGTAGCAGGCAGTTTTTATCGGAACTGCGAAATAATTACATGATCTTGATGAATAAAAAGAAATGCTTACTTATAGTAACAATCAGGA
Organism: uncultured delta proteobacterium; assembly: GCA_963812015.1. GTDB lineage: Bacteria > Desulfobacterota > Desulfobaccia > Desulfobaccales > 0-14-0-80-60-11 > 0-14-0-80-60-11. Next base: position 2,028,044 of record CAWETI010000003.1, on the reverse strand, counting down.
TAAAGCCCTATTGTCGATTAATGTCCGCGGTTGCCGGGGATGATAGCCGGGCTGGCCCGAAGCAAGGGGAAGGGTATTCGACTGACGTATGATTTGCTGCGAAAGTCACCAGGCCGGTGCCCTGAGCCTGATTCCCCCTCTTGCCCCGCATATTTCATAAAGATAAGACGGTTGCCGCTTGAATCAACCAGAGAGCCTATTTCAAAGCCTCTTTTTGCGCCAGTTGGTCATTCTGAGCGAAACGAAGCATCTATTCTTTCCAATAACCTAGACCCTTCGCTGGCGCTCAGGGTGACACCATAAACCGGTTTTGCAATAGCTTATGGAAAAGGACTAAAGGAGAAGATCATGCCTTCAGCCGCGCCTCTGGGGGCCGTTTACCTGGGCAATGAACAGTGCCATTTTCTGGTCTGGGCGCCCCGGGCGGCAAAGGTTGAGGTGCATCTGCTGGCTCCCGGCGACCGTTACGTGCCGTTGACCCCGGGGGCCCGGGGCTATCATTACGGGCGGGTGGACGGCGTCAGGCCGGGCCGCCGTTATTTCTACCGTCTCGACGGGGAGACAGAACGTCCAGACCCGGCCTCCCGGCATCAGCCGGAAGACGTGCACGGGCCCTCCCAGGTGGCGGACCCCGACTTTCCCTGGGAAGACCAGGGCTGGTTCGGCCTGTCCCTGAAAGATTTTATCATCTATGAGCTGCACGTGGGCGCCTTCACCCCCGCCGGCACCTTTGACGCGGTTATCCCCCATCTGGACGACCTCAAGGAGCTGGGCCTCACCGCGGTGGAAATCATGCCGGTGGCCCAGTTTCCGGGCAACCGTAACTGGGGCTACGACGGCGTTTATCCCTTTGCGGTGCAGCAGAGCTATGGCGGACCCCAGGGGCTGAAGCGGCTGGTGAACGCCTGCCATCGCCGGGGTCTGGCCGTGCTGCTGGACGTGGTCTACAACCACCTGGGCCCGGAAGGCAACTACCTGCGGGATTTCGGGCCCTACTTCACCGACCGCAGGCGCACCCCCTGGGGAGAAGCCCTCAACTTTGACGGTCCCCACAGCGAAGAGGTGCGGCGCTTCTTTTTGGAAAACGCCCTCCATTGGGTCACCGACTTCCATATCGACGCCCTGCGCCTGGATTCCGTGGACCGCATCAGCGACCAATCGGCCCAGCCGTTCCTGGCCGGCCTGGCCCAGACGGTGCACGACCGGGCCGAGACGCTGAACCGCCGGATCTACCTGATGGCGGAGTCCGACCTCAACGACTCCCGCTTCATCCGCGCTCCGGAGTTGGGCGGTTTTGGACTGGACGTCCACTGGAACGACGACTTCCACCATGCCCTGCATCACCTCCTCACCGGGGAGACCACGGGCTACTACCAGGATTACGGCAAGGTGGGGCATCTAGCCAAGGCCTTTACCGACGGATTCATCTATACCGGGGAATATTCCGGCTACCGGCAGCGCCGCCGGGGCTCCGCCTGCCGGGACCTATCGGCCGACCGCTTCCTGGTCTTTGCCCAAAACCACGACCAGGTGGGCAACCGCCTCGGTGGGGAGCGCCTCAGCAGCCTGGTCTCGTTTGACGCCCTGAAGCTGGCCGCCGGCGCGGTGCTCCTGTCTCCCTTTATTCCTTTGCTGTTCATGGGGGAAGAATACGGGGATACCGCGCCCTTTCAATATTTCGTCAGCCACGGGGACCCTGACCTGATCGAGGCGGTGCGGCACGGCCGTAAGGCTGAGTTCGCTGGGTTCGGGTGGACGGAGGAGCCCCCCGACCCCCAGGGGGAGGAGACTTTTAAGCGCTCCACCCTCAACCGTGAACTGTGCCATGAGGGCAAACACCGGACCCTGTATGGGTACTATCGGGAGCTCCTCCGGCTGCGGCGAGAGCACCCGGCCCTGGCCCATTTGAGCAAGGACGACCTGGAGGTGGCGAGTTTCGAGGGGCCCAAAGTCCTCATGGTGCGGCGTTGGGCCGGGGAGGATGAGGTCTGCGCCATCTTTCACTTCGGCCAATCCCCGGTGACCCTGGAACTGCCGTTGCCGGCGGGTTTCTGGCGTAAAATTCTGGACAGCGGCGAAGAGCGCTGGTATGGTGCTGGGAGCACTGTCCCCCTCACCATCCGGTCGGAAGGGGAGGTCTCCCTGCCGCTGCCGCCGCAGGCAGTGATCCTGTTTACAACCGCGCCACCGGAATAAGGGAACGCTCTACCTGAACCCGCGATGGGGAGCAGGTTTACCCCCCGTTTCCCTAATAGCGTTATCGGACTTTTTCGGGCCGGGAATGATGATCAACGAGGGTCATGGCCACCTACCGCCTCCAACTTCACCAGGGTTTTGGCTTTCTCGAGGCCCGGAGACTGTTGCCTTACCTTAGGGACCTGGGCATCACCACCCTTTATGCCTCCCCCCTGTTTAAGGCCCGGCGGGGGAGTCTCCATGGCTACTCCGTCACCAACCCTCTGGAACTCAACCCCGAGTTGGGCTCCAAGGCCGCCTTCGACCACTTAGTCCTCAAGCTCAAAGCTTACGGCATGGGGCTGTTGCTGGACGTGGTGCCCAATCACATGGCCATGGACCCCTCCAACCCCTGGTGGATGGACGTGCTGGAGAACGGCGCCAAGTCTCCCTATGCGGTATTTTTTGATATTGACTGGCACCCCTCCAAAGGCACCCTCATTGACCGGGTGCTCCTACCGGTCCTGGGAAAACCTTTCGGCCAGGCCCTGGAAGACCAGGACCTCCACCTGAGCCTGGGGAAAGACGGCTTTAGAATTGACTTTTATGAGTATCACTTCCCCCTGGACCCCAAGACTTACCTGGACATCCTTACTTTCCGCCTCGACGACCTGGAACGGCAACTGGGTGAGCGGCATCCCGCCGTCCTCGGCCTCCAAGGCCTGATCATCCTGCTGGAACAACTGCCGCCCCGCACCCTGACCAGCTCGGTAAAACTCAAGGAACGGCTGCGGAAAAAGGAAGAACTCCAGAAAGGATTGTGGCTCCTGTACCAGGACTCGCCGGAAATCCAGGAGTTTCTGGATACCAATATTGGCCTATTCAACGGCCGCCGGGGGGACCCGGCCTCTTTTGAACGGTTGGATACCCTCCTGGCCAAGCAGCCGTATCGCCTGGCCTTCTGGCAGGTGACCCTGGATATTATCAATTACCGGCGATTTTTCAGCATCAACGAGCTCATCGGTATCCGGGTGGAAGACCCCCGGGTCTTTGAGGCTGCCCATGCCTTGCTCTTCAAGCTGGTGGGCGAAGGCAAGGTGACCGGGGTGAGGATTGACCATATCGACGGCTTGTTCGACCCCCTGGAATATCTCTTGCGGTTGAAAGAGCGCCTCACTCCCAAGGAAGTGGGCGCGGCGGGATACCCCTGGTTCCCCATTTTTGTGGAGAAGATTCTCTCCCAGGACGAGCCCCTGCCCCAAGACTGGCCCATCTGCGGCACCACCGGCTATGATTTCCTCAATCTGGTGAACGGCGTCTTCGTGGATGAGAGCGGGCACCGGGACCTGGGCTCCCTCTATGCCAGGCTCACGGGCTTTCAGGGCAGTTTCCCCGATCTCGTCTATGAAAAGAAGAAGCTCAGCATCGAAACCTTGTTCGGCGGGGAAGTGGAGTCACTGGGGCGGGAGCTCAATATGCTGGCGGAGCAGGATCGCCACGGCCAGGATATTTCCCACCGGGCCCTGGTCCAGGCCCTGGAAGAGGTGACCGCCTGTCTGCCCATTTACCGGACCTACATCCGGGAATACGACATCCCGCCCCGGGAAGGCCGTTACCTGGATGCCAGCATCAATGAGGCCATGCGGCGGAACCCGGCCCCCGGCGCCGCAGCCTATGACCTTCTCCGCCGGGTACTCTTTCTGCAATTTCTCCCCACCTTCACCGAGGAAAAGCGGGGGAACTGGCTGCGCTTCGTCAAGCGCTGGCAGCAGTACACCGGAGCCATCATGGCCAAGGGTTTGGAGGACACCGCCCTCTATGTCTACAACTGCCTGACCTCCTTGAACGAAGTGGGCTCCGAGGCGCGGCCGGTGCCGGTTGACGAGTTCCATCGCGTCAATCTTGACCGGCAGGCCAACTGGCCCCGCACCCTGAACGCCACCTCCACCCACGATACCAAGCGCAGCGAGGACGTGCGCCAGCGCCTCAACGTCCTGTCGGAAATGCCCCGGCAGTGGGAAGCGCATCTCACCCGGTGGCGCGACCTAAATCAGCGGCACCTCCTCGACGTAGACCAGCAGCCGGTGCCGGACCCCAACGAGGAGATGCTGCTCTATCAGACCATGGTCGGGGCCTGGCCCCTGGCGGAAGAGGAGAAGGCCGGTTTCAAGGCGCGCCTGAAGGCTTATACGATCAAGGCGGCCCGGGAGGCCAAGGTGCATACCCGCTGGATCGCCACCAACCACGACCATGAAGAAGCCCTGTTGGCCTTTGTGGACGCCATCCTGGAACCCGCCGCGGACAACCAATTCCTGCAAGATTTTCAACAGTTCCAGGAGCAGGTGGCTTACTACGGGGCCCTGAATTCCCTGGCCCAGGTGGTGCTCAAGATCGCCGCGCCCGGGGAACCGGACTTTTATCAAGGCACGGAAACCTGGGACTTTAGCCTGGTGGACCCCGACAACCGGCGGCCGGTGGACTACCGGAAACGCCTCGCCCTGTTCAAAGAATTGAAATCCCAGGAAACGAAAGCGCCCGGGGCGCTCTTTGGCAGGCTCCTGTCCCGGTGGCAGGATGGGACCATCAAGCTTTTCGTCACCGCTAAAGCCCTCAATTTCCGCCGGGACAAACCGGCGCTCTTCCGGGAAGGCGATTACCTGCCCCTGATGAGTCGGGGCATCAGCCGCCGGCATATCATCGCCTTTGCCCGGAGAAGGGGTGAGGCCTGGGTCCTGGCGGTGGTGCCCCGGTTGTGCAGCCGGCTGGCGGCCCCCGGTACCCCGCCCCTGGGGGTGACGGTGTGGGGGAGAGAGGGATTGCCCCTGCCGGTCGGGGCCCCCGAGGTCTGGGAAAACGTTTTGACCCGGGCCACTCTCCGGGTGTCTCACGAAGGCCTGGAGCCGGCGCTGTCCCTGGCCGGGATTTTTCAGCACCTGCCGGTGGCGCTGCTGGCGGGGGTCGAAACCCCATAACCGGCTGTAAAAAACTATCAATTTCTGCACGCTGTCCAGCCTCTCCCGGCCCTGCACCGCGATCACCTGCCTTGTCTGGAGAGAACCCGATACAAAAAAGGGGCCCGGCAGATTCTCTTCTGCCGGGCCCGGTTTAGCCAAGGATGGTTGGCTGAGCTGACGCTAAACCTTATTCCTCTTCCAACTCGATGCCGTCCCGCTCAAACTGGGCGTCCCGGGCGGCGTGGGCCTTGGCGATTTCTGCCTGGCTCCAGGGCTCATAATCCAGGCACAGGGACACCAGTTCCCAGAGGTACATGGTTTCTTTGTAGTTGCCCATGTCATGGGCTTTGGGAAGATCCTTCAGGATCTGGTCCCGGCAGTTGTGACACGGGGCGATGACCAGCTCGGCCCCGGTGTCTTTGATCTGGTCCGCCTTCATCTTGCCGTAAGCCAGGCGTTCTTTCTCGTAAGGCATGGCCCAGGCGCCGCCGCCGGCGCCGCAGCACAGGTTGTTCATCGGATCGTCGCACATTTCCCGAAAGAGGCTGGGGTCAATGCACTGCTGGGAGATCCAGCGTGACTGTTCAGCAGTGGACTGCCCAAAGGCCATCTGGGATTTGCGCACGTAATTGCACGGGTCGTGCACCGTATAGGGATGGTGAATTTTGGTAGCGTCCAGCTTGATCCGGCCGGATTTGATGTAGTCCTCCAGCAGATCCATGACGCTGACAACCTTAAATTCTTTGTAGACTTCCGGAAACCAATTTTCGAACCCGAACCGGGTTGCATAGTAGGCGTGCCCTCATTCGGGGTACAAGATAGTTTTTGCCTTAATTCGTCGGGCATTCTCGATGATTCGGGCCACCTGGACCTTCATGGACTCGTCATCGCCGGAGAACAGGGCCCAGTTAACCCCCTCCCAGTTGGTGGAAGAGACGGTCCAGTCTTCCTGGGCGGCATAGAAGATGCGCCACCAAAATTTCATATCGTCGGGCTCGCCGAAGGGCTCTTTGGAGTTGATGGTGACGATAACGTTGGCCCCTTCTTTGTCAACCGGCACGTAGAAACCGGGGCAGGGTTGGTTTTCGTCGTTTTCCATCTCCACGCCCAGCTCGGCCAGGAGAAACAGAAAGTCATTACGGGGAATCCCCAGGTTGTTGCCCCGCTGGAGATTCATCATGGTGCCCTTGTGGATCGGCCCCGGCACTTTGTCCCGATCCCGGGCGGTGCGGCAGGCCCGGAAGGTCTTGAGCAACTGGATGCCCATGGGACACTGATACTGGCACCGGCCGCACAGGGTGCAAACCCAGGGCCACTTGGAGTCGATGACCTCCTGCTCCAGGCCCAAGACTATAGCCCGGATCGCCTTCCGGGGGTCCCAACCGGGGACCAGGCCGGTGGCGGGACAACCGCCGGAGCACGTTCCACAGGCATAACAGCGGTCCGCCATCTCGGGGGAGATGCCGCCGATTTTGCGGTGCGTCCGGCCTGCTCTCACTTCTGTAGCTGCCTCTTCTGCCATATTTCCTCCAAACTAGAATTATAACCTATGGAATTCGATCAAGTTATGGGTTATTCAGGGCAGCCGGGTCGATTCCACCGGCCCCTGAGGTGCAATCAGTGCTCCAGTCCACCTGCCGACCGTCAGTCGTTTGAGAATCCTACGACTTTTCAGATTAAGGGTTTATTCCATCAATTTTTCCACCCGGGCCTTGCTCACTTTGAACTCCGGTATTTTGGCCAGGGGGTCCAAAGCCTCGGAGTTGGTGAGCACGTTCGGGGGGTTCTCACCGAAATGAATGGGGAGGAAGAGGTTGCCCGGTCTCACGGTCAAACTAAGTTTGGCCGGAACTTCGATGCGGCCCCGGGGAGAAGAAATAACCAGCAGGTCTCCCTCATGAACCTTCAGCTTGCCGGCGTCTTTCGGGTTGATTTCCACATAACCGGTGGGCTGTTCCCGGTCCAGAGCCGGGGACACCCGGGTCATGGTGCCGGTGTGATAATGGGCGAACATCCTGCCGGTGGTCAAAAAATAGGGATATTCGGCATCCGGCTGCTCGGCCGGTTGCTGATAATTCACCGCATGAAACTTACCCAGTCCCCGGGTGAATCTATCCCTGTGCAAAAACGTCGTGCCGGGGTGGTCGGCAGTGGGGCAAGGCCACTGCAGCCCATCGATGCCCAGGCGTTCATAGCTCATGCCGGCATAGCTCGGGGTCAGGGCCGCCATCTCCTGGAACACCTCTTCCGGGCCGCGGTAGCTCATGGGATAGCCCATGGCCGTGGCAAGTTTACCGACGATTTCCCAATCGGGGAGACAGTTGCCCACCGGCTCGATGGCCTTGCGAATCCGCATACAACGGCGCTCGGTATTGGTGTAGGTGCCGTCTTTTTCCGCGGTGGAGGCGGCCGGGAAAACCACGTGGGCTCCCTGAGCCGTTTCCGACAGGAAGAGATCCTGCACGATCAGGAGTTCAAGGTTATTAAAGGCGTGCTTGAGGTGGTTGGCGTCGGGATCACTCAATTTCGGGTTCTCGCCGATGACGTAGAGGGCTTTGAGTTTTTCCTGGGACATGGCATTGATCATATCCGGGAGGGTATAGCCCGGCTTGTCGGACAGGGGCCGGCCCCAAGCCTGGGAGAATTTGGCATTAGCCTCGGGGTTGCTTACCGGTTGATACCCGGTAAAGACATTGGGCAACCCACCCATATCGCAGGCGCCCTGAACGTTGTTCTGGCCGCGCAAGGGGTTGACGCCGGCGCTGGCAATCCCCACATTGCCGGTGAGCATGGCCAGGTTGCAGATGGTCTTGACGTTGTCCACGCCGGTGGTGTGCTGCGTTATCCCCATGGTGTAGAGGATGGGGGCCGGACGGCGCGTGGCGTACAACTCGGTCATCTTTTCCAGGTCGTCAGGGGCAACCCCGCAAATCTCCTGGACACGCTGGGGTGTATAGGCCGCCACGGCCTCCTTAAGCTCCTCGAACCCTTCGGTCCGGGTGGCGATGTATTCCCGATCTTCCCAGCCGTTTTTCAGGATGATATGCATCATGCCATTGAGCAGGGCGACATCGGTGCCCAGTCGGTGATTTACCGCAACATCCGCAAACCGACTCATCTGGATGGAGCGCGGGTCGGCCACGATAAGTTTGGCGCCTTTCTCCTTGGCCCGAAATACCCGGCGGGCGATGAGGGGATGGCAGGCCGAAGTGTTGGAGCCGATGATGAAGATACAGGCGGCGTCCTCGATTTCGGCGATGGAGTTCGTCATGGCCCCACTCCCAAATGCGGCGGCAAGACCTACCACCGTGGAGGAGTGTCAGAGGCGGGCGCAGTGGTCGACATGGTTGGTGCCGACCACGGCCCGGGCAAATTTCTGGAGCAGATAATTTTCTTCGTTGGTAATTTTGGCCGAGACCAGCACGCCCACGCTCTCGGGGCCGTATTGATTGATGATGCTCGTCAGCTGATCTGCGGCGAATTGCACGGCCCGGTCCCAGGTTACTTCATGAAAGCGTCCGTTGAGCTTGAGGAGGGGGGCTTGCAGACGCATGCCGCTGTTGACGAATTCATGCAGGTTCCAGCCCTTGATGCACAATTTTCCCTGATTCACGGGATGGGTCTTGAGCGGCAGGGTTTTCAGCAGCCGGCCGTCCAGCACTTCGAAGAGCACTCCGCAGCCCGTGCCACAATAAGAACATACCGAAGGAACAAGTTTATACATGGTTTTTCTCCCGGCTACGATACCGAGTTATACTGCTTCCCGGTGGGGTTCGGCTTCCCGGGGGGGACTGCCGCCCAGGAGGCTGAAAGGCGGCTGTTCGTGGCTAGTCCCGGTTTCGTAGCCGAACAGGTCCTTGACGATGGCGTTCACGCTGCGATACAGCAGCCGTAAAGGTATATCCGCCGGGCAGGCGTCTTCGCACAAACCGCAGTCGATGCAGCGGCCGGCCATGTGCACCGCCCTGACCAGATGGAACAGCGGCACTTCCGGCGGCAAGCCGCCGGAAGCGATGAGATCCCCATGCTCCAAAGAACATTCCTTACAAAAACACACCGGGCAAATATCCCGGCAGCCATAACATTTCAGGCATTTCTCGAATTCATACATCCACTTGGAAAACACCGTCTCTTGATCGTATTCTTTCAATTGGTTCACCGACATGTTGTTATCGAGGCCCAATTGCAGTTTAACGTCTCCGTAGGTCCGGGGTTGCAGCGAGGAGCAATCCGCATGTTTATGGAGTTGGGAAGGGCAGCAGTTAACGTCCATGACCTCAATCTGCCCGGGAGTTATTTGTTGATGCACCGCCAGCACATTCAGGGCCCGGCGGTTGCAGTCGCGGCCTAAGATACCGATCTTGAGGGACGGTTTGATCGCCAGAATTTCGGCCGCCAGCTTTTCCAGGGGATAGCGAGCCGGACTGATGATCAATGCCTCCAGTTCCTGAAGATTTTCTTTACCGAAACCATGGGGCAAGGGATGTCCATCGACATTTTTATAACCCAGGAACAGATCCACCTTGCCGGTGTCCAGCCATTCACGCACTCTATTCTTCATATCAGGTACCCTTTATCTCAGGTGGTCAGGCCCGGGCGGCTGCTTCGGCGTGACCGCAGGCGCAACTGGGACCGGTCGCGGCGCCCAACACCGGAGATATTTCCAGGGCCTCCAAAGGCCGTCCATAACTCTTGGCCAGAGGGTTGGGGCCCAGGTTCCGAATCTGCTCCGTGAACTCGGTGACCACTTTGACAAATTTATTGGCTTCGGCCGAAGAAATCCACTCCAGGCGCAATCTCCCCTCCAGGCCGACAACCTTTAATAATTCTTGCATGAACCTCATCCGCTTTTGGGTCATGTGATTACCGTACAGGTAATGGCAGTCGCCCAGGTGTCACCCGGCCACCAGGATGCCATCGGCGCCACTCTGCAAGGCTCTCAGAATGTGATGCGGCGAGACGGTGGCGGAACACATGACCCGCAGCAGCCGAATATTGGCCGGATACTGCATGCGGCTGACGCCGGCCAGATCGGCGGCCCCGTAAGCGCACCAGTTGCACACGAAAGCCAGAAGCTTTGGCTCAAAATTTTCCATATCCCTCAGTTCTCCCTATGGCATCAGTAAAAAGACAAGGCGTTCTTGATTTGCGCATATAATTGCCGGTTATTGAATCCCATCAGCATCGGGGCCTCGCACGGGCAGGTGGCCGCACAGGCGCCGCAGCCTTTGCAGAGGGCTTCATTGACCATGGCCACGCCCCGGGATTCGTCAAAACTCACCGCCTGATACGGGCAGACATTGACGCAGGCCTGGCAACCGCAGCAGAACTCAGGGGTAATCCGCGCTACCAGTCCACTCACCTTGATGCTGTCCTTGGACAGGAAGGTCGCGGCCCGGGCCGCCGCCGCCTGGGCCTGGGCAATGCTTTCTTCCAGCGGCTTGGGATAATGGGCCATGCCGCAGAGAAAGATGCCGTCGTTGGCGAAATCCACCGGCCGCAGCTTCTGGTGGGCTTCCAAAAACCAGCCGTCACCATCCAGCGGTACTCGGAACATCTGAGCCAGGTTCTGATCCTGGTGGGATTCGATGGCTGCCGCCAGACAAAGCAGGTCCAGGTCCATAGTCAGACGGCGACCCAGGATGGGATCGAAAAATGCCAGGCTCAGACGGCCATCCTGGCTGGTCACCACGGGTGGGTCCTGCCGGGCATAGCGGGAGAACCGCACCCCTTGTTCACGGGCCGCAGTATAGAGATCCTCCCGGGGGCCATACGTCCGCATGTCCCGGTACAGGATGGTGATATTGGCGTACGGCTGGCGGCGCTTCAACTCCAGGGCCGCTTTCACCGAGTGGGTGCAACAGACCTTCGAGCAGTAGGGATGGTTTTCGTCCCGGGAACCCACGCATTGAATAAACGCGAAATTTTCGGCCTGATCCAGGCGGGCATCCCCCTGTTGCAAAAGTTCGTCCAACTCCAGTTGGGTCACTACCGCGGGGTGTTCGCCGTAAAGATACTCCTGGGGCTTATACTCTTTGGCGCCGGTGGCCAGGATGGCGACGCCGTGCTCGATGATTTCGGAAGCATCCCCGCTGAGGAGCGTGGTCTTGAAATTACCCACAAAGCCTTGCACCTCGGACACGGACGTATGGAGATGCACCGCCACTTTGGGCTCAGCCTGGACTTCAGCAGTTAACCGGGCCAGGAAGGTTTTGACATCTTCGCCCTTATAGGTGCTCAAAAGTCGTCTGGCCGCGCCTCCGAGCACCCCGCCCTGTTCCACTAAATGCACGGGATAGCCTTGCCGGGCCAGATTAAGGGCGCTCGCCATCCCGGCGACCCCGCCCCCGACGATCAGGGCGGTTTGGGTCATGGGCAATTCCACTTCATTCAGCGGGGTGAGGAGAGCGCTTTTGGCTACGGCCATGCGCACCAGGTCTTTCGCCTTTTCGGTGGCCACGTCCGGTTCCTGGGCATGCACCCAGGAGTCCTGATTGCGAATATTGGCCATCTCAAACAGGTACTTGTTCAAGCTGGCGTTATTCATGGTTTCCTGGAAAAGGGCCTCGTGGGTGCGAGGTGAGCAGGCCGCCACCACCACCCGGTTCAGACCCTTTTCGGCGATGATTTCGTTCATCCGGTCCTGGGTATCTTGGGAGCAGGTGTACAGGTTTTCTTCCACATGCACCACGTGCGGCAGGCTGCGGGCATATTCCGCCACTTCCGGGACCCGGATGACCCCGCCGATATTGATGCCGCAGTTGCAGACGAAGACCCCGATGCGAGGGGGTTCCTGGGCCACATTGCGCTCCGGCGGATAGGTCTTTTTGGTTACCAGGGTGAAGCGTTGGTCACTCAGTTCGCTGGCAGCCGCACCCGCGGCGGCCGAAGCCTCCATGACGGAATAGGGGATATCCTTGGGGCCGGCCAGGGCGCCGCAGACGTAGATGCCGGGCCGGGATGAGGCCACCGGGGCAAAGGAGGTGGCGTCCACGAAACCGTGACGGTCCAGTTCCACCCCCACTTTGTCGGCCAGGGCGCGAAAATCCTCCGGTACCTCCAGACCGACGGACAGGACTACCAGATCAAACCCTTCCTGGTGCAGGTCGCCGTTTTCATCCACATAGGACACTTCCAATTGCTTGGTTTCCGGGTCCGGCATCAATAGGGAGTGCACCCGGGAGCGAATAAACCGCACCCCGAACTTGTCCTGGGCGTTCTCATAGTAGCGGTCGAAATCTTTGCCATGGGTGCGCATGTCCATGAAAAAGATGGTGGTTTCCAGATCGCCCCCGGAATGTTCCTTGGCAATGACCGCCTGTTTAATGGCGTACATGCAGCAGACCCCGGAACAGTAGGAATGCGTGCCGGGCTTGGTGTCCCGGGAACCAACGCACTGTAGCCAGGCGATTCGTTTAGGCTCCTGCTTGTCGGCCGGTCGCACCACATGGCCCCCAAACGGCCCGGAGGCGCTCAGAATACGTTCAAACTCCAGGCTGGTGACCACGCCGGGATACCTGCCGTAACCGTACGAATTAAACACTTTGGGGTTAAACGGCTGAAAGCCTGCGGCCAGGAGCACCGCCCCGACCTGTATCGTTCGGAGTTCCCCCTGGTCGTCAAGCTTGATGGCGCCGGCCGGGCAATGTTTTTCGCAGGCCTTGCAGGTGCCTTTTTTGAAATAAATGCAGTTAGCCTCATCAATAGCGTACTTCAACGGCACGGTTTGACTGTATTTGACATAAATCGCCTTGCGTTTCGCCAGCCCCAGATTGTATTCATCGGCCACCTTTTTCGGGCATTTTTCGGCGCAGACTCCGCAGCCGATGCATTTGGCCATATCCACGTAGCGGGGCTTCTGCTTTAGAGTGGCAGTGAAATTGCCTGCTGCCCCGGAAAGGCTTTCCAACTCCGTGAGCGTCAACAGTTCTATGTTTAAGTGCCGACCGCACTCAACCAGCTTGGGCGATATAATTCACATGGCGCAGTCGTTGGTGGGATAGGTCTTGTCCAACTGCGACATAGTGCCGCCGATGCCGGCGCTTTTCTCCGCCAGATAAACGTAAAACCCGGAATCAGCTAAATCCAGAGCCGCCTGGATCCCGGCAATGCCGCCTCCGACCACCAGCACGGCGCCCTGCTTCTGCCCCGGGGAAAGGGTGTCAGTCATAAAACCATCCTCCTCCTCGCCTCTGTGTTAGTCCCCGGCCAGATCCGCACCTTCGCCTTCCCGGCGGATTGGGGGGACAGGGAATTTTTCGCTCCACGAGAACCAGGTATGCACATAAGGTCTGTCTCTGCTGTTGCCTTATCTCCTAGCCGACCCTATGGCATATATTAACATAAGTCCATATCAATATCAAGAAGTTTAGAAACAAAGCAATTAATAAATCTCTCAGGTGGCGCCGCGGCTGTTTAAATCAAGCCGATGGCCGCCTCAACCTGGGCATTTATCTGCTGCAAGGAAAATCCTGCCACCGCGATCCCCTCTTTCGGACAGGTGGCCATGCAGGAACCGCAGCCTTTACATTGCGTTTCGTTGACCTCCACCGTCTTTTTGAGTTGGCCCTCTCGCATATATTCCAACAGGGTAATCGCCCGGAACGGGCAGCCGTCCACACAGAAGGCGCAGCCGTCGCAATTTTCATCCATTGGCGTGGCGATGTTGGCATTCAATTCGAGATGGTCTTGGGACAGGATCGTGGAGGCCCGGGCGGCGGCGGCCAGCCCCAACCGGATGGAATCTTCCAGGGGCTTGGGGTTGTGGCAGAGGCCCGCCAGAAAGATGCCTTCGGTGGCGCAGTCCACCGGCCTGATCTTGGCGTGGGCCTCTGAGAAGAACCCCTCCTCATTGAGGGCCACTTTGTACATCTCAGCCAGATGGGTATTTGCCCGGGGGACGATGGCGGTGGCCAGAGTTAACAGATCCACCGTCAATGCAATCGGCCGCCCCAGGATGTGATCCGTTACCCGGATGCGGATTCTGCCGTCCACCTCCTCCACCTGGGGCAGATCGTCCAACTGGTAGCGAATGAAGATCACCCCTTTCTGGAGCGCCTGCTGATAGAGGAATTCCCGTTCGCCATAGGTCCGCATATCCCGATACAGGATATAGACATCCATATCCGGATTGATCTCTTTGAATTTCAGGGCGTTATCCACGGAACTGGTACAGCACACCCGGCTACAGTAAGGCCGCTCCGGAATACGGGAACCGACGCATTGAATGAAGGCCGCGGCTTGGGCATTCTTGATCAGCCGGCTATTGGTGGCGATCTCCCTATCCATATCCAGGGAGAGAAACACATGGGGATTTTTCCGGTAGAGATAGTGCCCCTCCGGGCGATAAGGCTCAGCCCCGGTGGCCAGCACCACCACGCCGTGCTGAATCAGGGCGCCGTTGGACAGGCGTGAAGTGAAGTTGCCCACGGCGCCGCCGGCCTCGATGACGGTGGCTTCGAAGTGGACGTGGATATTGTCGTGTTTTTGGACCCGGTCGATGAGTTCATGCAGATACGGCTTGACCTGCTCGCCCCGCCAGGTGGTGTGCAGTTTAAGGGCATTGCCACCCAGACTGTCGATCCCTTCCGCCAGGTCGACGCCATAGCCCTGATCCGCCAGGGCCAGGGCAGTGGTCATGCCCGAGACTCCGCCCCCCACGACCAGGGCCTTGTGGGTAACCCCCACCGAGAGGGAGTCCAGGGGTTGCAGCAACCGGGCCTTGGCTACCGCCATATTGACCAGATCCTGGCATTTTCTCGTCGCGGCATCCCGATTGTACTGATGGACCCAGGTGCACTGATTGCGGATGTTGGCCATTTCAAAGAGATACTTATTCAGGCCAGCGTTACGGAGCATGTCCATGAAGATCGGCTGGTGCGTGGTGGGGCTGCAGGCCGCCACCACCACCCGGTTGAGATTATGCTCCTTGATCATCTCAATCATCTGGCATTGCGCGTCTTCCGAGCAGGTAAAGAGATTTTCCTGCACATAGACCACATCAGGAATGCCCCGGGCAAATTCCGCCACCGCCGGCACATCGGCCACTCCGCCGATATTGATGCCGCAGTTGCAGACAAAAACGCCGACCCGGGGCTCCTCCCCGGCGACATCCTGTTCAGGCGGGTAAACTTTCTGCTTCAGCAGGGTGCCCCGGGCCGGGGCCAGTTGACGGGTGGCCGCGGCCGCCGCGGCGCTGCCCTCCCGGACCGATTGGGGGATATCTTTGGGACCCGTAAGCACGCCGCAGGCATAGATGCCGGTTCGAGACGTGGCCACGGGTTCAAAGCAACTGTGGTTCACAAAGTTATAGCGGCTCAACTCAACCCCCAGGGTTTCGGCCAAATCCCGGGTCCCGGGGGAAATCACCATACCGGTGGCCAGCACCACCATATCAAAGGTTTCGGTGAAAGTTTCGCCGGCTTCGGTGACATAGGTGATCTCTAGGTCTCCGCTATCCCCCCGGGCTTCGACACTGTGGACGCGGGAACGGATCAAGCGCGCCCCCTGGCCCATGGCCCGGTGGTAGTATTTCTCAAAATCTTTTCGGGGAGTCCGCATGTCCATATAAAAAATCGCCATATCCAACTCGGGGCCGATATGTTCCCGGGCGATAATGGCCTGCTTGAGGGAGGTCATGCAACAGACCGACGAGCAGTAAGCCTGGGAGCCCTCTTGGGTGCTCCGGGAGCCGACACAGAGCAGCCAGGCGATCTTCTTGGGCTCCCGGTCGTCTGACAGCCTCCGGACATGACCTTGGAACGGCCCGCCAGGGCTTAAAAAACGTTCAAATTCCAGAGTGGTGACCACGTTGGGGTGGACGCCATATAGATAGGTGAGGCCCCGTGGGTCAAAAGGCTGAAAGCCGGTGGCCAGGATGATGGAGCCGACTTCCTCCAGGTCCACGGTCTGGAGCGGCTGGCGGTGATCCACCGCGCCGGGCAGACAGGCAGCCACGCATTCCATGCATTCGGAACAGACGCCGCAATTGATACAGCGGTCGGCCTCGGCCTGGGCAGCCTCGGGCGTAAGGCCCAGGCAGATTTCCTGGAAGCCCTGCCCCCACTCCTCCGGAGGGAGGGTAGGCATGGAAACCCGTCCCTGCTTGGCAGGGTTTTTGGGAAGCGGATTCCATTTCCCTTTGGCCAGTGGCCTCAGGGGAAACTGGCGCCCTTCCTTCAGATCCACGCCGCGCAGATACCGGTCGATGGAGATGGCCGCCTCCCGGCCGTCCGCGATGGCCGCGATGGCGATATAGGGTCCGGACACGACGTCGCCGCCCGCGAACACGCCTTTGCGGGTGGTGGCCAGGGTGTAGGGGTCCGCCTTGATCAGACCCCGGGGGGTCAACTCAATGCCGTCGGCCACGGTGAGAAAGCGTAAATTGGACGACCGCTGGCCGATGGACATGATGACGATATCAGCGTCCAAAGTGGCAAGCTGGTCCTCAAAATATTTCGGGGCAAAGTGGCCCTCTTCGTCAAAGAGCTGGGCCACCGCCTTCAACCACACTCCCTTCACCTTGCCGTTATCGGGGAGAATCTGCTTCACCCCCCAACTGTGCATAATTTCGATGCCTTCCTTCTCGGTCTCCTCCAATTCCCAGGGCGAGGCCGGCATCTCGTCGCGGCTTTCCAGGCAGACGATGGTCACCCGGGAGGCGCCCTTTCTGAGGGCGATGCGGGCCGCGTCGATGCCTACGTTGCCGCCGCCGACGACCACCACTTGCTTCCCGGCGGTGGGGGCGATACCCGTGGCGGCCACCTCTTTCAAATAGTCCGCCGCCCAGACGACGCCCTCGGTCTCGATGCCGGGCACCCGGATGTGGACGGATTCCTGGCAGCCGACACTCATAAAGACCGCGGGATAGCCGTCCCGGACGATGAGATCGCTGACGGTGCGCTCCGGGGTGATGGGCGAGTTGCAGCGGATATCCACCCCCAGCCGCTGGATGTAGGTGATTTCCCGCTGTAAAACTTCCCGGGGCAGCCGGTATTCCGGCACCCCGTAGCGCAGCCAGCCGCCGGGCTCCGCCGCGGCCTCAAAGATCACCGGCCGGTAACCCATCAGCGCCAGATGGTAGGCGCAGCTCAGGCCGCCCGGCCCCGAACCGATGATGGCCACCTCTTCATCCCGCTTGTCGATTTCCGGGACCGGCAGGGTTTCCCAATCCACCTGGTCCGCGACGAATCGCTTCAAGGCGCAGATGGAGATGGGTTCATCAATGTCCTGCCGCCGGCAATTGCTTTCGCACGGATGGGGGCAGATTCGCCCCAGGGTGCCGGGCAGGGGCAGGTTTTCCATGATGAGACTGAGGGCTTCCGCGTATTTCCCCGCTTTGATCAACTGGATATACCCCTGCGCATTGACGTTGGCCGGACAGGCGCGCACGCACGGAGCCCGGTCAAACTTTTTGATGGCAAAGGTGGCGGGAATGGCCTGGGGATAGGAACGATAAATGGCTCGACAATCACTCAGTCCCAGATTAAACTCGTCCGGCGCGCTGACCGGGCAGGCCCGGGCACAGTCGCCGCAGCCGGTGCACTTGGAAGCGTCTACATAGCGGGGTTGCTTTCTCAGGGAGACGGTGAAATTGCCTTCCTCGCCGGTAATATCCTGCAGTTCGGTGAGGGTGTGCAACTGGATATTGATGTGCCGGCCGACCTCGACCAGCTTCGGAGAGATAATTCACATGGCGCAGTCGTTGGTGGGAAAGGTCTTGTCGATCTGCGCCATAGTGCCGCCGATGCTGGGTCCTTTCTCCACAAGATGGACATAAAAGCCTGAGTTGGCTGCGTCCAGCGCGGCTTGCATGCCGGCGATGCCGCCGCCAACTACCATGACCGACCCTCGGACTTCATTTACGGAATGGGGTGTCGCCATAATCGCCTCTCTCCTCTCGGTTTGTCCGTTAGAGTGGCTAAAAAGCAGCCGCAACGCTAAGGAAGTTAAGAGAAGTGCTGCAGCCGGGGCTCCAAGCTCCAGGCCACCGCTACGCCTCCCATCACCAGGACCTTTGTTGTTGATCTCCACTGCCCATTCCGGCAGCGGTTGCTGGTGCGTCAGAGCCGCGGTAAGGTGGCCAGGTCTTTACCGCACCGGCTGTTCCTGGCTGCCTCGAGCCAACGCGGCGGGAAGCAGACAAGAAAGAACAAACATGAGCTGTTTCTGGGTAAGCTCGCCAATGTGCTCATTGAGCCATTTCAAATCGCCCGACAGGATGGCGCTTTCTGCCGCGGGGGAGAGCTTATAGGTTTCCAGGGCCTCGATCTCCATATCCCTCAAGGCTGATGAAAACTCCTTGTCTTCGGCGGTGCGGTTCAGTATCCGAAAGACTTCCCGCCTTTGCGTCAGCAGTTCTTCCGGATCCTCCTCCGTCGCCCTTCGGGCTGCCTCAGACCGTTTCCTCCAGCTTTTTCCCAAGATGGGGAGGAGAAAATCCTGGACCAGAGGCCGCCAGCCTAAATCGGGATAATGACCGTAGACATCATCGATTATGGCGCCGCCGGACGGGAGGGTGGCGCCCACCGCGGCATCCATGAAATTCAGTAAGCGGTGAGCCTCTTGATCGATCCAGGCGAGGTTGCCCTCGCCAAAGAGCAAGTTGTCCAAATTGGGCTGGAGATTTGAGGGCTTGACCATGAAGAGCCAGCCTTCCTGATAGGGATCGTCGTGGACCAAGCTCGGCCTTTTGCGAACCTTGGGGTTCACGGCCTCGATCACCCCATCCACCGGCGACAGAAAGGGGGCTTTGTGTCCTTGCCTGGACAGGGCCATGCAGATGTGATCCTGATAATAAATTTTGCCGACATCGGGTAACTTGAGCTGGTCGGCCGGACCCAAAACCTTCTGGGAAAAGTCATCCACGCCCACCCGCACCTGGTCTGCGTTTTCCACCACTGCCCAGGCGTGGCCCCGGTGCAAATAATAGGTGCTGATGGGCACCTTAAAGCCAAAGACTTCCGCCATCTGAGGTTTTTGCGGAGGTGTAGTGCCCTCCCGCTGACCTTTTTCTCCCTTATTGTGCTGAGACATAGTCGATCTCTCCTTCATGACAAATAGTTCATAATCGAACTTGCCTTACCGTAAAGCAAAGGCTGTGCCAGTTCAGGAAAGATTATTTAACTCATTGAATAAACTATTAAAAAAATAGACCCTGCACCAACTGCTGGACTTCCCCCCGCCACTGGGCCTGAGCTTATGTATAATAATGCAACAAATAACCGCTCACACGAATTAACCTCTTAATATATAAAGGGAAAATATTGTTGGATTATTCAACAATAGTCTTTCCTGCTGTGGCGGAATCGACAATGACCTGATTTGGCATGGCTTTCAAATCATGGATGGATATAATCTGGGCCCCAAAAGCTGATTTATCTTTAAGTATGGGAGAATGACGGGCCGGAGGGCGGCGGGAAGCGTTATGCGGCCGAGTAGATTATCGGGAGGAGCACAGGGCGGAGATGGTTTGGCCCTGGGTAGACGGTGGATCATGTCTTGTCAGCTTGGGATAGTGCGAAGCAGACTTTCTTCCACTGCGTCGGGATTACGGTGGTCCCAAGGAAGAAAAGGCGAAGCCGTTTTCGGTTGCCGCGAGATCAATCGAGAAGCTATTTTAAAACCTGGATTGATAGAGAATTGTCATTCTGAGCGTAGCCAAGAATCTCGTATGTTTAATAAGGCGAGATCCTTCACTCCGTTCAGGATGACCAAAGAGCAGGTTTTGAAATGGCTTATAGTGTTGGGTCCCAGATATATCTTTCAAAAATATTTTCCCATGTTGGTGAGGTTCTCGTAGGGGCGGTTCGCGAACCGCCTCTACAACAGCCTCCGAGAATGAAAGCCGGAAATTGTAAGATCCTCCCGGGACATGACACGAGATCGGCCGTGACCTCGTTATTTTTACGACACCCCGGACGCCCTCTTGAAGCAGATGCATTCTCTCCCTCGCCTCCTCTGGTATGAGAGCCGACCCGGATTATATCCGTCGGGTTCTCGGTCAATTCTGTCCCGTACCCCAAAATCATTGTTTAATAATCCAACAATAAATTCCTTACAAATATTAATAGGTTAATTAAATCGTCAGGAGTGCTTGTTGGATTATTCCACATAAAGTTAACCCCAGGTCCTTGGATAATTTCCAGGATGAAGAGAGAGATGATTTAAATTATTAGTGATTCCTTATAGATATATCATTAGGCCAAAACTGGCACACCCTTTGCTTTGTGGTAAGGCAAGTCCAATAATTTATGAGTTCAGGAGTTGGATAAGAAAAGGAGGGACCGGTCATGTCTCAGCAAGATAAGGGAGAGAAAGGTCGGCAAGAAGCCCAGACACCTCATATGGTAAAAGTCTATGGCTTCCAGGTGCCTACCAGCATCTTTTACCTGCACCCGGGCCACGCCTGGGCAGTACCCGAAGACGGACAGGTGCGGGTTGGCGTGGATGACTTTTCTCAGAAAATCTTGGGGCCAGCTGACGAACTGAAATTACCCGAGATCGGCAAGGTGTATTATCAGGGACATGTTTGCATGGCGCTGCTCAGAGAGGGGCGCAAAGCCTCCATCCTGGCGCCGGTGGACGGCACCATCGAGGCCGTCAACCCCAAGGTTAAGCAGCAGCCTGGACTGATCCATGACGATCCCTATGGAGAAGGGTGGCTCTTCATGGTCAAGCCATGCAATCTCAAACAGAATCTGGAGAATTTGTCTTATGGGGAGGCCAATGCCGCCTGGATCGAGCAGGAGTCCCAGCGGTTGATTAACCTCGATAACACACAGCACACTTTACCCACCGGCGGCGAATTGGTTGCTGAGGTTTTCGCCGAGTATGGCTGGCGACGTCTGGCGCAGGAGTTTTTCTTAAAGAATTTAACCAAGAGCTGGAAGAAAAGATCATGAACGTGATCGGCGGGGAGGACGCGGCTGCCGGAGCAAAAGGCCTCGTCCTTCTGGCCCTATTGGGGAAGCAAGCCCATGATAAAGAACGCCACTGAAGGAAAAAGGCCCTGCATCTGGATGGAAGCTGGGGTGGTCGATTTCAAGATTTGCAATCATTGTTTTGATTGTGCGAACTGCGAATTCGACCAGGCTATGACCGCAGCTGCCGCCCAAAACCAGGCCATGCGGCAAGCGGGCGAACCGCTCACAGGCGATCGCGGCGGCATCTATCACTTCAAACAAAAGCAGCGGCAGCGGTCCTTCGATCAACTTCTGGAAGATCAACTGGAATGCTTTGTTTGTCCAGATAAAGCCCAGGGTCAGGAAGTTTTCGGCTTTAGGGTGGAACCTTCTCGCTACTTGCACCGGGGTCATGCCTGGGCGGCCCTGGAGAGTGCCGGCCGGGTGCGTATCGGGCTGGACGACTTTTCTCAGAAGATTCTTGGTCCCGCCGACGAGATGAAGCTGCCCCACCTGGGGGAAAAAGCTCATCTTGACACGGTTGGGCTGGTCTTGGCCCGCCAGGGGAAAAAAGCCAAGGTTCTCTCACCGATAACCGGCGTCATCGAGGTAGTGAATCCCAAAGTCCGGCAAACACCAAGTCTGGTCCATGACGACCCCTACGGCGAGGGCTGGCTGATGGTGGTCACCCCCACCAATTTGAAACCGGATCTGGAGCATATGCTCTTTGGCCAGCGCAATATCACCTGGATAGAAAATGAGTCGAACCGGCTTCTGGGGATGCTGGAATCCTCGGCGGGGGTCACTCTCCCCTCCGGGGGAACGATCATCGACGACGTCTATGGCCACTATCCGCAACTGGGATGGGAGCGCCTGGTGCAGGAGTTTCTTCATACCGTTTAAATCCGGGGATCAGTCCCTTGTCCCGGAAGTAGTCAGCCAGAAGCACCTGGCAATACTTACAAAATGCCAAATTCCTTTGGTCCAAGTCTTCGAGGTTGGCGGAAAAACCCATGAGACAGGCTTCCTCCCGGCAATGACCCAGGCCGAAGGTATGCCCCAATTCATGCAGGCTCAACTTGATGAGACGTTTTAACAAGACCGACCTTGGCGGCAGGGGGTGGTCAGCCCCCCCGCGAGGCCGAAACATTGAGATGATCGCGGCCTTCCCATCCAATTGGGCTTCTCCAAACACGAAGGTGAAGATCGGGATATAGAGGTCCATCGCGGTAACCCCTAATATGCGGAAAGCCCCTGAAGTATCTTCGGCCAATAAGTATTCCAGAAGCTGGGTGGAATGGTACTGGCAACGCACCGCGTGGTAGGTTGGCGGGGGCAAGGGTTGGGGGCGGAGCACTCGCACCGGTAGAAGAAAAAATTTGGCGATGGCGATGCGCAAACGCCTCAGGATCTCGGGATCGACCGGACCCAAGGCCACCAGGCCTAAAAACGGACGATATGCCATATTGTCCTAGGTGATCGGGCCGCAAGGCCGCTTGGCTGTCCGTTTTTAAGGCGCCAGGCCATATTTCTTAATTTTATGGTAGAGCGTGGAGCGGTTGATGCGGAGAACCTTGGCGACGTTGGACAAGTTGCCGCCCTCTGCGGTCAGTATCCGGGCGATGTGTTGGCGCTCCATCTCCTCCAGGGATAACTCTCCCACTTCTGCCGCCCCGCCGGCAGGCATAACAAAGGGCAGGTCGCTCAGTTTGATCTGACGGCCTTTTCCCACCACCACCGCCCGTTCTATGGCGTTTTCCAGTTCCCTGACATTCCCCGGCCAGGGATACCGACGCATCGCTTCCAGGGCCTCCGGATGGATGGAGTCAATTTTTTTGTTGGTCTCGGTGGCATAGCGTCTCATGAAATGCTGGGCCAGCAGCGGGATATCTTCCGGCCGTTCCCGTAGGGGCGGCACCTGGATGTGGATGACGTTCAGGCGGTAAAATAAATCCTGCCGAAAGGTTTTTGCCCGAATGGCTTCCTGGAGGTCCTGGTTGGTGGCGGCGATGACCCGAAAGTCGCTATGCAACGACACGGTTCCTCCCACCCGGGTGAATTCCCGGGTCTCCAGGACCCTGAGCAGATCAATCTGCATCTTCATGGAGATGTCACCCACTTCATCGAGGAAGAGGGTCCCGGCATGCGCCATTTCCAGCCGGCCTTTTTTGGTATATTTGGCGTCCGTGAAGGCCCCTTTTTCATGACCGAAGAGTTCGCTTTCCAGGAGGTGTTCCGTGAAGGCCCCGCAGTTGATGGCAATAAAGGGTGCATAACACCGCGGACTCTGTGCATGAATGGCCCGGGCCACCAGTTCTTTGCCGGTGCCGGTTTCCCCGGTGATCAAGACGGTGGCATCGCTTTTGGCCACATCGACAATGGCCTCGAACAGCTTGAGCATGGACGGAGACAGGCCCACCAGGTTTTCAAAGCGCGTCATGGACGCCACCCGGTCTTTTAAGATCAGATTCTCCATCGCCAGGGTCTGCATCTTGACCAGCTTCTCGATGGTAAAGCTCAGTTCCTCCAGCTCGAAGGGCTTGAGCAGATAATCATAGGCGCCCAGCTTCATGGCCTCCACCGCGTCATGGATATCGCCGTGGGCCGTCATCATAACTATGGTCGTGTCGGGATCGCCTTCCTTCAATTTCTTGAGCAGGGTGAGGCCGTCCATCTCGGGCATTTTGACATCGATGAGCATGATGTCATAGTGTTGGTCCTGAGTCCTGGATAGAGCCGCCGGCCCATCGGCCGCGGTTTCCACCTGATAGCCGTCCTGCTGCAGCCAGCCGCATAAAGATTCGCGGATGCTGAGCTCGTCATCCACCACCAGGATTTTAATCTTTTTATGTGGCAGCACGCTCTTCTCCCGGTTTAAAGGCTGGCAGACTGATAGTGAATGAGGTCCCCTGCCCCACGACGCTATCCACTTTGATGCTGCCCTTGTGGTCCCGGACGATTCCGTATACCACGGCGAGCCCCAGCCCCACCCCGGAGCCGGCCTTTTTGGTGGTATAGAAGGGTTCAAATATCTGGGAAAAATAATCCTTGGGGATACCCACTCCCGTGTCGGCAACCTTCATCACCACCTGTCGGCCTCGGGAATTGTTGGTCGTCAAGGTCAGAGTTCCACCCTTCGGCATGGCGTCTATGGCATTCAACACGAGATTCAATAAAGCTTGTTTCATCCATCCCTGATCTCCCATGACCGGGAGCAGATCCGAAGCCAATTGGCGTTCCACCGTGATGCCCTGCAGCCGCATCTGGTACTCGGTTAGTGATACCGTTTCGGCCAGCAGGCCATTGAGATCCATCGGTTTGAATTCCGGCTTGGTCTTCCGGGAAAAGGCCAGCAGGTTGGACACCGTTTTGCTGACCCGAGACGTTTCATTATAAATCATCTTGAGATAATTGTGTATCTGCCCCAATCCGGCCTCACGGGGGGCCCAATTTTTCAGCGTGCGTTGCATCAATTTGGTGAAGTTGAGGATGCCGGTCAGCGGATTGTTGATTTCATGCACCACGCTGGCGGACAATTTCCCCAAAGAAGTCATTTTATCATCGTGCAGCATCCGGGTGCGATCAGCGATTTCCTCGGTGATGTCCCGGGACAAGTCAATCACTCGGTGGACCACTCCGTGCTCGTCAAACAATGGGTGACAGACCACGTGAATGTAATGTTCCCGGTTGTCCTTGTCGAAGTGCACATGGGTGACGGAGGCCGCCTTACGGGTGGCCACCGCGTCTTTCAAGGGGCACGGGTGATCAGGACTGGCGCACGGCTTCTCCAGATGGTGCGATACCTCATAACAGTGTTTGCCCACCACGTCTTCCCGTTTTAACCCCACCATCTCGAGCAAAGCCCGGTTGACCTCAATGATACGGTAATCGAGGTCGATCACCATCATGTGATCCTCAATGCCGTTGACAATCGTCTCCAGGAAGGCCTTCCCCTGGGTGGCCTGCCTGAGAAGCTGGAGGGTCTTTGCCTCAGAGTTGTGCAGGGCGCCTCGCAGTTGCTGGCGGGCAGTGACGTCCTTAATGACCTCGATCACCCTTTTCCTGTTACCTTCCGGCGGACACAAGGGCGACATGGTGATCTCCTCGTAGCGCATCGCGCCGTCGGGACCCGGATAGCACTGCATGACCCAGCTAGTCTTGCACTTTTCGATGACTTGCGGCAGAGGGCAGACCAATCCCTGCTGGTCGCAGGGCCCCTCCAACTGACGACAGACTTCGTAACAGCGTTTGCCGATCACCTCCTCAACATTTTTCTGGAAACGGCTGAGGAAGGTTTGATTCACTTCCTCGACGATATAATCAAGGTTCAGCACCAGCACCGGATCGGGCAGGTAGTCGAATATTTTCCTGAAGAGGCTGTATTGTTCTGCTATGGTGCCCTCGCTCTCCACCTGAATGGCTGCTTCCGGTCGGTCTCGTTGGCGTCGACCACCGGGATATGAACTATTATTCATATACACTCAATATCTCAATAAAGTCAAAGTTTTGCGTAATACGGTAAATTTTTCTCACCTGCCACCCCAAACCCGCTTCAGGCGGCTTCACGGCCGAGGGATCCCCTTTGAAAAGCCAGAGCCGCCTTGGGGCAGCTCTCCACGCAGACCCTGCACTTGAGACAGTCACCCCCGTGCTGCATGGATGACTGCCCCTTAATTGCCGCGGGGGAAAGCTGCATGGGGCATTTTTGGGCACATAGGTTACATTGCGTACATCTTTCCACGGCTACGGTCAGCGGACGCCGGTTTTTCCCCACCCAGTTTGACATGGTGCCGATGGGACAGATATAACACCAGGTCCGCTGGTGAAAGATAATGCCTAAACCTACTCCCACCGCAGTGGTAATGGAGAGCAGCAGGACGAAAAAACCGCCGATAGCCCAGGGGGTCGGCCACAACCGAAGAATTTGCCAGGTCAACATCCCCATCAGGAAGGTCATGACCACGACGCGCAGGCGGGTTGAGCGAAAGACTTGGGGAATTGGTCGGCCGCGGCTGATTTTGGCCAGCCAGGTGTCCTCAAAAGAGCCCCGGGGACAGAGCCAGTTACACCATGACCTCCCCTGGAAGGCGGCCATGCCAATGCCCAGGACCATGCAAACCGGGATAAAATAGCCGATCAGGGGGTATAACCACCCTGCGGCCAGGAGGATCAGAAACGCCGTCCCCATAAAGAGCTGTTTAATCCGGCGGGTCTTTTGGAACCGCGCCGCCTGCGCTTTTCTTTCCTTGCGGTCCACGATGATTGCACCATGCATCGGTTCAAGGATCAAAGCCCGGTTAATTACGGTTTGGTAAGCTTTTGGTGCCATGCAATCAACTCCACTCAGATTATTTAATTAATTAGAAATAATGCAACAAAAGAGGCAAAAAAAATCGGTCCCATGGCTGAACTTACTTAACTTTCACGTCCTCCGCTTGGTTTGCGGCACTCAGAAAACTCTGGCTAAACTTGCCCCTGCCGCTCAGCACTTCCAGCAGTACCTCGCGCATGATCGCGCAGGCTTCGGTGATATAAGGGATGGATAGCCGATAGTAGATAGTGGTGCCCTCTCGGCGGGTCGCCAAAATACCTTTTTGTCGCATCACGCTCAGATGCTGGGATAAATTCGCCTTGGCCACTCCCATGGCCTTCACCATCGCGCCCACAGAAAGTTCTTGTTCTTTTAACAGATTGATAATCTGCAGTCTCTTGGGATTGGCCAGGGTCTGGCAAATATCGGCCTGCATCTCCCAAAGCTCCGCCTCGGCTGGAGAACTTTGGATGGGGCCCTGTCGCCCCTTTTTTTCATTATTGCGAACCATTGCAATTAATATAGCTCTGCCATATTTTCTTGTCAAGGCTTAAAAAGCCCGCCCTCTCCATATGCACGTCAACCGAGACTACCCGCCTTATCACGGAACTCCTTAATTCTCCAACAATTTCGCCCCGTGGTACAGAAAAGCTATACATGGACCCAAAAGGAAAAGGGGCCGACAACCGCTCGATTGCCAACCCCTCATAATTCTTTCTAAAATCTGGTGGAGCTGAGGGGACTTGAACCTCTGACCCCTTGAATGCCATAAAAGAGTCCCTGCCCAGAGGTTGATGGCTGCTGCACTTCAGGGGCCCTTTTTAGCCATTCGAAAGCCCCATTTCCCCCCGGATATTTACAAATAATAACAATATATTATAATTTATCCAGGGAAGGCATTTTGTACAAAACTTGTACAGAAATCGCTTCCCTGGGAGACAGATATGGCTATCGATTTTTTCAAGGAAACTTTTGCTATCATGGGGTCGACGAGAGAATTCGGCTTCAAGAACAGAAACTTTGGGGGATGTTTTCTGGGCAAGAGGTCCCAAAAACCTTCTTTGGATTGCGGAGGCCAAGGTTGCTGCATAATCTCGGGCTAGAGATGATCTGGATATGCGAAGTTCTTAACTTCGCTAGATGAAGGGTCAAGACATTCATTGCAATTGCCCGCGGCAAATTGTCTGCCCCTGCCTGACGGCCCCGAACCTAATCCTCCTGGCGTCCACTATTCGCCAAACCGTCTGCCACGTCAACCGCTCTATCCTGAAGATTTTTCCCCTGGAAACCCAAAGTCCGGGATTACACTCTCGCCCCTGATGCAAGAAATTTCCCCATAATTTACTTGACGGCTTTACCAAGTTTGTGCTTTAAATAGATATCCTACCTGGAAGGGAACAGACGGACCGCAAGGATTGGCGGCGGGGTAAGGGCAAGGCAGGGCGTCAGGATAAAGCAGGTGCCACTGCCACCAGCAACCTTTCAAGTACGCTAAGTGCAGCACACTATATGCCCAGCATCTTTTCAAAAGGAGGATAAAATGAAAGGTAAGCTCATTTTCAAACTGGGGGCACTCTCCACCATCTTGAGCTTTCTGCTGGTGGTTCCCGCCCTGGGTCAGACGGATGAGGAGCTGGGGAAACAGCTCAAGGACTATAAAGCGCAGACGCTCAAAGAATTGAAGGTTGCCCCGGATAAAGAAAAGGCGGTTGAAGCGTTGGAAGCAAAATATTCGTCAATGCGCGGAGATATCGTCGACGAATCGAAGAAATCTTGGGAGGATTTGCAGGCCGCCTTAGCAGCGCCCAAGCCTGACGAGGCGAAGGTCAAAGATCTGGTAAAGGCTTACACGGCCGCGCAGGCTAAGTTGTTTGCTTCTTTTAGGAATCAGCTGAACGAGGAATTGGCCCAAATGAGCCCGGTCCAGCAAGGTAATTATCTGGTGGCCATGGAGCGCTGGCGCATGAAATGTATGCCAAAGGTATGTATCCCAATTGTTAAATAGAATCCAGGGAGAAAGAATAACCCGATAAAATCGAGAGCCAAGAAAATTGCGGTGCCTAATCCGGGAATAACCACGGATGCCAATTTTAAAAACGCTCCGCAAAAACTGGAAGCGACCTGTAATGTCCCGGGGCACTCTATCAAAGGACCGGAAGGAATCAACTACCTAACTTACGGAAATGCCTTTCCGCCGAGATCGAGATAGTGAGGAGGACGCCATGGCTGGGATTCTTCAAGGTACAAAAGTTAAGAACAAGATCCTCCGTGAACTCCTGGAGGAAATCCGCCAGGAAAAGAAGAGGCGGGTAGGATTCCCATTCTGGGGCAACTGGGGGAATTGGCGCAACTGGAGGAATTGGCACAACTGGTCCAACTGGCACAACTGGTTCAATTGGTGGACGTGATATTAGCAATCATTGCAAAACCGCTTTTTTTCTCTCACCCTGAGCGCAGCGAAAGGTCTATGTATTTGAAAATTTAGATTCTTCGCTTCGCTCAGAGTTTTGAAAGGCCTCTAGTGTGCAGTATTTTGATCACGCAACTCACCTGGCATTAGACTTTCCCAAACTGTAGAATACGTCCAGTGCCTCAAATTCCTGTGCATTTCCATGACGGAAAATCTCTCCCTTATACAACCATGCGGTCCCGATTGGGAAAAACGTCTACCGGTGGTGCCCCAAATCCAGGTAACTCGGAACTGCAACCTGGCGTGTGGGTATTGCTTCCAGGAGCATTCCGGGGGTATTATCGCCCTCTCTACGGTTGAGACGATTCTGCGCCGCGTCATCGCCCATAATCTGACCGTTGATCCTCTCACCAAGGTAATGCAGATCTACTGGCACGGCGGCGAGCCCCTGCTGGCGGGCAGCGATTTTTTTCGCGCCATCATCCGTCTCGAGGCTCAGTATCCTGAGCTTTCTTTTGAAAACCGGATTCAGACCAACGGGACCCTCATGAGCGAGGATATGGCTCGATTGCTCGGCGAATATCAATTTCAGGTGGGCTTCAGCCTCGATGGGCCCAAGGAGATTCACGATCGGTACCGGTGCTCTCCAGGCTCGCGCGCCGGGTCTTTTGATGCCACCCTGCGTGGCATTGAACATTACCGCCGTCACGCCATGGCAGACCGCGTGGCAGTGATTGCCGTGGTTACCCGGGCGAGCATCGACCGCGCTTTCGACCTGTTTGAATTCTTCAAGAAATTGAGAGCAGAGGTCCAGCTGGACATCTATGATGTGCGCTGGCTGGACCTGATCCCGGAGGCCGGCGAGGTTTCAGGGTTGTCAGACCTTGCCCCACTGCCGGAAGAAGTGGGACGGTTTCTGATCGAATTGTTTGATCTCTGGTTCTGGGACCAGGAGGGGCAGGTGGATTTCAAAGAATTGCGGCAAGAAGTCAAGATGGTCCTGCAGCCGGAAATCAAGCTGGGCGACCCATTCCACAAGAAACGGTGCGACTTCCGGCGCCTTATTTTTGCCCCCAATGGCAGGGTGTTCAGCTGTGACCAATGGGTGAATGATGAGCAGACGGCCCTGGGAGATATCCACCAGGATTCTCTGGCTACCATTTTAACGAACAAGGCCGTCCTGTGGGAAAAGATTAAGCAGAGGATTCGGCGGT
This sequence comes from uncultured delta proteobacterium, assembly GCA_963812015.1. GTDB lineage: Bacteria > Desulfobacterota > Desulfobaccia > Desulfobaccales > 0-14-0-80-60-11 > 0-14-0-80-60-11. The sequence continues at coordinate 1,998,078 of CAWETI010000003.1, read as the reverse complement.
CCGGGAAACACATGGCCTGTGGAGGCTGTGAATGGGGCCAGCAGTGTGGCGGGGGGTGTTTCACCTGCATGAAATACAATGCTATGCTGCTCCGCGCCCGCTCAGAGGGGCTGCCTGACAACCGCTGGGCCGACGCCGTTCTCCCCCCCGCTTGGGATGAGGTCCGGGGGGAGACGTACTTCTGTGAGGGATTGAGGACTTTCCGTCACCACCTGCGGGAAGCCGTCCGGCGGGAGCTCGCCAATGCCGGTTGATGCCAACGACGCCTTCACCCTTATCCTGGAGCCGGTGAAGCGCTGCAATCTAAGCTGCCGATATTGCTATTCGGACGGTGCCGGGACCGGCGTCATGAGCCGGCAGACGCTGCAGACGGCTTTGGAAAAAACGGCCCGCTATGCCGAGCGCCATGGGTTCAGGGAAATCCATATCCTCTGGCACGGGGGAGAACCCCTCCTGGCGGGCCTCGGGTTCTTCAGGGCGGCGATGAAAATTCTTGACGGGCTTGCCTCGGACCTGAGATTCCATCATTATCTCCAGACCAACAGCCTGCTCCTCGATTATGACTTTTGTGCCTTTTTCCGTGACCACGAGTTCCAGATTGGTATTAGCCTCGACGGCCCCCAAGTCTTGCACGACTCGATGCGAATCGGTGCAGATGGGCAGGGAAGCCACGCGGCGGTTTTGGGGAAAGTTCGCCTTTTGGAAGAACAGGGCGTGTCAGCGGGGTTCAACGCGGTCGTTAGCCGGCGGAGCCTGGGTCAGGAGCAGGAAATCTACCAGTACTTTCAGGGCCTCGGGTACGGTTTCCGCGTTAACCCGATGATTCCGGGAAGCAACCCAGAGAGCTCTACACCATCCTTGCTTCAGCCAGGGGAATATGGCTCATTTCTTTGCCGCTTATTCGACGAATGGGCCAGTACGGAACGCCAGCGGGTCACAGTGTCGCCTCTGGACCTGTACCTGGAGGCAATTCTTGGTGGTGTGCCTTACGAATGCCAGCAGCAAGGCACCTGTGTCGGGTCGCACCTGGGAGTGAAACCCTCCGGGGATGCCGTGCTGTGCAGCCGGTTTGAGACCCACCCCTTAGGTAATATCCACGACCGTGAAATCCAGGAATTGATGGCTTCACCTTTTTGTGAAGATATTCGGCGGCGAGCCGAGACGCTTTCAGCCTGTCACACCTGTATGCACTGGTCAATCTGCCACGGCGGGTGCCCCCTCAACGCCTTGGTGTTTTGTGGTGACCATATGGCCAAGGACCCTTTCTGCAAAGATTATCAGCTCATATTTGCAAGAATCCATCGAGCCCTGGCAGACCTGCACAGAAAGTCCCACGCCAACCCAGAGCCATGAGATCCTGGATAACTGGCGTCATCTCACGCTATCGCTTCCCTTTGGCGCTCTTAGTTATCGTGCAGCTCGGCTGCGGGGTGCTCATGGCGCTGCAGCCGCGCTACTATCAACAGCTGGTAAGCCTTGCCATCAATGGCCAATACGCCAATCTTTGGACCTCGGGGCTGCCCTTGCTCGAGCAACTAGCCCTGATCTTCCTGGCCATCGCAGTGCTGCAAGGGATTAGCGGGTATACTGGCACCGTCTTTTCTTTCAACCTGCTCAAGCAGCTTCAAACCGATTTTTTCGATAAGGCAAGCCACCTGCCCTTGTTCTATTTCCAGAAGCAATCTGCCGGCGAATTTTTCACCAAGTTCACCAGTGATATTGCGCAGGCCCAGCGGTTCTTCGCTGATTTTCTTCCCGGTGTCGGGCGCGAACTCATCACCGCTCTGGCGGTGACGGCCGTGCTCTTTTATTTCTGCCCAGCCTCGCTTACCCTTGCGGCCCTTGGCATCGTGGGCATCACCGCGATACTCGTGACCGTCCTCAACCGAATTATGGGTTTTTATGCCAGGGCTCAGCGGGCCACGTGGAGCGAAATACAGCGGGTCTTCGACGAAACCATTCAGGGGATCGACACCGTCAAGGTACTGGCTGCCGAGAGGCAGCAAGCGGCACATTTCCAGAAGCACACCACCGGACTGAAGAAGCTTTCTGTACGAGCCGGGGCGGTGCTCTCGGTGTTTTCCCCCGGTATTGAGCTTCTCACCCAACTGGGCGGCTTAGGGTTGGTGGCCCTGGCCTATTACCTCATCGCCCGCGGTAAGATGGGTCTCGAGCCTTTTTTGCTTTTTTTCTTTTATGCCACCCTCTTGCAGATGTCGGTCACCCAACTCACCAGGTTGGTGGCCACCGTGCAGACCGAATTTACCGGGATTCGACATCTGGCCGGATTTCTCGCTGAAGCCCCTGAGGCGGAAGAGAGCCACCCCACGGAAACTCTGCCAAGCCAATCCGTCGCCATCGAGTTATCCAGTCTAACCTTCGGTTACCCGGGAGGGCGGCAGCTCTACAACCGGGCGCACCTGCTCATTCCCGCCCATGCCGTCACCGTCATTGGCGGCGAAAGTGGAAGCGGCAAATCCACTCTCATCAATTTGCTCCTCCGCCTTTATGCACCCCAGGAAGGAGTCATCTCCATCGGCGGGATCGACATCCGGCGGATTTCACGCACCGAGCTGCGGAGGAAAGTTGGGGTTGTCACCCAGAATTACTTTATCTTCCAGGAGACGCTGAGAGGCAACCTCCTTATCGCGCAGCCGGACGCGAGTGACCGACAGATTTTCCAGGCCCTTGAACGCGCCCAGTTAAAGGACTTTGTGGCGCGTTTGCCTCAGGGCATTGAAACCGTAATGGACCCGCGCGGCATCGGGGCCAGCACTGGTGAGAGGCAGCGGATTTGCATTGCCAGGCTGCTCTTGAGAGAATCGCCGATCATGATCCTCGATGAACCATGGTCAAACCTCGACGACAGGGCACGCAAACTCCTTGCCGAGGTCATCAACGCTTGCAAAAGTACCGCAACCATTTTGATTCTCACCCATGAGCGCCATCCGGCCCTCGCCGTTGATCGACTGTATCGTTTAGACGGGGCCCAAGGGATTTTCATCCAAGAGGACCCTGCTGCGGGCCAAGATGCGCCAGGCACTCTTGAAGATTAAAGAGCGGTTTACCATCCCGGTCATACTCATAACCCATGATCCCGAGGACGTGGCAGCCCTGGTGGAAACCGTGGTGGTCTATGAGAATGGCCGGGTGAACAAACTAATGTCGCCAATCAAAGAAGATTATCCGGTCAAGGGAGACTGTAAGATTTTTTGTGTAAATGGGTTTTTCTGAGTTTTGAATTTCCTCTCTCGCCTCTACCTTGAGAAAATAGCATGAGCCGGCAGCCTGTCAAGGCTAACCCTACGGCTCGCTGCGCTCGGCCTTGACTGCCTGGCCTGGCTCCTGCTAATGTGTAGGCAGGCGCCGGCGAGAGAAGCGCTCCTTCGGCTCTGGCTCGAAAAGCTGACCGAGTTACGTCAAGGCCATCCCTAACCTCCCCTCAAACATAATCGAAAATTACGAGATAATAAACGGCCAGTTGCGCAGTGGCATCGTCCATTTTGGGTCTATCGCCCGGTACGACAGATACGACAGTTTCCTTAAAGCGTCATCATTAAAGTCTTGGCGCTGGAACCATTGCGGCTGTTGCCGGCCCCCTTTCCTGAAGGGGAATGCTTCTCATAACCCAGACGTTCGGTCAGTTCGGCGTCCAGCATACGCTCGACGGTCTTCTTGATGAGTTTCTTAATGGCTCCATCTTTCCCCAAGAGATCATCTATATACTTGCACTCCTTGAGGTCTTCCTGGAGCTGCTGAATGATTTCATCGTCGATCGTCACCTGTAAATCCTCCTGTGTTTTGATTACCATTTACACAGAATTATTTACAGACCCTAGCGGTGATCTGGTATTTTCTCTCTTCTTGATCTATGCAATAGGCCTGCTAAGAAAAACCATTTTACCCTCTATTGAGATGCTTCCTTTTCCGGTTTTGAACCGGTATCCACTACGACAATGGTGACGCCATGGGCGTGGTGGATTAATTGCTCCACAATAGTTTTCCCTCCAAGCCAGCGTCTCCAGGCGGGTAGCGGGCCCGGTTTGCCGATCACGATGTGTCCTACCCGGTATTCCCTGGCAAAGTGCAAAATGGTCGCCACCACATCCTCACCCTTGTAAGGAAAGACCTGGGCGCCTAATTGCTTGGCCAGCGTCAAGGTATCTGAAAGCTGGCGTTGGGTGGTCGCGTCGATGGTGGTAGGCTCTTCCCGGGACGTCTGCACATAGACCGCATACCAGTTCCGGTTCAGACGGCCGGCCAGCCGGGAGCCATAGCGTAACAGGGCGGCGCTGTTGGGGCCGCGGGAGCTCAGGCATACCATGACCTGATCCGGGGCGGTATCCTGTTCCTCGTCAGGTTCACCCCGGCGTTTGAGGTCGATCTGGGAAGCAAGTTCCCGGAGCGTCAACTCCCGCAGTTGATTGAGGTTGGCGCGCGTAAAAAAGTTCTCCAAGGCCGTGGAGATCCGCTCATGCGGGTAAATCTTGCCCTCCCTAAGCCGCTGCTGCAAATCCTCCGGGGCCAAATCCACGTTGACGATCTCATCGGCCTCGGCCATGACGGAATCAGGGACCCGCTCATGGACTTTCACCCCGATCTGGGCCTCCACGGTATCATAGAGGCTTTCGAGATGCTGGACGTTGAGGGTGCTGATGACGTGAATGCCCGCGGCCAGCAGATCCTGGATATCTTGGTAGCGTTTGACGTTTTTACTCCCGGGTACATTGGTGTGGGCCAGTTCGTCCACCAGGGCGACTTCGGGCCGACGGGCCAGGACCGCTTCCAGGTCCATCTCCTCGATGGTGATGCCGCGATACTGCACCTGCCGGCGGGGAACGACTTCCAGACCCTCGATGAGTTGGGCCGTTTCTTCCCGGCCATGGGTCTCCACCAGGCCCACGACCACATCGACACCCTCTTTTGCCAGGCGCTGCCCTTCCTTGAGCATCTGCCAGGTTTTTCCCACCCCCGCCCCGTACCCCAGATAGACCTTCAGCTTCCCGCGTTGGGAGCGGCGGATCAGGCGCAGGAAGCTGAGGGCTTTATCATCCGCCATGGGACCCACTCGCCAGCGCGTCCAGGGCCAGGTTGGCCCTGAGTACATTGACCCCCGGCTCACCCAGGAAACCCAGGCCAGGGCCGTCAATACAGGTCTCAATGAGTTGAGCGACCTGGTCCAGGTTTAGTCCCCGGGCGATTGCCACCCGGGCTGCCTGGATCTCCGCATTTTTCAGGCTGATGTGGGGGTCCAGGCCGCTTCCGGAGGCGGTTACGGCATCCGCCGGGATGGGAATATTGGGGGCCAGATGGTTTTCTGCCCGATACGCGGCCAGGCGTTCCTTTATTTGATCCACGAGCTTTTGAGACAGGGGCCCTAGGTTGCTGCCGCCGGAGCTGGTGCCGTCATAGCTGACGTCGCCCGCAGCCGAGGGTCGCGGGTGGAAATACTGCGGGCTGGTAAAATTTTGGGCAATGAGGGCGCTGCCCACAACCTGACCCTGTCGTGCCACCAAAGAGCCGTTGGCTTGACTTGGAAAAGCTATTTGGGCAATGCCCCACACCACCAGGGGGTAAACCCCGCATAACAAGATTACCAGGACCACCGTGACCAGCACCGACATTTTGACTTCCTGTAACAGTTCCTGAGCATTCATTATTCATTCCCCTTACAAGAAAACTTAAACCAGTCGAAAGGCTACGATAATCAAGTCGATGAGCTTAATGCCGATGAACGGCGCCACCACCCCGCCCAGACCATAGATTAGCAAGTTACGCCGCAGGATCGCCACCGCCCCTAACGGCCGGAACTTGATGCCTTTTAGGGCCAGGGGCACCAGGGCAATGATAATCAGGGCGTTGAAGATCACCGCGCTGAGGATGGCGCTTTCCGGCGACGCCAGTTTCATGATATTGAACGGGGCAATTTGCGGAAAGGTCGCCATCAACATGGCGGGGATGATGGCAAAGTATTTGGCCACATCGTTGGCCACGCTGAAGGTAGTCAGGGCTCCCCGGGTCATGAGCAACTGTTTGCCGATTTCCACGACCTCGATGAGCTTGGTCGGGTTCGAATCCAGGTCCACCATGTTGCCGGCCTCTTTGGCCGCCTGGGTGCCGGTATTCATGGCCACCCCCACGTCGGCCTGGGCCAGCGCCGGCGCGTCGTTGGTCCCATCTCCGGTCATGGCCACCAGGTGTCCGGCCGCCTGCTGGCGGCGAATCAGGGCCAGCTTGTCTTCGGGCTTGGCTTCGGCCAGGAAATCATCCACCCCCGCCTCTTTGGCGATGGCCGCGGCGGTCAGCGGATTGTCGCCGGTGATCATGATGGTTTTGATCCCCATGGCCCGGAAGCGCTCAAAGCGGTCCGGCAGACCGCCCTTGACAATGTCTTTGAGATAAATGGTGCCAAAGACTTTTTCGGCGCTGGCCACCACCAGGGGCGTGCCGCCCAAGAAGCCGATGCGCTCGATCTCGCCCTCCACTTCTTTGGGCAGTGACGAGCCGACAAAATCACGCACAGCATCCGCAGCCCCCTTCCGGAAGCGGTCCCCGTCGATATCGAGGCCGCTCATGCGGGTCTTGGCCGAAAAAGGCACGAAACGGGCCTGGGGGAACTCATGCAGGTCCCGCCCCCGCAAGCCGTGTTCTTTGGCCAGCACCACGATGCTGCGGCCCTCAGGGGTTTCATCAGCCAGGGAGGCCAGTTGCGCCACATTGGCCAGTTCTTTCACTTCCACGCCGGGGGCGGGGAGGAACTCCACCGCCTGGCGATTGCCCAGGGTGATGGTCCCGGTCTTGTCCAGCAGCAGCACGTCCACGTCGCCCGCGGCCTCCGCGGCCCGGCCGCTCATGGCCAGCACGTTTTTCTGCACCAGCCGGTCAATGCCGGCAATGCCGATGGCGCTCAACAGCCCCCCGATGGTTGTGGGGATCAGGCAGACCAGCAAGGCGGCCAGGACCGGGACCGAAAACGCTACCCCGGCATAAGCCCCGAAGGGTTTCAAGGTTACAATAACCACGAGAAAGATGATGGTCAGGGCTGCCAGCAGGATGGTCAGGGCGATTTCGTTGGGGGTTTTCTGGCGGCTGGCCCCCTCGATGAGACCGATCATCCGGTCCATGAAACTTTCCCCCGGGTTGGCGGTGACCCGCACCACGATTTCATCCGAGAGCACCCGGGTGCCGCCGGTCACGGCGCTGCGGTCGCCGCCGGCCTCGCGAATGACCGGGGCGGACTCACCGGTGATGGCCGACTCATCCACGGTCGCGGCGCCCTGAATGACTTCGCCATCCGCCGGGATCGCCTCCCCGGCTATGACCACGAAGATATCGTCCTTGCGCAGGGACTCTGCCGGCACGGTCTCGATGACGCCATTGGGGAGACGCCGATTCGCCAGGGTTTGGGTGCGGGCCTTGCGCAGGGTGGCCGCCTGGGCCTTGCCCCGGCCTTCTGCCATAGCCTCCGCAAAATTGGCGAACAACACCGTGAACCAGAGCCAGAGGGCAATCTGCACGAAAAAGCCGAAGGACCCACCGTGGAGCGGAGTATAGAAGAGCTTGGCCGTGGTCACTACTGCTCCCACCATGGCCACAAACATCACCGGGTTCCGCACCATCAGGCGCGGGGCCAGTTTGCGAAAGGAATCCCAGATCGCCGGTATGAGTATCGTCTTATCAAACAACGAATGAGCTTTTATTTTGGCAGCCATAGTCAATGTCCTTAAAACAGTTTGTTAGAGTTGATCATCAAGAAGTGCTCGACAATGGGGCCGAGACTAAGGGCCGGGAAGAAGGTCAGGGCCCCGACGATGACTACGGTGCCGATAAGCAGAAAGGTGAAGGTGGGCCCGGAGACCGGAAAACTGCCGGCACTTTGGGGTACGGTCTTTTTGCGCCCCAGGCTCCCGGCCAGGGCCAGCACCGGCACGATGAGCAGGAAGCGCCCGACGAGCGTGGCCAGACCAAGCGTCAAATTATACCAAGGAGTATTGCCCGAGAGGCCCGCAAAGGCGCTGCCATTATTGCCGATACACGAAGTAAAGGCATAGAGCATTTCGCTGAAACCGTGAGGACCGGCATTGTTCAGGGCCTTGACTCCCCACTCGGTCGTAGCGGCCGCGGCGCTGAAGCCCAGCAGAAACACAATGGGCACCAGAATGGCCAGGGCCGCCACCTGGACGTCAAAGGACTCGATCTTCTTTCCCAGGTATTCCGGGGTGCGGCCCACCATGAGGCCGGCCAGGAAGATGGCCAGCACGACAAAGACTAACATGCCGAAGAGGCCGGCGCCCACCCCGCCGAAGACGACCTCGCCCAACTGGATATTAAACATCGGTACCAGCCCGCCCAGCGGCGTGAAGGAGTCGTGCATGGAGTTGACCGCGCCGCACGAGGCATCCGTGGTCACTGTGGCGAACAGCGAAGAATTGAAGATGCCGAACCGCACTTCCTTGCCTTCCAGGTTGCCGCAGGTTTGGTCGATCCCCAAGGCCGTCAGGCGGGGGTTACCGTGCGCCTCGGCGTACCAACAGACCAGGATCCCCACCAGGAACAGCAGGAACATGGCGGACCACACCGACCAGCCGTGTTTCTGGTTGCCCACCATACGGCCCAGGTAATAGGTCATGCCCGCAGGTATCAAGAAGATGGATAATATCTGAATAAAATTCGACAGCGGCGTTGGGTTCTCAAAGGGATGCGCGGCATTGGCGTTGAAAAAGCCGCCGCCGTTGGTGCCCAGCATCTTGATGGCCACCTGGGAGGCCACGGGGCCTTGGGGAATCGTCTGGGTTTCGACTTTGACGTCTTGCATGACCGTGTTGCCCTGGGCGTCCTTGACCTCCTGGCCGCCGGCGTCTTTTTTGGGGATCTGGGTGGTATAAGGTTCCACCACCTTGGCGGTCGTGTAGGCGCTGTAGTTCTGGATCATCCCCTGGGAGACCAGGAACACCGCAAAAACCAGACAGATAGGCAGTAGCAGATAGAGGCAGGTCCGGGTCAGATCAGTCCAGAAGTTGCCCAGGGTCGCCGCCTTATCCCGGGCGATGCCCCGGACCAGGGCCGCAGCAATGGCGATCCCCACCGCGGCCGAGAAGAAGTTGTGCGAAGCCAACCCCACCATCTGGGAAATATAAGACATGGTGCTTTCACCGCTGTAGTTCTGCCAGTTGGTGTTGGTAGTGAAACTGGCGGCGGTATTGAAGGAAAGATCACCGGCCACCCCACTAAACCCCTGGGGATTAAGGGGCAGCACCCCTTGCAGCCGCAGGATGAGGTAAGTCAACAGCATGGTGACCAGGCTGAAGATCAGGACGGAAATAGCATAGCCCTTCCAATCCTGCTCTTTGGCCGGATCAATCCCGGCGACACGATAGATCAGGCGTTCCACCGGCTTCAACGCCGGATCGAGGCAGGTTCGCCCGTTGACATCAAGCACCCGCACCAGGTACAGGCCCATGGGTTTCGTCAGGGCCAACAGCAGGATGCTGAAAAAAGCTAACTGTATCCAGCCATTCACGTTCATACAGGTTTCTCCCGGTTAAAACTTATGAGGGCGCAGCAATACCACAAAAAGATAGATGATCAAAACAATGGCCACGCCGCCCACGATCAGGTTTTCCATGTCTTGCCCTCCTTGGCCAAGAAGCCGACGTAGGCCAGACATACGCCAAAGAAAATGAGGGGGATGATTATCCAGACGACGTCCATAAGCAATAACTCCTTGTGCTTTGGTTAGTTTTCAGATTAGCTCTGTTCCGCGCTCTGTCACGGCCTGTACGGAAAAGGTAAATTTAGTCCCCTTTCTCGGCTGGCTGGCGACAGTAATGGTGCCGTGGTGCGCTTCTACGATTTCTTTAGCAATAGTAAGGCCTAGGCCCGAGCCGATATGGTCTTGTCCCGGCACCCGGAAGAACTTTTCGAAGATGCGGGGCAGGTACTCCGGGGCAATACCAATGCCGGAATCCTTCACGACAAATTGAACCATGCTATCTTTGGAGCGGGCCGCAATGCTCACCTTACCACCGGAAGGCGTGTATTTAAGCGCGTTATTGAGAAGATTATCGAACACCAACTGAAAGCGGGTAGGATCGATGAGCACCTGCGGCACATCCGCCGCCACATCAAGGTGCAGCGTGATTTTCTTATCCAGGAAAGCCGATCTCACTTTTTCCGCCACCTGCAAGACCAGGTTTTCCACATTGACCGGCTCCAACTGAATCTCAGCGCCGCCCGACTCTATGAGGCTGATATCCAGCAGATCTTCAATAACCCGATTCAGGCGATCGCTATCCTGGCGCGCCGTGGCCAGAATCTCCATCTGTTGGGGGGATAAAGGACCGAGCTTTTCGTTCAGGAGCACATGAATCGCCAAGCGCATCGAGGTCAGGGGCGTTTTCAACTCATGAGAGACCGTGGAAATCAAGCCGTTCTTGACCTCATCCAGACGGCGCAAGCGCGTCACATCCGTAAGCATTAGGGTTACCCCCACGAGTTGACGTGGTTGATCAAAGATGGGAATAGCCTGGGGCAGGAAAAAATGCTCTTCTTCTCCCATAAAGATCTGGATCGCCGCGTCATAACCCTTGGGCTGAAAAGAACGCTCCTCTTGGCAGACCCGCACGAACATCTGGGCGATTTTTTCATTTCCCGCCTCATCCACCGTTGATTCGGGCACCAACCCAAAGAGGCGCTGGGCGGCATCATTGGCCAGATCAATCTTTCCCTCACAGTTGCAAATGGCCACGGCATCGCTCAGACTGTCCAAGGCCAGTTGGGTCGAATGCTGGGTGCGCAACAGGTGGGCCCGGTCGCTGCGCCTGAACTCTCGCAGGCTCGTGGCCATCTGATTAAAGGCTTCGCCCAATTGCCCGATTTCGTCCTGGGAGTGGACGTTGACCACCAGATCTAGGTTGCCCTTCTGGATTTCCCTGACTGACCGGGTTAGGCTGGCAATGGGTTTCAAAATCGCCGGTCCCGCCAGGAGAGTGAAGCCGGCGCCCATGATGATGGCGATGAACAGTAAAAAGAGCATGGCCTTTCTGGTCTGAGCCACCCGAAGTTGGGCCTGGCCGTCCGCGGCCACCATATTGTTTAAATTCGCATCGATGATTTTTTGAGCCCCCTCCCTGATTGCCTGGGATTGCGGCAGGAGCCGCTGGCGATATAATTCTCGACGTGCGGTTAGATCAGCCAGTTTGTAGAAATTTTCCAGATCTTGCCTGTAGCCTTTCCAAGCAGCCGTGAGCTTATCGGTGAGTTCCTGCTCGCCGGGAAGGGTGACGTTGCCCTGTTGAATTCCCAGGCTCTTCTCGAACTCAACCAAGACCGGCTCGCTTTGCCGGCAGACGTCAGGCCGGTCTTCTAACAAGCACAGCTCAGCCTGGCGATCAAGTTTCTCCTGGGCCCCCTTCATATGGTCACAAGCTGCCACCGAGTCATAATTTTCTCGCAAGATGAGTGCTATGGCCTTGCTTGATTCATTGAGGGTATAGATGCTCTCCACGCCCACCGCGGCTACAATCAGCAAAAGGCCGGCGAAGGCAATTACCATTTTGGTTCTGATACCCATAGAATTGCTCCCTAGCGGAGAGAATGCAATCCCCATGCCGATGGTCGGTAATTTTTAATTGGCTAAAATACTTACTTAATTAATAAGTCGGCGCGGCTTGAACCGCAAGGTGAGGTTTCAAGATGCAGGGTATGGCTGGTGCAGATATTGCAAAATGCAAGAGAGGGTCACACGCCGTATTTTTTGCGTCGGCGCCAGAGGGTGACCGGGTCCATGCCCAGAATCCTGGCCGCCTCATCCAAAGATTTACTGGCCGCCAGCACCTGGCGGATATGCAATTCCTCGATGGCCTCCAGGGGCACCGGATCCCCCACGTGAGGCGAAAGCGGCCCCGGGGTGAGGTGCATCGGCATACACTCCACGCCAATGGTCTGACCCGTACCCAGCAGGACCGCCCGCTCGATGACATTGCGCAATTCCCGGACGTTGCCGGGCCAGGGGTAGTGTTGGAGCGCCGCTTCAGCCGCCTCGCTGAAACCCAGGATGCGGCGATGGTTCTGTCGGGCCAAAAAAGCCAGCAGGCGCTCCGCCAGGGGCAGGATATCCTCTTGGCGCTCGCGCAAAGGCGGCACTACAATATCCACCACGTTTAAGCGATAGAACAGATCTTCCCGAAACCGGCCGGCCTTGACCGCCGCGGCCAGATCAACGCTGGTGGCCGTAATGATCCGGACGTCGGCCTTGCGGGTTGCCACCTCGCCGACCCGTTCGTACTCTTTTTCTTGGAGCACCCGCAACAGCTTGGCCTGCAACGGCAGCGGTAAGTCCCCGATTTCGTCGAGGAACAGGGTGCCGCCCTCGCAAGCGGCAATCCGCCCCAAATGATCCCGCAGCGCCCCGGTAAAGGCCCCTTTGACATGGCCGAACAGTTCGCTCTCCAAAAGCTCCGCCGACAAGGAAGGGCAAGAGATCACACTAAAATTTCTGGCGGCGCGACGCCCCCAGGCATGGATCGCCCGGGCCAGGATGGTCTTGCCCGTGCCGCTTTCCCCCCGAATCAACAGGGTGGCGTCGCTGTCCGCCACCCGTTGGGCCAGCGCCAGGGTTTTTTGCATGGCCACGCTCCGGCTGCTCAGATCCGCCTCCGGCGCGGCCTCGTTGAGGGCTTCCTGGAGCGCTGCCACCCGCTGCTCCAGCGTTCGTACCTCGGCGATCTTGCGGATTACCAGCATCACCTGTTCGGGGGCGAACGGCTTGGGCAGGTAGTCAAAGGCGCCCCGGCGCATGGCTTCCACTGCCGTGTCGATGGAAGCGTAGGCCGTGATCACCACGATCTTCAGCCAGGGACAATTGGTCAGCAGAGCCGGGATCAATTCCAGTCCCGACTCCGTTCCCAGGCGCAAATCCACCAGGGCCATATCAAAAAACCGGCGGGAGGATTCGGCCACCGCGTCCTTAAAATTGCTCACGGCTACCACGCGATGGCCCTCTGCCTCCAAAACCATCGACAGGGTCTTGCGGATGTTGGGTTCATCATCGACGATGAGAATGGCTAGACCAGGCGTCATAGGGAATGTCCGGCTAAACTGATTTGGTGACATTATAACTCTTTGGTTTGCCAAGGCAAAATGGAATGCGTAATTTTTCTAGCAGTTAGTTGCCAGCCGGACAAAATATTCCGCCAGGCCATAAAATAAGCTATCGCCTAAACCTGCGAAGACCTGAACGAGGTATCTCAATCATGGCAGGATGTGGTATGATCCTCTGGTATTAGCCTTGCCCCCACCATCAGCGAGGAAAGATGATGGAATCCAAGAGTCGGGAAGAGTTGCTCCCTCCCTGCACTGCCGCCTGTCCGGTGGGCACCGATGCCAGGGGCTATGTCGGCCTCATCTTCCAGGGCCGTTATGAAGAAGCCATGGAAGTGATCACGGCGAACAATGTGATTGCTTCCGTCTGCGCCTCTATCTGTGCCCATCCGTGTGAAGATGCCTGTCGGCGGCAATATGTGGAAGGCCCCCTGGCCATTCGGGCCTTAAAGCGCTTTGTCATGGACCATACCCGGGAATACCGGCGGCGCCGCTATAAGCGGGCCTCCTTGACCCGGCCCCAGCGCGTGGCCATCGTCGGTAGCGGTCCGGCCGGCTTGGCGGCCGCACGGGATTTGCTGCTCCAGGGTTATCCGGTGACGCTCTTCGAGCGGGAATCAGAGCCCGGGGGCATGCCCATGCAGGTGGTGCCCAAGTTTCGCCTCCCCAAAGCCGTGGTGTGGGAGGACCTGAAAGAATTGGAAGCCTTGGGAGCAGAGTTCCGCACCGGCCAGACCTGGGGAAAGCATTTTTCCCTCCAGGACTTACGCGAACGAGGCTATCAAGCTATTATGCTGGCCATCGGCTTGCAGAAAGGCCGAAGCCTGCCGGTTCCCGGGATGCACGCAGACGGGGTGCATCTGGCGCTTCCCTTTTTGCGCCAGGTGGCTCAGGGGCAGCTTCCGCCTCTGGGCGAGAAAGTGTTGATTGTGGGTTGCGGCAACGTAGCCATGGATGCCGCCCGGGCCGTGAAACGACTGGGGGCTCCGGAAGTGTTGATGGTTTGCATGGAAGCTCCCAATCAGCTTTTTGCATCGCCGGTGGAAACCGAACGCACCAAGGAAGAAATCATCGACCTCATTTATCAATGGGCCCCCAAAGTGGTGCAGGCCGAGGGGGGGCGGGTGCAGGGCATTGAATTGATGGCCTGCACCTCCCTCTTCGATGACATGGGCCGGTTTGCCCCCACCTACGATGAGACGCGGACCCAGCGTCTGGCCGCAGATACGGTGATCTTTGCAATCGGACAGGAGGCGGAACTGGACGCCGCCCTGCAGGAAGGGCTGGAATTGGCAGGACCAGGGTTGCGGGTGGACCGGCAGACCATGGCCACCTCGCTCCCCGGGGTGTTTGGGGCCGGCATATTTCTGGCGGGCGAAATCTTTACCGGGCCCACCCTGGCCGTAGCCGCCGCGGCCAGCGGCCGGAAAGCTGCCGGGGCCATCGACCATTTTCTCCGCAGCGGCCGGTACCTTACCGTGTCGGAAGACTGTCCCCGGCCCAACCCGAGGTTGCCGAAGGAGCAGGCCGCCAGGATCTGCCGTGTCCCCAGCCGCCCCATCCAAGAGCGCCCGGTGGCGGATCGGCTGAAGGATTTTGACAGCGCCGAAGTGGTCTATGAGGAAAAAGATGCTTTGATCGAGGCCCGACGCTGCCTGCACTGTGGCCGGGGGGCTGAGGTGATTGACCGCAAATGCGTCCTTTGTCTCACCTGTATGCGGTGCTGCCCCTTTTTGGTGCCCCACATGGAAAATCAGGCGGTGTTTCCCGAGGAAACCTGCATCGCCTGTGGCCTGTGTGCGTCCCAGTGCCCCGCCTACGCCATCAATATCCGGCGCCTGGGGCCCACGGCAATGCGCCGCCAAGTGACGGCAATTCTCAGCAAAGGACCCCGGGAGATAACCTTTGCCTGTTTGCGTGGCCTGACCAGCCGGGAGGAACTCAAGGCTCCGGATACGGTGTGGTGGGATTGCCTGAAGATTCTCCAGCCGGAAGACCTCCTGGCTCCTTTTGAATTGGGAGCTACCGGCCTGGTCCTCCAAGAATGCCAGGAAGATTGCCGTTTGCAGACCGCCGCCGCCTGGCTCCATGGGTTGGTCAGCCGCACCAATGAGATGCTGGTAACCGTGGGGCTCGGGGAACGGGTGCGTTTTGCCCCGAAGAGCGCCGCCGCCTTCGAAGGCTCGCAAGAGATTCCCTGAGAGAAGCATGGTTTTATAACGAATAAAGTCGCCCAACACCGATGAAGAAATGGTCATTCGATAAGCAAGCAGATGATGTCCATGACGTTCGTCCGGGTCGGGCCCGTGATCAGCAAATCCCCCAGGGATTCGAAAAAATGGTATGAATCATTGCGGGACAGAAAGTCCGCAGGATCGAGGCCCCGGGCGCGGGCCCTCTGGCAGGTGGCGCCATCAACGAAGGCCCCGGCTGCATCGGTGGGGCCGTCGGTACCATCGGTGCCGGCACTGAGCAGGCTGATGCGGTCCAAGCCTTCCAGGGCAATGGCTGCGGCCAGGGCCAGCTCCTGGTTGCGGCCGCCTTTCCCCTGGCTCCGCAAGGTGACGGTAGTCTCCCCTCCGGCGAGCAGACAGGCAGGAGGAGCCACAGGGTGACCTGAAAAATCTACTTCTTTTCCCAGCGCCACCAGCATCCGCCCCACCTGATGTGCCTCGCCCTCGAGACCGGATGTTAGCAGAAGCGCTCGAAAGCCCAAGGCTTCCGCCTGATCTCGTGCGGCCAGCAGCGCCATACGGTTATTGCCCACCACGACATTCTGGACCTTATCGAAGATGTGATCGCCGTCCTTGGGGGTTTCCGGCAAGAGGCCAGCAGCTCCGTCCTTGAGGTACTGCCACACCGGGCCTGGCAAACGGGAAGAAAGTCCATACCGTTCCACGATGCCGAGACAGTCCGCAAACCGGCTAGCATCGGGCACCGTGGGGCCGGAAGCGATGACGTCGAGCCGGTCCCCCACCACATCCGAGAGGATAAGGGAGATCAGGGTTGCCGGATAAGCCGCTCGGGCCAGTCCGCCGCCTTTGCTCCGGGAAAGATGCTTGCGGATGCTGTTGATCTCACCAATTTCGGCCCCGCATTCCAGAAGCAGCTGTGTGGTCGATTGTTTCTGGGAGAGGTTAAGGGGTGGTACGGGGGCGGGCAGCAAAGCGCTGGCACCGCCTGAGAAGGCACAGACTGCCAGGTCTTTCTCCGAACAGGCACTCAGCAGACGGATAATCTCTTCGGTTCCCTCCCGGCCGGATTGATCGGGAATGGGATGACCTGCCTCAATGACCCGCGTTTTTCTCAAGGGAACTGCATAGCCATGCTTTACCAGGATGAGGCCCTCGGTGAGGCAATCCTCAAGCAGCTCCTCCAAGGCTTTGGCCATAAGAGCGGTGGCCTTGCCGGCGCCGATGAGGATGACCCGACGGAAATCATTCAAGTCGTATGCCCGCCCCCCTACGGTCAGACAATTCCTCTGCCGGCTTACCTGGGAGCGGACGGCCGCTTCAGGATCAACGGCGCGCAGCCCGGCGCTGAAGATTTCCATCAGAAGGTCCTTCCGTTTCTTTTCCATGGACTGATTGCCGGACTCCATAGACTGCCTGCTGGTAAGTGTTAAGCCCTTATGCAGGATTTCTCTTGAGTTCCACCCAGTTGAGGCAGTTGGGGGGAAGATCGCCTCTGAGTCCTGCCAAGAGATTTTCAGCTGCCATCAAAGCCATTCGGGTACGGGTTTCAACGGTAGCACTCCCCACGTGGGGCAGGAGAACCACGTTCTCGAGGTCAGAAAGACCCTGGCTGAGTTCCGGCTCTCTTTCATAAACGTCAAGGCCGGCTCCGCGAATCTGCCCCTGGCGCAAGGCTTCCACGAGGGCCACCTCATTGACCACCGGGCCTCGGGCCGTGTTGATGAGGTAGGCCGAGGGTTTCATGAGTTCCAATTCTCGGCTGCCGATTAGGTGCCGGGCCTGAGGCATCAGGGGGACGTGCAGGGTTACGAAATCGGCTTCCCGCAGCAACGTCTCCAACGGCGCAAAAGAGACCTTCAGATCTTGCTCTTCGATGGGCTCCAGCCGGGTCCGGCTATGGTAGATTACCCTCATGCTGAATCCTGCGGCCCTTCTGGCCACGGCTTGGCCAATCCGCCCCATACCTATGATTCCCAGGGTCTTGCCGCTCACTTCCTGGCCCAAAAAAAGGAGAGGAGCCCAGTATTGGAACTTTCCCTCTCTGACTCTTTTGTCACCTTCCACGACCCTGCGAGCGGTTGCCAGGATCAAGGCAAAGGCCAGGTCCGCCGTCGTTTCCGTGAGCACGCCTGGGGTATTCGTAACCGGAATGCCTCGTTGGGTAGCGGCTTCAACATCTATATGCTCGAAGCCGACCCCATAATTAGCAATCACTTTGAGAGCCGAGGCGCGGTCGAGCACCTCCGTATCGATTCGGTCGGTAATCGTACAAATGAGCCCCTCCTTGTCCGCAACACTCCGAAGCAGCTTCTGTCTGTCAATGGGAGGATCTGCATCGTAGCTCTCAACCTGATGATCTTGGCCGATCAAGGATAAAACCTCTTCAGGCATTCTTGCAGTCACAAGGACTTTCATGCGTATTGATCCCTCCGGAATCCGTTTTCCCCGAACAGTATCATAATACTTGACCTTATTTTTGCAACCTTACGAAAATTGTTTTTGTTTAGGGTCGTTATGGAAATAAATCATGGTGGCCTCGGGGTCTGAGTGCACGGCCAGGTCTTTCATTTCGGGGATAGCCTCACCTTTATACAAGATCAGCACACAAACTTTCAGCCCGCCTTTACCCCGCTTCTTTTCCTGTTTCAACAATCTCCCCCCCTGCCTTTCACTTTATCCTGCCCTCCAAAGCCGGCAGCCGAGCCTCAATGTCGGCCAGTTCTACCCCTTTCCGATATGCCTCCAGCATGGCCGTCAATGCCTGTCCCTGCCCAGGAGTTAGCTCCCCCGCGGCCACCGTATAAAAAATATTGGCGTGGCCCCTTGAGGCCGGCCTGCCGGGACCTGGCAAAGCCGGGGGTGACCCGCGAAAATTGTTGAATTGGCCTGCTGATCCCTCTATAATGATCGTAATTTCTTAAAAAAGGAGGTGATACCGGGTGTATCGGCCGATGATTCCTGACAAGAAAAAATCCTGAAGCTCAGGTGACCGCAGAGCCTTGGCAAGGCTCTGGATACCCATCAGGCTGGAAAGGGACGGGGCGGATCACCTGGGATTAGATCTGATTCCGGTTAGTTTGGTCAAAACCGCATTCCCTCCTCCACGGTAGGACCTCCCCAAGTTTCCACCTCCTTTCAGCCAGTCCAGCCGGTTGGCCTGGACTCGATCATCGCCTGAATCGTTGGGATTTTTCTGGGTTTTCTCGCGCCTGGTAGGTTGGGGCGGCCGCGAGGCACGGCCCTTGTGCCTCATCCGGCAACCAACGCTTCCGGGGTGCATAAGCACCGGTTTATGCCGGGTAAGCCAAACCCCACAGCGATGGAGTCATGGCCCGGTTGGACCGGGGCGGCATTTGACGTTGCCGAGCGTGCCAGCCAGGTTATCACCATCCGGGTTCCGGGTCCCGTGGCTAAGATGCCTGAGTTCAAGCTGGGCGCCGTAAAGGTAGAGAACATGGCTGCGTAAGATGCTGCGGCTCATCATACGAACAACTCCTTAACAACCCATGCACTGATCAAATCAGCAAGGAGAACCAACCTCATGGAACTTTTGGAATTAAGCAATCTGGCAGAAAAAAGGCATAAAAGCATCTTTCGCGATATTCTCCCCGAGTCCCACATGAATGCGTGTTATACCTGCGGCACCTGCTCGGGAGGCTGCCCCTTGACGGGCATGGAGAGCACCAAGGATGAGGGGCTGGACGCCCGCAAGGCCATTCGCATGGCCCTGTTCGGCATGGACCAGGAGCTCATCGACTCCCGCTTCGTATGGATCTGCACCGGCTGCGAACGTTGCGTGGCCGGCTGCCCCATGGGCGTTAAGCTGGTCAAGGTATGGGGTGCGGCCAAGGCGGCCCGGCCCCGGGACAAAGTGCCCGGCGTCCTCCACAAAGGGGTTGCTATGGTCCTAAAAACCGGGAACAACATGGGCATCCCGGAGGATGACTATGTGACCCTGCTGGAAGAGTTGGGGGAGGAACTGGCGGAAGAATGCTGCCCTGGCTTCGTCACGCCGGTGGAGAAGGTGGGGGCGGATTACCTCCACTTCCAGAACTCCAAGGAGGCCTACGCCGAACCCGACGACATGAAGTGGTGGTGGAAGATCTTTTATGCGGCCAAGGCCGACTGGACCACCTCCGCCAAGAACTGGGAATCGGTGGACTGGGGGATTTTTACTGCCGATATGGCGGCCAGTAAGGAAATCGCCCGGCGCAAAGTGGAGAACATGAAACGCCTCCAGGCCAAGACTTTCATCCTGCCCGACTGCGGCGGCGCTTCCTACGGCACCCGCTTGAACCTCGAGAAACACTTCAAGGATGAGTTCGGCCCCGGGACCGGCCACAACTATGTTTATTTCTTTGATGTCCTGCTGGAGTGGCTGGAGGAAGGTCGGATCAAGGTGGACAAGAGCGTGCACGAAGGCCGCATCGTCACTTGGCACGACTCCTGTAAGCACGGCCGCTCCGCCTACTTTGCCTTCGGAGACGACTCCAACTTCGAGAAAGCCCGGAAGATCATCTCTTATTGCATCGACATGCAAAATTTCCGGGAGATGCCCCACAACCGCATGGAAAGCTACTGCTGCGGCGCCGGCGCCGGCAACTGGCCGGGCCCCTTCGAGAAGGAAAAGACCGAGCACGGCGGCTTCAAGGCCCGGGACATCGAGGCTACCGGGGCGGACCTGGTCATCGCCGGCTGCTCCAACTGCCGGGACCAGATCATGAAGAACCTGAAGGTCAAGTACAAGCTACCCATTGAGGTGAAATACATCTGGGAAATGGTGGCCGATGCCTTGATTATGGAGGAATAACGGCACGAAAGCCGGCAGCCGGGCTTTTCGTCCCGGCTGTCCGGCCCCCTTGGGGGGGTGGCGGGAAGACGCTCTTCGGGTCGGACGTGAAGGCCCCGGCGAACACCTGACTTTGGGAAATTGTAGAGGACCAGACCATCACAGGATTAACTGACTGATGCTTCAACACCGATCACAAGGCTAGCATTTACCCGCGTATATCGGGCGAGACCATCTTTGATCTCGCCCGGCTTCCAGATATTAATCGGATAAATTCTCCATCCATTTGATCGCTTTCCATCGCTGACCTTTGCCATATAGTCGAAGAAAGGGTAGACAGGTCTTGAAGGGACTTTCCCTCCAGGAGATTCTGTATTAAGATCGTAGGGGGAGTGACCCCTCTGGGCCTGCCCCGAAAAACTCCACCTTTCGCTCATCGTCAAAGTAATGCCTTGGCGCCGGAGCCCTCCCGGCCGGGCTTGTTTGGCCGGATGCGCCAAGAGTGTCGAGACTAACTATCTCTATGAACAACAAAGATTCGATCCCAAAAGAATGGTCTTCCCAGCAGCGCACCTTGGGGCGTCATCGTTGGGGAAGAATGGTGCAGAAAGGGATCAGGGAACTGAGAAGAGGCAACCTGTTATTTTTCCTGGAGCAGGGTTTTCTCTATTTTCAGCGTCTGGCGGGCTACGGGTTTTGGGTAGCCAAAACCGAGAAGCGACCGGTGCCGGCCCTGAAACAGGAAATAGCCCGATTCTTTTATAAGCCCAAGGTTTCCTTGCTCACCCCGGTGTATAATGTCGACCCCGCCTGGTTGGATGCGTGCATCGACTCTGTGGTTCGCCAGTTCTACGACAATTGGGAATTGTGCCTGCATGATGACGCCTCGGCCAATCCCGCCACCCGCCAGTGTCTGAAGCGCTGGGAGGCCCGTGGGGACCCAAGGATCAAGATTTCGTGGGGGACTCGCTGCCGGCATATCGCCGGGGCCTCCAATGCCGCTCTGGCCATGGCCACCGGGGAGTTCATCGCCCTCCTGGACCATGATGACGAGTTGTCGCCCCTGGCCCTGTTTGAGGTGGTTAAGGTCCTGAATGAACACCCGGAGGCCGATTTCATTTACTCCGACGAAGACAAAATCAGTGAACGGGGCAGAAGACAGTTGCCTTTCTTCAAGCCCGACTGGTCCCCTGACCTCTTCTTGTCGATGATGTACACCTGCCATCTGGGAGTGTACCGCAAAGAGATCATTGAGGGGCTCGGGGGTTTTAGGGCGGGCTATGATGGTTCCCAAGACTATGATCTGGTGCTGCGGTTGATTGAGGCGACCAGTCCCGAGAAAATCTTCCACATCCCTAAAATTCTATATCACTGGCGCATGCTGAAGGGGTCGGCGGCGTATCACCAGGAGGCGAAACAGTATGCCCACGCCGCCGGCAAAAAGGCGCTGATGGAATACATGCAACGGAATGGACTGGCAGGTGAAGTGTGTGACGGCATTGCTCCAGGTTTATACCGCCTGAAGCGATCTATCCCAAACCAACCAAAAATTTGCCTGGTGATTTCCTTTAAAGATAAAGGAGCATTACTCCAAAGATGCCTGGAAAGTATTTTTCACAAGACTGATTATCATAACTATGAAATCATTTTAATAAATAACCAAAGTACTGAGGCAGAGACATTTGAATACTTGGAGAAAATCCAAAAAAACCCTTTGGTAACCCTCCATGATTTCAATAAAGAATTTAACTATTCTGAAATTATCAATTTTGGCGTCGACCAGGCGGAAAGCAATTATATCTTATGCCTCAATAACGACATTGAAGTGATCAATTCCGGCTGGCTCAGCGCCATGGTGGAACATATCCAACGGGCGGAAGTCGGGGTGGTGGGGGCCAAACTGTTCTATCCTGATGACACGATTCAACACGCCGGGGTGATCATCGGCCTCGGGGGAAGCGTCGGCCATGCTTTTCAATTTTTTCCCCGGGACCATGGCGGGTACGCTGATTTCCTCCATGTGACGAGAAACTGCAGCGCCGTCACCGGCGCCTGTATGTTGTTTAAGAAAGATCTCTTTCGGCGCGTGGGCGGGTTTGATGCCAGGCATTTTCCCATTAACTATAACGATATAGATTTTTGTTTGAAAATCAGGGAATTAGGCTATCTGGTGGTCTGGACCCCCTACGCCCAATTGTATCACCTGGAAAGCGCCACCCGGGGGCTTAAACATCTGATGAGTCATCTCAAGTCCCCCCTCTACGGGAGCTTTGCGGCGGAAACCGCCCATTTCCAAAAGCGCTGGGGGCGGTATATCGAGCATGACCCGTATTATAATCCCAATTTGACCCGCAAAAGACCCAATTATGCCCTGCGCCTGGTCTGCACTGAATAATATGTCCAATAATTCTCCAAGGTTATAAAAACGGCGAGGCTGGCCGGCCTGGGGCCGGTCCGCTTGGCCGCTCATTGTCTGGCTGCCGGGCCGCCAGGGGCCGCCGAGGGTCGTCCTGGAGCCTGACGAGCCGGAAGTCGAATGGTGGGTGGGCCCGAAATTTGGTGAACCGTTGATTTTGTGCTATCCTGCTTCGCACCTGAAGGGTTGCCCCTGAGAAGATGGGGTTTAAGGGATTTCAACTGCCGCTTTGGGACCGGCCGCTCCCAGGCTGCAGGATAGTCTCGGATCATGGGGAAGACTCCCGTGATGATTATCCCAGGATGGCAGGCACTGCACCGACGTAGGCTCCGGTTAACCAGACGCCGTGGGCGCAGCCGGTCCCGGGAGCCCGGGACGGTGGGAAATTTATTCTATGACGCGATCTTTCAGAGCTATTTCCCGGGAGCAGATCGCCTGGGCGTGCTTCCTGGCCACCACCATCCAAGTGACCTTCCTGCAGCCGTATGTCGTGATCCTGAACAGCAGGCGGGTGAACCTCTTTTCGAGCCTCCTGGCCGCGGTGACGTTCACCCTGATTCTCATCGGGGTCCCCGGCTCCCTGCGCCGGCATAGTCGAGAAATGCTCCTTTGCGCCGGGCTGGTGGTTCTCGCCCTGATCAGCAGCGTCTTGAGCCCCGTCCCGGCTATATCCCTCACCCGGGCCTTTTCCATCCTAGCCGCCGGATTGGGGGGCTACTGGGGTGGCCGGCTGTTGCTGACTACGGCGCACCGGCAAACCGTGCTGGTTTGGCTCTGTGCCGGCCTCTTCAGTATTCTGGTGGGGTTGGGATTTCTCAGCTATTTTTGGTATGGCAATATCTCTGATCTGGTGGATTCCCATTACCATCCTGTGGCCGGCCGGCTAATCCTGCTGTCCTTTGCCCCCTTGACCCTGGTGTTAGGTGCCTCCCGGCGGTGGCAGGCGGCGGCCGGAGCGCTACTGGCCGGGGCCTATCTGCTCCTGCTGCTGGCCGCCCGCTATGCCAACAAAGGCACCGCGGTGCTGCTGCCGGCGGTCATGTGTCTGGCGGCGGCCTGCCTGCGGCGCTGGCCCCGGCGGCAGTTCGCCGGGGTCCTGCTCGCCCTGTTTGTGACCGCCCTGGTGGCCAGTGGCGCACTTTTGTCCCTGTCCCACTTCAAGAATCGCTCCCACGATTCCGTTTCTTATCGGGTGGAAAACCTTTCTTTTTCCTGGTATCTGGCCCGGCAGCACCCCCTGTTCGGCATTGGCCTGTGGAGTCCCCGGGAGGCCTATCTGGAGACCTATCAGATTAGGTATCCGTATCTTACCAAGGCAGACTTCGCCGAATGGACCCGGGAGTTGCGGACCAGCGAAAATAATTACCTCACCTTTCTGGTGGACCTAGGCTTTCCGTTTCTCCTGCTGTATGTCGGGGCGCTGCTGGTCATCGTCGGACGGCTGGTCCGGCGGACCCTGGCCCCTCGCGGGGGTGCGATCATCCCCCCTCTGGCTCTGCTCTTGCCGCTGGTGGGCGAACTCATTCATTTCCTCTTCCTGGACGGGCTCTTTCATCCCCAGCTGAGCTGGTTTTTCCACCTGCTGCTGGGTTTGGCCGCCGGAGTCCCCCTAACGGCTCCTCCGACCTCGGAGGTGAAGCAGCGGTTCCTCGCCAGAGGCCTGGTGGTCCTCCTGGTGGTGGGCGGCGGGGCCCTCCTGGGGGTCTGGTGGGCCACCAGCGGCGCCGCCTGGCGCTTCCCCACCCCCCGCTGAGGCCGTCATGTCCCGCCCCGTGGCTTCCTCCCTCCTCATCGTGATCAATGGCAGATTTCTGGCCGCCCATGTCGCCACAGGGGTACAGCGTTATAGCCGGGAAATGGTCCAGGCCCTGCTGGATCTTGACTCCCCTTACCGCTGGCTGATTGTCGCCCCCCATACTGCCTCCGCCGGGGGGCTGCCCGGCGTCTGGCGAGATGCCGTCCCGCTGTCCGGTTACCTCTGGGAGCTCACTCGGCTTCCCTGGCTGGCCAGGCAAGCCGGGGCGGCATTATTGTGGTCTCCCGCCAACACCGCGCCCCTGGTAACCGGAGGTCTGCCCCAGGTGGTCACGATAGCCGACGCCGCAGTCTTCGCCCAACCGGCCTGGTTCACCCCCGCGTTCCGTACCTTCTACCGGCTGCTGCTCCCCCGTCTCGGTCGTCGGGCCCGCAAGATCGTCACTGTCAGCCACTTCTCCCGGTCCGAACTCCTGAAGTACCGGGTCGTCACCCGGGAGCAGGATATCGTCGTGATCCCCAACGGCCTCACCGCCTTTTCGGACCCCGAGCCGGATGTGCTCCAGGAATTGGGGCTGGCGGCGGGGCAGCCTTTTGTCCTGGCCTTGGGCCCCGGCGATCCCCGAAAAAATCTGACCCGGCTGCTCACGATGTGGGCCGGTTTGCCGGCGGGCGTCAAACAGGGGCGGCGGTTGGTCGTGGTGGGCCGACGGGGCCGGCTTTCCCCGGGGAATACCTGTCCGTCGGTGGTGTGGCTCGATTACGTCAGCGATACGCACCTCGCGGCCTTGTATGCCCACGCCGAGGCCCTGGTTTATCCCTCGCTCTACGAGGGTTTTGGGCTGCCCCCCCTGGAGGCCCTGGCCGCGGGCACGCCCGTTCTTGCCTCCCGGGCTGGCGCTCTCACCGAGGTGTTGGGCGACGCGGCGCTCTTCTGCGACCCCTATAGCCGGGAGGATATGCAGGCGCAGCTCACCTGGCTGTTAACCGATGAAGCGCTTCGGGATGATTTGCGGCGCCGGGGCCGGGAACGCGTCGCCCGGTTCTCCTGGGAGAACGCGGCCCGACAGCTCCTCCGGGTTTTTCAGGAGGTCCTGGGGCGCTAAGGTTGGGTCGGGCCCGGGGCCCGGCTCACGGAAACTTCAACACACGAGGGAAGGGTCTTGCCATGCACACGGTCCTGGTGCACGATTGGTTGTATACCTACATGGGTTCCGAAAAGGTGATGGAGGCCATTCTGCATTGTCTGCCGGTGGCGGCCATCTACACCACGGTGGACTTTCTGCCCCCGGAAAAACGCGCCTTTTTGCAGGGCCTGCCGGTACGGCCGTCTTTTCTCCAAAAACTGCCGGGGGCCCGGGCGTTTCGCCGTTATTATCTGCCCCTGATGCCCCTGGCCGTGGAAAGCTTTGATCTGTCCGCCGCCGACCTGGTGATCTCGTCGTCGTCGGCGGTGGCCAAAGGCGTGCTGACCCACGGGCAGCAGCTGCACATCTGTTACTGCTATACGCCCGCCCGCTATGCCTGGGACCTGACCCATCAGTACCTGGCCGCGGCTGGCCTGGACCGCGGCCTCAGGTCCCTGGCGGCCCGCCTAGTCCTGCACTATCTGCGCCTCTGGGATGTGGCCAATACGCCCCGGGTGGACCATTTCATCACCAGTTCCCGCCACATCGCCCGCCGCCTCTGGCACCTCTATCGCCGCCGCAGCACGGTGATCCATCCTCCCATAGAGGTGGAGCGGTTCACGCCGAAGACGGCCAAAGAGGATTTCTATCTCACCGTCACCCGCCTGGAGTCCTATAAGCGAGTTGATCTCATTGTGGAGACCTGCGCCCGACTGGGCCGGAAACTGGTGGTGGTGGGAGACGGCCCGGAACTCAAAAAGATCAAGGCCAAGGCCAACCCCGGCATCGAGGTGCTGGGCTATCAGCCGGATACCGTGGTGGAGGATCTGATGCAGCGGGCCCGGGGATTTATCTTTGCGGCGGAGGAGGATTTCGGCATTGCCCTGGTGGAGGCCCAGGCGTGCGGCACGCCGGTCATCGCCTATGGCCGGGGCGGGGCCCGGGAAACGGTCCGGGGGGTCTGGCCGGGTGAGCGCGCGGCCCCCGACACCACCGGGGTGTTTTTCCCGGAGCAGTCAAGCCGGTCCCTGGCCGCGGCCCTGGCCCATTTCGAACGCCTCCGGGCAGACATCGACCCGGCTGCCTGCCGGGCCAACGCCGTCCGTTTCAGCCGCGAGCGCTTCGAGGGGGAGTTCAGTCGGTTTGTGCAGGCGCGCTGGGAGGCTTTCAGGGCGTCGCGGCGATAAGTCCCAACCCGACCTGGGGCACCCCCCTCCCAAAATTGCCCCTTGATGGCCCCTCGGCCTCACCTCAAGTGTGAGGTGATGTCGTCGATCTCCGCCGGGCTGAAACCCGAGTTCTCAAGCCCTTTAAAATCAATGTGGGCGAAGTCCATGGGTCCGACGCCATAGGAGTTGGCTGCGATGTGGCCCATAAGATCGAAGGGGGTCCCGGTGGCCAGCCAGGTCTTGCCGACCAGGTACTCCAGCAGGGTATCGCCGCCTGGCTTCAGGGCATCGAAGGCATTGCCGATCTTTCCGTAGGCTCGCTTCAGTAAGGCCCCGGCCAGGACATCCAGGGTCAGGGGATCTTTGGCGGCCAGGACGGCCCCGATATCGATGGTGTCTCCCAGGTCCGGCCCGATGGAGCTGACGGTCCGGCGCATATCGGCGACACTGAACCGTTCCTTACCCGCAAAGGCGAGGTAAAGCTCGGCAATTTTTTCATGGAAGGGCAGGGCGGGGGCAAAATTCTCCCAGTTGAACATGAGGTTCATGGCGAACTGGCGGGCCACCTGGCCGCTCGGGTCCGTGATAAGGGCCTGCCGCTGGGCCGTTAAGCTTTCTAGGTAGGCTTCCTGGGTTTGGCCCTCCCCCGGGGGCGGATAGCGATCGTATGGTCCATGGAGCCCCGGGGAGCGATTCGGGCCGGCAAGCAACCCGACGTGATTCTTCAAGGCCCCCGACAGTCCGCAATTGCCCATAATCATGTGGCGACCCGGGGGTTTGGGAAGGTTGATGATGTCGGTGATTTCTTCAGTGACGATCCGGGGAACCAGGATGCCCTCGGTGAAATGTCTGGCGCCGGGGAGGGAGACCTGTTGGCGCTCCACCTGGTCGAAGGCCACAACCTGAACCCCCGCCAGGCGAGCCATCTCGATCATCTTGACGGAGTCGCCGTCCTCGGGGTCGTGGCTGACCGGACATCCTGCCTGGAGCGACTCCAGCAACGTGCGGGCTCCGGCGAATTTCTCCGGGTCTGCGGCCTCCAGTGCGGCGGCGCGCTCCAGGCCGGCCTGGACCGCGGCCTGGAGGATGCCGGTGTGCGCGAAGTTGGCTATGGTGGTGCCGCCCCAGAGCACGATTTCGATGCCGCTTTCATCCCCGACGATGACCTCAACGGCTGCGCCCCGGTGCGCCGCCTCCTGAAAGCACAGCCTGGTGAGGGCATAGACGCTCTCCCGGCTGGTGACGGTGGGATAGAGAAATTGGCCCCAGTTCACCCCCACCTTGATGAGGATGGTGTGCTCGTTGGCGGCCTTGCCCTGGGGAGGCCGGGACAGAAAATCAAACCCGTCGATAGCCGCGACGGTCTGGCTGATGGCCGCCTCGATCTCGGCGACCGCCTCACTGCGGGGATCGATCTTGGCGAGGCTCACCGTGCCGCGGAAGTTGATCTGGCTTGCTTCCTGCCGCACTTTCTGGATGACCTCGGGAGGGGCTTTACCGTCTTTGAATATCTGCCACCACTGCCCCAGATTTGCTTCGATCAGGAGATTGGCGAGCCCGGGAATGGAGTCCAGAAGCTTGAGGAAAGGCTCCCAGGGGGAACTTCCGGACTTAACCTTTTGCACCAGGAAGCGGCCCAATTCCCGGCGGGTGGCGTCGTCGACGAAGCGCTGGCCCTGCTCCCCCAGGACCTTCTCCGCCAGGAACTTCCACTCAGCCTCGGAGACCCCAAACCAGTCGCCGGCTTTCTCCTCGAAAGTGGCCACCACCTCGGCGTCGAACTTCCGGTCCTGGGCCAAGAGCTCATCCAGGTAACGCTGCAGCTTGCCGACAGTCATGGGCGAATCCCTCCTCTTTAAGGCGCATCCTTGAGCACTCCAGAGAAAAATTTTTTGCCAAGACCTGCCGTGACCTGACTTGGTCCATTTTAAGTTGACTTATTATTTTTTACAATACATAATAAATAAGGGGTAAAATTATTAGCATATATTCACCGCATAAAGAACGGCCGGCAAAGGTGGCGGCGTTTTTCTCATAAGGAATCAGTCCCTCTCGTCGATCATGGACCCTGGGCAAACCCGAGAACGTGAAGCACACTCGATTCATCTTGGGATTATTGTCATTCTTAGGGAAATTATCAAATAAGCGTTAAGGCTGGCCTCGTTAAGGTTGGGGCTGGAGGTTAAGGGGGATTAAGAAATCGGCCTCCCGGGGTAGTATATTGCCCAGGACGTATATGTCGTAAAGGCGGGGCGGACTCTCCCAGGCAAGGACTTCCAGCCTTGTGGGAGTATGCCTCCCGCCGGGTAGCAGCTCACCGGCTGGCGGGAGGAAGGCCAAATTTTAGGTGGTCCCCGACTGCAGTTCCGGGGCTGAAGACGCTTGCGGTTAACCTCCAACCCAAAGCCGTGCCATGACGGCATGAAGGGAGGGAATATGGGTGTCACGATCACAGATTTAAGCCTTGATGCGGTTACTCTGGAAAGTCTGCCTCGCCTCCAGAAACTGAGGCAACTTCATTTTGACACCACCCCGGAGATCTGCCTGGAAATTCCCCGGTTGATGACCCAATACCTGAAACAATTAGATGACTCCATGGACCCGCCAGACCCGACGGAGCTTCGGGCCGGTAAAATGTATGAAGACCTCCTGTCGCATAAAGAGCCGCATATCCACAATGACAACCTCCTGGCAGGCACCACCACCAGCAAACCGAAAGGCGTTCCCCTCTATCCTGATATGGCGGCGTTGAGCATCTGGCCTGAATTGGAGACCATCGCCCGGCGGAAAAAAAATCGCTTCGACATTGCCCCTGAGGAGATTAAGGAGCTTAATTTGGAAATAGCCCCTTATTGGCTGGACCGCACCGTCCAGGAATTGGCCCGGAAGCAATACCACAACCCCCGGTGCCAACAAGTCATGGAGCGCATCGTCTTTTTCCTGGTGACCAAAGCCAATTGTATCGGCCACACCATCCCGAATTATGCCGAGTTGGTAAACCGGGGCCTCCAGGCGGTGATGGACGAGGCCAGGGACAAGGAATTATCCCTGGGAAATTCCGGGGGCGACCAGGAGAAAAGGGCTTTTTACCAGGCGGTGCAACGGTCTCTCCAGGGGATTTTAACCTATGCCGCCAATCTCAGCCGTTATGCCGCTGATTTGGCCCAGGGGGAAGCTGACCCGGTTCGCAAACAAGAATTGCTCACAATGAGCCAGGTGTGCCAACGGGTGCCGGCGCAGCCACCCACCAGCTTCCAGGAAGCGGTCAATGCCGTCTGGCTTTATAAGGTGGCCTTGCATCAGGAAAGCGCTAACATCGCCTTGAGCCCCGGTCGGCTGGATCAGGTGCTTTATCCCGCCTTCCGCCAGGACCTGGAGCGCAGCCGGGAAAATGGGGGCGCGGCGGGAGAGCAAGCCTTCCTGAAGGAGGCCGTGGAACTGGTGGGCTGCCTCTGGCTGAACATTTGCGATCATGTGCCCCTAGCTCCGGAAGCCAGCGAAACCCTGTTCGGCGGCAGCGGCTGCAACCAGGCCGTGACCCTGGGCGGGGTCGATATGGATGGAATGGATGCGGTCAACGACCTTACATATGTCATGCTCAAGGCCACCGAGCTCTTGAAGTTGCGGGACCCCAACGTGAATGCCCGCTATTACCCCGGAATAAATTCACAAAAATACCTTGGGAGGCTGTGCGACGTCAATATCAAGACAAACGCCACACCGTGCTTCCACAACGATAAATCCGTCATCGAAGCCCTCCAGGGCCAGGGGGTTTCCCTGGCGCACGCCCGGGATTACGGCGCGGTAGGCTGTGTGGAACCTTCGAGCGCCGGTCGCACCTTCGGGCATACGGGCGCGATCCTGATGAACCTCCCGGCAGCCCTGGAACTGGCCCTGTTCCAGGGGAAACACCGCCTGACGGAAGACGAGCAAATCAGCGCCGTCATCACCCAAGACCCCCAGACCATGGGCTCTTTTGCCGACTTCCAGGAGGCTTTCAAGGCCCAGCTCGGATGGCTCATCGACCAGGCGGTCACCCTGAACAACAACTTCGGCCGCATCTATCAGGACAATCACCCTTTTCCCATGATGTCCGCCCTGATGGAGGACTGTATGGCAAAAGGTCAGGATGTGATCCAGGGAGGGGCGGTCTATAATTCCTCCGGAGTCGCGATGATCGGCCTCGCCGAAGTGGTGGACTCCCTGGCGGCCATCGAAGAATTCGTCTTTCAGAGAGGCGTCGTTTCCTTTCCGGAGATGCTCGAGGCCATCAACCACAATTGGGAAGGTTATGAACCACTGCAGAAAATGGTGAGCAAATCGCTGGATAAGTTTGGCACCGATGGCCCGCTGGCCAAAAAGAACGCCGATTGGCTGATGAAATTTTTGCATGACACGTTGCAGGGGCAGCAAAATTACCGGGGTGGCAACTACACCGTGGGTTACTGGACGATGACCACGCACGCCGGCTTCGGCGCCATTTCCCGGGCTTTGCCCAGCGGCCGCCACGACTATGAAGCTTTTCCCAGTGGCATCACGCCGGTCTCCGGCGCCGCCCCCGACCTCAACGAGGCCCTGCACTTCGTGGCCAATCTGGATCACACCTGCATCACCAACGGCCAGGCCCTCAATTTGAAATATAGCCCGGCCACCGCCGCGGTGGCCAAGTTTGCCCCGTGCATCGAGGCCTACTTCAAGATGGGGGGCTTGCAGGTGCAGTCTAACATCGTCGACCTCGAGACTTTGAAAAATGCCCAAAATAATCCGGATGATTACCCGGACCTGTTCATCCGGGTCTCGGGCTACTCGGCGTACTTTAGAGACCTGAGTCCCAAGATGCAGGAGGAGATCATTACCCGGGCCGAGTATGACATGGATTGCAGTGCGGCAGTTCCTGATTAAAGGATGAGGATTTAGCCGGCTGGTGCACGCCGGCCCCAAAGCACACTTGGGGAGGCTCATATGCTCAATTTCTCGGAGATCTTTGACTTCGTAGGATTGCCTCACGGATTGAGCCTGGAGGACGCTCGGCAGGATTGGGACAGGACGGTGGGGAGATTCCTCAGCCAATGGGAGCCACCGCAAGCCCTCCAGATTTGGAAAAACGCGGTCAAAAAGTTTCTCGACACTCTGGAGGCCGAGGCCGCCGAAAACATCATGGAAGGGCTGCTCCTCCTTATGAAAACCAGATTTCTGATTGACCCGATCATTATCGGCTCGGACTACCGGCAGAATCTCGACAAGTTTGACGCGGACTATCAGTTTCGCAGCAAGTCCGGCGATATCAACGTCCTGGTCAAGTTTCATGATGGGCAGATGGATTGGGAAAAATCCCTCAGCGAGGACGTGAACGCCACCCTCGAGTTCAAGGACGGGCAAGCCCTGATCAATTATTTGTTCAATTATGTGGTCTTACAAAGCCGGGATTTTTTGCAAAGTATTATTAACAACGAAATTCGGGTGAGCGGCAACTTAAATTACCTGTACAAATTTCTCTTTATGGCCAATCACATGCTCCTGGAGGCGACCGGCGATCTGCCCTGATGGAAACAACCGAAGGCCCTTCGATCTTCGATATCAAAAGGCACGCCCTGGAGGATGGGCCTGGCATTCGCACGACCGTGTTCTTCAAAGGATGCCAGCTTAGGTGCCGATGGTGTCAGAATCCCGAGTCCATCCAGGCGGGGGTGGAAATCAGCTTTTCGGCCGCCGATTGTATCCGTTGCGGCGATTGTGTGGCAGCCTGCGGGCGCGGGGCCCTCAGCCTGGACCACCCGGCCCGCATCGACCGCAGCCGCTGCGACGGTTGCGGCGATTGTGTCCGGGCTTGCCCCGGCGGGGGGTTGCGGTGCATCGGTGAGTTTTTCCCCGTGGAGGAGTTGACCGCCAAACTCCTCCGGGACCGGGTGTTTTATGAAGTTTCCGGCGGCGGGGTCACCTTCTCTGGCGGGGAGCCCACCCTCCACCTGGCCTATCTCGCCCCCCTCCTCCAGGCCCTCAAACAGCAAGGGATTCATACGGCCATCCAGACCAACGGTCTGTTTGCCTGGTCGGCATTCAAGCAGGTCCTGGACTACCTGGACCTGATCATGTTCGACGTCAAAATCGCCAATCCAGAAGAGCATCTGAAATACACCGGCCGAAAAAACCGCGTCATTCTGGCAAACCTGGCCAGGCTGCTGGCAGCCCGGCCCCAGGCCGTGCTTCCCCGTATTCCGCTCATCCCCGGCATGACGGCTTCGGCCCGGAATCTTAAGGCGATCTCTCGCCTGTTGCAGCCACTTGGGGTAACCCGGTGTTCCCTGCTCCCTTACAACCCCACCGGTTATGCCAAAGCGGCGCGTGTCGGCAAGTCCGTTCCTGCCGGTCTTTCCAGGCGGCTGATGTCTTCAGCCGCGGAGCAGCAGTGCCGGGAAATTTTTTCCTGGGCTGAACTCGTGGTCTCTTGAAGGTTCGGGGCGAAGGAAGAGTGCCCCAAACTAGGCGGTGACGAACCGGCGAGGAATGCCCCATCTTTTACAGCGTGCCGACCGGGGGGCGGGGGGGTCCCCCGGGATACTCCGTAAATTGCCAGGTGGATTCCAGCTTGTTGCAGGTCTGAAACCAAACAGCCAGGGCGTAAGGCCAAGCCATGAAGTGCCCGGAATGCCATAGCGACCAGGAAGAGACCCAGAAGTTTTGCCGGGTGTGCGGGATTCAACTGCACCTGAGCTGCCCGAACTGCGGAACCCTCGTCCTCCGGAATGACCAATTCTGTGGGGAATGCGGGTTTGCATTCAAGGCCCCGGAAAGATCGGCGCCCAAGGGCAAGAAGGTCGCCAGTGAACGCCGGCACATTACCGCCCTGTTCGCGGACGTCTCGGGCTACACCGCCTTGGCGGAAAGATTGGATCCGGAAGAAATTAAAGATATTATGAGCCATCTTTTCGAGGCAGTTTCGAAAGTTATTCTCAAATACGAGGGCTCCATCGAGAAGTTTGCCGGAGACGCGGTGATGGCCCTGTTTGGCATACCCTGGTCGCATGAAGATGATCCCATCAGGGCCATCCGGGCCGCCCAAGAGATTCACCGGACCATGGGAGCCCTCAGTCTGAAATTCCAGGCCCGCATCGGCCAGCCCTTAGCCGTGCATATCGGTATCAATACCGGGCTGGTGGTGACCGGGGAAATCCACTCCGACGACGGCACCCACCAGGTGGCGGGGGATACCGTTAATGTGGCCTCGAGGTTGTGCGGCCTGGCCAAAGCCGACGAGACCCTGGTGGGACATATCACCTCTGGCCTGGCGGAAGGATTTTTTTTCTTTGAACGGCTTGAGCCGGTCAAAGTCAAAAACCGAACCAAGCCGGTGCAGGTCTACCGGGTTTTAGGCGCCAAGGAATTGCCCAGCAAGACGCATCGAATCTCCGGCCTGCGAGCGGATTTGATCGGGCGAGACAGGGAAATGGCGCGACTGGAAAAAGCCGTGGGCAACCTGCTGGAAGGCAAAGGCTCGGTCATCTCTATTTTTGGGGAGGCGGGAACCGGGAAGAGCCGGCTTATTGAGGAATTCAAGTCCCGCCTGGACCCGGCCTCAATCAAGTGGTACGAAGGTCACGCCTATGCCTACGCTCAAAATGTCCCCTACTACCCGCTGATCGATCTCCTTAACCGGACGTTTAAGATCGAGGAAAGCGATCCGCCTGAGCTGGCCAGGGAAAAAGCGGAAAGCATGGTCAAAACCATCATGGGTGATGGAGATGCGGTGCTGCCCTACTTGGGGGAGATTCTGTCGATTCCCTATCTTGAGGCGGTGGATATCAATCCCGACGCCTGGAAGGCCCATTTGCATAGGGCGTTCCTGACGTTGATGGGGGCTTTGGTGCGCCGGGGGCCGACGATCATCAGCCTGGAGGATCTGCACTGGGCCGACCCGTCGTCCCTGGAACTGTTGCGTTTACTGTTGGCCAAATTAAACTATCCAGCGCTGTTCTTGTGCATCTACCGGCCGCCGCTTACCATCTTTTCCCCAGACCACATCCGGGCGATGGGGGATTCGTACCGAGAGGTGCGACTTAAAGATCTCTTACCTTCGGAAACCCAGCTGCTGGTGGGTTCCCTGCTGAGAACCGAGGCCATCCCTTTGCCCTTGCAGCAGGTTATGCAAGCGAAGGTGGGGGGCAATCCCTTCTATGTGGAGGAAGTGGTCAACTCCCTCATCGAGTCCGGCATACTCGTAGCCCATGACGGAGACTGGCGCTTCACCGGAACCAGCCAGGAAATCATGGTGCCGGCCACCATCCAGGGGGTTATTACGGCAAGGCTGGATCGCCTGGACGCGGCCGCCAAAGAACTCCTGCAGGAGGCCTCGGTCATTGGTCGGACGTTTTACTATGAAATCCTGGAGAGCATAACCACCCAGGAAGAGCCCATCGACCAACACCTGCATCGGTTGCAGGAGCTTGATTTGATTCGGGTCGGGTCAACCCACCCGGACGTGGAGTACTATTTCAAACATGCCTTGATTCAGGAAGCCGTCTATGACGGGCTTCTCAAAAAGCAACGCCAGAATATCCATGAGCGCGTCGGCCTCGCCTTGGAAAAGTTCTGCCGGGAAAGGTCGTTGGAGTCTTGGGAGACCTTGGCCTTTCACTTCAAACGGGGCCGCTCGGTCCACAAGGCCGTGGATTACCTGGTAAAGTCCGGAGAAAAGAGTGTCAAACGCTATGCCCTTGAAGAAGCAAACCAGTATTACCGGGAAGCTCATGGCTTGCTTTCCCAAAATCAATCCAGATCAAAACCGGAAGACGTTCTCCTCATTGATCTTTTGATAGAGTGGTGCATGGTCTTTTATTATCAGGGCCGTTTCGAGGCCATGGCCGAACAGCTCTTGGGCCATGTGGAGTTAGCTGAATCTTTGGATGATAAAGCCAGGGTAGGGGCGTATTACGCCTGGTTGGGACATGCAACTTTTTGGCAGGGGGCCAAACTTAGGGATTCTTACCGGTACCTGCACCAGGCCCTGGCCCTGGGCGACCAGACCGGCAACCAGCAGGTCATCGGTTTGGCGTGCAGCTTTCTCATCAAGACCTGCGCGGAAATGGGCTACCTGGAAGAGGCGGTCAGGTTTGAGCAGCGCACCCAGGACATGCTGGAACTCTTTGCCTCCGACCCCTTTTTCTATATAACGTATTACTCCGGCAAAGGCTACATCGGCTGGTTCCTCGGTGACCGGCAGAGGCTTCACGAGAGCGCCCAGGGCCTTTTAGACTATGGCCAGAAGATTTCGAGTCTCCGCTGCCAGATGGTGGGAAATTTGCTCATGGGTTTCCGGCATTTCGTGGATCTGGATATGGAACCGGCCGTGGAGCATACCCAGAAAGTCATTACCCATGGGGACCCGTACCATGCGATATTCGGCAAGCTTTTACTTGGTATGTTTCTGGTGCAGAGGCGGGAGTTTGAGCGGGCCGAAGATCTGCTAACCCAGGTGATCGCCTACAGTGAAACCGAACAGACCGAATACCTGAAGACCACCGCCAACCTGTTCTTGGGCGTGGCTTTGGCGGCCCAGGGCCAGTTAGCCCAAGGTATCAGGCTGGTCGAGAGTGTCAGCCGCGAATTCATGGAGTTTCAAAGGAGCGTGTTCGCCAGTTTGTCCGAGTTCATCTTGGGCAGTATCTTCTTACAGATCGCCCAGAGGTCCGGTAAAAAGGGCCTCGCCGCCTTTTGCAAGAACTTTGGTTTTCTCATCAAGAATCTTCCTTTTGCGGGTAAAAAAGCCGAGCGGCACCTGACCAAGGCCGTGCAATTGGCTAGACAAACGGGAGCCCGGGGGTTCTTGGGGCAACCCTGTCTGCAGTTGGGGGTGCTCTTTAAATTTAGAGGGCGACGAGCCAAGGCCAGGGAGTATGTCTCGGAGGCCATCCGGGTCTTTGAAGAATGTGGCTTCGAAGCCTACCTGAAGCATGCCAGGGAACTGATGGATGCTTTGGTATGACCGGCGGGGTTGACCAGGGGCTTATGGCCGGAGAGGCGCCATTCAGGGGCAGGGGCGTGGCGAGCGGGAAAGGAGGAAAACCCTCGATCCCCTTGTCATATTGTGCCCCACTCCGGGCTCCCCATTTCGATATGGGGATCATATCCACAACAGTCTGGGATTTTTGAGAAGGCTTGATCGTGGCAAGGTACTCGCTATCGTACTCACCGTTTCTTGGCTAGTGCTGTGTTTTAAAATTAAAGTAACAAGGTAAAAACCGGTCTTTTCCCCCCCTTTCCTAAAGGGGGACCAGGGGGGATTTTTATAAGCGTCTGAAATCCCCCTAAATCCCCCTTCTTCAAAGGGGGACTTAACCTGCCAAGTCCGGTGCTCCGACCCTGCTTTTATGTCCAGTTAATTGTGAAACGCTCCACTAGATGGTAATAATAACTCCAGTTGTTAACATAAGACCTGGGTCACCATCAATTTGAACGCCTCCTTTTCCTATATCGTCAGAAACCAGAAAAAATTTAGAGTATCCGCGGCGCCCTCAGCTTTTGGGATGTCCCACTGCAAGCCCGGATTTTCTGCTTAGTTACCAAGACCGATATTTGTGCGACCCCAGGGATGGGACCCATAATCAGACCAGGAGCGCAGACAAGATTTCTCCTATCAGGTCTCCTCAGGGCATAAGTCGGTAAACGTAGGGTACGCAGGTCGATAAATTCAGGGTATAATTTCCCCAGAAGGCAAGCCGTTAACCCCGTCATAAAGCAACCGGGCTGGTCTCGGGCCCGTCGGGGTGAAGAGATATCTATCTGACCGCGGAGTCACCGTTGAAAATCATCGACCTTTTTTCCACCAACAAAGCCTGCCGCTTGCTGGTCAACCTTGATGGCGAAATCGTAGAAAAGTACCGCCTATTCAAAGAGTTTCTCGGACACAACTACGTTGCCTTACAGCGCTTGGCGGAGCTGGAGCAGATCTATTTTACCGGGGCGCCCTTTAACATGCGGGAGGTGGAAGAACAGACCCAGGATCTGCTGATCTCCACCCACCGGCTGGCAGAGGCCCTGGACGGCATGGGGCGCGGCCGCTATGCCCCCTTGATGGGGGTAGTGGACCGGCTGGCCCAGGAGATTGCCCCCCTCTACTACCCGCCCCCCCACTGCCTGATGGGCCCGCTGGTCCTCCCCCTGGAAGCTTTGAGTGCCGCGTCCTATGGTGAGGCGGGGGGCAAGGCCACCAACCTGGCACTCATGGCCCGGCGGGTTGGCTTACCGGTTCCACCGGGGTTTGTAGTTACCGCCATGGGCTTCGGCCGGTTCCTGGAAGAAGCTCGGCTGATACGGGTCATCGAGACCCTCCTGGCATCAATTGATCCCAACAACCTGGAGGAGGTGGAAACCGGAAGCCGGGAAATCCAGGCAATGATCCTGGAGGCTACGATTCCCTCGGTCCTGGCGGAACAAATTTTGGCAGCTTACGAGACCCTGGAGGCCAGGACCGTAAGGGGAGTACGCATTGCCATGCGGAGCAGTGCCGTGGGAGAGGACTCCAAGGCCTCTTTCGCCGGCCAATACGCGACCCGCCTCAACGTCACGAAAAATGAGATTCTCCCGGCGTACCAGGAGGTGGTGGCCAGCAAGTATGCCGCCCGGGCCATTCTTTACCGGCTCCGCTACGGTCTGGATGACCGGGAGACCTCCATGTGCGTGGCCGGGATCACCATGGTGGATTCCCGGGCCAGCGGCGTACTATACACGGTGGACCCGGCCCGACCCGAAACGGGATTGCTCAAGATCAGTGCGGTGCTGGGGCAGGGGGAGTATCTGGTGAGTGGTGAGACCTCCCCGGACGGATTCTTCGTAGACCGGCAGACTCTGACCGTGGTGGACCAGAGCCTCGGGAACAAGGCCAGACGACTGGTTAGCCAGCCTGGCGGTGGCCTCAGCCTCGAGGATACTCCCGAGGCAGAGCGTGATCGCCCCGCCATTTCTGACCAGTTGATCCGCATCCTGGCCCAGGGGGGCCTGAAGCTGGAGCGCTATTTTCAGGGGCCGCAGGATGTGGAGTGGGCTGTGGACCAGGAGGGCCGGCTCTTTTTTCTGCAGTCCCGCCCTCTGGGCTTAATCCAGCGAAAAAGCCGGCAACCGGCTGCACCCCGGGAAATCCCGGGACACCCCCTGTTGCTTGCCGGCGGTAAAATTGCTTCCCCCGGCGTGGCCGCCGGGGTGGTGTGGCTGGCGAGCCGGGAGGGCAGCGCCACGCCACCGGAAAACGCCATCCTGGTAGCCCGGACCGCGTCACCGGATTACGCCAGCCTCATGGGACGCATCAAGGGCCTCATCACCGATGTGGGGAGCATTACCAGCCACTTGGCTTCCGTGGCCCGGGAGTTCGGCATTCCAGCCCTCCTGAATGCAGCTACCGCCACCCAGACCCTGGTGAACGGCCAAGAGATCACCCTGGTGGCGGACGCCGGGGCGGTTTACCAGGGGGTGGTGAGCTCTCTATCTGAAAACGCTCGGCCAACCCGGAAACATATCATCAACAGCCCCATGCATAAGCGCTTGCGAGCCGTGCTGGACAAACTGTCACCCTTAAACCTCACTGATCCCCAGGCCTTGGACTTTACTCCTTCCGGCTGCCGGACGCTGCACGATGTCATCCGTTTTGCCCACGAACGGGCCATGCACGAGATGTTCGGCCTGACCGAGGCCGGCCCAGGGGAGACCGTGGCAGCTCGACTCACCACCAACATCCCCTTCCCGCTCTACCTTATCGACCTTGGCGGCGGGCTCAGTAAAGGGTTGACCACCTGCGACGAGGTGACCTCGGAGAACCTTGAGTCCGTGCCGATGAAGGCCGTGTGGCGGGGATTGTCCCACCCTGGGATCAACTGGACCGGGGGCATCACCGTGGGCACTCGGGACTTTCTCACCCTCATGGCCCGGGGGATGTCTCAGAGGCCAGGGGAGCTGCCCGGGGGGGACAGCTTCGCGGTTATTTCCCGGGAATATGCCAATCTCAGCGCCAAGTTCGGCTACCATTACGCTAACCTGGACGTCATGATGGGGGACAAGCCGGAAAACAACTATCTTTCTTTACAATTCTCCGGCGGGGCCGGTACCCAGGCCGGTCGCTCCCTGCGCCTGAGCTTCCTGGGGAAGGTCCTGATCCACCTGGGCTGCAAGCTGAGAATTACTGGCGACCTTTTGGATGCCTCAATGAGTGGCCTGGCGGCAGCTGAGATGGAAGCCGTTTTAGACCAGTTGGGACGTTTGCTGGGGGCCAGCCGCCTGCTGGACGTAGCCATCGCCAGCGAAGCAGACGTGGACCGCATGGTGGCTGCCTTTTTCCGCGGTGATTACGATTTTTTCCGGTTGTCTCAGGAAAATCGCCTGCCGGATTTCTACACTCCTACAGGGGTTTGGCGACGGGTGACGCAGGAGGGCCGCAGTCTTATCCTGGAAGATGGCTCCGGTTACGGCTGGGGGGTGTCATCAGGACTGGCGTCGTTTATGGGCCGGATTGTTGGCGTCAAGTATAAGGAATTTCTGGATAATATCGGAGCCCACTTTTACTTCCCTCTGGCCATCGCCAAGGAAAGCTTCGTCACCGACGCAGTGCTCCGGGTTAAGGCCCAGGTATCGGCCGGCAAGATCGATCAAGTGGCCGGCCTGGCCTTTGCCATCCGGGGCGTGGGCAATTACTTTGTCCTCCGCATCAACGCTCTGGAGGATAACTTCGCGCTTTTTGAATATGTGAACAACAAGCGCTTCCTCCGGTTCAAGGTCGCGGCTACCATCACCCTGGGAGAGTGGCATGAAATCTCCGTGGTGGTGCAGGGTCGCACCCTTAAAGGCTACCTTGATGGCGAGCTTAAAGTGGAGTATAGCGCCGACCGTCTCCTCCAGGGTTTCGTGGGGCTTTGGACCCGAGCGGATGCAGTAAGCTATTTTGAGAAGTTGGTTATCGACCACCCGCACCCGAGGCCATAGCCGTGCCCCCCAGACTAACCTAAGACTTGGTACAACTACTGGGGGCAGGTCAGCGACCGAGGGTTCATCATCTCTGGTAATTGGAATCCGGCCGTATAAAAATTTTGCGATTTTCCATGCAAATTCTCAAAAGCTTACGAGCCATGCTATGCCAAGATAAGCATGTTATAATTATAAGGTACGTCAAAATAGGTACTAAAGGTAAGACTATGTCAAAAGTCATGATCCGCCCTGCTACCTATGAGAATGTCCATCAGGCAGTCGACCGGGCTTTTGAACTTTTCCCCCTGGAAATCCGTGGGAAAAGTGTGTTGATCAAACCCAATGTGCTGCGGATCTCGGAAGCCGGTGAGGGCATCGTCACCCATCCTGCGGTGCTGCGCGCCGTGGTGGAAAAGGTGGAAACCATGGGGCCCGCCGCCATTGTAGTCGGCGACAACCCTGGTCTGTTTAATTATGGAGCCAACGAGGAGAGCTTTCAAAAGACCGGCCTCATGGAAGCAGCTAAGGGTTATTACCAGAACATCGGCAACAATTCCCTCCAGGTTGACTTCAATCCTGGTTTTATGCCCACGGTGAGCCTGTCCCGGATTGTCCGGGATGCCGATATCATCATCAGCCTACCGAAATTCAAAACCCACGGCTTGACGGTCATGACCGGGGCCATCAAAAACAGTTACGGTTTTTTGCCCGGCGCCCAAAAGGCCAAGCTTCACAAGGCGGCGGGCAACCCCGAACGCTTCCATGAGGTGATCGTCGACGTGTTCCGGCTGCGGGTCCCCGACTTTTTCCTGGTGGACGCGGTAGTCGGTATGGAGGGAAATGGTCCGGCTTCCCCCGACTTGAGGGAGATCGGTCTGATCCTGGCCTCTGATAACGCGGTGGCCCTGGATGCCGTCATGGCTACGATGATGGGTTGTGAACCGGAGCAGTTGCTATTCCTCCGAAAGGCCAGGGAAGCGGGCTTGGGGGACTATGACCTGAGTCACATTGAGATCATGGGGGAGTTGAAAGCGCTGCCTGATTTCAAGCTGCCCCCCCTTAGCGGTGAAGCAGTGTTTCACAACGAGACCATCCAGGCCCTCATCCATGATCGTACGCTCTTGCGCCCCCAAGCTAATCCGGAGTGGTGCACCGCCTGTGGCACGTGCATCGAGCAATGCCCGGTATCGGCTTTGTCCATGTGTGACAACCTGCCCCAGGTGGACCTCGATACCTGCATCACATCCTTTTGCTGTCAGGAAATCTGTCCTGAGAAAGCCAT
Source organism: uncultured delta proteobacterium (assembly GCA_963812015.1). Lineage (GTDB taxonomy): Bacteria > Desulfobacterota > Desulfobaccia > Desulfobaccales > 0-14-0-80-60-11 > 0-14-0-80-60-11. Next base: position 1,956,300 of record CAWETI010000003.1, on the reverse strand, counting down.
TACCCTGAGATAATAAAACCATGAGACCTGGAGTGCATTTTGGTCAGCTGCGCCTGATTATCTCGGTCGTTGTGGTCTTCGCCCAATTTTACCTCTTTCTCCGAATCGGGCAGGTCATCAGGGCCTCGCAGCGTTCCAACCTGTGCAAATCCATACTTATCGGCGTGGTGGGCCTCACCATCGCCTCGCTCTTTGCCATGAACACGTTCATCTTATCCAGGCCGATCCCCTGGGTGGACCCGCCGGCGGTGGCAGATGTCATCCTGTTCTATTTTCCCGCGGTGTGGACCTTCGGGTCGATCTTATCGGCCCTGCTCCTCGGCCTGGCCCAGTTTCTTGTGGGGGTGGGGAGGATCGTAATTCGATGCGGTCGCGGCCTGGACAGCCAGAAATCCGCTATTCCCGTGAACCTCCAGCGCCGCCGTTTTCTTCTAGCTGGAGTGAGTGGGCTTGCCGCGGCGCCCTTGATTCTCTCCGGATACGGGGCTGCCTATGGTAGCAAGGCTTATGAGGTCCGGGAGCTCACCTTACCCTTTGGTCGTGCTTTGCGGGTGGTTCAACTCACCGACATCCATGCCGGGGTTTTTATGACCCGTGCGGAGATACGGCGCTATGCCGATCAAGTCGCAGCCCTAGAGCCTGATTTGTTTGTCCTCACCGGGGATTATATCTCGAACTCTATGGAATTTCTTCCCGAGTGCGTGGAGGAGATGGCCCGGGTCCGCGCCCGGTACGGCACCTTCGCCACCATGGGCAATCATGAGTGTTGGTATGGGCAGCAGAGTGATATCCTGGCAAGGTTCCGGCAGCACCGGATCACGTTTCTGCTCAACGCCCACCGGGTGATTCAGACCGAACAGGGTTCGTTGGCGGTGGCCGGTATCGATGACCTCCGATCCGGAAATCCCGATTTGGCAGGCGCCTTGCAGGGACTGGATTCTACCATCCCGACGATCCTGCTTTCGCATCGGCCGGAGATTTTTCCTTTGGCCGCTTCTCACGGTGTCCCGCTCACCCTATCGGGCCATTATCATGGGGGACAGATCAAGTTTGGCCTGCCGGGTCTGAATCTCAGCCTGGCCCACCTGCTGACCCCCTATCCTGAGGGGCTGTACCGGATTAAAGACTCCCATCTCTACGTAAGTCGCGGGATCGGGACCACGTTCACCCCGATACGCTTGAATTCCCGGCCAGAGGTGACCCTGCTCCGCCTTACCTGACCCGCGCAGCCAGGTTGCAATCGAAGCAGAATGGTTTAGGCGGAGGGGCATACTTGATCGTACGCCCGAATTTTTAGGTCTACGGCTGTCCGGACCCTCACCTACTGCCGGAAGGCTGCGAAGCCTGGGCATCCGGAAGCGTAACTGTTTTTATGGGAGTAACCATGTTACTTCCCGTCATTTGGGGCTCCCGGTTCCACCAGCCCCCGCCCAAGGCGACTAACAGTGCGGCGTTATCCTGGAAACGCAGCGCCTGGGCCTGAATAAGCCCAAGCCTGGCTTGCTGGTATTGGTTATCGGCGGTCAGGACTTGTAGATAGTTGACCAGGCCAGCCTTATAGTTGGTTTGCACCAGTTGCAGGGCTTGATCGGCCGCGGCCAGCGCCGCGGCTTGCGCCTTCAGAGTCTCAGCGTCGTGTTCCACTGCCCGGAGGCTGTCGGCCACCTGCTGGAAAGCGCTTACCACTACTTGCCGGTAGTCGGAGGTGGAGGCCTGATACGCCTCAATGGCAGCTTTCCGCTGATGCCACAAGGTTCCGCCGGTAAATAAGGGTTGGGCCAGGTTGGCCCCAAAGCTCCAGACATTGGCGGCGGTACCGAAGAGCTTGGCGATTTCGACCGCAGTCTGCCCATAGGACGCACTCAGGTTGAAGCTGGGAAACATGGCCGCGGTCGCCACCCCGATATTGGCGCTGGCGCTGTGTAACGTGGCTTCGGCGGCCAGAATGTCAGGCCGTTGGCGAACCAGTTCCGACGGCAGAGTGATCGGCAAATCTTTAGGGAGAGTGAAATCCTTCAAATCGAGCTGTGGCACCGACCATTCCGCCGGGGTGCGCCCCACCAGGGCCGCCAGGAGATGGTTGGTCTTGTTGAGGTTTTGTTTCAACGGCGGCAGGGTCGCCTCGGTGGCGGCGAGCTGGGCTTGAAGGCTGACCACGTTCGTGTAAGGGACTGTTCCCGCCTGGGCCTGGGTTTCGGTGATGTGAAGCTGCTCTTTTTGGAACCCGATGATCTGCTGCGTGGCATCGATCTGGGCTCGATAGGCTGCTTGGGCGATGGTGGCATTGACGACATTGCCCAACAGGGTGAGATAGGTGGCCGCGGCGGTGTAGTTCTGATAATCCACCTGGGCTGCTAACCCCTCGACGGTGCGCCGCTGGCCACCGAACACATCCAGAACGTAGGAGACGCTGACCGAAGAGGTAAAGAGGTTGAAGATGCTGCCGGGAGCATTACTAACGCCAAACTGGGCGCTCGTGAATCTTTGCCGGGTGGGGGAGAAGTTGCCTCTGACCTGAGGAAAGAACACCCCATAGCCCGCCTGCAAGTTTTCCTGGCTTTGGCGCAAACGGGCCTGAGCCGATTGCAGATTAGCGTTTTGAGCCACAGCTTCCTGGATCACTTTGTCCAACTGGGGAGATTGGAACAAACGCCACCAATCGGCGGCGATTTTGGCGCCCGGTTCAAAGTGCTGGGCCTTGCCGTCCGCTGATACTGTTACGGTCGGTTCCTGCCCTTGGGTAAATTGGGTCGCGGCGGGTGGCTGCGGGCGCACAAAGTCGGGTCCCACCGCACAGCTCGTGATCAACCCTAGGCAAGACAGTACGCTGCAGAGGGCAAGCGGCAAACGGCAGCCGGTCCTATTTCGTTTCCACATAGACGTCCACCAGTTGCCCCGGATAGATATTCATATCTTTCGGCGGCTTGAACCGGAACAAGACCGGCAGCACCCTCACGTCCACCCGTTCGGTCTTTTGATCCGACAGCTCGATCTTGGGGCTGACATAGGGCTGGATACGTTCAAATTCCAAGGGGATGCGGCGGTCAGTCCCCCTGATTTGCATCTGGGCCTCTATGTGAGGATCCAGTGGCAACCTGGGAATGAGAATCTCATCGATATAGCATCTGACTTCGAGATATGGGTCTTGGGGGTATCCCATGACGATAATGGGATTATAGCCTTGGGTGTAGGTGCCATAGCTCCCCTGCGGCGCCACGTAGCTGCCCTCCGCGGCGCGAACCGCCAGAACCACGCCATCAACCGGCGCCTGGATGGTATATTTGGCCAGGAGCGCCTGCCCGCTCTCATAGGTTTTCGTCAACGCCTCATAGAGATGCTGCTGGTTTTGGATGTCATAGATCCAGGCCCCGGCTTTGGTCAGTTGGTACTGCCTCTGGGCTACTCCCAGATTTTCTTTAGCTACCTTGAAAGCATTCTCCGCATTGTCCAGTTGATCTTTACTCACCGACTGCGGGTTCATGGCATACGATTTTCTCAATTTGCTCAGGGAATCCCGGGTGGTTTTGAGACTGGCGGCGGCAGAATCCATCTGGGCCTTGGATACCCTGAGGACTTCCAATCTCGGCTGGGCTTTCAGTTCACGCAGCGTGACCAGGGCGGCTTCAGCCTGAGCCTTTTGCTGCTCCACCGTGGCCCGTTGCACCGAATCATCCATCAGCAGGAGCGGGGTCCCCTTCTTTACCGTTTGTCCTTCCTTTGCCAGGATCTGGGTGACGGTGCCGGTGACTTCGGGAAAGATGTTGATGTTTTCCCCGTTGGATTGGTAGCTTTCAATGATGCCGTTGGCATAAACCCCTTTGACATAAGGATTCTGGGCCGGATAGAAGGCCGGCGGCAGCGGTTTTTTCCGGATGCCGTATACGTAGGCGCTGACCAACCCGCCCACCACCCCCAGGATCACCAGGGCTAATAAAAATCTATGTCTCACTCATGCCTCCGCTGACAATCTCCACAATCCGGCCATCTTCCATCTTGAGGTTTCGGTCCGCATATTCATAGATCCTGGCGTCGTGGGTGACAATCAGGATACATCGGTGTTCGTTCAATAAGTTTTCTTTAATAAAGCTGATAATCTTTCTGCCCGTGACGCCGTCCAGGGACGCGGTGGGTTCATCGAAAATTAAAATGTCCGGACGGCTGACGATGGCTCTGGCCAAGGCCACGCGCTGTTGTTCGCCACCGCTTAGCTTGAAGGGCGGCAGCTCGGCCCGGTCCTTGAGCCCCACCACTTCGAGAAATTCTACGGCAAGCCGTAAAGATTCATCCCAGTCTTGCTTCTTGAGGATCAGGGGGAGAGCGACGTTCTCCGCGGTGGTCAGTTTCGGGAACAGATGGTAGTCCTGAAACACAAAGCCGATGCTATGCAATCTGAAATCGGCCAGTTCGTTGGGGCTAAGATTCCAGATTTCTTTCCCGTCCACCACGACCGTGCCGGAATTAGGTCTCAAAATCCCCGAAATCATGCTCAACAAGGTGGTCTTGCCGCTGCCCGATGGGCCGGTGATATAGAGCATTTCGCCAAAATTGGCCTCAAAGCTGACCTCTTGCACCGCGTAGGTTCTGATTTCCTCGGCCCCGAACCATTTCACCAGTTCGACGGCTTTCACCGCTACCTCGGCCATGCTTAACCTCTGAAAATATCGAAAGGTTCAACTTTGATCACTTTTCGCACCGCGATGAAACTTGAAACCCCGGAGATGACGAGCACCATGACGAAGGCCATGCCAAGATTGAAATAGGTTATATCCGCGGCGTAATTCGGTATCTGTCTTTTGGCGATCGCGATCATCAGCGAACTTAAGCCAACCCCCAGGCCGTAGCCGGTGAATCCGGTGAGCAAAGTTTGAAAGAGGATCATGTAGACGAGTTCGTAACCCTTGGCGCCGATAGCTTTCAGGGCGCCGAATTTATCCAGATTTTCCAAAACGAAGGTATAGAAGGTCTGGCCACAAACGGATAAGCCCACCAGGAAACTGATCACGGTCATGATGAGAATGTTGGTGCCGACGCCGGTTTGGTATTTGTAATAGTCGGCGACTATTTGCCGGAATTCGGTATTGGTCAGCGCCAAATAGCCGGCCTTGGCCACCTGATTCTTGATATAGGGGATGTCTTTATCAGTTTTCGGTTCAACTAAAATATAGGCAATGGTAAACCGTGTGGAAGGGATATATTGAATAGCCCGGGTGAAGGTCGTGTACAGGGTCGGGATGCCGAACAGGGTGCTGCTGGCCACCTTGGCGATCCCGACCACGACCCCCCGGTGGTCATTGATCTCAAAAGTTGTGCCGAGCTTAGGGTTTCCTAATTTGGAAAATTCTTCGTCTTTTACCACGATAAAGCCATTATCGGCAAAAATGTCGTCAATTTTCCCGGCGATAAGTTCGGGCCGGCCCACCAGGCTAGCGTCGTCCAGTCCGAGGACGGTCGCCGGCTGATAGAAGCCGTCATGGAGCTTGACGAGAGCTACTCCAGAATATAACGGCACGGCGTATTTGACGCCGTCGATGCTGCGCACCGCGTCCAAAATGTAATCAGGCAACTGGATGCTGTTGAGAGGATTATTGACGGCCGGGTCCATGACCCAGACGCTGGCGCCGACGTTGATGATGGTAGCCGAGGCCTTGGTCAGGATGCCGGAAAATACCGAGGTCAGTTGGACCATAAGAAACACAGCGAAGGTGACTCCGACGATCAGTGCGGCAAACTTGCCCCGATCATTGACCAACAACTTGAAGGCAACTCGCAAGATTCCTCTCATGGCTGGGGTCTCTCGTCTGACGCCGCGGCAAGGCAGTAATCCTCACCATGCGCCAGTCCTTTCAGGGCGAGTAAGGAAAAGCGGCTTATGTGGTCAACCAGGGCCTGAATATCTGCTGCTCCATATCTCTGTTGGGGAAACAGGCGTTGAATTACCGGACGGGCATGGCGATAATGCAGGCATTGGCTGACAATACTCAGTTGGCAGTAGCGCACCTGGTCATCAGTCACCCCGGCCCCCAGCAGTTCCCGCACGATGGCCCCCAACTTCTCCGCCATCGGCCGCAGCATATTTTCCACCAAGGTATCCAAGGCGGTGGTGGGTTCAATCATTTCCCGGGCCATTAATTTGCCGTACCAGGCCGGCATCCCTTCGTCCAGGAGACTGAACATCAGATCATGGATAAAGGCGCGCAGCCGGAGCGCCGGGGGGATATCTTCGGAATCGCCGGAAAAAAGGGGGTATTTTCCCCGGGCCCGGGTATGCGCGTATACCAGGACCGCAAGGTACAACCGTTCTTTGTCGCCGAAGTGATAGTTCACCGCAGCGAGATTGGCCCGGGCCCGGCGACAGATTTCCCGGATGGTGGTGTTGCGAAAGCCTTTCTTGGCAAAGACTTCCCCCGCGGCTTCCAAGAGGCGCTGGCGGGTTTCGTTACTGGCCGGAATTTCTGCAGGGATAGTCGTCAAATGAACGCCATTAAAACATATGTTTGAAACTAACGTATCAATCAATTATTTTTATGTCAAACAAAAAATAATTATCCCATGTTTGCTATGAAATTTTCCGTCATCTATCAATTCTTATGATTAAGAGCGCCCTGATCAATTTTTGGACTTTCTCGAACCTCTGGTCAAAAGTAACTGCTTATCTCCTGGGTGGCAATGGCCAAGCGCACTCCGAGGAGTTCAGGGGACAATCCAGACGGCCAGGCCTTCGGCCGCATTCAGCACCTTGGTGGTTACCCGGCCCATAATGAATTCGCGTACTGCTGATATTCCGCTTCTGCCCATAATAACGGTGCCGTAGTTTCCCTCTCTGGCGGTCGCGAGGATATCGGCCGCACGGCTATAGCTCCCGAACTTGCATAATGTTCTGATCTTATCAGGCGCCACGCCCGCTTTCTCCAGGCACCCTGTGCAATCATCAAACATTCCCTGAATCTTTGCTTTCAGGTTCTCATTGAGCGCCGTCTCGATTGCTTCCCCGGCCGACGTCAAATACGGGCTCCAGCCGGGAAAGAATTTGCGCACCACGTGCAAGAGGATGACTTCCGCCCCGGTTTGCGCCGCATATGGGGCGGCGTATATCACCGCCTGGCGGGAATTTAGCGAAGCATCCACGGCCAGCAACATTTTACTGGAAAGGATTTCCCCGCCGATGACCCAAATGGGAATCCAATCAACTCCCTGCACGATCTGGGCCGAGACACTTCCCAGCATCAGGCTTTCGACCCTCCCTATCCCCCTTCTGCCGATGACCACGGCATCATAACCCTTTTTCGCTTCGGCCATGATATCCCGGGCAATCCCGGATTGCCACTGCCGCAGCATGGTCATGGTAAAGTCCGGAACATAGCCGGAGTTGATCAAGATCTCTTTGGCCTGGTCCAAGAATTTCTGAGCCGCACGCTGGCACTCGTCGTTGAACCGCTCGTATTGCTCTTTAATCTTCGACTTGAAGTCTTCGTCCAGGCTTATCTGCCGGAGCAGTTCCTCCGAGGCCATGGGTAGAACATGGAGAAGACTCACTTCCACCGGAGAGCCGGAGCACAGGGTGGCCACATATTTGATGGCATGGAGTGAGTAAGAAGATCCGTCCACTGCAACCAAGATCTTTTTGCCGGTTCCCATAAAATTTCTCCCTCGCGTAGCCGCGGTTAGCGATAGCTGCTGCCCCGGGGGCCGCGCATGAGTGAAGTGAACACCCCGATACTCGCAATGATCATGCAGGTGAGCAGAGTTATGTGGAAGGCATGAACAAACACCGTTTCCAACGGGTTGGCGGGAAGGCCCCATTTCTGGCTTAGCGCCGCTCCGGCCTGGGCGCCGCCCAGCGAGGTAAAAATCGCCCCGGAGAGAGCCACACTGGAGGATTGGCCCAGCACGCGGACTGTGGACAGAAACCCCGAGGCAATCCCTAAGCGCTGCGGTGGCACTGAACTCAAAATGGCGTTATTGTTCGGCGGTTGGAAAAGCGCTTGCCCGAAGCCGGTCACCACCAGCGGCCAGACAATGTCAAAAAGTGACACCCGTGCGGTCAATCGGCTGAGAAACCAGAGTCCCAGACAGACGATGGCCAGGCCCAAGGAACTGAGAAGCCGCGATCCGAAACGATCGGAGAGCCAGCCGCTTAACGGGGCCACCACCGCGATGGTAAGCGGTACCGCCGTCATCAGCAGGCCTGCCAGATGGACCGGAAGCGCCAGCAGCTCTTCCAGGTAGAAGGGCATCAGGAACATCACGGCAAACAGAGACAGAAAGCAGAGAAAGCTGCTGACAATCGCCGCGGAGAACAGCCGGTTGCGGAAGAGAGAGAAATCGACGATGGGCTGTGTCACGTGCTTTTCGTGGATAATGAACGCCGCCAGCAGCACCAAAGCCGCAACAAAGAGACCGACAATGGTGAAGGAACGCCACCCTGCTTCTTGGCCGAAGCTCAGACCCAGCATCAGGCCGCTGACGCTGCCCGAGAGCAGGATGGCGCCGATGGGGTCAAATCGCTGCTGGCCCCAGCTCGGACGCAATGGCTCCGTCAGCAGGCGGAGTGCCGCAACGATGCCAATCATGCCGATGGGCACATTGATGTAAAAGATCCAGCGCCAGGTGAAGGCATGGGTTATGAGACCGCCTACGGTGGGACCGGCGCTCGTACCGGCGGCCACCACCAGACCAAGCATACCCAAGGCCCGCCCCCGCTGCGTGGCCGGAAAAGCACGGGTGATCATGACTGGACTGATAGCCATGATCATCGCGCCCCCCACTGCCTGCAGGGCCCGAAAGATGACCAGGAACAACAGCGACGGAGCCGCCCCGCACAGGGCGGAACTCGTAGTAAAGATGGAGAGTCCCAGCACCCAGAGGAGTTTCTGCCCCACCATATCCAACAGTCGGCCCAAGGTCAGCAGGAGACTGGCAATAACGATGAGATATGCAATGATGACCCATTCCACCATGCCACTGAGAGGGATATGAAAAGAGAGACTGATTTTCGGCAAGGAGATATTCACAATGCTGGCGTCCAGGGTCGCCATAAAGAGGCCGAAGGCCATAATCCCCATGACGGTCCACTTGTCCGCGGTCTCCCCGCCGGCCGGGACCGCAATCGCCTCTTTGTGGATGCTGCTCACGCTATCTTTCTGCTCATTCATGGACTTCTGCTTATATCAGGTTGCAATCGAAGGAGAAAGGACCATATGTAAGGTCGCACCTGTATGCGCCCTGCGAAAAATACCTTGAGGATTGCCATATCCGTACGGTTTAAATCGCGATCCGTGGATACATCCACCCGCCAATTATGACCAGAAGCGCCGTGACCATCAACAATATACCCATATCCGGCCCTATGCCAAAAACGCTCGTTCCCCCGGTCAGCATCAAAGCTCGCAGCGCGTCCACTTCGTACGTCAACGGATTGAGGTGAGAGATCACCTTTAGCCAATCTGGCATGATGGAGATCGGGTAAATCGCGTTGCTCGCAAAGAACAAGGGCATCGTCAAGACCTGGCCAATGCCCATGAAGCGTTCCCGGGTCTTGACCACGCAGGCAATGATCAGGGAGAGGGTGGAAAAACACGACGCCCCCAGGATCGCGACACTCAGCACCCCTAGCAGTGCCAGGGGATGCCAGTTGATCTTGACACCCAGCAGCAGCGCTAGCCCATAAACGATAGCCACCTGCGACAGGGCCCGGACACCCGCGGAAATTCCCTTGCCCAGCACCAGCGCCGGGCGCGGAGTTGGGCTGGCCAGGAGTTTATGGACGAGTCCCAGGTCACGCTCCCAGATGATGGCGATGCCGTGGAAGATGGCGATGAACAGGACACTCTGGGCGAGGATGCCGGGGGCCATAAAGTCCAGGTAAGGCAGGCCGCCGGTGGGGATGGCCCGGGTCCTGCCCAAAACTTGCCCAAACACCAGCAGCCACAGTGCCGGCTGTACGGCGCGGGTGAGCAGTTCGGTGGGATCGTGGCGAATTTTGCGCAATTCCAACTCGGCAATGACCAGCGTCTTACTTACGAACCCGGTGATCCGTTTCAGTGGAGCTGTCATGTGCCGCAGAAGCCGCCTAGCCCAGCCGTTGGGCCGTTCGCCTGGTTCTTGATGCTTCACGGTAACCTCCCCCGGAATCGACTGCGCCGCCCGCATAGTGGACGAATACATCATCCAAGGTTGTCTCGTTGCCGCCCAACGACGCTTTGAGAGCCGCGGGCGTGCCGATGGCAGCCACTCGGCCCAGATGCATGATCGCCACCCGTTGGCACAGGTGATCGGCTTCCTCCATGAGGTGAGTAGTCATCAGAATGGTGGCGCCGTACTCGCGCAATTTCTTGATATGGTCCCAGACAGCCCGGCGCGCTACTGGATCGAGTCCCACGGTAGGTTCGTCCAGGAAGAGCACCCGCGGCCGATGCAACATGGACTGGGCGATCTCCAGCCGCCGGATCATCCCACCTGAATATTCGCGCACCATGCGGTCCGCGGCGTCGGCCAGGCCCACAAGGTCCAGCGCCTCGCCAAGGCGCGATTCGCGCTCGCCCCTCGGGATGTCGTAAAGTTTGGCAAAGATCAACAGGTTCTCATAACCGGTCAGGCTGCCATCGGCCGAGACCAGCTGTGGCACGTAGCCGATGACCCGGCGCACCTCCCGGGCCTGTCGCACGATGTCGAAGCCGGCGACGGACGCAGTTCCCGAGGTCGGTGGCAGGAGGGTGGTGAGCATCTTGATGGTGGTGGTCTTACCCGCACCGTTGGGACCAAGTAAACCGAACACCTCCCCGGCCTCTACGGTAATCGTCAGCGCGTCCACCGCGGTATGGCCGTTAAAGCAGCGGGTGAGTGCCTTCGTTTCCAGAATATGCATGCAGTTACTTTCCTTGTGTAGTTTTTGCCTCTCGGCTGGACCTAAAGATCGATTCCAACACCTGCATCGCCTTGATGATGGTGCGGCGGTCGGAGGCCGTGAGGACCGCCAAGCGCTCGGCCAGGCGAGACTCGCTGGCCTCATAGGCCGATTGCATCTCTCTCCGCCCAAGAGCAGTCAGAACCAGGGTCACACGACGACGGTCTTTGAGATCCATTTGGCGTGTCACCAGATTTCGGGCTACCAAGCCATCTATCATCTTGGACATCGAGGGCAAGGTGAGCCCCAGATGCTCCGCAATATCCGACAGGGATGCACCCTCATGGCGATTCAAAAAAACCAGGACCCGAAACTGGGGCACCGACAGATCAGAGCCCCGATGGCTCCGCATCTCGGTGCGGATGGCGCGCATCACCATGGGAACGGCTTCCAATACTTGTCGAGCGCACTCATCTGGCGAGGCGAGCATAGTTAGCCTTTCTAATAATTAGATTATTTAAGTATATTTCATAGCTCCGCAAGTTTCAACAAACTGGTTCTCTCGACCTGGAAAAAGCTGTCGGTCCCATGTCTTTTCTGCCGGGGATTATCTTATTAACAGTCGGCGCTGAACGAAGCCACTTCCATTCTCGCAAGACCATGGCCCCCCAAAAACTCCTTGCCAGCCGCCGATTTTCCTGCCTTTTAGGGTTATATTAGACCAAGGCAGGATTATCAATGGAGCCCATGGGAGGTCTCAGGGATGTCTAAAATACATTTGAGCACTAGATGGTGGTTATCACCGATTATTCTTACCATGTTACTGGGACTGGCTTGGACGGCGGCGGCGCAAAGTCGCGGCTTTGGGAAGAGTAACGGAGGGGACGGTGGCCCGGGGCCACAGGGCCGCCAGTTATACAATCTCCAGACCGTGACTACGGTTCAAGGACAGGTAAAGGACCTGGGAAGCTATGGAATGCAGGGATGGCGGGCCGCCCCGGGAATGGCGATCCAGGGATTGGTGCTTAAGACCGATAAAGGCAATATTACTGTGGAGTTAGGGCCTCCCTGGTATGTGAGCAAACAAGGCTTCAGCTTGCAAAAAGGGGATACCTTAGAGGTGACCGGCTCTAAGGTTACCATGGAGGAGAAGACAGTACTGCTTGCGGCCGAGGTGAAGAAGAACGGCCAGACGTTGAAAGTGCGGGATGAGAAAGGCGTACCGCTCTTTCGGGGGCAGGGTCCCGATGGGCAAGGGACCGAAGGCAGGGGGCGCGGCGGCATGGGTTCGGGCGGCCGTGGCCGGGGGAATTGGTAACCATCTCGGAAGCAGTATTTTGCTTGGCGGCAACCCCCTGATTTAATGTCTTCAGTTCCTCACCCGCCTGTCTATCTGAAAATTTTGTGTAGGTCACGCCGGTTTATTTTATTTTTAGGGTTTAATCATTAAAGGCCAGATATGCGGCCCTAAAAATTCAAGACTCAAGGGAGAGAAAAATGAAGGGTAAGAAATTATCAGTAACGGTATTGCTGGCTCTGGGATTATTCTTGAGCCTGGCCTTCACCTCTTGGGCGCAGCCTTGGGGGATGAAGGGACACCGGGGGCATGGGGGTCATTGGGGTAAATGTGCCAACCTTACTCCGGAGCAGGCGGGAAAACTTTTCGATCTGCGGCAGAAATTTCTTGATGACACCGCCAGTTTGCGCAAGGAAAAGTTAGTCAAAAAGGCGGAGTTGAGGACTCTCTGGCGTGCTGACAATCCGGATGAAAAACAAATCCTGGCCAAGCTCAAAGAGATCAATGCTGTCAAGGCTAAGCTGCAGGAGAAGTTCGTCCCCTTTCGGATCGAAGTAAAGAAGATCCTTCCTAAAGGCCACGGCACTAAGGTGAGCATGGAGGAGGACAATATGAATTTGGGCTCTACTATGGCTATGGAGCCTATCGGTCCTGGTGATACTGGATTGTAAGACATGATGTAAGAAAGGAACCAGAAGCCCGGATTTCCTGGATTTCTGGTTCCTTTCCCTATATAGGGCCGCTTATCAATTTTAGCAGGGGAAAGATTCATTCTATGATGAATCTTCAAGAAAGAGATTACTGCATCCAACTCGGCCAATAGCCTATTGTTGGCAAAAGTTCCCTTGGCCCATCAATAATTAGATTTAATGGCCTGGCTGGCCAACAGCCATCTGGCCAAGCTCGCGTAAGATTGGCAAAATTAAATCTTGCAAAAAGAGAGGCCAGAGCCATGCCGAGGGATATTGTTGCAACCGAGACGACCAAGCCTTTCGTTAACCATCAGCCCTTCGTTACTGGGGACGTAATAATAAAGATAATAGTGCCCTTTAGCCTGCTGGTCTTCTTCATAATCTCTTGCCAACTTGGAACTTTTACCAGTTACCTTCAGCTTTTCAGCCGCAAAAGCTATAGCTCTCCTTTAATGGCTTTAGGGGCCAGTTACAGCCTGGCCTTTTTAATCTTTCAGGTGGTGCTCTCTATCCTCTGGTGGCGATATCGTCCTTATCCCTTGTTCGCTGGCCCCATGCCGACGGTAACGGTGATTATCCCCGCTTATAATGAGGGGGCTATGGTGGAAAAGGCCATTTACTCAGTGGCCGCTTCTGATTACCCGCCAGACCGCTTAGAAATCATTTGCATTGATGATGGCTCCCAGGACAATACCTGGAGCTATATCCATCGAGCTCAACAAACTTATCCTCAGCTGATCAAGGCGATCCGTTTCCCCCAAAACCGCGGCAAGCGAGAGGCCCTTTATGCCGGCCTTACCCGGGGGCGGGGGGAATATTTTGTCACGGTGGATTCCGACAGCGTCATCGAACCCGAGACCTTGAGACAGATCCTGGCCCCCATGCTGCAAGACCGCCAGGTCGGAGCCGTGGCTGGCAACGTCAAGGTCTATAACCGCACTCAAAATTTCCTGACTCGCATGCTGTGGGTGCGCTTCATCCTCTCCTTCGACTTTGTCAGAGCCGCCCAGTCCATGTACGGCTTCGTCTTCTGCACCCCCGGCGCCCTTTCGGCTTACCGTCGGGAGGCCGTTGATCCCATCTTGGAAACCTGGCGGCGCCAAACTTTTCTGGGGGTGCGCTGCACCATCGGGGAAGACCGCGCCTTTACCAACTTGGTGTTGCGTCAAGGCTATTGGACCGTGTACCAGCGCAGCGCCTTGGTCTACACGACGGTTCCCGAGAATTATCGGGGTTTATACCGCATGTTTCTGCGTTGGGACCGGAGTAATTTCCGCGAATCTCTGATCAAATTGTCCTTTATGTTCAGCAATTATCGGCCTAAACATCGCCTCATGCCCATCCTAGATTTTGTTATCCGGGAGTCGCAATTTCCCATGACCTGCATTTTCCTGCCCTTGCTCCTGATCTCTCTCGTCAGTTATCCTCTGGCTGTGCTAAAATTCGTCGCCGGCGTAGGGATAGTTTCCTTCTTCATGACTTTTTACTATATCCGGCAGGAACAGGATATGGATTTTGTGTATGGGGTAATTTACTCTTACTATGCCTTCCTGTTGTTAAGATGGATCAGGCCTTACGCCCTCCTCACCGTCCGCAATGGCCGCTGGTTGACGCGATGAAGGAAAGTTAGCCTTAGTTTCACTTCAGCAAATATGTTTTCAGTTGGCGGGCAAAATCTCTGATAATTTTCTTCACGGCGGAAAACAAATCCAAAGAAGAGGAAAAAGCTTCCAATGCGACTTGAGAGGAGATGTGGCGGGGATTATACTGCTTCTTAGGATCCGCGTATCAATACCAAATTGGCCCCGCGAAAAATCGTGTTTCGGGGAGGAATAGTTAAGGGGCATAACCTTATTATGAACGACTCCGGGAAAAGGGATCACCCCAGCAAGCTTTTTAACGCGCGTATGGCTATTGTCGAAGTGGGAAGAGCCGAGACTAATGAGGAAGCCTGGCTCCGTCACCTGACCACTCATCCCGAAGACCATAATATAAATGTCAGGATTTTTAACCGTCAAAAACCAGGTATAGAAAAAGATTCCGGTGGGAGGTAAAATCGAAAAAATCTAGTATGCCCCACGGTGATCAAGGACGCCACATACGACATCCTGGGGATGAAAGGAGAAGTGTTGTTCAACACCGGTTTCTCTGACCGGGAAGAGGGGGTGGCGCAGACCAAAAATCACAAGTACGGTCTTCGTGCATCAGTATACGGCGGCGGAGGAGCCGCCCTGACCGCAGCGGCTTTGAAGGGAGAAGATTACTGCCACCCGGTACCTGATTATACTTTCGATAAATTCGGCACGGTTTCCCTCAATGAACCTCGGGCGAAATCCTGGCGGGGGCCCTGGTGACCAAGGCGGTGGGCGGCTACGGTTATTCTGGCTGGGTCTGGGAGACTTTAGAGGGACACTTCCAAACCAAACAAGGCCCCAAACTTATCCACCTTGAGACTTCCATTCCGCGTAGCCCAGACTTGATTAAAGCGGGTCCTGCGAACCAGATCGAAATCGGTGCCGCTAGTCCCGCTCTCCAGGTAATGCCTGGACTAATGAGGCCTAAAAGGGGGTAAACATGTTAAAATTAACAAAGTTTGACGAAACCGACTACATCCGCTACCCCTATGTCGAAGATCTTTGTGGTGAAATAGTCCCAATGCTTGCCCAGGTGAAAATGGGAACGCCAGACTATGAGGGTTTGTTTGCAACGTTAGTAGTTGACGGCAACGGCATCCAGGTTATGATTTCCAATGAGGACGGTGAACAGAGAATGGTGTTTTGCCGGGAACTTTACCCCTTCCCTTTGGCCGTTTTCGTGGCGCAGCATTTGGAAGAACCACTTGACCATGAAGTCTTAACGAAGTTCGGTTTTGAAAGATTCAAGTGAAGGCCGAATAGAGGCCGCCGGTGTTGGCTGCCACTTCCGTTTGGTTAGTATGCCAAATTGCTGATAACATTAGGATGATGAATGCTATTTGACATTGAGATAAATTAAAAGGGCGATAGTGAAAACATGAAAGTTAAAAATATATTTCTTATTATCCTACTTATAGGAATGGGTGGGATTATTCTGGCCCCAAACCAGCTTTGGGCTATTTGTCCTCTGTGCACCCTCGCGGTGTGCGCTGGCGCCAGTTTCTTCGGATGGTTGGGGATCGATGATATTATCACCGGTCTGTGGATCGGCGGTTTGACCCTTTCGGCGATCATGTGGACTATGAGTTTCCTCAATAAAAAGAATATCCGGTTTCCCGGCCGCAGAATATTAATTATCATTAGTTATTACAGTATCATTATAGCTCCCCTTTACTGGCAAGGAATTATCGGACATCCATTTAATAAATTTTGGGGAATCGATAGAATGGTGTGCGGCATAATCCTGGGGAGTGTCTCCTTTTTTGCGGGTGTGGTATGCTATATTTATCTGAAAGAGAAAAATAAAGGACGGTCTTACTTCCCTTTGCAGAAGGTCGTTTTGCCTGTGGCCCCGCTGGTGATTTTAAGTTTAATTTGTTATTGCTTCATAAAAGGATAAGGATATGGCTGAAGAGGAAAAAATCCCCACCATCAACGAACTCGTTCTTAAAGTTGATGAGATGAAGAAACAAGATAAGATGGACCTGTCTTCTGACCAGGATCTATCAATAGCAATTATGAATTTAATCAGCATCGAGGAGCATTTCTTTTTTACGGGGGCAAAAACTGGAAAAAGTGGATACTATGATTTGCTCAATGAAGTGAGGGAAATGCGCAAATCTCTTTTAAAAAAGATAATTAAGGAATATGAAGGGGAAGTTTGGTGTATTTCAAAACATTTGCTCGCTGCATGCATGCGCCTCATGGAAGTAGGAACCAAACAATTAACCGTCGGAGACAAAAAGGCGGCTGAAGAACTTTTTGAAAAGGCTTATGGCCTTTACTCGCTCTTTTGGGGAATAAATATGAAGTTAATTAACCTTGAAGGAGTCAAAAGAAAAGATGAGGATATTAAATATTTAGATATCCATGCCATCAGTGTCTCAGAATCCCCAAAGAAAGGCTTTTTGAGTAAATTGGGAGAATTGGTCAAGAAAGCCATTGATTGTTGTATCGAATAGAATTTTTATAGAAACAGTGGAATATCAATAGATGACAATCTTGGCCCGGCTTCATAGCGACGATATGGTGCGGCGCGCAACTTTATCATACATATCAATGCCGGGGGCCTTTCGACGAAGGATCGACTGGCTCTAGTGTCTGGAGCCCCCTTCTCACGGGTGGGAGAACACATTTGGATCGGATACGGCCAGGGTTATGGCTATAGCAGGCTACTGGCGAGAAGGATCATGCATTCCTGGATGTCGTCGCCAGGCCCCACCAGCGATGGCCTTCTGTGCCCGCCAAAGAAAGACTATGAATCAGTGCTACACTCCCTTCCTGCCTTGCATATTTCCTCCACCTGTGGGATAAGGAACCAGGATGAGCGCACCTTGGTGGGTACCTTAGCAAATAATTCCTTGTTGCCCATATTAGCTGGTGGAGTCGCCTTTTTCTGCACCCTTTCCTGCACTATCGCCACTGTCCCTGTGGTTTCCGTTCTCGTTATCCTTAATCGTAAGCAATGGTGGGCAATCGCCTTTTTTTCCGCGATGGGAAGCGCCTTGGCGGCAAGCCTCATTGCGTATTTCCTGGGAAATTATGGTTATCCGGTCTTATCCAAACATCTCCCTGAGATCGTGAATTCCCGCCAATGGCGCTGGACTGCCCAATGGGTTTCCCAATTCGGTTTTATTGCACTCATTGTTATTACTGCTCTTCCCATACCTCACACACCGGCCTTAATATTTTGTGGCCTTGTCGGAATGTCTTTACCCGAAGTTCTTGGGGCATTTTTTATTGGCAAGGGGGTAAAATATAGTTTAGCCGCATATGTGACTTCAGTTACGGCCAACTGGCTTTCCGAACGGGGGAATAATGGGAGTGACATCAAGAACCGAGTTTTAGGGCGCTTTTTATGGCGAGGGAAATAATGCTTCACCAGACGGAAAACGGCATAACCCGAAACCGGGAAGGGGTCGCCGATCCTCTACCAGGAATGCCACTATATTAGACCTGACATTAAGGGAAAAAGAAAAAGTGCTCATCTGATCTGCCCCCAGTAGTTGTGCCAAGTATTAAGTTAGTCTGGGGTCCAAGAGGCGAGCAAAGAGCCCCGGGCCAAAAAAGTGCTCCCATAGTGCTCTCGGCATAACAAAGGGTGGCTGTTGCCACCCTTAACGTCTTGAAATTACTGGCGCGCCCGGAGGGATTTGAACCCCCGACACACGGATTCGTAGTCCGTTGCTCTATCCAGCTGAGCTACGGGCGCGTGGCTGGTGACTGCGTTGAAGATTGCGCTACAATCTTTTATTTTATACCTCTTGACCGGGAAAAGGTCAACTGGTTATCGCCCGGACCACGGGCTCAACCTTGATCAGGAAAATCGCATCTTCAGCCGGAACCGGTAGTCAGTCAGTCGAGTCAAACCCTCGGAAAAAACCTTCGGGCAAATTTTTTTGTCCGGGTTGGCGCACGTGGGGCGAGCGTCACCGGCAAATGACCATTCTAGAGAAAAGGATAGTGTCTTAACATCCTGAAAGTGTCGGTCCCCCGGAGTATCTTGCCAAATTCGGTTCCCCTTGCCGAAGGCCGTTGTAGGGGCGGTTCGCGAACCGCCCCTACGAGAGCCTCCCCGAAAAGTGGGAATATTTTTTCAGAATATATCTGGGGCGCCACACTAGAACAGGCTCACCGGGTCGATATCCAGGCTGAGGCTGAGGTGGGACCGGGGGGCGGGGGTCCAGACCCGGCGCAGGTGCTGGAGCAGGTGAACCAGGGCGGGGCGGCCGTAACTTTTGATGAGAATCTGCCAGCGGAACCGGCCTTGAAGGCGGGTGAGACCCGCGGGGGCCGGCCCCAGGATCCGCACCCGGGAGCGCAGCTCATGATCCCGGCTCCGCAGGTTCTCCAGGGCCGCGGCCAGGCGCCGGGCTTCCCGGGCCACGGTCTCGGCGACCGGGCCGCTCAGGCGCACCAGGGCCAGGCGGGTAAAGGGCGGATAACCCAGTTGTCGCCGGGTCTCCAGTTCTCGCTGAAAAAAACTGTCGTAATCCTGAGCCTGGACCGTCTGAAAAACGTAATGCTCCGGCTGGTAGGTCTGGATCAGCACGGTGCCCTTGGCGGCGCCCCGGCCGGCCCGACCGGCCACCTGGGACAGAAGCTGGAAGGTGCGCTCCCCGGCGTGATACTCCGGAAAGTAGAGGCTGAGGTCGGCGGCGATGACCCCGACGAGGGTGACCTGGGGGAAATGATGCCCCTTGGTGATCATCTGGGTGCCCACCAGGAAGTCCAGTTCGCCGGCGGCAAACTCCTTCAGGACCTTGAGGGCCCGACCGCTGTTAGGGGCCGTATCCCGGTCCAGGCGGGCCACCCGGGCCCCGGGCAGCAGCCGCTTGACCTCGGTTTCCACCTTTTCGGTGCCCACCCCGTAACGCTTGATGGCGGTGGACTGGCAATCAGGGCAGCGTTCCGGCATTGCCTCGGTATAGCCGCAGTAATGGCACACCAGAAGGTCCCGGTCCTGGTGGTGGGTCAGGGCCACGCTGCAGTGGCGGCACTGGAACACCCGGCCGCAAAAGAGGCAGAAGACGGCCCGGGCATAGCCCCGGCGATTGAGAAACAGCAGGGCCTGTTCCCCCCGGCGAAGCACTTCTTCCAGGGCATTAAGGAGCGGCCGGGAAATAACCTTGAGACTCTTGTCGCCCCGTTGGGTGCGCAGATCCACAAGCTGGATCTCGGGCAGGGACTGGGGAGTGACCCGGTGGCCGAGGTGGAGATAGCGATATTTCCCAGCCCGGGCCGAGTAGCAGGTGGTCACCTGGGGGGTGGCGGAGACCAGGACCACCGCGGCTTTCGCCAGTTTGCCCCGGTAAAGGGCCACATCCCGGGCCTGGTAGAGGAGGCCGCCCTCCTGTTTGTAGGAGGGATCGTGTTCCTCATCCACCACCATCAACCCCAGGCGGGGCAGGGGGGCAAAGACCGCCGACCGGGCCCCTACCACAATATCCACTTCTCCCATCATGATGCGGCGCCATTGATCCACCCGGAAGGCCTCGGACAGACCGCTGTGGAGCAGGGCGACCCGGGGGCCGAAGCGTTGCTGAAAGGCCTGGCCCACAGGGTGGGTCAAGGCAATCTCCGGCACCAGGACCAAAACCTGGCGACCCCGGGCCAGGGCATGGTCGGCCGCGCCCAGATAGACCTCGGTTTTGCCGCTGGCCGTGACGCCATGGAGCAGAAACGGCGCGAAGTCATTCTGGTCAATTCCCTGGATGATGGCGGCCAGGGCCTGTTCCTGGTGGGGGACCAGGGTGAGGTTTTCTGTAAGGGCAAAAGACGTATCATCCTCGGGGGTCCTGAGTCGGGTGCGGTCCTCAAGCACGATCAATTCCCGGGCGGCCAGGCGGCGCAGGCTGTCGAGACAGACGGGGAAAAGGCTGTGGAGGTCTTTCACCGGGGTGGGGCCGGCCTCCCGGAGATAAGCCAAAAGGGCCCGGGACTTGGGGCCCAGGCGCTTGGGAATCTGGCCGTCCTGGGCCTGGTTCACGGGACCGGCCCAGAGTTCCCGGCGCGGCTTGGCGGCCGCATCTCCACCGGGAATGATGAAGCTCAAGGCCTCGCCCAGGGGATACTGGTAGTAATCCGCCACCCAGCGATACAGGGGCACCAACTCCGGGCCGAACCGGGGTATGGGGTCGAGCACTTCCCGGATGTCCCGGAGGGTTCCGGGAGGAGTCTCCCGGGTCGGGGCCAGGAGATATCCCGTCACCAGCCGGCGGCCCACCGGCACCCGGACCAGGCTGCCCACCCGGGCGGCGGCCGAAAGGCGCGAGGGCAGGCGATAGGTCAGGGTGTGGGCCAGGGGCAGGGCCACCGCCACTTCCCACAGGGCAGGGGCCGGGGGTTCGACAACCGTCATGGAGTGAGCCTTTAAAGATTTTTTAGCCTGGGGACCTCTTGCGAGTAATCTGATTGGAAACCGAAAAGGTCGCTATAGGCTGCGGTAACCGAACATAACGTCCAGGGCAAGGTAATCAAGAAGCCCAGGCCCAGGAGAGCCATGCCCGCTAAATTAATCAGGGTCAGGAGGAGCACGAAAGCAAAAAGGCTGAACCATAAGGGGTTCACGGTACGGCGGCTCAACTCCATGGCCGGCCAGAAATCCAGGCGGCGATCCACCACCAGGGGCGAGGCAAAAAGGTAACCCACCATCAGATATACCCCGGGGATAATTAACAGGATCATCCCGATGCTGATGAATACCGAAACGACCAGGGAGAGTAAAAAGAGCGGCCAAAAGAAGTAAAAACCCGAAAAAAAGTCGCGGAAGGACGGGGTTTGCCGCTGCAGCAGCTTAGCGGTGACGATGAAGTTGCCCATGAACAAAGGGGCGCTGAGGCCCGCCGACACCAGCCAGCTCACCCGGGGCAGGGCGTGCAAGACCAGGTGGATGAGGCCGTTAACCAGGCAAAAGCCGACAAACCCGCCGGGATATTGTTTGAAGAGCTCCCAGCCGATTTTGATATAGTTGCCCAGAGGCAATGCTCTCGGGGGCTGGGGTAGAGCTGGGCCGTGCAAGTTTGTGCCGACCTCTGTGGATTGCCCGCAGGCGGGACAATGTTGCTCGGCCCCGGTTAATTGATTACCACAGCCGGAACATCGGGGCATGATCTCGCCTCCTCACGTGAAATGTGCACGGACTTGATGGAAAAAGTTTACCCTTGCCGATGGGGATGTTATCAATTACGGCAATACTTGGCAAATAGTCTCTAAAACAGGCGGCCTGACCGGGTGGTAGCCGGGGGTCAGCAGCCGGGATGAGGGAAAAATGGAATTAATTACCGTGGCACTATCGGAGTCCATCGGCACCATCACCTTTAATCATGACCGGAAGCGCAACGCCCTGGGCCGGGCCTTAATTAACGAGGTGATCACGGCCTTAAACGAGATGGTCTATCAACGGGTCCGGGTGATCGTGCTCCGGGCCAATAAGGGCGCCAAGGTCTGGTCGGCGGGCTATGACGTCACCGAATTTCCTCAACCCGGCCGGGACCCCCTGACGTATGACGATCCCCTGGAGCAGGCCATCCGGGCCATCCAGCGCTGTCCGGCTCCGGTCATCGCCATGCTGGAGGGGAGCGTCTGGGGGGGCGCCTGTGAACTGGCCCTGGTCTGTGATATCCTGATCGGCACCGAGAACACCTCTTTTGCCATTACCTCGGCCCGGCTGGGGATCCCCTATAATCTCACGGGGATCCTGCACGTTCTTAACAAGATCGGCATGTCCCTGGCCCGGGAGATGTTCTGCACCGCCCAGCCGGTGAGTGGGGAACGGGTCGCCCGGGTGGGCATCCTCAATCACTTGGTGCCGATCCCAGAACTGGAGGATTTTACCTTTGCCATGGCCCGGCAGATCGCCCAGAATTCCCCCATCAGCATTTCAGTCATGAAAGAGCAGCTCCAGATTTTAGGAAACGCCCTGCCCCTGTCCCCCGAGACCTTTGAGCGCATCCAGGGGCTGCGCCGTCTGGTCTACAACAGCAAGGATTATCTGGAAGGGCAAAGGGCCTTTCTGGAGAAGCGCAAACCGGTGTTTCGGGGGGAGTGACGCTGGCAACGCCGCACTGGTTCGCAAAGGGGAGGAGGAACGCCGATTATGAATCGGAGACTGGTTGGCATAATTATCTTTCCGGAAGTCGAAGTGCTCGATTTTTGCGGTCCGTACGAAGTTTTGGCCGTCACCCGCCTGCACGAGGAGCGGCGCCGGGACGAGCCTTCGCCGTTCGAGCTTCTGCTGGTGGCCGAGCATACCGAGGCGATCACGGCCTCCGGCGGGCTCAAAGTTCTGCCCGACTGCACCCTGGCGACCTGTCCGCCACTGGACGTCCTGGTGGTGCCCGGCGGCTGGGGGACGCGCCGCCAGATCCACAATGAGCCTCTCATTCGCTGGATTGCCCAGCGGGGCCGCCAGGTGGAAACCCTGGCCTCAGTGTGCACCGGGGCGATGTTGCTGGGTCAGGCCGGTCTGCTGGATGGCTGCCGGGCCACGACTCACTGGCGCTCCCTGACGTGGATGCGCGAGTCGTTCCCGGCCGTGACCGTGGTGGAAGATTTGCACGTGGTGGAGGATGGGCATATCCTCACTTCGGCGGGCATTGCCGCGGGGATCGATTTGGCTCTGAAGGTGGTGGCGCGCTACCATGGCGAGGCCATCGCCCGGGCCACGGCGCGGCACATGGAATATCGCTTCCCGGAGGATAACGCCCGGAGGATTTGATCCAAAAGGCGGGGCCCGGTGACCTGCCTTTTTATTGAACATTCAGTCTCTTAAGGTGCACGGTGCGCACCCTAAGTC
This sequence comes from uncultured delta proteobacterium, assembly GCA_963812015.1. Classification (GTDB taxonomy): domain Bacteria; phylum Desulfobacterota; class Desulfobaccia; order Desulfobaccales; family 0-14-0-80-60-11; genus 0-14-0-80-60-11. The sequence continues at coordinate 1,933,037 of CAWETI010000003.1, read as the reverse complement.
ATCCACAGGCTGGAAAGCCTGTGCCACCAAGTTCCTGACTTATGGGGGTTCGGGGAGGGGGTAGGGGCCACTTACGAAAAAGCCCTTAGCCCCCTTCCCGAGATCATTTTCTTCTATCCCTTACGGGTTTTGAACTGACGCACCTGGTACATAAAGGCCTCCAGGCGGGTGCGGGTGTGGGTCTGTTCTTGGCCGTCGTAGGCCAGGTTCAGGAAGGGGATGTTGTTGTGGCGCTCCCTAAAGAGCTTGAACAGGGAGTTGACCACGGTGCCCGGCATGCAGGTAAACGGCATGATGTTCACCAGGCCGCAGGCCCCTTTGCGCACGAAGTCATGGGATTTGCCCATACTCAAGATGGCCTCCCCTTCGAAGGAGGGGTGGAGGTAGTCTTTGGCCAGCTCCAGGGTCTCGGGGATGGAGGGTTCCCTCAGGTTCTTGATGCTGCCGTGGAAGATCTCCTCCAGCCGGTGCTCGTCCTTTTTCTGGACGCGCTCTTCCAGGCAGACGGTGATGAGTTCCCGGTAACGCCGGTTGGCCAGGGCGCTCGCCTTGGAACTGTGAGTGACGTAGAGGAGCCACTCGCCGATGGGGGGCATCCAGACTTCGCCCCCCAGGGCCTCAATCTCCCGCACGGCGTTCTCGTTGGAGAACTGGTTGGCCCGGGTATAGATTTCCCCCACGACCCCCACCACGGGTTTGCCGCCGTTGGGGCTCAGGGAGACGTCGTCAAAGGTCCGCCGGGCCTCCTTAAGGGCCCCGGGCAGGTCGCCCCGGTCCCGCACGGCCTGGAAGACCCGGTCGAGGTAGTGTTCATACACCTTGTCGGACTCGCCGGGGACGGATTCATAGGGCCGGGTCTCCCGAAGCTTCTTTTCCAGTAGATCGATGGCCACCATGCCGTTCCAGGCGATCCGGGAGAAATCGCCACCCACCAGGCCCACTTCCTTGAACATGTTTTCGTTCTGATCCGGGGAGTAGACCGGCATCTGGGGATAACCCAGATCATCCAGCACCATCCGGTGGAAGCGGTGGTACTGGCCGAAGCGGCAGGGGCCGTCGGCCGCGGGCATGAAGAAGGCGCTCCTGTCCGGCCTGAAGTCCGGGCGCTGCACCAGTTTGGCCAGGTCGCCGGTGGTGAGGATGAGGGGGTAACACTCCTTGCCCGAGGTGAGGCGACGACCCAGTTCCAGGGTCTCTTCATCGGAGGGCGGCAGGGCCTCGGCCTCGCCGCCGCAGGCCTGGAAGGCCGCCACTATGGCCAGGGCCTGGTCGGTCATGGGGGGCAGGAAGATCTTGCGCTTGAGGTTGCCGGTGACCCGGTAACGGTAAGGCGACACCCGAAGCGGGGCCGGCTCCACCGTGACGTTCTTCAGGCTGTCCAGGAAGGCTTCCAGCCGGGTGATGGCCCCCACGTCGGAGGAGTGCTCGTCGATCTCGATTTCCAGGTAAGGCTTGCCCCGCATGCGGTCCTTGAAGAAGTGCTGGATGAAGGAGTCGGGGCCGCAGCCGAAATTGGTGATGTAGATGCCGTAGAGCCGGGGGTCGTTGCGGATGAGTTCGGCCACTCCCAGAATCTTTTGCCCGAAGCGCCAGTACATGGGCTTGATTTCATCCAGGTCGTCCACTTTATCGACGGGCAAAAAGTCCATGGGCAGGGCCAGGACCCCCAACTGCCGGAGTTTCCGGTGGAGGTTGAGGTTCATGCCGGGGTCTAGGGCGTTGTAAGGCCGGCCGATGAGGACCATGAGACGGCCGTCGGGGGGCAGGGAACTTAGGATCTCCCGGCCCCGGGCGGTGAGGCGGTCATAATAGGCCGCCTGGGCCGCCTGACCCTTAAGCATGGCCCGGTTCACCTTGAAGGGGCTCACCCCCAGTTCTCGGGCCAGATCCCGCAAACCCTGGCGCAGGCGGCGTTTGCCCCGGCCGAAATAGAGCACCGGGGACAGCACCTTGGCCCCGAACGCCGCGAAATCGATGGCGGTGTGGACGGTGTAGGTCAGGGATTGGGCCATGGGACAGACCACCCCGCTGCCGATCTCGGGATGGGGATGGGGCAGGTCGATGACGCTGGGCAGGAAGATGCGTTTGACCCCGGCTTTCAGCAGGTCCAGGATGTGGCCGTGGGCCACCTTCACCGGATAGCAAGGCTCCGCCGCCATGGCTTCCATCCCCTGGTTGATCACCTTCTTGTTGGTCTTGGGGGAGAAGACCACCGTGAAGCCCAGTTCTTCGAAGAAGGTCCGGAAGAAGGGCATAAGCTCCTGAAAGAACATGGTGCGGGGGATGCCGATGGGGCCGCGTTTGCCTTCTATGGGGGGCTCGTCGCCATAGAGCCAGTTTTCCCGCTCCAGGAGCAGGTCGGCCAGGTCGTACTGCTTCTCGGCGCGGCCGACTTCGTATTTTTCGCAGCGGCTGCCGTAAAACAGCGGCTTTTCCCCTTCGATCTTCACCTGGCGAATCTCGCAGTTGTTGGGACAACCGCTGCACTCAAAGGAAGAAATCTCATATTGACGGTCCGCCAGGTCGAACCCCTTGAATTTGGAGGTCTCCCAATTTCGCTCCCGCATGGCCAGGAGCGCCGCACCGATGGCCCCGGTGACGTCGTGGTGGGGCGGCACCGTGATCGTTTTGCCGCATACTTGCTGGAAGGCGGCCACGATGCCCCGGTTGGCGGCGGTGGCCCCCTGGTAGAAAATGTGGTCGCCGATGGGCCGGTCTTCCGCCACCTTGTTGAGATAGTTCTGGACGATGGAGTAGGACAGGCCGGCCACCAGGTCTTCTTTGGCGGCGCCCCGCTGCTGGTGGTGCACCAGGTCGGACTCCATGAAGACGGTGCAGCGCTCTCCCATGCGCACCGGGGTCTTGCCGGCCAGGGCCAGGTCACCGAACTCGTTGCGGATGGAGATGCCCAGCTTTTCGGCCTGTTCCTCCAGATAAGAGCCGGTGCCGGCGGCGCAGACCTTGTTCATCATGAAATCCACGATGGCGCCGTGTTTTAAGCTGATGAACTTGGAGTCCTGGCCGCCGATCTCGAAGATGGTGTCGACCTCGGGGTCGATGGCCGCGGCGGCGGTGGCCTGGGCGGTGATCTCGTTGCGCACCACGTCGGCGCCGATGAAGTCGCCCGTGAGATAGCGGCCCGAACCGGTGGTGGCCGCGCCCATGATCTTGACCCGGTCTTGAATCCTGGCGCCCACCCGACGCAGGCCCTCGGTGATGGCCTCCAGGGGGCGGCCGGCGGTCATGAGGTACTCCCGGGCCAACACCCGCATCTCGGAGTCGATGACCACCACGTTGGTGCTGATGGAGCCCACGTCGATGCCCAGGTAGCTTTCCACCACCGAGCCGTCGTCCGGCAGGTCGATGACCTGGTAGTGCTCCGGCCCCAAGACCGGGGGGGGGCTCAAGCGCGGCAGGCGCCGGGAGGGGTCCTCATCCTTCAGCAGGTGTTCCCGCAGGGGGGTCAAGTCCAGGTGAAAATCGGCGGGGGGGTTTTCCCGGGCCACCAGCGCCGCGCCCACCGCCCCCAGGGAGCAGAAGTGGGGGGGGATGATGAGGCCGGTTTCGTCCAGCTTAAAGACCTGGCGGAAGGCCTGGCGCACTCCCAGGTTGTGGGCTACGCCTCCTTGAAAGGCCACCGGCGGGGCAAAGGTCTTGCCCTTGGCGATGTTGCTCTTTAAGTTGCGGGCCATGGCCTGGCAGAGGCCGGCGATGATCTCGTAATCCGGGGTGGCGCCCTGCTGGAGGTGGATCATGTCGGTCTTGGCAAAGACGCTGCAGCGCCCGGCCACCCGGGGGGGGGTGGTGGACTTGAGGGCCAATTCGCTGAAATCTTCGATGGTGTAGCCTAACCGGTGCGCCTGCTGGTCCAGGAAGGAGCCGGTGCCCGCGGCGCACATGGTGTTCATGGCGAAATCCTCGATGACCAGGTGGCCGTCCTCTTCCTCCACCATGATAATCTTGGCGTCCTCGCCCCCCATGTCAATGATGGTGCGGGCTTGAGGCGCAAAATGGTGGGTGCCCCGCCCCTGGGCGATGACTTCATTGATAAACCGGGCCCCCAGCACCTCGGCCAGGCGCTTGCCCCCCATACCGGTGCAGGCGATCAACCGGCATTGTTCCAGGGGAAATTCCGGGCCCAGGGATTCCAGCAGATTTAAAGCGGTGCGAGAAGGCGCCCCCAGATGGCGGCGGTATTCTTCCTTGAGCACCTCTCCCTCAGGGTTCATGATCACCAGGTTGACGCTCACTGAGCCGACATCCAGCCCCACGTCGAATTTGCCTTGCATATCCATATCTCCCGAATTGCGGAAAGCTCGCGACAGAAAGTTAATCAATGCCCTGGCGGCATGGTCGTGCGTCGTTTAATTTTTCCCAAGCTATTGCTTGGGAACCAGAGAGGGAGGATTATAGATAACCCTCTGATAATCCCCTTAAATCCCCCTTGAGAACAGGGGGACTTTGAACCATCTTGCAGAAAAATTGAGCATACTCTTGGCCAGGAAATTTCCGAAAGACTCCCCATCCAGCCGCGGAGGCGGTGTCTAAGATGAGTTGCGGTAAAATTCCTGGTCATGGTGCCGGTCAGGGTAAATGCGGCCCGAGTCCTGGAGGCGTTTCAGGGAAGCTACCACCTGCACCAGCGGCAGCCCCAATGCCTTCGACAGGTCCGGGGCGGTCATGGGGCGCCGGGAGAGCATTTCTACGAAATCGTCATCCTGATACTGGCCCCCGGTGATATCCTCCCGGTCGAAGGCGGCGATAACCTCCACCGGCCCCCCCAGGAAGGCCGCGGCGGCCTTCATGGCGGTGCGGTCCAAAGGCCGGGCGAAACCTTCCACCACTGGCCGCACTGCGGTGTTGAGTTGGATCTTTTCCGGTGCGATTATCGTCAGGGCCCGGCGCAAAAGGGACAATTCTTCTTCGGTGTCGTTGAGCCCTTTGATGAGCATGACCTCGAGCCATATCTGGCCCCGATACTCCCGGCGGAAGGACGTCAGGCCCTCAAGGAGCGACTCCAGGGAAAGCCCCGGTAGGGGCCGGTTGATGGCGCGATAGGTTTCTTCCCGGGCGGCGTCCAGGGAGGGGAGGACCAAGTCGGCCGCGGCCAACTCCCGGCGCACCTCGGGCAGATACAGCAGGGCACCGTTGGTGAGCACCGCCACCGGAATCCGGGTCATGGCTTTGATCTTTTGGATGATGTGACCCAGACCCAGGTTCAAGGTGGGTTCACCGGAGCCCGCCAGGGTAATGACGTCAGGGGCCGAAGCCGGGTCTTGAAGGTAATCGGCCAGCTCCGCAACAATGGCATCGGTCTGGTAAGGGAAGCGCTGCCCGGTCTGATGGGTGGTGGGCCCCACCTCGCAATAAATGCAGTTATACGGGCAGGTCTTGGGGGGAATGAGATCTACCCCCAAAGAGCGCCCCAGACGGCGAGATGGAACCGGACCGAAGAGGTGGGTCATGTTAAAAGCAACCCAGCTGACACTGGATGATTTTTATTTTCAGATCATTTAAGAGCGCCCCCAGGTCCTTCCGGGAGAGGCCCAATTCTTCAGCCAGGCGGAAGGCCGCGGCACAGGCAATCTTGCCTTCCGGGGCCGCCGCCCTGATCCTATCCTTGATATCTTCCTGGGGCATGCGTACCTCTAGAAAAAACTTAGTCTATAGAAAATAGCTCAAGCACGGAGAAAAATCAAGAGCATGATGGCTACGGAGGCTTCAGGTGAGCCTCCAGGTATTAAGTAAAGAAATTCTTGCCAAAGGTGCCAATAAACTACCTCGTTAACACCCGTCCGCAGGCTTCCACCAGGTGATCCGCCAGACTGGTAAGGCTCTGGGCAAGGCGTTTATATATCTTGAATATCGCCACCTGCAAAACGATCCCCAGGACCATGGCCGCGGCCACGTTAGGATCGCCGGCCGGGATCTCGCCCCGGTCCATCCCGGAGGCCATGGCTTCCCGTAGCACTTCCACCGGGTTGGGCATATCGGGGGTCACTCTTTGTAGTTGCCCGTGTTGGGCCAGAAGCAAGTAGCTGAAGAGGACGGGGTCCTGGTCGAAGAAGGTGCAGAAGTGCCTGACCATAGCGTCCACTTTAGCCTGTAAAGTCGGATGTGGCGCCTGAATTTTTTGAAGCTCCAGGGCTAAGGCGGTAAAATTATAGCTGAACAGATCCCAGGCCAGGGCGTCTTTGCTGGGATAATGCCGGTAAAGGGTGCCTTCGGCGATCATGGCCGTAGCGGCGATGTCCCGGATGGTAGTGCCGTCGATGCCCTTCTCCACAAAGAGGCTAAGAGCGGTGCGGGCGATCAACTCTTTGGTCTTATCTTTGGGTCGCATAGTTGTGAGTGATTGTTCACTCATAATATAGACTGCAGCATTATTTCAGTCAAGCAATTTATTGCCGTACGTCAGGTTTTTGCTAGGCGGGCCGGGGCAAGAAAGCAGCCCGCCAGATCCCCACTTTTTGGCCTTAAGGCGCACCGCGCAGATCCGGGTTGCGGCCTTCTCAATGTGGCCAGGCACTAAGGGATGGAAAGCAAGGCAGTTCTGCCTTATAATATATGCCATTGAGCACGTGGGGTGCGAAACCATAACGCCTGAGGAGGAATAAGATATGAAGGTGCTGGCCATATCCGGGTCGCCCCGCCCCCAGGGGAACACCTGGCTGCTGCTGGAGACCGCCCTGAAGGTGCTGGAGGGGAAGGGGATCGCCACCGAATACCTGTCACTGCATGGCAAAGATATCCGCCCGTGCCTGGCCTGTTTGAAATGCGCCAAAGACAAGAACCGCTGCGCCCAGGAAGACGATTTTATGCCCATCTATGAGGCCATGACCGCGGCAGACGGACTCATCGTGGGGTCCCCGGTCTACTTCGGCTCCGCCACCCCGAACCTCATGGCCCTCCTGGACCGGGCCGGCTACGTGGCCCGCCAGGGGGACAATCCCTTTTATCGTAAGGTGGGCACCCCCATCGTGGTGGCCCGGCGGGCCGGCGTCAATTTCACCTACGCCCAACTGCAATTCTGGTTCTGCATCATGGGGATGTATGTGCCGGGCTCCAGCTACTGGCCCATCGCCTATGGCCTCAAGCCCGGGGACGCGGCCAACGACGCCGAGGGCCTCAAAACCATTACCGACCTGGCGGACAATATAGCCTGGCTGCTGAAGAAGCTGGGATAGGCAAGCGGCAGGTGGGGATGACGCGTCCCAGCCGGGCCAGTCCAACCGCCGGGGAAAACCGTCTTCATCCGGTTATTTGACCACAGATTTGTAGCGGAGGGGGGAGGGGGGCCGTGCCTGCCTCGGGCCGCGCTTCGGCAGGGGGGGCAAGAAACTGATCTCCATGTCCCCGATTTCGGTGAGGGGACGGCCCACCTGCTGTTTGAGCTTGCCATAAACGAGCTCAAGGAGGGCGGAGTCTTCCAGCACCATAATACCTTTCCGGATATCGCCCAAATGATTGGCCATCACACTGATTAATTTTGGGTTCAGGTCAGTCCGCAGGTGAACCTCTTCCAGAACCCCTTCTTCACCGATCCCCTGGTCTGAAATCCCCCATTCAGGGGGCCACATGGAAACCCCCCGCCATTTCAGACACCTTATTTGCATAACTGCCCTCCTTGGCTAAAGCGCACGGAACAACCGGTGAATACGGTCCAGGTCTATCGATGGAGACCCGGCGGGGCTAAGAAAACACTGCACCGGAACCAAAGGTTGAAAACCTGGCTTCGGATTAATTTTTCACAAGTTCGCATAAATTATAGGGGTTACTCAGGTGAGTCAAGAAACTTTATAATTTATTACATATTTCACAAGAAAGGAACGATCAGTTTGAACCTTAAAGGAAAAGAGGGGAGGGGGTGGAAGTCGCCTGAGGGCCCCTCCAGGAGAGGTCAATCTTTGGCGGCCTGCAGTCGCTCGGTGATGCTGGGAAAGTATTCCATTTTGGTGTGGGGCAGAAACAGGGCGGCGATGTATTGGTCCATGAAGCCCGGGGTTTCGGAGAGCTCGAAATTGGTCATCATGTCCGCCACCCGGCGCTCCTCCTCCAGGAGATCCCGGGAGAAGGCCAGCAGAGATGCCCCCTGGAGGGAGGCGTTGCCCACGTAGTGATAGTTTTCCCGGGGCAGATCGGGCAGCAGGCCGATGGCGATGGCATTGTCGATATTGATGAAATTGCCGAAGGCCCCGGCCAGGATCACCTGCTCCAGGTCCTGGAGCTGGAGGCCGACGTTCTCCAGGAGGGTGACGTAGCCCGCAAACATGGCGCCCTTAGCCCGCATCAGATTGTCGATATCGTCCTCGCTCAAAGAGATGTCCTGGCCGCTCTGGGTATCGGGGGCCATGGCCAGGACATATTCCCGGCCCTCCTCTCCCATACGGATCCGGGGGGTGTTCAGGTCATCCCGAAATTTGCCGTTGGGGGAGATGATATCGGCCTCCATCATGGCCGCCAGGATATTGATCAAGCCGGAGCCGCAGATGCCCTTGGGTTTCACCATGTCGATGGTGATCAGCATGGGTTCGTAAGTGTCGGGATTAAGGCTCACTTCCTCGATGGCGCCGGCCGCGGCCCGCATGCCGAATTTGATGCCGCCGCCCTCGAAAGCCGGGCCGGCGGAGCAGGCGGCGCAGGCCAGCCATTGCTGGTTGCCGATGACGATCTCGCCATTGGTGCCGATATCAATGAAGAGGGTCAGCTTGGGGTCTTTGTAGATGCCCGAGGCCAGGACCCCGGACACGATATCGCCCCCCACGTAACTGGACACGGAGCTCACCGAATAGATGAACACGTGGTCCGGCACCTCCAGGCCCAGGTCCCGGGCCCGGACCGGCGGGGTATGGCAGGCGGCGGGGATATAAGGGGCCAGGCGGATATACTTGGGGTCGATGCCGTAGAACAGATGGGTCATGGTGGTGTTGGCGGCCACCGTGATGTGGGAGATCTTGGTCACCGGCAACTGGTGTTTTTTGAGGAGCCGGTGCAACACCTGGTTGATGGTGGCGGCCACGGAGCGTTGGAGCTTTTGCAAACCCTGGTCTTTCTGGCTGAAGACGATGCGGCTGATGACGTCGTCCCCATAGCTCATCTGGGAGTTGTAATCCGCGGCGTGGCCGATGATCTTGCCGGCGGCTAAATCCAGGAGCTGGCACCAGACGGTGGTGGTGCCGATATCCACGGCGATGGCATAGTGTTCCTGGGTGGTGTCCCCTGCTTGAATATCCACTACCCGGGGTTTTCGGGAGCGCCGTTGGGCAAAATCCAGGGTGGTGGTGACCCGAAAGTTATCCTCCCGCATCACCTGGGACAGACGGCGGAGCATGAAGAAATCGGCAGCCACGTTATCCAGGCCGTGTCGGCGAGCCAGACCCTGCTCCAGGCGGCCCAGATCGCAGGCATTGTCCGCCAGGGAAGGTTGAGGCAACTCGACGAATTTCTTTTGGAAGGCTGGATTATAGAGCCCTGCGGACTTCAAGGCATCCAGGTCGATGGGGCTGGGCCGGAGGCCGACGCCAGTCCGGCGCCGGGTCAGGGTACGCCGGTCCAGCAACGACTCCGGCGGGATGCGGATCACCACGTCGCCATGGACCAGGCTTTGGCAGGATTGGCGATAGCCCAGGTCCCATTCCTCGTCACTCAGGAGCCCCGAACGGGTGCTCGTCAACTCGCCCGATTCCAGCAGCACCTTGCACTTGCCGCAGACGCCCTCCCCGCCGCAGGAGGCATTGATATGGACGCCGGCCAGCAAGGCCGCCCTCAGCAGATTCTCGCCGTCCGGCACCTCGACCGTGATCTCGTAGGGCTTGAAAGTGACGTGCTTGGTCAATGTCGGTCCTGTTGGAACGTGAGTCCGCCCGGGCTCCCAGGTAAATTTGCCGTGGCCGCCGCTAGAGAATTGGGGGCATTCTACCACATGGACCCGGTAAAATAAATCTTAATCTACCCGGATATACCCCAAGGGGCGTACCCTCAGGGCCTTTGGGCCGCCGCCGCCGATTTCTCCGACGGGTGCATCTCCAAAAATCCCCTTTCCACCCGAAAAAACCGGTACAATTACCGGGGGGCCGGTCAGTAAGGCCCCGGACTGAGCTATCGCATCATAGAGTATTTCGGTTGTTCCTTGATTCGAAAGGCCGCAGGGGCGGGGAAACTTCGCCCTACGGGTGATTTGCCCGAAATATATTGTCAGTTAATGTTAAAGCTCAACCCTATCTTTGGTTAACCCCCGGAAGGATTCATGTCATCGAGGCGCACGAAAACATTGCTGCAGGAGCTTTTCCAGAAAATGCTGGAAGCCTTTGGGCCCCAGGGCTGGTGGCCGGGGGAGACGCCCTTTGAAGTGGCGGTGGGGGCGATCCTGACCCAGAACACCAATTGGAACAACGTGGCCCGAGCCATCGGGGTGCTCAAAGACCACGACCTGCTCGAACCCCAGGCCCTGCACGACCTGCCGGAGGCGGAGTTGGCCCAGCTCATCCGACCGGCGGGCTACTATAATATTAAGGCCAGGCGGATCAAGAATTTCCTGGATTTCCTGGCGAACCATTTCGAAAATTCCCTGGGCCGGATGGCGGCCGCCGACCTGTCGGCCTTGCGGCCGGCGCTCCTGACCATCAAGGGAGTCGGACCGGAGACCGCGGACAGTATTCTGCTCTATGCCCTTGCTAAACCCACGTTTGTGGTTGATGCCTATACTTTTCGCATCCTTAGCCGTCATGGGCTCATTCCCGAAGCCTGTGCTTATGAAGAGTTGCGCCAGTGGTTCATGGAGCATCTACCGGCTGAGGTGGACCTGTACCAGGAGTATCACGCATTACTGGTGCGGCTGGGGAAGGAGTGGTGCCGGCCTCAGCCCCGGTGCGCCAACTGTCCGGTGGAGGGTTGGCCGGGAGAATAGAACCTGACTGGAAGGTGGTACGGGAGTTGCATAAAAAATTGCCGAAGGAAGAAACCATGGCATACATCGGCAAAGAAGAATACGCTCCAGTCTGGTTGCCCGAATCTCTCCCCGAGGAGATTCTGGCTGAGAGTTTTATCGAACTTTTGAACACCGAGGCGGGTCTCGGAGACGCGCCCCAGCCGGAAGAGCCCAACTTCGGCTTCATTGTCCAGGACTGGTTCGGGCCATTCCTGTTGAGTCCGCCTACTCGGTTCCTCCGGGGCAACTGTTAACCCGGAGGATGTGAAGATAAACCAAGGTTCCCGGCCCCTGCCCCAGGGGTTGGGAACCTTTGATTTTTAGCCCATTTTTTGTCCCCGCCCCGCACAATTTTTCCCCACATCCGGTTTGATGATGGTAATATCAACGGGACCGCCGGCTCCTGTCCTGAACATTCTCATTCTTAAACCTTTTAACGGGATACGTTCACCATGATGGACATTATCGCCCTGGAAAAACATTCCCCGGAAGCATTAATTAGTTGCCTGAGACAGGTACCCCTCCTGGAAAGGACAGATGTCCTGATTTATTCGCAGGCTTTGATCACCCTGGAGCAGATTCACACCAATTGCCTCCATCCGCCGCAGAATTATATCTGGCTCCAGGAATTGCGCAAAACCCAGGAATTACGCTGGAGCCTGGCTGCCTGGGGGGTAGATCTGTTCCGGCTCGACGGCTATGTCACCTACACGGTGCGCCTGGCCGACGGAGAAGAAGTCGTCTACGATCTTTACCCGCCCATGGTGGAGGAGTCCTTTGAGGCCGACGGCACGGTGGCCCTGCTCATCAACGACGGCATGCACCGGCTCTATCAGGCTCGGCTGGAGTGGGTGATCCCCCAGGTGACCTATGTGCGCGGCATTCCCAAGGAATATCCGTATTACGCCTTTCCCCGGCCGGGGGGTTGGGAAGGCCTGGATCTTTTGGCCGACAACCCCGACCCTCAGCGCTATCTGAAAAAGTGTCACCGGGTTCGGCACAATAAGACCCTGTATCGCGACTTTCAAGCGGTGTTTCAGAACGTGGGCCGCTCCCGGAGCCGCCTGTTGAAGAAATAGGCGCGACCCCGAAGGCGGCGGCGCCCTCGGGGAAGGGAGTGGTATGGGGACGGCCCCCTCTGCTTCATGCGGTTGCCGGCCCCGTTCTGCCCATTGCCGTTAACCCTTTGACCGCAGCCTGACCTTTGGCTCACCCGGCAGCCTCGATTCCGGGTGATGGAGGAAACTATGAGTTTGGTCCTGTTGGGAGTACTGATTGCCCTGGCCCTGGTGGTCCTGGGACACAACGTGCCGGCTTTCCAGAAGTTCCCGCAAATCCGCTATGTCCTGGCCATCCTGGTCCTGGCGGTGACCGTGGCGGTATCCACGGCCAAGGTGGTGCCCCCGGGCAATGTCGGGGTCCTGGTACTCTTAGGGAAGGTGTACGGCACCATCCCCGAAGGGGTGCACCTGGTCAACCCCCTGGCCAACATGGAACTCATGAGCGTCCGTACCAAGGAGGTCTTCGAGCACGCCGAGGCGCCCTCCAAGGAAGGGCTCAACGTTGCCCTGGAGGTCTCTTGCCTCTATCACCTGAAATCGGCTGAGGCGGCCAACGTTTACCGGCAGGTGGGGCCCAATTATGAGGCGGTGGTGGTCAACCCGCAATTCCGGGCCGCTATCCGGGGTATTACCGTCAATCACGAAGCCAAGGACCTGTATACCTCCAGCCGGGAACTGATCTCCAGCGAAATTTTTCGGGACCTGGAAGGGAACCTGGGGAAGCGGGGGATAGTCGTGGAGACCATCCTGCTGCGTAAAGTCGATCTGCCCAAGCTGGTGGTGGAAGCCATCAACGCCAAGCTGGCTGCGGACCAGCAGGCCCAACAGATGCGGTTTGTCCTGGACAAAGAGCGCCAGGAGGCGGAGCGCAAGCGGATCGAAGCCCAGGGAATCCAGGACTTCCAGAGGATCATCTCCCAGGGACTGTCGGACCAGTTGCTACGCTGGAAAGGCATCGAAACCACCCGGGCCCTGGCCGACTCCCAAAACAGCAAAACCATCATCATCGGGGGGCGGGACGGAATGCCCCTGATCCTGAATACCGAGTCCGGGGGGACGGCGGGAAAATGATTGACAACTATCAGGTAAGGCACTATGTAAAGGCTATGGCGCGCCCCATCAAATTTATCCGGCAGTCGCTGGTCTTGGCGGCCATCCTGTCTCTGGGGCTCCTGGCCTCCGGCGTCTGGGCCGGGGCGGGCGCGGATGCCAATGCCGGCAACGGCGGCGAGACCCTGGACCTTAAATCCCTGTTGACCCCGGGGAAAACCACCCTGATCGATTTCTACAGCCCTTATTGCCCGCCGTGCGTCCGCCTGGCCCCCCTCATGCAACAGCTGGCCGCCAAGCGCCCGGACCTGGCCATTAAGAAAGTCAACATTAACCGGCCGAATGTCCAGGGGATTGACTGGCGCTCGCCCCTGGCGCAGCAGCATAATATCCGGCAGGTGCCGTTTTTCATGATTTTCAGTCCTCAAGGCAACCTGGTGGCCCAGGGGCGGGATGCCTTCGAGCAGGTAAAACGCTGGCTCCAGGAAGCAGGGCTGCTGAAGCAATGAAGCAAGCCCAACCCCGAAGGCAGAAGGTTTTCTGGTTCAGCCTTGCGCCGCGGTGGGCATAATCTTTTTATGGCGGCGATAACGCGCCTGCGTGGATGGCTGGAGGCCGGAACCGGAGGCGCTCTCAACGATGCCGGCAAAGGAGGAGAAGGGCATGAAGGTGTCGGGCTGGTGCCGCTTGGCGGCAATGATGCTCCTGCTGGGTTGTTTTCTGGGCTGCGCCTTTCCTTCTTCGCCGCAGGCTTCGCCGTTGACGGCGGCGGCGGCCAAGCACACCCTGGATAACTGGAACGCCAACTTTTGTAAGGTGGCGGAATTCTATGGATTTTATAAGGCCGGGGAGAACTCCGCCACCCAGGTAGCCTATGTGCTCATCACCAACCCCAGCGAAAAGGACCAAAAACCTGTGGTTTATGAAGCCCGGTTCCAGCTGCTCACCCTCCCCGAGGGGCAGTCGCGCTGGTTTCTCACCAGCCTGATGACGCACAGCTCAGGATTGAGCCGCAGGCTGGGCTGGGACAACCTAATCATTCCGGTGAAAGGCCCGGCGCCGGCGAAGTAAACGGCCCGGGCCGCCCCGTCCTGAAATATTGCGGGGCACGGCGTCGCCGTGCCCCGCAATATTTCTTCCTGCCGCCTCAACCGGCCAACGGGGATTTTCCGGATGAGCCGGCCGCCCTCGGCCTCTTCGGCCTCTGGACCTCTCCTCGAATATCCGTCACCTCACAGCCCCTTGCCGGTTTCCTGGATAGCGTGCTCCATTTCTTCCTCCAGGGCCGCGGGCAGGCCCTCGATCTTGACGTTGAGGAAGCCGCGGACGATGGTAGAGACGGCTTCATCTTCGTCCAGACCCCGGGCCATGAGGTATTCCACTTCCTCGGCGGCGATCTTGCCCACCGCGGCTTCATGGGACATGTCCACCCCGGCCGCCCGGCCCTCCAGTTCGGGAATAGCGTAGACCACCCCGGTGCCCAGGATGAGACCCCGGCATTCCAAGTGGGCCTTGATGTCCGGCACCAGGCCGACAAGGTGGCCCCGGGCGATGCTGGTGCCGCCGATGGCCAGGGTGCGGGCGATGATTTCGGCCCGGGTGTGGGGGGCCTTGAGGATCACCCGGCCGCCCACGTCCAGCTCGCCGCCGGGATGGGCGATAAGGATGGACTGGATGCGAGCTACGGCGCCTGCGCCGTTCAAGGTGACGGTGGGATACATCTGCACGGTCTTCACCGGCCGCAGCAGGATATAGTTGGAGATGTAGCGGCCCCCTTCCTCCACCATGACCGCGGTGCGGGGGCGCACATGGACGTCCTCGCCCCAGTTGTGGATCATGGTGAAGGTGAGCTGCCCGCCTTTCTTGACGTAGAATTCCGAGACCCCGATGTGAAGGCCGGAGCGGACCCCGGGGTGGGTGGCGCACCCCGTGATGATGTGAAGCGAGGCCCCCTCTTCCACCACCACCAGGTTGTGCACGTGTTGGGCAAACCGGTCGGTGCGCAGGTAGAGGCACGATTCCACCGGCTGGGCGATTTGAGCCCCTTGGAGGGCCCTGATGAAATACCCGTTGTCCAACTCCAGCTCGGCGGCGGCGGTGTATTTGTCGGCATCCACCGCCACCAGGCCCCAGAGGAGGTTATTGACCCAGCCGTGGCGGCGCACCGCTTCGGTGATGGGCAGGACTTCAACCCCCGGTTGCCGGGTCTGACAGTGGACGATGGCCTTGTCGGCCTGGAGGAAGGTGGCGGCATGATCTTCGTCAGTGAGCTCGATGCCGGTGGTGAGCAGGCGGCTCCGTTCCTCCGGGGAAAACTGCCGGTAGTCCGGGTCGTATTCCCAGGCGCCCCCCTGACGGGAAAACTCCTCCAGGTTAAGATCAGACCCGAAGGCGGCTTTTTTATGCCGACTCTCCTCGGCCCGGTTTTTTATCTGCGACATTTGGCGCATTCCTCGTAACCGAAGTTCTTGATATCGTGCAGGAGCTCCCCGGGGTTGCCGTGGCAGCAGATGCGGCCGTCGCCCAGGATGTAAGCCCGATCGGCGTTGACGTAATCCATGATGAAGCCGGTGTGGGTGATGATCAGGCCGGATTTTTCCCGGTGCTGGCGGCGGCGCTCCTTTTGGAGCAGGTGGGCGATGATCTTCCCCACTACCTGGAGGTTCTCCAGGTCCACCCCCGACTCCGGTTCGTCCAGGAGCACCATCTTGGGGTTCTGGGCCAGCAATTGCAGGAGTTCGGAGCGCTTGATCTCCCCCCCGGAAAAGCCGTAATTGACCTCTCGCTCCAGAAACGGGGTAAAATCATACACCGCGGCCAGGGCCTCGGGGGCGACGACGCCCCGGGAGCAGACCCGCAAGAGGTCCGCAGTCTTGACGCCCCGGATAGTGGGGGGGCGCTGGAAGGAGAGGCCCAGGCCCAGGCGGGCCCGCTCATAGGTGGGCAGTTGGGTGATATCCTGGCCCAGGAAGCTGATCCGGCCCTGCTTCACCTGATAGCGTTCGAAACCCATGATGGCCATGAGCAGGCTGGATTTGCCCGAGCCGTTCTTGCCAAAGAGGATATGGGTCTCCCCCACGGGCACCCGGAGGTTGATGCCCTTGAGCACCTCCTTGTCGTCGATATTTACCCAGAGGTCATCGATCTCAAGCATAAAAACCTCTCATGTTAAAGAGAAAGCCCCCAAAGCGCACTTTGGGGGCCATCTGCATACTGAAGTGAAGTTGGCAAATAGACTTACGGAGCTTCCTGGGTCAAAGACGGCATGGGCGGCAGCGCCGGAGCCAACTGCTGATATCTCATACCAAAGGCCCGGGTCTCGAAGGCTTTGGGATTAAAAGCCTTGGTCAGTTCTATTTCTTCCGGGCTTAAGATGCGCACCATGCCATAAGGATCAACGATGGCAAACCGTTCCCCTTTGGCCATGCACGAAGCCACAGTCTCTTCGCCCTTCAGCTCTTTCTTGGAGACGCACAGCAACTTAGCGCTTCCCAACTTTTGAGCCGTAGCGAGGGAAGAGACGAAAAATACCGCGACCACTACCACCAGCAACCCGACCAACAATTTAGACCGCATACACCTTCCTCCTTTTTGCTAAGGTTGATTACCGGCTTCTCCTCCCCCAGTGGAGTAAATGAGAAAAAGCCAACAAACTCCTTTCCAGGCCATAATATATGCGCACAAAGGAAAATGTCAATATAATTGATGGACGCTGGAAAAAAATCTCAGTTGGCGTTTCCCTTTACACAATGAGGGGTTACCATCGCAAGAACCGCACTCTCAGCAATTGATATTGCCTAATAAATATATCAAAACCTCCATCAATAATAAAGCCCAAGAAAAAGAATCAGGGGATGGCTTATTTCCCCAGGCCCGGTCACCTTAGGTTCAGCTGGTGGCTTACCAGCGGCCATTGACGGGGTCAGGCGGAATTTCGAGAAGACTTTTTCCCCGATGACTTTGCCTGGTGAATAATCCCCAAGCTAATCGAGGCGGGGCGGCCCCTTACCCGTGGGATGATGGCGCCGGGGCAGTCGTTGGCAGGGGCGGCGAGCCGGGAAGTTTTTCGGTCAAGGGGCGCCGAAGGGAAGGCTCGTTCCCTTTGGCGAAAACCAACCAGGCGGGTTCGGGGCCCCCCTAATCGATTTTTAAGGTTAGGAGGTGTGGGGGGTAATCGTGATAGGGGATCAGGTTAGGAAAGATGTTCACAAAAGAGAACATCATGAGCCTTCATTCAATGAATTACTGTTCCCGTTCCCTTGGGGCTGGCAGCCTGGTCTCAAAGATAACACCGGATACTGATGGGAATACGGCGACTTTTCGATGACTACCTGTTTGCCCAAACGCAGTTCCGGGTTAATCAGGAGCGGACTCATCAAGTTCGCGGTCATTTCCCGGGGGCGGCCAGGGGGTATGGTCAGGGTTACCAGGACCTGCAAGTCCTCGTAGCTTTGAGCGCACAATTCCTTTAAGGTGCTCCCGCCGTTTTTGGATTGATAATCCGGCACTAAGGTGGTGGGGTCGGTCACTATAAGAGCCAGGGAGGGGTTATCTACGCATTGGAGATAATAGAACGGCGGTGCCACCTGGCCATTGAGCAGGGCATACCGCTGGAAATCGGGAAATCCGGGCAGTCCCGCGGCGAAGGTAATGATGCGGTCTTCCGGCACCGTTACCTGGCCTAAGGCCTTGGAGTCGATGATGACGGTGGGAGATCCAGGCTGGCTTGGCCGCAAGGGCTTGCGGCAAACTACCTTGGGTTCCAAGGACTTGAGCGCCTGCTGTACGTCCTGGAACTGGGAATTGGCCGCCTGAAGGTTTTCATCGGCGAGGCGTTGAGCGATTTCCTCTCTCAGCACCACAATATCCGTAGGGGCCTCAATGCCCAGCCGGATTTGTCGGCCGCGCACTTCCAAAACCACCACCCGGATATTGTCGCCTATCAGAATACTTTCACCGATCTTGCGGGTTAAAATAAGCACCGTATGACCCCTGTGGCGTTGCCAGGTTAGCGTGGATAACCGATAGGTTAACCGGCCCGCATGAATTCCCCGGCTTCCCGCCTTGGTTGATTTCCCCCGGCGGTTGTCTGACCGATCAAGACCGGGATGCATTAAGGCAATACTTCGCAAACATCTCACACGCCCACGCCTCCGTCCGTGTCTGGGGCGTTTTGGCGCAGTATTCTTAAATTTGTTATGCAAGTTTGTTGCCAGTCAGATGGGCCCGGCAGATTTTTATTCGGGAAGGCGACGCCCTGGGGGAAATATGCCGCTATTCTGAATAAATAAGAGAATACAGCTAGTTGAAGTGCATGTGCGAGAAGCCGTCCAGGGGAGGTGTGCTGCCATACAGAGGGTCAGAGTCGCCTGAATGAGGCTGAGGAGGTGCGAAATGCAAAGGTGGTAGAAAAATTTTGCCTAAAGGTGCAGACATCTAACCATAGACCACTTTTTTCTTTCTATCGGTGTAGCTGGGGGGGAAGGTATGATAAATAAACCATTTATCGGAAGAAATTTTGGGCGAATGTTCCAATTGGCTCAATACAGGGTGTTGGAAAAGAGGTTTTTGTCATCCTGAATGAAGGGTATTATCCATAATATAGTTAGAAAAATAGATTAGCCGCTAGGCTCAGAATGACCATTTGGAGGACCTAACAGTCTTGCAGCCGCCTGATTTGGAAGCTATGGCCAATTCTGGATGACGCAGGAGAGCTTGCCCAGACGGGGGAATCAAGGGCTTCTTGAAAAAATTCCCTTGCCGGGATATGGTTATAAAGTGGTAGGCACGTTATCTTTAAGCGCGGCAGCGCAGCATCTGGCTGTGGCTCTCTCCCGGGAATCCCGGCCGGCATATCTCCAGGGGCTCACTCCCGGAGCCGGGGCTTATATCCTGGCCCGGCTCTTCCAACAAATCCAGCGCCCGGTCCTCCTGGTTACCCCCAATGTCAATTTTCATGAACATTTTTTTAAGGACTTGATCTTTTTTCTGGGGGAAGAGGTCGTCCGGGCCACCGGCCCGGAGTCCCGAGTCCTCATGTTCCCGGCCCACGAGGTCTTGCCATTTCGGGAACTGAGCTTCGACGCTGACGTGAGCTGCGCCCGTATGGCGGCCGCCTATGTGGCCCTGACTGCCCGGGAGCCGTGCCTCATTGTAGCACCGGCCCTGGCCCTGCGGCAGAAGCTGCCCCCGGAGGCCCGGATTCGGGACCTTTTGGCCTACGTGGTGGCGGGGGAAAGTCTGGAACGCCCGGAGTTGCTGGCCCACCTTTTGGAGGGCGGCTATGAGCGCCGACCCGTGGTGGAGGAACGGGGGGAGTTCAGCGTCCGGGGCGGGGTCATCGACCTATTTCCGCCGCTCTATCCCCAACCGGTGCGCCTGGAGTTCTGGGGGGATGAGGTGGAGTCCATCCGCCGCTTCGATCCTGGCACCCAGCGTTCCCAGGGGACGCTGGACGACCTGCTGGTGCTTCCGGCCAGTGAAGTGGTGTTGGACGAAGCCGTCCGGGAGCGCGTTCTGGCCCGGCGCAGCCGCCGCCAGGATCCGGAATTTTGGCGCCACGTCCACGAGGGCCGGCATTTCCCCCGGATCGAACGTCATCTGGAGGAGTTTTACGACCATCCTCCGACCCTGTGGGACCTCCTACCCCCGGACACCGTGGTGGTGGAATGGGACCCCTTGATCCTGGGGCAGGAACTGCAGAAGCAGGAGGAAGCCGCGGCCGGCGTACCCCAGGGCTGGCTGGATCAAACCCCCTGGGAAGAGCAATGCCGCCGTTTCGCCCAGATCTTCTGCCCCCCTTTACTCTGGGGCCATCCGGATCAGGACCAGGATATCACCTTCCAGGTGGAGAAAAACGACCACCTGGCCGAGGAACTGGTCCAGGCCGGGGGTGAAACCGGACGGTTAATCCCGGCCCTGGCGCAGCACCTGAGGGAATGGCGCAGCTCCGGGTTCCACGTCATCCTGGTATCCTTGAACCGGCATCGGGCCGAGCGCCTGGCCCGCCTGCTGACGGAAGAGGGCCTGGAGGTGGAGTTCACCCCGGCCCCCGCCTGGGGGCGCGGGAACCGGGTGGAAATTACCGCCGGGGAATTGACCGGGGGGTTTCGGCTGCTCTCGGAAGGCCTGATTGTCCTCACCGAAGATGAAGCCCTGGGATTCCGGCCGGAAGGGCGGCGGCGCAAGGAATCCCCGCCGCTCCAGGATCTCACTTCCCTGGCCGACCTGACGGAAGGCGATCACGTGGTTCACCTGGACCACGGCATTGGCATCTACCGGGGCCTGATCAAACTCACGGTGGGCAGCGAAGTCAACGACTTTTTGGAGCTGGAATACCAGGGCGGGGACCGGCTCTATCTCCCCGTGGACCGCCTCAACCTGGTGCAGAAATACCTGGGGGTGGAAGGGGTGAGCCCCCGGGTGGAGCGTCTGGGAGGCAAGTCCTGGGAACGGGCCAAAACCCGGGTAAAAAAGGCGGTGGAAAAGATCGCCCTGGAACTGGTGGAGCTTTATGCCCTGCGCCGGGTGCTGCCGGGGCACCACTTTTCGCCCCCGGACCCGGTCTACCGCGAGTTTGAAGCCACCTTCGAATATGAGGAGACCCCGGACCAGTTGCAGGCCATCGGCGACGTGCTGTTGGACATGGGCTCGGAGAAACCCATGGACCGCCTGATCTGCGGGGACGTGGGCTACGGCAAAACCGAGGTGGCGGTGCGCGCCGCGTTCAAGGCCGCCATGGATGGCAAACAGGTGGCGATGCTGGTGCCCACCACGGTGTTGGCGGAGCAGCACTACGACACCTTCCGGCATCGCCTGGCTCATTTTCCTCTGGAGGTAAGGGCCCTGAGCCGGTTCAAGTCGCCGGCGGAGCAGAAACGGATCCTGGCGGACCTGGCCCAAGGAAAAGTGGACATCCTGATCGGGACCCATCGTCTGCTGTCCAAAGACGTCACGTTCCAGGACCTGGGACTGGTCATCGTGGACGAAGAGCAGCGCTTCGGGGTCCGGCAGAAAGAGCGGCTGAAGGAGTGGCGGCGCACTGTGGATGTCCTCACCCTCACGGCCACCCCCATTCCCCGCACCTTGCAGTTATCCCTCACCGGCATCCGGGAGTTGAGCCTGATCAACACCCCGCCGGAGAACCGCCGGGCCATCCGCACCTATGTCTGCCTGCCGGAGGCCGCGGTGATCCAGTCCGCCATCCGCCGGGAGTTGGACCGGGGTGGCCAGGTCTTCTTCGTGCACAACCGGGTGCGGAGTCTGGCCACCTGGGCCCGGTACGTCCAGGAACTGGTGCCGGAAGCCCGGGTGGCCATGGCCCATGGCCAGATGGCGGAAAAGGAACTGGAACGGGTCATGGTGCGCTTCTGGCGGCGGGAGGTAAGTGTCCTGGTGTGCACCGCCATCATTGAGGCCGGGCTGGATATTCCCTCGGCCAACACGATTATCATCAACCGGGCCCATACCATGGGATTGGCCCAGCTCTATCAGTTGCGAGGCCGGGTGGGACGCAGCCAGTCCCAGGCCTACGCCTATCTGCTGGTCCCGGACGAGGCGGCCCTGAGCAATGAGGCCCAGAAGCGCCTCAAGGCCCTGATGGAGTTCACGGAACTGGGTTCCGGCTTCAGGATAGCCATGCACGACCTCCAGATCCGGGGGGCCGGCAACCTGCTGGGACAGGCCCAATCGGGCCACCAAGCCGAGGTGGGCTACGAACTCTATCTCCAACTGTTGGAGGAGGCCATTCGGGAATACAAAGGGGAACCGATGGAGGAGGCGACGCCGGACCCGGAAATCCATCTGCCCCTGGCCGCTTATTTGCCCGAAGATTATGTCCCCGATGTGCAGCAGCGCCTGGCCCTGTACCGGCGTCTCTCGGGTCGCCTGACGCCTGAGATGCTGAAGGAACTGGAAGCGGAATTTCTTGACCGCTTCGGGCCCCTGCCTCAGGAGGGGCGCAATCTCCTGGAGGTGGTGCGGGCTAAACACCAGTTGCGGCAATTGGGGATCAAGCGTTTGGACCTGCAGGACAATTGTGCGGTGCTGCAATTTGCCCACCCGGAGCGCCTGGACCTGGGCCGTTTGATCGGCATCCTCAAGAAGCGGCCCCAGACCTTTCGCCTCACCCCGGATCAAACCTTGCGGATTCAACTCCCGGAAACCGGCCCGGTACTCACGCAGTTGCAAAACTGCTTGAAAGAAGTCGAGACATTTGTTAATGCAGAGGTAGAGGGTTAAATCGATGATAAAAATTAAGGGGCCTTTACTCATCGCTCTGGTTGCCGTCCTGATCCAATTGGCGCAGACGGGGACGGGTATGGCTGAGGTGGTGGACCGGATTGTAGCCGAAGTTAACAACGAAATCATCACCATGTCCGAGTTGCAAAACATGGGCAAGACCATTCAGGCCCAGTCAGGGATTAAATCTGGAGGGGCAGTTGAGAAGAAAATGGAGCGCGAGATGCTGGAGGCCTTGATTGACCGCAAACTGGCCAAAGCCGAGGCCAATCGCCGGGGCATCAAGGTAACCGACAAAGAAGTGGATGAATCCCTGGCTCGCTTCAAGCAGTCCAATAATATTCCCGATGACGAAACCCTGGCCAAGGGACTGTCCCAGGCCGGGCTTTCCATAAAAGAATTCAGGCAGCAGATTGCGGATCAAATGATTCAGGAGCGATTGCTGCCGGTGGTGGTGGGGACAAAGGTTATGGTCAGTGACGCCGAGGTGCGCCGCCTCTATGAGGAAAGATTCAAGAAAAGCGGCAACCAGGTGCATCTCATGACCTTAAAGCTGCCGTTCCCGCCGGGGGCCACCAGCCAGCAAAAAGAGGAAGCCAAAAAGAACGCGGAGACCATCATCACGGATGTGAGACGGGGTGAGTCTCTGGCGACGGCGGCCGGGAAACTCTCACTCAAACCTACGGATGTGGGGTTTGTGAACCAAAGCGACCTGGACCCGCGGCTGGCCGAATTCCTGGGCCAGTTGAAAATGAACGATTTGGCCCCGGTGGAAACCCCGGAAGGCTATCAATTGATTCAAATTTTGGGCCGCCGCAGCGGCGAGGCCCGCTCCTTTGAAGAGGCGGCCCCGGAAATTCGCAGAATAGTGACCCAACAGGAAATGAATAAGTATTTTGGCGATTGGGTCAAGACCTTGCGGGAAAAGGCTCACATCAAGATCATGTTGTAGGAGGAGTAAGCAGTGAGCTGTAGGCCTTGAGGCCACCGTGGGGCGCCTGGCGAAAGCGGGCCGCAGAAGCTGTCTTCCTGGACGGCAAGGGCAAGGCCCCGAGAGCCTTTGCCCATTACAATTCATAACGATTTTGGCAAGTTGACCGATAAGGTTCGCCATCCTATGCCGCCAACTATTACCACCACCGCACCGGTGGTTGACATCGCTTCCCTGGCCCAGCATGTCGGACAGGCCGTGTCCCTGCGCGGATGGGTGTACCATCTGCGTTCCAGCGGCAAGGTCCGCTTTCTGGTGGTCCGGGATGGCACCGGGTTGGCCCAGGGGGTACTGGTCAAGGGGAACCTCCCTGAGGAAGATTTTCAGCAATTCGAGATGCTTACCCTGGAAACCTCCCTGATCCTGGAAGGCCGGGTCAGGGCCGAGCCCCGGGCTCCCGGGGGCTTTGAGCTGGAAGTGACCCGGGTGATACCCCTGCAGATCGCCCCGGACTATCCCATTTCCCCCAAGGAACACGGGGTGGCCTTTCTCATGGATCGGCGCCACCTGTGGCTCCGGTCTCCCCGGCAGCAGGCCATCCTGAGGATCCGGGACGAGGTCTGCCGGGCCTGCCGGGATTTTTTCCACGAACGGGGGTTCGTCCTGGTGGACACCCCCATCCTTACTCCCACGGCCTGCGAGGGTACCACCAGCCTCTTCGAGACGGACTATCTGGACCGGGGCAAGGCCTATCTGTCCCAGAGCGGCCAGCTCTATCTCGAGGCCGCGGCCATGGCCCTGGGCCGGGTGTATTGCTTCGGGCCGACCTTCCGGGCGGAAAAATCCAAGACCCGTCGCCACCTGACGGAGTTCTGGATGGTGGAGGCCGAGGCGGCCTTCTTTACCCTGGATGATATGATGGAATTGGCCGAGGGCCTGGTGCGGGCCGTGGTCCTCAGGGTGTTGGATCGCCAGGCGGCGCAGCTACGTCTCCTGGAGCGGGATATCGCCCCCCTTGAGGAAGTGGCCGGACCGTTCCCCCGCCTCAGCTATGCCCAGGCCCTGGAACACCTGAAACAACACGGCAAAGACCTGGCCTGGGGCGAAGATCTGGGTGGAGACGAGGAGACCGTGCTCTCCCAATTGTTTCCCCGGCCGGTGCTGGTGCACCGCTACCCCAAGGAGGCCAAGGCCTTTTATATGGAACCGGACCCGGTCGATCCCCGGCTAGCCCTCTGCGTGGACATGCTGGCCCCGGAGGGCTACGGCGAGATTGTCGGGGGCTCCCAGCGCATCGCTGACCTGGACCTCTTGCTGGCCCGCATCCGGGAGCATCACCTGCCCCAGGAACCCCTGGAATGGTATCTGGACCTGCGCCGCTACGGCAGCGTGCCCCACAGCGGCTTCGGCATGGGCATCGAGCGCCTGGTGGCCTGGCTCTGCGGCCTGCACCATGTCCGGGAAACCATCCCCTTTCCCCGCCTTTTGGATCGGATCTACCCCTGAGCCCCAGCGGCCGGTGCCAAGGTGCCGACCCGGCAAGCTCTTTCATAATCGTCCATCCGGGCCGCCGGGCGGCTCCGATTCCTTAAGTCTGCTCGCATATTGAATCTTTCCTCCATTTAATCCGAAACGTTGTATAATTCCGCCGAGGGTTCCCGGCCGCGCCGTTTTCAGCGGGATTAAGGATACACCGGAGTAGCCATGCGACTGCGCACCTATATGATCATGTCTTATCTGGCGCTTATTGCCATATTAATAGTCGGCGCCTGGTTCATCAACGCCCATGTGCTGGGCGGGCTCACCAAGAGCGCCATCAAAATCGCCGACCAGGCCCTAAATAACGTAACCGCAACGAACATACAACATTCAGATCGAGTCCTCACCGTGATGGGCGAATACGTCGTCAAGGACAAGGCCGAAGAGGTGGCTCGGGAACTGGCCTATGTCTTGAAAGGAAAAAAAACCGATGATTACGCCAAACTGCGCCAGGATCCCCGGATAAGGGCTATTGCCATCCAGCCGATTTACACCCCGCATGGTTCAGCGGGCTATACGGATTTATATGACCAGCGCGGTTACATACTGTTTCACCCGGACCCAAACGTGGAAGGTAAAAACCAGCTGGATTGGGAGAAGGAATACCCGGAGACCACGGAGTTGATTAAGCGTTCCTTTAAGGAAAACTATGTGCAGGGTTTTTTTACGTTTTTCGATAAGGACAAAAAGGAGAGGCAGCGGTTCTCGGTACGGGTCCATGTCCCCGGCACCCCGTTCATCATTGCGGCCATCGTCAACCTGGATGAATTTTTCCTGCCGGCGCAACAGGGGATCAAAGAATCCTCCCAGATCGCCATGGTGCAGGCCAAACAGCAGATCGAGGCGCATTATGCCGTTCTCAACCGGGAGGTCATGATCGGAGGCCTCTTTGCCGGCCTGGCCCTGGGCCTCGTTGGGATCTTGTCGGGGCTGTGGTTTGCCGCGACCATCTCCCGTCCCATCTCTCACCTCCGGGACGGGGTGCGCCAGGTGGGGGGAGGCAACTTCGCCGTGGCCGTGCGGGAACGGGGGGTGCGGGAAGTGGCGGATCTGGCCCATTCCTTCAATGAACTGGGACAACAACTCACCGAATATATCGAAAAGCGGGATTTCATCCGGGACACCTTTGGGCGCTATGTCACCCAGGAAGTGGTGAAGCGCCTGTTGGAATCCGAAGGGGCTCTGGAAATGGGCGGCGAGATCCGGGAGGTCTCCCTCATCATGTCGGATTTGCGGGGTTTCACCGCCATCATCGCCGACATGGCCCCGGAGCAGGTCATCACCTTTCTCAACCGCTATTTGAGCAAAATGATCGAAATTCTCCTGGACAACCACGCCGTCATCGACGAAATTCTGGGGGACGGCATCTTGGCCTTCTTCGGCGCCCCCGAACCCATGGAAGACCACCCGGCCCGGGCCATCGCCTGCGCCTTGGAGATGCAGGCGGCCATGGATGAGATCAATGCCGCCAACGAGGCCGACGGCCTGCCCCGACTGGCCATGGGCATCGGGGTGAACACCGGCTCGGTGGTGGTGGGCAACATCGGCTCGGAAAGGCGGACTAAGTATAGCGTTGTGGGTTCCAACGTGAACTTTGCGTCCCGCATGGAAGGATGTGCCCTGGCGGGGCAGGTGCTGATCAGCGCCGCCACCTACAGTCGGGTGCAGGACCTGGTGGAAGTGGGTAGTGTGGAGCAGGTGGAGATGAAGGGGGTGCCGGGCCGGGCCACGCTCTATGACGTCCGGGGCATCGGCCCCCCTTACCATATCCGGCTGAGAGACAAGTCGGATAAGCTTACGAAGCTGCCGGCCAGGAAGCGGGTCCAGATCCATCATATCAAGGACAAGATTGTCACCTACGCCACCGGAACGGCCTGGGTGACGCATCTGTGCGACACCGCCGCCCGGGTGACGTCGGAGGGCAACCTGGAAGCCTGGGAGGATGTTCGCCTGACGTTTCTGGATGAGAATGAAGAACCGATGCCGGGCTCTATCTATGGCAAGGTTATCGAGGTGAAGCACCAGGAGGGGAACCGGTGCGAAATCCTGGTCAGCTTCACTTCGGTGCCCCCGGCTATCTATCAGACTTTTGCAAAAACCCGGGGGCGGCGTAAGGGGGGACCCAGGTGAAAAGCGTGATGGGGTTAGCAGCTCCAGGCGCGTTGGGGGCGCCACGCACAAGGTGAGAGACACAGGGGGGAGCGTTGCCATGCCTGGCTTAATGGTAGGTTTAGTACCGCGTCTGGTGAAGGGCGGCGTCATGGCGCTGCTGGCCTGCCTCCTGCTGGGGGCCGGGGCCAGAGCCCAGGAAAGCGGCCTGGCCCGGGTCACCTTTATGCCCCAGTGGCTTCCCCAGGCCCAGTTCGCCGGCTACTACGTGGCATACGCCAAGGGCTTCTACCGGCAGCACCACCTGGAAGTGAAAATCATGCGGGGCGGCCCCGAGTGGCCGGCCTCGGAGATGCTGGCCCAGGGCCGGGTTGATTTCGGGACCGCGTTTCTCGCCAAGGGCATCGAAGCGCGGGCCCAGGGGGGCAAACTGGTCAACATAGCCCAGATGGTGCAACGGTCCGCCCTCATGCTGGTAGCCAAGAAAGCCCAGGGCGTTCTCGCCCCCGCGGACATCAACGGCAAAAGAGTGGGCCTCTGGGGGGATGAATTCCGCTTGCAGCCTCGGGCCTTTTTTCGCCAACACCATCTCCGGGTGAGGGAGGTCCCCCAATCGGCAACCCTGAACCTGTTCTTGCGGGATGGGGTAGAGGTGGCCTCGGCCATGTGGTACAACGAGTATCACCAGATTCTCAACGCCGGCGTGAATCCGGAGGAATTAACCACTTTTTTTATGGCCGATTACGGGATGAACTTCCCCGAGGACGGCATTTATTGCCTGGAAGAGACGGTGCAACAGCATCCGGAAAGATGCCGGGCCTTCGTGGCGGCTTCTCTCGAGGGGTGGCGGTATGCCTTCGCCCACCCGGATGAATCCCTGGATATTGTTATGGGTTATGTCCGGGCCGCGAATGTGGCGACGGACCGGGTCCACCAGAAATGGATGCTGGAGCGGATGCGGGATATCATCCAGCCGCCGGGATGGAACCTGCCCATGGGCACCCTTACGTCCGAAGCGTATGCCCGGGTCGCGGGGGTCCTCCAGGAAAACGGCCTGATCGCACAGATCCCGAAATTTTCGGAATTTTATCGCGACTGTCTTCCCCAGGCGCAATAGGATGGGTTGCTCCGGCAAAGAATGACCGGAAGCGACATCAGGGAATTATGCAATCCAAACCCCGAGGACTGGCCGCCCAACTCATCTTGCTGATCCTCGCCAGCACGGGCATTATCTTTCTGGCGGCGTTCACCTATAACCTGGTGGCCTCGAAACAGGCAGTCATTGAACAGGTGGGCGAAAACGCCAGGCACCTCACCCTGGAGACCGCGTACCGGATTGAGGCCATGCTCCAAGCGGTGATGAAAATCCCCGGCAACCTGGCCGCGGTGATAGAGGATTACCCTCACCGGCAGGCGGAGTTGCAGCGCCTGATGCGCCGCACCGTGGCCAATAACCGGGAGGTCTTCGGGGTGGCGGTGGCCTTTGAACCTTACGCCTTTGATCCCCGCCACAATTATTTTTGCCCCTATTGCTTTCGGGAAGGCCAAGAGATCAAGATCACCTATCTGGGGAGTGAATCTTACCGCTACTTTTACTATGATTGGTATCAGCTCCCCCAAGAACTCTCTCAGGCCATGTGGAGTGAGCCCTACTTCGACGAAGGCGGCGGCAACATCATCATGTCCACGTATTCCGTGCCATTTTACCGGCGGGAGGGTTCGGTGCGTCGGTTCCAGGGCGTGGTCACCGCCGACCTCTCCCTGATGTGGCTTCAAGACCTGGTCTCCGCGGTCAAAATTTATCAGAGCGGCTACGCCTTTCTCATCTCCGGCAACGGGGTCTTCGTCACGCACCCGAATACCCAATGGATCATGCGGGAGAGCGTCTTCAGCCTGGCCGAAGCCCGAGGTGACCCCTCCCTGCGGCGCCTGGGACGGGACATGATCCGGGGCGGGTCCGGGTTTGTGCCGTTGCTTGACTTTCATTCCGGCAAAAAATCATGGCTCTTTTACGCCCCGTTGCCGTCCACCGGCTGGTCTCTGGCGGTGGTTATCCCGGAACAGGAATTATTTGCCGAAGTCCACAGTCTGAGCCGGAAAATTTTCGGGATCATCATGTTAGGACTGCTGTTGCTGGCGGTGGTGATCGTGGCCATTTCCAAAACGATTGCGCGACCCTTGAGAATTCTGGCTCGTCAGACCGCGGCCATCGCCCAGGGGGACTTTAACGCCACGGTGCCAGAAACCGGGGTCCGGGAGGTCGCCAACCTGGCCCAGTCCTTCAACGAGATGGGCCGCCAACTCACGGATTACATCGAAAAACGGGACTTCGTCCGGGATACCTTCGGGCGTTATGTCACTCAGGAAGTGGTGAAAAAGCTCCTGGAAGACCGGGACGCCCTGCAAATGGGAGGTGAGACCCGGGAACTCTCCATTCTCATGTCGGACCTGCGGGGTTTTACCGCCTTGACCGCGGACATGCACCCCGAGCAGGTGATCACCTTCTTGAACCGCTACCTGGGCAAAATGATCGAAGTGCTCCTGGAGCACCGGGCGACTATCGATGAGATCATCGGCGACGGTCTCTTGGCCTTTTTCGGGGCGCCGGAGCCCCTGGAAGATCACCCGGTGCGGGCGGTGGCGTGCGCCCTGGCCATGCAGGCCTCCATGGATGAGATCAACCGGCTCAACGAGGCCGAAGGGATGCCCTATCTCCAGATGGGCATCGCGGTCAACACCGGGATAGTGGTGGTGGGCAATATCGGCTCGGAACAGCGGACCAAGTACAGCGTGGTGGGCTCCCCGGTCAATTTTACCGGCCGGATGGAGTCATATTCCGTGGGCGGCCAGGTGCTCATCAGCGCCGCGACCTATGAACGGGTGCGGGACCTGGTGGAGGTGCAGCGCACCATGCAGGTGCAGATGAAAGGGGTGCCCCTACCGGCCACCCTCTATGATGTCCGGGGTATCCACGGGCCTTACGAAATCCACCTCATAGAAAGGTGCGATACCCTCATGGCCCTGACTACCCCCATCAAAATCCAGGTCTTCATTATCAAAGAAAAGATCGTGCAGGACGCGGCCGGTCATGCCTGGATGACCCACCTGTGCGACACCTCGGCGCAAATTAGCCTGGAAGGGGAGGTCCAGGCATGGGACGACGTGCGCCTCCATCTCCTGAATGAGGCCAGCGAGGTGAGGGGCAAAATCTACGGTAAGGTTACCGCGGTGCGGGCCCGGGGCGATATCCTGAAGGAGGCGGACATCCGCTTCACCTCGGTGTCCAAAGATGTTTACCAGATCATCCGGCAAATTGGCAAAGCGCCTTAGGGGGCGGCAGCGCTGGCAGGTCACTCGAGAATTTCCCCAAACTAAGGTGGCCTGATGGGTTCTCGCCGCCGGTTCTCGCCATTGGCCACTTCTCCTCAGTCCGTTCCTGCCTCTCGAAAAAAAATCAGGCCACCGCGCCGGGTTTGGCTCCCCTGGGGGTTTAACTTACTAAAGGCCGAATAACCGGACTAACCAATCGCAACCGAGATAGAGGAGATAAGTCCACATGAAAACGAGTAAGATGTCCCTGGTAGTGGTGTTGGCCCTGGCGTTGAGCCTGGGGTTGGCCGCGGCCTCATGGGCCCGTCCCATGGGCGGCGGCATGATGGGAGCCATGAACCTCACGCCGGATCAGGCGGGGAAGCTCTTTGACCTCAAGGAGAAGTTCAGGAACGACACCGCCGAGGTGCGCAAACAGATGATGGTCAAGCACGCTGAGCTAGCGGCGCTGTGGAAGGCCGAAAAGCCTGATGAAAAGGCGATTACCGCCAAGGCGAAGGAACTCAACGCCCTGCGGGGCCAAATGATCGAGAAGAGCACGGCCTTCCACCTGGAAGCCCGTAAAATCGCCCCGCAGCTGGCCAAGTGTTTCGGCCATGGCAAAGGCGGCCACGGCGGCGGCATGGGCGTCGGTGGTTGCCCCAAGGTTGGCGCCGGTGGTGGCCCTGGCCCCGACGGGCCGGCCAAGTAAAAAATCTCCCTTCCTCACTTAACCCACCTCCGGATGGTGAGGGGCCGGCAAACGGCTCCTCACCTTTTTTATCCTCCCGGCGCCTTGAGCCCGGCTCCCCCCGCTTCTCTATGATCTCCGACCACAATTTTGGCCTTGACGACCGGTGAGTTCTTGAAAAATTTCCGATTTTGCCTTAAATTAAACAAAACACTTTACTCTGGGACTAGAATTATCACGCCCATGGCAGTATTACCGATTTGTCAATTACCCCATCCGGTGTTGCGGCAAGAAGCCAAGGAAATCACCGAGATCGACGGGAGAGTGCAGCGTCTCGTGGACGACATGGCGGAGACCATGTATGCCGCGCCGGGCTTGGGGCTGGCCGCCAACCAGGTGGGGGAACTCCAGCGTCTCATCGTCTTCGACGTAACCCACAAAGAGGGCCGGTCCCGAAAACTTCAGGTGGTGATCAATCCCTGCATCGTGGCAGGGGAAGGGGAGATCATCCATGAGGAAGGCTGTCTGTCGGTGGCCGACTTTGCCGCCGAGGTGAGGCGTCATGCCAAGGTGCTGGTCAAAGGTCTGGACCGTGAAGGCAAACCCATTGAAATCAGTGGGGAAGGGTTGGTGGCCATCGTGCTCCAGCATGAAATCGATCATCTGAACGGGATTCTGTTCATCGATCATATCAGCCGCCTCAAGCGGGGGCTCTATTTAAGGCGTTTGAAGAAACAGGTGGCGGTTAGGTGAAATCCCGACCCTGGCGCCTGATTTTCATGGGCACTCCCCAGTTCGCGCTTCCGTCTCTCGAGGCCATCCTGGCCGCCGGGGAAGAGGTGGCGGCCGTGGTGACGCAACCGGACCGGCCCCGGGGCCGGGGCCAGGTCGTCACCCCCTCGCCGGTCAAGGAACTGGCCCTGGCCTGGAATCTGCCGGTGCTGCAGCCCCAGCGTCTCAAAGACCCGGAGTTCATCCGGCACCTTCAGGGGCTGGAAGCGGAGCTCATGATTGTCGTGGCCTACGGCCGGATCCTGCCCCCCGAGATTCTGGCCTTGCCCTCAGTGGGTTCCCTCAACGTCCATGCCTCCCTCCTGCCCCGCTACCGGGGGTCGGCCCCCATTAATTGGGCCCTGATCAGGGGGGAACAGGAGACCGGGGTGACCATCCAGTGGCTTCGGTACGAAGTGGATTCGGGACCGGTTTTCCTCCAGGAGCGGGTGCCCATCACCCCGGAAGACAATGCCGGGACCTTGTACGCCCGGCTGGCGGAGCGGGGGGCGGCCCTGCTGGTCCAATCCCTGGAAATGCTACGGCGGGGGGAATCTATCCAGCTTCCGCAAGACCTGGCGGAGGTGACCATGGCCCCGCCTCTGGCCCGGGAGATGCGCCGTATCCACTGGGACCTGCCCTCCCGGGAAGTAGCCGGCTGGATCCGGGGCCTGGACCCCAGGCCGGGAGCCTACGCCTTGTTAACGGGCCGGGTTCTCAAGTTATTCGGGGCCCGGGTCAAAAAGAGTGAAGGAAGCCTGGCGGCCCCCGGGACGGTTTTAAAGCTGACTCCGTTAGGTCTGGAAATCGCCTGCGGTCAAGGCAGTATCACGGTACAAGCATTGCAGCTGGCCGGGCACAAGCGCCTGGAGGCTGCCGAATTTCTGCGAGGCCAACCTTTAATCGGCCAGGGGCTGGAGTAGAACTGCGCATGGATGAGTCAGGTCCCATCTTGAACGGCGGCAATTCGCTGCGGCCCCAGAAGCGCATCTTCCTGGGCTTGCTGGCCGTCACCTGCATCCTGTTCACCCTCATCCTGGGCGTCTTCTGGTATGTGCCCTACGTGGGGCTCACCAACATCAGTCCCCGCTTGCCCCTGATCCTGGGAGTCATCTTCAGCCTCCTGCTCCTGCTGGTGGTGGGCGTCCTGGTCATGCTGGCCCTCACCGTGGTCTTGGGGCGGGACCTGTTTTTTTCCCGCAAACTTCGGGGATTGGTGATCAAGCTGCTCCTGCCGTTGATGAGCGTCGTGGGGAAATTATGCGGCGTCTCCAAGGACCAGGTCCGCCGCTCGTTCATCGAGATCAACAATCAGCTGGTCCTGGCGCAACACCCCCGCACCACACCGGATAAGCTGCTGCTGCTCATGCCCCATTGTCTGCAATTCCACGAATGCCAGTTCCGGATCACGGGCAGTACGGTGCACTGCAAGCGGTGCGGCAAATGTCCCATCACCGGACTGGTGGATCTGTCGGAGAAATACGGGGTGGGGCTGGCGGTGGCCACCGGGGGCACCCTGGCCCGGCGTATCGTGGTGGAACGGCGGCCCCGCCTGATCATCGCGGTGGCCTGTGAGCGGGATCTCAGCAGCGGCATCCAGGACAGCTATCCGCTGCCGGTCTTCGGGGTGATCAATCAGCGCCCCCACGGTCCCTGCTACGATACCCAGGTGGACCTGGAAAAGGTGGAACAAGCCCTGACCACTTTCCTGGTGCCCGGGGCGGTGGCGGCGGCCCAGTCGCCCCGTTCGACCCAGGCCCAGCCGGCCTGAAATGCGCCGACGTCCGGGACGCCCCCGGGCTCCGTCCTCGATTCATTGCCAGGACCTGATCACACCTCCTGCTCCCAGGGCACACTCGCCTTCTATCCAAGGTTTTCAGGTGGCTTGCCATCATACGATTTATGAAACCCAACACTAAGCCCAGTCCGGGGTTTCCCCCTTGACAATGTCGGCAATAAACGCAAACATAGTTGCCGGGATAAAAAGCCAGGCGGGCTTGAGGGGGATGAGGGGAGAGATGCATCGGCTGAACCCAGTGGCACTGCCAAACCAGTCCTGATCGGCTGAGACCGACGGATGCAAAGGTATATTTAGACGAAACGAGGTCATACCATGGCTGCCTCATTCGACGTTGCCAAACAAAAACTCATAGAAATCAGTATAGCTCTCTCCAGCGAAACAGATCTATCCAGGTTATTGCAAAAAATTATCTATGAACTCCGCCTCCTGACTCACGCGGATGGCGGCAGCATTTTCTTGGTGAAGAATGGCAATCTCCGCTTCGAAGTAGCGCAAAATAATACCTTGATGCTTTTGCAGGGTGAAGACTTCCACTTTTTCAAGCAATTTGAGATTCCGATTAGCGAGCGCAGTATTGCCGGTTATGTAGCCCTCACGGGTAACATCCTGAATATCTCGGATGTCTATGAATTGTCGGCCGATTTGCCGTATCGCTTCAACCCGGCCTTTGATCGGCGCAATCATTACCACACGCAATCCATTCTGGCGGTCCCCCTCAAAGATCATACCGGCACCGTAACCGGTGTTTTAGAGCTGATTAACGCCATGGACGATAAGGGGAAACTGGTGCCCTTCCACGGGGCTTATGAAAATCTGGTCCTGTCCCTGGCGTCCCTGGCGGCAGTGGCCATCAATAAAGCGCGGCTGATTCAGACGACGCAAAACCTGTTCGAAGCGGAGAAAGAACAAAATCGCCGCAATCTGGAAGCTATATTCCGGAGCGTCAATGACGCCATCATCACGGTTGACAAGGATATGCGGATTACCGCCGCCAATGATGCCAACCGGGAAATTTGCGGCCTGGATCCCAAAGCGATGATCGGTAAGAAGTTTCAGGAAGTCACTAGATATTGCGGGCAATCATGTTTTGCAGCTTTACGGGAGATGCTGAGGACAGAAAAAACCATCAAAGATTACCGACTGGAATGTAAGCAGCAAAATCGGTCGCGCCAAATCGTGGCGGTGAGTAGTTCTGCCTTGAGGGATAGTGCGGATAAAACCATGGGCACGGTTCTGGTCATCAGGGATTTGACCCGGGTGGCCGAAATGGAAGGGGAATTGCGCGGGCGGTATAACCTGCATAATATTGTGGGCAAAAGCCATAAGATGCAGCAAATATTCAGCCTGCTGGATCAATTGATGTATACGGACACCACCGTGTTGATCACGGGTGAAACCGGCACCGGCAAGGAGTTGGTTGCCAAGGCGCTCCATTATGGCGGGGGCCGGGCCGATAAACCCCTGATAACCGTGAATTGTTCAGCCTTGGCAGAGAATCTGCTGGAGAGCGAATTGTTCGGGCATGTAAAAGGGGCTTTCACCGGGGCCCAGAAGGACCGGGTGGGCCGCTTGCAAGCCGCGCATGGAGGCACCCTATTTCTGGATGAAGTGGGGGATATTCCACCCAAGTTACAGTTGAAGCTGTTAAGGGCGTTACAGGAAAAGACGTTTGAGCGCGTGGGTGATTCCGTAACTTGCCGGGTAGACGTAAGGATTATTGCCGCCACCAATGTGAATTTGAAGCAAAAGGTCAGTTTGGGAGAATTTCGGGAGGACCTCTATTATCGCCTGAAGGTATTGGAAGTCGCGTTGCCGGCCTTGCGGGAAAGGCGGGAAGACATACCTTTGTTGCTAAATAATTTCATAACGTTATTTAATCAGAGTTATCACAAAGGCATTGAGGGGGTATCCCAGGAAGTTTTGCAAATCTTCATGATTTACCCCTGGCCGGGAAATGTCAGAGAACTGCAGCATGCCATCGAACATGCCTTTGTCCTATGCAACGGCCCGACCATTACTTTGGAACATCTGCCGGCCGAGATTCAGGATTACTCGCCCCAGGAAGTTCCCGCCGGCGCGGCTCGCCCCAAAATATCTTCGCTGGAAAGGCCGGACATTCTCCAGGCCCTGATGCAAACCGGCTGGAATAAGGCTAAGGCCGCGCGGCTGCTGGGAATCTCCCGCCCCACCCTCTATCAACTCATCAATCACCACGATTTGCGCCCTCCTGATCAGGTGTAAAATTACACAACTGTAAAGATGCAGCGATGTAAAATTTACAGTTCCCCCCGGTGGAGCAGAGCGGCCGGGGCCCCAGGCTGCCTAATAACTAACGTGCTGAATAATCTAATTAATTAAGATATAAATTAATAAATTGAATGATTGGCATATTTATTGTAATAATTATTAAAAACGGCCATTGGGGGCAAGCATTCCGTAGTTGCACAGATTGGGGGGGCATGCAATTGCCTGGGGATGGGAGAGGGATGAATAGGAAAATTCCATTGATCAGTCCGTCGAACAGGTTATCCGCTACCGTTAAGGGCGCCGTGGGGATATCCTTGGGAAACCCCCAGGAGGTCATGACGGAAGTCAAAAAGATTATCTTATTAATGTTTGGACAATTTGACTTTGATCAGATTGATCTGGTATTTCAGGATATTATAACAATATTTAGTGGGCGCTACCCGGGATATCGCCGATGCAACACCTTGTACCATGACTTAGACCATACGATGGACTGCTTGTTGGCCACGGCCCAACTTATCCATGGGGCCTTTCTGAACGGGATCAGCTTTGAAAAAAGGAACGTTAACCTTGGCTTAATCGCGGCGTTCATGCATGACACGGGCTATATTCAAGCCGTGGAAGATGACACGGGCACGGGGGGCAAATATACTCTTTGTCATATAGAGCGCAGTATTGAGTTTATGAAAAATTATTTTAAGGATAAGGGGTTTTCGTCGGAGTATGTAATGACATGCAGTAACTTTTTAAGATGTACCGGCCTTGATGTTAAAATTGCCGAAATCAGATTTCAATCCCTGGAGCATGAAATATTAGGTAAAATATTAGGAACCGCCGATCTTATCGGACAAATGGCCAATGAGAATTATCTGAGAAAACTGCCTTTCCTCTACCATGAATTTAAGGAGGGCGGGGTCCCGGGCTATAAGGATGAATTTGATTTATTGGAAAAAACTCCGGCTTTTTGGGAAATGGTCAAAAAGCGTTTTGGATCAGACTTAGGCCACGTGGATGGCTATCTGCACGATCATTTCAGGGTTCGCTGGGGAATAGACCAAGATTTGTATCGGGATGCCATTGAACGGAACATCGAACACCTGAAAGCTCTTTTAGGAAGCCTGGAAGCTAACCTCCCCAAAAATTCGGGGGGCCATTATCAACTGGAGATGATAGTGGCTTAGCCGAGCCTCGGTCCGACCATCCTTCATCCGGCAGGGTATCCCGTCAGGGCCCTGCCTTTTTGTTGGCCGGGGCGACCGGAGGTGGCGGCCGGCAAAAGCCTTGCCGCGATGCCCATAGATCTTGGCGCGGGGGGCCGCGGGGCCATCAAAGTATAGACTCAGGTGGAATTTTGCGTCTGGCGATGGCGAAACAGATAAATCAGCAAAGCCAGGAACCCGATAAGACTGAGAGCCACCACCCACGGTTCCAGCTTTCGGAAGGCACCGTGGTAGATGGAGATTTCCTTGTCGAGCCAATAGGCCCCTAATCCCCAGGCCCCGCTCCATAAGATGGCCCCCAGGACGTTAAAGGCCGTGAATACGCCCCAGGGCATTTTCAACATGCCTGCCACAATGCCATTGAGCTGGCGCAGGCCGTCGAAAAAGCGAGCCACAAGAATCAGGCCGCGGCCATACCGAGTGAAATAGCCTTCCAGGCGCGCCAGACGATCCCCCCTCACTTTAAATTTGGCCAGCAAGAGACGACCGCCCCAGCGGCCCAAGAGGTATCCCAGGCTGTTCCCCATCGTCGCGGCCAGGCAGGCGCAGAGCAACACCCAAATGATGCTGAGATGGCCGTGGGCCGCGGTGACGGCGGCGGCAATGAGGAAGGTTTGGCCAGGGGCTAAAATTCCCACGCCCTCCACCATGACCGTCAAGAAAACCGCCGCATAGCCGTAGCGATCGAGCGCCGGCTGCACCCTGGCAATCGCCTGCTCCAGATCCTGTTTGATGCGGTGTTCGTGAGGTTCAGGGACTGTCCCCGGGGCTTGATCCTCAGCCAGGGCGGGAACGGCTCTGAGCGCCGGGCCATACGCCAGGGTGAGGCCGGCAAGACCGAGAATCAACAGCAGGGTTAGGGTCAGTTTGGTCATGGTTAACAGCCTTGCGGACTCTGGCAGTGCCTACACCGAGAGCAGCAGGGTTGGTCGCGCCGGGCGCCGGTATGGCGGTTTGCGGCCGGAGGGCGGCCCCAGCCAAGCCTATCGGTGCTATGACGCCCAGGGTTCACTAAAGATGCGGCATTTGTTCGGTTCTGGCAACCTATTTTTCTCAAGTTTTGGCAGCGAAAGGATGATGCCCCAAACTTTGGCGACCGGGAGCAGGCCCCCGGCTGTGACGGCAATCAGGGATATCTAAAGATAGATAGCGCTCAAAACCGGCGGCGCCAGGTAGCCGGAGCCGATGGGTCCTTTCCCTATCGCCTGAAGTATCGCGCCGGGACGCTCCGGACACCTTTACTGCTTGCGGCGTTGTGGCAAGGGGGGGCAAGCTCTGCCAAAACCAGGCTTCCCAGGGGGATGGTCATGCTGAGCGCCGCGCCGCATCTCGCCATTACCTTGAGTTGAGATCATGCCCTTCGTTCAGGCTGACAATAAAAACCGCTAGTGATTATGTTAGGGATCATAAAAAGCTTTTGCTATGATGAAGCAGAATTTATTGAGGAAAGTTCGTTTGGTTCCGGTGAGTTTGGAAGCAGGCACTCTGGGTGGACAATCTTGAATAACCTTTTGCTATCGCCGATCCAACCCGGTGCCCGGGCCCTGGCCCTGGACATCCTGGCCGCGGCGGCTCGCCCGGGGCAATCGGTGGAGGAGCGCTTGGCGGCTACGCTCAAGCGTCATCCCGGACTGCCGCGTCGGGAACGGGCCTTGCTGCTGGAGCTGGTCCAGGGGGTAAAGCGCTGGGAGCTGCGGCTGGATTATCTGTTGTCCCAGCTCTCCAACTTGCCCCTCGCCAGGCTCCACCCCCTGGTTTTGCAACTCCTGCGCCTGGGAGCCTTTCAGCTTATGATGCTGGACCGGGTGCCGGCCCGGGCGGCGCTCCATGAAGCCGGAAATTTGGCCAAGGCCAAAGGTCTGCCCCGGAGTCACGTGGGCTTTATTAACGCGGTGCTGCGCCGGCTGGCTGCGGGGGAAGCGCCGCCGCTCCCCGACCCCGAATCCGACCCGGTGCTGGCCCTCAGCGTGATCCACTCACACCCGGCCTGGCTGGTCAGGCGTTGGCTGGCCCAGTATGGCGTTGCGGCCACCGCGGCCCGCTTGACGGCCAACAATCAGATTCCGCCGCTCACCGTTCGGGTCAACACCCTGAAGACCGATGCCCCCAGCCTCATGGCCCGGCTGGCCCGGGAAGGGGTGGAAACCCGGCAGTGCCGGTTTTCCCCGGTGGGCCTCATATTTGAAACCCTGAAGACCGCGCCCACGGATTTGCCTTCTTATCGAGAGGGCCTCTGGCTCTTTCAGGATGAAGGGGCACAGCTGGTTTCGTGCCTGCTGCCGGCGAAGCCGGACCTGCGCCTGGTGGAAATCGGCGCCGGCCGGGGGGGCAAGACCACGCATCTGGCTGAGGCCATGGCCGATTCCGGCCTGCTGGTAGCGGTGGACAGCCATCGGGGCCGTCTTAGGGAACTGAAGCTCACGACGCGGCGATGGGGGGTGGAGGCGGCTCACGCCCTCCGGGCTGACGCCGCCGTGGCGCTGCCGCTACAAACCGCCGCCATGGATGCCGTGGTTCTGGACGCCCCGTGCTCTTCTCTGGGCATTATTCGGCGCCATCCGGAGATCAAGAGCCGGCTCCGGGAAGGAGACCTCGCCGCGTTCCCGCCCCGGCAGGCCGCGATGCTGGAAGAAGCCGCCAGGGTGTTGAAGCCGGGGGGCCGAATCCTCTATATCACTTGCACCACCGAACCGGAAGAAAATGAGGCCCAGATCGGCGCTTTCCTGGCCCGGCACCCGGAATTCGAGCTGGCTATCGACCCCGGGCGGCTGCCGCCTCCGGCCCGAGCCCTGATCCAGCCTCCCGGCTTTTACCGCACCTCCCCGGAGGACCATAACCTGGACGCCTTTTTTGGGGCGCTGCTGGCCAGAAACTGAAATTTGAAGGTATGGCGTCGACGGCATGAGGTCTGAAAGGACGGAATAATATTATAAAAAGTCTATTTTTATCTATACAATTAATTCTCTCAGGATTTATAATGTCCGCAATTCTCGCTGGCCAACCAGGAAGGTGAGGCCGTCGAAAATCGCCAACCAATAAGTATCTTCATTCATGGAGGATCTAAGATGCTTAGCATTACTGATTGCGGTTGTGATTACCATCACCCGCGAAACTTTTCTCTTACCGGCCTGGTCGCGGCGTTGATCGACCGCCTGGTCTGCAACCTCCCCGTAAGTGACAAAGGCTACACTTATATCTGCCAACGTGGCCAAACGCACTGCCTCACGCTCCAAAGCCATGCGGCAGAAATAACGAAAAAATCTGGGGGCTCCCAATATAAGGGCCAGGCTGTACCCGCCAACCAGGCCGGATAAAGGGAGAGGTAAAGGTTCAGCACCATTAGCCTGCGAGTCCCGGAGAGACCGTCGCCACCCTTCCTGGCCTGCGCCCCTCCATCTCCTCCGGGAGAGAGCCCTCCCTGGACCGGATCATGGTCCCCAGGAAATCGTCAGATTTCGGCCTGAAGATTCCATAGCCTCCCACTCTGACCGTACTCGACCCCGCAACTTTTAAGTCTGAGATAATCGTGCCGATAAGAATCATGGGGGGGGTGCTCATGAAAGGCAGCGACTTAGATAGGGGAGGAGAGCATAAATCCAGCTTCGGCCTCAGGGGCATCATTACCCCGGAAGAATATGGGGCGCTGATGTCGGGGCTGGCCAGCATCGAGTCCGAGCTTGAATACCTGCCAAAAATCCTGGCAGCTGAGGCCCAAGTTAAACGAATCGAATTTATCCTGATCATCCAAGTGGGTATTCTTATGGCAGTTTTTCTGCTCTTTAGGACTGGCTAAGGCCCACAACCTTTCCTCGACCCCGCTATTCGTGCCCTCTACCCGGAGGAACGCCTCCCATCACCCCGGTTTGGCTGAATCGGCCAGCTTCGGCCCCGGCCCGGCATGACATAACCTCCCCATGGGACACTGTTGAAAAGCGGTCTTTTGTCATCCTGCACGAAGTTACGGATTTATTGTGGCTTGGCTTAGAATAACCAGCTGAAGGAAGTGGCGGTTATTCAACATCCTCCTGAGACCCCTCACCGGAGGGTCAGTACCCCTGGGCCTTTTCTTCCATCAAATCCCCCTTCGAGACGCTTTTCGGATGATTAAATCAAAGCGCGCCTGATAAGCCTGGCCGCCTCCTAGACCCGGCAGCGGGGTAGGTTTTGCCTGCATGGTCGGGCCGGGTCAGGTCTCGATTTTCTGGTGGCCGGCTTAAATGTGATTCATGACATCTTAGGCTTTCTATCCGGCTCGCCTGGTGGTATATTTGCTCCATTAAGTAAAGGAGCTTCTGGGGAGAACTATGGCAGTTCGTTTGGAAATCGGTTGGCACCCGGACCTGACGGACGCGGAAGGGGAGGCGGTCCGCCGCCTGGCCCGGGAATATTTCGGCCTTGACCTTATGGCCGTCAGGGTGCTGCGGGTCCTCATGCTGGATGTGGACCTGCCAACGGCAGCCTTGGAGGCAATCCGCACCGACATCTTCACCCATCCCACCACCCAGGTCTCCAGTTTTCAACCCCTGGCCCGGGATTTCCACTGGGCCATCTGGGTGGGCTTCAAGCCCGGAGTACGGGATACGGCCGGGGCCGTGGCCCTCGAGGCCATCGAGGCTTTCCTGGGCCGACCGCTGCCCCCGGAAGCCGCGGTCTATACCTCCAGGCTCTTTCTCTTAACCGGCGAGAACCTCACCGAGCCGCACGTGGCCCAGATCGCCCGGGAACTCCTGGCCAACGACATGGTCCAGGAATTTCGGATCTTTTCCCAAGAGACTTGGGACCCCGGCACCGGGATGGGGATTATTTTGCCCCGGGTGGTTTTAGCCCACACCTCGACAGTGGAGGCCTTTGAGATCACCTCGGCGGACGTCCTCAAGGAACTGAGCCGCCGGCGCTATCTGGCCCTGCGGGATGCCGACCTGCCGGTCATTTTGGGTTATTTTCAGCGCCCCGAAGTCAAGGCCCGGCGGGCGGCAGTGGGGCTTGCGGCGCCCACCGACGTGGAACTGGAGTACCTGGCCCAGGCCCGCAGTGACCATTGCAATCACAACACCTTCCGGGGGCGGTTCCTCTACCGGGATGTGGTGAGCGGCGAGACCTTAACCCTGGATAACCCCTTCAAGGTCTGTATTGACGCCCCCACCCGGGAAATTGCCCGGGACAAACCCTGGGTGGTGTCGGTGCTGTGGGACAACGCCGGGGTGGGGCAGTTCGACGACGAGTTCTCCTATGTGATTAAGGGCGAGACCCACAATTCCCCTTCCAACCTGGAGGCCTACGGCGGTTCCCTCACCGGCATCGTGGGGGTCTACCGGGACCCCCTGGGCACCGGCAAGGGGGCTCGCCTTATCGGCGGTATGTACGGCTTTTGCGTCGGCCCCCGGGACTATGGCGGACCGCTCAAACCCCGGCTGCACCCCCGGCGGCTCCTGGACGGCGTTATCGAAGGCGTCAAGGATGGGGGTAACAAGAGCGGGGTCCCCACCGTCAACGGCGCCCTCTATTTTGACGCCGCCTACCTGGGCAAATGCCTGGTGTTCGTGGGGGCGATAGGGCTCCTGCCCAAGGAAATCCACGGCGAGCCTGGGGCTGAAAAGGCGGCCCACCCCGGCGACCTGATCATCACCTGTGGCGGCCGGGTGGGCAAGGACGGGATTCACGGGGTAACGGCCTCCTCCGAAGTCTCGTCCCCGGGCACTCCGGCCGGCCACGTCCAGATCGGCGACCCCTACACCCAGAAGAATATGCACGACTTCCTCCTGGAGGCCCGGGACCAGGGCCTCATCACCTTTATCACCGACTGCGGCGGCGGCGGGCTGTCGTCGGCAGTGGGAGAATCGGCCCGGATGGCCGGCGGCGGGGAGGTCTGGCTGGAAGCGGTGCCTCTGAAATACCAGGGCCTGAACCCCTGGGAAATTTGGGTGTCGGAATCACAGGAGCGCATGGTGGTGGCCGTGAGGCCGGAGCATGAAGCCCGCTTCAAGAGTCTGGCCCGGAAGCACGCGGTGGAGGCAACCGTCATGGGCCGCTACACCGATACGGGCATCCTGGATGTGAAGTACCAGGGCCGCACCTGCGCCTACATGGACCTGTCGTTTCTGGAGGAGGAGTTTCCCCCCTGGGAGTTTGAGGCTCGGTGGCTGCCACCGGAGACCCGCCTGGTGGAGCCGGTCTTGGGGGAGCCCGGGGATCACCTGGGAGTGCTCCTGGCCATGCTGGACCGCCCCAACATCTGCTCCCGGGAGTGGATCACCCGCCAGTACGATCACGAGGTCCAGGGGGCAAGCGTGGTTAAACCCCTGGTGGGGGAGGCGGCCTCGGTGCCCGGCGATGCGGCGGTGCTGCGGCCCCGGCCGGATTCGCACCGGGGGCTGGCCGTGAGCCTGGCCCTGAACCCCGCCTACTCCCAGATCGACACCTATCACATGACCGCTGTGACTATCGACGAAGCGGTGCGGCGCCTGTTGGCGGTAGGCGGAAGCCTTTCCCATATCGGCGGGGTGGACAACTTCTGTTGGCCCAGTGTGGAGTACCACCCCCAACACAACCCCGATGGGGACTACAAAGCGGCGCAGTTGGTAAGGGCCTGCTTGGCCCTCAAAGACCTGTGCCGGGCTTATGGCATCCCTTTGCTGTCCGGCAAGGACAGCATGTACGTGGACGGCGTGCTGCCCGGGGCCTACGGCGAGATGCACCGGGTAAGCGGCCTGCCCACCCTGTTTTTCACCGCGGTGAGCGTCCTGCCGGACCTGCGCCGGGCCTTGAGCCCAGAGTGGAAACGGCCCGGGGACCTCATTTATTTGGTGGGGGACACTCGGCCAGAGCTGGGAGGTTCGGAGTTTTACGAGCTTCTGGGCGCGGTGGGGCTGAGCGTCCCTAAGGTTAACCCCGAGGCCTTCCTGGCCTATTATGGCGTCCTGGAGGCGGCCGGCCGGGGGGATCTCCTGGCTTCGGCCCACGGCCTCTATCGGGGCGGCCTGGCGGTACATCTGGCCCTGGCCAGCCTGGCGGCGGGCTTGGGGGTGGAGGTGGACCTGAGCCGGGTGGCCCCCGAATGCCCGGCCTATGTCGCACTTTATTCAGAATCCGCCGGGCGTTTCTTGGTGAGCGTGGACCCGGCCCACCAGGGCCGCCTGGAGGAGATGTTTCAGGGCCAGCCCCTTTATTACCTCGGACAGGTTGGCGTTAATTCAACCTTCAAGATTATCCGCCATGGCCAGACCCTGCTGGAGGCCCCCCTGTCCACCCTGAGGACTGCCTGGGAGCGTCGCTTCGGCAGCCTGGTTTGAGGGATGCCGTTTTTCTGATATAATTTTATGAGATTATGGAATCCTGGCCGGCGCCCATCGCCAGGAAGAATTTAGAGATTTAGAGATATTGACCGGCGGGGCGGGCCTCGGCGCCCGCCTCTGGAAAGAGCCGGCGCATGAATGGCGGCGGCCAGGGGGTAGCCGCCCCACAGAGGATCAGGATATGCATGCGGAAATGTTAGTGCTGCGGTTTTCCCAGGAAGTGGTGGATCAGCC
Source organism: uncultured delta proteobacterium (assembly GCA_963812015.1). Classification (GTDB taxonomy): domain Bacteria; phylum Desulfobacterota; class Desulfobaccia; order Desulfobaccales; family 0-14-0-80-60-11; genus 0-14-0-80-60-11. Next base: position 1,888,615 of record CAWETI010000003.1, on the reverse strand, counting down.
CATCATTTACCGCCTGGTCAAGGATTACGACCTGGAGTTCAACCTCCTCAAGGCCACCATCTATCCCCGGAAAGAGGGGATTATGGTCATGGAGCTCCGGGGCCACCCCAAGAATTTCCGGCGGGGCCTCAAATACCTCCGGGAGGCGGGAGTCAAGGTGCAGCGGGTGGCCCGGGATGTCCGGCGCAACGAAGAGCGCTGCTACCAATGCGGCGCCTGCACTGCTGTCTGTCCCACCGGGGCCCTCTACGTCAAGCGGCCGGAGATGGCAGTGCTCTTTGACGCCAGCAAATGCAGCGCCTGCGAGCTGTGCTGCCCGGTATGTCCGGCCCGGGCCATGGAGGTCCGGCTCGACCGCAGCGCCGTATAAGTGCGGCCTTCCGCCTTGCTTCCCTTTTACATCAGCGTCTATTCCGCCGTCATCGCCTGCATCTATTTCCTGCTCCCCCTTTATTTAAAAGGCAGTCTCCATTTCACCGGGGGCCAGATCGGGGTCCTCTATGCGGTCCTGAGTCTGAACGCCATCCTGGTGGCCTTCCCCGTGGGCGTCATCGGCGACCGGTATCCGGCCCGGATTCTCACCCGGATCGGCCTGGCGGCCATGGCCCTGAGCCTCTGGGGGCTGGCGGTCGTGGGGAGTTTCTGGACCTTTCTGGGGGTCTTTTGGGGGTTCGGCCTGAGTATCCAACTCTTCCGGCTCTCCCTGGATACCCTGTTGTTCAAGGAAGAGCAGGCGGATACCCCCCGGCGTCTGGGCCACTATAACGCCATGCGCATGGGGGGGATGATGGTGGGGGCCCTTTTTGGGGGGGCGGCGTATTACTGGCTGGATTTTGCCACCACCCTGAAGCTCTGCAGCATCGGGCTACTCCTGTTGATTGCGCCCACGGTCAAACTCCCGCTGACCCGGGGCGTGCGTATCCCCCTCTTCGAGTATGGCCGGGATTTTCTGGCTCCCCCGGTGCTCTTTTTTGTCACCTGGCTCTTTCTCTTCACCCTGCACTGGGGGGCCGAGGCCACCAGCCTCGCCCTGTTCCTGGAGGAGAACCTGGGCCTGTCGCCCCTGGGGGTGGGGACATACATGGCCGGGGAGTTCGGGGTAGTGGCCCTCACCGCCTATCTCCACGGCCGTTTTTGGGCGCAGCGCCTCAAGCCCCTCACCTTTCTCTCCCTGGCCCTCGTTTTTTCCGGCGCCGGGCATATCATGATGACATATCCGGTCCTGCCCTGGTCCTTTGCCTGGCGGGCGGTGCACGGGTTCGGCGACGGCCTCATCCTTATGGAGACCTACACCACGATCACCCGGCTCTTTCACGTGGACCGCATCGGCGGCAGCGCCAGCCTCATCTCCCTGACCACCACCATGGGGGTCCTGGCCGGGTCACTGATCTTCGGCCCCCTGGGCGCGGCCTACGGCTACCAGGCGCCGCTCATCATCTCCGGGGCCATCAGCCTGGCCCTCCTGCCCCTGGCCTTCGCCGGCTTGCGGGCAAAAACTTGATGAGAAGAGCCCCGCAATGCCTGATGAATAAACTTGAGAACATTATGGGGAGGCAGGCAATGAGGTGGGTTTCGATGGGTTGGCAGACACTTTCTCTTTAATATATTTATAGACAATGCCTGCCAGTATTTTATTGCCCTCGACATTAAGGTGACCGGTTGTAATTGTAAAAAAAACATTAATGTTGCGCGTTCCAATTTTCTCTAAAAAATCTTCGCCGACATGTAGTGGTTCTATGCCTTCTTTTCTTAATAAATCTATGAGATTTTGGTAGACCCATTTTTGATTTTTTTTAAAATATTTTAAATCATCATACGTAGGTATTATTAATATTATTGGAATCCTGTTTTCTGCTGAAGCGTCATTATTAAAATCTATAAGAATCTTATTTGTAATTTGCAAAGCTCCCGATTTATGATTCGAATTGTAAAAATCAGAATAGGTAGGCTTTCCAGCAAGTTTGGCATGTAGGTAATAATGGTTAACGCATTTTAAGAGTGACAGCGTATAGGGGAATCTAAGACTATTTATATGGCCGAAGTCTTCTAAAAAAAAATTCATGCTTCAAATATTTATCCGGTTCTTTCACGAGGAGAATATATTCATTTTTTGATACATTTATTAAGGGAATCAATTCAAGGTTTCCATCCTTATCGAGGATAAATCGCGGCTTAAGGGCATAGCGATGGTTTGGATAAAGAAGATTCCTAAATTGATTAATATTTCTGAAAATATTTTCAGTTAAAAAACCCATTATGACAACCTTGGATTTATCCTGAATATTTAACTTGAACCGCAAATAAGCTTGGTCAGTGCCGTACCCACCGACACCATAATTTTCTACCCGGCAACCCAGTAATGATGAGAGCACATTGGACCAGGCGTCTTCATTATCAACTTCTGCGCCCCAAGTAAAAGAATCTCCATACAAAGAGACGCAGGCAGTAAATTTGGTGGGGTCAGGGTAGGCAGGAATGAGGCGTGACCCATGTGCATCGACATCCTTCTGAGAAATCCAACCTAATACCGGATGTCGGTTTTTCAGATAATTATCAAAATCATCAAAAGTTTCCTGCGCTTTATATAACACACCTTTAGTTTCTAAATATTTCCCTAAACAATAAGCTATACTCTCAATACAGAGAATATTAATAACAATTATAATCAGGTAGGATATGATTATCTTAGCTTTGATCATTTATGCTATGGCAACGATGATGATCGGGGGGCATCTTTGACTGCATTGCTGCTTGGCGCCTATTGGGGGAGTTATATGGAGATGATGCGGCAGTTTTGGCTGCGTCTGTAAGAAATCGGCTATGGGACATCTTTTCCAAAGGTTAGCACAAAAGCGACTTTATTATTTAAACCAAACTCGATTCGTGGATAGCACGATAGCACATAACATTTTTAAAAATCAAATTATTGCTCACAAGGACTGCCAGGACAAGAACGGCAGAGGTCGGTTTGCCTCCTCCTCAACCTCCACCCCGGATGCGCTCGAGGAGCGCGGTGGTGGAGTAGCCCGGCACGAAGGGCAAAGCCACCACCCGGCCGCCCCGGGCCAGTACCGCTTCCCGGCCCACGATCTCGTGCAGTTGGTAGTCCCCGCCTTTCACCAGGATGTCGGGGGCGATCATGGTAATGAGCTCCAGGGGCGTGTCTTCGGGGAACAGCACCACCCGATCCACGCAGGCTAGGGCCGCCAAGAGCCGAGCCCGGTCGGCTGCGGGGTTGAGGGGGCGGCCGGGGCCTTTGCCCAGGCGGGCCACCGAGGCGTCGGTGTTGACCCCGACGATGAGGGCGTCCCCCAGGGAGCGCGCCTCCTCCAGGTAGTGCACGTGGCCCAGGTGCAGGAGATCGAAACAGCCGTTGGTGAAGACCACCAGCTTAGCCGCGCCCTGTCGGTCTTTGACCCACCGGGCCGCGGCCTCCCGATCCACCACTTTATGGTCGGTGCTGCATACGGTCATGAATTGCGGCCTCGGTAAATATGAAGAATTTTCATCCCAAGGTTGGTCGTTAGAGGGCCCAGTACCCTGTGCCCTAACGAGAACCAGTGATGGTAAAATATTTTACCTGTAGGGCCGGCACGGGCCACCATCAGAAATTCCAGCAATCCGTTTTTTCCCTTAATTCTCATTCATGCCTCACCCGGGCCACGGTGAGGACTTCCACCTGGCGGGCGCCGGCCCTGCGCAAGACTTTGGCGCACTCCTGCACCGTGGAGCCGGTGGTGAACAGGTCATCAACCAGGGGCACGTTTTTCCCCTTCACCCGGGCCGGATCGGGCACCGCAAAGGCCCCCTTGACGTTGTCCCGGCGCTCCCTGGCCTTGAGTCCCACCTGGGGCACGGTATGGCGGGTGCGGACAACGGCCTCCCGTTCCACCGGCACCTCTGGGAAGGTCCGGGCCAGGAGGAGGGACTGGTTGAAGCCCCGATGTTTCAGGCGTTTCGGGTGGAGGGGCACGGGTGCCAGGAGGTCGGCGGTGGCCACCAACTCCAGACACAGGGGGCACCTCAGCCAGTGCTGCAAAACCGGGAGATAGGCCATGCGGCGGCCGAACTTGAAATTGGTAATGGCCTTGGCCACGGGCCCCTCGTAGATAGCCGCGGCCCGGGCCCGGGTAAAGGGGGGCGGATCAGTCTGGCAATCCCCGCAGACGCGGTCGGCGCCGTCCCGGGAGGCAAACATCACCCCGCAGCAGGTGCACAGGGGGCTGGCGACCCACTCGATCTGCCCCTCGCACTCCGGACAGACCGCGATCTGGGCCTCTTCCCCCACCGCCGCCCCGCAGAACAGACACATCCGGGGCAGAAAGAACTCCAGCACCGTCAGGCCGAAGCGGTTGAGCCATATTCCCAAATTTTTGGCAGATTCACGTGTCACTCGGTCCATCGATTCTATTAAACCATGACAGGCCATGAATTGGCAAATAATCTTGAGAGAATGGCAAGATTTGGAGAGGCATTTGGCGGAGGCGTCAGATTATTATGGCGGCCATAAGCCGCTATATAAATATTGGAAAATTTAAAGCAAACTAAGTGATGAGCTTACCACAAAGATATCATTGAGCTAGTTTCAGCATATTGCCAGTCAAGTTTTTTTGGATAATTTTTAAATCCAACTCCTTTTATCTTCTCTAATTTCTCTTCCTTACCTCCTGAAACCTTGTACATAGAATAAGCCAACTCATTGTTTTCTACACATTCCCACCTCAATTTAAATTCATCTGATTCATCGGCAGCAGTAGGGATATAACCAATAACTTGAAGCATATCATATTCGCCTTTAGGGACAAGAAATATTAAATCTCTTCCTACTTTTTCACCTGGTTTTAAAAAGAAATCAGGTATAAAATCAGCAATAGCTATTATTGACGACTGGCTTAAGCTATAATGCTTAGTTATGAGACTACAAAAATTATCTTGTTGATCAGGGATTTGTTTCGGAATATTATAATCTTTCTGAATTACCTTAAATCCATATGCTATGAATTTATTAGGATATAGATAAATTATTCGTGAACTAGGATTTTGGGCGGAAATTTTCATTTCGATAGCTTCAAATTTTTTACCATTTTTGGCTACTACAGGAACGCTCGTACCGCTCCTTTTTAAAGAAAGACCTATCGATATATTTAGTGGGGCTGATTTTGGCAGCGTAATTTGTGTAAAGACAAAAGTGTATATTCCCCAGGCAGCAGCTAAAACAATCCCGATAGTTTGCACCCATGTGTTGATTTGCTCGCCACGGGTTCTTTCTTCAGAACTATCCATGGTTATATTCTCCTTTTGCCCTATCAGGGAATTTAGGAAATAATAAAAGAATTAACTTAATGCATACCACAAGCGTTTTACAGCTCTGCCAGACGGCGGGCCAGGGATTCGGCGTCGGCAAAGAGGGTATGGACCGCGGCCTCCGTGAGGCCTGCGCCCCGGGCGATGCGCTCCGCCTGGTGCCGGGTGATGAGGTCCGAGGGGCCGTGGGAGTCGGTGTTGACCAGCAGAGACGCGCCCACTTCCAGGGCGGTCCGGGCCACGTGGCCGTTGGCCAGGCAGTGGCCTTTGCGGGCGGAGATCTCCAGAAAGACGCCACGTTCCCGGGCCCGGGCGGCTTCATCCAGGGTGATAAGGCCGGGGTGGGCCAGGATGTCGATATCGGCCTCGATGGCGGCCCGGTTGGTGCCCGGAGCCACCGGTTCCGCCAGGCTCTCACCGTGGACCACGATGAGGGGCACCCCCAGGGCCCGGGCCTGGGCGGTCAGGGGGGCAATGAGGGCCGGGGGCAGGTGGGTGAACTCCAGGCCGGGGATGAGCACCGGGTAGTCCCCCCGGTTAAGGCTCAAGGCCGCGGCTTTCAGCCGGCTGAAGACCACCTCGAAATTGGAGGCATCCACATGATCGGTGATGGCGAGATAGCGGTATCCTTTCACCTGGGCCCGGCGCCACAGCTCTGCCGGCACCAGTTCGCCGTCGCTATACAGGGAATGGGTATGGAGATCGATCATATTGCAGCTCTCATTATCGAGCCAGCGGGGATTTTTCCGGCGTGGGGCCGCCTGGCCATGCGGCGTGGTCAGATGTACGCCGGTTTTCCTTACATCTTATATTTGCCGAAATCTTCCGGGTCCAGGCTTTCCAGCACCTCGGTCCACTTCTTGGCGTCTTCGGTGGTGATGGCCTCTTTGGCGGTCAGGTCCACGCGCCGGGCCTTTTGGATCACCACCTCGGCCACGAAGATGGGGGCCTTGGTGCGCAGGGCGATGGCGATGGCATCGCTGGGCCGGGCGTCGATGCTGACTTCCCGGCCGTCCCGGATAAGGTAGATAAGGGCAAAATAGGTGTTATCGCGCAGGTCGCAAACCTCCACCTTGGTCACCGTGGTCTCCATGAGATCCATGATATTTCTCAACAGATCATGGGTCATGGGGCGGGAGAACTTGATGTTCTCCAACTCACTGGCAATGGCGGTGGCCTCCAGCAACCCGATCCAGATGGGGACGGCTTTGTCCGAGTCCACATCCTTGAGGATCATGATGGGGCTGTTGGTGAAGGGGTCGATGGTCAACCCGGAAACCGTCATTTCTCTTAGCATGATGCCTCCCTCGGGGATGGCCACCAGCGCCTCCCCACGGTTACGAGGTGGACGAGCCCTGCACCCATCGGCCTTTCAGAGAATGGGGGTGAGCCTCGGTTATGATAACCCGGGCCAGACGTCCCGCCAATTCCCGGGGTCCGTTAAAGTTGACGATCTGGTTGGTCTTGAGACGTCCGCACAACTCCTGGGCGGAGCGTTTACTCGGGCCTTCCACCAAGACCTCCCGCTCCTGGCCCACGAGACGGGCATGAGATTTCCGGGTAAGCTCATCCTGCAAGGCTTGGAGGCGAGCCAGGCGATCCGCCTTAATCTCTTCCGGCACCTGTTCTGGGAAGGTCGCCGCCCGGGTCTGGGGGCGGGGGGAATATTTGAAGGAAAAGGCCTGATCGAACTCCGCTTCCCGCATCAGGTCCAGGGTCTGGTCAAAATCCGCCTCGGTTTCCCCGGGAAAGCCGACGATCAGGTCGGTGGACAGAGCGAGGTCAGGGCAGGCGCCCCGGAGAGACACGACCTTTTCCAGGTAGTGTTCCCGGGTGTAGCCCCGGTTCATCCTCCGGAGGATGCGGTTGGCCCCGGACTGCACCGGCAAATGGAGATGTTCGCACAGGGCGCTGAGTTCGCCAAAGGCGCTGATGAGCTCAGGCGACAGGTCCCGGGGGTGGGAGGTGGCGAACCGCAGGCGATTCAGGCCCGGCAGCCGATTCAGACGGCGCAGCAGTTGGGGAAAAGTGATGGGCTCCGGCAAGCCCCGGCCATAGGAATTGACGTTCTGGCCCAGGAGGGTCACTTCCTGGCCACCGGCCTCAAGAAAAGCCGCGACTTCGTCCAGGATGGCGGCGGGCTCCCGGCTGACCTCCCGGCCCCGGACGTAGGGGACCACACAGAAGGTGCAGAAGTTATCGCAGCCCTGCATGATCGTCACCATGGTCTGCACCGTGCGCGGCGACCAGGCGCGGTGGGGCAGGTCCGGAAAGTGCCGTTCCAGGGTCACGTCCACCACCCGTTCGCCCTGCACGGCCCGGTTCACCAGGGCTGGCAGCCGGTAGATGCCCTTGGTGCCGAATACCAGATTGAGATGGGGGGCCACAGCCAGGAGCCGCTCGCCCTCCTGTTGGGCCACGCAGCCCCCGACCCCCAGGATAAGCTGGGGGCGCTGCTGCTTGAGAAACTTTAAACTGCCCAGGAGACTTTTGACCTTCTCCTGGGATTTGTGGCGAATGGCGCAGGTGTTGATCAGGTAGAGGTCGGCGTCCTCGGCCCGGGCCGTCAGGTCGTATTCCTCCCCCAAAACCTGGGCCATCAGTTCGGAATCGGCCACGTTCATCTGGCAGCCAAACGTCCGAATGTACAATTTTCTCTTGGGCCGCACCATGTAGTCTTTTTATTAGAAACTCCTCCCCTTGTCAACTCCGCGCTTTCCGGGTCTGGACAGCTATGAGGGATTGGGGTACAATGCGCGGGGCTGAAAGGCCGGGGTGAGTTAACTCTTCCCGTTCTTACTACCCGGACCAGGAATCAAGTCACCTTCACCGCCACTCCAACCCTCTCCTCCGAGGAGAAGGGGGAAAAGGGAAGGGACTTGGTTAACGCCCTGATGAATAACTCGCGGCCACAAGAGGGAGCTTAACCGAGAACCCATGGTGTCCACCGCCAGATGTACACCGCATCGTCATCCAGGCCGGGTTGCGCTTATCGGGCCCGGGCCTCAGGATTTGCACGCCGGAGCTGCGGCATGATTCCTATCAGGGGGGCCCCGGCCAAACACCGGTGGCCCTGGATCACCCTGGGGCTGATCGTGGTGAATGTGGCGATTTTTCTCTATCAACTCCACATCGGCTCCGATGCGGCCACGGACCTGTTTTACCACAAGGGGGCGGTGGCCGCTAAGCTCAGCCGGCTCAAGGTCTTGAGCCTCCGGCAGTCCGTGGGGCTGCTGCCTACCATGTTCAGTTCCCTCTTCCTCCACGCCGGCTGGGTGCACCTCATCGGCAATATGTGGTTTCTCTGGGTCTTTGGGGAAGCCCTGGAGGATGACCTAGGCCCCGGACGGTTTTTCGGCTTTTACTTTTTCTGCGGCTTCTTTGCCTGCATCTTCCACGTGCTGGCGGCTTCCAGCCTGGCCGTACCCCTCATCGGAGCCAGCGGCGCCATTGCCGGGGTTTTGGGGGGGTATCTGATCCGACTGCCCAAATCGCCCATCTGCACCATAGTTTTCTGGCGGCTACGCCCGGAAACGGTGTACATCCCCGCCTTCGTCTGGCTGGGACTGTGGCTGGCGTTACAGTTCTACGGCCTGAGGAACGGCGGCACCGTGGCCTGGATGGCCCACCTGGGGGGGTTCTTTATCGGGTTGGTCACGGTCAACCTGTTCACGCCCCTGACCCCGGCCCCGGCTCATTCCAAACCCGCCTCCAAAAAGCAGGGGAGCAGCAAAGGCAAGAAGAAATGAGGCCCCTGCTCGTAGGGGCAGGCTGGGGTTGATAAAAGTTAAAATAACTGCACAGCCTTACCATTCACCTCCCCCTAACCCCCTTCCTTTAAGGGAGGGGGAGGTTAAGGGCGAATGCGTTTAAGTAATGGTATAGTTGAGACATTCCATAAAGGGAGTTGTCATACCGAGTTGCGAGCAATAAGTTCTTTGGTAGCCGCGGGGGAAAGCCCGGGCCACTGGTTTGATGACGACTCGGCATCAACACCTCAAGGGAGGCGGCATGCAGTACACGGAAGGCAGGATGGGACGGGTCTTCGTCTTGCGACTGGAGGACGGGGAGCGCCTCAATGATACGCTGGAGACCTTCGCCCGGGAGCAGGGGCTAAAACACGCCCTGGCCTTCTACCTGGGTGGGTCGGCCACGGGCAGCAAAGTGGTGGTGGGTCCCGATGCCCAGCGGCTTGACGCGGTCGTGCCCCTGATCCACCAGCTCACCGGCTCCCAGGAAGTCCTGGCAGTGGGGACCCTGATCCCCGACGAGGCGGGGACGCCCATGCTGCACATGCACGCCGCCGCGGGCCGGGAAGGGGGGGCCACGGTGGGCTGCACCCGGGCTGGGGTGGACGTCTGGCTGGTGGGCGAGGTGGTCGTACTGGAAATCCTCGGGACCGACGCCCGGCGCCAAAAGGACCCCCAGACCGGCTTTCAGCTCCTGACGGTGGGCTCCTGAGCAGCCGGTTTTTGTTTTTTTTATAGGGTGCGCACTGCGTACCAGCATCTCATTTATTGCCATCATTTCCAACCTGCCTGCCAGGCAAGGAATTAATCATATGCCAGATAAAATCGCCCAGATCGGGCGGCAAGCCGCCCTGGCGGCGGGCGCGGTGATGCGCCTCAACTACCAGAAACCCCACCAGATCACCATGAAGGGGACCATCGACCCGGTGACCGAGACCGATTTTCAGTGCCAGGAGATTATCATCGGGATGATCCGCCAGACCTTCCCGGACCACGAGTTTCTGGCCGAGGAGAGGGTAGGGGAGGGGGGGGTGGGGCAGCCGCCCTTGGCTGCCCTGGAACCGGGTCATCCCGGCCTGGCCTGGGAGGCCGAGCCGGCGCCGACCTGCCGCTGGATCATCGACCCCCTGGACGGCACCGTCAACTTCGCCCACGGGTTTCCCATGTTTTGCGTGTCCATCGCGTGCGAGGCGGACGGCCTCCTGGAATACGGAGTTATCTATGACCCCCTGCGGGATGAGCTCTTCGAGGGCAGAAGGGGAGGGGGGGCCAGACTCAACGGCCGGCCTATCCGGGTATCCGAGACGGCGCAAATGTCCCGGGCCCTCATCGCCACGGGCTTTCCCTACGACATCCGGGAGCGGGTGCCCGAGAGCATGGCCCGGTTAGGTCGGGTGGTGGCTAGCGCACAGGGGGTACGCCGGGCCGGGGCCGCGGCCCTGGACATGTGCTACGTGGCCTGCGGCCGCTTTGACGGCTACTATGAAGAAAACCTGAAGCCCTGGGACACCGCCGCGGGTGTGGTCATTGTCACCGAGGCCAGGGGCAAGATCACCACCTTCGACGGCGGCGATTACGACATCTGCGCCCCCAATATTGTAGGCAGTAATGATCTGATTCATTCACGATTGTTGTCGTTAATCAAGGCGGATAAATTGTCCCAATCATTAAGATAATAACCCCGAGAAGAAAAGTTTTCCGGAAAAATTCAGCATGAAGATTGCCGTTGATTGGGATTGGCTGTTACTAAAGATACTGACAATAATACCTAAGATAATTATTGTTGCCTATGTAGGGAATATACTGGTTCGCTGGGCATTAAATTTGGAAGGCCCTTTAAGCAAGAACGACTTTCTCGAATTCTGGGTTGGATCTTCCTTTGTCGCAGCTGGGAAGCCCGCGGCGGTTTATGATACGGCGCAATTCTATCCGGCCTTGGCTCAGGCAAACGGCCAACCGTTTCCGACTCCCTGGTTCTACCCTCCGACTTTCTTACTTATGGTCTTGCCCCTGTCTTTCCTGCCTTATTATCCCTCTCTTATAATGTGGCTGGTGTTGACTCTCAGTGCCTATCTCTTGGTAATCAGACTCAGTGCCCCCCATCCCCTGACCATCTGGCTGGCCTTATCATTTCCCGGGGCATTGATGAACCTCAATTATGGGCAAAATGGCCTATTTTCGGCCGCGCTATTGGGCGGGGGCCTGCTCCTGATGGAAGGCTCGCCCGTCATGGCGGGAATTTTATTCGGGCTGCTCAGTTACAAGCCTAATTTTTTTGTTTTGATTCCATTGGCATTGCTTGCTGGTCGCTATTGGCGAACTCTGGGGGCCCCCATGGTTTCCGCCGGAATTCTGGCCTTTGCCAGTATCCTGGCTTTTGGCTGGGAACCCTGGCTGGCCTATTGGCACATTCGTAGCCTGCCCATGCAAGCCCTCCAACAGGGGTTAGCCTCTTTAAAAATTATGCCTACTCTCTTTGCTGCAACTCTCCAGGCGGGGGGAAATCTGACTGCAGCCTATATTATCCAGGGACTGGCGATGGCCGCAATGGTTGGCGTTGTGATTTGGACGTGGTCCCGGAGGGAGGCCATGGCTATTCGGGTTTCGGTATTGGTCATCGGCAGCTTGTTGTTTACGCCCTATGCTTCGGAATACGAATTGGTACGGCTGGCCATTCCCGCTGCATGGATTGGTTGGGAAGGGTATCAAAAGGGCTGGCTGGTCAATGATAAGATCTTCCTGATTCTGGCCTGGATTACGCCTCTGTTATCCAGAGTTCTGGCGTACGAGAATATGCTGCAGATAACTCCGTTAATATTAGTAGTTCTGCTCTATTTCAATCTTACCTCTCGGCGTCTATCCATTATGTCCGCCCAGCCCGGCTTTATTGATAAAGACAAGGATAAAGCTTGACACCCCGTTGCTGATGAGATAATTTTTCAGCTATGGAAATTACCTTTGAATTCAGTTGGTGCTGGTGGCGCGTGATGGCGGGTTCGTGAGGTGCGTCCGGCAACAGGTTTGATATTTTGGGGCCCCTCACGAGAGGGGCCCCGGTTTTTTTAGGCGGAAAAAGCCGTGGCCCAATGGGGGCCTGGCTTTTTTTTATGGTTTTGATGGTATAGTGGATTAAGGTTCACAGCAAGATGCACAGGCGAGACGCCTGCGCCACCAATGATTGTGAAGGATGATGGAGGCATGGCGGGCACGGAGGCTCGCCCCACCAATAATTCCCATTTCTCACCCCCTTATGGGGGTGGGGGGGGTGGAGGGTGTGGGGGGAGGGGGTAAGGGCACCTTACAAAAAAGCCCTTAGCCCTCTCCCCGCACAAGCGCAATCGTCAGATTGTAGGGGGGACATGGGGCGAAGCTCCCTGAACCTCTGATAAAATATTCTCTTTTCTTTGGAGCAGGCATGGTTTATCCGGATTTTGGCACGTTTAGCGACATGGCCCGGCAGGGCAACCTGATCCCGGTCTATCGCGAGATCCTGGGGGACCTGGAGACCCCGGTGTCGGCCTACAAGAAGTTGCGGGGCGAGGGGTGTTCCTTCCTTTTGGAGAGCGTGGAAGGTGGTGAAAAATGGGGCCGCTTCAGTTTTCTGGGCCTCAATCCGTCCCTGATGTTCCAGGTTGAGGGCGGCAAAACGGTCATCCACCGCCAGGGGCGCAGGGAAATTCTGGACCCCGCCGCCGACCCCTTCGAGCACCTGCGAGGCCTTTTGGCCGGGTTCAGGCCGGTGGCCACGGCGGGGCTGCCCCGGTTCTGGGGCGGGCTGGTAGGCTACCTGGGCTACGACATGGTGCGCTATATCGAGCGGCTGCCGTCCCTCAACCCCCCCATCGCCATGCCCGAGGCCCAATTGATGTTGGCGGACAACCTGCTGATTTTCGACAACCTGCGCCAGACCATCAAGATCCTGACCCTGGTGCACCTCGACCCGGCCGCGCCCCTTAAGGGCCAATATGACCGTGCGGTGGCGGCCATCGACGTGATTATCGGGCGCCTGCGCCAGCCGGTGCCCCTGGTGGAGGCCTTGCCGGCGTCGCCGCGGCCCTCCCTGGAGTCCAACCTTACCCAGGAGCGGTTCGAAGCCATGGTGCGGCAGGCCAAGGAGTACATCGCCGCGGGGGACGTCATCCAGGTGGTGCTGTCCCAGTGTTTTTCTACGCCGCTGCGCCACGACCCCTTTGACCTGTACCGGGCCTTGCGCTTAATCAATCCGTCGCCCTACATGTTCTACCTGGACCAGGGGGACATGAAGGTGGTGGGGGCCTCGCCGGAGATCCTGGTGCGCCTGGAGGAAGGCCAGGTCAGCTACCGGCCCATCGCCGGCACCCGTCCCCGGGGCGCCACGCCCGCCGAGGATCAGGCGCTGGAGGCCGAGCTTTTGGCCGACCCCAAGGAGCGGGCCGAGCACCTGATGCTGGTGGACCTAGGCCGCAACGACGTGGGCCGGGTGGCCAGGATCGGCAGCGTGCGAGTGCCGGAGCTGTTCAGCATCGAACGCTACTCCCACGTTATGCACATCGTCTCTCAGGTGGAGGGGGAACTGGCCCCGGAGCACGACGGCCTGGACCTGCTGAAGTCAACCTTTCCTGCCGGGACCGTCGCGGGCGCCCCCAAGGTGCGGGCCATGGAGATCATCGAGGAGCTGGAGCCGACCCGCCGGGGACCCTACGCCGGGGCGGTGGGATATCTCAGTTTCGGCGGCAATCTTGATTTTTGCATCACGATCCGCAGCTTCACCATCCACCAGGGCCGGGTCTATCTCCAGGTGGGGGCCGGCATCGTGGCGGATTCGGACCCGGCCGCGGAGTATCAGGAAACCGTGAACAAGGGGATGGCCCTGATGCGGGCCCTGGACCGGGCGGAGGAAGGATTGATGTGAGGATTTGGGGGAACCCCGCTTTTAATCGTAGGGGCGCACCCATGTGTGCGCCCAGGGAGGACACGTGGGTCCGCCCCTACGGTGGGCGGTGGGTTCCCCCAAGCCCCCTCCTGCAAAAATATAAGGGGTTTATCTCAGAGGTTTATTATGTTAGTAATGATAGATAATTACGATTCCTTCACCTATAATCTGGTCCAGTATTTTGGCCAGCTGGGGGAGGAAGTGCGGGTCTTTCGCAATGACCAGATTGACCTGGCGGGCCTGGAGGCGAGCCGACCCAGCCGACTGGTGATCTCCCCCGGCCCGTGTTCTCCTAATGAGGCGGGGATTTCCCTGGCCGCCATCCACCATTTTGCCGGGCGCCTGCCCATCCTAGGGGTCTGCCTGGGGCACCAGGCTATCGGCGCGGCGTTTGGGGGGAGGGTGATCCGGGCCCCCCGCCTGATGCACGGCAAGACCTCTCTCATCTACCACGACGGCAAAGACTTATTCCAGGGGATTCCTTCGCCCTTTGAGGCGACGCGCTATCATTCCCTTATCGTGGAACGGGAGAGTCTGCCGGACTGTCTCACGGTCTCGGCCCAAACCTCGGTGGGGGAGATCATGGGGTTGCGCCATAAGGATCTGGCGGTGTTCGGGGTTCAATTCCACCCCGAGTCGATCCTCACCACTGAGGGCCTCAACCTGCTGCGCAATTTTCTGAAGCGCAGCCGGGGGTGAAGGGTTAAAGAATTTGGGGGAACCCGGAAGGAAAGCGATGTAGCCGCAGGCTTTAGCCTGCGTTGACACCGGACAATTCCAGCGGCGCAGGATACAGTCTGCGGCTATCACGAAGGTGATGGGAATAATGGAGAGAGACGCAGGTTCAAAGGAAAAATTGAATCAAACCTTGGCCCCGGGTACGGTTCCCCCGGGGGACGAGCATCCCGAGAAACCTCATCCGGAATATCGGATCAACATCTACCGGGAATGGTGCAAGTCCTGCGGCATCTGCGCCGCCTTCTGCCCCCGGCAATGCCTCAGCCTGGATGCCGAAGGGGCGCCGGTAGTGGACCACGCCGAGCGCTGCACCGGCTGCCGCTGGTGCGAGCTGCACTGCCCGGATTTTGCCATCTGTGTCCGGGAAGTGGCGCCTGGGGAACCAAAACCTGAAGAGCTGGAGTGAAAAGACCAACCACTAAGCCCCCAAGAGTCTTGATTACGCCTTAAGCGCAATTAACTATTTTTGTTTTGCGTGCATCGGCGTTCTTGGTGCCGCGGTGGTGAAAGAAGTTAGAGAAAACCATGGACGCGACACAAAGCCGACAAACTATGCTGCTCCAGGGCAACGACGCGGTGGTGGAAGGGGCGCTGGCCGCCGGGTGCCGGTTTTTTGCCGGCTACCCCATCACCCCGGCCACGGAGATCAGCGAAGTCATGTCCTATCGTCTCCCCGCGGTGGGGGGCACCTTTATCCAGATGGAGGATGAGATCGCCTCCCTGGGGGCGGTGATGGGGGCCTCCCTGGCCGGCGTCAAGTCCATGACCGCCACCAGCGGCCCGGGATTTTCCCTGATGCAGGAAAACCTGGGGTTCGCTTGTATGGCGGAGGTGCCCTGCGTCATCGTCAATGTCATGCGGGGCGGCCCTTCCACGGGACTGCCCACCCACGTCAGCCAGGGAGACGTGATGCAGGCCCGGTGGGGCACCCACGGCGACCACCCCATCATCGTTCTGGCCGCGGCCACCACCCGGGACTGTTTCGACCTGACCGTCCGCGCCTTCAACCTGTCGGAAAAATACCGCACCCCGGTGATCCTCTTGACCGATGAAATGGTGGCCCACACCCGGGAAAAGGTGGTGCTGCCGGAGCCGGCGGCGGTGGAGGTAGTGGACCGCTTGCGCCCCACAGTGCCGCCGGAATGGTACAAGCCCTATGAAGACAACGCCCGGGGGGTGCCGCCCATGGGCATTTTCGGCGACGGCTACCGCTACCACGTTACCGGCCTCATCCATGACGTCCACGGCTTCCCCACCGAGCGCCATGATGAGATCGTGCCGTTCATGAACCGGCTCTTCCGCAAGATCACCCAGCATTTCGACGATATCCTGATGGTCAAAGAGGAGATGACCGGGGATGCGGAGCTCCTGGTGGTGGCGTACGGGTCGGTGGCCCGCTCGGCGCAGCGGGCCGTCCGGGATGCGAGGGAGCAGGGCATCAAAGCGGGGCTGCTGCAACTTATCACTCTGTGGCCCTTTCCCCGGCGCTTGCTGACGCCGCACCTGCGTCAGGTGCGGGCCGTCCTGGTGCCGGAACTCAATATGGGCCAGATGTCCCGGGAACTCAAGCGCATCAACCAGGGGATGACCCGGATCGAGACCTTGAACCGGATTGACGGGGACCTGATCACGCCGGAGGAGATTTTAGAAAGGTTAGCGACTTTATAAAGAACAATAAGTTAGTTAACAGGGAGAAGCGCTAATGGCTACAGTAGTCTGGGAGGAATTGAAGCAGGAGGGGATAGGCTGGGTTGCCAGAAGAAATGTATATAGAACCAAAGTCCCCGGGGGTTGGCTGGTGCGGGTTCAAGGCGCGGAAACCGACTTCATCACTTTTCTTCCGGACCCTGAGCACCGGTGGGTATAGCATCGAAAGTCCTAATTTAAGCTGAACGCTGACAGCTGAGAGCCAAACGCCATGTCCGAAGTCACCAAGCTGATCCACAAATACTTGCGCCACGAAAAGAAGTTCCCCCACGTCTGGTGCCCGGGGTGCGGCAACGGCATCGTCCTGGGGGCGCTGATCCGGGCCATCGACCGCACCGGGTTTGAAAAAGATGATATCGTCTTGATAACCGGGATCGGCTGCGCCGGCCGCCTGAGCGTGTACGTGGATTTCAACACCCTCCACACCACCCACGGCCGGGCCCTGACCTTTGCCACAGGCGTGAAACTGGCCAATCCAAAGCTCCAGGTGATCGTGGTTATGGGTGACGGCGACGCCACCGCCATCGGTGGCAACCACTTTATCCATGCGGCCCGGCGCAACTTGAATCTGACCGCCATCATCATCAACAACAATATCTACGGCATGACCGGCGGCCAGTACTCGCCTACCACGCCGTATGGGGCGAAGTCCGCCACTTCGTGGTACGGCCACGTGGAACACGCCTTTTCCATCAGCGAGATGGCCGTGTGCGCCGGGGCCGCCATGGTGGGGCGGGGCACGGTGTACCACGCCACCCTGCTGGATCAGCTCATGGAACAGGCCATCCTGAAACGGGGCTTTGCGGTGGTGGAAGTCATCAGCCACTGCCACACTCAGTTCGGCGCTAAAAATAAGCTGGGGGGCCCAGTGGAGATGATGCGCCAGCAGAAGGAACTGGCCGTACGGGTGGACAAGGCCAAGACCATGAGCCCGGAAGAACTGGCGGGCAAGATCACCATCGGCACCCTGGTGGACCGGGACTTGCCCATCTATACCCAGGAATACCAGAAAATCCGGGACGCGGCCCGGGCGGCGATGATGGAGAAATAGTTCAAAGTTCAAAGTTTTAAAAGCTCGAACAACCTTGAACCTTGAACTCTCAACAGGTAAGCAATCATGCCAAGTCGTTACGAAGTTCGCCTGGCCGGGTCCGGGGGCCAGGGGTTGATATTGGCGGGGATCATTCTGGCGGAGGCGGGGGGGATTTATGATGGCAAGTTTGTCTGCCAGACCCAGAGTTACGGTCCCGAGGCCCGGGGTGGGGCGTCCAAAGCGGAAGTGGTGATCAGCGATGCGGAGATCGATTATCCCAAGGCCATCCAGCCCGATGTGCTGTTGGCCATGAACCAGAAATCCCTGGATGCGTTTATCGTTGATTTGAAGCCGGGGGGTCTTCTCCTGGTGGACGCCGACCTGGTCAAGGAGGTGCCCGCCAGCCGCTCCCTGGCCCTGCCGTTCACCCGGATCGCCCGGGACTTGGGGCGGGCGATGGCGGCCAACATTGTGGCCCTGGGGGCCCTGGCCCAAGTCACCGGGGTGGTATCGCTCCAGAGCCTGACGGCGGCGGTGCTGGCCCGGGTGCCCAAGGGCACGGAAGATCTGAACCGCCGGGCCCTGGCCGCGGGTGTGGCCGCGGCTCAAGGCTGGCGGGAGGTCCAGGCCCAAGAGGAATCCGAGTAATATGAAGATATTATGGAGTTGATAAAATTTTTTAAATTATAGGGAATAGCGTCGAGGTCGTCATTCTGTTCGGCATGGAGGCCTGATTATGAACCGACAACGGTGCGTCATCGGCAACGCCCGGCAGGCTGTCTTGGGATTATCCTTTGTTTTCGTCGTCATCCTTGGGGCGACAGCGGGCTACGCTCAAAGGTATCCCCGGTATACCGTGGATAACAGGGTCGGCACCAGTTCCCTCACCCCGCAGGAAGTGTGGGTCCTGGATCAGGTGAAGGCTGGAGAGGTGGCGGATCTCGTTAAGCAATACGGGGTCCGGGAGGCTCTCAAGAGACAATACGGCCTGGTCATGGGCGAGAAAGAAGGCCTAACGGATCTGAGGGAGCGCCTGGAAAAGGCGGACCCAGCCCGTTGGACTGCTTTTAGGGGCGATTGGGGCCCGCGCCTGGTCATCCGGGCCGCTTTCCTCAGGCAATTGATGGTTGACGGGTTTGACGGGTTCAAGGCCCATAACCACGGGGTAAGGCTGAAAAACGCAGTGATCTCCAACCCCCTTGATCTCCGGGCCGCGCTCGTACCCCTCGATATCCTGTTGAGTAGCTGTATCTTTGAGGAATCTATTAATTTGCGTGATAGCCATTTTAAGAAAAACCTGCAACTTCTTAATTCGATTTTCAAAAAGGACGCTAATTTTTTGGGCCTCACGGTTGATCAATGCGCCTATTTCAACGAGAGCCGCTTCCTGCAAGGGGTGAATTTCAACCGGGCTCATATCGGCGAAGAATTCAGTCTCATAGACACTCAATGCCAAAGTGAGGCCGAAGAGATATGTTTTAACAGTATGTACGTGGGCAAGAATGCCATCTTGGAAAACGCGAGGCTGCATGGCCCGGTGGATTTTTGCCTGGCAACAATCGATGGCTTGTTGGAAATGAGCGGGGCTCACTTTTGGAAAGAGGCGATATTTGACAGCCTCAAAGTGGCATATACCCTGCGGTGCAATAAAACCATCTTTGAAGACCACGTCACCTTTCTCATTATGAAAGTGGGGAATTACGCGGATTTCAAAGAAGCCCATTTCCATGGGAAGGCCTGGTTTGGGGGCGCGGATATCGCCAAGGATCTGCGCGCCTCCAAAGCGCAGTTCTTGAGTTTCTGTAGCGATCATTACGCCAGTTTTTTCCGGACCAAGGTGGGACAGGAGGCTGTCTTCGAAGAAGCCCTGTTCAACTGTCCGGTGGATTTTGGTTCAGCCGAAATCGGCCTTAATTTAAAGGCCAAGGGGGCCCTGTTTAAGAATGTGGACAAAGGCATCGAGGCTCCAGATTTGAAAGTCGGCAATACCGCAAATTTCGAGGAGGTCTCCTTCGCTGGGCCGGTAAGTTTCGCCGGCGCCAATATTGGCGGACAGTTTAATGCCCATCGGGCCCGATTCGAGGCGGCCCAAAACGTTGATTTCAGCGGCTTGCAAGTGGGCCAACTCGCTTTCTTTTCGGACGCCTGGTTTAACGGCAACCTCAATTTTTCCGGTGCCAAGATCGGCGGGGTGTTGCGCGCCGAAGCCATTCAAGGGGCGGTGTTCAAAGGCGGGGGGTTGCCGGTGAAAATCTTCCTGGATAATGGCAAATTTTTCGATTTGTCTATCAAGGGCCCGGAAATCAAGCCCCAGGAATCGGAAAGCACGGAAATCAAGCCCCCCAAGGATACTCCCCCTATAATCACTAAATTGGACCTCACCAGGACCGTAGTGGAGCGCAATTTGGACCTGGTCAATGTCAAGGTCAAGGAGTTTCAGGGGAATAATTTGGAGGTCAGAGGCATCGCGGCCTTCAATAATCTGGAGATCGCCGATCAGGCCGACCTGAGCAACAGCAAGTTCGTGGACCTGGAAATGAGCGGGACGAAATGGCCCCAAACGAACAAAGAGCGAATGTTGCTCGCCGGCATGACCTATCAATCGATTTCCATGAACAATAACGGCGCCGACCACTGGTTCCATCGGCTGAGAAACTGGCTCTTTTCCCGGGATAACCTGCTGGATTGGCTGGGCCGCAGCAGCTTCGACAGCCGGAATTATTTGCAGCTCAAGAACCATTTTGAGCAAACCGGCCAGGACGACCTGGCCGCCCAGGCATATATCAACATGAAACGGCGGGCCAACGGCCTGGAAGAGTGGCCTGATTACCTTAATCCTTTGCAATGGCCGGAACTGCTGTTTTGGGATTTGCCGGTGGGGCGCGGCCGCCGACCCCTGAGGATCTTTCTATTCGCCATCCCGTTTATCCTGGGGGGGGCGCTCATGTTCAAATCCGAGTACCTGGTAGACCGGGAATGGCCAAAAAAAAACCGATTTTGCGCCCTGGTGGGTTCAGTGCTCCTCAGTGTGGATATATTCACCCCGTCCCTGCTCAACCTGGGGATGGAAAACCATTGGACGCCACCCCCCCTCTCGTGGAGGACCCGGGCCTATATTCAGGTGCATCGATTGGTGGGGAGAATTTTCATTGCGGTCTTTTTTCTGGGGGTATGGTCGCAGTTCAAGTGAAGCAGCAGCGTGAGGTAAGGCACTTTCTTCCCGGAGTTATAGCATGGTAAAGGACAGAGGCGTGGTCGCGACGAGCCCTCGCCGGCCCGGCAGCGTCGAGGCTGCGCTGAAAAACGCGGCGTTTTGGGTTTGTAGCGGCTTCATTATGGCGCTCTGCATGGGGCTGGCCGGACCGGTTGCGGCGATGCCTGGACCGGGGGGGCTTACCCCCGCGGAGTCCTGGGTCCTGCAGCAGGCGGCTGAAGGCCGGGTCGCCGACTTGAAGGAGAAATTCGGCCCCGAGGACTCATCCCGGCAAATCCATGCCGGCTTCCTGGAGGCCTTGCTCACCGACGGTATGCCGGGATTCAAGCCCCACCGCAGCGGCATCTATCTGGTCAATGCCGTCATCCCTGACCCCCTGAGCCTGGAATTCGCCACAGTCCCGCACGCCGTATTTTTCGTCGGCTGCCAATTCCAGGGTCCGGTAAATTTCGCCGGTTGCGAGTTTAAGAAGACTCTGGCCTTGAAGCAGGTCGTTTTTGCCCAGCAGGCCAATTTCTACCGCCTGAAAGTGGGATTGGATGCCTTCTTAGGCGGCGCGGTCTTTGCGGGTCCGGTGGATTTTGGCGGCGCGAGCATCGACGGGCAATTCGTCCTGACGGACGCCAAGTTTGCCGACCAGGCCCGGGAAGCCAATTTTAACGGTTGCGTGGCGGGTCAGAGTCTCTCCCTGAAAAATGCGGTTTTTGCGGGTCCGGTTGATTTTACCGGGGCCAAGGTCGGCGGGGAATTCAACGCCGCCGGCGCCCTATTTACCGCGGCTGATCACAAAGCCAAGCTGAACGGCTTAAAGGTGGCCCAAAGCGCCTCCTTCATAAAGGCCGTTTTTCAGGGAGCGGTGGATTTGGGGGGCGCCGAGATCGGCGGCGAGTTGTTCGCGGATGAGGCCCGCTTTGAATCCGGCTCTCAGAAAGTGAGTTTCAACGGCCTCAAGGTGGGTCCGCGCGCCTCCTTTGATGGCACCGTTTTCAAGGGCCCGGTGGACTTTTCCATGGCCTCTGTGGCCGGGATGCTCATCGTCAATCAGGCGCGGTTCGAAAATCCCGACCGGGCCCCCAACTTTTTCGGTTTGAAGGTGGACCAGCACGCTTTCTTCACCGACACGGTTTTTCAAAGCGGGGTCTCCATGGTGGGGACCAGCTTTAAGAATCTCGTGCTGGCCGGAGGCGCTGACCCGGCCCTGACCTATAAGGAAATCAATCTGGATGGGGCCATGGTAGACTACAGCCTGATCCTGGGCGATTTTCAGGTTGAAGCCCTCCAGGCCAGCCGGTTGCAGGTGAAAGGCCCGACCATTCTGAAGAATTTCACCATCAGCCGCAAGGCCGACCTGCGGGACAGCAGCTTTTACTCGCTGAAGATGCTCAACGTCACCTGGCCGCCCAACCCGGAGCAGGTCTGGCTGGAGGGGTTGACCTACCAGAATGTCAGCGCCGGGGAGGGGCCCCAGGATTGGCACAAGCTCCTGGCCTGGATTAACCATAGCCGCTTCGACAACCGCAACTACCAGCAGTTGGAGGATTATTTCCTGCATGGGGGCACCAAGGACCGGGCGGACACGGTATATATCGAGGGCAAGCGCCGGGAGGTCATGCAAAAATGGTGGCATCCCTATAATCTGGCCACCCTGGTCTTTTGGGACGGCCTGGCTGGCTACGGCAAGAAACCGACCCGGACCCTCTGGGTCAGCCTGCTGATCGTATTTATGGGGACCTTTGTCTTTGACCACCGCAACTTCGATCCCAGCTTTCTGGGGGGCTGGACGTGGCTGATTCAAGGCAACCGCTATAAAACCATGGCGGTGCAATTTTTCCTGAGCCTGGATGAGTTCCTGCCCGGAGTGGACCTGGGGCTGGCCAAGCTGTGGCAGATCGAGAAAATCTCGTTTCCCATGCTGCTCTATTACCATTTTCACAAGATTGCGGGGTGGATTTTGATTCCCATCGGCCTGGCTGCGGTGTTTACGCAGTTTAAATAAGCACAGATAACCTTACCAGTTGAAGGAATTAGAACATGCTCAAAGAAGCTATTCTCAAGGTGGTCTCCCGGCAGGACCTGACCGAGGCCGAGATGACCCGGGCCATGGAAATTATCATGAGCGGGGAGGCCACCGAGGCCCAGATCGGGGCGTTCATTACGGCCCTGCGGATGAAGGGGGAGACCGTGGCCGAAATCACCGCCGCGGCCAAGGTGATGCGGGCCAAGGCCACCCGCATCCCCATCTCGGACGGGCTTATCGACCTGGACCGGGATGAGATCAACGTGGACTGGGAGACGGTGGTGGACACCTGCGGCACCGGGGGGGATGCCACCTCCACCTTCAACGTCTCCACCACCACCGCCTTCGTGGTGGCCGGGGCGGGCCTGAAAGTCGCCAAGCACGGCAACCGGGCGGTGTCCTCCCGGTGCGGCTCCGCCGACGTCATCGAGGCCCTGGGGATCAATCTGGCCCTCACCCCGGAGCAGGTGGCCTGGTGTATCCTGGAGGTGGGCATCGGCTTTCTCTTCGCCCCCCAGCTCCACGGGGCCATGCGCTACGCCATCGGCCCCCGGCGGGAGATCGGCATCCGCACCATCTTCAACGTCCTGGGACCCCTGACCAACCCGGCCAGCGCCAACGTCCAGGTGCTGGGGGTCTATGACGCCCGGCTCACCGAGCCCCTGGCCCAGGTCTTGGGCAACCTGGGAGGCCGGAGCGCCTTCGTAGTTTACGGCGAGGGCTCTTTCGATGAAATCAGCATCGTCGGCCCCACCCGGGTGAGCCAGCTCAAGGACGGGGCGGTGCGGACCTACGATATCGCGCCGGAGGATTTCGGCCTGAAACGGGCCACATTGGCGGATATCAAGGGCGGGGACGTTTTCGAGAATGCCCGCATCGTGCGCCAGGTCCTGGCAGGGGAGGGGGGGCCCCGGGAAGACATGGTGGCCTTGAACGCGGCCGCAGCCTTCATCGCCGGGGGCCTGGTTGCCGACTTCCCGCAAGGCATCGCATTGGCCCGGGAGACCATTCGCTCCGGCAAGGCCATGGCCAAACTGGAGGCCTTGATCGGCAAAAGCAAGAGCTTTAGCGATGAGCAGTGATATATAGGGCGGTCACTGCCCGCCATAGATGAAGGCAGGGTGCGCGCTGCGCCCCATTACATGACATTGTGGACGACAAAGGTTTAGGTTTGCTATGAACTTTCTAGAGGAAATCGTCGCCCGGAAACTGAGGGATTCCGAGCGGTTGTTTGCCGCCGGGGTAATTGACGCCTTCAAGGCCGACATCGCCCGGCGGCCGGCCCCCAAAAGCCTCAAGGCCGCCCTGGATGGCGCCGCCGGCCCGGCTATCATCGCCGAGATCAAGCGAGCCTCCCCCAGCAAGGGGGACCTGGCCCTGGGCCGGGACCCGGTGGAGTTGGCCCGGATTTACCAGGACAACGGCGCCGCGGCTATCTCGGTTCTGACGGAAGTCCATTATTTTAAAGGGGACCCGGAGTTCATCCGGCGGATGCGCCCGGTGATCCACCTCCCCATCTTGCGCAAGGATTTTATATTAGAGCCGATACAGGTTTATGAAAGCGCAGCCTTAGGGGCCGACGCCCTGCTGCTCATCGTCAGCCTGCTGGACTTACGAAAACTCCGGGGCCTGCTGCTGCTCACCCGCTCCCTGGGTCTGGAGGCGTTGGTGGAGGTGCACACTGTGGCGGAAATGGAGACGGCCCTGACCGCGGGGGCCCGGTTGATCGGGATCAACTCCCGAAATCTTTACACCTTCGAGATGTTTCCGGACCGGGTCCTGGAGCTGGCTCCCCTGGCGCCGGCGGGAGTGACCCTGGTGGCCGCGTCGGGATTAAAGACCCGGGCCGACCTGGAACGCCTGGAGGCGGCCGGCATCCACGCCTTTCTCATCGGGGAGCGCCTAGTGACCCAGGCAGACCCGGGGGCCGCGTTAAGGGAATTCTTGGGAGTAGCCAGTAGTCAGTAGTTAATTGCCAGTTATGCCTGGAATGGTTTTCGCCGGATCGGCAACTTTGATCGGAAACAAATTATCGATAACCTATAGAATCAACGAAGAACTAATCACTGGCAACTGGAAAATAATATGGTGCGCATCAAAATTTGCGGCATCACGAATCTGGAAGACGCACTGCTGGCGGCGGAGTTGGGGGCAGACGCCCTGGGGTTTATCTTTTACCCCAAGAGCCCCCGGAAGGTGGCCCCGGAAGCCGCCCGGTCGATTATCGCCCAACTGCCCCCCTTCGTGGCCGCGGTTGGGGTCTTCGTGGATGAAGACGCCGCGGTGGTGAGGGCCCTGGCGGCCCGGGTAGGCCTGGACTGGGTTCAAGTGCACGGCCAGGAATCCCCGGAATACTGCCGGGGCCTGGGGCGGCGGGCGATCAAAGGCTTTCGCATCAAGGACGCAAGCTCCCTTAAGCAGTTGGAGCCCTTTCGGGGCGCGGTCCAAGCCTTCCTGCTGGACACTTATATAAAAGGGCAAGTCGGAGGCACCGGTGAAGTTTTTGACTGGCACCTGGCCCGGGAAGCTAAAAAGTACGGCCGGATCATCCTGGCCGGGGGTTTGACGCCCTATAACGTCGCCCAGGCCATCGCGACGGCACAGCCCGATGCTGTGGACGCGGCCAGCGGCAGCGAAGCCGCGCCGGGCCGGAAAGACCCGGTGAAGCTTGAGAGCTTCATTAATGCTATAAAAGCAGTTGGGGGAGGGGGCAAAGGGTCCCCGCCCTTACCCCCTCCCCCAAACTCGTAAAGGGGGATGGGAGGGGAGTTTGAGGGGAGGGCGGGGGACTCGTGTCCCCCGGTCCGCCCTTCAAAACCTATCCAAGGAGGTTCATCTTGTTACCGGATCGGCATGGCAGGTATGGGCGGTATGGGGGTCGGTTTGTGCCGGAGACCCTGATGCCGGCCTTGTTGGAGTTGGAGGAGGCGTATCGCAAGATCAGCCGCACCAGGGAGTTTCGCCAGGAGTTGTCCTGGTATCTCAAAGATTACGTGGGCCGTCCCACGCCCCTGTATTTCGCCCGGCATCTGACCGCAGAGTTGGGGGGCCCGCAGATCTTCATCAAGCGGGAGGACCTGGCCCACACCGGGGCGCACAAGATCAACAACACCCTGGGACAGGGGTTGTTGGCCCGGCGCATGGGCAAAACCCGGCTCATCGCCGAGACCGGGGCAGGTCAGCACGGAGTGGCCACCGCCACGGTGGCGGCCCTGTTGGGGCTGTCGTGCGACATCTACATGGGCACTGAAGACATCCGGCGCCAGCGCCTCAACGTTATTCGCATGCGTCTGTTGGGGGCCAAGGTGGTGCCGGTGGAGTCGGGCAGCCGCACCCTGAAGGATGCCATGAATGACGCTATCCGGGATTGGGTCACCAACGTGCGCCATACCCACTATGTCCTGGGGTCCGTGGGCGGACCGCACCCGTACCCGATGATCGTCCGGGATTTTCAGGCGGTGATCGGGCGGGAGGCCCGGAGCCAGTTGCGGCGGCGGACCGGCAAGCTGCCCCAATGCCTGGTGGCCTGCGTGGGGGGCGGCAGCAACGCCATGGGGCTGTTCCATGTCTTCCGGGACGACCCGGTGCGGTTCGTGGGAGTCGAGGCTGCGGGGCATGGGGTCCACAGCGGGCACCACTCCGCCACCCTGGTGGCCGGCACGGTGGGTGTCCTGCACGGAGCCTTTAGCTACCTCTTACAAGACCCCTGGGGCAATATCCAGGAGGCCCACTCCCTGGCGCCGGGGCTGGATTATCCCGGCGTGGGCCCGGAGCACGCCTTTTTCAAAGACCAGGCCCGGGCCGAATACGTGGCGGTGACGGACACCGATGCCCTGGCGGGGTTCAGCCTGCTCTCCCGGACCGAGGGGATTCTCCCGGCCCTGGAAAGCGCCCATGCCATCGCCTATCTTTCGCGGCTGGCCCCCGAGTATACCGCCGATGACATCATTATCGTCAATCTTTCCGGCCGGGGTGACAAGGACGTAGACGCAGTGGCCGAAGCTATGGAGGTGTCCGGTGACGCGCATTGACAGGGTATTCAAGCAGCTCAAGGCTAAAGGCGGGAAGGCCCTCATTCCCTTCATCACCGCGGGAGACCCGGATATTGCCACCAGCCGGGCTCTGGCCCTGGAGATGGCCGCCCGGGGCGCGGATATCCTGGAATTGGGGGTGCCTTTCTCCGATCCTCTGGCCGACGGCCCCACCATTCAGGCCGCCAGCCTCCGGGCCATGCAGGGGGGGGTCCATCTGGAGGACGTCCTGAAACTGGCTGGGGACTTGCGGGCCCACACCCAGATTCCTCTCATCCTTATGGGCTACTACAACCCCATATTGCAATATGGGTTAGAGCGCACCGCGGCCGCGGCTGCCGCCAACGGGGTGGACGGCTTCATCATCCCGGATTTGCCCCCGGAGGAAGCGGGGCCCTGGCGGGTGGCGGCCTTAAATGCCAATATTGCCACCATTTTTCTGGCGGCGCCCACCAGCGGCGCTGAACGCATCAAGACCCTGGGGCGCCTCACCAAGGGGTTTCTTTACTATGTCTCGGTGACCGGGATTACCGGGGCCCGCACGGAGCTGCCCCCGGACCTGGCGGCATCGCTGCAGGAAGTGCGCGCTTTGGTGAAATGCCCCCTGGCCGTGGGGTTCGGTATCTCCACCCCGGAGCAGGTGGCCGGGTTGGCTCCCTATGTGGACGGAGTGGTGGTGGGCAGCGCCATCGTCCAGAGGGTGGCCAGACTGCGGGGAAAAGAACTGATCAAAGAGGTGGGCGATTTCATTGCCGCCCTCAAGGCGCCTCTGCGGGGGAAGTAGAGTATGGAACTTGAATATTTTGAGGGGAGGGCTGGGGGACGTCTTTCGTAAGAGCCCCCCGCCCTCCCCTCAAACTCCCCTCCCAGCCCCCTTGAAAGGGGGTGAAGCCATCAACCTTTCAGAGCAGGCAGATTATGGCGCAGGAAATCCGAATCCGGGAGGCCGGAGCAGAGGAATTGCATAAGGTTGAAAACCTGGTGAAAGACGCCTACCGGGAATTCCAGCCCCTCATGCCGGAGGCTGCCTGGAATAGGTGGATGGATAACATCAGTGAGGCGATGCATGGACCCGGAGGCATGGTGCTGGTGGCGGAGCAGGGGGGCAGGATCGAGGGAGCCGTGACCTTTTACCCCGATGCCGGCCAGGCTCACCAGGGGCAGTGGCCGGCCGGAGCGGGGTTAATCAGACTGCTGGCCGTGCGTCCTGCCAGCCGGGGTCGAGGATATGGCAACCTGCTGACCCTATTCTGCCTGGACCGGGCCCGGGAGCTCCAGGTTCGCACCATTTACCTCTACACCGGGACTTTTATGGCGGTCGCCCGGCATCTCTATGAAAAAATGGGTTTCAAGCGGGCCCCGGAATTCGACGGGGATCCGGGGCCCATCGCCTATCGACTTGACCTTTAATACCGTTTGCGGTTTTCAGTTTTCTGTTAGAAGAATAAATCATAACAATAAGTTAAACAGATTGTTCCTGGCATTTTCCGGGGAAACTGGTATAAAGCCATCCCACCCGGTTATATAGTCTGCCCTATAAATATCCCGACACCAACAGGTCGCCGCCCAGACGGCGGACGCGGAGGTCCCGGGCGATATGGGCGTCCCCCAGATGGGTGATCCCATGGCCGCCCACCGCTCCCGGGGCTTTCTGGCCTCCCAGGATTTTGGGGGCATAGAAAAAATAAAACTGATTGACCAAACGCTGGTCGAAAAAAGCCCCCAGGGTTTCGGCCCCGCCTTCCACCAGGAGGCTTTGAACCTGGCGGGCCCCCAGGTGCTCCAGCAGGGCGGGGAGGGAGACCCGCCCGGCGTCCCCGGGCAGCACCAGGACCTGGGCCCCCTGCGCCTTGATGGCACGGATCGTGTCCGGCGGGGCCTGGCCGGTGGTGGCCACCCAGGTGGGGGCCTCCGAGTCCAGGTTAAGCAGCCGGGCCGTTAAGGGCAGGCGCAGGCGGCTGTCCAGGACGATGCGGATGGGGTCCTGACTCGGGCCCCGGGGCAGCCGGGTGGTGAGCTGGGGATCGTCGGCCAGCACCGTGCCGATCCCCACGACGATGGCATCCACCCGATGGCGGAGGCGGTGCCCCAGGCCCCGGGCGGCCTGGCCGGTGAGCCACTGGCTCTCGCCCCCCACGGTGGCGATCTTGCCATCCAGGGAACAGGCCGCCTTGGCCATGACCCAGGGGCGGCCGGTAGTCACATAATGAAACCAGGCTTCGTTCAAACGCCGGGCCTCGGCGGTCAGCACTCCCTCGGCCACGTCCACCCCCCGCGCGGTCAGAAACTCGGCGCCGCCGCCGGTTACTTGGGGATTGGGGTCCCGGCTGCCGATGACTACCCGGCGCACCCCGGCCGCCAGGATGGCGTGGGTGCACGGGGGAGTGCGCCCCTGATGGTTGCAAGGCTCCAGGGTGACATATAAGTCGGCGCCTCGGGCGGCCTCTCCCGCGGCCCGCAAAGCCTCCACCTCGGCATGGGGCAGGCCGGCCCGGCGGTGGTAGCCCCGGCCCACTACCTGACCGTCTTTGACCACAACCGCCCCCACCATGGGGTTGGGCGATACCCAGCCCGCCCCCCGGGCGGCCAGGTTCAGGGCCAGCTTCATGTAAGTCGCGTTGGTATCCAAGACAGTCCTCGTTTGGGGAGAGGGGGTTTTTATCAGGGCCTCTCCGAGGCCCTTTCCTCTAACCCCCATAAAGGGGGGCTGGAAGGGCATTTTTTCTGGTTCCCAAGCTCCTGTTTGGCAACCAGAATTAACCGGAATTAAGATTGTCCTTTCTCGTCGCGTTCTTGGAAGACTTCCTCGGCGGCAAACATACCGTTGATGGCGGCTGGAAAACCGGCATAGACCGCCATTTGAATGATAACCTCGACAATCTCCGCCCGGGTGCAGCCCACGTTGAGGGCGGCGTAAATGTGCACTTTCAATTGGGGGGCGGCGTTGCCCAGGGCGGTGAGGGCGGCCACCGTGGCGATCTCCCGAGATTTGAGGTCCAGGCCGGGACGGGAATAGATGTCGCCAAAGGGGAATTCAATGGTGTAACGGGCCAGGTCCGGGGCAATATTTTTTAAGGCATCCATGACCCGCTCTCCCGCCTCCTTGTCGATCTCCAGCAGTTTTTTCCAGCCGCGCTCATATCTCGTGCTGCTCATCCTTCCTCCCTGAACGCTGATGCATCCTGTCGCGTCGTCGTCTCTCAACTCCTGAGGTGCCCAAGCCGAGCTTGGGTCAAAAATTGACGTTTCCTATCAGGAGCTTGTGAAAGAGACCCCCTCACTGTGTCAATAAAGGGGCTGGGAGGGAAGTCTGAGGGGAGGGCGGGGGACCCTTACGGAAGTACGGAAGACGTCCTCCGGCCGTCCCCTCAAATCATGGCTTCCCCTTCTCCCCCTTCCGGCTGGCCAGGAGGTGGCGAATCTCTTCCATAAAGTCGGTGGCGTCGGTGAAATGACGGTACACCGAGGCAAAGCGCACGTAGGCCACTTCGTCCCACTGGCGCAACTGAGCCATCACCCGTTCGCCGATCCAGGTGGAGGCGATTTCCCGCTGGCCGGACTCCAGCATCTCACGTTCCAGACTGTCGAGGAAATTCTCGACGGCGTCGATGGACACCGGCCGTTTTTCGCAGGCCTTGGTGATGCCTTCGTAAAGCTTGGCACGCTGAAAGGGTTCCCGGCGCCCGTCTTTTTTGACGACCAGCGGCATGCTTTCTTCCACCTGTTCATAGGTGGTGAAGCGCCGCTGGCAGTGGAGGCATTCGCGCCGCCGCCGGATGGCGTTGGCCTCCCGGCTGGGACGGGAATCTATGACCTTGTTGTTGGTGCTATGGCAGTAGGGACAACGCATGACATATCTTCCAATAAAAATGATCCCCAGTAAAGGGCAAATTCATGGGTCATGCGAACGGAAAAAAAAATTGCTCGGCGGCGCCCCTATCCAGGCATCTCAAGGAAAGGAGGCAGCAGCAACGGGGTTAGCCGGAAAGGCGCGGGTTGGGATGGGGGGTCTGCCCAGAGGAACCGCAGGCGGCGCAGGAGGGGGCTGGGTGGTCACTCAGCCATTCTTCGGAAAAAAGCTTGGGAAAACTCCGGCAGAGTTCTTTCACCTGGGCTTCCAGCTTCTGGAGACGGGCGGTATCCTTGGGCGACGACAGAGCCTGGTGAATGAGTCCGGCGATGATCTCCATCTCCGGTTCCTTCATGCCCCGGGTGGTCAAGGCCGGGGTGCCGAGGCGAATGCCGCTGGTGATGCGGGGTGGCCGCTGGTCAAAGGGGATGGCGTTTTTGTTGACCGTGATGCCGGCCAGGTCCAGGGCCTCTTCCGCCTCTCGGCCCGTGAGGTTGGTGGGAGTCAGGTCCATCAGAATGAGATGGGTGTCGGTACCGCCTGCCACCAGGCGGTATCCCTGCTTGAGAAATTCCCGGGACAGGGTCCGGGCATTGGCCACGATCTGCTCCTGGTAGACCCGGAAAGAAGGCGCCAGGGCTTCCTTGAAGGCCACCGCCTTGGCGGCGATGATGTGCATGAGGGGGCCGCCCTGAATCCCCGGAAAGATTTGGCTGTCCAGGGCTTTGCCGTATTGGGGTTGGGCCAGGATGAGGCCGCCCCGGGGACCGCGCATGGTTTTATGGGTGGTGGAGGTGACAAAATCCGCCGCCGGCAAGGGATTGGGATGGAGGCCACCGGCGATCAACCCGGCGATATGGGCCATATCCACCATGAGATACGCCTCCACCTCCCGGGCAATTTCCGTAAAACGCCCGAAATCCAGTAAGCGGGGATAGGCGCTGGCCCCGGCGATGATCATCTTGGGGCGGTGCTGCCGGGCTAGTTCCGCCACCACCTCAAAGTCGATTTCTTCGGTGCGGCGATCCACGCCGTAAGTGATAGCCTTGAACAGGCGGCCGGAGAAATTTACCGAGGCGCCATGGCTCAGATGGCCGCCGTGGGCCAGGTCCATGCCCAGGATGGTATCACCGGGCTTGAGGAAGGAAAAATAAACGGCCATATTGGCCTGAGTGCCGGAATGGGGCTGCACATTGGCGTAAGTCGCCCCGAAGAGCTCCTTGACCCGGCTCAGGGCCAAATTTTCCGCGGTATCGACATATTCACAGCCCCCGTAAAAGCGCCGGCCCGGATACCCCTCGGCGTATTTATGGGTCAGGATGGAACCCTGGGCCTCAAGTACCGCGCCACTGACAAAGTTTTCGGAGGCAATCATCTCCAACTTGTTCAGTTGGCGCTGGCGCTCACGCTCAATGACAGCATAGATTTCAGGGTCTGTGTGAGCCAGGTCATCCATCCGGTAAAGACTCCTAAAGATTAAGCCTCTTGGGCCAACCGTTCCAGTAGATCCAAACGCTCCTGGTGGCGGCCGCCTTCAAAGGGGGTGCCGAGCCAGGTTCTGACGATTTCTTTGCCCAGGTCCGGCCCGATGACGCGTCCCCCCATAACCAGCATATTGGCGTCATTGTGGCGTCGGCTCATCATGGCGCTAAAGATTTCATGACAAAGGGCGGCCCGGATGCCGGGGAACCGGTTGGCCATGATACTCATGCCTAGTCCGGTGCCACAAATAAGTATACCCCGCGCGTGGGGCCGCGCCAACACCGCATCCACTACTTTTTTGCCGTAGAGCGGATAATGTACCGATTCATCCGGGCTGGCGCAGCCGAGGTCCTCCACGGGCACCTTGAGTTCGTGCAATAATTTGAGAATTTCCCGTTTCAAGCCATGGCCGGCGTGATCGCAGCCGATGGCGATGATTTCCGGCTCAGCCGGCCCGGGCGGAGATGAAGCTGGTGACATCCTGAACGGTCCTCAGTTTTTCCGCGTCTTCATCCGCGATTTCCATGCCAAACTCTTCTTCCATGGCCATGATCAGTTCCACCAGGTCCAGGGAATCAGCCCCGAGGTCATCGACAAATACGGCTTCAGGCGTGACTTCGGAACGATCCACGCCCAATTTGTCTACGATTATGTCGATCACCTTTTCGTCTATTGCTCCCATTGTTCAAAAACCTCCTCTTTTCTTAAACCATCAGCATTCCGCCGTTGACATGAATCACCTGACCGGTGATATAGGCTGCAGCATCGGAAGCCAGGAAAGCCACCGCCTGAGCCACTTCCGCCGCGGTGCCAAAGCGGCCCAGAGGGATCTGGGCCAACATCAGCTGTCTGGTGGCCTCCGGCAAGGCCTCGGTCATTTCTGTCTGGATAAACCCCGGAGCCACGGCGTTGACCGTGATGTTCCGGGAGGCCAGTTCCCGGGCCACCGTCTTGGTGAGCCCGATCAGGCCGGCCTTGGAAGCCACATAATTAGCCTGGCCGGCGTTTCCCATGACGCCCACCACCGAACTGATGTTGATGATGCGCCCGCCCCGCTGTTTGATCATGGGCTTGCTCACGGCCCGGATACAATTGAAGGCGCCTTTGAGGTTGATTCCCAGGACCGCATCCCATTCCGTTTCTTTCATGCGGACAATAAGGTTGTCCCGGGTGATGCCGGCATTATTCACCAGGATGTCGATGCGGCCACTTTCTTTGAGAATATATTCCAGGCCCTGGTTAACCGTGGTGGCCTCAGCTACATCAAATTCCACCAACCGGGCCGACGCTCCTCGGGCTTCCACCTCTTTTTGGGTCTTGGCGGCTTCTTCCCCGAGGACCACGTCATTGAGATAGATGGTCAGGCCCGGTTGGGCCAGTTCCAGGGCAATGGCCCGGCCTATGCCCCGGGCGGCGCCGGTCACCAAGGCTATGCGGCTGGTTTCACTCATAGTTTATATTGTCTGGGTATCCGTTGGCTGTCGTCTAAGGCTCAGGGCAAACCAATAACCTCCACCTCTGGAAATTCAGGCCTGCTGGCTTAATTACATAAATCGAATCCGCCGAAATTGAAAGAGGTTTCTTATACTTTTTTTCACGTGGGCGGATTTCCGGCCGGGTCGTCCCGTCGACTCGTCCTGACGGAGCGATTTTCACCACAAGAGGCCGGTGG
This sequence comes from uncultured delta proteobacterium, assembly GCA_963812015.1. Lineage (GTDB taxonomy): Bacteria > Desulfobacterota > Desulfobaccia > Desulfobaccales > 0-14-0-80-60-11 > 0-14-0-80-60-11. The sequence continues at coordinate 1,854,906 of CAWETI010000003.1, read as the reverse complement.
CAGCCAAAGTCGCGGCCCGGCCCAACCCCGGAAGGTTCAGCCCCGGTCTTTCTTGATCTCCTGGATCAGGGCCGGAACGATCTCGAACAGGTCCCCCACCAGACCCACATCGGCCACCTGAAAGATGGGGGCCTGGGGGTCCTTGTTGATGGCCACGATGACATCGGAGGACTGCATCCCCACCAGGTGCTGGGTGGCGCCGCTGATGCCGACGGCAATGTAGAGCTTGGGGGACACGGTTTTGCCGGTCTGGCCGATCTGCTGGGCATAGGGTATCCAGCCTGCGTCCACCGCGCCCCGGGTAGCCCCCACCGCGCCGCCCAGCAAGTCAGCAAGTTCTTCCAGAAGCTTGATGTGCTTGGCCTCTTTGAGACCCCGGCCTCCGGCCACGATGACCTCCGCGGCATTGAGGGGGATGCGGTCCTTAATTTCCGCCACGGTGCCGACAAAGCGGCTCCGGGGCGATTTGCCCAGGTCCGCCGGCTCCACCCGGACCACTTCTCCGACCGGGGCGGCGGCGGGGGCTGCGGGCTTGAAGACCCCGGGCCGGGCCGTGGCCATCTGGGGATAGGTCCGGGGAGTGATGATGGTGGCCATGATATTGCCGCCGAACGCTGGGCGGGTTTGGAGCAGCAGGCGTTGGTCCGGGTCGATGGCAAACGCGGTGCAATCAGCGGTGAGGCCGGTTTTGAGCGCTGCGGCCACCCGGGGGATAAAGGCCCGCCCCAGGTAGGTTGCCCCCGCCAGGATGATCTCGGGCTGAAATTTCCGGGCCAGTTCGGTCAAAGCCGCAGCATAGCTCTCTTCTATGAAATCCGCCAGGAGCGGGTGCTCCGCTACGTAAACCTTGTGGGCCCCGGCGGTAAACAAAGCCTCGATCAGGTGGTCCACCCTGTCACCCAGGAGGACCGCCGCCACCTTGACGTCCAAGACCTCGGCCAGGCGCCGGGCTTCTCCCAGGAGTTCGCCGGTCACCGGGGCCAACTCACCCCGGCGTTGCTCCGCAAAGACCCAGACGCCGTCGGGGGGCACCCCGGGGCGGGGGGCAAGACCCGCAGTCTCGGGCAGGGCCAGGGCCTCAACCTCGCAGACCTCCACGCAGGCGCCGCAGAGATTGCAGCCCTCGCCGATGACGAGGTCCTCCCCCTCCAACCGCAAGACCCCGAAGGGGCAGGCTTCCACACACTGGCCGCAGGCGATACATCTATCAGAGTAAAAGATCAGGCTCATGTTAAAACATCTTCATCTAAGGGGATCAGATATGCCGGTTTCTTGAGTTACCTTCCATCCGTGGCCAGCACCTTGGTCTTTTTCTTCAGATACCTTATCGTCAGATAGAGAACCCCACTGCAAATAAAGAGCTTTACCCAGATGGCATCGATCCTCAATGTTCCATAGTTGAACAGGCCGGCCAGCAATTCCAGGATCGTAAAGGTGACGATGATGGCGAAAAAGGTGCCGTATTCCCGGTTAAGGGCCGATTTCCAGGAGAAGGGCAGGGACGGCGGCCGCCAATTCTTGAACCGGGGAATGATGAGCGGGGTCGCATCGGCCCATTGCAAAAAGGCGTCGCCGAACTTTTGCCGCAAAAAAGTCTCTTCCGCAAAGATGATCCGTTCGTAGAATATCGTGAAACACAGGATGATAACCGTGGTGAACCACACCGATTTCATGAACAGAGACAAGCCGAACCAGATGATAAAGTTGCCTAGATAAATGGGGTTACGGACGCTAGAATACAGGCCCGTGGTGTTCAGGGTCTCGGCCACCTGTCCCCGGGTGTTGCGGCCCGAGGTCCCCCGGGGGACAAAACCCACGGTAAAGAAGCGGACTACCTGGCCCATGAGGGCAATCGCCAGACAGCCGGCATCCCAGGCCAGATTCAGGCGGCGGCTGGCAAAGGGATACCGGAACTGCGCCAGGGCCAGGATAAATAAAACGGCCATGACCAACGGCAGATAGCTTCTCCACCTGAAAAAGTATTCCCCGATTTTTTCAAAGTCTTCCTGTAAGGCCATGGATGGGAGCTATCAGCAGTCAGCTTTCAGCTATCAGCCAAAAGCCAGGATTAAAAAAGCGCCAAATGTAGGGTGGGCACTGCCCACCATGACCTCTGGTTCTCAAACTGGGTTTAGCAACGAGGTCTAAAATATCTAAAATGTTTTGTAGGGGCGGACCCATGTGTCCGCCTCTTTAGGGCGCACACGCGGGTGCGCCCCTACAATTGCGCTGTGCTCTGTTCCTTCAGCCGCTGCCACAGGCGCGCCGCCAGTTCCCCCGGGGCGCCGGTCCAGATCTCCGGGGTGCCCCGGGAGGGGGGAGGAAAGACTTTCACCACCTGGGTGAAAGAACCGCTCAGGCCCACCTCCTGGGCGGAAAGATTCAGGTCAGCCAGACCCCACACCGGGATAACTTCTTTCTTGGCCTTGAGTTTGGCCTTGAAGGACGGCACCCGGGGATCGTTGATTTCCTTGACCACGGTAACCAGGGCCGGCAGGCTGGTCTCCACAGCGTCATAGCCGTGGTCCAGGAGGCGCTCCACCGTGAGATTCCCGCCGTCGCTAAATGATAGTTTCCGGGCCCAGGCGACGTAGGGAATGTCCAGGATGGTGGCCAGCATGGGGCCCACCTGGGCGGTGTCGCCGTCAATGGCCTGCTTGCCGCAAAAGATCAGGTCGGCGCCGCCAAGTTTCTCGATGGCCCGGGCCAGGGTCAGGGCGGTGGCCCAGGTGTCGGCCCCGGCAAAGGCCTTGTCGGATAAGAGCACCGCCGCATCGGCCCCGTAACCCAAGGCCTCCCGCAGCGCGGCGTCGGCCTGGGGCGGACCCATGGTGATGAGCGTCACCGTGCCCCCCTGGGAATCCTTGACCCGTAGCCCCTCTTCCAGGGCGTAGAGGTCAAAGGGATTGATGATGGCCGCAATGCCCTCCCGCTTGAGGGTGTGGGTCACTGGGTCCAGGCGGACTTCCTGGGTCTCGGGCACCTGCTTGATGCAGACGATGATTCGCAGCATGAGTTAATTTTCGAAGGGCGAAAAGGCGAAGAGTCGAAAAGGCGAAAGGGGTTCGGGCTTGAAGCGGCTTTTCCCTTTTCGCCTTTTCCCCTTATTTTTTCTTTGAATATTCCTTATTCAGCGCCAGGCCGATGACGTTCCGCATGATCTGGTTGGTGCCTTCGTAGATCTGGAGGATCTTGGCGTCCCGCATCATCTTTTCCACCGGGTATTCCCGCATGTAGCCGTGGCCGCCCATGACCTGGACGGCGTCCACGGTCACCTGCATGGCCATATCGGTGGCGAAGAGCTTGGCCATGGCCCCGTGTTTGGAATAATCCTTGGGCTTGCTGTCGATATGGCGGGCCACGGCGTACACCAGGGCCCGGGCCGCCTCGATCTTGGTGGCCATGTCGGCCAGGAGGTGCTGGACCGCCTGGAAGGAAAAGATGGGGGCCCCGAACTGGTGGCGCTCCTTGGCAAAGGCGGCGGCTTCGTCCAGGGCGCTCTGGGCCAGCCCCACCCCCAGCGCTCCCGCGCCGGGACGGGCCAGGTCCAGGGTCTTCATGGTGATGATGAAGCCCAGGCCGGGTTTCCCCAGGAGCCGGTCCGCGGGGATGCGGCAGTCTTCCAGGATGATCTCCCGGGTGACGGAGGCCCGGATGCCCATCTTTTTTTCTTTCTTGCCGAAGGAGATGCCGGGATCATTTTTTTCCACCAGGAAGGCCGAGGCCCCCCGGGCGCCTTTGGTCCGGTCGGTGAGGGCGATGATGGTGTTGAATTCGGCTTCCCCGGCGTTGGTGATCCACTGCTTGGTGCCGTTCAGGACGTAAAAATCGCCGTCCTTCATCGCGGTGGTGGCAATGGCGGCGGCATCGCTCCCCGCCTGGGGTTCGGTGAGGGCAAAGGCGGCCAGGGCTTCGCCCCGGGCCATGGGGGGCAGATAGCGGTGTTTCTGGTCATCGGTGCCGTACAACAGCAGGGGATAAGCCCCCAGAAAGCTGGCGGCATAGGTGGTGGCCACACCCACGCAGCCTTCGGCCAGGGCTTCCAGGACTAGGCAGTTTTCCATGCACCCCAGTCCCAGACCGCCATACGCTTCGGGAATGATGCTGCCGCAGAGATCCGCCTGGGCCAAGGCGGCCAGGATGTCCCACGGAAAGCTCTCTTCTTCGTCCAGTTGCGCCCGGATGGGTTTGATGCGCTCGTGGGCGATCTGGCGGGCCAGCTCCTGGAGCATTTGCTGCTCTTCGGTGAGCAGGTAATCCATGGCCCCTTACTCCGCCGCTTTGGGGATGACCAGCCGGCCCTTGTAAAAACCGCAATGGGGGCAGGCATGGTGGGGCAAACGCTGCTCATTGCACTTGGGACAGGTGGACAACGACGGCGGGACCAGGTGATCGTGGGAGCGTCGCATATTCTTCTTCGAGATGGATTTTCTTCTTTTTGGTAAAGGCACGGGCTCTCTCCTTAAATTTTCAACTTCGCCAGGTTGGCAAAGGGGGAATCAACGGCTTCGGCCTGACAGTGGCAGGTCTCCCGATTGAGGCTAACGCCGCACTGGGGGCACAGGCCCTTGCAGGTTTCGTCACACAAGGGTTTTAAGGGCAGCATCAGAATGATCTGCTCCCTCAGGAGGCTTTCCAGGTCCACCACCTCACCGGTATAATAATCCAGGTCCAGGTCCGGCTGGCTCAATTCTGCGTCTGCCGCGGTCGCCGTGGGGGGGCCGGGAACCAGGAGGAGGTCAAATTCAACTGAGGCCGGGGCGGCAAAGGATTCCAGGCACCGGCTGCAGGCCAGTTGCAGCCGGCCCGAGAGATTGCCCCGGACCAGGATGTCCAGGCCGTGTTTCTCAAGGCTGACGAGGCCGGTGATCCGGGCGTCGGTAAATTCCAGGTCCGGGTCCTCTTCATGCCAGCGGCTGAACCACTCCGGGCCCAGGTCGATGGCGACCTCCAGGCCGGTTTCGGGGATAGTCTTGATGTTGATCTGGAGGCTTTTTTTCTTTTCCATGGCCTTACCCTGAAAAATGGTCAAAATAAAACCTTGGTTCCAAGGTACAAATTAATTAATATAAAGAAGTTTGCAAAAGTGTCAAGATTTTAAAGGAAAAACCTGGGGAGAACGCCCCCCGATATCTTTATAATTATATGAAAATTTCCCTCATCGGCCAACCTAATTGCGGCAAGAGCACCATTTTCAATTACTTCAGCGGCTATAAGGCCGCGGTCTCCAACTTTCCCGGCACCACGGTGAAATACACCGTCAGTCAGGTGGTGTTTGAAGGTGAAGAACTCACCTGCGTGGATCTACCCGGGGTCTATTCCCTCACCTCCATCGACCCGGCGGAGCGCGAATCCCGGAACTACCTCCTGTCCGGGCAATCCGACGTCATCATCAACGTCATCGACGCCTCCCTCCTGAGCCGCAGCCTGGAACTCACCCTGGAGTTGATGAGCCTGGAACGCCCCCTGGTGGTGGCCCTGAACATGATGGATGAGGCCGCCCGCAAGGGGATCGTGATCGACGCGGCCAAACTCTCCCATCTCCTGGGCGTGCCGGTGGTGACCACCGTTGCCGCCGCCGGCCGGGGCTTGGGCGACCTGTTGAGCGCCGCCCTCCGCGCCGGCCGGGCCGGGGTGCGCCCGGCCCAGACTCAATTTGCCCGGGACGTGGAAGAAGAGATCGACTCCCTGGCGGACCAACTGGATTTCTCCTTTTCACGGAAATTGGGGCTGCCCTGGCGTTTCATGCTGGTCAAGGCCCTGGAGGACGACCCTTACGTTATCGAGGAGATCGGACGGCAGGATACCGAGGCGGTTCACGTGGTCCGCAACAGCCAGAAGATTCTGGCCCAGTCGCACGGGCGGCCCCCGGAATCCGTAATCTCTTCCGAGCGCCATGCCTTGAGCGTCAACCTTTTTGAGCTGGTGGCGAAGGTCAAGCCGGCGGAAAAACCCGGCTGGCGCGAGCGCTTGGACAAGATCGCCACCCATAAGTTCTGGGGCTATATCCTCCTGGTGGCCGTCCTGGCAGTGTTCTTCCTGGTGGTCTTCAAGGTGGGGCAACATGTTGAAGATTTCTTGATGGGCTATTTAACCGCGGCCCAGGAGCTCGGCAAGGCCTGGCTGGGGACCAAAACCCTGACCTACAGCATGGTGGAAGGCCTGCTCATGGGCATCTTCGGCGGGGTGGCCATCGTGTTGCCGTACCTGGTGCCCTTCCTCGTCGGCCTGGCCCTCCTGGAGGACAGCGGCTACCTGCCCCGGGTGGCCTTCCTCTTGGATAATCTCATGCACTTTTTGGGACTCCACGGCAAGTCCATCATCCCCTTCATCCTGGGGTACGGCTGCAGCGTGCCCGCGGTGATGGCCACCCGCATCCTGGAGAGCCCCCGGGACCGGCTGGTGGTCTCCTTTCTGGCGGTGCTGGTGCCGTGCTCGGCCCGCTCGGTGATCATCTTCGCCCTGGTGGCCTACGCCCTGGGACCCTATTGGGCATTAGGGGTCTACTTTTTCAATCTGGTGGTCATCGCCCTGTTGGGGAAGGTGTCCACCTGGATCCTGCCCGAGGTCTCCCCGGGCCTGCTCATGGAGATCCCCGAATACCGCTTCCCGACCCTGAAGAATGTGACCCGGAAATCCTGGCACACCCTCAAGGAATTCATCGTGGTGGCCTGGCCCATCCTGATCGTGGGCAGCCTGATCCTGAGCCTCCTGCAGTTTTACCACCTGGAGGTCTACGTCAACGATATCTGCCGCCCCTTCACCGCGGTGCTGGGCCTGCCGGCATCCGTGGGCGTCACCCTGATTTTTGGGATCATGCGTCGGGAACTTTCTCTTATTATGCTCACCGAGGCCCTGGGCACCACCCAGATCACCACGGCGCTCACCCTGGCCCAACTCCTCACCTTCACCATCTTTGTCCTGTTCTACGTACCCTGCGCCTCCACCATCGCGGCCATGAGCCGGGAACTGGGCTGGAAAGGGGCGGCCGCGGCCGCAGGCCTGTCCCTGGTCCTGGCCCTGGCCTTGGCCCTGCTGACGAGAGGCTTCGGCGCCCTGGTGTTTTAGAAAGGATTTGTGAGAGGAGGTCCAGGAACCCTTACATAAGAGTCCCTGCCTCCCCCAACACCCCCCTCCCAACCCGCTTACCCATGGGCGACCGGCCGGGTCGCCCGGGAAGTTTTGCCCCTCAATAGCCTTTTTTGCGCCATTCTCCCGTTACCTCTTTTGGGGACATTACCCGAGGTTCCCTTGGGCAAGCGAGGCATAGCAGGATCGAAACTGGAAGAGCGGCGCCAGCACAGGCTATATTAATTTTATTTAGGCCATTCTCAGGGATTCCGCAGGCGGAAATCAGGAACTTTCTGGATTCCACTTATCCAAATGGTAAGGTAGAAATTAGGAAAAACACCGGAGGGAGTTGATGAAAGTCTCAATCTGGAGTGCGGTGATTGCCGCGATTCTGATCCTATTTTGTGCCGCCGCTTATGCCGAAGAGGCTGCACCCACTGGTAAGGCGCCGGATGGGTACATATTTCCCCTTAACCGAAAGACGGCTGAGACCTTCTACGAGATGAAAGAATATAGGTCGAAAGCAGCCCAGGCGCAAAAAGCCAAGGAAGAGGAAAAACTCAGTGAACAAAAAAAGGAGGCAAAAGTCGAAAGAATTCAGGGGAAGACTGGACGTACAGCCACGTCTTGGCAGGTCTTGAACCGGTAACAGCAATGGTCATCGGGGCGTGTCAAGATGAGAAAACCGTGCCCCCCAAGTAAGTAAATCCCTTGAAGACTTGAAGAGGAGCTACATGTTATGCCCAGGATGGCAATAAGTTGGAAGGCTGGTCGGCTCCAAGATGACAGCAACGGCATCCTGGGGCCGTCCTCTTAAGTAACCCCTCTCCGGTATCTATTCCCTCTCCATAAAATTGCTGCGTCGACCTCATACGGTTCTACAGTCTTACCCCGGTTTAGCCATTCCCCCTCATAAGCGATTCGGCCAATCTTGGGAACGCCTCCAGCAGGCCCGGAGGGATGTTGAGCCGCCGGGTGGGGGTGAGGACATGGGCCAGTTCCAAGGCGTTGGCCACGGCCTGGCCCCCGGGATGGTTGTTGAAAATGACGTAGGTTTCCCGGGCCTTCGACATCAGCTTCCGGGTCCTTTCAGCTAAATCCTCCAACTCTTCCGGCGGGTATAAATAGTCATAGCGGGCCCCCCGGTCGTCCCCGAACTCAAACCAGGCCTCCTTCCGCCGGCCGTGGCACCGGAGATACCCCCGGGAGCCGGTGACCCACCGGGTGGCCCCCATAGGGTAGGACACCATGGGCTGGTCGATATTGCAGAAATCCAGGCCCGCCACCTGCAAAAACTCCCGCACGGCCCGTCGCTGCCAGGAGCGATGGCGCACCTCCACGGCCAGGGGATATTTTTGTAAGGCGGCCTTGAGCTGCACCAGATAAGAGCGATTTTCTTCGGTGTTATGGAATGAATAGGGGAACTGGGGCAGGAGCACCCCTAACTTCCCCCCGGTGAGGAGCGGGGCCAGCCCCTCCTGGAACCGGGCCAGTTCGGCCTCGGGCAGCCGGCGTTCGTGAGTGAAGACCTGCCAGACCTTGGCGGTGAAACGGAAATCAGGGGCCTCTTGCACTGCCGCCAGCCAGCGCCGGGCGTAGTCGGGATTAAGGGGCTGGTAAAAGGAGACGTTGATCTCAACCGCAGTAAACCAGGCGGTCAGGAAGGTGAGGCGGTCAGTGCCCTTGAGCCCCGGGGGATAGAGCACCCCCTGCCAGTCCGGATAATCCCAGCCGGCGGGACCGATGTAGAGTTTCGGGTTTTCGGGTGGCGGTGGGACGGCGGTGGGCATCGGACCATAACCAAAACCCTGGGTTTTCTCCTTTACCCAAGAGAGCGGGATTCGGTTTAGCCTGCATTATACCCGGTCAGACCTGTGGCGAAAATAACGAAAACGAAAAAGGTGCGCAGTGCGCACCCTCATGACCAACCACTAACCACTGATTAATGGCTACTTTTCAATGCCCGCACTCGGCGCAGGCCAGGGAGTCACCGGCCGTCTGGCCTTCCGGGAGGGGATGCTCTTCCCGGGCCAGGACCGCCTTCAAGGCCTCCAGGGCCACTTCCAGCTGGGAGTCGTCGGGCTCCAGGGCGGTGAGACGCTGGGTGACCAACCCGGGCCAGAGGAAGATTCTCGCCAGGGGATGGCGGCAGTGCTTGCCGCCCCAGCGGATGATCTCGTAGGAGAGCGCCGCGATGGGAAACATCAGGCCCACCTTGATGACTACCTGGAGGAAATTGTTGGCCAGGCCCCGGCGGGTCAGGGCCGGAAACAGGGGGAAAAAGACGGTAAAGATCAGAATGCTCACCAGGAGCACCACCAAGATGAAAGAGGTGCCGCAGCGGGCGTGGGCAGTGGGGTGGAGCCTGGTGTTAGCCACCGTCAGTTCTTCCCCGGCCTCGAAGGTGCAGATGGACTTGTGCTCGGCGCCGTGGTACTCGAAGACCCGACGGATGTCCGGGAAAAAAGAGATGCCCCAGATATAGAGCATGAGAAAGGTGGCCTTGATGATGCCATCGATGACGTGAAAAGTGAAGTCGGCCGGGGTCAGGGGACGACCCACCAAGTAACCCGCCTTGCCGCTCAACCAGTGGGGCAGGAAGCCGAAAAAGAGAAAGGCCATGAGGAAAGCGCCCCCCAGGGTGAGGGCCATACTGCCCCAACCCAGTGGTTCTTCCCCCGGGGCGTCACCTTCTTCCTGGAGGGCGGCCTGGGCCGAAAAAGTCAGGGCTTTGACCCCGGTGACCATGGCCTCGATGAGGATCACGGGACCCCTGAGGAAGGGACGCTTGAGGGCGGGGTAGCGCTCCGCCAGGGAATGATAGGCCTCATCCTTGAGGATCACCGTGCCGTCGGGACGGCGCACCGCCACGGCCATGGCGTGGGGGGAGCGCATCATCACCCCCTCCAACACGGCCTGGCCGCCTACGGCCATGCGCAAGTCATCCGGCTTCATTCGGGCTTGTCGGTGGCCTTGTTCTGTTCGAAACTGGCGTATTTGCGGCGGAAGCGCTCCACCCGGCCGGCGGTATCCATAAGCTTCTGCTTGCCGGTAAAGAAGGGATGGCACTTGGAGCAGATCTCCACCCGGATGGATTCCTTGGTGGAGCCGGTCACGAATTCGCTGCCACAGGCACAGCGCACGGTGGTTTCAAGGTAGTTGGGATGAATATCTTTTTTCATGAGCCCATTCGATCTCCTGATATGCGACTTAAACGTCTTATTTTATCATATAAAAACTGAAAGCCAAGAAAAACTTGAGAAGGTTCGATCTGACGCTTTCCGGGCAAGGATAGTGCACCAGGAGATCATTAAGGATGCGCCCATCAAGTGAAATCGTCGAGAAGGCTTAGGAGAAGTTGGCCTCTCTGTTCTCTGGGCCAATGCCGTCTGAGACCCTCTCCTTGAGATACATGAGGGTAAGTCGGGGGAATCAGGGTGTGGATGACACCTATTATGACCCCGGGGCAATGCTTATACCGGGGAAGGAGAGGCTGAATGGAGCGTGCATATTGAAATCATTGGTGCCTGGGGCCGGACTCGAACCGACACGGCCTTGCGACCGAGGGATTTCAAGTTCATTTCTTTATAAATAGACAAGAAATGTCCAAAGACCACCTAAATAGAAATATCCCTTGACGTTAATTAGTTATACATGGCATAGTTCGGGGAATAGTAGACAGAAAAGACTTATAGTTCACTTACAAAGGTTATCCCTGATATTGGAGTATCTATGGCGAAAAAATATCTGTCAAGAAATATGCCGGGGTATATTACACGGAATCAACCGTGCACAAGTGGCGGGAACGGGCCGACCGCATCTATTGGGTAGCCTTCAAAGATGTAAAGACCGGCAAGCTTTGTTGGGAACGCTGTGGGTGGGCAAGGTTGCCGCATAATCTGCATTTAATTGACATTTAAAATTAGGCGATGTTCGGCTTGACAAAGTGTGTCGCCTTCCTATTAACCGCAATCCTCATCAGCACAAGTATATCTTTCATAATAAATGAGCAATGGTTGTTCAATGAACTTCTCTGGAAAAGACAGTTTAACGAAAAATCGTGTGCAATGGGTAAGTGTTGCATCGAAAACATCAAGATATTTGGCTTCGCCCCAAACATAGATAGACAAATAATCCGACATAATACGAGCAATATCATCATGTGTCTCCGAAATAATCAAGGGCACACTAATAATAGCAGCCTTTGGCCCAATTACAATAGGAATATTTCTTTTAGTATCATACGAGTAACAACAATCACCGGAAAGTCCTTTAAGTTCTTTATTAGTATATGGAAACGGGAAGTTATGGGGGAGAAATCTATCAGAAACCTTACAACCAACACTAATTGTCAAATTCCTTGTAGGGGTGTCCCCACTATTTTGCCAACGTGGGAAAAGTTGCCATCTCATTTGTCCCTGAATTGCAGAAATACTTCCTCTGCCCTGTGTTTCTCTTATTTCAATATCTTTGAGGAAAACGTATGCACGGCGGGTGGTATTGAGAGACTTTTTAGCGATTTTAACACTATCTTCGGCGGCCTTGGCGGCTTTTTGGGCGGCAGCGATGGAGTCCTTCATGTCCCTGGATTGTTCTTGGGCAGTCTTGAACAAACCAGTAGTGGCCCACCACAGTGTGCCTGTGAACAATGCAATGATTATAGTAGCCAATGCGACAACAGCAGCATTATTAGTTCCAACCCAATCAAGGATACAATTAATCCCCTTCCCCAAAACTGGGGAAAATATCGCCGTTCCCGTACTATCTTTTTTCTGGTAGGTCTTCTCTTGGCTGCGGTGATCATCGGATGGCGTATGGGAACATTGTAATCCGATAATTTCTATTATGAGAAATAATGCCAATATGATAAATAAAATCCAATATAATTGTTTCTTTTTTGGCATAACCCTATCGCCGCCCCGAATATATCAGGATTCTTAGAACAAACAGACCACAGCTGGGGCAATCTATGCGGTCTTGAAAGGGGCATTTAGCCATGGCTTCTCGTCTCCGTTGGTATGTGATTCCGCAAAATCACCATAGCACAAGCGGACATGGGAAGCCATGGGAGTTTTAAACAGGCAGATTTTGTTTTCTCTTAGAAACTCGTTTTTAAGACCTCATCCAACATATTGACTTGCTCCCGGTTATTGAACCGGAAAGCGAACTCATTGAGATACAGAGGCAGATACTTGGCAGAAACCTTATGGAAAACGCCGGTGATAGCTCTCTTGAACAAGGACCAAACATTCTCAATCCCGTTCACGTGAATATTCCCGGCCTTCACATACTTTTTTTCGCCATGGTTCACGACATTATGGACAAATTCAGAGCTATCAAGCCAGAGGTAAGACCGAAAATCATCAGTCTGGATTTCAGAGCCAGGCGAGGCGTGTTTGCGGATGAAACCCCGCAAGGTGCTGGCCTTGACATTATCAACCGCTTTCATAAGGATTTTGCCTGATGTCCGCTCTTTTATCCCTACTACGGGAGTTTTATTGGCGGCTCCGCGCCCGTGTGGACCTTTACCTTTGCCACCTACATAAGTCTCGTCAACTTCGCAAATACCGGCAAACTTCGCGCAAAACTCCTCGTCCTCTGACATAGCGAGGCGAATCCGATGAGCCATATACCATGCAGTTTCGACCCCTACCGAAAGATGGCGTTGAAGATGGCGGGCGGCCACGCCCTTTTTCGCAGAGCAAATCAGGTAGATTGCCAGGAACCACTTGGTAAGAGGCACATGGGAATTATGAAAGCTTGTCCCGGCAGTTACCGAGTATTGATAATGGCAGTCTTTGCACTCGTAAAGCTGGCGCACCTTCTTGGTTTTCCCCAACGCCTTAAACTTCATCACTCGGGGACTACCGCATTTGATGCAGACAAGGCCGTTAGGCCAGCGTATGCGCTCAAAATGGGCGATACACTTTTCCTCAGTGTCGAATTTCTTGAGGATTTCAATGAGAGAAGGGAGTTTGTCCATGGCTGATCTCCAAATACCTTTAGATAGAAAACTGTTTGTGGGAATTGATCCCGGTCAAACCGGCGGTCTGGGTATCGTTGATGAAGAGGGGCGATTTGTCGCCGCTTTTCGATGGGATAAACGCAACCCCAGGCGCATGTATGAGATATTATCACAGCCAAATAACTTTGTCAAGCCGAACAACGCCTAAAATTATTTGATTAGGCTCTTTACTCCGACTGGAGCAGGGGCGTTCCAAGCCAAACGCCGGGAAACCGGAGGCGCCGACGGTTCTGCAGGGGGGGAGATGACATTGGCGAGGACCTTCCTGATGGTATTAGTCCTGGCCCTCGGATGCCTGCTGTCCCCTCGGGCTGAGGCGGCCAAAGGCAAGCTCACCCCGGCAGAGGAGTATGTCCGCCGGCAGGCGGCGGCGGGCCAAGAGGCCGACCTCAAAGACCAATTCGGAGATCCGGAAAAGAACCGCCAGCTCTCCGCTCGGTTCCTGGAGGACCTCCTCACCGGGGCCTACAAGGTGCAACGCAAGGGGGTCCGGATAAAAAACGCCGTTATCGCCGAGTCCCTGGACCTGGGACATGCCAATATACCCCACCCGGTGGAATTGGTTGCCTGCTGGTTCAAAAATTGGGTCTTTTTCAACGATGCAGTTTTCGAGGAATATCTATTTATAAATGGTTCGCACTTTGAGGAAGGGGCAAATTTTCTGCGGATCAAGGTAGAAAAAGAGGTCTATTGCAGAGAGGCCAACTTTAAGGGACCAGTAGATTTCGGCGCGGCCGATTTTGGCGGAAATTTCGACGCCGAAAAAGCGCAGTTTGAGGGACAAGGCAAAGACAACATGGCCGACTTTAGCGACATGAAGGTGGGCCAGAGCGCCTACTTTAGGGGGGCCGTCTTCCAGGGTCCGGTGAATTTCCTCAGTGCGCACATCGTAGGAAATTTCGACGCCGACGGAGCGCGGTTTGAAGTAAAAGAAACGGGCGAGTCAGAGGGCAAGGAGAAGAACCAGTCTGGAGGACAAGAGGAGTTCCAGAGGTTCGACTTTAACGGCATGGAGGTGGGCCAGGGCGCCTTCTTTAAGGAGGCCGTCTTCCAGGGTCCGGTTAGCTTTGTCGGCGGCCGCATCGGCGGGGATCTCGTCGCCTCCGGGGCGCACTTTGAGGGACAAGGCAAAGATAACATGGCCGACTTTAACGGCATGGAGGTGGGCAAGACCGCCTTCTTCCAAGACGCTGTCTTCCAAGGACCGGTTGACTTTGTCGGCGGTCTCATCGGCGGGGATCTCGTCGCCTCCGGGGCGCACTTTGAGGGACAAGGCAAAGACAATATGGCCAACTTTAACGGCACGAAGGTGGGCAAGACCGCCTTCTTCAGAGGCGCCGTGTTTAACGGGCCGGTGGACTTTTCCATGACGCAGGTAAAATGGGATTTTTGGATAAGTGCCGTTGCAAAAGAGGGCAAGAAAACAGAAACCGTCTTTAGGGGGTCAGCTGACTTCGGCGGTGCCGACATCGGCAGGAATTTCAACGCCGATGGGGTTAGGTTTGAAAATAAGGACCAGGAGGCCGACTTTGACGGCCTGAGGGTGGGCCAGCACGCCTTCTTCAGGGGCGCCGTGTTTAACGGGCCGGTGAACTTTTCCGTGATGCAGGTAAAAGGTGATTTTGAGATAAGTACCATTGCAAAAGAGGGAAAGAAAACAGAAAGCATCTTTAGAGGGTCAGCTAAATTCGGCGGCGCGGACATCGGCAGGCTGTTCAGCGCCGACGGGGCCAGGTTTGAAGGTCAGGACCAGAAGGCCAACTTTAACGGTATGAAGGTGGGCACGAGTGCCTGGTTGGAAGGCGCTGTTTTCCAGGGGCTGGTGGATTTTGGCTCGGCGGACATCGGCAGGAATTTCAACGCCGATGGGGTTAGGTTTGAAAATAAGGACCAGGAGGCCGACTTCAACAGCCTGAGGGTGGGCCAGCACGCCTTCTTCAGGGGTGCCGTGTTTAACGGGCCGGTGGACTTTTCCGTGATGCAGGTAAAAGGTGATTTTGAGATAAGTACCATTGAAAAAGAGGGAAAGAAAACAGAAACCGTCTTTAGGGGGTCAGCTGACTTCGGCGGTGCCGACATCGGCGGGCAGTTCAACGCCGAAGGGGCCAGGTTTGAAAATAAGGACCAGGAGGCCAACTTCGCAACCCTGAAGGTGGGCCAGGGCGCTTTATTTAGCAGGGTAAACTTTGCGGGACCGGTGAATTTACGCTTTGGCACCATCCAAGTCTTAAATTTAGGCGGAGTTATCTGGCCGACCCAGCCCGACGCTATTGATTTAGAGGGACTGACTTATAAAGTCATCACCGCGGGGGATGAATCAAATAGTTGTCAAAAACTGCTAGCCTTGCTGGGAAAGGCCCGGTTCCATTCCCAGCCTTACACCCAGTTGGAAACCTTTCTGAAGCAGAGCGGTTATCCGGAACTGGCCAACGAGTCATTCATTTCTCGGAAACGGCGTGAACTGAATGAGTCTTGGTCCTGGGGGGAACCCTCGCAATGGCCTCGAGTTTTCCTGGAAAAAACCTTGCTGGATAGGGGGGTGGGCTACGGCCGCAACCCTGAGAGAGCCTTGTATTGGAGCGCCTTTTTCATCTTATTGGGAACCATCATCTTTTCCCGGCCAGGAGTCCTGACCAGGGCAGAAAAGGGAAGCGTGGGGAAAATCCGGCTCACGCAGGCCTTTTGGTTCAGTTTGGATGCCTATGTGCCCTTTATCAGTTTTGGACCGGACAAATTGTACCAGGTAAAGCCGGATAAATTAATTCCGTTCATGCAGTTCATCCCCTCTAAATTAACGCAGTCATTGCCTGAGCGCCTTCATTCCCGGCTTACCGGCGGCAAATTTTCCGTGCAAACCTATTTTTATCTGCATCAAATCGCCGGCTACGTTCTGGTCACCATCGGCGTTGCCGCGGTAACCGGAATTATTAAATAATCGCATATGCCCTTAGCATTGAAGAAGTTCGGCGGGCGCAAGTAATGATGGTGGCTAAAGGAGTAACCGGGCAGATTTTCCATTTTAAAATTTTTGAGCTAGGTCCCGCCAGGGGGAGTATCTTTCCTCAACCAAGACCCAACCCTGGGTCGAAGCGCGAACACGCCTTACAAAGCATGTCATGCTTTTTTAAGACCGGTTTAAGGAATGGGTACCGACAATCCTTGTGTCAAAAATTTTTGAGGCGCCCTGTGCACAGGGGGGCCTGTCGCTCTCACTCCTCGATATATTTTTGAAAAAATCCCCGTGGCGGTCATATATAGCAAAGGGGGGACCACCTTCAGTCCCGAGGTTGCCTCTCTTGCCCGAAACCCTCTCAGCCCATGACCTTGGCCTTCCGGATAACTCTCTGAGAAGCCTCACCTTGTACGGATAGGCTTACCCTCACCTCATATACCCCTTGCTATGGGTTATTCGCTTAAAACTGTCCTTCTAAGTGTGAGATCAATGCCAGGAGAGGGGTACCTTGAGGTGGGAACAGCCCCCCTCCAAAACCGGTTGCATATGAAGCCCACAGAGAGGCAATGAGGGGAGGGGAAGAAAAAGGTTCAGGAACAAGGGCACGAAATTGACATTTCAGAACAGAGGACAGACGATTTTCAGGCACCCAAAAGGGTAATTTTCCGCACTCAGGTTATCCCTGGGTTATCCCTGGACAGCGTGAAAGCATAAAGCGGTTGACCGGAAATGGTTAACCCATTTTATTAACTGGTGCCTGGGGCCGGACTCGAACCGGCACGGCCTTGCGACCGAGGGATTTTAAGTCCCTTGCGTCTACCCATTCCGCCACCCAGGCATATCAACAGTTTCACTATTTTCATTAAGGTACGGCAGTAGGCCGGCAGATGGAGGACGCTTGGTAGCCAGAGAGGGGGCTATCATGATCAACTTCCATCTGCCAGGGCTTGAGGTTTTCCTCGCTCACCGGGTTATATTGCCTACAACCGGCAAGGGTTTTATACTCGATTGCCGCCATTATACGGAAATAGTCGTGCCCCTGCAACCGCCAGGTATTGATTGCCATATGCCTTAGATCGTGACAGGTAGATGCCTCTATCGTGGCCCGGCGGCAAGTGTGGATGGCGAACTCCAGGGCCTCGGGCCTCAACTGATCTTCCAAGGAAACTGGCAGGAAAACCCTTTGCCAGTAATCGTATGCCTTGAATTTAGCCATGTGCCGTCTCTCTAACCAGTGTTTTGACTTATCCCCGGTTTCACTCTCTCACGGCATAAAATAATTTAACAGTAATTAAGATATGTTAGATGATTTTAATGACTGAACTAACTTTTGGCGGTAACTTCTTCATAGGCGGGAAATCAGCTGAGCTAAACTCTTTGTCGACAGTCTCGCAAGTAACCTGGCACCGAGGAAAACTCCCCTATGTCGTTCGTAAGGGCTTTTCAGAAAAGAGACTCATGTCCTGTTTCGGAAGGGCGTGAGGGTGAGATTCCCCCACGCGGCTCCGTTGCGGAAGCTGGTTCACTGCGGCTGTCGTATACCACTACCCGGGTGAGGCCTCGGGTTCTTGGGCTGGTAGATGGCGGCACCCGCTCCCCGGAGCCGGACGTTCCCGATGTCGCCAAGGAACTCAGGAGCCGGCCACGGCTATAGCAGATTCCAGGCGCCCCAAGCGCTCGTCGATCTTGTTAAGGGAGGCCGCCAGCTCTTCCGAAGGGGCCTGGGAATTAAAGGCCGGGTTGGCTACCCACCAATCTATCCCCAATTCTTTGGCTTTGTCCACCGAGCAGATCACCAGGCGAATCTGCAGAGTGAGGAGTTCCACTTCCACCAGCCGGATTTTGATGTCGCCGGCGATGACGATCCCCTTGTCCAGGATGCGTTCCAAGAGATCCGCCAGATTGGTGCTCTGAATGGAACTCTGGATGCCTTGTTGTCTGGCCATGCGCAGTTCCTCCTTACAGGAGTTGGCCCAGGGGGCCAAGGTCGATATTCAGGTCGTCTTCTTCCAGGCCGAACTCCTGCCGGAGTCGGTCGATCTCTTGAGCCTGTTTCATCAAGGTCAACCCCAGCCGCTCAATCTGGGCGTCCGTGAGGGACCCGGCCTCGATGCGCCGGATGCCCTGGCGCTCCAGCAGTTCGTGAAGCAGTTTCACCAGGGTCAAGACCAGTTGTCCCAAACTGTTCTTGACGTTGTCCTGGTCCAGGTTGATCCGGGGGGTCTGGCTACCCGGAGATGGGGCCGTTAAAGCGGCACCGCCTTGCATGACCTTGGCAAAATCGCTGATGGCCTGTGATTCCACTTGAGCCGGTTCCGGGGATTTCATCAGCATGCGCCCTTGGCAAAAAGGTTCGGTCCCAACTGCCCCTCCCCCCCAGGCTTAAATCCCCGGGCGGTTTCCATAGAGGCCAGGATGACCTGGAGCCCCAGGTAGACTAGATCGATATCGGCCACGGAAATCATCACTTCCCCAAAGAGCACGGCGCCCTTATTGAGAATGCGGTCCAGGGCCTCGCACAACGACACATCTTTGCTCTCCGGGAGCGAGGCTTCCGGCAGCATGGTTTCCGGGTATGGCACCATCAATTCCACCTCCACGGTCTCCGGGTTTGACCCGGGAATCATCTTCGGGACCAGGGATGCGGATGCCGCAGCCGCCGACTTGCCGATGAAATAACGGCGGTCGGTCGGCGGCAGAGTCCGCAGGTCGGCACCGCAAGCCGAACAAGCCCGCAAGACCAACGGTACCTTAGCTTGACAATGCGGGCATATCAGCAACAGCCCCATGGTGGTTCTCCATTATCCTGGACCGGTACAAGGCCTGCCCCAAGGCAGTGAGTCGTTTCAGGCCCCGAGGTTCGCTCTGGCGATAGATGACGGTTTGATGACCGGCAAAGGTTTGCTGGAATTTATCCCGAATGAGGGCCTCCCGGCGGTTCAGGGCGGCGCACAGGGGACAATCCAAGGCCGGGGTGGCGAGGTTGAGCAGCAGCAGTGGCACCGACACCCCCAGCCGCCTACAGACCGCCATCAGGTCGCTGGTCTCCTGGAAGGCCATTTCCGTAAGGATGGTCACGGCGTAGAGCGCCGCCCGGGCCGGGTCCCGCCACAGGTTTCTCAGTTGTTTCAGGTTACGGGAAATTCCTACCAACTGCTGGGAGATGTCCGGAAACCGGAAGGTCAGCTTGTACTTCAAGAGCAAGCCGAAAAACGTCTTAAGCCACTGGTCCACTAGTTCCGGCAGTTCCAGGAGGCGAAGGAGATGTCCGGTAGGGGCCGAATCCAATATAAAAATATCGTAGCGGCCCTTTTCCAAAAATTCCATGACTTGCACCAAGGCCATGATCTCGTCCAGGCCGGGGGGGGGGGAGGTCCAGCAACCGTTCCATCACCTGGCGGTCGAAGGGGACATCGAAATTCTCGAACGCGGTTTGCAGGAACTTCTCCAGCTCTTGGTGGTATTGTCTCTTTAAAGCGGCGAATTCCCCTGGGGCGTCGATCTCCATGGCTGTCAGTCCCTGGCCGAGGCGTACCGGTTGGGGGCCAATGCTCACCTCCAGACAGGCGGCCAGGGAGTGGGCCGGGTCGGTGGAGAAGAGCAAGACCTGTTTTCCCGGAAACTCCTGGGCCAGGCGCACCGCGGTGGCGCAGGCCAGGGTGGTCTTGCCCACGCCCCCCTTGCCGGCGAAAATCAAGAACGTAGTCTTGGCAGAGGGGCAGGGGGGCGCAGCCTCTACCCGGGGCGGTATTTCCAAGGGGGGCTGGAGACGGGTCGGCAGCGCGGCATCAAACACACTGACCCCATCCCAAAGGGTCTCAAGGACTGGACCTCGCATTTCCTCCGGGCACAGGGGCACGCCCCACCAGGTATATCGGCCTAAGGAGCCGCGGCTAAAAAGCTCGTTCAGGAGCTGTCGTTGCCGCCGCCGCCCTTCGGCGCATAGAGGGCAGGAATTCTCCGGATAGAGGCGGTTGACCACCACCTCCGTGACCGGGATATGCATCCGCTGCAACTGACTCAGGAGCTGCAAGGTCTCGGTGATGACCACCTCTTCCGCCAACATCACCGGCACAAACCGGCAGGCGCGGGGATTGCGCAGCAGAGCCTCCATCTGCTTCACTGACGCGGCCAGATCCAGGAGAAATTCGTCCAGTTCGTCCCGCTGATACGAACCACGGAACCGCTGCTGCATGAAGCGGTGCTTGGCCAGCAGGGCGTCCAGGGCCTTGAGCCAGCCGCGGATCAACTCCGGCGTGGTCAGCAGTCGCAGCGTGTGCCCGGTGGGCGCGGTATCCACCACGATAAGGTCGTAGGCCCGGGTTTCCACCCAGCCGGCGATGGCAAGCAAAGCCATGAGTTCATCCAGGCCGGGCAGGGAGAGGTCCAGGATGCGGCGAATATCCTTTTCATCCAGGAAGGTGCCCCGGGCGGCAATCTCGGCAAACTTGGCCCGGTGCCTGGCCTTGAAGGTCGCCAGAGAATCCTGGGCATTGAACTCCAGAATCTTTAAATTGTCGGGGAGATGAAAATCGCCGATACTGTCGGTCAGGGAATGGGCCGGATCAGTGGAGACCAGAAGGAACGAGCCCAGGGGGGACCGGCGGGCATAACGGAGGGCGGAGGCCGCGGCGCATGTGGTCTTTCCGACCCCGCCCTTGCCGCCGAAGAATATCAGTCTGAAATGGGGATTCTCTAAGAAATCGGGCACGCCCTTTGCCCCCATGGTGATGTTGGAAAGCGAAATTATGGACATCCGGGGTGACCCCTTCCGTGTCAAGCGGGTAAAGTGTTCGCAACCTCATCAAGCCCTTCCCTATGCTTCCGGCGCCATGTCCCGAGCCACCCGCTTTCCTGCTGCCGTTGGTTGATCACCTGATTTCATCTGGCCGGCGCTTACCTATGGGCGTCATGTCAGACTAGGGTGGCCGGTTTCACCCCGGGCGAAGATTTTCTCCTGGTCGGTTTGGCCTTGGAGCGTTGCTTGGCCGGTTTCTTCTCAGGTGCCGCGGTCTTTTCTTCCGCCTGCAGGCGGTCCAGGAGCACCTTTTCCTGGGCGTCGAACTCCTCCTCGGTGATCTGCTCGGTTTCCAGCCGCATGTAAAGCTCGCTCAGGGCCGCGGTGATGGCTTGGCCTTCGCCGGCCAACTCCTGCTGGGCGGCGTCGTGGACCTCCCGGAACACCCAAAGAACGCCTTTCACAGGGGACAGTAAGATGTCGTCAACGAGAAACATCACATCTCCTTCAGAGCTCAGGTGTCACAGTCCAAGATTCAGTTCCACGAAGTTGTGGGGCGCCCAGGGGCCGTTGTAGTCGAAGGTGAAATTGTTGTCGAAGAGCTTGGCCGCGGCAAAGACGCCCTCTTCGAACCGCTCCTGTCCATTGCGAGGCACCAGACAGGCCAGGCTCATCACCTGGCTTTCGTTGCGGCTTTTGTTCCGCTTAATTTCCCGGCAATAACCGGACAGGATCTCCTCCACCTGCTCGGTAAAGGCTTCCCGATCCTCGTTCAGGAGATGGTCAAAGAGTCGCCCTAGCTCGATCTTGTCTTCTTGGGAAGGGTTGCGGTAGGGGCCGAGGAAGCGATCCCTGGCGGCCCGCAACTCTGGATGCGTGTTGACGACATATTCAAAGATATTGGGGACGTCCAGGGAGACCCGCAGTCCCATTTCCACCATCCCGGCCACGCGTTGGAGTTGCTGGAGGAAGGCCGCCTGGTTGCGGGACAGGATCTTCTGGATGGCTTTGGGACCGTCGGCAATGATGCCGAAGGCCATGGGAAGCATGGCGTCGGCCCTGGACAACAGCCCCTTGAGGACCGCCTGTTGGGCGGCCAGATGCCGCCGTTCCGGGCTGATCCTGTCGTTTACAACGTCGCTCACCACTGCGGCCACCTGCCCATTGGCGATGCTGTACACCGGGGCCCCGTCTATACCGGTAAAATCATAGGTCCGCTCCCCGGGAGCGGTCACTATGGCGTATAAGTATCTGCCGCTTTTCGCTGCTGCGTGCGCCGCCATATCCTTGTCTCACATCAACGGGAAACCGAAAGGCAACACCCACGGCTTCCAGATAATCCTGCATTGCGACAACTTCCGTCGCCTGACCCGGCCTGCACGCTCCTCAGGGGGTGGCGCCGCCTTCCATCCGCCTGGTCCTGAGGACTGTGCGGGACAGCGGTTCCCCCATCTTGATGGCCTTGAGCATGCCCTCTTCGGTCCTGATCTCCAGCAAAGCGCCGCACAGGCACTTGATGGGACCCTCAAAGTCGTCATACGTATCATCCAGGTCCACTTTAAAGCCGCAGGACAGACAATTAATTTTCATGTCAATTCTCCATTTCTGACGTCTGTCGAAGTCAGGCGATCCCTTGTCCTTTACAGGCGTTACAATAAAAAACCCCCTCTTCGCCGGTGCCGCCGCAGCGCGAACAGGTATCGGCCTCAACGGGGACCGATACCATCCCCACCCCCTTGCAGGTCAGGCAGATCAAATCACCCCCCACTTGGCCGGTGCCGCTACACTGGCGGCAGCTCACCACCGGGGGCATGACCCGCACGACCCCGGCGCCGCGGCATACGGGGCAACCAGAGGCGCTGCTGTACTTGGGGTCGGCCCCCCGGCCGCCGCAGTAGGCGCAGGACACTTTATCCACGAACCGTTTCCGGCGGGTGGGCCTGCCTGAAACCGGGCCGTACCGGTTAAGGACCTGCATGGCGTATTCCATAGGGCACTCGATCCTTTCACCGGCAGCCGCAACGGTTGCGCCAGGCCGCGGCCCGCCAGCGGCGCCGCAACTTCCGGTTGCACCGGGCCACCTCTTCCTGATACATGCGGCCTAACTCCGACCCCCACATGGGCAGGCCCGTGGAAGTGGGGCAGGAGCGGTAACTCTTCACCTGGCGCATGGTCCGAACTTGGTTGGCATCCTTAAGAATAAGCATCGGCATCCTCTGTAATTTTGATTAATTAAACTTTAATATTTTATTTTAAAGCCGCCGCTGTGGCGTGCCGGGCCGGTCCGCCCCGGAGGGGCTCTACCGCCCTTTTCCCCCAACGACTGCAGCAGACTTTCTTTTTCGGCCTCAATTTCTGCGAGGCGGGCACCGATGTCTGCCATCAATTGCCTGGCCTTCTCGCTCTCCAGGGTCTTGCGGGCCTTTTCCATTTCAATGTGACTAATGCGCAGATAGGCCTCATGGGGAATCGTGGCCTTTCTCACTTTCCCCGTCAGGGTGCGAATGTCCTGGATACCTCTCCTGGGAATGGTCATACGGTTACTCCTTGGCGCGGCTTCGCACCCCCCCTGCTCTCAGCGGGGTCTGGGGGCGTGAACCTAAAACCGTGTCGATCACTTCTCCCACTTTTTCTCCCATAAGGGACTGGCCGCCCCGGGTCACCTTGGCGGAGTCGGTGTTGAGCACGTCACGGCAAGCCCACTGGAAGACCGGGTCATCTTTATGAGCCCGGGCCCCCTGGTGCGCCAGGATCTTGGCAATAGCGATGCAGGCCCGGACGGTAGGGCGGTGGTTGTTGACCCCAAAGCCCCGGAGTTCCCGGACCACATCCACGATGATCTCGGCATCCAGGCGAGACAGACCGGATTTAGTCATGGCGATTTGCACCTCTGTTTCCCGGTCGAAATGCCCCAGATTGACGGTGATGAGCCGGTCCATAAGGGCGTCCTGGGTCTTGTGGACCCCGGCGTACTCCTCGGGATTGGAGGTGAAAATGGCTCGAAAATCCGGGTGGACCTCCAGGTAGCCGTCGCCGCCCCGGGACATCTTGGGCAGATTGAGGATCTTCTCCTCCAGGATACTTAAGAGGGCGTTGTTGGCCTCGGGCCGGGACCGGGTGAACTCATCGTAAATGAGGGTGTAGCCGTCCTTGCAGGCCATGGTGAGGCGGTTGTCCATCCAGGTGACATTCATGGACTCTTCCGTCTTGAGGACGGAATGGATGTAGTTGTCGATGAGTCTCTGTTTGCGGTAGCCGGAGTGGCGCCCCACCAGATCCGAACTGGCGAACTCGTCGTCCCCGTGGATCAGTACCACCGGACGGCCCCGCTGCGCCGCCACATGAAAAGCCAGGGTGGTCTTGCCCGTGCCGGCCGGACCGGCGAAGTGGACCGGATAACCCACCGCCAGGTAGGCCAGGGCCCGTTTGCTGAGGTCCTGGACATAACCCGTTTCCACGAAATCCGGGCCGGCTTCCGGCGTCACCTGGTCGTCCCGGGACTCCACCTTAACCACGGCCACCGTGGCCCTTTTCCGTTGCTCACCACTCATGCGCGTTGCTCCTCTAACTGGCGATGAAACTGCCCCTGGAAGCCAGGGGCAGGATTGGTAATCTGTTATCTGTGACTCGCTTGGGGCACCCAACCTCGACCCCGGCAGGTCATGCAGGCCAGGGCCGAGGCGTCGTCGTCGCCGGTGCCTCGGCACTCCGGGCAGGCCCGGAGAAGTCCGGGGATCAACGGGACGTGACCGCTGCCGCGGCACACGGTGCAGGTGAAGGTCTTGATGGCCCCGGTGCCCCGGCAGTGGGCGCAGGGCCGATGGAGCGCCGGCACCTGCACCACTCCCCTCCCGCCGCAGACGCAGCAGGTGGAAAGCCAGGACATGATCCCAAAAGGATCTTTGCCGCGGCCGCTGCAGAAAGAACAGGTAACTTCCACCATTTCTCCTTCTGAGCGGCTTTTCTGCACGGTTTTCTCGGTGGCGTGCTTGAATTGGGTCATTGCCATGCCTTATCAGGGGCTTGCAGATTTCACCCCTTCTTTTTGCCCGGGCGTCCCGCCTCTTCTTTATTGCCTTGGGCGGCTTGATGCCGGACGGCCTCTTCCTTGGCCATAGCCAGGGCGGCCATCCGGTCCCGTTCCGCGGCTTCCTTGATCCGCTGTTCCGCCTCATGTTTGGCGCGGCGCTCGGCCTCCGCTTGGGCCCGGCGTTCAGCCGGAGTGGGGCCGAACCAGACCCGGTGCGCTCCCGCCAGGTCCAGGGCAAATTCCCGGCGCATGCCGCCTACGGTTTTCTTTAAGTGGTTCACGGCAGCCCGCCGCTCCGCCTTGGTCTGGTGGGCCATGGCTTTATGGGCCCGATGAAGCCCCGCCATCAGGCTCGCCACTTCATGGCCCAAGGCTTTGACGAAACCCTGGCGTTCCGCCTTGGTCCGCTGCCCCATTTCGGCATGCGCCCGGCGAAAGTCAGCCTTCATGGCGGCCACATCCTGGCCCAGATCCCGGACGAAGGTCAGGCGCGCCCCGCGCAGGGCCACGATCTCACCGCACAGCCGGGTCATACTTTCCGTAAAAGGACCCATAAGAAGTATCTCCTTTCCTTTGGACCGTGCCGGGGAATTTTCCTAGGCATCGCAGTTGCGGCTCAATTCTCCTCAACCGCAACCCCCTTCCGTCGAGGGGCCGAAGCGGCCCCTCAGCGCAAGAGGAACCTTTCCCCAGAAGCATCCTTACGCGGGAGCGGCCGCGCTGGCCGCCAGGCCGATGGCTTCGGCGTACTTCAGGTAGGTTTCCACGGAGGCGATGACCACCCGGGCTTCAATGGACAACAGTTCGATGCCCACCAGCGACACCTTGACCCAGGCATCGATGACGATACCCTTGTCCAGGATGCGGTCGACAACTTCCGCCAGGCTGGAGGAATCTGTTGACTTCTGTACTTTGGCCATGGGGAACCTCCTTCATGTAATTTTTGGGAGTTTTGAGAGAGAGGCAATGCCTCAAGGCCTACTTATCCAAGAAGCATGCCAGGACCAGAAGGTAGAGTAAATCCATTAAAATAAGTAGGTTATGTCTGAAGAGGAGGATGCCGGCCGGGGCTAGGGAATTTGCTCTATGGAATCATTTCCCTACTCTAGGGTAGCTAACCTATGCCCTTGCGGTCTTCTAGAAGAAATATGTCCGTTCAAGTTTTCTCAAAACCCGGAGAATTTCTTGTTGGAGGAAGGGCTTGCTGATGAAATCGATGATTACCCCTTGGGCAATGGCCTCCTGGATGGAGGCGTCATCCCGGTAAAAGTAACCGGACACCATCAGGATGTGCATGTCCGGCGCCCTGTCCTGGATGCGTCGGGCCAGTTCCAGGCCGTCCATATCCGGTAGCTTGGCGTCCAGGAAGGCGCAGCCGAATCGGTGCTGCTCCATCAACTTCAGAGCCTCCAGGGCCGTCAGGGCTTTGCGGGTGACATAACCCTGTTTGTTGAGGAGATGTTCCAGGGCCCAGCACATATCCGGCTCATCGTCCACAATGAGAATCAGGTCGCCTGGATCAGTCATCCCACCGCCCTAACCGCGTATTAAGATGGGCAATCTCACGGTGAAGATGCTGCCTTGGTCTGCCCCGCTCTCCACGGTGATGGTGCCGAAGTGCTGCTTGATGATGGAATAGCAGATGGAGAGACCCAACCCCGTGCCCTGGCCCACCGGCGCGGTGGTGTAAAAGGGGTCGAAGATATTGTTCAGGTCCCCGGGGGCGATGCCCTGGCCGGTGTCCCTAATACTGACCCAGGCTTCCCCATCGGCCTGTCCCAGGGCGACGCCCAATCCCCCCCCATCGGGCATGGCTTTGATGGCGTTGAGCAGCAGGTTCATGAAGGCTTGCTGCAGCAAGGCTTCCATGCCGCTGATCAAGATGGGCTCCGGAGGCAGTTGCGCCTGCAGCTCAATCTTGGCAATTCGGGCCTGGTTCGTTACCAGGGACAGGGTTTCCTCCAGGAGAGTGGTCAGGTTAATCTTCTTGATGTCGGGTTTCACCGAGGGACGGGCGAAGCGCAGCAAATTTTCAATAATCATGGAGGCCCGCAGGATGCCCGCATGGATCTTTTCGGCGCACTCCTGCTGAAATTGAGGTTCAAGATCGCCGTCCATGATAAACTGGGCGGCACTGGAGCAAACCGCCAGGGGATTGCGGATCTCATGGGCGATGCCCCCCGCCATGACCCCAAGGGCGGCCAGTTTCTGCGTCTGCAGCAACTGGGCCTCAAATTTTCGGCGCTCCGTCAGGTCCCGCCCCACCGCCACGATCCCGGCGGTCTCGCCCAGGTGGTCCTTCATGGGAGAAAAGATCCAGGAAACCGGAATGCGACCGCCATCCCTGGTTTTCAGATCCCATTCCGCCATTTGAGCGTCTTTGCCGGCCTGGAGGTTGGTAAAAACTCGCTCCATCTCGCCCTGATCGTCTCCGGCGCAGAAGTCGAAAAAGTTGTGTCCCCGGATCGCGTAGAGGGTGAAGCCCGAGAGCCTCTCCGCCGCAGTGTTCCAGGTCAAGATCTGGCCTTCCATGTCAGTGGACAAAACAATATCCTGGGCGCTTTCCACCACCGAGGCCAGGTGGCGCTCCACCCGGCGCACCTCTTCACTCAGACGCACCTGCTCGGTGACGTCATCCATGAGCAGCATGGCCAGCTCCACCACCCCCTGCCAGGAAAAGGCAGGATGCTGTAATAATAAATCCTCAGGGGAATGCCCGGGGCCCGATAGGTCATCCGTTCCCCCTTGACGCGGAAGTTTTTTTCGAAGACCTGCCGGATGCGCCCCGGAAAATCCATCTGGTCGATAATGATGGCCGGAAACACTTCATCCAGGCGGTGGCCGATGGTGTCTGTGAGGGTACGGCGGTTTTTCTCCAGGAAGTTACGATTGGCCGAAGCGATACTCAGATCCTGATTGATGAGCAGCACTGACGAGGGAATGGCGTCCAGCAGCATGTCGTAGAGTTGCTGGTACCGCTGTGATATCGGACTATTATCCCGCGAATTTCCATGCGTATTCATGACTACGGCCTCTTCAACCAACCCCGGGGGATTATCCGGGACGTGAAGCGCTCGTGACAAAATTATAAGGTGGCCAGGGACCGCTCAGCATCAGCTGGGCCGGCTCGCTCTCGGTGAGCTGCCGGAACGCCTGGCGAAAAGCCTCCACGGCCGGGCGGGGCACCAAAAAATAGAGGGAAAGCAGGGGCAGGCGGGGGGAAGGAGCTTCCGTTTTGTATTTGACATATAGTCCGGTGAACTGCTCCCGGCACCGTTCCGCGGCCTGCCGGTACTCCTTGGTCCACCGGTCCTGGCTGGCATAGTGGGCCTTGCGGGCCGTGAGATAAGTCAACCCTAAGCGGTCCGGTGCCGCCGCAGGGTCAGGGGGGCGGGGCCCGGCCACCTCCCGGCTACTTTCCGGGCCGCCGGGGATCACCTCAGCCCAAGGTCCAGACGGCAGCAAGACCCGCAGCCCCATCTCCACACAGCCGTCCAGTTCCTGGAGCAAGGCCTCATATTGAGGGCCGTGTTCTTCCAGGAGCCGGATAGCCTGGGATTCCTGCTCCACCACGCAGCCATAACGCATGGGGACCACGGCGCCCCTCCGGTGATAGGAGAGCACCACCCGCTCATAGGCCCGTACCCTGGGAATATCCGGGTCCAGGTCGGCAAGGCCGATTTGGGAAAGGGCCACACTTAACCCCCGGTGCGCCACCTGGTATACCGGGCGGCCCCCCACCCCCAACAGGGATCCCGATAATTCTGAGCGCGGCTGGCGGCGGATACAATAAAACAAGCAACTCATGCCTCGGGCTCCATGTCCAGGGCAGGGCAAAAGCTATAGGGGGGCCAGGGGCCGGTACATTCCAGCCTCAGGCCGCGATCGGCGAATCGGGCGTTGACGTCCTGGATCAGGGATTGGAAACCGCCCACTGCCTGCCTCGGCATCAGCAGGGCCCAATTCCAGACCATATCTTGATCACTGCCGGTGGCTTCCCGGGAGAGCAGCCGCCGTTCCCGGACCTCCGCGGCATAATCCCGGAGGTGAGTCCACAGCTTGCGGCACACTTCTTGGAGCCAAAGCTGGAGTTCCTGGTCACACCCGGCCCGGAGGCGTTGCTCATGAAAATAACGGGTTCCGGGCGATAAGGCCCCCAGCCGTTCCGCCTCCCGGGCCAGCTTCAGAGAAAACAGTTGCTCTTGGGCTTCGGACCGGTCCAGCATCCCTTTGACGGCCCATTCCTCCTGGTCCGTGAGGCGCTCCAGGAACCCGGTGATGGTGTCAGAGTGGCGCTGCAAAACCTTTCCCAAGTTAGCCAATGACGAAAAGATGGTCCCGAACCGGACCGGCAGCACGGGAGAATGGCGCATCACCCCGGCCACCACCTCCTGATGGCGGATGACTCGGGGGCCAATCCAGGTCAGGTCCAGCATCCGTTCTTCAGCCTCCGGCCCGCAGAAATCCTCCACCGGCACCGGACTCCAGACCGCCACGAGATCCTGATATGTTGCCACTGCCAGCGAGTTCTGGCCATCCAGTCCCCGGCCCAAAAGGGGGAGGGGGGCAGCCGGCTCAACCGGGCCAGGCAGTATAAATAAAGTCCTTGGGGCATTGTGCGCCTACCCCTGAAAAATCTGTAAATTGAAGGAAAGGCTAAGGGCTTGTTAAGCTTTCAGCCTTCAGCGGTCAGCTTTCAGCAAAAGAAAAAGAAACCACACCTGGCCGTGCATTAATAAATTATCCTTTTGGCCACTCAAATAGGGGCGAGTTTACCCCCCACGGCCCGGCACCCGCAGGTATACTCCGATTAATCACCAATTATTTGCTGATGGCTGATAGCTGACCACCTTAATCCCCCGGTCCCCCCATCATCTCGTCCAGGGTTTCTTCCAGGTCGGCAGGCAGGATCAGGACCTGGGCCAAACCTGTGCCCGCTTCGGCGATTTCCGCCGCCACTGCCCGGCGCACCGCGGCCAGGGCCGCCTGGTTGCACACCCCGGCGATTTCGGCGCCGCTTAAGCCCTCGCTGCGGGCCGCCAGTTTTTTGGCGCTGATCCCTTTGGCCAAGGGTTTTCCCCGGAGGTGGACCGCAAAGATCTCCTGACGGTCCGTCTCATCGGCCAAAGGAATCTCCACGATGGCGTCGAAACGGCCCGGCCGCAGGACCGCAGGGTCCATCATGTCCAGGCGGTTAGTGGCCCCCAGCACCAGCACCCCCTTCAATTCCTCGATGCCGTCCAACTCCGCCAGGAACTGACTCAGGACCCGCTCCGAGACATGCGAATCAGAGCCACCCATCCCCCGGGCCGGGACCAGGGCCTCAGTCTCATCCAGGAAGATGATGCAGGGCGCCGCCTGCCGGGCGGTCTTGAACATTTCCCGCACCCCCCGCTCGGATTCGCCCACATATTTGGACATGAGGGCCGGCCCCTTCACCGACAGGAAATTCACCCGGCTTTCAGTAGCGATGGCCTTGGCCAGCAGGGTCTTGCCGCACCCCGGCGCCCCGGATAGGAGGATGCCCTTGGGGGGCCTGATGCCCGCTTTTTTGAAGATGTGGGCATACTTTAAAGGCCACTCCACCGCTTCCTCGAGACGCTCCTTCACGGCCCGGAGGCCGCCCACATCCTCCCAGCGCACATCCGGGACCTCCACAAACACCTCCCGGATGGCGGATGGCTCCACTTCCCGAAGCGCGGCCAGGAAGTCGTCCATGTGCACTTCCAGTTGGGCCAGTTGCTCGTAGGGGATGGTGGCCAGGCCGTAATCAATGTCGGGCATGAGACGGCGTAGGCAGATCATGGCCGCTTCTCGGCACAACGCTTCCAGGTCGGCCCCCACGAAACCGTGGGTGATCTCCGCCAGGTGGCTCATGTTTACGTCCTCGGCCAGGGGCATGCCCCGGCTGTGGATTTCTAATATGTCCAGCCGACCATGGCGATCGGGGATGGGGATGGCGATCTCCCGGTCGAACCGCCCCGGCCGCCGGAGCGCCGGGTCCAGGGCGTTGGGGATGTTGGTGGCGGCAATGACAATGACGTTCTGGCGCTTGGTAAGACCGTCCATCAAGGCGAGGAGTTGGGCCACCACCCGTTTCTCCACATCCCCGACGACATTTTCCCGCCGAGGGGCGATGGAATCTATCTCGTCTATGAAGATGATGCTGGGTCCCTTACGTCCGGCCTCCTCAAAGATCTTGCGCAGGTGGGCCTCGGACTCGCCATAGAACTTGTGCACCACCTCCGGACCGCTCACCGAGAAAAAGTTGGCCTCGGTCTCGTGGGCAATAGTGCGGGCGATGAGGGTCTTGCCGCAGCCGGGGGGGCCGTGGAGCAACACCCCTTTGGGGGCGTCGATGCCCAGACGTTCGAACAGTTCGGGGTAGCGCAACGGCAGTTCGATCATCTCCCGGATGCGCTGGAGTTGGGGCTTGAGACCGCCCACGTCTTCATAGGATACCGCCGCCTTACGGGGTTCCGGGGCCCCAGCCTTGCCGATCACCAGGGAGGTGGTGGGGTTGATCAGCACCGGCCCCCGGGGGGTTAGAGCTTCCACCTTGAAATCGGCGGTGCGGCTGCCGAACAGGGTGGCCCGGATGCGGTCCCCCTCCCGCACTGGCAGGCCATCCAGGAGGCTGCCGATATACTGGAGGTCCCGGTCGGCCGGGGTAATAGTTATGGGGGTGAGAACCACCCGTTCGGCCGGGCGGCAGGCGATCTTCTGCACCTGCACAAAGTCATCGATCCCGGCGCCGGCGTTTTCCCGACTGATGCCGTCCAGTTGGACCCGGGACCGGCCCCGCAAATCCTTGTAGGCGGGCATGGCCTTGCACACCGTTTTCCGTTTGCCGGCGACCTCCACGATGTCGCCGATGGCCACCTGGAGTTTTTCCAGGTCTTCCGGCCCCATGCGGGCATAAGCTCTTCCCACGTCTTTGCTCAGGGCCTCGGTCACTTTTAGCTTGAGGACCAACTCTTCAGTTTTTTTCATATTTTTCACAGTTTTCATATTTTTCGTATATGATCCCGGGGCTCACCTACCGGACGCACTTGATCTCCAGAATGCCGTTGTTGCACGTCATTGTCATCTTCTCCCGGGGATAGCTCTGGGGTAGCAGGATCTCCTTACGGTACTTCTTATCCCGTTTCTCGGCATAAATGGTGAGCAGGTCCTCCTTGACCGTAAGATGCACGTCCTTGGTGCTGACGCCGGGCATCTCCGCCACCACCAGGGTATGGTCCTTTTCCTCGAACACGTCCACCACGGGCTCCCGGATTTCCTGGACGACGGTTTCCCCGGACTTCTCATCCCGGCGGACGTTGCCGAAGGGCTCCACCTTTACTTCTTTGTTCCCCTTATCCCCCAGGCCCACCTTCACGGAAAAACCATAGACCCCTTTGACGTCCTGCTGCTGAAATTCCCCGCTTTTCTTGAGATGTTCGCCCTTTTCCGCCAGATCGCCCAGTTTCTCGATGAGGTCCGCCAGGCCCTTGAAGACCCCGCCAAAGCCCACTTCGCCACCGCCACCCTGCTTTTTAGTCATGACCGCCTCCAGATCGGTTAATGCCGAACTGCTTCAGCTTGGTATGTATAGTCTTATAATCTATGTGCAATAGCCGTGCCGCCTTGGCTTTATTTCCCCGGGTATGTTTCAGGACCTGGAGCAGGACTTCCCGCTCCACGGTGACCACGCTGCGTTGGACGATCTCCCGGAGAGAAAGTTCCTCCCAAGGCGTTCCCTGAATCTTGGGCGTGAAGGCCAGTCCCGGCACCGGGGCGCGCTTGATGTCCAGATGGGTCTCGGTGATCATGTCGTCGGCCAAGAGGACGGCCCGGCGGATGACGGACCGGAGTTGGCGCACGTTTCCCGGCCAGTTGTAAGACAGCAAGGCCTCGAGGCAATATTCGGAAATTCGCTGGACGTTTTTTTGCAATTCCTTGTTGGTGAGATCCATGAACCGTTTGGCCAGGTAGGGGATGTCGTCTTTGCGTTCCCGGAGGGGCGGGATGGTGATGGTAAATTCATTGAGGCGAAAGTATAGGTCCTCCCGCATCTGGCCCGATTCTACCAGTCCCTGGAGTTCCTGGTTGCAGGCGGTGACCAGGCGCACGTCAACCTTTACCGGCTTGACCGCGCCCAGGCGTAAGACCTTCTTCTCCTGAAGGACCCGCAGCAGTTTCGCCTGGGCCCCCAGAGGCAGGTTGGCAATTTCGTCCAGGAAGAGGGTGCCTCCGTGAGCCGCTTCGAACTTTCCTGCTTTTGGTGCGCTGGCCCCGGTAAAAGCCCCTTTTTGGTAGCCGAAGAGTTCGCTTTCGATTAAGGTTTCGGGAATGGCCCCGCAATCCAGGGGAATAAAGGGGGTGTCGGCGCGCCCACTCAACTGGTAGATGGCCCGGGCCACCAGTTCCTTGCCGGAGCCGGTTTCCCCCTGGATGATAACGCTGAAGTCCGATTGGGCCACCCGGTTCACTTCCCGGATAATGTGAGTGACGGCATCGCTGGGACCCATCATGACCCGGAGACAATTATCCGTCGAGCCTTCTTCGGCCATGGAACGGCGCCGGCGGTCCCGTTCGGCCAGGGCGGCCCGCACCACCCGGATTACCTCCGAGTGGTCAAAAGGTTTGGCCAGATAATCGAACGCTCCGGCCCGCATAGCCGCAACCGTGGCGGAAATCTCGGCATACGCGGTGATGAGAACCACCGGCAGATGGGGGTCAGTTTCCTTGACTCGCTTCAAGACGGTCATGCCGTCGATACCGGGCATCTTGACGTCCACCAGCATCATGTCGGGCCTGGCCACGGGGATCATCTGCAGGGCCGTCTCCCCGTCATGGGCTGTCATGCTGGTCAACCCCTCTTTGTTCATAAGGGCTGAGAGCAACGAGCTGATATCCCGATCATCGTCCACGACGAGCACCCGGGTGCTGCTTGGGTACATATTTCCTCCTGGTTCAACGAGGCCGGTGGAGCGGATGGAGCACCTTCACGTCCGCTTGGAGATGTCTTTCCACGGAATGGAGCATCCCCAGGAAGAGGATGCCGGTCTCGCCGTTTTTCAGGGTGTCGTTAATGCGCTGGGCTATAAATTGATCCCGGCGTTTGAGGAGGGCCTCGCTCAAGGCCCGGCGGGACGCTGCCACTCCCGCGGCCCGGGGTGGCCGGGTCGTCAGGGATTGCCTGGCCAACTGGTATTCCTGCACCAACAAGTCGCCGGATTCGGTCCCCATGAGCACGGCTCCTTGGTCCATCAGGCGCAGCAGGAGTTGATGGTTGCGGCTGCCCATCTGGGCCAGTTCGGTGACGATCTCCAGCTCCCGCCCGCACACGGGCAAGCCGTCCTGGTAGAGGCGCACTCGGTCAAAAGAGAGGGGCAAAGCGTCGATGGCTCTCTCGATTTCCGTCCAGATCTTGTCAATGGCTGCGGCCTTGCGTGCCAATCCGGCTCGGCCCGTTTTCTCCAGAGTGACCCGTGCCACCGATTCCTTAAGGGCGCCCATATCCGCCTGGGTATGGACGATGGGAAGATAGATCAACGCCCGGGAATGAGCACCCGCGCAACCCTCCCCGAGAATCGGGTTATGGGTGTGGCGTTGGTCAACAGACATAAACCCCTATCGTTTTCGCCGATTTCGACGCTGTCTCATGCCCAGCCGAGGGCTGCGCAGGGTTGGCGGCCATCCCTGGCGGCTGGAAAAAGGCAAGGGGAACTTTCCTTGAAAGCCTGAACTCGTCTAAACCTTAGCCGCTCGTCGGTCATAGGCTGCAGGCCAGGCGATTGGTGCAAAAACGGAGGTAAGACATGGCCCAGCTATAAATTTTTTCGGATAGCCCCCATCTGATGATGCCTAGGTATCCTATCGGCCTCTTTAACATTTTCCTTAATAATTTCCGCACCCGATTGATAATATTGGCATCTGGAGAAATTGCCCCGGGAAATCTCATGGGGCACCAACCCCAGGGACATCTCCAAAGGCGCAAACTCGGCACTATCGGCTATCACCTGGTCAGCGGGCGGCAGTTCCCTGGATACTTATCCCATGAGGAAGGAGCAGCGGTGGGCAATCCGGCAAGATGCGGCCGTGTCTCGCGGCTTCTCAAGCCGCTGCCCCGGTGTCTCAATGAGGAGGAGCTGAACGCGCGGTTCGGCGCCATCAAGGGACCCCGAGACCGGGCGCTCTTCTCGATGATGCTGCGAAGTGTTGCGGGTGGAAGAGGTGGCGAAACTGAGCCTGGAGGCCTTGGACCTGACCTGGGGCAGGGTCCTCGTCCACCACGGCAAAGGCGGGTAGGAATGTATATCAGCCCGGATACCCACCGGGCCCTGGCGGAATCCTGGCGACAATCCGGGGCATCGTCAGACCGACTGGACAGGATGGGTGGTCCAGCCGAGTAAGGGTTAGGAGAACCATGCTCATTCCGGCGCTTCTGGTTTTGGCCGCACCGGCATGGCCCACAGATCTTGATAAAGACCCAGTCCGAACTGATTGGCAAGCCATAAGGGGGCCCACTGGCCGATTCTTACCCCGTAATTCAGGCACTTCCGGGCTAGGCCGTGGAGATTGAGTCGATTGCTCACCGCGTAATAAGGGATTCGACTGACATACCGGTGGAGTTTAAGCTCAAACCCGGCTTTTTCCAGAATAGCTTCCAAACCTTTTTGAGAAAAATGAATAATATGTTCAGGTAACCCTAAAAAACTGCTTTTTGATTTGAGAAGTTTTATTAATAATGCATTTACATTCGGCACAGCTACAAAAAGTATCCCATCTCTATTAAGTAAGCTTCTGATCTTTACTAATACCTGCAATGGATTTAAAAGATGTTCCAATATCTGGCTGAGAATCACCAGATCGAACTTTTCCGGGCCGAAATCAATCTCTTCAAAGAATTGAGGGATGGGCTCGAACCCATTTAATTGCTTGAAGATTTGATTCTCCGAGATGGCGGGATTGACGGCCACCACATTAAACCCCTGATCCAGTGCGGCCTGAGAGAAAAAACCATACCCCGAGCCGATATCCAGGGCCTTTCCCTGACCCTCGCGTTGCGGCCCCAGGAGTTGGACGGCATAGGTAACCATTCTTTTCGCGTCAACGGTTGAATTGGGAAATTCACTTTCGGAAGCCATGACTTCATCAAAAGAGGTAAGCGACTTCGAGCCGTGACCGGTAACAGAATAGATAGATTTTATATATGCCATCGAGGGGGGTGGATTGACGTACCCGGTGCCGCAGGCGCAACATTTATCCAGATGAAAAATGACCCCGGCAATCTCTTTACTGATCCATGGTTTTATAATGGCACTACCGCAGGCAGGACAGGGGAAACTATCTTGAGCGAACGGGGTATCGAGTTCCATAGGACGCTTTCTGAAATTACGGGGAGGGCCGGTTTAGTCTGCCCCGAATTGGGATTTCCAACTTATGCTGCCGTGCATAATCTGCCGGCCAGGTCTGGCAACCATTGCCCCCCCGCCCCGGTTAGGCCTGGCTCTCGGGCGCGTCTCCGGCGAAAGATTCCACCAGCTTCTGGATGGTGAGCACCTCCCAACCGACCGGGCAGGAGACTTCGGCCAGGGGCTTCAGGAGCTTTGCCAGGCGAGGCTCCCCGGCCAGGGCCGTGTCCAGGGTGGCGCCCCGGGACTGGCGCAGGCTTTCCAGGACTTCCTTGACCGTGATTTGATCCAGGGGGAGCCTGGGCAGGAATTGGGGGGAAGACTTCGGGTGATCCGAGGCCACCTCCACCACCAGGTTGCAGTCCTGGAGCGCCTGGGTGACCCGATGGGCCAGGTTGTTGCCCCGGGGGAGAATCTGGCTCAATTCGTCCCGAGACAGGGGCGGTTGCCGCTGCCAGAACCGGGACCCGATGCTCACCAGGGCGGCCAGGCAGAGATACTCATCCACCGGCTCAGGCGGCGCGATGGGTCGCCGGAACTGCCGGGTAAGGCAGTCAAGGTTCTGGTGGGCGAAGGCGATCTCGGTGCCGAACAACAGAATGAGCCAGCACCAGAACAGCCAGATAAACAGGAAGAGCAGATGATACAGGGCGCCATAAATGGCGTTGTAGTACGTGGCGCCCCCCTGGATGCCGGTGAAAATCCACTGGGCCACCTGCCAGACGGTGGCGCCCACCACGCCCCCCAGCACCGCCGACCAGAAGTTTACGCGGGTGTTGGGCATCACCAGGTAGATAAAGATAAAGGCAAACCACAACATCCCCAGGGACACCAGCCAGCGGGTTGCGGTAAAGAAGATGGCTGGCAGGATGCCGGACAGGATACCGATGACGTACTTGAAACCCCAGAAGGAGGTGGAGAAGGTCAGGGCCACGGCCATCAGGATGGGGAAAATCAAAAAGATGCTGAGGTAATCGCTGACTTTGCGGCTCCAGGGGCGGGTCCGGGAAACCTGCCAGGTCTTATTGAAGGCCTTCTCCACGTTGGTCATGACAATCACCAGGTCCAGGAGGAGCACCACCACCCCAAAGACCCCCAGGGAGGTAACCCGGGTGGCCTCGATGTACTGCAGTATCTGGGTGGCAAAATCTCTGGACCCGGGGGCCAGGTGCTCCAGGGTGTAGGTAGCCAACAGGCGGGGCACGCCGATGGCTTGCAAGATGGCGAACAGCAGGGCGAAGAGGGGGATGAAGCCCAGGATGGTGGCATAGGCCAGGGCCGAAGAGCGCACCAGGGATTGGTTGCGGATGAGGCCGCGACCCGCCAGGACCAGCACCCGGAGGCACTTGAGGGCAAAAAGGGCCCCGGGTCCCCGCCCCCCATCTTGCCAGAGGCGGCACCGGAAAAAATCCTGCTGATCGTTGAGAAAGTCGGTCAAGAGTTGTCCTGGATTCAATTCCGGCTAATGGGTCAGGGAGTAAATCTCCGGGTCCTGCTCCTGGATTTCCCGGGTGATGGCTTTGCCGGTGTTTTTGCCGAACTCCTTGAAATCCGCTACAAGCAAATAGTTAAGTACCGTGCGCAGGTCCGAGGAGGTGCCCACGCTCCGGGCTTCCCCTGTCCACACAGGGCGAGTGTCCTTGCGGGCCCGGTAGGCGGGCGCCTCCACCACATTGATCATCAGCCAGCGGTCGTAGAGGCTGGCGGTGTCCGCGGGGTAGGTCCCGTAAGGCACCCCAATGACAACGGAAGGGCCGCCCCAGCCATATCCCACCCCCCAACCGACACCGCCGTAATAATCCGGCGCGGCCGCGCTGACGCTGCGCGGTTCTCCCAGGCCGTACCCGAAGAATAGAAAATAGTCGGCTTTATCAAAGGTGGTGACGGGATACCCCCGGGTTTCCAGTAGCTTAGTGATTTTGCCTTTGACTTCCGCCTCCAGCAGGGGATTTTTGGCCTCTTGATTTTCCATCACACAAAAGGAATCCCCGGGCGTGATTTGGCCAGGGACATTGGGATCGGTGTAGCCGTTGACCTTGATATTGAAATAATTGGCGCAACCTGCAAGGCTTAAACCGATCAGAACGGTAGCCAGAAAACGCATGCCCCTCTTCACCATGGTTTTACCCTCTTTTGGTTTGAAACCGCGGTGACTCTCATCCCGACCTGTCATTGCAGCGACTTTACGGGTGCATAGTTTTGAAGTCGTACAAAAGGGCGACTTGCTCATCCGCAACAAAAAGCCGGCAGATAATTTTTTCCTATCAGGCTATCCAGTTTCCTCTGGATCTCCTTCAGGGGCGGCAGGGCCGGCACCGGCGGCAATCGCTCGTCCGTCAACTTCTGGCGCTTGAAGCGCATACGGGTGGAGAGTTCCTCCCGCTCCGGGGCCAACAGGCCCCCGGTCATGCATTCATCCCGACCGCCGTCCATGGCCTCGATCTGGGCGGCAATCAGGCCGAAATCATAGGACAGGTTGAATTTGTCGATGTCTTCGTTGAGGAGTTTCAGGTGCGTCTGGATCTTGGCGTAGGCCTCGTGGAGTTTGACGCTTTCCTGCTGGAGGCGCTCGTACAGGTCGAAGATCAGGTTACGGAAACGGCGGTAATTGGTGAGGCCGCGGCGCCGGGTATCCTTGAGGAGATCCTGCTGCTCCTGAATCGAAAGATTGCAATACTCAGGGTAAAACGGCCAGGCCTCAAGCTTCAGGACCTCCATCATCAGGGTGCAGGCATCTTTGGAGCCAAGCGCCTGGTAAAGGGCCATGAAACGCTTACCCAGGATGTCCAGGTCCTTGTTGTAGGCCTCAACCTCCTGATGGAGGAGTTCCGTATCCTCTTCCACGTAGACCCGGTCGGCAAAATAATTATCGACGATTTCTTTTTTGATGTGGACTTTTAAGGCTTCTAAGGCCCTGTCGCTTTCGTCCATGTCGGCTCCCTTGGGCCCCGCCCCCGAAATCCAGAGCTGGCCCGGCCGGTATCTGACCCGTTATTCCTCGGCTGCCGGCTCCGTGGGCGCGGCCGGCGCCGCCTCCCCGAGGCCCAGATCGGTAAAAGAGAATTCCACTTCCCGGCGGTCTTCCATCTCCAGGGTGACGGTCTCGCGGATGAAATTGTAGCGGATGATTTTCCCTTCGCCTTCGGGGGCCTGGAGGCGTTTCCCCACCTTGGGCAGGGACTTCCGGAGTTCCTGGTACGAAGAGTACTCGTAGGTCAGGCAGCACATCAGGCGGCCGCAGATCCCGGAGATTTTGTTGGGGTTGAGGCTGAGTTGCTGTTCTTTGGCCATGCGCACGCTCACCGGCTCGAAATCTCTGAGAAAGGAGGCGCAGCACAGGCCCCGGCCGCAGATCCCCAGGCCGCCCACCATCTTGGCCCGGTGGCGGACCCCGATTTGGCGCAATTCGATGCGGGTGCGGAACTCCTGGACCAGGTCTTTGACCAATTCCCGGAAATCCACCCGCCCCGGGGCGGTGAAATAGAAGATGATTTTGGAGGTGTCGAACAGACATTCCACCTGCACCAGGTAGATGGGCAGCCTGTGGGCCTCCACCCGTGCCTGGCAAAATTGCAGGGCCCGCTGCTCCATCAACTGGTTGCTTTGTTCTTGGGCCAGGTCTTCGGCGGTGGCCACCCGCAGCAGGATCTTCATCTGGCGGGAGAGTTGGGGATCGGCATCCGGATAGACGCCCACTACCTTGCCCAGCTTTAGGACGCCCTCAATATCCACCACCACCCGCTCTGACGGTTTGAGGTCAAACGGCCCCGGATCTACCAGACAGCAGTGGTTGCCGAGACCGAGACAGATCTTAACGAGGGTCATGGGGGTTCCTTTGGCGCTGGAGGCGCAATCCCAGGATATCCAGGGTCAATTCCGGGTTGAGGTTGGCCTTGAGTTGACGCTGGGCCGCTCCCAGGGCAGCACAGTGCGCGAACCAGGTTGCCGGGGCCCCGGCGGCCTGCGCTTGGGCCAGGGCCGGGAGGAGGTCTTGATGCGCCAGGAGGCCGGCCGGCGCCTGAAAATGGGCCAGCAGGAGGTCCCGGTACCAGAGTTGGGCCAGCAGGAGAAAGTTATCCAGGTCGGCGCGATTTTTGGTCAGGCGCTGGGCCCATTCCAGGACCGTGCCGGGGGAACCCCGGTTCAACCGGGCCAAATCGTCCAGCACCTGGTCCCGTTGCCGCACCAGTTCCTCCGGGTCCAGGGCCAGGGCCCGGGCCAGGGAACCGCCGCTCAAGGCGGCCACCAGGGCCGCCTGGGACCGGGGCAGACCGCGCCGGCTTTCCAGTTCCTGGATGATCAGGGGCATCGGCAGCGGCGCAAAGGCCAGCTTGTGACACCGGGACACGATGGTGGGCAAGAGATCGGCTTCGCTCCGGGCGGTGAGCACCAGCAGGTGTTGGGGGGGCGGCTCCTCCAGGGTTTTTAACAGGGCGTTGGCCGCGGCGTCGTTCATGGCGCTCAGGGCCTCCGCCGGTTTGATGATCACCACCCGCCAGCCGCCGCCCAGGGGCGGATATTCGGTCAGGCGCCTGAATTCCCGGATCTGTTCGATCTTGATTTGGGATTGCGAGCCTTCAGGGGAGATGACCAAAAAATCGGGATGGGTGCCCGCGGCCAGGCGCCGGCAGGAGGGGCAGGTGCCGCAGGCGTCACCATCCTCCCGGATTTGGGCGCAGTTGAGGGCCGCGGCCAGGGCCCGGGCGATACTGGCCTTGCCCACCCCTTCGGGTCCGAGAAACAGGTAGGCATGGGCCAGCCGGCCGGCGAGCATGGCGGTCTTCAAATGGGACACCACCCACTCCTGGCCCAGGATCTCCCGAAAAAACCGGAGGCCGGAAGCCGGGGGCGACGTTGCGAAGGAGGTTATCGGGTCTTTCTTGGGAGTTGCCATATATGAAATTTTTTCAGAACAGAATCATTTTTATAATCCCCCTAAATCCTCCCTTAAAAAAGGGGGACTTAAAAAGTGGCATTTCCACCCCCCTTTTCTCAAGGGGGTAGGGGGGGATTTTATCTTCAACTCGTTAAAACTATATAAGCGCCTCACTCAAAGAACTTGTGTGCTAACTAACCACCAACCACTTATAACTGACCACTGACTCCTGGCTACTGGGAACTGCCTTTACTCCCACTCAATGGTGCTGGGGGGCTTGGAGGAGATATCCAGCACCACCCGGTTGACCCGTTTTACCTCATTGATGATGCGGTTGGCCAGCCGGCCCAGAAAATCATGGGGCAGGCGGCTCCAGTCCGCGGTCATGGCATCGATGGAATCCACGATGCGCAA
This sequence comes from uncultured delta proteobacterium, assembly GCA_963812015.1. Classification (GTDB taxonomy): domain Bacteria; phylum Desulfobacterota; class Desulfobaccia; order Desulfobaccales; family 0-14-0-80-60-11; genus 0-14-0-80-60-11. The sequence goes on along the minus strand of CAWETI010000003.1, from coordinate 1,813,397 downwards.
GGCGATGACGTATTCATAGGTCCGTTCATCACCCATCACCCCCACGGTGCGGACGGGCAGGAGCACTGCAAAGGCCTGCCAGACCCGGCGATAGAAATCGGAGGCCAGCATCTCCTCCTGCACAATGGCGTCGGCTTCCCGGAGGATATCCAGCTTGTCGGCGGTGACTTCCCCCAGGATGCGGATGGCCAGCCCCGGGCCGGGAAAGGGGTGGCGCCAGACCAGGCTGTCCGGCAGGCCCAACTCCTGGCCTACTTCCCGCACCTCGTCCTTGAACAGCTCCCGTAAGGGCTCCAGCAGCTTCAGGGGCATAACCGTGGGCAGGCCCCCAACGTTGTGGTGGGTCTTGATGGTGGCCGACGGCCCTTTGAAGGAGACGCTTTCGATGACGTCGGGGTAGAGGGTGCCCTGGGCCAGGAATTTAACCCCGCCGAGCTTTTTGGCTTCCTCGGCGAAGATGCGGATGAAGGCGTGGCCGATGCGACGCCGTTTTTCCTCCGGGTCGGTCACGCCCTGGAGTTCCCGCAGGAAGGCCACGGTGGCGTCCACGTAAATCAGGTTGAGATGGTGGTGCTCCCTGAAGAGGTGGAAGACTTCCTCGGCTTCGCCTTTTCGGAGGAGGCCGTTGTTCACGAAGACGCAGCTCAAGCGGTCGCCGATGGCCCGGTGGATCAGGACCGCGGTGACCGAGGAATCCACCCCGCCGGACAGGGCGCAGATGACCTGGCCGTCGCCCACCTGCTGCCGGATGATTGCGGTGGCGGACTCGATGAAGGAGGCCATGGTCCAGAGGGGCTTGAGTCCGCAGATGCGGAACAGAAAGTTGCTGAGGATCTCTTTGCCCCGGGGCGTATGGTGCACTTCGGGATGGAATTGCACCCCGTAGAGGCGCCGGGAGAGGTCCCGGATGGCCCCGGTGGGACAGGAGTCGCTGTAACCGATAACTTCGAACCCCGGGGCCAGCCGTTCCACCCGGTCGCCGTGGCTCATCCAGACTTGCTCAGAGGCGCTCAGGCCGTGGAACAGATCGTCAAAATTGGTGATGGTGAAGGTCTTGTGGCCGTATTCCCGGGACGCGGCCGGGGCCACCTCGCCCCCCAAGAGATGGTTGAGGAGCTGGATGCCATAGCAGATGCCCAGGATCGGCACCCCCAGGCTGAAGAGGTCCGGGTCGACGCTGGGGGCGTCCCGGTCGTAGACGCTCCGGGGGCCACCCGACAGGATAATGGCCCGGGGCGCAAACTCCTGGATACTCGCCAGGGGCATGATGTAGGGGTGGATTTCGCAGTAAACCTTGAGCTCCCGCACCCGCCGGGCAATGAGTTGGGTATACTGGGAACCGAAGTCCAGGATGAGCACTTTTTCTTGATGGGGATCGAGCATCGTCTTAGGGCGGCGGGACTGTGGGGGATAAGCGACGCGGCCTCACCGGTCGTACTCCCTCAACCCCTTAATTTTTTTCAATCAATTATAGCTGGCCGCAACCTAAAAAGCAAAAGGTCTGTGGAGGCGAGAGGGAAGTTTGAGGGAAGGGCAGGTGACCCCTTACAAAAATTACAAAAATTACAAAAATTAAAAAAACGTCCCCCCGGGCCTCCCCGCAAGGTGCTCTTGCATGGGCTTTACAGTCCCAGGGGGGCCAGGCAGCGGCGCTGGATTTCGGCCTGGAGCCAGGCGCCGGAGTCGGCTTCGGCGGACTCCAGGAGGGCGTTGAGGCCGGCGGCCGTGGTTCGCAGGCGCTCCAGGGCCTGCCGACGGGCCGCGTCCATGACCGTCCAGTCGCCGGTGGCCAGCAGATCCTTAAAGGCCGGCTCCAGTTCCGGCAGCAGGGCCGGCATGAGCCCCGGGCTCCAGGCCAGCATCACCGCCAGGGACGGCAGATGGCGCTCCCGGATGAGATAGGCCAGGCGGCCCAAGTCGTTGACATCAGCCAGGGCGTCTTTGAGGGTCCGCACCCAGAGCTCCACCCGAGTCTGGGGGAAGCGTTCCAGCACCGCAGGAAAGGCCTCTGTCAAACTGGGCTCCAGGGCTTCACCGATTTCGTGCCGGATGACCGCTTCCAACTCTCCGGCCAGGAAGGCATTGAACTGCTCCTGGTAGGCTTCGGGATTCCGCAGCACGTCCGTGAGGGGTAGGCCGTAAGCTTTCAAGGCGACTTGCAGGTAGGCATTGCCCTGCTGGGTGGGGTCGGCCAGACGGTCCCACAGGTAAAAGGCCAGGGCCTGATGCCGGGCATAGATCAACGTCCCCTGGCACAGGCCCGGGGAGGCGTCCAGGTCCCGGGCCAGTTCCGGCCCCAGGATCAGGATGGTCAGGGGTCCCTCGTGGCGTTCTTCCAGGAGTTCCCCCAGGAAAAAGGTGGGGGTCAGGCCCCGGCTGAGGCCCGCGCCGTAGGCCAGTTTCTGGGGGATGAGGCGGCGGTTGAGGGTCTCCACGGCAAAGGGATCGATGGCGGCTTCGCCCCAGGCCAGGACCCGCCAGGAAGCCTCTTCCAGGTCATCCCAGGCGCCTTCCCGACGGGCAATCCACTCCAGGGCGGCCTGCACTTCAGGCTCCCGCCAGGGGGGGAGCTGGTGCTCCCACTTGTAGAGCTGACGCAGGCGCATCAACAGGCCGCACAGGGAGAAATGTCCGGCCTGCCCGGCGCTGGCAATATCGCAGTTCCAGCGTACTTCCTCAATTAGGGTGGGAGGAATCATAAGGTTGCGTTCTTTAATGACCTTGACAAGGCCGGGAGGCCCGGTAGCCGAACCTAAGGTTTCTTCCCGGGGGCTTCGGGGCGCATCAGGCCAGAGAGCTTTTCGGCCAGGTTCGGGTCCAAACCCTTCACGGCCTGGAATTCCCGGTTGGCGGCCTGGGTGTCCCCCTTCCTGAGATAATAGACGCATAGGGCGTAATGGGTCTGGGCATCATCAGGCTGCAGCCGCGACGCCTCCCGCAAGGATTGATGGGCCTCGTCCAGGCGTCCCAGATTGAGGTAGGCCAACCCCAGATTCTTATGGGCCTTGGCCAGTTTTGGTTCCAGGCGGATGGCTTCGAGAAACTGGGCTCTGGCTTCCTGGTCCCGCCCGAGCTTGCCGGTGACCAGCCCCAAGTTATAGTGGGCTTCAGCGTCGGTGGGGCTGAGTTTTACTCCCTCAACCAAGGCGTCTTGAGCCTCCCGCCAGCGCCCCATTTTGATGTAGGCGACCCCGAGATTCTCGTAGACCTGGCCCCACTGGGGCTCGAGGCGGACGGCTTCCTTGAAGGCCTTGACGGCCTCGGGATACTTTTTCAAGCCTGCATAAGCCAAGCCCACCTGCTGAAAAGCCTCGACAAAATCCGGCTGGACTCGGATGGCCTCACGGAAAGCAGTGATGGCCTCGGTGAATTGCCCATTATCGGCCAGTCTCTCGCCTTTGCGAAACAGGGCCACCGCCTCGGGGGCCACTATTGCGTCCTGCTCCGGGTTACGGTCCTGCTGGGCCAGGGCCGGGAGGGTGGCCCAGAGTAACAGGATAATCAGGCAGATGGCTTGAAGGCCGGGTTTTCTGAACGCTATTGCCTGGTTGGCAAGAAACTTGCGGGGCTGCATAATTCTCCTAAAATCGCGGCTCAACTCAGCGGGGCCGGAGCCGAGGTGATTTTTTCTCCGGACCGGCCAGGACCTTCCGGGGCTGGACTGGGGGTAATGGTCATCTTTCCCCGCAACCTTCCTCTCTGGCCGAATCTAAATTAATCATATCATATTCCGGCCCCCAGGGAGAGGGCAGGCAGGGAACCCGGGACGGTGCAGAGAGAAGCGGGCCCCTGGTGCGGTGCTGGGCAGGTGGAATAGTTGCTAAAAAAGGAAGAATTAGCCGCGCCATGGGGTGACGGCAGGAGGAGGGATGGATTCGGAGGCCGGCGGCGGTGTTTCGGTGAAGCCGAAGTGGCGCAGTTCCGGGTGTCGCCAGAGCACGCCCCCGGCCACCACCGCCGCGCAGAGGGCGCCCCCGGCGATGGCGGGACCCGCGCCCACAAAGTGGGCCGCGCCGCCGTACAACATACTGCCCAGGGGGGCGAAGCCCATGACGATGAGGCCGAACAGGCTCATGAGGCGGCCCCGCAACTCGTCCGGCACGTTGAGTTGCAGCAGGCTGTTGCCGGTGGAGAGCTGGGTCACCATGCCGAACCCGGACAGGGCGATGCATCCCAAAGCGGCGTAGTAGTTGCGGCAGAGTCCCAGGCCCATGAGCCCCAGGAGAAACAGGCCCTGACCCGCCAGAAAAGAGGGCATGGGCGGGCGGCGTTGCAGGCGCCAGGCCAGGGTGAGGCCCCCGGCAAAGGCCCCCAGGCCGCTCATGGCCATGAGGAGCCCGAAGCCCCGAGGACCCACCCCCAAGGTGTCCCGGGCCAGGATGGGCAGCAGCACAAAGTACGGCATGGCGAGGACCGCCACCGTGGTCATGAGCAGCAGGATCAGCTTCAATTCCCGGCGCTCCAGCAGATAATCCAGGAGTTCCTTCCAGGCTTTGAGAAACGGCTTCCAGGGCGTTCTCGGGGCCCGGGGCACTTTGAGGAGCACCAGGGCCAGGAGCACCGCCAGGAAGCTGGCGGCGTTCAGGAAAAAGCAGTTGGCCATGCCCACCGCGGCGATGACTACGCCGCCCACTGCGGGGCCCGCCACCCGGGTGGCGTTGAACAGGGTGGAGTTGAGCGCGATGGCGTTGGGCAGATCGGGTTTGCCCACCAGGTCCACGATAAAGGCCTGGCGCACCGGGATGTCAAAGGCCATGGCCGTGCCCGACAGAAAGACCAGGACGCAGAGCATCCAGATCTGGACCACCTTGACCTCCACCAGCACCCCCAAGACCAGGGCCAGGAGCATGAGGACGGCCTGGGTAACGAACAGGAGCTTGAGCTTGGAGGTGTGATCGGCCACCACCCCGCCCAGAAAGGAAAACAGGAGCACGGGTAGGGTCTGGAGGGCCCCCACCAGGCCCAGGTAGAAGGCGGAGTTGGTGAGCACCAGGACCAGCCAGCTAAAAGCCACGGACTGCATCCAGGAGCCGGTGAGGGAGATCATCTGACCGGAGTAGAACAGCCGGAAATTGCGGTGCCGCAGGGCCGCAAAGGTGGAAGAGCGCTCCGGACTCATGTCGCCTCCCCGCCCCGGTTGGCCGAGGGGCGTGGGTGCGGCGGGGGCCCTTGCGCAAGGGTGGCGAGAGTGCGGCCGGGGTTCGACCCCGCCGGCCTATTGCGGTTCAATATAGTCTGGCGCTTCATAATCGATATGATCGTTAAAAACCGTATTTTTAAGCCCCCTTTTTCCCAAGGGGGGCAAGGGGGGATTAAGTAATCGCTTCATGATCCCCCCAAATCCCCCTTTTGGAGAGGGGACTGAACACACCCAAAAATTATCTTATGGCCCGATGCATATCTCGGAATTGATGCATCGCGATACTATGTCCTCCTCCCGAACCTGCGTCCAAGCGCAAAAGTCGACAAGCCCTACTGAGCAGTGTAAAGAAAGACCGGGACTTATGCAACGGCTGGGGCCGGTGCGCCCAAGGGGCCTGGGGCCTTGGGGATGCAAGCTACGGCCGCTCCAGCCCCCGGAGGGGTGTTGGGTTAGGGGCTTGACAAGTGCCGGGCACCGGGCCTATACATAGAGCAAATACTGAGACCATGGAGACGTGGAGAATGTTTGCCTTGAGACACTTGATCGAAGCTCTGGCCTCCATCCTGAATACGGCCCTGTCCATCTACATGTGGGTGATCATCGCCCGGGCCCTCCTGTCCTGGGTCAATCCCGACCCGTATAATCCCATTGTCCGGTTTTTGTATAACGTCACCGAACCGGTCCTGGGGTGGGTCCGGCGCCGGGTGCCCCTGATCTTCGGCGGCCTGGACCTCTCCCCCCTGCTGGTGCTGCTGGCCATCGTTTTCCTGCAGCGCTTCCTGGTCTCCACCCTTTGGGACCTGGCTCAGCTGTTTGGCTGAAATCGGGCTCTCCCCTCCCATGTCCAGTTTTTTTTTCCCCACCGGTCAGGGTTATATCCTGCGCCTGACGGTGGTGCCCGGGGCCCAGCGCACCCAGGTGGTGGGCCTGTACGGCGACCGTCTGAAGCTGCGCCTGGCGGCCCCTCCGGAAAAAGGCGCGGCCAACCGGGAACTCATCGCCTTCCTGGCCCGGGCCCTGGACCTCCCCAAAAGTTCCCTCACCCTCACCCTGGGCGCCCAGAGCCGGGCCAAGGTGGTGGCCGTTCACGACCGGTCACCTGACCTGGCGGAGCGCCTCCGCCGGCTGGTCCCGGCCTCTTAATATCCGCTCGATACCACCGCCATAACCCCGGATCATCCTTGACAACGCCCCCCCGGATGATCAGAATTATTTTTAAATGTAAAGGTGAGCCGCCGTTTCCAATCCTAAAGGGCCTGTGGTTGTTTCAGGATGATGAATTATTATGAGATCCTGGAGGTCTCGCGTGAGGCGAGTCTGGATGAGATCAAGACCGCCTACCGGAGGTTGGCCCTGAGATATCACCCGGACAAGAACCCCGGGGACCAGGTGGCGGAAGACCAATTCAAGCGGGTTTCGGAAGCTTACCAGATCCTGGCGGACTTAGAAAAGCGCCAGCTTTACGATCTGTATGGCGATGCCGGGCTGGCGGGCCTGGACTTGGGCGGCTTCAACGGCTTCGAGGAAATCTTCGGCTCCTTCGGGGAGGTCTTCGAAGATTTTTTTAGCTTCGGGCGCTCCCGGGAGCGTCAGGATCAGCCCCAACCCGGCGCCGATCTGCGGCAGCGGGTGGTGGTGACCCTGGAAGATGTCGTCCGGGGTCTGGATACCAGTCTGAACGTGATCCATCGCGTCGGTTGCCCCCGGTGCGGCGCCACCGGTGCTGAACCCGGCAGCGAGCGGCAGATTTGCGCCTGCTGCCAGGGTAAGGGCCAGGTGAGCCAGTCCAAAGGGCTCCTGAAGATGTTCAACACCTGCCCGGAATGTCAGGGGGCCGGGACCATCATCACCTCCCCCTGCTCCGCCTGCCAGGGCACGACGGTGATCAGGGAAAAGAAGCATATGCAGGTGCGCATCCCGCCAGGGGTGGATACGGGCACCCGCCTGCGCCTCCGGGGAGAAGGGGAAGCGGGGACCCACGGCGCGCCGCCGGGAGACCTCTACCTGGAAATTCAGGTCGCCCCCCATCCCATCTTTACCCGCAAGGGCAAGGATCTCTATCTCCGCACGCCACTTTCTTTCGTGGAGGCCGCCCTGGGAACGGAAGTGGAGGTTCCCACCCTGACGGCCCCAACCCGCCTGGCCATTTCTCCCGGCACCCAACCCGGGGCCACCTTCCGTATTCCCGGCCTCGGCTTACCCGGCCTGCGGGGCAAAGCCCCGGGAGACCTGGTGGTGGTTGTGGACCTCCAAACCCCTTCCCAGCTCTCCGAGGCGCAGAAGCGACTCCTGGAGGAGTTCCTGCGGCTAAAGAAAACCGGGGGATTGGACGGGTTCAAGGGGATGGAAGCCTGAAGTGAATTAGCCGCACCTGCCCGCCCGCCTTTATGTTCATTCTGGCCCCCCGCCTCCGCACTTTCAACCCCTGAATTATTTCATTTGAGAAAAACCTTACGAAAAAGCTCTTGGCCCCCTCCCACAAAAGCCTTACCCCCCGTACTTCAAATTCTCCGCCTCCAGGGCCCGGATACGGTCCCGCAGGGTAGCGGCCCGCTCGAATTCCTGCTTCTTCGCCGCGGCCTGCATGTCTTTTTTAAGCCGGCGAATAATCACCTCCGGCTTTTCGGTCAGGTAGGGCATCTGCTCTTCCGCCGCCAGGGGCACAGTGACATAATCGGCCTCGTACACCGAGGCCAGGACGTCCTTGATCTTGCTCTGGATGGTTTCCGGGGTGATGCCGTGCTCCTGGTTATAAATCTCCTGGAGGCGCCGCCGTCGGTTGGTCTCTTCTATGGCCCAGGCCATAGACGAGGTCACCCGGTCGGCGTAAAACAGCACCTGGCCGTTCACGTTCCGGGCGGCCCGGCCGCAGGTCTGGATGAGGGAGCGCTCCGAGCGCAGAAAGCCTTCCTTGTCCGCATCCAGGATGGCCACCAGGGAGACTTCCGGCAGATCCAGCCCTTCCCGGAGGAGGTTGATGCCGATGAGCACGTCGAAGACCCCTAGGCGCAAATCCCGGATGATCTCCATGCGCTCCAACGTGGTGATGTCGGAGTGGAGATACCGCACCTTGAGGCCCAGGTCCTGGTAGTACTCGGTGAGGTCTTCGGACATGCGTTTGGTCAGGGTGGTGACCAGCACCCGCTCGCCTTTAGCCAGACGGGCCCGTATCTCCCCAAGGAGATCGTCCACCTGGTTGGCCGCGAGCTTGACCGTGATTTTGGGGTCCATCAGACCGGTGGGGCGCACGATCTGTTCCACGATCCGGCCGCCGGCCTGCTCCACTTCATAGGGGCCGGGGGTGGCGGAGACATAGATGAGCTGCCGCACCCGGGCCTCGAACTCCTCAAAGCACAAGGGGCGGTTGTCCAGGGCCGATGGCAGGCGAAAGCCGTAATCCACCAGGGTCTGCTTCCGGGAGCGATCCCCCCGGAACATCCCCCGGAGCTGGGGCATGGTGATGTGGGACTCGTCCACCACCACCAGGGACTCCCGGGGCAGGTAGTCCAGGAGGGTAGGGGGGGGCTCACCCGGGGCCCGGCCCGTGAGGTGCCGGGAATAGTTCTCGATGCCGTGGCAGTAGCCCAATTCCTTCATCATCTCCAGGTCGAAACGGGTGCGCTCCTCCAGGCGCTGGGCCTCCAGGAGCTTCCCCTGCTCCCGGAACCGGGCCAGCCGCTCCCCCAGCTCCGCCTCGATGGCGGCCATGGCCTGGCGGCGCACCAAGTCCGGGGTGACGTAGTGGGAAGCGGGGTAGACCGTCACCTTCTTGAGGTGCCGCAGCGTCTTGCCCCGGAGGGGGTCGATCTCCCGGATGGCCTCCACCGTGTCGCCCCAGAAATCCACCCGGATGGCCCGGTCTTCTTCGCAGGCCGGGAAGATCTCCACCCGGTCCCCCCGCACCCGAAAAGTGCCTCGATGAAAATCGATGTCGTTGCGCTCATACAAGATCTCCACTAGCTTGCTTAAAACCTCCCGGCGGTCCTTCTCCATCCCTTCTTCCAGATAGAGGAGCATGCCGTGGTAGGCCTCCGGGGAGCCCAGACCGTAAATGCAGGATACCGAGGCCACAATGATCACGTCGTTGCGGTCGAAGAGCGACCGGGTGGCGGAGTGGCGCATCCGGTCAATGGCCTCGTTAATAGAAGAATCCTTTTCGATGTAGAGGTCGGCCTGAGGGACGTAGGCCTCCGGTTGATAATAATCATAGTAACTTACGAAATATTCCACCGCGTTGTCCGGGAAGAACTCCTGAAACTCGCCGTAGAGCTGGGCCGCCAGGGTCTTGTTGGGGGCCAATACCAGGGTGGGCAGATTTAACTGGACGACGACGTTGGCGATGGTAAAGGTCTTGCCGGAGCCGGTGACCCCCAACAATACCTGGTGGGGATGCCCGCCCCGCACCCCGGCGGTTAGCTTCCGGATGGCCTGGGGCTGGTCGCCACTGGGGGTGAAAGACGTGACTAAGTGAAATTGGTCGGGCATATCAAAAGATATATCGGTTTTTCTAGAAGATAACATTTTTGCAGGCAAGAGCTAAGGCCTGGGGCCTTAGTCTTGACGCTCAAGCGCCGGGGGGAGGGGGCAAAGGACGCGTGCCCTTTCCCCTTCCCCCCGGACCCCCCACCCCCAATCCCGTATGAAAAGAAGGGGCGACCCGTTGGGTCGCCCCAGGCCGGGTAACCCCAGGAGGTTGGGAGTAACCCCCATTTTCCACGGCCCCTTATGCGGGTTGGGAGGGGGGTGTGAGGGGAGGGCAGGGCCGTTGGCCCTGGCCCTCCCCCCACAATTCAGCTCTTCACCTTCCAGATCGTTCCCTGGGGGGTATCTTCCAGGAGGATATCCAGGTTCAGAAGTTGTTGGCGGATGGCGTCGGCCCGTTTCCAGTTTTTTTGTAAGCGCGCCTGGGTGCGTTCCTGGATGAGTTGTTCGATCTCTTCCGGAGTGATCTTCAGGTCCGCGGCCTTTTGCCGCAGGGTGGTGACCATGGTTTGGGGGTCGCTCTGGAGCAGGTTCAGCCCCTGGCCCAGGTTCACCAGTTCAGCCTGCATCTCGTGGAGGATGGTGAGGTAGCCCGGGTCGGCGGAGGGTGCTTCCAGGAGGCGGTTGAGCAGACGCACGGTTTCGAACAGGTAGCCCAGGGCCTGGGCGGTGTTGAGGTCATCATCCATGGCCGCGTCGAACCGGGCCCGCAAGGAGCCGAACCGGTGGTATTCCTCCAGGGTCAGGTTGTCGGGATAGGTGTCGACGGGGTGGTGGAGTTTCAGGTCCGGGTGCTGCCGGAGCACGTCCTGGATCCGGGCCAGGCAGGTATAGAGGCGCAGCAGGGCGGTCTCGGCTTCCGCCAGGGCCGCATCGGAGAAATCCAGGGGGCTGCGGTAGTGGCAATTGATCAGGAAGAAGCGCACCACCTCGGCGGGAAAGCGGGACAAGACCTCCTTCACCGTAAAGAAATTTCCCAGGGATTTGGACATCTTTTCCTGGTTGATGGTGAGGAGGCCGTGGTGCAGCCAGTAGCGGGCGAAGGGCCGGCCCGTGGCCGCCTCCGATTGGGCCAGTTCGTTTTCATGATGGGGAAAGACCAGATCCTGGCCGCCGCCGTGCAGGTCAAAGGTCTCCCCCAGGTAGTGCATGCTCATGGCGGAGCACTCGATGTGCCAGCCGGGCCGCCCGGGTCCCCAGGGGCTGTCCCAGGCCGGTTCCCCGGGTTTGCTGGCCTTCCACAGGACGAAGTCCAGGGGGTCTTCCTTGTTGGGGTCAACCTCGATGCGGGAGCCGGCCTCCATATCTTCCAGTATTTGCCCGGAGAGCCGGCCGTATCCCGGGAAACGCCGCACCCGGAAAAAGACGTCGCCGCCCCCGGCATAGGCAAAGCCCCGATCCTCCAGGCGCTGGATAACGTTGAGGATCTGGGGGATATGCTCCGTGGCCTTGGGCTCGATCTCGGCCGGCGGCACCCCCAGGGCGGCCATGTCCGCCTGGAACGAGGCGATGTAGCGTTCGGCCACTTCCTTCCAGGATAATCCCATTTCCTGGGCCCGGCGGATGATCTTGTCGTCGATGTCGGTGAAATTGCGCACCCAGGTGACCTGAAGACCCTGCCGCCGCAAATGGCGGACCAGGACCTCAAAGGCCACGCAGGAGCGGGCGTGGCCCAGGTGACAGTCATCGTACACCGTGACCCCGCAGGCATAGAAGCCCACTTTTCCGGGGGTGAGGGGCTTGAAGGTTTCTTTGCGCCTGCTTAAGGTATTATAGAGTTCCATGGCAAAAAGGGGTTGACAAGGTCGGGCATTTAGGCGAAGTCAATTCCCTATCAAACTGCCGGTTCAGGCAGTCAGCAAGGGGGTAATGATGTCCGAGGTTATCAGTCAGGTTGCGAAAAACGCCCGGGAAGTGGTATTCCTTTCCCTGTCCGAGTTTAAAGGTCATCGCCTTATCGATATTCGGGTGCACGTGCCGGGAGATCAGGAAGGGGACTGGGTTCCCACCCGCAAAGGGGTGTCCCTGGCGGTGGGGCTCTATCCCGCCTTCAAACAGGCCCTGGCCCAACTGGAAAAAGCCCTGATCCAGCAGGGTCTCCTGGACCCGGAAGACCTGGAATCTTCCGACTAACCCTTTAAGATGCATTACTATACTGAATCCCGTCGGACGATGCAACGTAAAGGACAAAAGCGGGAGCGTCGGCAGTGCGCGGGTAAACTTGAACCGCCAGAGGCTTAATTTCCAGCGCGGTCTTGCATCGGATGATCCCGGCACTATCTTAACAATAAACGTCAAGGTCCTCGCGCCGGGACCGGAAGGAGGACATATGGCCTATGGAGCCAAAGATTTTTCTTTTTTGTTGGGGATGCCGGGATTCAGCGACACCCTCCTCAAGAATCATTTCACCCTCTACCAGGGCTACGTCAACAATACCAATAAAGTCATGGAACTCCTGGCCGGCATGGTGAAAGACGGTAGGGAGGGCACCCCTGAATTTGGCGAATTGAAACGCCGCCTGGGGTGGGAATTCAACGGTATGCGGCTCCACGAACTCTATTTTGCCAATCTGGGGGGGGACGGCGACCTGTCCAAAGCTCCCAACCTGGAGAAGAAAAAGCGGGACCAGTTTGGCTCGGTGGAGATGTGCGCCAAGGATTTCAAGGCCACCGCGTCCATGCGGGGCATCGGTTGGGTCGTCATGTACCAAGACATCGAATCGGGCCTCCTCTTTAACCAGTGGATCAATGAACATGACGTGGGGCACCCCGCCGGCGGCAACCCCATTCTGATCCTGGATGTCTTTGAGCATGCCTTTATCACCGATTACGGGCTGAAGAAAGCAGATTACATCGAGGCCTTCTTTAAAAACGTCAAATGGGACGTGGTGGAAAAACGCCTGCTTTAACCCGGCAAAACCCCGCCCGTTGGCACGGTCAGGGGCCGCCGGGTCTCTGACCTGCGCCCCAAATTTCCTTTACAACCCCCGGGTCTTCGGGTACCCTGTGAAAGCCCGTCCCGGGCGGCACTCTTGAAAAAACCGGGGGAAACCAATGCGTCGTACTGGCTATGTGTTTGCGCTCCGTTACCTGTTGCATGATCCGGGCTCATGGCATCCGGAACGGCCCGACCGGCTGAAGGCCATCCATAGCGCCCTGGAGGATGGCGACCTGCTGGAGTTGCTGGTGCGCCTCAGACCAGACTACGCCCCGCTGGAATGGGTGGAGCGGCTGCATGATCCCGACTATATCAGGCGTTTCAAAGAGGCCTGTGAACAGGGGAAACAGATTTTTGAGGTGCAGGATTGCGGCATCTGCCGGGAATCGTACCAGACGGCGCTGCTGGCCGTGGGGGGGGTACTGCTGGCAGTGGACGCGGTGATGGGCGGCCAGGTGGACAACGCCTTCTGTGCCGTGCGGCCGCCGGGGCACCATGCCGAACGGAACCGGGCCATGGGGTTCTGCTTTTTCAATAATGTGGCTCTGGGGGCGGTGTACGCCCTGGAGAAATATGGCCTGGAGCGGGTGGCCATCGTCGACTGGGACGTGCACCACGGCAACGGCACCCAGCACCTGTTCGAGGCGGACCCCCGGGTCCTATACGTGTCCCTGCACGAGGACCCGCAACACTGCTACCCCGGCACCGGCTACCGCCGGGAAGAGGGTAAAGGCCCGGGCCAGGGTTTCACCCTGAACCTGCCCTTGCCACCCCACAGCGACGATAGCGACTACCTGGGGGCCTTGAAAAAGGAAGCACTGCCCCGGCTGCGGGAATTTGCGCCCCAATTAGTCTTTATTTCCGCAGGCTTTGATGCGCATACCAAGGATCCCCTGGCGCATATGCACCTCAGTCGGGAAGGATACCGGGCCATGGGGGAACTCCTCCTGGACCTGGCCCAGGAAACTGCCGAGGGCCGGCTGATCACGGTGTTGGAAGGGGGCTATAACCTGGAGGTCCTGGCGGAATGCGCCGAGGACCACGTCAGGCTGCTGCTGGGCATACCGTACGACCACTTTTAAGGGAGAAAGGGCTGGGTTACTCCTGAGGTCCGGGCCGCCTCCTTGAACGACTGTCCGCAAGCGAGTCGGCCTTGCGGACAATAGTTTCCTGGCAGCTCCTGGAAGCTGTGGCAATGGCTGATTATCCTTTATTCAAGCGCTTATGCAGTGCTCGGGGCGACACAGTAATAAAACGACGGTAAGGCGGGAGCCGGCCGTTTTTTTTTGGCCTGCGCCACCTCGGCCGAAGGGCGGCGAAGGAAACACGATTTTTTTTTAAGAGGAGCGGCGGGTTATGGTCTTTACCGCCGGGGTCAAAGGATTCAACGAAGCCAAAGGCTATGGTTTCATTAAACGCGGTGACGGCCCCGACCTGTTTGTACACTATGCCAACATCGTGGGCTCTGGGTTTCGCACCTTAAAGGAGGATGACCAGGTGGAGTTCGAGGTGAATGAAGGCCCCAAAGGACTCCAGGCCATCAACGTGACCAAGGTTTAACCCCGCCGCAGCTTAGGCAATTGACTGACCGGGGCGCTTTGGCGTCCCCTGGGTCCCGGCTCTTCTCTGAATATCCTCATACCGGGCTCCATAAGCGCCTACCCGGCGGTTCGGCGCAAATCGCCGGGTAGACCCTCCCAGTGCAGGTGAGCCCGGCATCGCCAGAGGCGACCGCCAACCCACCATTCCCTGCAACTATCCAAAAACCGCCTGGGGTTCGCCTCCGCTTTCATCCCAGGCGGCCTGGCCGATGGTCCAGCCTGGGGCTTAGGCGTTTCCCGGTTCTTTTCTTGAGACCCCATCTCCAAACTGAACTGCCAAAATTAGCGTTAGTTTCCTAGAGGAGCGCCCATTGAGCCGAAGCGGGGTTGTCCCCCTTGAAAACAGGGCGGAATTGAAAATCTCGTTGAAAATAGCGCCCATGTCCGCAAGCAAATATGAGGGGGCAAAGTGATTGGCCTCAGGGGACGCCAGGGCTAATGCTGAACGGTCCTCATGTTTATCTAAGGAGCACTGGTGGTTTTCCGCAGCAGAAATTAAGGATTTCGCACCCTGAGTTTCAGGGAACACCTAATTCCCTTTCGGGACAAAAATGGCAGAGTAAAGGGGCTGGAAAGTAATAATCTGCAGGTATATTCAAATGGGGAAAGGATGGTGGTCTATGGACCCTGCGAAAGTCTTTGAGGGTGAACCGGCTCCCAGGATCGCATCTAGAAGTGCCAATAAGGGCGAAGGTACGGTCAATAACTGGGTTACCCGGGTGATTATGGTCAGCTTGCAGGTAATTGTCGCCATTTCCCTCTTCCAGTTGTTCAGGGACGTTATCCTGCCTCATACCGGCGGGGTTCACTCGAATGTTTACCTGGCTATTTTGGGTTGCACCCTGGCGACCATTTGTGCCTATCTCATATTAGTGAAATACCAGACGCTCATCCGGGACTTTGGCCGGGAAAACGTCAAATTGGGGGAAAAGCTCGGAGCCCGGACCTTTGAACTGGAAAAGGCCAACCAAGAGATGCGCCAGGAAATTGCCGAAAGGCGGCGGGTGGAAAAGGCCTTGCTGGAAAGTGAGTCCCGGTTCCGGACCATTATTCGGGAAGCTGCCATCGGCATAGCCCTCATTGACAAGCGGGGACAGGTAATTGAGGGGAACCCGGCTCTGTCGGCCATGCTGGGTTATGCATCAGAAGAATTGCGCGGCTTGGACTTCACCCGGATCAACCCGACGGAGAATGCCGAGTTGAGCCGAGCGACTTTTCAGCAATTGCTCTCGGGGCAACAGAATGTTTGTCGGCTGGAGACCCGCTATGTCCGTAAAGACGGCTGGGTCGGCTGGGGGCGGCAGTCAATTTCCCTGGTGCGGGATGCGGGGGGAAAACCACAATTTGTCATCGCCTTGTTTGAGGACATTACCGAACGACGGGAGAGCGAGGAAAAGATTCGCACCTATCAGGAACAGCTGCAATCCCTGGCCTCTGAACTGTCTTTGACCGAAGAACGGGAACGGCGCCGCTTGGCTACGGTGCTCCACGATCATATTGCCCAGTTGCTAGTATTGGTCAAGGGCAAATTCGAAAAAATGCAGGAATCGACTCTCTATCGCAGCTTTGCCAAGCCCGTAGAAGAAATCCGGAAGCTGATTGATGAATCAATCCGCTATACCCGGTCGTTGGTTTTCGAACTCAGCCCCCCCATCCTCTACGACTTGGGGTTCGAGGCCACCATGGAATGGCTGGGGGAACATATGCAGGAGCAGTATGGCCTGGCGGTGGAAGTCCTGGATGACGATCGATCCAAAGATCTGGACAATGAAGTCCGGGTGCTTCTCTTCAGGGCGGTGCGCGAGTTGCTGTTCAACGTGCTCAAGCATGCCCAGGCAAGCTGCGCCAAAGTGCGCATGCGCCGGGACGGTAACTATTTACGGGTAGTCGTGGAGGATGACGGGGTTGGATTTGCGCCGGAGAAGCTCTCCGCCGCGTCCGGCAAAGTAGAAGGGTTCGGCCTGTTTAGCATCCGGGAACGTTTGAACTATTTCGGCGGCCGTATGGAGATCGACTCGCCCCCGGGGCAGGTTACCCGGGTCATACTGACCGTACCCCTAAAGTCAGATGGGCAGGAGCGGACCAGTTGCGAATCGACCTCGGCCTCTGTCAAGGTGACCCCACCGGCGGCCTCGAAGGTAGCCTCACGGCCCCCGGCAAAGCTTCAGCCTCCCCCGCCGAGTGCTCTCAGTTAAGCCGGCCCGGTCGGCGCCCCCTCCGGCGCCGGCCGGCCGATCCCTTGTCGCTACGTCCCCGGACTAACCACCCTGAACTGATAACCTGCGGTCCCCGACAAAAAAAGGGTGGACGGGAAGCCCACCGCCTCTTTTTTGTAACTTTGCCCGCAATCCCCTTTTGCCATTCACGCCAAAAAGGAGTATCCTGAAGCAGTAGAAAACCTGGCACCGCGATGACAGCGCATGTTTGGGAAAAATTAAAGTACTAGTGGTTAAATCGTGGTGATCAGATGCACGGGGTAAAGTTATGACAATCAAGGTTTTGGTCGCCGATGATCATCAGATCATGCGAGAGGGCCTCCGCACCATGCTGGAAAAGGAGCATGACATCACGGTGGTGGGGGAGGCTGAGGATGGCCGGATAACGCACCGGCTGGCCCGGGAGTTAGTCCCGGATGTGATCATCATGGACGTGGGGATGCCCGATTTAAACGGCATCGAGGCCACCCGGCAGATTATCGCCGATCTGCCGGGGGTCAAGATCATCGCGCTTTCCATGCATGACGACCGCCGGTTTGTTTTGAACATGCTCAAGGCGGGGGCCTCCGGTTATATGCTCAAAGATTGCGCCTTCAAAGATCTGGCCAAGGCTATCCGAGTGGTGATGTCCAATAAAACTTATCTGGGTGATGAGATTGCGGATATCGTGGTAAAAGATTACCTGGCGTCATCCACCCCCGCAGGATCCTCAGCTTTTCAGCTATTGTCACCCCGAGAGCGAGAAGTGTTGCAACTCCTTGCGGAAGGCAAAACTTCCGCGCAAATCGGCGAGAGTTTGCACATCAGTGTCAAAACCGTGGAAACCCATCGCCAACAAATTATGGTTAAACTGAAGATCAAGAGCGTCGCCGAGCTTACCAAATACGCCATTCGCGAGGGTTTGACCTCGGCATAATTTTTTCTCCGTACCTGCCTGATTCAGTAATCGGAGCGCCAGGCTGGAGGGCGGGCCCGCCGACCTGGTACGCCGCCGCACCGGCAATTTCCCCACCCCCCCTCTCCCTGTCCACGGTTGCCTGGCTTTCGGAATGCGGTTCCCTTGGGAAGTATTAAGATCATCCCGGGTGGATGGCCGGACCGACCATTTTGTGGTCAGCGAGCCCGGTATCGCCATCTGGGCTGCGGGAGTGACCAAGGTTGATGGCTATCAAGGGGTGCAGCCGGTTCGTCCCGAAGGCAAATTAGGTAAAATAGAACCCGAATATCAGGAGTTGTCCCCATTGTAAGAAAATACGGTTGCCTTAAAATCCAGTCATCAGTCACTGAGCATTCCGAGATTGAGAGGACGTTGGCTGGTCAAAGGCTATGACCCCATTCATCAACTGAGGACGGACAAATGGATCCTAAGGACAGGCGAGTCAAAATCCGTCAGGAAGAAATTGACAGTCTCTTTAACCTGAAAGCTCTTATTGACGATAAAGAAGTGATGGCGGGTTATGCCGAAAAATATCAGCAATTAGGTTGGGATCTGGCGGCCTTGGACGCCCAGGACGGGACCGATCTGAAAGTGGATTTTGCGGCAAGGCCAGAAATTAAAATCAACTCGTTGTGGAATCCGGGCCTCGCGGGACCTATGATAAACTTAGCGGTTCGTACCGGCAAGCGGTCCGGCATAATGGTCCTGCAAGTTGCCAGCGGATGGGGCGAATTATTATTGGACCGTTATGGGGTCTGGCGGGCCGAGTGTGTCGCCGCCTTGGGAACCAGCCGGGAACAGCACTTTTATGCCTGGCCGCCGTCACCCTTCTTTGACTCGTTATCCGTTTGGATGAACTCCGAGTTCAAGTGGTTCGGAGAAGGTCAAATTGTCCTGGCGCCGCCTTCCCTCGATCCGGAGACGAGGGAACCGTGGCGCTGGCTGTGTCCCCCGTGGGAAAAACGGCCCCAACCTCCCAGCCAGTCGGTGGAGAGATTTTTATGGCAACACGTTACCTCGGTGGCCCAGGCCCGGCCCGCGGTCAAACTTTCCTGGCAGGAGATCTATTGCCTGGCTTCGCCCTACCAACCGCTGCTCCAGGCTTTATCAGCTGCGTCGCCTTTGATGGAGGACTATTATCAAGGGATTATCCAGGCGGCGATGGAAGTGGGCTTGCATAACCCCGAGGTACTCTTACCCCTGCTCTGGCACGCCCCCCGCGGAGATGCGCGCCAACGCCCGGAACGATGGGAATACCTGAAAAATTTGGTACTGAAGGCTCAAGGCCAGACCGGCCCATCATCTTCCCAGAGTATTGTCCCTTTTGCGTTGAACCTTGAAGAAGCACGGGATGATGACCATGCCGGCCATCCGGGGGGGCCGCCGGCTAAACCGGGGCCCCAGGGTTTGTCCAAGAGACGGCTAACCATCCCTCCCGGACCTGGGACGGTGCCGCGGAATCCCTTTTCAAATCGCAAGACCTGAGGGGATTCCCAAGGAGAATGTTTAAGCTGACTGGGCCGGATGATTTAGAGAAATGAACTCGAATCGTCAATCGTCGGGGACCCTACACCCGGGCCCCCAGAAGAACACAAGCAGTCAGGAAGAGGCGCCGGCAACCGGCGAATTCAGCTCGGGAAGAGGAAAGATACCGCATGCCTTTTGACACTTCACCACCATCGACAGGTCCGAGGTCTTCTGCCCTGCATACCGACAGCGAGGCGACCTCAGGAGAGGGTTCGGCGCGGCAATCCAGGTCTCGCCTCAACCGGGTGATAGAAGATATCTCGGCATCATTGCAAGACCTCCGGACTGCGGTGAGAGAAGCGGATGTCCAAGCCGAGCCGGGTACGGTCCCGGGTAAAGGCCCTCTAGGTCCGGAGGCCGAAGGGTATCGGGATTTCTTCGAGTTGGCTCCCGAGGCCTGCCTGGTGACCGACGCCCAGATTACCATTCAGGAGAGCAACCCGGCGGCCGCGGCCATGCTGAAGGTGGATCGCGCTTCCCTGAAAGGGAAATATTTACGGGACTATATTGCGGCCGAAGACCGTCCGGCCTTTCAGGCTACCCTGATCCAGTTGCGGGAGGGGGGGAGAAACGGAACTGGGACTTGCACCTGCACGTGGCGGACGGCGCCCCGATGCCGGTGAGCATCAATGTCAGCACCCAAACGGATGTCCACGACAAATTGGTGAGGATGCTGTGGCTGCTGCGGGACGCGGGAGAGTACAGGGCCGGCGAAGAGCAGTTAAAATCCCTTCTTAGCCGGATAAGAAGGAGTTTTCACGGCACGGTGGAGGCCTTTGCCAAAGCGGTGGAGATAAAGGACCCGCAAACCGCAGGTCACCAGCAGCGGGTAGCAAAGCTGGCGGTCGCCATCGCCCGGGAAATGGGGTTTTCCCTGAATCAGTTGGAAGGGATTGAAATCACCGGTTTGCTGCACGATATCGGCAAGATTGCCGTGCCCACCGAAATCCTGACCAAGCCGGGGGAAATCAGCCAACTGGAATGCGAGCTGATTAAAACTCACTGTCAGGCGGGGTTTGATCTCTTGAAAGATATCGACTTCCCCTGGCCGGTGCAGCAGGCCATCTTGCAGCATCATGAGAGGCTGGATGGTTCGGGCTATCCCGCCGGTCTGACCGATACGGATATCATTCCGGAGGCCAGGATTTTAGGGGTGGCTGACGTGGTGGAAGCCATGAATTTTGCCAGGACGTATGGTCCGGCCCAGGGAATCGACAAAGCCTTGGAAGAAATCTATAACAAGACGGGTATTCTTTATGACCCTGAAATAGTAGATATTTGTTTGAAATTATTCGTTGAGAAAGGCTTCACTTTTATTTAAGATAAAAAATAATAACGGAATGAGTTATTGAATTTAATAGATAAAATTAAACTCTTTGTTTCATGAAATCAATGATTGCTGCCGATTCAGGCACCCGTGAAAGTCTATCCTCGCCTCTTTTTTTGCTCGAGGTTGAAGTGATATCAGGTTTGTCATAACAGGAGCATCGAAATGTCTGATAACCCAGAGCCCACCGAGCTGAGCGCCCTGTTGGCCAAATTAGAGAATAAGTGGGAGGAATTGGCCGACCTCCTCAAAAGTCAGGGGCAGCCCCTGGAGCGGGTCATCGAGGTGGAAAAGATCTTGTTCCGGGATGCCTCGGGCAAATATCGCGGCAAAATCAGCGCGGAAGCAGACGGTTCCTGTGGCCTGCTCCTGAGTGATCAGGCGGGCAAAGCCTGGGTCTGGTTAGGGGTTACCCAGAACGGCGAGGCCTTTTGCAAACTCAAAGACCAGCACGGCGACCTCAGCTTCACGGTTCCGGGGGGTTCCCCATCGACGGGGGCTGGACCTAAAATTGCCGCCACTCCTGCCCCGGACCAGATTCCAGGGCCCGCGCCGGACTCGTTTGATACTTCGGTCGCCGACCAGGAGCCGGTCAGGCCGGCCGCCGTCGAACCTCCCCCGGCCTCGGTTCAAGACGGGGGAGACGCCAAGGTCAAGGCAGCGGACCACTTGGAGAATTCGCCGCGTCAAAATCCGCGTCAGAAATTTTACCAAGCGGCCATTCTGGTGCTGTTAGGTTTGGTCCTTACCACTCAGGCGTTTTTGCTGTTTCGGCCCGCCCCCACCGGCCCTTTGGAAGTAGAGGCCCTGGTGGTGCGCGACCGAAAAGGCGTCATCCAGGCTTTCCTGGGCGATAAAGATGGCCAGGTGCGGCTGGACTTATGGGACCGGCAAGGCAAACGGCGCGCCTCCCTGGGTTTGGGGGCCGATGGGTCTCCCGACCTGGCGCTCTATGACCGGGAGCAGCGGCTCCGGGCTAATTTGAGCCTAGGACCCGACGGCGACCCTAAGTTCGACTTGCGGGATAATCTCAGCCTGGAAAGCCATACGGTGCCGAGCATCCCTGACGATTCCGGCACCCAGTCCCACCCGGCAGGAACCGTTGCAGGCTCCGAGGCCGGTGCCGAGGCCAGCCCGCCGGTGAGTAAGGCAGAAACCGTTTCCCCAGCCCGGGAGGCCGAGGCGGAGGTCGTGTACGTGGGCTCCAAGACCTCCAACAAGTACCACCTTCCCGGTTGCAAGTGGGCCAAGATGATAAACCCTTCAAAATTGATAACCTTCAAATCGGTCAAGGAGGCGCAGGAACGAGGTTATCACCCTTGTCCGGTGTGCAAACCGCCGCCGCTCGGCAAGTAATCATCAGTAACCCACTGGCCTGGAGGCGAGTGGGCAGAAAGACCCGCGGCGCGGGCAACCGGATGGCATGACCAGTCCGGGATAGTGGGTAACACCATGGATCAGGCCAGAAAAACAGACAGCGTTATCCCGAGCGCCTTCATCCCAAAGCAGACAAAATCTCGCCAAGACAGAGCCGGGCTTCGGTGCGATCCGGGCTCGCCCCCGGCCACGGAAGATCCGGCCCCCTTTGCCGCCAAAGAGCTTAAATATTTTTGGGAAAAGTATGATGAAGCCCGAAGTTCCCGGCAGCCC
This sequence comes from uncultured delta proteobacterium, assembly GCA_963812015.1. Classification (GTDB taxonomy): domain Bacteria; phylum Desulfobacterota; class Desulfobaccia; order Desulfobaccales; family 0-14-0-80-60-11; genus 0-14-0-80-60-11. Next base: position 1,791,577 of record CAWETI010000003.1, on the reverse strand, counting down.
CATCTCTCCAATAAAAATATCTATATCGGGGCCGTGGGGTTGGTCCTGGTCGGTTGCTTCATTAACCTGACGGGCCTGTCATTGCCCAAACCCTTGGGCAGTATCCTGATGTTGGCCGGCAGTGTAATCGGGGTCTGCTCCATCCTAAAATCTCTGTGGCAAGAAAAGGTCCGGGCTCACCGGCGTTGAGCGCCTGACCTGGCCCTCCAGACGGGAAAACCACAGCCCGGAAATACCTGGTCCACCAGAGCGGTCTTGTAAAGGGCAGGTCCAAACGCACTCCCGGGTTGTCCCGCCAGGGAGCAGCCCCCGCCCCCTGACCGGGAGGATCTCCGGGCTCGTCAAATCAGACAGCCCTTTGATTCACCCCCATCCCTCCAAACCCCACCCCGTCGCAATCCAATTGACCGGAAATCCCTGGCCCCGTCGGCTTGGGTGACGGAATGGCAGGCCTCTTATCCTTGACCATCAGACCCACCTCGCATGTGGCCCCACCGTCCGCGGTTGAAACGCCCTTTTTCCTTGCCAGACAACCCGCCCTTCAGATAACGTTATATTTTCGGGGAACCGTCCGGGGCCGCATCTTGAGGCCGCACCTGCACCCAGGGGAGAGACATGGGCAGCCTGCACGACCTGATCCAGTTCATCTTTGCCGGGTTGACCGGGGGGGCCATCTACGCCTTGGTAGCCCTGGGGTTCGGCGTGGTGCACAACACCATGGGGATCGTCAATTTCACCCAGGTGGATTTCGTCTCCCTGGGGGGCATGATCCTCTATAGCGCCCTGGTCAGCGCCGGTCTTCCCATGCCCCCGGCCCTGCTCACCTCGGTGGCGGGGGTGACCCTGGCGGCCATCCTGGTGGAGGTGGTGGGCATCAGTCCGTCCCGCTCCGAAAGCCACCTGGTGCTGATCTTTCTGACCATCGGGCTCTCCATCATCCTCCGGGGGGCCATGAAGGTTATCTGGGGCAAGACCCGCATGGCGGTGCCGTCGTTGTCTGGGGAGGCGCCGGTGCATCTGGCCGGGGCCGCCATCCTGCCCCAAACCTTGTGGATTCTGGGCCTCACCGCACTGGCCATCATCGGCCTGGTGCTGTTCTTCCGGAAGACCTCCCTGGGCCTGGCCATGCGGGGGGTGGCCGCCAACCCCGCGGCCGCGGCGGTGGTGGGCCTCAAGGTCTGGCGGGTCAAGGCCATGAGCTTCGCCCTGGCCGGCGCCCTGGGGGGCCTCGCCGGCTGCCTGGTGACCCCTATCACCACGCTGTCCTACGACGTGGGGGTGCTCCTGGGGCTCAAAGGCTTCGCCGCGGCCATCCTGGGGGGCTTCGGCTCATTCCCCGGGGCCATCCTGGGGGGCCTCATCCTGGGGCTCCTGGAAAGCCTGGGCGCGGCTTATGTCAGCAGCGCTTACAAGGACGTCATCGCCTTCATCGTGCTCTTGCTGGTCTTGTTCATCCGGCCCAGGGGCTTGCTGGGCGGGGCCGGGTAGTATTTATAAGGGCACGGCGTTCGTGCCCATGTAGGGTGCGCACTGCGCACCAAGCGCAGTAATTTAATGGATTAAAGGCAAGATCAATGTTACCCACCATAAGATTCTTTGTAATCATGTTAATCTTCACGCTTTTGGCCGGCTTTTTTATCGTCCCGACCCGAACCATGCCTGATAATGCCGTCGTGCTGCTCGATGATCAAACCCATACTTATGTATCTCCTCTTTGCGCCAGCCTGGAAAAGAAAGAATATCGTGTGGCCCGGGCTGATGAGGCGCGGAAATTAAACTATGAACCTGACAAAAAATGCCGGGATGTAGGGGGATTCAGCCAGGATAACCGGTCCCTTACCGGCAACTTCTTAGCGTGCTTGGGACTGCTCCCCCCCTTACCCAGCCGCTGGAACCCCGACGGCACCTGGAATTGGTAAGTGAATGCAGGGAATTACGATCATGAGATTTAAGGCCAGGGAGGTCTATGAGAATACGGGGGGAGTTTTGGAAAAAGTTATGAGAGGTTCCCCTATTCCCCCCTCCCCCCCCTCTTTAAAAAAGGGGAATTTTAACTTAGGAATATCATCCCGTTTAAATAAAAATCATGAGAACCCAAACTTCAATAAATATTGACAATCAACGTATCCTCATGGGCAACGAGGCCATGGGGCGGGGCATCGTGGAGGCCGGCTGCACCCTGGCCGCCTCCTATCCCGGCACCCCGGCCTCGGAGATTTTGCCGTCCGTAGTCATCTTCGCCAAAGAGACCGGGGCCAAGGTCTATGCCGAGTGGTCGGTGAACGAAAAGGTGGCCTTTGAAGTTGCCCTGGCCAACTCCATGTGCGGCCGGCGGTCCGCGGTCTCCATGAAGCAGGTGGGGGTCAACGTCGCCTCGGACCCCTTTATGCGGGCCGCCTACCTGGGGGTCAAAGGCGGCCTGGTGGTGATCGCCGCTGACGACCCCGGCCCCCACAGTTCCCAGACCGAGCAGGACAGCCGCTTCTTTGCCATGTTCGCCAAGGTGCCGGTGCTGGACCCGTCAAGCCCCCGGGAGGCCAAGGACATGGTGGCCCAGGCCCTGGAGCTTTCGGAGCGCTTTGAGGTGCCGGTTATGGTCCGGCCCACCACCCGGGTGTGCCACGCCCGGCAGAACGTCCCTTGCGGGCCGCCGGTGCGGCTGGACCGGCCGGCGAAGTTCGACAAGGACCCCCGGCGCTGGTGTGCCACCCCGGTGTTTGTCCTGGAGTTGCACCGGCTGCTTAACGACAAGATCGATAAAATTGCCGCGGCTGCAGAGTTCGCCCCCCGCCTGACCCGGGGGGACGGCTCCCTCCCCGACACCTGCATGATCGCCTCCGGGGTGGCCTGGGCCCACACCGGGGACTGGCTGGATGAACTGGGCCTTTGGGGGCGAGTCGATTTTTACCAGGTGACCATGGCCTATCCCCTCAACCGGGACTTCATCAACACGGTCAACTCCCGGTATAAAAAAATCCTGGTCATCGAAGAGACCTATCCGGTTATCGAGCTGCAGCTGACCAACCCCCTGGTTCAGGGGCGTAGCTCCGGGAGCGTCCCTAAGGCGGGCGAACTGACCCCCGACGTCATCCGCCCGGTGCTGGAAACCTTTCTGGAGCGCCCGGCCCGGAGCGTCCCGGGGCCATCCGGCGGCGGCGACCGACCCACCCTCTGCGCCGGCTGTGCTCACCGGGCGGCGTTCTACGCCATCAAAGAAACCTTCCCGGCGGGGATCTTCCCCAGCGACATCGGCTGTTACACCCTGGGGCTGAACCTGGGGGCGGTGGACACCTGCCACTGCATGGGGGCCGGCATCAGCCAGGCCGCGGGGTTCTACCGGGCCTACGCCGCCGAGGGAAGAGAGTTTCCCACCATCGTGGCCACCATCGGTGACTCCACCTTTTTCCACGCCGGGGTCCCGGCCCTGCTCAACGCGGTGTTCCATCAAGCCCGCTTCATCCTGGTGATCCTGGACAACGCCACCACGGCCATGACCGGCCACCAGCCCACCCCCCAGGTGGGGCTCACCGCCGCCGGGGAGAGGGGCCACCCGGTGCTCATCCCCGACCTAGTGCGGGCTTGCGGCGCGGGTTTTCTCAGGGAGGCCGACCCCTACGACCTGCGCGCCTTCATGGACCTGCTGAGGTCCGCCGACGCCTATTGCCGGAGCCCGGCGGGAGGGTTGGCAGTGGTCATCGCCAAGCATCCCTGCCTGCTGGACAAAGATGCCCGTAAAGCCCAGACTGCCTATACTATGCGGGTCACGGAAGATTGCACCGGCTGCCGGCATTGTCTGGATGACTTCGAGTGCCCGGCTCTGTCCCTGGATGAAGCCGACGGGCGGGTGGTGATCGACGGGGGCCGCTGCGTCGGCTGCGGGGTGTGCGTCCAGGTCTGCCCCGAAAGAGCCATTGAGGCCAGGCCAAAATGATATAATTTGAGAGCGGGGATTTTTCGTACTGAGTCCTTCCCCTTCCCCAATGCGCCATGTTAAGGAGGAGCAACTTTGAAGCAACAAATCATCGTCAGCGGCCTGGGAGGGCAGGGGGCCCTCACCCTGACCCGGCTGTTGGCGGAGACCGCGGCCGCGGCGGGGCTCCCGGTTATTACCTCCGAAACCCACGGCATGGCCCAACGGGGCGGCACGGTCATCTCCATGATCAAGGTGGGGCCTTTCCGGGGGCCCCTGATTTCCGCGGGGGAGGCGGACCGGGGACTCTTCCTGCACCCTAAGAACCTGGCGGTGCACCGCTTCTATATGAAAGCCGGGGGGGCAGTGTTCGTCAATGCCGCGACGCCGGGGGATTACCGCAACGTGGACGCCCGATCCCTGGCGGAGACCCACGGCCTGCCCGCCGTGGCGGCCAACCTCATCTTGATGGGCTATGCCGCGGCCGCGGGGGGCCTGTTCGCTGGGCCGGATCTTTTGACCGAAATTATCGCGGCCACGACCCCGGAGCGCTTCCGGGAGGCCAGCCTCAAAGCCTTTCAGCTAGGTCTGGCCGCGGCGGCTTGAGAGAGATTTTTGAGGAGAGGAGATTATTAAAGGGTTACTCATAATTCCCAATTACCCCCCTTGAGAAAAGGGGGAAATTTACCCACTTCCTTATCTGGTGTTGATTTAGAAAACCAAGACCTTAGGGTAGATTCATAAGAAAGGAGAAATAAAGGATGAAAGAGTGTTCCAACCAAGCAATTAATCTGGAAAAATGTAACTGCACTTATGAACCGTGCCCACGCAAGGGCATCTGCTGTGAGTGTCTCCGCTACCACCGGGCCATGGGCCAGTTGCCGGCGTGCTACTTTACCCCTGAGGTGGAGCGGACTTACGACCGCAGCATAGCCCGCTTTTTGCGTGCCAATCGATAAGGTTGGTAAACGCTGGCCATGAGTGGATGGGAGAAAGCCAAGTTTTTTGTCATCCGCCACCACACGGGGCTCATGGTGTGGGGTCTGGCCCTGCTCCTGGCCCTCACCCCCCTGGTGATGCGCAATCCTTACCAGCTGGGCATCCTCAACCTCATCGGCCTCTATGTCATCGTCGTCCTGGGGCTCAACCTCTTCATCGGCTTCGCCGGCCAGATATCCCTGGGCCATGCCGCTTTTTTCGGGTTGGGCGCTTACGGCTCGGCCATTCTGACCGCCACCTATAACGTGCCGGCCTGGCCGGCCATGATTCTCACCGCGGCGGTCATGGCGGTGGTGGCCCTGGTCCTCGGGGTTCCCACCCTGAGGCTTTCGGGCCACTACCTAGCCATGGCCACCCTGGGGTTCAATTATGTGGTGGACAGCATCTTTATTCAGTGGGACGCGGTCACCGGGGGCCCCAGCGGCCTTTCCGGGGTGCCGCCCCTGTCCATTGGGGGCCTCACCTTCGACAGCGACCTCAAGTTCCACTACCTGGTCTGGACATTCGCCCTGGTGGCCCTGACCCTGTGTCTCAACCTGGTGCGGAGCGGGGTGGGGCGGGGCCTGGCCGCCCTGGCCGCCGACGAGGTGGCTGCCGCCGCCCTGGGGGTGGACGTGCGGCGCCAAAAAATCAGCGTGTTCATCCTGTCCGCGGTCTTCGCCTCGGTGGCCGGCAGCCTCTACGCCCACTATTTCGGCTACGTCAATCCCGACGCCTTCAGTATCTTCAAATCCCTGGACCTGGTGATCATGGTGGTGGTGGGGGGGCTGGGCTCCGTTTGGGGCAGTTTATTCGGAGCAGCCTTCATCACCATTCTGCCCAATTTCCTGGGATTTTTGGAAAACTACATGGATATCATTCACGGACTGATCCTGGTGGTGATCCTCCTCTTCCTGCCCCAGGGGTTCGTGTCCGGCCTGGTGGATCTCGTCCGCACCCGCTGGGCCCGACGGCGGTTGGCGGTGGCCGCGGCGCGGGGCGAGCAGTGAATTGGGAGAGGGGGCCAGAGGCCGACGACCCCTGCCCCCTCTCCCAAACCCTCTCCCCCAACCCCAATAAGGGTGATTATGGTTAGGATTTCTTCAGTGGCGCAGGCGTCTCGCCTGTGCTCGCAAAAGGAGGGGAAAATGCCTATTTGAGCGTGCGGATGTGGAGGAGAAACGCAAGGAAGATTTTGTCGGGGACACGATCAAATATTGCGAACAAGAATGGAAGAGATGGTTGGAGGCTTATTGAAACTTGAAGCCCTTGTTGAAGTTGCCTGTGATTATGCAAATGGTCGAATCAGCCTTGAAGCTTTTGGTCAGCGGGTAAGATCGATTAACCCGGAATATAATTGAACAATTAATGTATGAATGCACAGGCGAGACGCCTGTGCCACTTGGTTTTACCCATGAAAGAAGCAAATCAGCCACCGCTTCTCCAGGTAATCGGCCTCAGCAAGCATTTCGGCGGTTTGCCGGCCCTGGCCGACGTGGGCTTTTTCGCCTACCGGGGCCGGGTTACCGCCCTCATCGGTCCCAACGGGGCCGGCAAGACCACCCTGATCAACTGTCTCACCGGGGTCATCCGGCCCGACGCGGGGGCCATCCGGTTCGAGGGTGCTGATATTGCCGGGATGCATGCCCACCGGGTGGCCCGGCTGGGAATCACCCGGACATTTCAAAACCTGCGCATCTTTCCACGCCTCACGGTCCTGGACAACGTCCTCTGCGGCCTGACGGTCCAGGCCGGCGCCTCCCTGCTGGAGGCCCTCCTGCGTCCCCCGGGTTTGCGGCACCGGGAGCGGCGGTTGAAGCTCATGGCCCTGGAGACCCTGGACGCCTTCGGCCTGGCGGACAAGGCCGGTTGGCCCGTGGGGGTGCTGCCCTACGGGGACAAAAAAAGGGTGGAAATGGCCCGGGCCTTCGTGTCTCAGCCCGTCCTCACGTTGCTGGATGAGCCGGTGGCGGGCCTGAACCCCGACGAGACCGCGACGGTGGCCGCCCTCATCCGGCAGATGCGGCTGGCGGGAAAAACCATGATCCTGGTGGAACACGACATGGAACTGGTGATGGGGATTTCGGATCACGTGGTGGTTCTGGACGGCGGCAACCGCATCGCCCAGGGCACCCCCGAGGAAGTGCGCCACAACCCCCTGGTCCTGGAGGCCTACCTGGGCCGGATGAGCGTCACGGCCTAAAAAATATACCCTTATTGATATGACCGGCGCCATGCTGACGGCCACCATCCAGAGAGAACTGAAAAGTCTGGGCAACGCCCCCCAGGCTGCGATTCTGCAACGATTCTTCAAGACCGGGCCGGGAGAATATGGCGAGGGCGATCGGTTTCGGGGCATTCGCGTCCCGTTCTTGAGAAAGTTGGCCCAAAAATATCAGGAACTTTCCCTAACGGAGACCCTGCGTCTGCTCCAGTCCGCCTTCCACGAAGACCGGCTGCTGGCCCTGTTGATCCTGATTAAGCAGTATTATCAAGGCGGCACCAACGTCAGGGGGGCCATCCACCGGCTTTACCTGGAGCAGGCCAGGTTGGTCAACAACTGGGATCTGGTGGACGCCTCGGCCCCGCACCTGGTGGGCCACTACCTGGCCGAGCGCCCCAAAGAGCTTCTGACCCGGCTGGCCGGGTCCGGGGTTTTGTGGGAGCGGCGGATAGCCATTCTGGCCACCCTTCACTTCATCAAACAGGGGGACTATGACGAGACCCTCAGAGTCGCCCGGCTGCTGTTGGGCGACCCGGAAGACTTGATCCACAAGGCCGTGGGCTGGATGCTGCGGGAGGTGGGGAAGCGCCAGTTGGCAGTGGCGGAAGCCTTTTTGCAGGCCCATTACCAGACTATGCCCCGCACCATGCTCCGGTATGCCATCGAGAGGTTTCCCGAGGCCAGGAGACAGGCTTACCTGAGGGGCGCGGTCCCCTAACCTGGGCCCGCCCGGCCCGGAAATCGCCGAGAGAAAGGCACACCCGCCCCCAGGCCACGCCTGAAAGCGGGTGAAAGGTTTCCTGCGGATATTCCCGTCCCCGGGTGTCAAGTGAGCGCGCCGAGCAGCAAACCAGTCTTGGCGGCCAGCGTTCCCGGTGGGGGAGTTTGGCTATTGCAGGGAGATGTTGAAACCTTGCGGCCCGATGTTGAGCTGCACGCCTTGCTGGACGGCATACAGGTTGATGATGACGCCGCTCTGGTTCTGCATCTTCAGGCCGGCCACGCCCCCAGCCAGGGTGACGCCTGCGCCCACCGCGGCATAATTGCCGGGAAACTGAGAGACGTTGTTCATATTGTAAACATTGCCGACCGCACTGATGGAAGAGATCCCGACATTGCCGACGCTGAGGCCGTCAATCTTGAAAAGGATGCGTTTCCCCTGCCACATGAGGACGCCGCTCCCCGAACTGAAGCCGACGCCCGCGGCCACGCTCATCATGTCAATGGATACGGACCCCACCGCGTAATAAGGCGCCTGGGCGCTGCCAGGGGTGACCGCCAGCAGGAGAAAAGCCGCCAGGGCCAGACTAAGGAGAATCCTGTGTGTACGCATGAATTTCTATCCTTTCTTTTTTTAGGATTAACGGCCATACTTCCGACACACTTAAATTAAGGGCCAACTGGCCAATGTCAAGCTCGATTTCCCCAGCGCCCCGAAGTCCGGGAACGTGGCCGGCCAGGGGGATGCGGGGGGAGGAGAGGGCAGGGGAGGCCCAGAGAGCGCTGCCTTGGCCTTCTCCTACAAGCCAGTTCAAAGCCTGGATTGATAGAGAAGGGTCATTCTGAGCGGAGCGAAGAATTTCGTATATTTAATAAGTTAAGATCCTTCACTCCGTTCAGGATGACAAAAAAGCGGATTTTGAAATGGCTTATAAAATACTGGGATAGATGGCATAAATTTGTCTGAAAGAAGAGGGTTTAATGGTAAATGAGCTAAGGGTTGGGGCCAGGATTTACCGCCCGGCCCGGCTGGTGGAGGCCGGGAATCGCGTCCGGATGGTGATGGAAACCCCCAGTATGAAAGACTTCGGCGACGGCACCACCATGCTCCGGGCCGCGCCCCGGGAGGCCTATCTGCCCGACTGGTTGGCGATGCCATGGGAGACGCCCGGGGGCCGGGTCTGCGTCTGCGACGAGCCCATCTCGGACGATTGGACCTATTTCGAGGTCTTCTTTGAGGATGTCAACTTTGTGGCGGTCTCGCCGGTGGCCGGCGACCCCGAGGAACTCAAAGGCAAGCACCTGGAGGCGCAGCCACGGGAACCGGGGAGTCAAGGGGCGGCGCCGCGCTAAGAGCGGGAGGCGGCAGGGCCGACTTGGGGAACTTCGAGTCCCAAGTCTATCATCCTGGCCGGGAGATCAGGCTTCCGGCTCAAGGAACGCCGTCGGAAAGGACTGTAAAGCAACTTGAGGATATCGGCGGTTTTCATGTGGCGGCCGAAGGTGCGCAGCAGCCTATAGGTGCGGAGGGGACGTCGCAAAATACGGCTGGCAAACAGCCGGGCGTAACCTTTCATGCGCACCCGGTTCACCGCCGCACTCGACAGGGCGGTGGGGTCGATGTCCGAACACTTGAACCATTTGTCCCAATCGCGCTCGTCGTCAATGATGCCGCGGTCAACGTACTCCCGCCACAACGGCGTGCCCCGGTAGGCGCATAAGCGATTGAAACCGAAGGTGTCCAGTTTCAGCCGGGCGGCAAAGCGGAAACTGGCCATGACATCCTTTTCGGTTTCGCCGGGCGAGCTGATGACAAAAAATCCGTGCACCCGTTCGATGCCCTGCCGCTTCGCCTCACTGACGGCGTGCTCCACCTGGGCCAGGGTCTGATTTTTGTGCAGCCGGTCCAGGACCTTTTGCGTGCCCGCCTCCACCCCAAAGGCCAGAAAATTGCAGTTGGCTTCTTTCATGATCGGCAACTGATCAACCGCAACCGCATCAACCCGACCTTCGCAGCCCCAGTGGAACTTGAGCTTACGGGCAATGATCCCGTGGCAAATGTCGCCGATGCGCTTACGGTTAAGGAGAAAGTGATCATCGGTGAGGTAAATCGAGCGATAACCCATATCGTGCAGTTGCTGCATTTCCCCCAGGACATGCTCGGCCGAACGGTAGCGCCATTTTCCCTGGGACAGGGATGGGATATCGCAGTAGATGCAGGCATAGGGGCAGCCCCGGGAGGTCTGCATGGTACAAAATTTGTCCAGGGAGAGAACCGCCGGGACATCCAGGGGCAAGGACTCGATATAATCGATGGGGAGGCTGGTGCGGTCGGGGTAAGGAAACTGATTCAGGTCCCGGATAAGGGGACGGGGGACGTTCCGAACGATCTGTCCGGCGTGGCGCCAGACCAGACCGGCGACCGAGCCTAAGTTGTCAAGGTTGTTCAGATAATCCGGGAGCAGCTCTTCGCCCTCCCCGACCCCCACGCAGTCTAAGTCGGGGCAATCTTCCAGGATGCGGTCCGAATTCATGGTGGCAAAGGTTCCGCCCAGGATGATGGGGATGTGGGGCGCCTCCACCTTCAGCCGCCGGGCCAGGTTTTTGACCGCTGGGTAGGTGGTCGTCGACAGGCAGGAGAGCGCGATGACGTCGGGCCGCTCTGCGTCTGCGGCCTGAGCGATGTGCTCCGCCTGCATCAGGGGATGACAGGTGTCAAACAGCCGCACCCGGTGTCCATGTTGGCGCAGGACCGGCGCCAGAGTCTGGATCCCCAGGGGAGGGAATGCCATCACTTGAAGGCGTGCATCGTCAGAGGTTGATCTATTCAGTTCCTCAGGCAGCAACTGGCAAAAGTTTTGGTCCCGAACGTAAGCCATGAAGACATGCATAGAAAATTTTCTTCACCCCGGTCGATGCGGCCCAGCAGGACGTGCGAGTCTCGGCTGGCCATGCTTCCGGCACGCTTGGACCAGACGGTTCGGCCCCAGTTTTCGTGGCGCTGGGGCCCGAAGTGACAGAACTCCGGGGTCGCAACACCTCCGGAGTTCTGAGTAGCATCAAACCTTATGGTTTAAAGTTTGAAAACGTTCTGGGCCTGGGGCCCCTTGGGACCCTGGACCACCTCAAATTCAACTGCCTGTTCTTCGGCCAGGGAGCGAAAGCCCTCACCCTGGATGGCGCTGTGATGCACAAACACATCCGGGCCGCTTTCCCGAGTGATGAAGCCGAAGCCCTTGGAATCGTTGAACCATTTTACCGTGCCAGTTTCCTTCATGGTGAAACCTCCTACAAATACTGCAATGATATACCCGCCAAAAAAGCAGGGCGCACAGCAGTCAGGCAAAAAAAAATCGGCGGGGAATTAGCACCCCCGTCCGATTCTTGTCCAGGACTTGTGCCCTGCCTTCAGTCTGACATGCTAAACTTGTTCAATTTTACAAGAAATTTCCCCAATGTCAAGATAATAAAAAAATTATTCGCACTCTTATGCCGGTCTGCCGGGCCCCAGCTGAGATTATCCTCATGCCGGGATGAAATAGTTATGCAGATGGACATTTTCTCCATTGGCGGCTCACCGCAGCCGCCGCGAGAACCTGCTGATCAAGGGTTCCCTCTGGCTGCCGACATGATCGCCATACCCTCACGGCCCTTGGGGGGAAGGAAATGCACCAGGCCAGGGGTTGATGAAAACCCACCCGACGGCGGAACTCCGGTCTTTCAATCTTCTTGGTTCAGCACCCCCAGGCCAGCGGAGGTCTGGAGTGTCCCAGGTCATATCCTCCTGAAGCTGACTTTTAGGCCGGCTAGCTGAAAATTTATATCGTGTAATAATACAATATATTTAATAAGTTACCCAATAATGGCTTTCGCACTGTCAGGATTCGGTAAAAAAAATTGAACTGGTACTTTGAGTCCAAATTGGTAACATACTGATAATGCACAATAAATATAAATCATATTTTGCGGCACGCTTCCTGCATATAGGTAAGGCAAATATGAACCATAATTAAGGTAACCACATCCCCCCCTTAATCAAAGTTCATAGACCATTTCTCCTTTCACCCGCTGGCCAGGTCTCCCCCACCTGGCCAGTTTTTTTATGGACCCCGCAATTTTAGCCTTGGGTCATAGCCTCCCCTTATCAGAAATAGTCGGCATCTCCCGGACCATCCGACACGCACGAATTTTTCGCAAAGATGTCCTGGTGCCCGCCAAGGCGGTCAGCGGATTTAAGGCGCATATCGAGGCGGCCAACGGCCGCAACGCCCAACCGGGGCTTACTATGCGAATGCACCGGTCCCTGGCCGCCTTATAGCTTTACTCCGGCCCTGGACATGGAGCTTGAGGCATGGATTACCTGTTTTATTGTATCAGTCGACATCCGGGGCCGGAATTACCGCAACCTGGGAGAACTTAGTGGGGGAAAAGCTTTGTGAGGAAAAGAAAAAGGGCTTAGCAAATCATCTAAGCCCTTGAATTTACTATGGCGGGGACGACGAGACTCGAACTCGCGACCTCCGGCGTGACAGGCCGGCGTTCTAACCAACTGAACTACGCCCCCGTAGGGCTGGTAGGCGGAACAGGGCTCGAACCTGTGACCCCCGGCTTGTAAGGCCGATGCTCTCCCAGCTGAGCTATCCGCCCGCCCCCGTAATATTCGCTTATGGAGGCCCCGCTGTCAAGGGGATTATGCCTCAGGGGTGCATCAGGGGCCGTATCCCAGTCCTGTTCGCGTCTTTTTTTACTTTTTTTGCCTTATGAGCCAGAGCGCGGCAAACGCTTACCTTCACCCTGTCCGGTTCAATTACCTGAGGGTGCGGGGCAGGGGAAGAGATGGTTTGACTGCCCTGCTTAATTCCTATGCGTAATATTTCTTTTTAAAGGCAAGCTGCGCCGCGCCGCCAGTTAATGGGCCTGAATCTCGGCGCCGGGCGGCTCGGATGGTACGTAAACCCCTTCAGGCGGCACCGGTGGCGGCACCGGCTTGAACAGGTTGTCCGGATCATCCAGGACCAAGGCTCTTTTTAGGACCTCGTCCATGTGGTCCACGGGCACCAGGTCCACCGCCTTAAGAATCCGGGCAGGAATCTCTTTGATATCCTTTTCGTTGTCCCGGGGGATGAGGACGGTCTTGATCTGGTGGCGGTGGGCCGCGATGATCTTTTCCTTCAGCCCGCCGATGGGCAGGACCCGGCCCCGGAGGGTGATCTCGCCGGTCATGGCCACATCGCGATGGACCGGGATCTTCAGCAATGCCGAGGCGATGCAGGTGGCGATGGTAATCCCGGCGGATGGGCCATCTTTGGGGATGGCGCCCTCCGGCACGTGGATGTGAAGGTCGATCGTGCGATAGAAATCCGCCGGAAGCCCCAGGCTCTCGGCCTTGGAACGCACATAGCTCAGGGCCGCCTGGGCTGACTCCTGCATGACTTCTCCCAGCTTGCCGGTGATCAAAAGCTTGCCCCGACCGGGCATAACCACCACCTCGGTATGGAGAAGTTCGCCCCCGAATTCGGTCCAGGCCAAGCCGGTGGTGAGGCCCACTTCATCAGCCTCCTCGGTGCGGCCGAAGCGGAACTTAGGCACTCCCAGGTACTTGGGCACCATCTGAGTGCTGACCTTGACTTGATGTTCCCGGCCCTTAGCGGCCACTTCCCGGGCCACCTTTCGGCTGATGGAGGCGATCTCCCGTTCCAGGTTACGCACCCCGGCTTCCCGGGTGTACTGCCGGATGACGGTGAGAATGGCGTTTTCCGAGAACTGGAGGTTCTCCTTGGTCAGGCCATTGGCGAGGCATTGTTTGGGGATCAAAAACTGCTCGGCAATCTGGAGCTTCTCCACCTCGGTATATCCGGCCAACCGAATGATCTCCATCCGGTCCTGAAGCGGCGGCGGGATGGAGTAGAGATTGTTCGCGGTGGTGATGAACATCACTTCGGACAGGTCATAGTCCACGTCCAGGTAATGGTCGTTAAAGGCGAAATTCTGTTCCGGATCCAGGACTTCCAGGAGGGCCGCGGAGGGGTCGCCCCGGAAATCCGTGCTCATCTTGTCCACTTCATCCAGGCAGAAGACCGGGTTGTTGGTCTTGGCCTTTTTGAGGGATTGCATGATTTTGCCGGGGAGGGCCCCGATATAGGTGCGCCGGTGACCGCGAATCTCGGCTTCGTCCCGGACACCCCCCAGGGAGAGGCGCACGAAGGTGCGTCCCATGGCCCGGGCCACCGATTTGGCCAGAGAGGTTTTGCCCACGCCCGGCGGCCCCACCAGACAGAGGATGGGGCCCTTCATCTTTTTCACCAGGCTCTGAACCGCCAGGTGTTCCAGGATGCGTTCCTTGGGTTTCTCCAGGCCATAGTGGTCTTCTTCGAGGATGCGCTCGGCCTCTTCCAGGTTGTGCTTATCCTTGGTCTTCTCGTACCAGGGCAGGGAGAGGAGCCAGTCGATGTAGTTCCGGGAGACCGTGGCCTCAGCCGACATGGGGCTCATGAGCTTCAGCTTCTTCACCTCATGTTTGACCTTGGCGGTGGCCTCAGCGCTCATCTTCTTCCGGCGGATACGCCGCTCCAACTCCTGGATCTCGCCCTTGAGATCCTCTTTTTCCCCCATTTCCTTCTGAATAGCCCGCATCTGCTCGTTGAGATAGTACTCACGCTGGGTCTTTTCCATCTGCTTCTTGACCCGGTTCTTGATGCGGGACTCGATCTGGAGGATTTCATTTTCCCGGTTCACCAGGCCCACCACCTGCTCCAGACGACGGGAGGCATCCAGGGTTTCCAGCAGACTCTGCTTCTCTTCGGCCTTGATGGCCAGATGGCCGGCGATGATGTCGGACAGGCGTCCCGGGTCATCCACCCCCACCAGGCTCTGCAAGGCTTCCTGGGGGACCTTCTTGTTCAGTTTGGCATACGTTTCAAAACCGGCGACCGCAGTGCGGCGCAGCGCCTCGGTTTCGGAATTGATCTCCCAGGACTCCAGGAGTTCTTCGGCTTCCACCTGGTAAAATTGGGAAATAGGCAGCGTCTGGCGCACAATGGCCCGGCTCTTGCCCTCCACCAGCACCTTGACGGTGCCGTCGGGCAGGCGCAAGAGCTGCAGGATCGCGGCCAGGGTCCCCAGGCGGTGAATCTCGCCTTCCCGGGGTTCGTCCTTGCGGGGGTCCTTCTGGGTGCACAGGAGGATATATTTTTCCTGCCCCATGGCATATTCCAGGGCATGGATGGAGCGTTCCCGGCCGATAAACAGCGGTACCACCATGTGAGGGAAAATGACGATATCCCTCAGGGGCAACATGGGGACCGTGAGCAGATTATGCTTGTCACCCTCCCCGGTGCCGCGGTTTTTGGGTAACCGGAATATCATTGCTGCACCGCCACCCCGGGCTTATCCCAGGACATGTCCTCCGCCGGGCGGTAAGTGAAGATCGGCGCGGCATGTTTGATAATGAATTCCTCATTAATCAAGCATTCCTGCACATCTTTGAGGGACGGCAGTTCATACATCAGGTCCAACATGGCCCGTTCCAGGATGGCCCTCAGCCCCCGGGCCCCGGACTTGCGCTTCAGGGCCTCTTTGGCCACAGCTTCCAGGGCGCCATCGGTGAATTTCAGCGCCACCCGGTCCAATTCCAGGAGTTTCTGGTACTGTTTCACCAGGGCGTTCCTGGGCTCCTTGAGGATGCGCATCAGGGCATCTTCATTGAGCTCATCCAGGGTGGCGAGCACCGGGAGGCGCCCCACGAACTCGGGAATGAGACCGAACTTCAGCAGATCCTGGGGCTGCACCTGAACCAGGATTTCCCCCAAAGGCTGCTGGGCCCGGCTCCGGATGTCGGCGCCGAATCCCATGGACTTGCGCCCAATACGGGCCCCGATGATGTCCTCGAGGCCGTTGAAGGCGCCGCCGCAGATGAACAGGATGTTGGTGGTGTCGACCTTGATGAACTCCTGCTGGGGGTGTTTGCGGCCGCCCTTGGGAGGCACCGAGGCCATGGTGCCCTCGATGATCTTGAGCAGGGCTTGCTGCACCCCTTCCCCGGAGACATCCCGGGTGATGGAGGGGCTGTCCGTCTTGCGGGCAATCTTGTCCACCTCGTCGATATAGACAATGCCCCGGGAAGCCTTTTCCACATCGTAGTCCGCGGATTGCAAAAGATTGAGGATGATGTTTTCCACATCCTCGCCCACGTAGCCGGCCTCAGTAAGGGTGGTGGCATCGGCGATGGTGAAGGGCACGTTCAAAATGCGGGCCAGGGTCTGGGCCAGCAGGGTTTTGCCGGAGCCGGTGGGGCCCACCAGGAGGATGTTGCTTTTTTGGAGCTCCACCCCATCCAGGTCCACCCCGGCGTTGATGCGTTTATAGTGATTGTAGACCGCCACGGACAGGATCTTTTTGGCCCGTTCCTGGCCGATGACGTACTCGTCGATCTGCTTCTTGATGATCGCCGGCTCGGGAATCGACAGCCGGGCGTGCTTGGCTTCGTCCTTCTCGTACTCTTCCGCGATGATATCGTTGCACAGTTCGATGCACTCATCGCAGATGTAAACACCGGGGCCGGCGATGAGCTTCTTCACCTCGCCCTGGCTTTTACCGCAAAAAGAACACAACAGGTCGGCACTCTTGTCGGTACCGCGCTTACTCATATAAGTTTTCCTCCGCAAAACCCCGAAAAAGAACCGCTTCGAGGCTTTGGCTGCTTTGCTGCGCTGCCGCCGATAGTGCGGGGCTGATGTATGTATCGGCTCCCGGCGGCTAATTCTTCAGCTCATATCAGGCGACTAGTCCTGATGCCGGGCGGGGGAAAGGACCCCCGCTTCCCGGCGGGAGATGACCTCGTCAATCAAGCCATATTCCTTGGCCTGCTGGCCGGACATATAAAAGTCCCGCTCGGTATCCTGGTGGATACGCTCAATGGATTGGCCGGTATGTCCAGCCATGATTTCGTTCAATTCTTCCCGCAGCCGCAAAATTTCCTGCGCCTGGATGCCCACGTCCGTGGCCTGCCCCTGAAACCCGCCCAGGGGTTGGTGAATCAAGATCCGGGCATGGGGCAGGGCAAAGCGCTTGCCCTTGGCGCCCGCGGTCAACAATAGCGCCGCCATGCTGGCCCCCTGGCCCATGCACAGGGTGGCTACCGGGCTCTTAATGTACTGCATGGTATCATATATAGCCATCCCCGCGGTCACCAAACCGCCGGGTGAGTTGATATAAAAGTTAATTTCCTTGTCAGGGTCCTCTGCTTCCAGAAACAGCAATTGGGCGATGACCAGGTTGGCGACATCATCATTAATGGCGGTCCCCAGAAAAATGATCCGGTCTCTGAGAAGCCGGGAATAGATGTCGTAAGCCCGCTCACCCCGGCTGCTCTGCTCTACCACGATGGGAATTAACTGCATTCTACTCCTTTCCCTCTGCCGCGCCCGCCTCCTCGGCTGGGGGGGCGGCTGTATTGATCTCGGCTTTGTCAAACAACAGTTTCATGGTCTTGTCGTCAAGGAGCGTCCGTCTGAGGCTCCCCGTGAGGTCGCGTTCCTCATAAAACTTCTTCACCTCGGTAACGTCGACGCGATTGCTCACGGCGATGCGGGCCAGGGCGGCATCCATTTCGGCGTCGTCCACCGCCAGGTTTTCCTGGGCGGCGATGCGGGCCAGGATCAGCCTGACTCGCACCCGACGCTCCGCCATGGGTTTCAGGACCTCCAGCATCTTACCCGTGTCCATGTTGGCCACGTTCATGCCATGCTGGCTGAAGCGTTCCATCTGGTCCCGCAGCATGTTTTCTTGTTCCTGGCTGACCAAAGAGGGCGGCAACTCGAAGGCGTGTTTGGCCAGCAGTTGATCCGACACCTGGTTCTCCAGATAAGCCTGCCGCTCCCGCTCCTTTGTATTAATAATATCCTCTCGCACTGCTGTGCGCAAGTCAGCCAGGGTTTGAAAATTGCCACCCAGGTTTTGGGCGAAGGCATCATCCAGTTCGGGGACTGCTTTCTCTTTCACTTCCTGGACCTTCACCTGGAAGTCGATCACCTTGCCGGCGATGAGGGGATTGGCAAAATCGTTGGGCAGGTCCACGGCGAAATGGGCTTCAGCCCCGGCCTTGAGCCCCAGGAGGTTGCGCTCGAAATCGGTGTTGAACTGGCCGCTCCCCACCTCCATGTAAGCGCCTTCGGCCTTGGCGCCTTCCACCGGCTCCCCGGCGAAGTAGCCCTGGTAATCCAGGACCACAAAGTCCTTCTCCTGGACGCCCCGCTCTGTCGCCGGGGGTTTCAAGAGGGCGTTGGACTCCCGAATCCCCTCCAGGCGCTGGTCCACCTCCGCATCGGTCACCTCGACTTCCGGAGCCGCCAGCTTGAGGTCCAGGTAGTCCGTCGCAGTAAATTCCGGGGAGACTTCCACCTCCACGCTGTAATGGTAATCCTCCCCGGCCACCACGGGGGGCACGGGTTCCGGCCAGCTCAGGTTGATGGGATCCAGATCCTTGTCCTTCAAGACCTCTCCCAGGGAACGGCGCACCAGGGCGTCGGACACATCCTGGTCAATCTGCTTACGGTAATACATCTCCAGGACGGAGCGCGGCACCTTGCCCGGCCGGAAGCCTTTAACTTTGGCCTGCTTTCCCAATTCCCGGTAGGCCCGGTCCACTTCCTGGGTCACCTCGGCGGAGGGGACCTCGATCTTTAATTTCCGTTTGACTTCGCTGAGATTCTCGATCTCCACCTTCAAGGCGCTTTCTGTCATCTTCTTGGCTCACAGTCTTCCGTTAATTTAAATTTTTATTAGGGTTCAGGCGGGCTTACCCCCAGCCTGACGCTCCCCCGTGCAGGAGTGCGAGAGGGGGGACTCGAACCCCCACGGTTATCCCGCTGGAACCTAAATCCAGTGCGTCTGCCTGATTCCGCCACTCTCGCAACGTTATCGATTCATCTGATAAATTTATTAATTTTCCCTGCTTAAGTCAACCGTCTCCTGGAGGCAATCGCCTCCCGCCGTTGTTTCTTGGGGCAATTTATGGTATTTATCAGCGTATTATTCCATTTTATCGATGCATCGAGACCCCGGGGGGCAGTCGGTTGAACCAGGCGGCTCTGGTCAGGCTCAGAGCCATGCAGGATTGCCTGCCCTGGAATTCGGGCGATGCTTTATTTCGTCCTCTGAGACTGAGCCTTATTGAAGGATCTTGTTCAATAATTTGCCAGACCTACAACTCCCGGTGGCACAGGAAACTCGCCTGGCCATTTTTTTTCAGAGAATCTTCCGGCTTGCACTAATCGCCTTCCAACCATATATTTTATTTGGCCTAAAAAAAGTGTCGGTAATAGCGTAATCGACTACGAGGGAGGACAAACCGAACATGGAGGTCCAGGACAAGGACGAACTGAAGCAACTGCGGGATCGCCTGGCCATCACCCCTAAACTGGTGTGGGACCAGGTTGACCAGACCGAACGCGCCGCCATCTTGGCCTACGGCGACCACTATAAGACCTTTCTGGACCGGGCCAAGACCGAGCGGGAGGCGGTGACCGAAATCGAACGCCAGGCAAAGGCGTTGGGTTTCGTGGATCTCGCCCGGCAGGAATCCGGGCCCCGGGGCTTTTATAACTATAAAAACAAGGTCATCGTGCTGGCGGTCCAGGGCCGCCGGCCCCTTAGCGAGGGCCTGCGGCTGGTGGCCTCTCACATCGACTCGCCCCGCCTGGATCTGAAGCAATATCCCCTTTATGAAGACACGGACCTGGTCTTTTTAAAGACCCATTACTACGGCGGCATCAAGAAATACCAGTGGCTGGCCCGGCCCCTGGCCATTCACGGGGTGGTCCTCAAGGCGGACGGGGCCCCCGTGCAGCTCACCGTCGGGGAGGACCCCAATGATCCCGTCTTCACCGTGTTGGACCTCCTGCCCCATCTAGCCCGCAAGGCGCAGATGGACAAGAAGGTGACCGAGGCCTTCGAAGGGGAAAAGCTCAATGTTTTGGTGGGGTCCCTGCCCCTGGGAGATACCGAGACCAAGGAGCGCTTCAAGCTCTACCTGCTGAAATACCTGGAGGACCATTACGGCATCCAGGAGGAAGATCTGATCAGCGCTGAACTTGAAGTGGTGCCGGCCGGCCCCGCCCGGGACCTGGGATGGGACCGCAGCTTGCTGGGCGGCTACGGCCAGGATGACCGGTCCGCGGCCTACGCGTCGCTGGCCGCCATCCTGGACGTCCAGGAGCCGGAGCACACCTGTCTGGCCCTGTTCTACGACAAAGAGGAAATCGGCAGCGAAGGCAACACCGGGGCCAGGAGCTTCCTTTTGAACGAGATCGTGGAGCTCCTCCTGGAACGCCAGGGAGAAAGCCCCCAGGCCCGGCGCCGGGTGCTTATGGCGTCCAAGGCCCTCTCCGCCGACGTCACCGGCGCCCTGGACCCGGATTTCCCCGAGGTTCACGAAAAACGGAATGCCGCCCGGATGGGATACGGCGTCTGCTTCCATAAGTACGGCGGCAGCGGCGGCAAGTATTCCACCAGCGACGCCAATGCCGAATACGTGGCCTGGATCCGGAAAATCTTCCAGGACCATGGGGTCATCTGGCAGGCGGGGGAGTTGGGGAAGGTGGATGAGGGCGGCGGCGGCACCATCGCCAAGTTCCTGGCGGTGTATGGCATGGAGATCATCGACTGCGGCACTCCGGTGTTGTCCATGCATTCGCCTTTTGAAGTGGCCTCCAAGGCTGATCTCTACATGACCTTCAAGGCCTTTAAGGCCTTTTTCAAGGCCGGGTAAAGCCTGCTCCCGGGCGCATAAATTTAGGGGCGCTAGCGTCCCGGCCCGGGCCTGAAGGAACAGGGGTTCACCGAGGAAAAGCCGGGGCTTCCAGGCCAGCCGGCCATATCCACCGGCGGTGGCGGCCGCGGTGCGGGCTTGCAACTTTAGGCAAAAATGCTACGCTATAGAGGGTAGGCAACAACGTACCTTGGAAGCGACAACATGGGTAAATTTTTTTCCCGCTTTAACAAAGATTCGGTAGACGCCTCGGTTTCCTCCCTGGGGAATATGGCTAATTTTTACAGTCTGCTGATCTTTCTCATTGCCATTCCCTTCGTCCTCATCGTGGCCCTGGTATGGGTCACCGGCATCCTGGGCTTCAACGCTTATATCTTCGCGGGTTTTGCCTGTCTGGTGGCTTATGTCGTCTGGCGCTTCTATCGCCGCTGGGGGGTCATCAAGGCCAAGATGGCGGCCCAGACCGGCGACTTTCAGGATCTGATGCGGGAGGCCACCAAGAACGGTAAGGACGTGGAAATTTCCCTGATGAACGGCATCTTCACCCTGCGCTATACCGGCGCCAACCGCCTGACCCAGGCCACCCTTCCCGCGGGTCGGCCCCAGCCCCTGGCCCTGGAAGCCCCCGCATTCCTGGAGGCCGAGGCCCCGAACCCCCAGACCTGGCTGCCGCCGGAACGCCTCCGGGAGGAGTTGGAGGAGTTCATTCGCCTCCGGGACGAAGGTGTCATCAGCCCCGAAGAGTTCGACCGCATCAAGGCCAGTCTGCTGCAACGGATTTCCGCCTAACCCCAACTTTCTCTCACCTTAATTCGACCAGGGCCTGTGCTGGCCCGACAAAGTATTGGCCGTGGCTCCCAGGCGCCGGCGCCAGATGTGGACATATTGCCGGCAAGTTCCAACCTGGATGACTGCCGGGTCAGGGAAACAGGCACTCCTGACATGAACAGAAAGGGCGACCTTCTATGGTCGCCCAAAAATCTCCGAAGCAGGTTAAAACCGCCGCCTCAGACCTCCGGGGTGGCTTCCTCGGGCCGGATCTCTTCGGATCCCAGGGCGAAAGCTGGGCCGGCCGTGAGCGCACCCCCTTCCCAGAAATCCCGGCGATACCGGTAATAGAGGTGGAGGCGCACCAGTCCCCGGGTCAGGCGGCGCAGGGCGTCGTCCCCCAGGTGGTCCAGGCATGATTGCAACAGGGCCAGGAAGGCCCCAGGCAGGTAGAAGCCTTCTTTCCCTATGCTCCCTTGAAAATCCAGGCGGTAGCCGCCGGCCTGAAACTCGTAGAACTCCGCCTGGTAAGACCTGACCGCGGGCTGGCCGGGCTCGGCACCCAGCTTCAATTGCCCCAGGGGCAGGCGGGGCCGCCGCGGCGGGCCATCGCTGTCAAGCACCCGGTCGCAGATCTGATCCAGGAAGCGGATCAGTTCCCGGGCTACCCGGCCTTCGTTCAATTCCGCCAGTTCATAAAGGA
Source organism: uncultured delta proteobacterium (assembly GCA_963812015.1). GTDB lineage: Bacteria > Desulfobacterota > Desulfobaccia > Desulfobaccales > 0-14-0-80-60-11 > 0-14-0-80-60-11. The sequence continues at coordinate 1,769,508 of CAWETI010000003.1, read as the reverse complement.
TACGGGCATAAACCAGGAGGACCAAGGGGATGGTATCGGCCTCGGGGGAGTTGCTGCTCAACCACGAGATCTGGGGGGTAACCTGGTTCTGGGGGGAGAAGTCGACGCGTACCGTGGCCTTGTGAAGACCGCGATCCTGGTGAAACCGCTCCAGTAGCCGTTTAAACATAAGTTCGCTTAATGATGGCCGACGGCATGGCGTTCTTACCTAAACCCTTGGGAACATCCGGCCCGGAGGCCGCCTATGAACCGTATTTCCCTGTGAGTTCGCCCGGTGCCAACTCTGAAGCTCCCGAAATAATTAGGTAAATACTCACGGACATGTTTACCATACCGAATGATGAGGAGAAAGTCAATGTTTTCCCCGGTTACCGGCGACCCCAGCGCCGGGAAAATTACGGTTTACATACCCTTCAAGATATTTTATAAATAATTGATAAGCTGAAAGAAGAGGTGTAAACTTTGGGTCCTGTGTCTCCGGCCTTGCCGAAAGGGTTACCTAACTGTCTGAAGAAAAGGCAGTTGCTGAACGATCAGTCGTTAAGCCCCGGCCTCTGCCGGGAGTATGGCAGCAAGTTTCTGGAGCTTGGTTGGCGGGAAGATGCCCTGGCGTTCTTCAAAAAAGGCGGCGTTGCCGAAGATCTGGAGAAACTTAAGACTTACTGCCTGGAAACGGGAGATGCTTTTCTGCTGGCCCGCCTCGGCAAGCAGGAGCCGGAAGTCTGGCGCCGGCTGGCCGAACGGGCTTTGGCCCTGGGCAAACTCCATTTCGCCCGTCGGGCCTTCGAACTCGCCGGCGATGACGATAAAACCGGCATGGTTACCGGCCTCATAGCCGGACAACCGATAGGGACGGACCAGGCCACCGATAATTAACCATGGCAGATCTGGATTATTACCGTATCTTGGGGGTAAAACCCACCAGCACCTTGGAGGAAGTGCGCCGGCGCTACCGCCTGTTGGCGCGCCAGCACCACCCCGACCATAACCCGGATGATCCGGAAGCTGCCGCCCGCTTCCGCCTGGTGGTGGACGCCTTTGAGGGCATCCTGGCAGCCAGGTCCGAAGCCAAGAGCCAGGCCCAGGCCAGGGCCCGCAACCGGAGAAACGCCGCCCAGTATCGACAACCCCGATTTACCGACCAGGAACAATTCTTTGAAGAGATGTTCGGCATTCCCCAGGAGGGTACGCCGCTGTCATGGTCGGCAGGGGCCGACTTCCGCTATGACCTGGAAATTCCCTTTACCGCGGCTATTAAGGGTATGGGAACCGTCATCGCGGTGGAGCATCATCCGCCCTGCCGCCATTGCGGGGGTACCGGGCGGTCGCCGGGCACCGAATATCGAGAGTGTCCGGATTGCCAGGGCCGGGGGCGCCGGTTCGGGGGGCCCGGGCTGCTGCGGTTCGGTCCCGTGTGCGAGGGTTGCCGGGGCCTGGGCAAAATCGTGGCTCATCCCTGCCAGCGCTGCGACGGCCTGGGCCTGTACATCCATAAGAAGGAATACCACCTGCGGATTCCTCCGGGCACCCGGGACGGGGCCCGTTTTAGGATTCAAGGCGAGGGCGGGGCCGGGTTCCGGAATGGCCCTCCGGGGAACCTGCTGGTAGTGATCCATGTGGCCGCTCACGACTTTTTCACCCGGGTGGGCAACGATATTCACTGCAAGGTCGAGGTTTCTTTTGCCGAGGCCGCCCTGGGCGGCGCCATCCGCATCCCCACTCTGGATGGCTTTCAGACGGTCAATCTGCCCCAGGGCACGCAAACCGGCTGGACATTACGGTTTCTCGGGGCCGGGGCGCCGGGGAGCCCCCCTCAGCTGCCGGGGGATCAAGTGAACGAGGTCATCGTTACCACTCCGCAAAACCTCAGTCCGCATCAGCGGTCGCCCCTGGAGGAGTTAGGCTGCCTGGAATGGGGGCAGATGGATAGAGCCGGCCATGAGTAGCTTCACCCACCTGGATGAATCAGGGCAGATGCGCATGGTGGATGTGGGGGGCAAGCCCGAGACCCTGCGCCAGGCCACGGCTGCCTGTCGGGTCGTGGTGGGTCCCAAAGTGTTCCCCTTGCTCCTGAGCGGCCGCCTCCCCAAAGGGGATGTTTGGGCCGCGGCGAGGCTGGCCGGCATCATGGCGGCCAAGAATACCTCCCAACTCATTCCCCTGTGCCATCCTTTGCCTCTGACCGGGATTGACGTGGACTTTATGCCGGAGCCCGGAGAGTGGGCGGTGGCCATCCGGGTTCGGGTGCAGACCTACGCCCGCACCGGGGTGGAAATGGAGGCCTTGACGGCCGCGGCGGTGGCCGCGCTGACCATTTACGACATGTGTAAAGCCGTGGATCGGGGTCTGATGATTTCAGACCTGATGCTCATGGAAAAGAGCGGGGGAGCCAGTGGTGAATATCAACGGGTCGCAGCTACCCCATAAATCATTTTAAGCAGGCTGGAGTTGAGTAATGGAACCTGAACGACTGGAATATTTCCGCACCCTCTTGCAAGAACGGTTGGAAGAAATCCTGGGAGAGGCCAACAAGACGCGCAGTGACATGGTCGGCGTCATTGCCCCCTTCCCGGACCCAACGGACCGGGCCAGTCTGGAAACCGACCGCAACTTCACCCTGCGCATCCGCGATCGGGAACGGAAATTGATCAGCAAGATCAGGGAGGCCCTGGACCGAATCGATGCCGGCACCTACGGCTACTGCGAACTCTGCGGCGGCGAGATCACCGAAAAGCGCCTCAAGGCTCGGCCCGTAACCACCATGTGTATCGCCTGCAAATCCAGGCAGGAATCCCTGGAGCGGGCCCGGGGGCAATAACCGTTTTTGAGGTACGCCGATCACGTTGCTCATCATCTAACCTACGGAGCACACGCCTCCTTTAGCCAGAACCCGCGACAGCGCCATCAACCTACGGCACCATTCCTCTCATGACTCACCCCTTGGATCTGAAAGATTTCACTCTCCCGGAGCTGGAGCAGCTTATGGCCGACTGGGGCCAGCCGGCCTTTCGGGCCCGGCAGCTAGTCAAGTGGCTCTACAAAGGGGTCGGCGAGTTTGAGGCCATGACCGATATCGCCCGACCTTTCCGGGAGGAGCTCTCCCGGCAGGCCCGGATCAGCGGCCTTAAGGTGGAGCAGGTGCAAGCGGCCGGGGATGGCTGCCGAAAATTCCTGTTCGCCCTGGAAGATGGCAACCTCATCGAATCGGTCCTCATCCCGGAAGAAGGCCACGCCACCCTCTGCCTGTCCACTCAGGTGGGGTGTGCCCAGGGATGCGTATTCTGCCTGACGGCCAGGCGGGGTTTGATCCGCAACTTGAGGGCCAGCGAAATCCTCAATCAAGTTTTGGCGGTGCGCCGGGAGCTAGCGGGGGGGCTCAAGATCACCAACTTGGTCTTCATGGGCATGGGGGAGCCTCTGGCCAATTTTGACGCCCTGGTGCGGGCCCTAGCCATGATCACCGCGCCCTGGGGGCTGCGTTTCTCTCCTCGCCGCATCACCGTGTCCACCGCCGGGTTGGCCCCGTTGATCCCTCGATTGGGCCTTGAGGCCAATGCCAACCTCACCATCTCCCTCAATGCCCCGGATGACGAGACCCGGAGCCGGATCATGCCCATCAACCGACGCTACCCGCTGGAAGAACTCCTGGCCGCCTGCCGGGCCTTCCCGCTGCCCCGGCACCGGCGCATCACTTTTGCCTATGTGCTCCTGGACGGCATCAATGACGCGCTGGACCAGGCCCGGCAACTGGCCCGGCTGCTACGGGGCTTTCGAGCCAAGATCAACCTGATCCCTTTTAACCGCCACCCGCGCCTGCCCTATGGGCCGCCACCGGAGGCGCGCACCCTGGAGTTCCAGGAGATTTTGCGGGAAGCCAATTATACGGTGATGATCAGAGAGAGCCGGGGGCAGGAGATCAGAGCCGCCTGCGGCCAACTGGCTGGAGAAAAAATCGAGCTGCCCATGGGCTGAGGCAGGCTCTTTCCCCATCGGCGGGGAGGGGCAATGGAGCCGGGCAGCCCCATGGCCCGGCTCAAGGCAAAGTTTTATGAGGGGGAGCCGGCCTCAGTCAGAGACGGTGGCAACTCCCAGGGTTGCTGTCACCGGTCACTGGGTTCGACTCCAGGGTAGGTTTTCCCGGGGCACCCCATCGGATTCCGGGCGGTCTACCGCCTGACGGTAATCTCGCCTGCCGATGCCTACCAACCGGTCATTTTGGAATACCAGGGGGGTGTAGCCGTTGCGGACGGTGTTGCTCTCATCGAAATCCATGCTGTGGGTCAGGTAGAAAAGGATGTTGTAGTGGCCGGCTCGGTAATCCCCTGATTCACTGATCCCGGGCGGGCCCATGATGCCCAACACTTCGGACTTGGTGATCCCCTTTTTCAGTTCATTCAGGTGGACGTAGTTGGACCACATGCTCTTTTCGAAGCGCTGATACAACACCTGGTCGCATCCCGCCGTCAACAGTCCCAGAACCAGTAACAGGTGTAACCAAGTCATAAGTGTGCTCTCCCCCCATTCATACTGACCCCACTATAAACACCGCCGCCGTGCCCGTCAAGCAAAGGTATGCATCCCTGGGGAAATGAAGCGTCTTTCTTTGAAAATGGGCCTGAAATCATGGGGCCGAGGCGCAAAATATTCTCCGTTTAGACTACCCCCTCAGTTAGTATTGTCCCTCCAGGATTTTAGATGAAAAAGCGGTTAGCGGTCAGGGTTCAGTTATCAGCAGAGACGCTTGAAAAAAAGAGTTGCACCCGGAAGCAATTTTCTGGCCAAGCAGCGGCATGAGCTTGCCCCGGACATCCCAGGAAATAATTTCGCGCCCACCCTGCAAATGCCAAAGTCTATACTTCGCTAGCCATATTGCCAAGCTGTTCATGAACCTCTAGTCTCATCCAGTCCATGGAACGCCAGGTAATAATGATACCTTGCCGTGGGGACGCGATTGATTGCGCCCCCCATGGCGTGATAAAGCAAGGCCCTATGGGCTTTTTACCGAGGTCTCTTCAAAGGAGAACCGAGGGTTAAAGGCGCGATTGCGATAGAATTTCTTTAGGCGTTTGCGAATGTCAGCCCCTTCTTCGCCCATTTGCGCCAGGATCTGCTCCGTAAGGGGGGTCAAGTCTTCATGGGCCATAATTTCGGTGCGTTTGTTTCGCTTCATCATAGCACTCTCTGATATTTTTCTTTACTGGAGCTTCAATTTTCATGCCAGGAGGTCAGGCGCCGAAATTTGCCCCGCGAACCCCCCTGACTATGTCAGTCTTTAGGGTGCCAACCATCCCTGCCCCCAATTAATTAATCGCCCCACACCAACCGGAAGAAATTGTCCATGAAGCGGCGGAACTCCAGTCCCATGGCGGCTTCCTGGGCTACGGCAGTGGCGACCATGGCCTCGGGGTCAGCGCCCGAGCCCTTTAAGGCCCACTCGCCGTCATGTTTGAGCCAGGTGGCTACATCCACCGCCGCGGCATGGTTATCATATTGCAGGCTCACCACCCGGGAATTTTCCTCCATCCCCAGGGCCTCAACCGGCGCCGCGTCCGATTTGGCCAGGAGGCTGATACCCGCTGGCATGGGGGGCAGCACTCCCTGGCCGTGCCATTTGAACAGGTTGAACTGCGCCGGCAACCCTTGGAAAACCGGGTGCGACCTGCCGGCGGGGGTCAGTTCCCCGGTGATGAAGCCCACCGACTTCCGGGTGAGGGGACCAACCCGGCACCCCAGCACATGGCCCAGCAACTGGTGCCCCAGGCAAAATCCCAGGTAGGCTTTCTTTGTGGCGATCACTTCCCGGATGCGGGCCTTCAGGGGTACGAGGTAGGGGAATTCCTTGTCCTCATCCACATTGGGAGACCCTCCTAAGACAATCATGCCGCCATAGGGGTCCATGGGGGGCAGGGGTTCCTGCCAGGCCTCCACAACCTTGAAGTCGATCCACCCGGCCAGAAGCGCGGCCAGCAGGTGCTGTCCGGGGCCTTCCCAATTCATGTGCTGTACGATCAATAGGCTTTTGGCCGCCATGGGTGATGTCCTCCTCGATGCATTGATCCGGCTACAAATTTTCTCCATCTTAAATTATACGCCCTAGGTCCGGAATGCGGCCAGGTTAAAAAGAATTGGGCGGCATATTTCTCCTTCAGGACAATAGTGACCTCGGACAAACCAGGATCAAATCTTTAGCTCAGCTCCCGCCCCTATCGTGCAGTTGGTGAAGGTGAGATTGGAATTTCCCTGCATTACCGGGTATGGTAGAGTAGCCGAAAAGGAGATGCAGGCGGATGGCGGATTGGGAGGCAATCAGCGGCCTCAGATACCATCGTAGCCCTTTGCTGGCCGCATTGCCGGGTTTGGTGCACGGGTTTTTCACCCGGCAGGGGGGGGTGAGCACCGGGGCTTATCAGAGCCTCAATGTTAGCCTGGCAGTGGGGGACCGGCGGGAGGCGGTGACCGAGAATCTGCGTCGGATGCAGGAGGCCCTGGGGCTGGACGTCCTGGCCAGCGCCGGCCAGGTACACGGCGGGCGGGCCGCGGTGATCAGCTCGGCCCGCCAGGCCCTGGTTTCGGACATCCCGGAGGTGGACATTCTGATCACCACCGTACCCGGCCTGGGCCTGCTCATCAAACAGGCCGACTGCCAGGCGGTCATGCTCTATGATCCCGTCAACCGGGTGGTGGCCAACGTCCATTGCGGCTGGCGCGGGCAAGTCCACAATATCCTGGCAGAGACAGTAAGGCTGCTCCAGGATAGGTTTGGCACCCACCCCGCCGACCTCTATGCCACCATAGGACCAAGCCTGGGCCCCTGCTGCGCCGAATTCCGGAACTTCCGCCAGGAATTTCCTGCACCCCTGTGGGACTACCAGGTGCGGCCCGACTACTTCGACCTCTGGCGGCTTAGCCTGGACCAACTCAGCGCCGCCGGGCTCGCGCCGGCGCGCCTCGACCTCGTCGGTCTCTGCACCCGCTGTGGCGCCGGAGATTTTTTCTCCTACCGGCGGGACCAGGTTACCGGCCGCCAGGGGGGCATCATCGCGCTGAGAGCCTGAAATACGGGCGGCGCTCTGACAAGCTCCGCCTCGTCCGCCCCGCGGCCCCGCTTCCCAACTCCCAAAGATTGCCCGGGTGCTTCCCCCCGGGAAGGGCACCTGGAAGTCGAGAGGCCCAGGGCCGAGGCAAGCCCGCCGGGCTCCCCGGAGGGAGAGCAGAGAGTGAATCTTCGGGGCTACTTTTTGGAGACCTTATCCTTTAAATCATTAAAGACTTTTTTGCCGGACTGGACGGCCTGATCAACTTGCTGGGGGTATTTGTAGCCTACGAATACGCCGAGGCCAAAAGCAACGATGAGTAGAAACATCTGCACCTTCCTTTCTTATGCGGGTTTAATCTGATGCGCATGCACAGAAAATGATGAATCCTCGGCCAGGCCTGATTCAGGCCAGGCCAGCTAAAGCTTCCCGGGCGAGTTGGCCCACGGTGGTCTTGATCAGGTTACCGCGGTCGTAAAGCTGCACTGGGTGGTCGTCTTCTTCCAGGGCTCGGAGGGCACCGGCTGCGGGCCGGTAGCGGGCTTTCCCGAGGGCCAAGGCAGTAAGGGCCCGCAGTTGGGGCTCAGGATTTGTGAGAAAAGGTACAATCTCGGGCAAGACTTCGTGGAGAAGTTCCGGATGCACCTCCCCCAGCCGACCTATGCCCCAGAGCATGGGCTCCCGGGAAAAGGGTTCCTCCAGGAAGCCGATGAACATGGGGATGATCTCTCTCACCAGGGAGATTTGGTGCCGCCCGATCTCTCCCAGGGCCGAGGCCGCCCCCCAGCCGTTGCTCCCCGAATCCTCGTTGAGCAGGTAGATGAGCCGGTTGATGAGTTTTTGCACCTGGGCCGGATGGGATCCGGCTACATGTCCCAGGCCCTCCAGGGCCCGCCAGTGCAGGAGATCGCCCGGGTCATAGAAAAGTTGCATCAGGATGGGAGCCACGCCGGAATTCCGGCCCGCCAGTTCCTCCAGGCCCGGGAAATTCCCTGCTTGGAGCAAGGTAACGATTTGTTCCCGTAATTGGCGTCGCCTGAGTTGCAAAACGGATTCATCTCTCCCGTGGCTGCGAATTTTCCGGAGCGGGGCTCTCGGCTCCGCCGGCCCTAAACCCTAAAAGGGGATATCGTCTTCCGGGGCCCCGCCTTGCGGCGGTCCAAAAGGCGGCTCCGGCTCTTGCCCCCGGTTGCCTGGACCAGGGCCTCCCAGCATCGTCATATTTTCGGCGACGATGTCGGTGGTATAGTGCTTCACGCCGTCCTTTTCGTAGGACCCGTACTCAATCCGGCCCTCAATTATTACCTGTTTGCCCTTGGAGAGATACTGGCCGCAGATCTCCGCCAGTTTGCGCCAGACCACGATGCGATGCCACTCGGTCTTTTCCTGCTTCTGTCCATCTTTCCCAGTGAATTTCCGGCTAGTGGCCAGGGAGAACTTGCACACCGCAGTCCCGTCGGCAGTATAGCGCATCTCCGGATCGGCCCCCAGATTCCCCACCAGAATAACCTTGTTGAGCCCAGCCATTTTTCCTCCTGCCACCGGCATGTGGGTTTCCTCAATCCTCTATCACAGAAACGGCGGCCGGGCAAGGTCTTATGAGGAAACCTCGATGATGGCCAGGTGGAGAAAAAGTCAAATATTTACCCCGGCCACGCCTTCCGGGGTTGGCAACGGGCTTTGGCAGATTTATATTGAAATTATGACTAGTGCGGGCTTTGGGTCCTTAAATCACCCCTAATTTTCCTTGCCGGGACAAATTATGCCACGTACGTGCTGGCTGAAGATTTTGGGATGCATCGCGATCACGCTCCTGAGTGCGACCGCTGGCCGCGGCGCCGGGACCGGACCGCTGGCCGAAGCCGACGCGCTCCTTATGAGCCCCACCCTGGACATGAGCCAGGCCGAACAAGCCCTGACCCTTTACAACGGTCTCCTGTCCTCGGGCGGGGCGCCCCGGCCCCTGATTCTGGCGCAACTGGCTCGAGTCTGCTTCGTGATGGGAGATATGTCCCCCAAAAAATACAGCGAGGGCTTTTACCGCAAGGGCAAGATCTACGCCGAGATGCTTATCAATGAGGACCCCAACCGAACCGAGGGCTATTACTGGCTGGCCATGAATCTGTGCGGCCAGGCCGATGCCGGCGGGTTAATGACAGGACGCAAGCTGCTCCCCCAGATCATCGAGGAGCTTGAACGCGCCGTGGTCCTGGATGAAACCTATGACCAGGCCGGGGCCCACCGGGTGCTGGGCCGCATCTATTTCGAAGCCCCAGGCTGGCCCATGTCGGTGGGGGACCTGAAAAAATCTCTGGAACACCTCCAGGCGGCGGTGCGGCTGGGCCCGGATAACAGCACTAACCATCTGTACCTGGCCCAGACCCTGTATCGCCTCCATTTTCCTTCCCTGGCCCAACAGCAATTAGAACAGGTGCTCACCTCCAGCCAACATGCCGTCAAGACCCAGGATCTGGAAGAGGACAAGCAGGAAGCCCGGCGCCTGCTGTCGGACATGAAGTCCGACAAGCCGCTGTAATTGGGGGTCGCGGCCCCTTGCTGGCCTCGACATCCCGGTATCGGTTTAAGGCCCTGCACTGTCGGCCGGCATGGTAGAAGGACAGATATCCAAGTCTTCCTACTAAAGAATTGATACTGTTGTCTTGTCAGGGCGCACCCATGCGTGCCCTTAAGGCAGGCGGACACACGGGTCCGTCCCTACCGTTCGTCGTTTTTCATAAAAAACTGGTATGAGAGGGAAGGGGAGGGTCCGGCCCTGGTCAGGGTTTGCCCCAGTCCAGTAGTCGGTGGTCCGGGAGGGTCCGGCCTTGGTAATGCGACAATCTGGTGCTCAGGGCCACTTCCAGGGGGCCGGCCAGGGGGTGGGCCGCAGCCATATCAAAGGCGATGGCCTCCAGGACGTTGCCGTCCTGGGCCAATTGCACCTTCAGATGCCGGTCTTTCAGCACCCGGGAGCCCAGGCATTCCACTTCCAGGCAGGCAATCACCGGCGCCGGGTTGCCGGGGCCGAAAGGCCGCAGGGAGTCCAGATGCTGGTAAAAGGCGGGATTGAGGTCGCTCAGGTCTGCCTGGGCGTCCACTTTGAGGGTGGGCTGGAGGGGGTTTGCGCCCACCTGTTCATGAAACGCCTGCTCCAGGAGATCTTGTAAGGCCTCGAGATTGTCCGGGGCCACCTCGAAGCCCGCGGCAAACTCATGCCCCCCGTATTTGAGGAGCGCCTGGCGACAGGCGTGCAGGCCCTTAAACAGGTGGAAGCCTTCGATGGACCGGGCCGAGCCCCGGCCCCGGCCGTTTCTGAGGCTGACCAGGGCCGCTGGCCGGTGATACTCTTCCGCCAGGCGGGCCGCGACGATGCCCAGCACCCCGGGGTGCCAACCCTCTCCGGCCAGAACTAGCACAGGCCGCTTCGCCAGGCCCCCCCTGCGAATCATGGACCGGGCCTGTTTCAGGACGCCTTCTTCGATGGCCTGACGCTGCCGATTGAGATTGTGGAGGTATCTGGCCTGAATCCGGGCCTGGGCGAGGTCGTCGCTCAGGAGTAGTTCCAGGGCGCAGCGGGCCTGGCCCATGCGGCCGGCGGCATTGAGGCGGGGCGCCAGTTGGAAGACCACGTTCTGATATGAGATGGGCTTGCCTTCCAGTTGGACGACTTCCTTCAGGGCGATGATCCCCGGGCGGCGGCTATCTTCCAGGACCTTGAGCCCCTGGCTCACCAGGATACGGTTTTCCCCCACCAGCGGCACCACGTCCGCGGCGGTGCCCAGGGCCACCAGGTCCAGGTATGATTTAAGATTGGGCTCCCGGCGCTGGCTGAACCACCCCGCGGCCCTAAGCTCCGCGCGCACCCCCAGGGCCAAAAGCAGGGCCACCCCCACCCCGGCCAGATCGGCAAAGGGGGAGCCGTGGCCCTGGCGCTTGGGGTTGACCACGGCCAGGGCCCCGGGCAGTTCCGGGGGAATCTCATGGTGATCGGTGATGATCACCTCCAACCCCTGCTGCCGGGCCCAGTCAACCATGGGGGCGTCACTAATGCCGCAGTCCACCGTGACCATGAGCTTGGCTTGAGCCGCCAGCTCCTGCATAACCTCGAGCTTCAGGCCGTATCCCTGGGTCAGCCGGTCGGGGATGTGGGGAAAACAGTCTAGGCCCAACTCCCGGAAGAACTGATGGAGCACCGCGGTGGCGGTAAGGCCGTCGGCGTCGTAATCGCCATAAACGGCCACCGGCTCCCCCTGGCACACCGCCCGGCCCAGGCGGGCTGCCGCAAATTCCAGGTCCGTAAGGCCGAAGGGGGGATTGAGGCGCTCCAGAGAGGGGTCCAGAAAAGCCAGGATATCGTCGGCGGAGGAAAGGCCCCGGTTCAAGAGGATACGGGCCACCAACCGGGGCAGCCCATGACGGGCCATGACCGCGGCCACCAACTCCGGCTGATCCGGATAGAGCTGCCAGCGCTTCTTGCGGCGCATTTTATTTCCCATAAAAAGTCAAAAGAGAATAGTTAGGGAGAGGCCCTTGGCTCTCATCTCCACAAAATGGGTTTTAACTCATGTTTTTCTTGATCTGGGATTTCATTCTCACTAACAACAAAATTAATAACAAGATACCGAAAATATTTGACCAAATAACCCATCCTGTCGTTGCATTGGTAATTGGAACTATGTCTGTATACCTCCCTCCTGTAACAATATAATTTATTAGACGGAAAGCATTAGCTCCATTAATAATTATTTTAAAAACACAGAGAACCATAAGAACTTGATATTTAAACTTTGGGGCTATTTCATATCCAACAAAAGCAAATGCAAGAGGGGCAAATGTATGCCAAATTAATGGGTTAGCAAATGAACCAGGAAAATAATCGCCACTAAAAAATATAATTATAATTCCAAACTCTTGGGCTAATAAATCACCTAAAATGCAGAAGGAAGCACCAGTAACCATCGTAACCATTGAGGGAATTTCTCATAAAACCATATATCACTTATCAATTATACCTCAATATTTCTATTAATCAATCTCTCCATATCTTCATATCTGTAATGACCCCTTTATGGACATACAATGAGCGGTTTATCATATAAACATGGTTTACTATGTTTACTCAATGCTTGAGAGCTTCTCAATTTTCCTTTTTTCCTCCATAGCTTTTCTTTTGAAATAAAGAGCAAGCCAGGATTCTCCTTTCGAGAAGAAAATGTAAAGTAAGTTAATCAATGGTGTTACAAATATAAGGAGGAATAGCAAAAATTCTCTTTCGTCTATTTTTGGCAAGCCAAATTTGGCCGTCATGAAACAAAAGGTTACGATGAGAGCTATATTGAGCAAGATAGCTGAAAGTTTCATAATTTTTCTCCCTATCCTTTTTTCTTAGGGGGTTCAATAGGTTCTTTTTCAAATTCCTCTCTGTCAGCCCTATCAACCATCTCCCCCATCTCTATTTCCTTGCCCTGATAATGTCCCTTACAAGCCATAAGACAAGGCAAGGCATATAGGTAAAAAAACTTATGAGGAAGCCTTGTGCGAGGGAATTATGAACATAACCGAGCATACAAGAAGAAATAGTCAATGATAGCAGGCTTATCCAAATAAATGCGGAAACAGCCGCAGCCTTAGGAGTGTGTTTCTTCCCAAAATACCTGATTTGCCATCGAGTCAAAAAATAAGTAATAGTTAATGCCCCTAAATATTTTGCGATAACCCTCAATATCCCCCAAAACCAGATATCAATGGTCCCTGGCTGCATGTCACCCCTCCTTCTCTTGAGTATCCTCATCAAAAAAGGCCTGGAGGTTCTTCTCCGGGACATACCATCTCTTGCACTGCTTCTTGCGCTTGAGCCTCCGGGCCTTAAGGAGTTCCCTGATAGTCCTTGGGTGTATGCCGGTTTTATCGTGGATATCTACGCACTACTCCACCGTCTCTCCCGGCTTCAAGGGAATAACCGTGATCTCCGGCTCCCCTTTGAGGCGTTCGATGAATTCCTTAGCCGTGCCGGTGAGCGCCGGAAAGGTGCCGTAATGCATGGGGATCACCCAGCGGGGTTTCAGCATCCGGCAGGCCAGGGCCGCCTCGGCCGGGCTCATGACGTAATGGCTGCCGATGGGCAACATGGCCAGCTCCGGATGGTAGAGCTCCCGGATGAGCTCCATGTCCTTGAAAACTGCGGTGTCGCCGGCATGGTAGGCTACGAAGCCGTTGGGGAACTCCACCACGAAACCGCCGGCATCGCCCGCGGCAATGAGATGGCCGCCCTCATCCACCGCAGAGGAATGCACCGCGTGGGTCATGGTGACCTTGCACCCGGCGATGGCCAGGGTGCCGCCCTTGTTCATGCCGATGGTCTGGGGCGCCCCCTGGCGGGCCAGGATCACCGAGAGCTCGTGGATGGCCACCACCGGGGCGCCGGTTTTCTGGGCCACGGCCACGGTTTCCCCCACGTGGTCGCCGTGGCCGTGGGTCACCAGGATAAGGTCCACCGGTCCCACTTTATCCACCGGGGTGTTGAACAACGGGTTGCTGAGCCAGGGATCGATGAGCACCGAAACCCCGGCCCCGGTTAATTTGAAGGCCGAGTGGCCCAGGAAGGTGATTTGTACTCCCCGGCCGATTTTTGCTTGGGACATGGCGCCCTCCTCCTGCGGGATCATGATCGGGTTGCACCGGCGCCTTGCCGATACACCAGCGTATCATAGATCATCTTCTAACGTTTAGCCGGGTAATCGACCAGCCCCCAGCCCCCTGGCCCCCGAACTACTCCTCACTGCACCATCGCCTCCAGGGCATCCAGATTCTTCCGCAGACCCAGGGCGATGAGGGTATCACCGGCCAGGATCGGGGTCTCGTGGCTGGGGTTGAAAAGCATCTCGCCGTCGGACCTTTTAATCGCCACCAAAATGAGGTCCAGCTTCTGGCGGATCCCCGAGTCCGCCAGCGGCACCCCTAAGAGGGATGAGGTCTGGCCCACCGCGATCTCTTCCATGCTCCAGTCTATTCCCTCCTTCATGGCCAGTTCCATGAAGGTCACCACCGTGGGATGGAGGATGGTATGGGCCATTTTCTGCCCGCCCATGTGATAGGGCGACTCCACCTTGTCGGCCCCGGCCCGGAGGAGCTTTTGTTCCGAACCCAATTCCTCCCCCCGGGCCACGATGAAGAGATTGGGGTTGAGGCTGCGGGCCGTCAGCACGACGTAAACGTTGGAGGCGTCCGAAGAAACTACCGATATCAGTCCCTTGGCCCGCTCGATCCCGGCCTCCAGCAGGACTTCATCCCGGGTGGCGTCGCCGAATATGCAGGAATAACCCAATGCCTCCAGGCGGGCGATCTGGTCCGGGTCTTTATCGATAACCACTAAAGACAGCCCGCGGCTCTTGAGCTGCCGGGCGATAATTTCGCCGATGCGCCCGAAGCCGCAGATGATGTAATGATTTTTCAGCCTCTTGATGTGCTTGATCAATTTTCGTTTCCCTAAAACCGACTGGAGCTCCCCTTCAATCACCACCCGGGCCAGGGAGCCCACAATGTAGAGCATGACCCCCATGCCGGTGAGGATCAGCAACATGTTGTAACTCCGCCCCAGTCGGTCCAGGGGATGGACCTCGCCGTACCCAACGGTGGTGAGGGTGGTCACCGTCATATAAAGGGAGTCAAAAAAATCCCACCCTTCCAGCCACATGAAGCCCAGGCTGCCGGCAACCAAGAGGGCCAGCAGGCTGGCGGCCCACTGGACGATTTTACGAAAGGTTACCATGCGTCCAGCCGCTCTGCAAGTTCTGACATGCGCTCCCTAAGGGTTCGGAATCCAAGGATATGTCGTCTCTCCCCCCGGGGGCCCGGGTCTCGTGTCCCGGCAAGGAGAAGGCTCGGCATAAAAAGAATATGTAGGATATATACCTCCGGTTGTCAAACCCCTGCGCCGCGTCTCCGGGGCGGCCGGCAAGAGACAAGCCCGGATGGCCGGCCTGGAATAGACCGAAGCGAGAAAATCGCCTGAGCCCCCTGCGCCCGCCTTGATTACCGATAGCGTATCCTTGTCTGCGGTTGCCATAAGGCCTCTTTTTCTCTCGTTGCACGGTTAAATGGTTTGGCAGAGGCTGACGGTTTATGGTAATCAGATGACCATGAGGATGAGAAAGTGCACCTCCTTGGGCCTGATTGTGGCGCTGTGTCTGGCTTGCCTTTGGGGCTGCGTGCCCCGGCTGCCGCCGGCCACCCCTCCGGGGGTGACGCTGCAGCCCGGCCGTTATCTCACCGCCTATTATCGAGGCCCGGACTTCACCCCGGACCAGGCGACATATGCCCTGACGCCCTTCCCGGTGGAGAGCGCCCAGGGCGTTCCGGCCGAGACCTTCCAGAGCCTCTTTTTGCAGGAACTGACCCAGGCCTGGCAGGCCAACGGCCTCAAGCCCTCTCCCCAGGGGGATACCGTCGTGACCGGCGTGGTCCAGTTTGTCGAAGTGCGGGGCGGGCTCTACCGGTTCATCCGAGGCAGGCTCGACGCCAACCTGGTGGTGTCCGGGGCCATCACCCGGCAGGGTAACACCCTGTTTGCCTTTCAGGACCGGATCAGCCTGAGCTCGCCGGTGAATCCCGGCCCGCCGGCCCCCAAGGAAAATGAACTGTTATTGCGCCAGGCGGCCCGGACTTTCGCCGTCGACCTGCTCAATGAGCTTCTGCTTTATTGGCCGCCCGCCGAAGACAAATAGAGATCCCCAAAGACCCGCACAATGAGGCGGGGCCGCTGCTCGGAGTTGGTGAACAGCTCGATCATGCCGGCATAAGGGCCCGCTTGGCGGGACTGGTTGCGTACCTCCAGGACATAGACGCGGTCCGGCACTTCGGGTTTGAGGGTCACCTCGATCTTATCCGGGATGGTAGAGCGGAATCCGGTAATCTTCAAGGGTGTGGGCAGATGCGAGATGAAGCGGACCTCCCCCCGGATATCGTCCCCGGGGCTACCTCGCAGCCGCACGATATGGCTGGGTTGAATCTCGATGAAGGGTTGGGCCACCCCTGTCAAAGTGAGGTACACCATCGGCCGCTCCGGGTCATTGAGCCTGACCTTGGTCTCTTTCTTGAACTGGTGCATCACCGAAAAAGGTTTGATGGTCAGGGTGATTTCTCCCTGGCCGCCGGGAGGGATGCTTTTATCATAGCTGGGCACGGTGCAGGCGCAATCCGGGTCCACGTCTTCAATATTCAGGGGCGCGGTCCCGGTGTTCTTAACCACGAAGGTGTGGGTAAGTGCCCGGTCTTCGTATATTTTCCCGAAATCAAAGGCGGTTGTGCCGATGGCAGCCTGGGGTGTCCCCGCCGCCCTGGCCGGGGTGGACGCCCCTCCCCAAGCGACTGCCGCCGCCCCCAGGAGGAGCAAGGCCCAGATGCCGGTGGAATGACGGAGCTGCCGGGTGGTTTTGAGGTTATCCGAGTCGATCACGTCGGGTGAGTACTCCTTGGCGCCGGATTTGGCCCTCACTTCGGTGGGCGGAGCGTTGCGTTCATAGGAAAAAAAGGTGGTGGGCCGCCTGGTCCGCCGGAAGTGAAGCTCATGAAATTCCTTCTTGTATATTACCATAAACATTTGTCAAGGTTGGCGAAAAGATTTATGATAACCCCGGGACCTGAGGGCTATCCCGGTGATTTCAAAGACTTCTCAAAGACAGGAGGTTGATCAGATGCAGGGTAAAAATTATTTCGCCAGGATGGCTGTGGCTGCATCGCTGTTGGTCTTATTGGGAAGTGGCTGTGCCTCGACCTCGACCTACAAGAACCCGGATGTTGAAGCCACTACACAGCGTACCAGGGGAACGGCGGACGAGTTGTCACCCCTGGCGCCCGTGGGAGCGACCAACGTCAAAAGAGTGGGTAATCAGTGGACCTGTGAACAAAATGGGCGGGTGATGATTTATGATGACGCCGGCTCTTGTTGGCAACCGCGGCAGAAGTGACGAGGTACTTATCATTGCCCGATCTGGATTTGCCATAATATCGGGTTGGCGCCGCCCACCCTGCCTTTGGAGCGCAACGCGGAAGTAGTGTCCAAACTCTTGGGAGACCACCAGTCATGCCCTTAAGCAAAATCCACCGCCGGACCCGGGAAACGGAAGTCAATCTGGAATTGGAACTGGACGGCTCCGGCCGGGCTGCCATCGACACCGGCATCCCGTTTCTCGATCACATGCTCCACCTCTTCACGGCCCACGGGTATTTTGACCTGACCGTCAAGGCCGCGGGGGATCTCGCGGTAGACCAGCACCACACCGTGGAAGACATCGGCATCTGCCTGGGGCAGGCTTTTCGGGAGGCCCTGGCCCAGCGGCCGGGAGTACGCCGTTATGGAGAGGCCCGGGTGCCCATGGACGAGGCCCTGGCCCAGGTGACCGTGGACCTGAGCAACCGGCCCTTCCTCCACCTGGAGGTGGAGCTGCCCCCGGGGGGCGCGGGGCTGGACCCCCAACTACTCAAGGAGTTCTGGCGGGCCGTGAGTATCCACGGCGGCATGACCCTCCACATCAGCGTGCCCTATGGGGAGAACACCCACCACATCCTGGAGGCGGTATTCAAGGCGGCGGGGCGGGCCCTGGACGTGGCCACCCAGCCGGAACCGAGGGCTACCGGGGTACCCTCCACCAAAGGGGTGCTGTAAGACGGGTTTTGGTTGCCAGTTTTCGGGTTTCGGTTGATGAAAATACCTGTTTTTGTCGGGGCGGACCTCAGTGTTCGCCCTGATCTGCTTTTCCAGGAAAGCCTGGGTTTCCTATCTAAAATATTTTTATAAAAAAACCCCCTCCCCCTTGTTTTTTCGAAATGGGTAATTATAAATATGATCGCTAGGACATCCAGTCTGGGCACCTGGTAAAAAGGTTACGGGGAGGCGGCCATCACAGGCCGCACCCGATAAGGGTAGGGTCACCCGCCAGGCTGAATGACATGGCAACCTGCTTTGGCCCTGAGCAAACGTCGGCTTTTGACCTAGAGTTTGAGATAAGCCGGCGGGGCGCTGATTGCCGGAAGCGGCCATAGATGCCAGCTCCGCTGCCGAAGCAGTGAGAATGGCTACGAAACGTTTCGGTCCTGTGGGCCGACGCCTTCCCTTCAAGGGGGAGTGAAAAAGGTTTCGTGGTCCCGGGAAGCCGGGGAACTTCAGGTGAATCCCCCTCCTGGCAAGGAGGCGCCTGGGTCCCCGGCTTCTTTTCATTTTAACCTCTGCCTCACCTTCCCTGGCCCGGCTTCCACTGCACTGCGCCTCCTGAGACGGGAGGCTGTGGGCGCTCCCGCCGCCGCCCGGCCCTGCCGGGGTTTTCAGACTCGATTTTCAGGGAAATTTTGCTACAATGGCAGGTAATGGACCGGCGGGAATTTATCAAGCAGATGGGGCTGGGGCTGGCCGGAGGGTGGGCCTTGGGGAGGCTTGCTTGGCCTTGGCCTGCCCGGGCCGCGGACCCGGAGCTGCGCCTGGCGCTGCTGGCCGACGCCCATCTTAAAGACGGCAATGAGAAGCGCCCCGAGGCTACCGCTATGGCCCGGGCGGTGGCGGAAATCCGCACGCTCGAGCCGCAGCCTGACCTGGTGCTCTTTGCCGGCGACCTGGCCCATCGGGGCCGCCCCGACGCCCTGGATTTGGGACGGGAAATTCTCTCGAACCTGCCCGGGCCGGTATGGGCGGTGCGGGGGGAAGGGGATCACGGCCCCGGCGGAGACTCCGCCTGGGTCCGGCGCTTCGGGGTGCCGGGGTTTTCCCGGGGGTATCGGGGGGCTCAGGTTATCGGTTTGGACCCAGCCTTGAGTCGCACTTCCCGGGGCCTGGTCTTTGAGGTCGGCGTGCCCCAACGCCAGTGGCTGGCCCGGGAGCTGGCCAAACTCACCCCGGCCACACCCCTGGTCATCCTATCCCACGCCCCCCTGGCCCGCCTCTTTCATCCCTGGCAGCAATGGACCGGGGACGCCCCGGAGGTGATCCGCCTGCTGGCTCAATTTCCCCGGGTGCTGTGCATGCACGGGCATATGCATAGGCCAGAGGTCATAAGTCTTGCTGAAAACCGAAAACCCAAAACCCAAAACCACATATCTCTGCCTGCCACCGCCTGGCCGCTTCCTCAGGCCGTGCAGGGCACCCCGGCGTTCTGGCGTCCTGGCCTGGGCCCCCGGGGCTGCGGCTGGGCCCTGGCCACCCTGAGCCCAACTTCCCTAAACTTCCAGCCTTATCTCTGGCAGTCTTGAGGATTTTGGGATAAGGCCGGGGAGAACCATCCCCATACCCTTCAGAAAAAGAAAAGGTGCGCGGTTCGCACCCTACTGGACTTACAATTGCCGACTTTCATTCCCAGAGGCTATCGTAGGGGCGGTTCGCGAACCGCCCCTACGAAAACCTCCCAAACATGGGGAAATATTTTTGCAAGATATATCTGGGACGCAACACTAGGCTGGCGGGTCCCGGCCGGCTCATTCCACGGCTGCGTCCTGAAACGTCGGCTCCGGCTTGGGGGGGCCGGTCCCCCGGCGGGCCAGCACCTCCTCCACTTTGGCCTCCAGGCGGGCCATGAGGAGTGGCAGGGTGGATTCGTCCAGGGCCGAGATGGCCACCCCCCGGTGGATGCGGCATTGCAGGGCCGCCAGGTTGGGGTCCACCAGGTCCCGCTTGTTAAAAACCATCAACACCGGCTTGTCCTGGAGGGCCAGGGATGCCAGGATGTCGTCCACTGCGGCCATCTGCTCGATGAAGCGGGGATTGCTCAGGTCAACCACGTGGATAAGGAGGTCGGCGTCCTCCAGTTCCTCCAGGGTGGCCTTAAAGGCCTCCAGGAGATGCTTGGGTAGGTTTTTGATGAACCCCACCGTATCCGTAATGATGACCTCCCTTTCCTTGGGGAAGCGGAGACGCCGGCTGGTGGGGTCCAGAGTGGCGAAGAGCCGGTCTTCAGCCGGGACCGCGGCGTGGGTCAGGGCATTGAACAGGGTTGATTTCCCGGCGTTGGTATAGCCGATAATGGAGAGGATGGGCAGGCCCAGACGGCGGCGGGGTTGGCGGCGCTCCCGGCGTTCGTTGGCCACCCGGGAGAGGTCCTGCTGCAGCCGGTGGAGGCGGTCCCTCAGGCGGCGGCGGTCCATCTCGAGCTTGGACTCCCCGGGGCCCCGGCCGCCGATGCCCCCCATGAGCCGGGACAGGGCGTCGCCCTTGCCCACCAGCCTGGGCAGGAGATATTTGACCTGCGCCATTTCCACCTGCAATTTGCCTTCCCGGCTGCGGGCCCGCTGGGCAAAGAGGTCCAGAATGATCTGGGTGCGGTCGATGACCTTGAGTTCGGTGAAGTCCGTGATGGAACGCACCTGGGAAGGGCTGAGCTCGGCGTCGAACACCAGCATATCGGCCCCCACTTGGAGGGCCTGGACGACCAGTTCCGAAAGCTTGCCCTTGCCCATGAGGAAACGGGGATCGAACCGGGGGCGGCGCTGAATGATGGTGGCGGCCACTTCCAGGCCGGCGGAGCGGGCCAGTTCCGTAAGCTCTTCCAGGGAATCCTCGGCCGCGAGGCGATTGGCCCCGGTGACGCCGATCAAAATGGCCCGTTCCCGGCTGTGGCCCGCACCGGCTGGCGCCAGGCGGGAGAATTCCGCTTCCAGGGAAACCACCAGGGCTTCGAAATCCAGCTCCAGGGCACCCACCTGCCGGGCATTGAGGATGGCCCAACTCTGGCCGTCCACCGGCTGAGGCAGGAGGTGAGCCACCTGGAGGGCGCCCGACTGGCCGTCGGCCACGCTCAAGGCGGCCACTGCGTCCAGTCGGAGCAAAGCCAGGTCCATGAGGTCATCCTGGCTCAAGGGGCTGGCGTCCAGGTGGGTGTGGATCAGCCTAAGGCCCTTGAGGCGGCCCTTGACGCCGCGCTCCCGGGGCAGGGTGGGGATGAGGAGGCCCTTGGCGTCCCCCACGATAACATAGGCCACCGCGCCCTGGCGGTCCACCAGGACCCCGATTTGGCGGCGCATCTCGGCGGAGATTTCCGCCAATTGCCGGGCCAACTCCGGGGTAAGCAGTTGGGCCGGCGGCACCTTGCGGCGGTATAACCGCTCTAAGGCCCGGTAGTGATGGGTTTTTAAGCCGGTGAGATTACCTAACGGACGGTGGATAGAGGATCCCTCGCTTGGGTGATTGGTGGAGATTGCTTCCGGGGCAGAGGGCTTTTTCGTAAGTGCCCTTTCCCCCTCCCCCAATCCCTTATTTGGGGATAGAGAGAGGCGAAGCTTTTAAATTGAGTTATTAAGCCCTTACATTAATTGTACAATTTTAACTGGAAAGACCAAAGGGAAAATTACACCACCTGGTTGATAACCCTGACGGTCTCCATCAGTCCGGGTTGCAGCACATCCAGGAGAGCCAGCTTGAGCCCGGCTCCGGCCAAAAGGCCCAGCGCGGTCTCCTCCATCCGCACCGGGTAGGTGTGGCGCAGGCCGCTCCTCAGGTTGGAGAGCCCCGCCATGGTCCGGGCCGGCCCCTCCCAAACTTCGCCCCCATGCAAAAGACGCACGGTCTTGATAACTTCGCCCATCTGGGCCCAGGCGTCGGGCCAGGAGAGGTTGGGGAGGACCGGGTCGAAGATCAACTGTTGATCCGTGAGGCCGGCGGCCAGGGCGTGCTCCCGGAGTTCCAGGGCCAGGGTGATTTTTCCTTCCAGCCAGGCCGGGGGGAAGGACCGGGCGTCCAGTAACAGGAGCACCAGGTCAGACCGGTGGGCCGCGGCCAGGGGCAAAATCTCCCGGAGCTTGTCATCCTCCAGGGTGCAAGCGTTGAGGATGGGCGGCTTATTCGCCACCGCCAGTCCCCGGGCCAGGACTTGGGCGTCGGGACTGTCCAGGATGAGCCGCAGGTTAGTGACCTGCTGCACCGATTCCACCATGAAGGCCATGCGATCGTGGCGCCGGGGAGGCAAAAACCCGGGGTTGATGTCGAGGAGATTGGCACCGGCTTGTTCACAGCGCCGGGCCAGCTCCTGGAGAGGCCGGGGGTTGAGGGTATTGAGGGTCTGGGCCACGGCGGGATTGAGGACATGGAGGTTATCCGCGGCAATGATCAGGGACATGGTTTCCTTTTCAGGAGTTCGGCCCTCACCTGCTGAAACTCGGACTCAACGGCGGCCAGCGTATGGGTCAGGTCCGCGTCCCAGACGGCGCGCCGGGCGTCCGGCCGCATGAGGGGCAGGTTGGCTCGGGCGATGTGGTGCGCGGCCCGGAAGGCTGCCCCCAGCAACTCGCAGGCCACCAGCAGGTCGCACACCAGGTGGAATTTGCACCGGGAACCGCCCTGGTAAATTAAGCAGAAGCCCTCCTGGACCTGCTGCATGATCCTTAATGGACAGGCCACCGCCTCCTCAAGGGCAGCCGAGAGCGCCTCGGGGTCACCTTGGGTGCGGGCCCGGCTGAGCTGGAAATAGGCTTTGACATCCTCTGTCTGCAACCGGAGGAGCGCGGCGGCCACGACGTTCACCCGGGCCAGGAGATCACCCCAGGGAAATTTCAGCTTGGACCCCGGCCCCCGGCGGCGGTGCTCCAGTTGGACCACTTTCTCCAGCAAGGCCATGCCCAAGGCGGCGCTATGGGCGGCGGCGGCGCCGCCCCCAGGATCGGGCCGGGCCTGGGCCAGGGCTTTCAGGAAAGACAAATCCATATTCCTCCCGGGTCAAAGTGAACCGCGGTTCGACGGCTACCGGCAATTTACCTGGTATATTTATTGTGGGCCGAAGTTGAAGGCGGGTCAACTATTCTTTAGAGGAAAAACGCCAGGATTCGGCTTATCGTCATGGAGGAGCGATGGGGACATCTTGGCGAGGGAAGAGATAACCGGAGTAACCATGCTTTCGGTCATAGGGGAGGAATTGCAGGGCCCACCTCAAGGGAGATGTCCGGCAGGGTGCCCATACAATCCCAAAACTTTTCGCCGAGAGTCAGTGGTAGGTGAGGATCTCCCAATTGGCCTCGAACGAGTTATCGTTGAGATAATAAAGATGTCCCAACATTTGGCCTACCCCCGGGGGCATCCCGGCTTCAATACGCCAGAAACTGAGGTAGAACGTGGGAATCACCTGTTCCTCATCAGTTTCCGGGTCGTGTTCAACCTGGCGCCACACTTCCCGTTCCATAACCCGCCACAAGGAGTTGCTTCTCCGGCAGCGTACCACAGTGCCTACCACCGGCAACCCTTTGCGGCGTAATATCTCTTCGAATCCGTCCATGGCAACCTCCACCGTGAAACTCTAATCGGCATTATTACAAATATATTCAATGTCAGGCGTTTTGCGGCTAAGGTTGCAACCCCCGGGACATAATGGTTATAATTTAAAAAATAACCAGGCGGGCTGGCCCTTACGGCGCTGGCCGGCCAGACTAACAATCCTATGGAAAAAATCCCCGACCCCAAAGAGCTGGAAAAAGAACTGAGCGATTACCTCACCAAGAAATATGGCAGCCGGATTAAAGTGCTGGCGCCGCATTGGATTGCCAAACCGGAGAAGGACGACGACGGTCAGGGCACCGGCGCCAAACTCAGCCGAATTAAATTCGATCTGAAACCGGAGGAGTTGGAAGCTTATCTTGATGAGTACGTGATCAAGCAGGATCTGGCCAAGAGCATCCTGGCGACTAAAGTTTGCACCCATTTCAATCGGATCCGCCATTCCCTGGAATTAGGAAGGGACCCGGAACCCGGGGTGGGGTCCATCAAAAACAACATCATCCTGGTCGGGCCCACCGGGGTGGGCAAGACTTACCTGGTCAAACTCATTGCCAAGAAAATCGGCGTGCCGTTCATCAAGGGCGATGCCACCAAGTTCAGCGAAACCGGCTACGTAGGCGGTGATGTGGAAGACCTGGTCCGGGACCTGGTTTACGCGGCGGGCGACGACCTGGAACTGGCCCAATACGGCATCATCTATATCGACGAAATCGACAAGATCGCCTCCACCGGCCACGCCTGGGGCGGACCGGATGTGTCGCGCACCGGGGTCCAGCGGGCCTTGTTGAAGCCCATGGAAGAGACCGAGGTGGACCTGAAGGTGGCCCATGACCCGGTCTCCCAGATTCAGGCCATCGAGCACTACCGCCGCACCGGCAAAAAGGATAAGCGCACCCTGAACACCCGCCACATCCTATTTATCGTCAGTGGCGCTTTCACTGGCCTGGACAAGATCGTCAAGGAGCGGATCAGCAAGCAAGAGATCGGCTTCCGGGGCGAGATGACTTCCCGGGAACATGACCGGACCTTCCTCAAACAGGTGAGCGCGGAAGACTTGATCAACTATGGGTTTGAATCTGAATTCGTGGGCCGCCTGCCGGTAATCGCGGTGCTGGAGGAACTTACGGCCACGGACCTCTATGATATCCTGCACAACCCCAACAATCCCATCATCACCAGCAAAAAGCGGGACTTTCGGGCTTACGGCATCGACATCGTTTTTGAGGACGAAGCATTGCGGATGCTGGCGGAACGGGCCGCCCTGGAGAAAACCGGGGCACGGGGCCTGGTGAGCGTCATCGAACGCGTCCTCATCCAATTCGAGAAGCGGCTGCCCTCCACCCAGGTCATGGAATTGGTGGTCACGCCGGAACTGGTGGACCACGCCGCAGAGGAACTGGAACGCCTGTTGGCTAACCCCGAGGACCCCGATCTCAAGACGAGATTCACCCAGGCGGCGGCAAAGGAACGGGAGATTTTGCAGCAGTCTATCTGGAGAAGGGAATCGGAGTTGCTGTACCGGTATCACCTGCCGCTCACCGAGGCCCGGGCGGAATTACTGGCTGATCAGTACCATCACTGGGACTGCGACTTGAAAACCGCGTTTGAAGAAATGGCCCGGCTCCATGACCAGGTGCACCTTTTTGAGGAGAAGTTTCTGGACACCCACGGGATCGAGCTGCATTTCGACCCGGAGGCCACGGATGAGATCCTCCGGCAGGCCGTGGCCCGTGACACCTCGGCCCTGGCCATTTGCCAGGAGATGGCCAAGGACCTGGAATACGCCCTGAAACTGGTGAGGGACCGCACCTCTCAGGACCAGTTTCTCCTGACCCGGGAAGCCCTCTGCGACCTGGACGCCTATCTCAACCGGGTCATTCGGGAACATTACCAAACCAGCCTGTTCAGGGAGTAGGCCGTCTCATGATCGGAGTCTCCAAGCTCTATTGCGGCGCGGTGGAAGCGGGGGATGTGCTGCGTTACCGGGACCGCCGGGCCCGGGACCTGCCGTCCCACCTGCTCCAGTTTTCCGCCGACAAGAAGCCGGTGGTGGTCTGGAATGTCACCAAGCAGTGCAACCTCAAGTGCCTCCACTGCTACGCCAAGGCCACGGCGGGCGCGGCACCGGATGAACTGGGCTTTGCTGAAGGTCTGGCCCTGCTTCGGAACCTGAAAGATTTCGGCGTCCCGGTGGTGTTATTTTCCGGGGGTGAGCCCCTGATGCGGCCGGACCTCCCGGAACTGGTGGAGGCGACCGTAGCCCAGGGCACGCGGGCGGTGATTTCCACCAACGGCACCCTCATTGACCGGGAGAGAGCCCGGCAATTGCGGGACCTGGGCCTGTCTTACGTGGGCATCAGCCTGGACGGCACCGCCGCCACCCACGACCGGTTCCGGGGGGTCCCCGGGGCCTTTGCCGCGGCGATGGCAGGGGTGCGCCACTGCCAGGAGATGGGGCTCAAGGTGGGACTGCGCTTTACGGTGAGCCGTCTCAATTTCCAGGAAGTGCCGGCCATCTTCGACCTGGTGGAAGAGTATGACATTCCCCGTATCTGCTTCTACCACCTGGTCTATGCCGGCCGGGGCAGCAAGCTGGTGGAAGAGGCGCTCTCCCACGGGCAAACCCGGGAACTGGTGGATCTGATCTGCGCCCGCACCCGGCGCCTCTTTGACTCGGGCCGGAGCGTGGAAGTGCTGACGGTGGACAACCACGCCGACGGCCCCTACATCTACCTCAAACTGCTCAAGGAAAACCCGGCCCGGGCCGCGGAAGTCCTGGAACTATTGAAAATGAACGAAGGGAATAACTCGGGCCGCGGTATCGGCTGCGTCAGTTGGGACGGCCAAGTCCACGCTGACCAGTTTTGGCGCCACGAGTCCTTCGGCAACGTCCGGGAGCGCCCTTTTAGCGAGATCTGGACGGATCTGACCAATCCCCTCATGGCCCGCCTCAAAGACAAGAAGCGCTACGTCACCGGCCGTTGCGCCGGCTGCAAATGGCTGGACATCTGCGGCGGCAACTTCCGGGTTCGGGCCGAAGCCCTCACCGGGGACCTCTGGGCCCCGGACCCCGCCTGCTACCTAACCGACGCCGAGATTAGCTAAGCTGTCATGATCTCAGGCCTGAACCGGGGCTAAAACCCGAGGCTCAATCCCCTTCAGCCCAGGTGCTTTTTCATTCCGGATTGGACGCCTGGAATTGCTTCCTTGCAACAAAATCGCCTTTTTTTAAAGCATTTCAAAACCTGTTTTTGTCATCCTGAAATGACAATTCTCTTTTAATCAGGGTTTTGAAATAGCCTGCAGGAGCATACCTTGTAATGAGATCCCCGGGGGATTATCGTGGCCGGGCGTCTCGCTCCGATCAAATGCAGGGGTCATAAGGCGGGAAGATATTTTTACCGGGGGGTGGTAGGCTCAGTCCATGGACTGAGCAGAAAATGCCACGGACGGCTTGGACGCTCCCAGGGCCTCGCCGTAGAAGTGAATGGCTTGTTCACCGATGAGCCGCGCCACCGTAGAGGCCGTCAGGCCTGCCGCGGGCAGAGCCAACAGGGGGTTCAGGTCCAAGGCATTGAGTACGAGGGGAGTGGAGGCCGCCAACCCCGTGGCGGCGACTACCGCCACCATCTCGGGGACGCGGGCCTGGTCGTCAATGTCCTGGCCATAGACGAGGGCAATTTCCAAAATGAGATAGAGGTGCATGCGGGTGAGGCACGAGGCGCCGCCGACGAAGCCGAGCAATTGAAGGGTCTGCCCCAGGCCGGGAATCAGGAAGGGCAAATGCAGGAGGGTGCCCCCCAGAAAAGATAGCTGGGTTTGGGCGCTAATGAGCCGCCGAGCCAGCTCCTCCGGGGTTTCCGCGGGGAAGCGGGCCTGGATGGCTTCCACCACCTTGCGGACGCGAGTTTTGCGCAATCTCAGGAAAAAATAGAAGAACTCTTCCGTCAAAACACTCTGCATATCCTGGGTCGAAGGATTATCCTGGGCCATCGAGGTTCTCCCGCGATAAAAATCCGGCGGTTTCCCCAGGCTGAGGGACGGCCGCCCCGTCATCGCTGTCTTGAGTGCATATACCACAGTTTCGATCCCACCTGAAGCATTATCTGGGCGCGGGATTCGGGGTGAGGGGTAGGGAAAGATTGCCTCCTTAAACGTTAGATAATCTACTATACTAAAAACTATTTCAAAAGCGGTTTTCCCTTGCAGCCTGAGCATCGCTAAGGGTATAGGTCTTTGAAATGAATATCCTTCGGTTTCTCTAAAAAAAACCGTTACCAGGGGGCGGGGAGGGCGGGGCCGAATCCGATTGCTTATCCCGCTTAACTGCCAGCCGCCATCTTCATCAAACCATGGGGAATTCCCGGCCTCTCCCCGGTGAAGTCACCCATGCGCCGACCCGGCGGCTTTTCCGAGAGGTGAGCATGAAAAAATTCTGGATAGCCTTTATCAGCATTTTCCTGGTTATAAGCCTGGCGCCCTGGGCTCAGGCGGGCCCGGTCGACCTGAGAATCCTTTATGTCAATGATTTTCACGGGTTTGCCGAACCGTATAAGCCAACCGGCAGCGAGGCGCCCCTGGGGGGGATCGCCTATCTGGCGGGGGCCGTAGCCCGGGAACGCCGAAACCTGCCGTCCTTGTTGCTGGCAGCAGGCGATATGATCCAGGGGAACTCCTGGGCCAATCTTTTTCAGGGCCGATCCGTCATTGAGGTGATGAACGCCATGAGGTTCGATGCCATGGTGGTAGGCAACCATGAGTTTGATTTTGGGCTTAAGACGCTGAAAGAGAGGATCGCCCAGGCCAAATTTCCCGTGCTGGGAGCCAACGTGGGGGGCTTGCCGTGCCTGAAGCCCTATGTGATCAAGAATCTCCAAGGGGTTAGAATCGCCATCATCGGCGTAGTCACCCAGGATACCCCGGTCGCCACCCATCCCCGGAATGTGGCGGGCCTGACCTTTAGCACCCCGGAGAGCGCCGTCCGGAAGTATCTGCCGGAACTCAAATGCAAGGCCGATCTCATTGTCGTCCTATCGCACTGCGGCTATCAGGCGGACCGGGAACTGGCCGCCAGGGTTCCTGGTATTGATGTCATCGTCGGAGGCCATTCCCATAGCAAGATTCTCTACCCGGAGTTGGTGGGCCAGACCATCATCGTCCAGGCTTGGGAACACGCCAAGGCCCTGGGGGTTCTGGACCTGGAAGTAATAGGTGGAAAAATCGTCAAGTCCAAGGGTGGCCTCCAGGAAATCAGTTCAGCCAACGGGAAGGCGAACCCCCAGGTCCAGGAGATTGTGGCCCGCTATGAGGGCCAGGTTGCCGGCAAATTGAATCAGGTTATCGGCGAGGCCCAGGTGGACCTGGACGGACAACAGGTGAGAACCAACGAAACCAACCTGGGCGATTTTATCGCTGATATCATGCGGCAGGCTGCCAGGGCCGATGCCGCGCTCATCAACGGCGGCAGTATCAGAACCGGCATTGCGCAGGGCCAAATCGAAGTGAAAGACATCTATGCGGCGCTCCCCTTTGACAACTACCTGGTGGCCATCAAGTTGACCGGGGCGCAGCTCCAACAGGCCCTGCAATATGGGGTCTCCCGCCTGGAGGAGCCAGCCGGCTGTTTCCCCCAGGTATCGGGTCTTACCTTCACCTACAGCCGCAGCGCCCCGGTGGGCTCCCGGGTTAAAGACGTAACGGTCGGGGGTAAGCCTCTGGAACCGCAGAAAGTATACGTGGTGGCCACCAATGATTATTTGGCTGCCGGGGGTGACGGTTATACGGTCTTCGGCGAGGCCCTCAAAGGCGCCGGCGATTATGCCAACCTGGGGGGTGCACTCACCAGTAGCAATCTGGCCTATAATGATCCCGGCACCTGGCTGCGGGATCTGGTGATCGCCGCCATCAAGGCCCGGAAAACCATCGTCCCCAAAGTGGATGGGCGCATCAAAGCGGTGGACTGACATGCGGATTTATGTTAACCAGAAACCGGTGGATCTGGCCCCGGGCATGCAGGTGAAGCATGCCCTGATTGGCGCCGGCGAAATGGAGCAAATCGCTGCGGGGCTAAAGGCTTATGATGCATGGGGCCACGAGCTGGGGCTCGACGGGGCCCTCACCGACGGCATGAAAATTTTCGTCAGAGAAAATTTCTGAAGGGGAACCACTATGGCTGAAGTTGAACTCCCCAAACCTGAAGAGATGGAAGAGGTCATGGGACACAAATTTACTCGCCGAGTCGCCCTGACCACCGCCATTTTTGCGGTCATCCTGGCCATCACTTCCCTGGGCGGCAACAACGCTATGAAGGAAATGATCCTGGCCCAGCAGCAGGCTTCCGACCAGTGGGCCTTTTACCAGGCCAAGGCCAGCCGGGAGCATTTCTATCGCGGCCAGAAGATGCGCCTGGAGCTCGACCTTCTGGAAAAAGAGACCTTGAAACCGGAGATCAGACAGCGTTACGCAACCTTGCTCAAGCAGATGGCCACCGAGGAGGAGCGCTACGGCCAGGAGCGCAAGGACATAGAACACGAAGCCCGCAAACTGGAACATGAACGGGATGTGGCTCGCAGTAAGGACCCTTATTTCGATTTCGCCGAGGTCCTGCTCCAGATTGCCATCGTGATGGCCACCGTGGCCATTCTGGCCCAATCCCGGCTTATCTTTGGGGTGTCCCTCATCGCTGCGGCCTTGGGGATCCTGTTATGCTGCAATGGGTTTTTCCTGTTATTTCATGTGCCGTTTTTGTCGAACTGATGCATGGGAACGGAGTGAGGTGAAAAGGGCAAGAAGGTCCGCAACCGGGCTAGCCCCGGCGGTTTCGGTTTGAGCGGGATTGCCCCGGGGCAACTCCTGCCCCCGGGTCGGCGAGAGCCGGCGTCCTCACAGAAATATGCCTTTCACCAGGCAAACCAGCCCCCAGCCCCCCAGGCCCAAACCTATCAGCCACAATATTTTCTTTCGGGTGAGGGCCCCCGTCGCCGCGCTCAGGATGGCCAGCAGGAAGAGAATCACGGCTAGCCCTAGTTCGCCGGACTTCTTCTCCAAGGCTTCCTCCTGGGCGGCCAGGCCCTGGGCCACCTTTTTGATCTGGTCCCGCTCCTGGTTCAGGCGGCTCAGTTCCTCGTCGTATTCCTTGATCCTGGCGGCCGTGGTCTTTGGGGACTTGGCAGCCTTTCCCTCCGATAGCCTCAGGGATAACAGGATATCCCGGTTGATGGCGAAATTATCCTTCTTGAGGCTCACCACCTGGTAATCTTGCCAGTGCTGGGCCTCCCGGGCGGCGAAAATCTGCGCTTGAGTGGCATAACCGATGGATTTGAAAGCCGAGATCCCCGCGGCCACCACCAGGACGATGACGGTCATGGCTACCAGCTTGAGCCAGGTTTCTTGTTTTGGTTCCGCCATATCATTTCCCCGTGGTGTGCACCTGGTCTAACTCCAGTCAAAGGTTAATGAGTACAGTGGCAATCTGCTTGCGGCCTAACCATGGTGATGAGGGCAAAGTGTGATTATGCTGTAGCCCAACCGGAGGTGATTGTCAATGCTCCGGGAAGGCAAAACCAGCCAAGACCGCTCAAGAAATAATTCAAGGATAGGGCTGGTTAGGGGCGGGTGCCCCTGCTCCCGTCCCCCAAAAGCTTTAACCAGAGCTTTCCGGTTTATTGGGCTGACGCGGCTCTCAGGGCCGCGGCGATGCGGGCCACCACCTCCGGGGCCCGGAGGCTCTGTACCGAATGGTACTGGCCCCCCAGGATCTGGCTCAACTCCGGCAGGCAGCCCAGGTCCAGGCAGGGGGCGAACCGCTCCGTGTCCACCACCAGGGCGTTGATCCCCAGTCCCCGTAGCTGGGCCGCCAACTCCTTGACCTCCGCCATGGGCTGACCTCCCTTGGCCAGGCTGAGGTTGGCCCGGCCGTCGGTGATGAGCACCAGCAGAAAGGCGTCCCGGGGGTGGCGGGTTTTTTCCTGGCGCAGCAATTCCCGGGCCAGGTAGAGGGCGTGGGGCAGGGGGGTCTTACCGCCGGTGGGAAGAACGGTCAGGTACCGTTGGGCCATCTCGACGCTGTGGGTGAAGGGCAGGGCCACCCGGGCCTCGCGGCCCCTGAAGACGATGAGCCCCACCCGCTCCCGCTTCTGGTAGGCGTCGACCAGGAGCGACAGGATCGCCGCCTTGGTTTCGGCCATGCGCTCGTCGGCCCCCATGGAGCCGGACGCGTCCACCACGAACAGGATATTCCGTCCGATGCGCTTTTCCCGCACCTTATAGCGCAGGTCAGGTTCACGGATGGCCAGGGCCAGGTTGCCCCGGGCCCTCACCCCCTGGTAAGGGGCGGCGGCTCGAATGGTCGCGTCAATGGCCAGATCCGGAATGGCAGGCTTGGCTAAGGTGGGGCGGACATACCGCCCGGTGTTATCTTCGCTCCGGGCCCGGGTGCGGGTTCCCGGCGCTTTTTTGGCTTGGCGGGCCGGGGGCAATTCCAGGGGCCGCACCGGGAAGGTGGCCCCCGGCGCCACCGTGACCTCGCCGATCCGCGCGACCTCCTCCCCGTCGGAGGCGGCGCTGCCGGGTTGGGGGGGTGGTTGCGGATGGCGTTGCCGCTCCTGAACCTCTTCGACGTGCTTACGGAAGGTTTCCTCCAGCCGGTTTTCGTCCATGGCGGAGTCACTGAACGGGGTGCGACGCAGGCGGTGGGGCAGCACCAGGGTGGCAGCCTCCCGAACGTCCCCGGCGCTCACTTCCCCCCGGCCCCGGTAGGC
Organism: uncultured delta proteobacterium; assembly: GCA_963812015.1. GTDB lineage: Bacteria > Desulfobacterota > Desulfobaccia > Desulfobaccales > 0-14-0-80-60-11 > 0-14-0-80-60-11. The sequence continues at coordinate 1,737,475 of CAWETI010000003.1, read as the reverse complement.
CGCCAAAGTCTGGGCCACCTTGAGCATGAAGATGTCGGCCCGGTGGCCGTCCACCCCCTGGTCCACGCAGACCGCGGTTATGAGCCGCAGGAGGTCATCAGGGTAACTCACCTGGGACAGGCGTTCCCCGGCGTCTAAAATGCCCTGGCGGATGATTTCCTGCTCCCCCTGCCACCGGGTGGCAAAACCCTCCGGATCGGCCTCGAAGGCCAGGCGGCGCTGCACCACGGCCATGCGGGCCTCAAGATTATGGAGTCCCGTCACTTCGACGCACAAGCCGAAGCGGTCCAGCAACTGGGGCCGGAGCTCGCCTTCCTCGGGGTTCATGGTGCCCACCAGGATGAAGCGGGCCGGGTGGGCAAACGAAATGCCCTCACGCTCCACCACGTTGACCCCCATGGCCGCGGCGTCCAACAACACGTCGACTAAATGGTCATCGAGAAGGTTAACTTCATCGACATACAAAATACCCCGGTTGGCGTTGGCCAGCAGCCCGGGCTCAAAGTGCTTCTCGCCGCTCTTGATGGCTTTCTCAAGATCGATGGTGCCCAGCAGGCGGTCTTCGGTGGTTCCCAGGGGCAGGTCCACCACCGGCATGGGCCGATCCCGGCGGGGCAGGACCTCGCCCTGCTCAAAGCGCTTTAGGCAGGCGTCGCACATCAGCTCGGGCAAATCCGGGTGGCAGTAAAACGGGCAGCCCGCCACCATGGCGATGGGGGGCAAGAGCTCCGCCAGGCCCCGGGCCGCGGTGGACTTGGCCGTGCCCTTCTCCCCCCGGATCAACACCCCGCCGATGAGGGGATTGACGGCATTGAGGATGAGGGCCAGCTTTAGTCGCTCTTGGCCTACCAGGGCCGCGAAGGGATAAACGGGACGTTTAGGGGTCATGTTAATTCCGATTTAATTTTTCCAAATATCTGTTAAAAACCCATCCTCGAAGTATTAATTCAAATGGTTCCTCACTATTCTTCCACTCAATGAGAGTCCAATTTTTTTTCCTTTCAATTACTTTAACTATTTGACCAAAGTAAATTCTACCTATCAATTTAGATTTTCGCCAACTCGTTGCTCTTACATCTAATTTTCCACAAGATACTAACCTATACCCTTGCAACATATTTAAATTAAATTCTGTATTTGAAATCTCCTTTTTTATTTGCTTTAATCTGACTTTACGTTGATCAAAATGATTATCATATAATTGATTAATAGCAGGGGTAAATAATATTGTTAAAAATGAAATTAATAGCGGCATAATTAACCATGTCATAATTTTTTCAAGAAATGGCTTCTTTAATTTTTTAATTTCATTTATAATTCCATGATAAAAATTATCTGCTTTAGATTCAGCGTTTAATAAAATCTGCTGCACGATTTCTTGTAGAGCATCTATAGTTATAAATTCAGATCCACATGTTATGCTTTGGTTGTTATTAATAATTATATCTTCTTTAGGATATTCTAAAATAGTTTTTGAAATCGATGATAAATTGTTAGCTATTTTTGCTAATGATATATCCTCTTTATGAATTTGAGCAAACAAAGAAGAAGTAATAGCTTTCTTAATATCTAAAAGAGGATTAATTAATTTATAGGAATATTGTAAGTTCTTTGTCATTCCAGCAATCTGATATTTATAATCTGTTCCAAAAGTTTTTTGAATTTCTAACATTGGACTTACAAAGCTATCCTGCATTTTCTTTGTCATTTCTACAATCTGATTTCTATAATCTGTTCCAAAAGTTTTTTGAATTTCTAACATTGGACTTACAAAGCTATCCTGTATTTTCTTTGTCATTTCAGCAATCTGATATTTATAATCTGTTCCAAAAGTTTTTTGAATTTCTAACATTGGACTTACAAAGCTATCCTGCATTTTCTTTGTCATTTCTACAATCTGATTTCTATAATCTGTTCCAAAAGTTTTTTGAATTTCTAACATTGGATTTACAAGGCTGTCCTGCATCTTATTCTCCATTTTTAAAAATGCATTTTAAAAAGTAATCTCCATTTTTTGGATCAGAATAATTATAAAATCATTTTTTGGACAATATCGAAAAAGAAAAGCAATTAACTTTTTAAATATAATGGAATAGATGAAAAATTCAACTAAATTTAGGGCCATTAAAACTGCTGATAGAGTTGATCGGGATGTAGGAGCGGCTGAAGGCAGGGTCTTAGCGATCAAAACACTATTTTCAGTCATACTTTCAACTCCACCATCTCCGGATGCAAGGAGACGCCTTGCACCTTAATTCTGGCAAGGGTGACCGGCAACGTAAACCGCCGCGGCCCGGCGCTGCCGGGGTTGAGGTAGAGGACGCCGTTTTTGCGCTCCAGGTGGGGATGGTGGGAGTGGCCGAAGATGACCGCGGCAAAGCCGGCGGCGGCGGGGTCCAGGTCCAGGCAGAAGAGTTCGTGGAGGACGTAGAAGTGGACGTCTCCCACCTCCACCACCCGAGTAAGGGGCAGATCAACGGCCCAGCCGGCCCGGTCGGTATTGCCTCGGACCGCGTGCACCGGGGCGATCCTGGCCAATTCCGCCAAAATCCGGGGGTTGCCGATGTCGCCAGCGTGGATGATAAGTTCCACCCCCGACAGGACTTTAAGGGCCTCAGGCCGCAGCAGACCGTGGGTGTCGGAGATGACGCCGATAAGATGTTCAGGCATAGGAGAAGGGGAGGGGAGGCGCCAGGATCATAACCGCTATATTCATTGCGATAAGCTTTGCCTTCTTCACCCCTCACCCTGACCCCTCCCCTCAAGGAGAGAGGGGTAAATGCAAGCACCGTTTGGAAATCGCCATAAACGGGGACGAGCGGCAATCATCCGCCGGCCTTGACCTGGGCGACCGGCTACTCTTTATTATAAATCAGTTTGACCAGTCGGCCCAGGTCGCTGAGACCCATGTGGTCCTGGGCATACATCTCGGTCAACTTCACCAGGGAGGAGAGGAGTTGCAAGCTCCCGACCTTTTCCTCCAGGAGTTTGCGTAGCTTCTGGTCATGACCCTGAAGATATTTCCCCCTCTTGGTCTGCTCTCCACAACCACAGGCGCACTCAGGCATGGGATTCCTCCTTTCCGGCTCATTATTGCAAAATCCATGGCATGTGTGCCCATCATACTAAGTTTCTTGAAAAATTCAAGGTTTTTGGATTTTGATGGGGTCGTAAGCTCATCGGTGGAGCACTACAGTGAGGCGGGTTTAAAACCCGCCCCTGCCGGGTCATTATTTGGTCACGGCCGCCCGCAGACCGGGGGCAGGATGGACTCGCCGTGGGAGGCGGAGCAGACGTCGTCTTCGAAGCAGGTCTTGGAAAAGTTGGCCTCCAGGGGCACGGGGTAGTCACCGGAAAAGCACGAGAGGCAGAAATCGGAGTGGTTCAATTGGGTGGCCTCCACCAGCCCTTCCAGGCTCAGGTAGCCCAGGTAATCCAGGCCTAAAAAGTCCCGGATCTGGCTGATCTCTTGCTGGGAGGCGATGAGTTCCCCTTTGCTGGAGAAATCGATGCCGTAGTAGCAGGGATAGCGGTGGGGCGGGCAGCTTACCAGCATGCTCACTTCTTTGGCGCCGGCCTCCCGGAGGGACTTGACCCGGGAGCGGGTGGTGGTGCCCCGGATAATGGAGTCTTCGATCACCAGGACCCGTTTGCCGTTGAGGACCTCCCGCACGGGATTGAGCTTGATGCGTACGGAGAAATCCCGCATCCCCTGGGAGGGCTGGATGAAGGTGCGGCCGACGTAGTGATTGCGGATCACCCCCATTTCAAAGGGGATGCCGGTGGCCGCGGCGTAGCCCAGGGCGGCGTAGACGCCGGAGTCGGGAAAGGGCATGACCAGATCGGCGGTCAGGGGGTGTTCCCGGGCCAGGGCGGCGCCCAGGCGCTTGCGCACCAGGTAGACGCTTTGGCCGAAGACCAAGCTGTCCGGCCGGGCGAAATAGACGTATTCGAAGATGCAGAACCGGGGCGGAACCGGGGCAAAGGGCTTGTGGGAATGAAGGCCATCGGCGTCCAGAACCACGATCTCCCCCGGCTCCACCTCCCGGAGGTAATCGGCCTGCACCAGGTCCAGGGCGCAGGTCTCGGAGGCCACCACCCAGGAGCCGTTCAACTTTCCCAGGACCAGGGGCCGGAAGCCGTAGGGGTCCCGGGCGGCGATGACCTGGTCGGCGGTGGAGATCACCAGGGAATAGGAGCCTTTGACGAGCTCCAGGGCGTTCACCAGGGATTCCACCACGTTGGCGCCGGGGTGCCGGGCCATGAGGTGGACGATGATTTCGGTGTCCATGGTGGACTGGAAGATGGAGCCCGCCGCCTCCAAACGGCAGCGGATGTCCCGGGCGTTGGTGAGGGTGCCGTTATGGCCGATGGCGATCATGTGGCCGCCGTGCTGCACCACGAAGGGCTGAGCATTGATGAGCATGGTGGAGCCGGTGGTGGAGTAGCGCACGTGGCCGATGGCCAAATGGCCCGGAAGCTGATCCAGAACGGGGGGGTTGAAGACCTCGGGCACCAGCCCCAGGCCCCGGTGCATGCGGACCCGGGTACCGTCGCCGGTGACGATGCCGCAGGACTCCTGGCCCCGGTGTTGGAGGGCGTAGAGGCCGAAGTAGGTGAGGCGGGCGGCCTCGGGGTGGCCGTAGATGCCGAAGACGCCGCACTTTTCACGGGGCCGGTCGGGACCTGGGTTTTCGGTTTCCGGTTTTCGGTGGTCGGTGTGCTTCATGGCTCCTCACCCTGGGTGGAGGCGGGGTTGCGGGTGATTATCTCTGGTTTTTAGGTCCGTTTGCCGGTGGAACGGGACAAAAAATCTGTTTCAATTTCTGAACAAATTCTCATCTGTCTTATTTTACAGCAATTTATGGCGCGCAGCCCCGCGCTGATCCCGGCACGAAGCGCGGGTGAACCAAGGTCGTCCCCCGTCTGTCCCGAGGGTGTCCCGGGGTGGGGCGAGGGGTGCTCGCCGGTTGGCGCCGGGTTGTCGAGACGTGCCGACCCTTGATACAGCAGGGTGCGCCATGAGAGCTTGATGCTCCCGCCCGGGCTGGAGACTGCGCCGCCTACTGTCCCACCTTACTTGAGGCGGCGGGGATGTCCAGAAAAGAAAAAATGCCTGACGCCCTTTGTATGGCCGAGGCCGGGAATGCTCAGGCTTCTCTGACTCTTAACGAAATTCTGCCTGAATTAAGGATAGCAGGTTTTTCCGTAAACGGGTAGCGATTTCAAGGGATAGGGCGGCCTCCGGGGCGTTCATATAAGACTTTCCCGTGATCCAGGGCATCTCTAATCAGTGGGTCGCCCTCGCGATAACGCCGCGCCGTGTCATCCGGCCGCCGGGCCAGTAGGTCGATGGGAAAAGCCGGGTTGGCCCGATTTAAAATTTCCAGTGATTTATAGAAATTCTTGCCCTCAAAGGGCAGAACTACCAAAATATCTACGTCAGAATCAGGCGTGGGGTTGCCGTAAGCATAGGAACCGAACAGGATGATGCGGTCAGGTTGGAATTCCTGGACGATGCGGTTACATAAATCCTGGATGGTTTGTTCGTCTACCATGGCGTTTTTATCAATGTAGGTCGACCACTGCCCGCCATTATTAGGGCGCAGAACGCATCATTGAATCTTTTATTAAAAACTGAATCCTTTCAAAAAAGTTAGATTCTTGTTTTTAAAGTTTATCGTATTCATGAAATCGTATATAGACCTTGGATCAATACATTTTTCTTTATTATCCATATGTTTTTTAATTTTGTTGGCAATATCAATTATTACAAGATCTTCAACTATATCACTCGGAGAAGGTGGGTAAAAATTAAACGTTTTTACTCTTACTCTCGACATAATACCGTTTTTATCGTCAATCGAAGCGACAATTATTCCATGAGTGAATCCCAATTGATCTTCATATGCCACAAAATTCACTCTTGCGATAACACCTTCCCTCCTGCAATTATTAATAAAGACAACCTCAGTTCTGGATAGATTATAAGCAAAATCACCATCAATTATTCCATTTTTCATAAAAGGCTTCACGACAAAATTATAGTCAAATATTTCATCTTTGGGAATAAAGCCTTGGTCCTGCTGTTTTAAAAATGCTTGCCCCAAAAACCATACTTCAATAATCCAGGATAAAAGAGAAAGGTCTTTGATTTTCTTAGTCACAAAATCCGCATTTATTCGCAATAATGGAAAAGAGAATCTTTCGCAAATATTGTTTTTTAAGATATCATTATTAATTACACTGTTATCTTTTTCATGTAATGAGCCATCCAATTCTATACCAAATAATGGCAAATCTTCATTATCATATATTACAAAATCGAAATGTGCTTTTAGCGCATATGTAAATTCTTCAGGACTCAGTCCACTTGATTTTATATTAAAAACATCGGCTATACGCATTTTGTTCTGTACGTTGACATCAAAATGAATGCCAATCTTGGTTAAATTAATATAGCAGGCTTTTTCATGTGGATTGAATAATTTCTTCCTCCGATCAACCATTTTGATTATTCCTCAAACAATTACCGGAGAGACGCCTGGGGCACAAAAGGTTTTTTTTGCACAGGCTGGAAAGCCTGTGCTACATAACATTCGGTGGGCAGTGCCCACCCTACATGTCGCAGGCTAAAGCCTGCGGCTACCTTAATCGGCTTCTTATTGCCCGCTCTATTTGTCGGTCGTTCTCCTCAGTCCCGAGTCTTTTTTGATCATCTCATGATACTCCTGTAGGCTCTTTACTTCCAGTTTGCCCCGTTTCAGGGCCCGGATGGAGTCCAGGGTGGCCCGGGCGGCGGCCATGGTGGTAGTGTAGGGGATGTTGTGGTCCAGGGCCACCTGGCGGATGGAGTGGGAGTCCCCCGGGGTCTCCCGCCCTTCCGGGGTATTGATCAGCAGGGAGATTTCCTGGCTCTTGATGCGGTCGATGATGTGGGGCCGCCCCTCACGGACTTTGAAAACTTCGGTGACTTCCAGGCCGTTGTCCCGGAAAAACGCGGCGGTGCCGCTGGTGGCATAGAGCTGGAAGCCCTCGGCCTGATAGCCCTGGGCCAGGGTCACGGCCTGGGGCTTGTCCCGGTCCTTGACGCTGAAGACCACGCCGCCGGTGAGGGGCACGACCTGTCCGGCGGCCAACTGGGACTTGGCGAAGGCCAGGCCGAAATCCGCATCGATGCCCATGACTTCACCGGTGGAGCGCATCTCGGGCCCCAGAAGGGGGTCCACCCCGGGGAAACGCCGGAACGGGAAGACGGATTCTTTCACCGCGAAGTAGGGCGGCTCGATTTCTTCGGTGAAGCCCAGTTCGGCCAGGGTCCGGCCCAGCATCACCTTGGTGGCCAGCTTGGCCAGGGAGACCCCGGTGGCCTTGCTGACAAAGGGCACGGTGCGGGAGGCCCGGGGATTGACCTCGAGGACGTAGACCTGGTTGTCTTTGACCGCGAACTGGATGTTGAGGAGCCCGATCACCCCCAGTTCCGCGGCCATGGCCCGGGTCTGGTGCTTGATCTCCTCCTGGATGGAGCGGCTGAGGGAGTAGGGAGGCAGGACGCAGGCGGAGTCGCCGGAATGGATGCCCGCCTCTTCGATGTGCTCCATGATGCCGCCGATGACGGTTTGCCGTCCGTCGCAGATGGCGTCCACGTCCACTTCGATGGCGTCTTCCAGAAACTTGTCGATGAGGATGGGATGGTCGGGGGAGGCTTCTAGGGCCCAATTCATGAAGTTGACCAGGGCGGCGTCGTCGGAGACGATCTGCATGGCCCGGCCCCCCAGGACGTAGGAGGGGCGCACCAACACGGGGTAGGTGATGCTGTGGGCGATGGTTAGGGCCTGGTCCACGGTGGTGGCGGTGTCGTTGGGGGGTTGTTTCAGCCCCAGCTTGGCCAAAAGCTGCTTAAAGAGCCGGCGGTCTTCGGCCCGGTCGATGGCCTCGGCCCCGGTGCCCATGATGCGGACCCCGGCCTGGCCCAGGGGCACCGCCAGGTTCAGGGGGGTCTGGCCCCCGAACTGGAGGATCAGGCCCAGGGGCTTTTCCGTGGCCACGATGTTGAGCACGTCTTCCCGGGTCAGGGGCTCGAAATAGAGTTTGTCCGAGGTGTCGTAGTCAGTGGAGACGGTTTCGGGGTTGGAGTTGACCATGATGGACTCCACCCCCAGTTCCTTCAGGGCGAAGGAGGCCTGGCAGCAGCAATAGTCGAACTCGATGCCCTGGCCGATGCGGTTGGGGCCGCCCCCGAGGATCATCACCTTGTCGCCCTGGGTCCGGCGGGCCTCGTCCTCCCACTCGTAGGTGGAATAATAATACGGGGTGTAGGCCTCGAATTCGGCGGCGCAGGTGTCCACTAATTTATAGACCGGGGTGACGCCATGCTCCCGGCGCATTGCCGCGAGGCTCTCCTCGGTGCCGCCCCAGAGATAGGCCAGTTGTTTATCGGAGAAGCCCCACTCCTTGGCCCGCCGGAGCGTATCCGGGAGCTGGTCCTGGCCGCGCCCCTGGCGGAGGAGTTCGCCGAACGCGGCCAGTTCATCGGAGAAACCTACCAGGTCGCGAATCTGGTAGAGGAACCAGGGGTCGATCCAGGTAAGTTCATAGACTTCGTCCACCGACATGCCGGTCCGAAAGGCCTGACGCAGATAGAAGAGGCGATTGGAGTTGGGGACCCGCAGCCGGGTGCGCAGTTCCGTGTCCGGGAGGTCCGGGAGATCCTTGCCGTCGGCCCCCAGGCCGAACCGGGAAATCTCCAGGGAGCGGATGCCTTTTTGCAGTGCCTCCTTGAAGGTGCGGCCGATGGCCATGACTTCCCCCACGGACTTCATGGAGGTGGTGAGAAAGTCCTCGGCCCCCGGGAATTTTTCGAAGGCCCAGCGGGGAATCTTGACCACGCAGTAGTCGATGGTGGGTTCAAAGGCGGCGTAGGTCTCCCGGGTGATGTCGTTGTGAATCTCGTCCAGGGTATAGCCCACCGCCAGTTTGGCGGCGATCTTGGCGATGGGAAAGCCGGTGGCCTTGGAAGCCAGGGCGGACGAGCGGGAGACCCGGGGGTTCATTTCGATGATCACCATGTCGCCGTTTTCAGGGTTAATGGCAAACTGGATGTTGGAGCCGCCGGTTTCCACCCCGATTTCCCGGATGATGGCGATGGCGGCATCCCGCATGGCCTGGTACTCCCGGTCGGTGAGGGTCTGGGCCGGGGCCACGGTGATGGAATCGCCGGTGTGCACTCCCATGGCGTCGACGTTTTCGATGGAGCAGATGATCACCACGTTGTCCTGGAAATCCCGCATCACTTCCAATTCGAATTCCTTCCAGCCCACCACCGACTCTTCCAGCATCACTTCGGTGATCATGCTGGCGGCCAGGCCTTCCCCGGACAATTGCTTCAGGTCTTCCAGATTGTAGGCGATGCCGCCGCCGGTGCCCCCCAGGGTGAAGCTGGGGCGCACGATGACGGGGTAGCCGATCTCCGGGGCGGCCTCCACGGCCTCATCCAGGGTGCGCACGATGACGCTGTTCGGCACCCGAAGATTGATGTTGGCCATGGCGTCCCGGAAGAGTTCCCGGTCTTCGGCCTTTTTGATGACGTCGGGTTTGGCCCCGATCATCTCCACCTCGAATTTCTCCAGGATGCCGGTTTCGGCCACGGCAATGGCGCAGTTGAGGCCGGTCTGGCCGCCCAGGGTGGGGAGCAGGGCATCGGGGCGCTCGCGCTCAATCACCTGGCACACCATTTCCGTGGTGATGGGTTCGATATAGGTGCGGTCGGCCATCTCGGGGTCGGTCATGATGGTGGCCGGGTTGGAGTTGATCAGGACCACTTCATAGCCTTCTTCCCTCAAGGCTTTGCAGGCCTGGGTGCCGGAATAATCGAACTCGCAGGCCTGACTGATGATGATGGGGCCTGAGCCGATGATCAGGATTTTTTTAATGTCGGTGCGTTTAGGCATGTTTGCGTCGTTACCTGGGTCACCGGCCAGGGTTCGCACCTGGCCGGTGACCCAATTTTCCTTTCCATCACCCCGCCCCTATAGAGGTAGTGATTGGCGTGGTTATGCGCGTTTCATTCAACTTAACGGCTGAGCCCGGCCAGGTGGCCCGGCAGGCGTGTCGGCCAGCAAGAAGTCTCATCAATCTTATGCTTTTGTGGGTTCCAAGGCCAGCAGATTTTTCCCTTTTCCCGATTGCGCCCACCGGCGGGACCCCTGCCCCGGGGAAGTCGGACGCCTGCACGTCGGTCCACTCCCCGGGGTTTCCCATTGCCCATGACCATCTCCGGCGAACTCAGGCCTCATGGTAAGCTTGAGGGACCAGAGGAAGGTCCGGCTGGCGCCGCCGGTTGGACGGGAGCCGGCATCTGATGCTGAGGCACGAGGACTGGAGGAATCGTTTGCTGCAAGATCTTCTGGTCCGGGGTGAACGGCAAGCCTAAGGGAAATTGGCCATAGGGGCCGGTAGGGGATGGCACGCCGAATCCCAAGCCGCCGCCGCCCAGCCCGGTGTCCATGAGGTTTTCCAGCATTTTCAGGGTCTCCGGGGTCAAAACCTGGGGCAGGAAGGGTTTGGGCACCTGGATAAATTGCATGGAATACAAAAGTCTACCTTCGACGCCGGCGATTTTGGGCGTGACGAACAAAACGCCAGAGGACAGGGCCGTAAGGGTGGAATTGGGGCCCACGAGCGTAAAGAAGTTGGTGCCTCGCACCCCGACAACCGCGGTTTGGGTCTCCATGATGAAATCCGGCTCTTCGGTCTTGATGATGCGGTTGACCACGGTGCGTACCAAGCCCCGGAAGAGGCGCACCACGGCCCGGCGCTCGCCCCGGGCGGCATCATACTGATAGTCGGCGAGGGCCAGGCGGGACTCCGGCGCCATGGTGATGACGGAGTCGTCCACCATGGTGAGTTGGGCCTTGGCCTTGGCCTTGGTGCGGATGATGTCGCCGGCTTCCACCCCGTCCTGAACTTTAGCGGGTATGCCGGGGATCTTGCCGCCCTTGAGCAGGTCAACCTGCCCGGTCACCAGGGTGAAGCGGCCCACGACGGCGGCGCCGGCCGTGAGGGGGACCGCCAGCACCACCACTATCAGCACAATGAGCGCCAAACGAATTTTTTGCTGCATGAGAAATCTCCTTCTGGTGGCACAGGCGTCATGCCGGTGCAATCTGTGAAGACCCCGATTTGGAGCAGGATGGGCAAGGCCCGCCTGGATTTTTGCCAAAGTTATTTTGCCGGTCTATGGGAGGCGATGCTACCCTACATTTCCTTATATATCAACCGATACACCACCCCCGCTTTGTCATCGGAAATATAGATGACGCCGTCGGGACTTATGAGAATATCCACCGGGCGGCCCAGGGCGCCTTGAGGCGTCAGCCAGCCGGTGATGAAGTCCTCGACGTCCACAAAATTGCCGGCGGCATCCAGCTTATAGCGCACCACCTTGTAGCCCGTGGGTACGGTGCGGTTCCAGGAGCCGTGGTAGGCCACCAGGAGGTTATGGCGGAACTCCTTGGGCCACTCGGCCGGGAAAAAGGCCAGCCCCAGGGGGGCGGAATGGGCCGGGATGTCGATAAACGACGGGATGGTGTCCCTACAAAAGTCCCGATGGGTGCCGCTGGGGTCGAACTGGTCGTCGTGGATGCGCTTGCCATAACAGTAAGGCCAGCCGTAATGGCTCCCCTCCAGGATGAGGTTGATTTCATCCGGCGGCAGGTCGTCCCCCAGGTAGTCCCGGCCCATCTCGGTGGCCCAGACGTGGCCGGTCACGGGATGGAGCGCCATGAACACCGAGTTGCGCAGGCCCGAGGCGAAGGTCGAAAGATCGCCGTCGCAGACGTCTACCGCCAAAATCTTGGCTCGCCGGGGGTCCTGCTCCTCGCAGACGTCGCAACTGGAGCCCACGGAGATCAACAAGTGATCTTCTCGGGGGGGCGGCAGAAACAGCAGGGACCGGGTGTAATGGCGCCCCCCCGGCGGCAGGTCGGCGATTTTCTGCTTGTCCGTTGCCGTGAAATGCTCCGGATCGTAAGCGTAGGCCGCCACCTGATCGGTCTCCGCCACGTAGAGCCGAGGTGGTTCTTCAGGGCCGAAGGCCAGGCCGTGGGGCTTATGGAGCCCTTCGAGCACGGTCACCGCGGCATCGGGGCCGCCGTCGCCGTTCTTATCCGGCAGGGCCACCACCCGGCCCTGGGAAGTGAGGCTTACCAGAATTGTGCCCCCGGGGTCCAAGGCCAGGACCCGGGCGCCGGGGACGTGGGCGGCAAAAACCGAGATGGTAAACCCCTTGGGCAGCTTCAAGGGGATGGCGGCCGGATCGATGGCTTTCCCGGCGCCGGGGCCCGGGGTTTCCTCCAGGAGCTTGACGATATCCCCAGGCGGGCGAAGGATGGCGGGCCCGGCCCCCCGTAAGTTTTGCCAATAGTACGCCGCCGCCCCAAGGCCCAGGGCCACCAGGATGATGGCGATGATGACGACGGGCTTTCTCATCTCTTGTGGCGTTTTAAAGAGAATATGGCGTCGTAGACCTGATCCTTCCCCCCTCTTTTCTCACTTTCTCAAGGGGAGGCAGGGGAAAATTCAAGACAACATGTTGAAAATCCCCCTAAATCCCCATTTTTCAAAGGGGGACTTAAGGTTCCCAAGCCATTCTTTCCGGCCTGATTTTATATCAAGGTAACGGCGAAACACTCCACTATCAAGTCAAGTTCGGCTTCCTACCGGGCCGGGGCAGTCACGCAGATTACCCAGACCAAACGTGTCGCGAACCGCCCCCACAAACGCGACCAAGGCCGTCCGGTGCGTTTACGCCTTCTCCACCATCTGCAAGAATTCCTCGAACAGATAATCGGCGTCATGGGGGCCTGGGGAGGCCTCGGGGTGGTACTGGACCGAAAAGGCCCGGAGCTGAGGATGGCGCAAACCCTCTAAGGTGCCGTCGTTGAGGTTGACATGGGTCAGCTCCACCGCCGGGTCGGGGATGGATTCCAGGTCCACGGCAAAGCCGTGATTCTGGGAGGTGATCTCCACCCGGCCGGAAAGTTTATTTTTAACCGGCTGGTTGGCCCCCCGGTGCCCGAACTTGAGCTTGAAGGTCCGGCCCCCCAGGGCCAGCCCCATGAGCTGGTGCCCCAGGCAGATGCCGAACATGGGCTGAGCCCCCAGACACTGGCGCACGTTGTCGATGCCGTAAGTAACCGCGGCGGGGTCCCCGGGACCGTTACTGAGGACGATGCCGTCGGGCTCAAGGGCCAGGATAGCCGCGGCCGGGGTGGTGGCGGGCACCACCAGGACTTCCAGGCCCCGCTGGATTAAGCTTCTGATAATATTGAACTTTACTCCATAATCATAGAGGACCACTTTCTTGCCGGACTTTTGGGCCCAGAGGGTCGCCAGGTCCTCGGGTGCGGCGCTCTCCGCCGCCGGCCCCCCGGGCCACCAGTAGGGTCGGGGGCAGGTCACCAGGGGGACCAGGTCCTGGCCCTCCATGCTGGGCAGTGCTTGGGCCCGGCGCACCAGGGACACGGGGTCGAGGTCCCGGGTGGAGATAATCCCCCGCATGGCCCCCACCTCCCGGAGGCGCTTGGTCAGGGCCCGGGTGTCCAGGCCCTCGACCCCCAGGCGGCCGGAGGCCTTGAGATAATCCGCCAGATTGCCCGCCGAGCGCCAGTTAGAAGGGTAGGGGTGGTACTCCTTGACAATAAAGCCTTCCACCTGGATGCCCCGGGATTCCAGGTCCTCGGGATTGACCCCGTAATTGCCCATGAGGGGATAGGTCATGGTGACGATCTGCCCCCGGTAGGAAGGGTCGGTGAGAATTTCCTGATAACCGGTCATGGCGGTATTGAACACCACCTCGCCGCGGCACTCGCCGGCGCCGGTGAAAGACCGGCCCCATAAAACCAAACCATCTTCCAAAGCCAGTAACGCTTTCAAGGCCTACCTCGAACTTCCATAGTTTTCCTTTAAATATACCATAGCTAGGCGCCGGGGCGGATATTTATTGTTTTTGGGTTTGGCGTTTTTCATTTTTTCATTTTTTTCATATTTTCATAAGGGGGGCCCTCCTGGGGTTCAGGGCCTTAGTTGCGCCACGGGGAGGCTATTTGGGAGTCAAAAGAGCGGTCAGACCGCCCGCCTTCGGTTTAACTGCTAATTAGATAGTAATAATAATATGTTATGCGGAGAGAAAAAACCGGCTGCATGTAACGCCCGTGGCGGGGCGATTTTGAGGCAACCAAGGGTTGACCCTTGGGTCTTGACAGGCAGGCCCCGGCGTTTTCCCGCGCATCCGGCTTTTCAGGTCTTCAGGGCTGGTTTTTGGCCTCCTGGCGATATAACAAACTGTCCCTAGCCCGCCACTCTCCCCGCCAGGTCGGCGATCAACTCCGCCTGGCGGCGGGAGGCGCCCTGGTGAGGGGTCAAGGCCGCCTGGGCCCGCCGGCCCAGGTCGTCCCTGAGGTCGGGATGGTCCAGGAGATGACGGACGGCTATGGCCAGGGTGGCGGCGTCGTTGACCATGATCCCGGCGCCGACTTCTTCCAGGATAGCCTTGGCCCAGAGAAAGTTTTCGAGATGAGGGCCGTAGATGGGCGTGCGGCCCCATCCCGCGGGCTCCAGAATATTCTGGCCCCCATGGGGCACGAGGCTGCCGCCCACAAAGGTGACGTCGGCCAGGCCGTACAGGGTGAAGAGGTCGCCGATGGTGTCGATGATCACCACCGGGTGGCGCCGGGTCTCCTGGCCGGACTTGAGGCGGGTCCACAACTGGCAGGGGAGCCCGCGCCGGGAAAGGAGCGTCGCCAGGTCCGGGGCGCGTTGGGGATGCCGGGGGGCCAGGATGAGGGTCAGAGCAGGGTAGGGGCCTAAAAGTTCCTGAAAGGCGCCCACCACCACTTCATCTTCCCCCGGGTGGGTGGATGCCGCCAGCCACACCGGAGGTTCGGTCCCCACTAGGGGATTATGCAGAAAGCCGCGGAAATCCTGAAGCCGGGCATCATCTTTGCCCTGGAGCAGCCGGTCGTACTTGAGGTTGCCGGTGAGATGCAAGCGGTCCGGCGAAATTCCCAGGCGCTGAAACCGGTGAAAATCGGGGAGCGATCCGGCAGCCACTAGATCAAATAGATTAAATATATTATAAAGATAACGACTATATTTAAGAAACATTCTTAAGGAATTATCCGAGAGACGTCCATTGACCAAGGCCAGGCGGACCCCCCGTTGGTGCGCCATACTAAGGAAATTCGGCCAGATCTCCGATTCCAGGCCGATAAACACCTGGGGGCGCAGGTGATCCAGATAACGCCGGACCGCCCAGGGAAAGTCCAGGGGAAAATAGCCCACTGTGGCGCCCAGGGGGGCAAAGTGTTTTCGGGCGAGCATTTGACCGGTTTCGGTGCCGGTGGTGACGATGAAAGCCGCCTGGGGCAAGAGGGATTGGAGTTCCCGGACCAGGGGGATGGCGGCCTGAATTTCTCCCACCGAGACGCCGTGGAGCCACAGGCGCGGCGCGCCCGGAGGCGGCTTTCCCGGCAGTTGCACACCCAGGCGGGGCCAGAAACTTTCCCCCTGACCCCGGGACTTCAGATGCCAGTAGAAATACGGCCAGCCCACCAGGCCGGCCATGCTGCTGACTAATTTATAAAGGAATAATAACGTGTTAGCAACCATATCTATTAAAGCTTCTTAAGTTTAATTAGCCACTGCGGCCGAACTTTGAGGTATTCCGATAGGATAAGCTTATGGTCAAAGGCCAGGACCTGGGGCAACTGTTCCGGGGCAAAGATGGCCAGGCGGCGGGCGTCGTCGGCGGCCTTGGGCGTGCCGAAACCCTGGGCCACATACACGGTGGTAATGGTATGTTGCCGGGGGTCACGGTGGGGGTCAGAATACGTGTGGAACTGCCCCAGGAGGGTCACCGTCAGCCCCGTTTCCTCCCGGGCCTCCCGGAGCGCGGCGTCCTCCAGGGATTCACCGTAATCCACGAACCCCCCGGGTAGCGCCCAGCCATGCGGCGGGTTGGCCCGTTCGATCAGCACCAGGCCCTGATCCCGGTATTCGATAATGATATCCACGGTGGGCACCGGATTGAGGTGTCTTAGGGCCACATAGCCGCACTGGGGGCACTTTTCTTCGGTCACCATATCTTAGTTGACATAATATATATTATCAGACGTTATGGTTTAGGGTGGAACTCTCGCTTACAGAACCTTTTTAAATCTTCATAATTGACCGACACGATCTGCCAAACGCCCCGGTTCGGTTGGCGGCGCATGTGAAAACGCAAAGTTTCTTTGGTTTTCGGGTCTGTTAAGGTTACCTGGGCCTCATCCCCCTGGGTGTCGATCTGGGCCACGGTTACGGCCGCGGCGACCCCCAGGACCTGAGCGTTGTCCAGATTGAGCAGGTAGTGCTCCACCGCGGCCCGTATCTGGGTCTCGAAGGATTGGAACAATTTGGGCAGGAAAAGATGGGCAAACTTGCGCCCCATGCGCCGGGAATACCTGGTCCATTCATCGGCCTTGGGGTCTTCCGGGGTATCCAGGTCCTTGCTGGAAACTTCGATGAAATTATTAAAAATCGCCAGTAAATTCAAATAGTTGAAGAATTTATCCATGTTTCGGGTCTGGAGGGCCAGGGCCGCCTGCTGCAAGGCGTAGCGGGGCGAGTTGGCCCAGCGCCAATAAAGGCCACCGCCCAGGGCCCCGCCCAGGACCAGGATAGCCACCGCGATTATCCAGGTTTTGCGCCGCATGGTATACCTTTTCTCTAGTTTTGCTATTGCTCGGAGATAGTTATACTATACCCTAATTAGGCGTAGGATTGTATCACAATGAACACTTACGGAGTTATGGTGATGAACTCGGCACGATTGATTGCGCGGCATCCTTTGGACAACGGCCTCACCCTGGAATTTTGGGACCACTCCCGGCCCGTGGCCGGAGACCGCTGGTACGTCCTGCTGGAGACCAGGGTAGTCATTCCCGTCTGGGCCGATACCCTGCCGGCGGACTTAAAAGCCCAGGCTCCCCAGGTTGTGGGGGTCCTGGGAGAGGAAATTACTTTTTCCCAAAGGGAAGAACGCAACTTTATTGCCGCGCCTGAGGCGCCGGGACTCCTGAAGGACATGCAGGACCGGATTCTGACCCTGGCGCCCGCTTATTTCGGGCACGCCGATTTCGCCGCCAGGTTCATCCGGAGAAAATTCGCCGAGGAACAGGCACTGCGGCGTTGGCAATCTTTAGACACGAGAGGGGACGAAGGCACATGACCTCCGCCTCCCCTGCCCTGCCGGGCTTTATTCTTAAACCCATGCTTATTCAACAGGTTATCCCTGCGCACCGGGAGGTGCCATGACCAACGGAAAGCACAACGCGAACTCTCTGCCGGTGGTCCGGGTGACCGCCAAGGGACTCAGGTGGCGTCGCACCGGGCACCCCTGGGTCTACCGCAATGACCTGGAAGGCCAGCCGAAATTTCCCCCGGGTGAATTGGTGGCCGTGGCCGACCCGGCAGGCCGGTTTCTGGGGCAGGCCTTTTACAGCGCCACTTCCCGCATCGCCCTGCGCTTTGTGACCTTAGGTGATGAACCCGTGGATGGCGCTTTTTGGGAAAACCGCCTGAAGCAGGCCCTGTCATACCGGGGGCGGGTGGTGGCCGGCACCGATGCCTACCGCCTGATCTACGGGGAAGCGGACGGGTTTCCGGGGCTGGTGGTGGACTCTTATGCCGGACACCTGGTCCTTCAGACCCTGCATGCCGGCATGGAGCGGCGGTTGCCAGAGATTATCGAGATCCTGGTGCGCCACACCACCCCCATCTCCCTGACCCTGCGCCACGATGCCGAAGTGAGGCACCAGGAAGGACTGCCCCTGGAGGTCAGGACCGTTCACGGGGAACTGCCGCCCCGGGTGGAAGTCCGGGAAGGTCTTGTCAGGCTGTGGGTGGATATCCGGGGCGGCCAGAAAACCGGGCTGTTTTTGGATCAGCGGGAAAACCGGCTGGCCGCGGCGCCCTTCTCCCGGGGGGAAGTCCTGGACGCCTTCGCTTACCAGGGGGCGTTTGCCATGCACCTGGCCCCCGGGGCCCAGCGGGTCACCCTGGTGGAAAGCTCGGGCCCGGCCCTGGCCATAGCCAAAGATAACGCCGGCCTCAACGGTTTTGACCACCTGGATCTGGTCAAGGCCAACGTCTTTACCTTTCTGAAGGAGGCGGTGGCTGAGGGCCGGCACTTCGATTGCATCTCTCTGGACCCGCCGGCCTTCGCCAAGAGCCGCCGGGACCGGGACGCGGCATACAAAGGGTATAAGGAGATTAACCGCCGGGCCTTGCAACTCTTGAACCCCGGGGGCGTTTTGATCACCTGCTCCTGTTCGTATAACCTGAGCGAGCCCGAGTTTCTGGCCATCGTGCGGGAGGCCGCGGCCGACGCCCATCGCCAGGCCCGCCTGGTGGAGCGCCGGGGCGCGGCCAAAGACCACCCGGCGCTCTTATCCCTGCCGGAGAGCCTTTATCTGAAGTGCCTGATTTTGGAGGTGGAGTAGGTGGTTTTTGGAAAGATATATCTGGGACGCAATACTAGAAGCACCCGCCCCTGGGCTTATCAAAAATCCCTTAGACTCCTTATTACTCGGAGCGCAAAATGGATTGTATCAGATTATTATAACCTGAATGAAAATCCCCCTTAATCCCCCTTTTTCAAAGGGGGACTTTCCGACATTGACTCCCCTCCCCGGCTCACATACAATTATACCCATGCGATCCTGGTCCGCCTTGGCGGCACTGGTCCTGGCGTTCTGTCTCACGGCGGCCTGGTCGGCCGGAGCCCTGGGCGCCGAGTCCAGCCGCACCTTCCTCCCGCCTCACCCCCGCATCCTGGAGGCTTCCCAGGCCCCCCAAACGGCCAGGATTTTGCGTCAGGTGGCCTTGAGCTATACGCCGGGCATGTCCCAGGCCGCGCGGGAGCAGGATTTTCTTCAAAAAATTACCCTGGCCAAGCAACTCCTGGGGGTGGGCCGGCTGGTGGGCCTGCGCCATGAAACCCTGAACCTGCTGGACCCGGGGCAGGGAGTCTCCTGGGAAGACGTGCGCCGCCGCCGCTGGCCGGGAGGCGACCCGGTGGGGGTGACCCTGGAAGTTCCCGTGTGGGTGCCGGAGCGGGCCCAGCGCCTCAAGACCTACAGCGGTTTTGAAAAGAAGTGGCAGGCCGTGGCCCTGGCTTCACCCCGGCCCTCGGGTTACGTCTGGTTCGTGCGGACCATGCGTGAGGTCAACGATAAGGCGAACTACCGCCCGGCGACGATCCAGGTGGAGGTCAACAGCAAATTCGCACCCTTGGCGGCGCTGCTGATAGAATTTATTTTCCGGGAAGGCTGGTACGATCCGTCCCGGCGGGTGCCCCTCTTGTCGCTGCGGATGGGGGAAGATACCTACGCGGTAGGCGCCGCCTCGGGCCCGGTAACCGCAGAGTGTCTGAGTTTTCCCGATAGCGACGGGGACTCCCTGACGGCCACCGTGGCCATCTGCAACTATCAAAGTCTGGCGGAAATCTACCACGGCCGCCACGCCCCCGGCTCCAACCACCGCCTGGGCCTGGCCATGGACTTCAATGATTCCAACTACCCCGGAGTGGTGGATGGCGTTCCCAACCCCATCAGCCACTCTATCCGCCAGTACAACCGGGACGCCATGCATAAACTCGACGCCCGGCAACTGCCGGGGTGGGTCTACCAGGCGGCCAGTTGGATGGGCTGCCGGCTGCCCCAGTCCTGGACTTACCCCGGCCGTAACACTGACTGGGAACATATCGACGTGGGGACGAAGTGAGGGGGAGACAGTTGTCAGTGGCCAGTTGTCAGTGGTTAGTCTGGTATGTATAGGCTTTAAGGCTGCGTAAAAACATTGCTAAAGGCGGGATGCGCTGCGCTTTCCCGCCCTACGGGCCTTAAATTATTAGGTTTTCAACAGCCTATATAGAAAGGGATAAATTTAAAATGGAAAAACCCACATCTAAAGATATTTATAAGATAGCCTTAGAAATTCGTAACTTCGAGATTAATTTATTTTGGCAACGGTCAAATTATTTTCTGATTTTAAATATTGCTCTTGCAACTGGGCTATTTTCTGTTACTGATAGTAAATATGCAATAACTATCTCAATTTTTGGGCTAATTAGTTCAATTCTCTGGGTTCTAATAAATCATGGTAGTAAATATTGGCAATCTAGATGGGAACATCGACTGACATGTGAAGAAATTAATTTGAATACTGAATTAAACCGCGAAATAAACTTCTTTCTTACAGATTTATGCATTAATGATGTTAAACGTAGTTTGGCAAACAATGAGCATTGCAATTTTAGAAGAAAAACTTCCGATAAATTGATTTTAATTAAACCATCTGTAAGTTTAATGATAATTTTATTACCAATCTTATTTGTGCTCTTTTGGATTAGTTCTTTAATCTTCTCGTATTTTGGGTATTTACCTAAGATATCGAAAGAAGTTAATATTATTAGATATTATTATTATTATGCAATCTAATGTGAAAAAACTTATAGGGCGGCTCGTGGCTGCCATAATTCGGCGTGCACGGCACGCACTATAATTGCGCATATGCGGTGCAGGCTAAAGCCTGCGGCTACATTTTTTCCCTTGTAACTCACAACCGGAAACCGAAAACAGAAAACCGTCATTTAACATGCTTCTAGATTTCATCAATCAACTGAAAGAATCCGCCGATACGCGGGAAATTCTGGCGCACTACCATTATTTGCCGGCCAAGGAGGTGGAGTATGTGGCCGGGGATGCGGGGCTGTCGCCGCCGGTGATCGCGGGGTTGGAACGCCTGGGGATTCCCCGCCTCTATTCTCACCAGGGGGAGGCCCTGGACCACATCAGGGCGGGCAAGCACCTGCTGGTGGCCACCCCCACGGCCAGCGGCAAGACCCTCATTTATAATTTGCCGGTGTTGGAATCTCTCTTCCAAGATCCCCGGGGGCATGCCCTGTATCTGTTTCCCTTGAAGGCGTTGGAGCAGGACCAACTCAAGGGCCTCCAGGAGTTGGACGCGGCCCTCCCCTACCCTTTTCTCACCGCCGCCATCTATGACGGCGATACGCCACCGGCCCAGCGCCAGGGCATCAAGGCCAAGCCGCCCCATGTGCTCATCAGCAACCCGGACATGCTCCACATGGGCCTGATGCCCTATCATGCCTCCTGGTCCGGCTTCTTTGCCCACCTCAAGTTCGTGGTCATCGACGAAGTCCACACCTACCGGGGCATCATGGGCAGCCACATGGCCCAGGTGATCAGGCGTTTGCAGCGGATTTGTGCCCACTACGGCTCGCACCCGCAGTTTTTGCTCTCTTCGGCCACCATCGCCAAGCCGGATATTTTCGTCAAGATGCTCACCGGCCTCGATGTGGAAATCATTACGGAGAGCGGCGCGCCCCAGTCCGGGCGGCATTTCCTGTTCATCAATCCCCCGGGGGGCGCCCCGGTCACCGCGGCCCAGATCTTCGCCAAGGCCATCCGGAAGGGGCTCAACGCCATCTGCTTTACCCAGGCCCGGAAGCTCACCGAACTGATCCATGTCTGGTCCCAACGCCTGGCGCCGGAGATGCGCCCCTTCATCAGCTCCTACCGGGCCGGGTTTTTACCGCAGGAGCGCCGGGAAATCGAGCGCGCCCTAGCCAGCGGCAAGATGCGGGGGGTGATCTCAACCAGCGCCCTGGAAATGGGCATCGACATCGGCGGGCTGGACGTCTGTATCCTGGTGGGTTATCCCGGCACCATGGTGACCACCTGGCAGCGGGCCGGGCGGGTGGGACGCCAGGGGCGGGACGCCCTCATCGTGATGGTGGCCCAGGCCGACGCCCTGGACCAGTACTTCATCAAGTACCCGGAGGAATTCTTCGGGCGTCCCATGGAGACCGCGGTGGTGGACCCGGACAACCGCTTCGTGGTCAAGGCCCACCTGCCCTGCGCGGCTCAGGAACTGCCCCTCAAGGTCAAGGGCGAGACTTACTTCGACCTGAAGGCGCATGCGCCGGTGATGGAGGAACTGGCCCGGGAGCGCCACCTGCTCCATTCCGCGGCGGGGGACGCCTGGTTCGCCCGGGCCCGGTTCCCCCAGAAAGAAGTGAATATCCGGGGTATCGGGGAGAGTTTCGCCATCTTCCAGACCGGCAAGAAGCGGCCCTTGGGGTCCATTGACGGCCACCGGGCTCTGAGGGAATGTCATCCCGGGGCAGTTTATCTCCACAAGGCCCAGACCTGGGTGGTGGAAAAGCTGGACCTGGCCCGGCGCAACGTCTGGGTCAACCCCATGGAGCCCAACTATTTCACCCGCATCCAGACGGACAAAGAGACAGAGATCCTGGAGGTGCTGGAAACCCGGCAGGTGGCCAGGTTTACGGCCCACATCGGTCGGCTCAAGGTCACCGAGCACCTGTTGAGCTATGAAAAACGGCGGCTGCCGGGCCAGGAGCTCCTGGGCCAGGTCTCCCTGGAGCTGCCCCCCCAGATCTTCGAAACCGTGGGCATGTGGCTGGAAATCCCGGATGCGGTGAAAAACGCGGTTTACGCCGAGGGCCGCCACTTCATGGGAGGCATCCACGCCCTGGAGCATGTCCTGATTAGCATGTTTCCCCTCTTTGCCCTGGCGGACCGCTACGACATCGGCGGCATCTCCCACCCGGCCCATCCCCAGGTGGGCCGGGCGGCCATCTTCATCTATGACGGCTATCCCGGGGGCGTGGGCCTGTCGGTTCGGGCTTACGAAATCCTGGAGGATTTGGTGCGGCGGGCCCTGTCCCTCACCGAGGCCTGCCCCTGCGAGGACGGCTGTCCCTCGTGCATCCATTCGCCCAAGTGCGGCTCCGGCAACAAACCCCTGGACAAGGAGGCCACGCTCCGTATCGCCGGACTGCTGTTGGGAGTGGAGGAGGCGGAACCGCCAGAGGCAATCCAGATCGTGGAGGCGCCGGCGGCGGCCGCAACACCGGTACCTGAGTCGGATACGGAAATTTCCTGGTTCCGGAACCGGAAGATCGGGGTTCTGGACCTGGAGACCTGTTGTTCCGCGGCAGACGTGGGCGGCTGGGGACAGTGCCACCGCATGGGGGTGTCCCTGGTGGTGGTCCACGAGAGCCATACGGGGGTCGCCACCACCTATCGGGAGCACGATTTGAAGCGCCTCGGGGAGCGCTTAAAGAAGTTGGATCTGATAGTGGGCTTCAATATCAAACGCTTCGACTACCAGGTCTTGCAGCCTTATACCACCGTTCCGTTGGCAGAGCTGCCCACCCTGGATATATTGGAGGAAATCCATAGCCTCCTGGGGCATCGCCTTTCCCTCAATCACCTGGCGGAAAAGACTTTGGGGGAGAAAAAGACCGGGGATGGTCTTTTGGCCCTGGAACTCTATGCCGCGGGTCAGTGGGAGGAATTGGAGTCCTACTGCCGCCAGGACGTGCTCCTCACCCATCGCCTCTTTGAGTTTGGGGTGCGCCACGGCTACCTGGTCTATCAGCACCGCCAAGGCACCCTGGTGCGGGTGCCGGTGGATTGGCGGGAAGAGCGCTTCTTCACCTGAACTGCGCCGGCCGCCGTCCTCCTGGCCTTCCCACGGCCAGGCCGTGCCCCGTAAATGGCGTCGGGGCCTCCAGATTGATGACTTTACTTTAAAAAAAGCGTAATGGAAAAGCCTGGCAGGCGCGATTTTCGTTTGCCCTTTGGTTGTCGTTGATTTATCATTCAGCAAAAAACCAAGAAGGGGGCACTTTAATGATGAGGAATAAAGTTCTGGTCCTGAGTTGCTGTCTGGCACTGCTCTTTTGCTTCGGCGCCGTGTCTTTGGCGGGAGCAACCGAGACGGAACCCAAGGTCGGTCAAACGGTAGGGAATGCTAAATTCGCCGCGACCATCGCGCCGGAGGAGTCCACGTATCTGGGGCTGGCCAAACCGGGGCCGTTCACCCTGAAAGACGTCAAAGCGCCCTACGTGCTGGTGGAGCAGTTCAACACCGCCTGTCCCCATTGCATAGCTCAGGCTCCCGTGATGAACAAGCTGTTCGACCTGGTGCAAAATGATGCCCAACTGAAAGACAAGCTGAAATTCATCGGCGCCGGTCAGGGGAATGAAGAGACCCAGTTGAAGATGTGGAAGGCCTTTAACAAGGTGGGCTTCGCCCTGGTGCCCGATCCCAACAACAGCTTCGGCAAGGCCTTGAATTTCACCCCTTACCCGGTCACCGTAGTCCTGGATAAAACCGGCAAGGTCCTCTTCGTCCACATCGGGACCTTCGAAAGTGCCGATGAAGTCTTCCAACAGATCAAACAAATCGTTAAATAGCCTCTCTGTTAACGGGTCAGGCTTCCCAAAGCGGGCAGTCTGACCCGTGCCCCGTCTGATTGACGCCGCCCCTCAACGACACTATCTTATGCAAAACTGCCGCAATTGCTAAAATATCTCCCAAGGGGACACCATGCATCGAAAACCTGCGCTCCTGGCCCTGGCAGGCTGTCTGACGATTTGGCTGGCTTGGGCTTCCTGGTCGATGGCGGCCCCGCCGCGAGCGAGCCTTGCCCATCTCAAGTTTTCCGGTACCATCGAAGAGGCGGACCAGAAGTACCTGGGCCTGGAAAAGTCGGGAGCCTTTGCCTTCCAGGATATCAAGGCTCCGTATGTCCTGATCGAAATCATGCGCACCACCTGCCCCCACTGCGTGGAACAGGTTCCCGCCTTGAACCGGCTATACGAGTTGGTGGCGAATTCAAGCCTTAAGGACAAGGTGAAAATTATCGCGGTGGGAGAGAGCAATCAGGCCTCGGCCTTAAAGCAGTTCAAGGCTGCCAATAAAATTCCCTACGCCCTGGTGCCCGACCCCGACTGGAAACTCGGCACGATCCTCAATATCAGCGGCACCCCCACTACCGTGCTGGTGGATAAGAGCGGCCAGGTGCTGCTGACGGAAGAAGGGACCTTTGATAATGCCGAGGCGCTGTTTAAGAAGCTCAAGTCGATAGTGAAATAACTCCCTGGGCTCATAGCCAATCGCCTGGCCCGTTTTGTCAGGGTTAAGGCCACCTTCAGGAAGGAGCGCCCCCATGGATTTCAAAGCCATTCTGGTAGCCACCGACTTTTCCGAATGCGCCGGCGCCGCCTTCGTGGTGGCCAAAAACCTGGCCCAGCGTTTCGGGGCCAAGCTTATCCTCCTGCACGTCATCCAAAAGACCCTGGTGACCCGGATGGCGGAGCACCTGAAGGTGGCGCCGGATCTCCTCCTGCCGGAGTTCAGAGAGGAGGCCCAAAAGCACCTGGATGAATTTCTCCAGCAGTACGGCCGCGACGACCTGGAAGTCACCAGCATGGTGACCGTGGGCATTCCCTTCCAGGAGATCGCGGTCATGGCCCGGGATCTGGCGGCGGATTTGATTGTCATGGGAGGCTATGGCCGAAGTGGCCGGGGGCCCATTGAGGAAGTCTTTTTCGGCTCAACCGCCGAGAAGGTGGTGCGCCTGCTGCCCTGCCCGGTGCTATGCGTGCCCTGGGAAAGCCAGGCCGTTATAGAGGAAAGTCCACTTTGATCTTGAAGACCTCCTGGGCCGGGAGGCTCAAGATTTCCGTCACTTCCGAGGCCCGGGAGATTTCCGCCAGGATCTGGTCCAGACGCTCCTCCGACTCGGCGATGAGGGTGAACCAGACGTTGTAACGGTGCCGCCTCAGGTAGTTGTGGGTGACCCCGGGATAGCGGTTGACCACGGCCACGAACCGTTCCAGCGACTCCGGTTCCACCCGGGCGGCGCAGAGGGTGCTGGTATAGCCCAGCTTGCGGGAGGTGAAGTTGGCCCCGATGCGCCGGATGACCCCGCCATCGGCCATGGCCGCGACCCGGGCCAAAACCTCCTCTTCCGTGGCCCCTACCCTCTTCCCCACTTCGGCATACGGCCGGGACTCAATGGGAAAATGTGACTGGATCTCGTTCAAGATGGCCCGGTCCAGAGCGTCTAACGTGCCGGTTTTCGGTATTGTCATAAGAAAGTCTGGTCTCTTGACGCCTTGGCGTCTTGGCGGGAGATATTAGCCCGCCGGCTCATAAGGGCAAATGGGGTCGTCCCCCAGCACATCGTTGGTCATGGCATAAGCCCGGGCCCGGCAGCCGCCGCAGACCTTGCGGTACTGGCAGGCGCGGCATTTGCCGTGGTAGTCATCCACCCGGCGCAGGCGCTGAAACAGTTCTGCATGGGCCCAGATTTCCGGGAACGGGGTCTGGCGGATGTTGCCCGCCATCAATTCCAGGTAGCCGCAGGGCTGCACCTCCCCCCGGTAGGACACAAAGGCGAAGCCCTGGCCGCCCAGGCAGCCCTTGGTCATGGCCTCCATGCCGTGGGTGGCCGGGGTGATTGGTTCGCCCCGGGCCGCGGCGTCCTGGCGCCACAGCCGGTAGAATTGGGGGGCGCAGGTGGGCTTGATGAAAAGCTTGCCGTCCCGCTGGCGCGCCAGTAACCACTGCAAGGTCGCCTCGTATTCCTCCGGGGACACCAGCTCCTCCCGGATGAGCTCCCCCCGCCCGGTGGGCACCAAGATAAAGACATGGTGAGCGGCGGCGTCAAGTTTCAGGGCCAGCTCGTGGATGGCCGGAAGTTCGGTCCGGTTGGCCCGGGTGACGGTGGTGTTGATCTGGAAGGGCAGCCCGCTCTCCCGGCAGGCGGCAATGCCGGCGAGGGCGCCGTCGTAGGCCCCCTCCACGGCGCGGAGACGGTCGTGGGAGGCCGCGGTGGCGCCGTCGATGGAGATGGACAGCCGCTGGATGCCCACGTCTTTGAGGCGGCTGGCTATGGCCGGGGTCAGCAGGGTGCCGTTCACCGCCATGACCATGCGGTGGCCGAGGCCGGCGCCGTGGGCCGCCAGGTCAAAGATGTCGGACCTCAGGAGGGGTTCGCCGCCGGTGAGGATCACCACCACCTGGCCCATGGTGGCGAGGTCATCCAGGAGCTTCATGCCCTCGGCGGTGGTCAGCTCATCGGGATAAGGCCCGGACCCCGCCGCGGCCCGGCAATGGAGACAGGCCAGGTTGCAGCGCCGGGTGGTCTCCCAGGCCAGGAGGCGGAGGGGAGGCGGTGAGGCAGATTTATGGTCGGAATGGTTCATAAAGTGTGATTATGGTTACTCAGCATTATACTCTTATATTACAATAAGTTATGTAATATATCTTACAAACTTTCTGAAGTATTAGATCAAGTTCATGCCTTGTTCCGCTCCTCAAAAACCTTTCCTATATTTCCTATAATTGCTATAGCGATTATAGGCTTGACAATGTGAACTGAACTATTCTATTTGCTCTGATATATTCCTTCGGCAGCCACAATTATTTCCTTTATCGCTCTCTCGACTTCATCCCTTCTAATAGAAAGTTCGGTATATTGCTGTTTCTTGCCAATAAGAATATATAGGGAAGACACTTCGTCCTCAAAATACATATTACCAATACAGCTTTTGTCAATTTCCCTTAATTCATTAGAGTAAGTGTCCTTCCCATAAATGGGAATACTTGTACATTGAAAATAAAGTTCTGCAAGATAATCCCAAACATCATTGGGAGATGTAAATTCACTCATAATGTGTTCTTTAAGAAAGCTATTACATAATGGTCTCCTTTCACATTCTATGTAAAGTTGTTGAACTGCTTCTTTTAATGGAATAAATATAGAGCGTCTTATTTTTTCAATATTTTCTGATAGGTTCTTCTTTTTAAAAGCAAGATCAATATAATCTGGCTCTTTCCCGACATAATTTCCTGCGCCATATAATACCAATTCGCCTTCAACTTTGATTTCGCCCAAGGTCAACTTATCTTTGCTAATCTTCTCCCAATCAGTAAAAGATGAAGATGAGCGTTTTCCATAAATATCATCTACTTCTACAAAATATTTGGAAAGGTAGACCAATTGCTCATGAGGACGCAATGACTCGAGTGTTCTACCAAGGGAGTATCCATATATTCTATCTAACTCTTCCTTAAGATTCTCACATGCTTCTTTCAATGATATAAAATCTTCTTTATTATGTTCTTGGCGCAACAGGTCTAATTCAGATTTCATGATATCTATTTGGTTTTTAAACTCTTCTTCTTTCTGGCAAATCAAACGATACGCGCCCTCTAATGTAATTAAACCAAGGCCAGATAAACAAATAATGACCCATATCCACCAAGGCCAGGAGGGGATCATATTAACGATCCTCCATTTTTCCCGTACCTCGGGAGACAATTCCTCACGAACGATGTGAGAAAACTCCACGATCGTAAAAAGAACAACCCAAATTGCCGGAATGGGTCGCCATAGAATGCTTTTCCATGTGACCAATCTATCCTTGAGGTGTCTAAAAATTCCCATACTTGCCCACGCACTGGGAAAACTAGCTGTCTAATTTTCTCCGTGAGGGTAGAATTTCCTAGAGAAACTACATTGTCAAGGGGATAATCGCCTTACTCTATTTCCCCAGCAAAGCCGCGGCCTGTTTGGCAAAGTAGGTCAAAATCAAATCCGCCCCGGCCCGCTTGATGGACAGGAGCGACTCCAGCATCACCGCGGTTTCATCCAGCCAGCCGTTGGCGGCCGCGGCCTTGATCATGGCGTACTCGCCGCTCACCTGGTAAGCGGCCAGGGGCAAATCGAACTCCGCGGCCAGCTGGGCAATGATGTCCAGGTATGGCAGGGCGGGCTTGACCATGAGGAGGTCGGCCCCCTCCTCCACGTCCAGGGCGGCTTCGCGCAAGGCCTCCCGGGCGTTGGCCGGGTCCATTTGGTAGGAACGGCGGTCGCCGAAGGCCGGGGCGGACTCCGCCGCATCCCGAAAGGGGCCGTAGAAGCTGGAGGCGTATTTCACCGCATAGGACATGATGGGCACCATCTCAAAGCCACGCTCATCCAGCGACTCCCGGATGGCCCCTACCCTGCCGTCCATCATGTCCGAGGGCGCCACCATGTCGGCCCCGGCCTCGGCGTGGGATACCGCCACCTGCCCTAAAATCTCCAGGGTGGTGTCATTGTCCACCTCCTGGCCGGCAAGCAGGCCGCAGTGGCCGTGGGAGGTATAGCCGCACAGGCAGACGTCGGTGATTACCACCAGTTCGGGGACCTTTTTCTTGAGCTGGCGCACCGCCTGCTGCACCGCGCCCTTGGGGGAAGCGGCCTCGGAGCCGGTGTCGTCCTTGCGGGTGGGCAGCCCGAAGAGAAGGACCGCCGGCACCCCGACGTCCAGGGCGGCCTTAGCCTCCTCCACCAGCAGGTCCGGGGACAGGCGGCAGACGCCGGGCATGGAAGGCACTTCCTGACGCACCCGGCTCCCCGGGGCGGCGAACATGGGGTAAATGAAGTCTTCGGGGCGCAGATGCGTCTCCCGGAGCATGCGGCGCAGGGGCTCCCGCCGCCGCAAGCGCCGGGGGCGAAATAACAGTTCCATCATCTTGACCTCTTATCCGATTATCACGACAAGATTTTTATTTGCATCGGTCAGCTCATTGTTACCCACCGGCGCCTGCCTGTCAAGCGCACAGGATCGGGCTCTCCTTGCCGGGCCGCAAGCCGCGCCAGGGTCTGAGTCGGGAACTCGGGCTGATCCGGGCCTGCAATGACTAGTCCTTGAGGAGAGCATAAAATAGTTTTTGGGGCAGTATTTCTGTGCTATCGTGCGGATGAGAAGCCCGGATACTTCAGATAATCAAGCTGCTTGAACGATTATCCAGGCAGAAAGACTCTCTCCGGCCCAATTTTGGATCGGTGCGCCGGGGGCGGCGTGTCAAGCAACCGGCTGAGATATGGGGGGCGGCCAGGGCTCAGGTTTCTGTCAGGAGCCCTGGCTTCCCGAAGGAGATTGAGGAGGCCGCAGATGAAAATGATTGGAGGTGGGGTCGCACTGGCGTTGGGGTTGGCCGTTCTCGTCATGAGCGGTTGCGCTTCGACCCAGGAGCAAAAGGCGCAGATGGATAACCAGGAACTGTGTGCGGTCCTGGACACGAACCATGACGGCAAGATCACCAAAGAGGCGTTCATGGCCCGGGCCACCGATAAAAACCAGGCCTTGGAAGTTTTCCAGAAGTGCGACACCGGCAATAAAGGGTATCTGACTTATGATGAGCTCATCAACCGACGCTACATGATTCCACCAGAAATTTATATGACGCCGCCGCCGATAGTCGTGCCCCGGCGCTAGCCCGGTTGACTGACCTTAGTCGAGGTGGCGGGGCCTTGGTTCCTGGACTCCGCCGCCTTTCAGTCAGACAAAATCTGCCCACTCGGACGGCCTGGCTTGACGGCTGGTCCTGTCATCCTTAAATAGATACCCAAGAAGCTCTTTCAAAACCGGTTTATTGTGCCACCCGAAGCGCCCGCGCAGGGTCCAGGTTATTGGAAAGAATAGATTCTTCGCTTCGCTCAGAATGACAAACTGGCGCAAAAAAAAGTTTTTGAAATAGGTTCAATGCACTCCGGCTGGTGAAATTCTCAAGACGCCTTGAGCATCAACCCTCTTATCCAACCACGGGAGACCCGCAGCAATGAAAAAAATTCTCTCCATTGATGGCGGCGGCATCCGGGGGATTATACCGGCCATGATTCTCAGGGCGATTGAGGACCGGACCAAGCGGTCGGTGGCGTCCATGTTCGACCTCATGGCCGGCACCTCCACCGGCGGCATTATCAGCCTGATGCTTAACCTGGATGGCGGCAGCGGGGCGCCGAAGTACCGGGCCACCGACCTGGTGGACCTTTATGTGCAAAGGGGCACGGATATCTTCCCACGCTCCTTGTGGCAGGGGGTAAGTTCGGCCGCCGGTCTTACCGAAGAAAAATATCCCGTAGAACCGCTGGAAGCGATTCTGAAGGAGTATTTGGGGGACGCACTGCTGGAGCAGGCCATTACGAGGGTGCTGGTCAGCAGCTACGAGATCGAGACCCGCCGCCCCTTCTTTTTTAAGAGTTGGTGGGATGAAACCAAGTCCGCGATGATGCGCCAGGCGGCCCGGGCCACGTCGGCGGCGCCCACTTACTTTCAGCCTGCTTTGATGCTGCTTGGAGATAAGAAGCTGGGGTTAATTGACGGCGGGGTCTTCGTCAACAATCCGGCCATGTCGGCGTATGCGGAGGCCCGGCGTCTCTTTCCGGATGAACGGGATTTTCTGGTCGTATCGCTGGGGACCGGCCAGTTGATTCGCCCCATCCACTATGAGGAGGCCAGGGACTGGGGCAAAGTGCAGTGGGCCCTGCCCATCCTCAATGTGGTGTTTGATGGCGTCAGCAGTGCGGTGGATTACCAGTTGCAGCAAGTTTTGGGAGATAATTTTATCCGGTTCCAAACCACTCTGGACACGGCCAACGACGACATGGACGATGCGTCGCCGGCCAACCTGGCAGCCTTGAAAATCGAGGCGAATCGCATTGTCGAGGCTCAAGCCGACGACATCGAGAAGGTGTGCCGACTCCTGGCGCAGCCTTGACCGCTGAGGAGCGGGTTGGTAAGGCCGGGAGTAGCGGCGGCGGCACCCCTATGATACATTAACGGCAAGAGCTTCTTAAACCCCAGGGCGGGCTGGCGGATCGGGGCAAAGGACCATGAACAAGAGTTTAGGACGTGGATTGGCAGTTGGGGTTATACTGGCCATCATCCTGGTGGTCCTGTATGTTTTCTTGAAGGGAAATCCGTGGCCAACCGGCCGGAGCCCCGTCACCGGGCCGACCGGGGGGACGGCTCCGGCAGTGAAACCAGCCCCTGCCACCCCGGAGTCCAAAGGGCCGGCGGCGGCGCTCCCCGGCGACCAGACGGTCCCCCCCACAGGCATTGCCCCCCTGGAGGAGTCGAATCTCCCGGCCCCGAAGGTGACGATTCCTCCGCCACCGGAGGAGAAAGAACACTATGGTATGTTGGTGGGCAGTTATCCAAAATACCCGGATGCCGCCAACATGCTGGCCAGGTTAAAAAAGCAGGGACAACCCGTCTTTATTCAGCGAGACCCCAGGAATATCAACCGCTATCAGGTTTGGCTGGGGCCGTTTGCCTCCCGGGGCGAGGCCCAGGCTGCCGAAAAATCCCTCCACGCCACGCTCAAGAAACCTCTTACCATTGAGCCGATAGAAAACCCGGTGCCAAAGTAAGGTTTGACCGGAATGCGCCCACCCACAGGGCGGACCCATGGGTCCGCCCCGACCAAAACTCATTCGTTAGATAAAAACCTCTAAAAGATTCAGTCTCCCCGGACGGCAGGCCGTCATTGGACGGTCACCTCTACGACGTCGCCCTGACCGCCGGGACCGACCACAGTGAGACGGTGGCGGCCCCGTGGCAGTTCCAGGGGCAACTCGTAGGGGGGGCCGGTGGCGGCGACTTCCCGGCCATCTACAAACCAGGTGATGGTTTTGACCGGGTCCCGGCACAGGGCTTTCCCGGTCAACCGGATGGCTTCGGCCCGAGGCGGCAACTGGTACCGGTCCCCGGAGAGGGGGTAGCTGATGCTGACCCGAAGCGCTAGGCCGCGGTCCGGGGTCGGCGGTTGAACCCCAAGGCCCGAGAAGGTTCCCTGGCGGCCGGAAACGGCCCCGGCGTCAGGGGCGGCGGCCACCGGGCCCTGGAAGGTTTTCCCCAAGTCCTGGTCGAAGTCGGCCAGGCGAAAGCGCCCGGCCTCGCCTTTCTCGTAGCGCTGATGCAGCCAGCCCGCAAAATTGGTGGGCATGCGGTGCCAGGGTTCCCGGGGATGGTGATAGGAACAGAACCTTCGGGGTTCGGTGCCGGCCAGGAACAGCTCCTGGCGTCGGTGGACGCAGCCCGGCCCGGGTTTCATCCCGGAGAAGGCGCACACCTCGGCGCTGACGACCCCCTCGGGCCGGAGAAACGGCTGGGGTGGATGCGAGGCAAACAGGATCGCAGCCAGGTCCGCCACGATGGGCGCGGCGCTACCGGCGCCGCTGAGATCGCCGGTGGGGCGGCCGTTGAAATTGCCCACCCACACCGCCAGGGTATACTCCGGGGTATAGGCTACGGTCCATAAATCCCGGGCCTTGGTGCTGGTCCCGGTTTTGATGGCCATCCGGTAAGGCGGGTTCATGGCCGCGGCGCCGCCGAAGATGCGGGCCCGGGCCATGGGGTCGCTCAAGATGTCGCTGATGATAAAAGCCGCCTGGGGCGAAAAGAGCGGCGTCTCATCCGCGAGAGGGTCCGCCAAAGTCAGGCGCAGGGGGGCGAACCTGCCGCCGTTGGCCAGGCTGGCATAGGCCCCGGCCAGTTGGAGGAGGCTGACTTCGGGGTTGCCCACCACCAGACCCAGGCCGTAGTGGTCCGGGGTGAATTCCGGGCGGTTGATGAGGTGCAGGCTGGCCAGGGTGTCGTAATAGGTTGCCGGCCCGATCAAGTTGAGCAGGTGCACGGCCGAGAGGTTCAAGGAATTGCCCAGGGCCTCGCGGAAAGAAACGGGACCGTGGCTGACGCGATCAAAATTGGCCGGGACAAACTCGCCCCGGGGGGTGGAGTAGCGCCGCTCCACGTCTTCCAGCACCGAGGCGGGGGTGAATCCCTGGTCCAGGGCCAGGGCATAGAGGAACGGCTTAAGGGTGGAGCCGGGGGAACGCCAGGCGGCGGCGCCGTTATTAAATCCCTGGTCCCGGGGACTATAGGCGCAGGAACCCACCAGGGCCAGGACCT
Organism: uncultured delta proteobacterium; assembly: GCA_963812015.1. Lineage (GTDB taxonomy): Bacteria > Desulfobacterota > Desulfobaccia > Desulfobaccales > 0-14-0-80-60-11 > 0-14-0-80-60-11. Next base: position 1,703,783 of record CAWETI010000003.1, on the reverse strand, counting down.
CCCGGGAGGCGTTGGCGACAATCACCGCCGCGGCCTGGGAAGCGCCGGCTTTGGCGAGCCGGGCCCGGTGGGAATAAACAATGGCCTGGGCCCGGCGCTGGAGGGTCAGATCCAACGTCGTCCTGATCCGCTGGGAAGTCGGGTGCGCCGCGGGCTCCCGGGCCAGGACCAGATTGACAAAATGCGGGGCCTCAAACGGGAACCCCGGGGGGTGGCGGCCGTCGCCCCGGAACTTCACGGGCTCTGCCTGGCAGGCCTGAAATTCCTGGGGGCTGAGATACCCCAGCCGGACCATGCGACCCAAAACCCAGCGCTGCCGGGCCAACAGGCGGGCTTGGTGGGGGCCATAAGGGTTCAGGGCCCCGGGGGCCTTGACCAGGGCGGCCAGGAGGGCGGCTTCCCCCGGGCTCAACTGGGAGGCGGTTTTGCCGAAATAGGCCCCGGCCCCGGCCTCCACCCCCATGAGGTTGTTGCCCAGGGGGACCCGGTCCAGGTAGCTTCGCAGGATCTCGTCCTTGCTCAAGGCCATCTCCAGCCTGAGACTGCGCCCCATCTCCACCAGTTTGCGATAATAGCTGCGGGGTCCTGGGTAAGTGAGGCGGGCCAACTGCTGGGTGATGGTGGAGGCCCCGGACACGATGCGGCCATGGGTCAGGTTGGCGGCGGCCGCCCGGAGAATGGCCAGGGGGTCGATGCCCGGATGGCGCCAGAACCTCTGGTCCTCCGCGGCTACGAAGGCCGCTGCCACGATGGGGGGGACGACCTGGTCGGGGAGGGTGACGAGCTTGCGTCCCTGGGCCTCGGGCGTCAGCCGCAGTATCCGGCCCGTGCGGTCCAATACCAGGGGGCCGGGCCGGGGTTTTAGGGCCTCAGGGGCCAGGCGGGTGGCGGCCTCAAAATGCCAGGCCAGTCCGGTGAGGGCGAGCAGGGCCGCAGCCAGGCACCAGGCCAGACGGCTTGCAGGCAGCCACTTCAGCATCAGCGTCCCTTGACGGTGAGTTCTCCCCGGGGGGAGTAGCCGTTCACCCCGGGGGAGTACATGGCCGCCACCCGGGTGGCGGGCACCATGAACTTGCCCTCGCACACGGCCCGGCAGTAATACTCGAACCGGTGGGAGCCGGAGAAGACCTGGTCCCGGAAGGCCAGGACCCGGTCGTCACGGATCTCGAAATAATTGGGCCGGAAGCGGATGGTCCCCTCCCGGGTGACGTAATCGAAGTCGTCGCCATTCCCCGGTTCTTCCCCCTCCGGGATGGGTTCCTCGGTCTTGAAGGCCGTGTTGAGGGCCATCAGTCCCGCGGGGAGGGGGTCATCCAGGACCACATAGCGCTGCCCCTTGCCGGCGACCTCCAGGAAGACGGTTACTTTCACCAGGTCCCCCACCTTGATAACGTCTGAGCCATCGGTGTTATTGATGACCCGGCGGACCTTGAAGCCGTTGGCCGCCCCGGCCGCGGCGATATCCAGACGGGGGGCGGTCAGTTCCAGCTTGTAGAGCCAGGTTTTGCCGGCCTGGCCCTCCACCTTGACCACCGGGTTCTTCAGGAAAGCCCCGGAGTCCAGACCCACCGTGCGGAAGCCCCGGGGGTCCAGTTTAAGGCGCTGGGCGGCGGGGGCTCCGGGCTGGCTGATGCTGATCTCAACCGGTTCGGCGCCAAAACTGGCGCCCTTGAAGTATTCTCCCAGGGCCAACAGGGCCCAACCGGTATCGCTGGTGGAGGTCCAGAGGCCCTGGCCGTCCAGGCCTCCCAGCAGCAGCAGCGCCTCCTCCTTGGTGAGGGGATCATTGGGCAGGATAGCGCAGCCCGCCAGCAGGGCCAGGGCCGGGGTGCGGAAACGGGCCTGGAACTCGTCGGTGTCATCCGCATCCGCCTTGGCTTTGCCGCCCAAGAGCGGTTTCAGGGCGGCCTGGAGTTCCGCCAAGGGACGCAAGTTGGCTTTTCGGGCCGCCAACAACACCAGGATTTTGCTCTCCCGGTTCATCCGGGCAAAGTGAGCGTTGACGGCAGTGAAGGTGTCCCGGTCCAGGGCCCCGCTGAGGGCCAGGACAAAACCGGCAAAGGCCTTGACGTCCGGGGACCGTTTTTCCTCCTTGATCTGGGTCTTCAGGTAATCCCCGGCCTGACTCAGGGGATCTTCCGGCACCGTGAGCCCATGGGTCCGGGCCAGGCTCAAGGCCGCGGCGGCGTAGAGCGAGCCCCAGAGGTGGGGTTCCCGCTGGCCCGGCCAGTAGGCAAAGCCGCCGGAATCGGTCTGCATGCCCAGGATGCGCTGGATGCCCCGGTTCAGATATTTGTCGGTGTCGGCCAGGGTCACCCCGGACACCAGGCCTTTGTCAATGTCGCCCCGGAGGGCGGCCAGGGCCAGAACCCCGGAACTGGTCTGCTCCACACAGCCATACGGGTAATCCAGCAGGTAACGGATGGCCTCGGTCATCCGCAAAAAGGGCGACCCGGCCACGGTCAGGACCGCCTTGACCTCTTCCGGGTTAATCTTCTCGGATGCACCCCCGGTCAGGTAGCCGGGGAGAGGAACCTTGATCTCGGCAGTCCCCGCCTTTTCCGCCAGAGAACCGAACCACACCTTGGTGTCCCGGACGTGCCCGGAGTTGATCCGCAGCTTGAGTTCCACCGCGTCGGTCCGTCCCTGGAAGGCGCCGGTGAAACGGGCCGCGGCCGGGCCGCTGGCGGCCGCCTGGCCGGTGACGCTGAGCTTTAAGCTGTCCTTGGGATTGAGCGGTTCTGCCTGTTCCACCGCGGCGAGAAACAGTCCCCCGTCCCCGACGGCGCTGAACTGGACCGGACCCCGGGCATTGGTGGCGCTGAATGCGGCCACCTGGAACTTAAAGGTGTCCCCCCGGGTAAAGAAGCCGGGCAAGCCCGGTTCCAGGTAAAAGTCCTGGGTGGCCAACAGGGGGCGCTCGGCGCTGGCAAAACGGCTCCCCCGGTCCAGCACCACGGTATAAATCCGGTACGTGGTCATGTTGTCGGGGAGGGTAAAGGACACCTGGGCCCGTCCCTGGGCGTCGGTGAGCACCCGGGGGTTGAAATAAGCCACCGCCTCGAAGCGACGCCGGAGTTTGGACATCACGCCTTCGTTCAGGCCGCCGCCGCCGGTCAGGGGCTCGTTCTTGGAGAGATAGAAGGGGGTCTGGTGGACCAGGAACGACCGCAGTTCTCCGGTAAAAACCCCCAGGGGCCGGTCAAACCGGATCAGGGACTCCAGGGTGGGAGTTTTAAAACCGGTGAGGGCCAGGACGGCTTCATCCACCACCGCCACGGCCATCTCTGCTTCCACCCCGCCACCCTTCGGGTTCTGGACGGTGAAATCCAGGGTCACTTTGGCCCCGGGTTGGGCCTTGAGCTCCGTCACTCCCGGGCTGATCTTGACCTGGAGGCCTTCCACTTCCTGGCGCACCGGCAGGTTGAGGGTGGCCCAGTAAAAGTTGGGAGCCTCGGTATCGTAGTGGCCGGCGTACACCGTGAATTGCCCCCGGGGGGTCAGGCCCAGGACCGAGACATAGAGATTGGGGGCATATTCGGCCCGGATGGGAACGGACAGGCGGTCTTCACCCGATTTCGGGGTGATCACCTCGTATTTCAGCACCCCATCCTGCTCCAGAGTGACCAGATAGCGGGACACCGGGCTGGGGGGCCGGGCCGTGAGCCGGGCCGTCTCCCCCGGCTTATAGGCAGCCTGGTCCGCGGTCAGGGGCAGGGGCTGATAGGGCCGGTCCTTGTTTTCGTAGGCATAATTTTCGCCGATCACGTCATAAGCAGTGGCCGAAGTGAAGCTGCGGCCGGCTTCGTCTCGATAGGTAACGGCTATCAGATAATTGCCGCCCCAGGCAAAACTGAAGCGGAAGGCGGCGGCGCCTTTCTCCAGGGCCAGATCGCTGGTCAGGGCCTTGCGCCAGAGTTCCTGTTCGTCCCAATAGAGATCGCCGGCGGTGTTGCGCTTGGCCACGTAGGACCAGCTTTTTTGCAGAATCTCAGCGCGGACAGCTCCCCGGGAAAGGGGCTTGCCGTCCGGCCTGGACACCATGACTTTCAGCACCTGGTCCTCGTCGGCCCGGGCCTGCTCCGGGTGGCGGCTGATGCCCACCAGGAGGTCCGGGGTAACCTGGAACACCTTGGTCTCGGTGGCGGCCCGGCCGTCGAAATCGACCACGGTGGCCAGCACCGAGAGTCCGTGTTGGCCGTTCATGACCTGGCGATCCAGGGGAAATTCCAGTTCGGCGCTGCCCTTCTCATCCAAAATGGTCTCGCCGCTCTCGATCAACTCACCCTGCTCGTCGCCGCCATAGCCGAAAGTGAAGTTGTCATAACCCGGGACCTGATAGCTGGTTTTGGATTGAAAAATCTTCCAGCGCACCTGGCCGTGCTTGACCTGGCCCCCGGCATAATACGAGCCGGTGAAGGCGATGCGGACAAAGGGAGCTTTCTCTTCGCCCCGATTGACAAAACCCTGCAGGGGCCGGGAGAACTGCTGAAACCCGATGGTCACAAAGTGCCGGGGGGGCTTGAACTCCTGCAATTGAAAGGTGGCGCTCACCTGGTTTTTAGGGGCCCCCTCCCCTGCCCCGGCCTCCGTATCCCCGCGGCCACGGCGACCCTTGGCGCGGCTGGGGGTTTCATCCGAGGATTGCGGGCCAAAGGTCATATTAAGGGTATAGGTGCCCAGGGGCCAGTAACTCTGGGTCAGGATTTCCCCGGCGGCCGTGCCGAAATCCGAAGTCTGGCTCTCCAGGGTGAAAACCTGCTCGCCCTTGGGGCTGATGACCTCAAAGGAGCAGACTTCTCCCACGGGCGGGAAAATCCGCGCCTGGGCATATTCCCGCACCGCGCCCTTGAAGTAAACCTTTTCGCCGGGGCGGTAGACGCCCCGTTCCGTAAAGACGTGGCCTTTGAGGTTGCGGAAACTTTCACCGGCCCCCACCTGCCAGATCCCCTGGGGCTTGAGGTTACCCTGGGGCAGCACCTGGATGAAGGCCACGTCGTCCCGGGTCCCGGCCATCAGCAGCACCAGGTCGTCCGGGTCCACGGTGCGTTTTGCCGACGCCAGGCGTTTGGGGTCCTTGAGGGAGATCCCCGCCAGGTCCCGGCGTTCAAAGAGCAGCACCCCGTCCTGGTTGGTGCGCCCCAGGGGAAAGACCTCCATGTCCCGGGTAAAGCCGATGACCTGGGCCTCGGCCATGGTTTTGCCGGCCTGGAGGGAGGTGACCCAGATGAGGAGGTTCTGATGGCCGCGTTTATAGGTCAGGCCCAGGTCCGTGATCTCAAAGACCCGGGGCGAGGCGCCCGCGTCGCTGCCGGCCTCGTTGTTCAGCACCCGGATGAGTTCCAGGGCCCCGGTCTCCTTGCCCTGGCGAAAGCTCAGGGGCAGGGTGACGGCCCAGGGCTGGTTCTTTTCGCCGGCGGCGGGAAAGAGTTGCTTTTCACTCAGGGGTGGGGTGACGAAGCCGGCCAGGTCCTTATGTGCGTTGAGCAAGGGTTTGAGCCCTACGGAGGCCTCGGTGAGCTCGCTGAACAGACGGTCCCAGTCGGCCGGAGATTTTTCCACCGCCAGGGCCAGGGGCAGCAAGAGGGGGGGCACCCTTATCCCTTCAAACCTCAGGTTGTTGACGTTCTGAGCCCGGACGTGAAGCAACTGCCGGCTGTCCCGTTCGATGACGCTCTGAGGCCCCACAAAATCCACCTTGGGCGGCCGGTCGGGCAGGAAAAAGGAGGTGACCGTGGGGGAATAGGTCTTATTTCCCAGCCTCAGGGTGGCCGGCAGGTTGATGAGGTAGCCGGCGCCATACCGGAAAGCCCCCCGCAAGGTCAGGACCCCTGTGGGGCTCAGGGTGCTGCGGTTCCAGTCGATCTTGACCCGGGGCAGCAGCCGCAGATTGCCTTGGAGGCTCTCCAGGGCCAGAGGTTGACTGAACCAGATTCTGACCTCTTCGCGCCCGGCATCCGGTTCAACCTTGACGATGGTAAAGTGTTTCTGGGCATCGGGCCCGGTGGCCGCGCTTGCCTGGGCCCGGCCCTGGGACCCGAACGGGCCTGCGGTCGCCAGCCAACCCAGCGCCAACCCCACAATCACTACCACGGCCAGTCTGCCGGCCACCCTGCCCCGGGACACATGGGCGAACAGTCTCTTACCTGATAGGGCCATTGTTCCACCCTCGCTTTAATGATCAATAACCGTGAGCAGATGAACCCGCGTGTCGCCCCAGGGTCTTGCCAACCGTCGGCGCCCTGAAGGAAGCTGGTATTTATCGGTTTAACTACAATAATCTACTAATAAATAAAAACTCTGGTCTCCCGGGCGAGGCCTTGCCAACCAGGCGCGCCTTCACGATGGGATTATATTATCTCAGACAGTCTTAAGATAATATTTATTCTCTAGAGGGCAAGTCCCCATATTTTGCCTGGGCGCCAATCCGGGCAAAAGCAAGGATGGCGGTTAACGAAAGCTTAAAAATTTTTCTGGAAAAATTTATGGTATGCCCTAAAATCATTATTGCTCTTTCGGGATAACGTCTTCTGAACGTTAAGAACATATCCCGGCGAGGATGAGGAGACCTGAACCATGATAATTCCCAAAAAATTTGGGGCCCCCCGGCATCCCTCCGAGATTCAGGTTTCTCCGGAAATTTTGGAATTAAGTCTCTGTGGGCCTGATGAGGTATTTCAGAAACTCCGGACTTCCAGTCAAGGCCTGAGCGCAGGCGAAGCGGCGCGTCGGTTAAAAGAATATGGACCGAATGTAGTGGCCCAGGATAAGCGGCACAGCCGGTTGCGGCTGCTGGGCCGGGCGTTGGTCAATCCTTTGGTAATCCTGCTTTCTGTTTTGGCAGTAATATCGGCCCTTACTGGCGATTTGCGGGCGGCGACCGTAATGGCAGCCATGGTAGTCCTGGGCGTGGTATTGCGGTTTGTCCAAGAAGCCCGGGCTGACGACGCCGCGGCCAAGCTTAAGGCCATGATTAGCGTGAATGCCACCGTTGTCCGGGATGGCCAAGCTAACGAGATCCCCCTGGCGCAATTGGTCCCGGGGGACGTGGTGCATCTGGCTGCCGGTGACATGATCCCGGCAGATATTCGCATCATTTCCTGCAAAGACTTGTTCTTGATCCAGGCCAGTCTGACGGGCGAATCGTTTCCGGTGGAGAAGCATGAAGTCCAGGAAAGCACAGAGGAAGTTGGTCTGCTGGAACTGAAAAACATCTGTTTCCTGGGAACCAGCGTCGAGCGCGGCACAAGCGTGGCCGTAGTGGCGGAGACGGGTTTGCAGACCTATTTGGGGAGCATGGCCAGTGCCATAGTGGGTCAGGAGGTGCAGACCAGCTTCGACAAGGGGGTTACCCAGTTTACCTGGCTGATGATCCGTTTCATGGCGGTCATGGTACCTCTGGTTTTTCTTATTAACGGCTTTACCAAGCATAACTGGCAGGAGGCCTTTTTCTTCGCCATGGCGGTCGCGGTGGGCATGACTCCCGAGATGCTGCCCATGATCGTGACCGTATGCCTCTCCAAGGGCGCCTTGGCCATGTCCAGACAGAAAGTTATCGTTAAACGCCTCAATGCGATCCAGAATTTTGGGGCCATGGATGTTCTGTGCACCGATAAAACGGGCACCTTAACGATGGACCGGGTTATTTTGCAGCAACATTGCGACGTTGAGGGGGAAGACGATGAAAATGTATTGATATTGGCTTACCTGAACAGCTTCTTCCAGACGGGGCTGAAGAATGTTTTGGACCGGGCCGTCCTCCAATATAGCGAACGGGAAGATCACTTTCAGATCCCCAATTACCGCAAGATTGATGAAATCCCTTTTGATTTTTCCCGCAAACTGATGTCGGTGGTGGTGGAGACTCCCGACGGCAAACCCCGATTAATTTGCAAAGGTGCGGTGGAAGAGGTTTTTACGAGATGCGCCCAGTTCGAATACCAGGGCGAGTTTTACCCCATGGATCATCTCTTCATCGGTGACATGCGAGAAGAGTACGAAAAGCTCAGCAATGACGGTTTCCGGGTTTTGGCATTGGCGTATAAGGACTTGGAACCGAAGTCCTCCTATTCCGTGACTGATGAGGTTGATCTGGTTCTCAAGGGATATGTTGCTTTTCTTGACCCACCCAAAGACACCGCGGCTGCGGCCATCCGGACCTTGAACGCCCATGGCGTCGATGTGAAGATCCTCACCGGCGACAATGAGTTGGTGAGCAAGAAGATTTGCCGGGAAGTGAAAATCGACACCGAGCATGTCCTCCTGGGGACACAGATCGAGCATATGTCCGACACAGAATTGTCTGAAATGGTGGGACAGACCACCCTGTTTGCCCACCTCACGCCGGGGCATAAACAGCGAATTATCAAAGCCCTGCAGAGTGGAGGCCACGTGGTCGGGTTTTTGGGTGACGGCATTAATGATGCGCCCGCGCTTCGGGCGGCTGATGTGGGGATCTCGGTGGACTCGGGGGTAGATATCGCCAAGGAAACTGCCGACGTTATTTTGTTGGAGAAGAGTCTTCTGGTGCTGGGCGAAGGGGTGATATCAGGGCGCAAGATTTTTGCCAATATCCTCAAGTATATCCGCATGGGGGCCAGTTCCGCTTTCGGGAATATGTTCAGCGTCATAGGGGCCAGCGCCTTTCTGCCGTTCGTCCCTATGGCTCCCATCCAGATACTGACCAACAACTTGCTCTATGACTTTTCCCAAGTTCCCATTCCTGCAGATGACGTGGACCCGGAGCAAGTCGCCAAGCCCCGCCCCTGGTCCATGCGGGAAATCTCCCGGTTCATCATTTTTATTGGCCCGTGCAGTTCTATCTTTGATTACACAACCTATTTTATGATGCTCTACCTCTTCAACTGCTGGAACGACGCAGCCTTGTTTCAGACCGGTTGGTTCGTCGAATCGATCCTGACCCAAACCCTGATTATTCATGTTATCCGGACCAATAAGTTCCCCTTCCTGCAGAGCCGGGCAAGTTGGCCGGTGATCGTCACCACCACGATCATTATGATGATCGGCATGTGGTTGCCCATCTCGCCCATCGCCACAGCGTTGGGCTTCAAAGCTCTGCCCTCCCTCTATTGGCCCTTGGTGGCTTTGACCTTGATATGCTATGTCTTTCTGACCCAAGGGGTGAAGGTGTGGCTGCTGCGTAAGGCTTGGATCTGATTCACCGCGTCCAAACCTGGCTGCGGTACATCCGGGCGCGGAAGTGCGGCAGCGGATTCGTATGGCAAATTTACTGGTGAGGTGCGGGGCAAGGGGGATCCCCGCGGAAATGAGGGCGGGGCCCGGTTGCCCAGGCCCCTAAGGGGATAAGTTTGCAGCAGGAAAGGCCGCCCTATGGCGCGGTCTCGAACTTGCCGTCCTTGACCTGGATGATGACCATGGAATCGGGCCTCAGGCCGTTGTGGTCTTCGGGGCTCAGGTTATAGATCCCGGACACCCCCACGTAACCCCGGGTGTTCTCGATGGCGGTGCGCAGGGCCTTGGGGTCGGTGCCCGCCTTCTGCATGGCCTGGGCCACGATGCTGATGGCGTCCCAGGCGTAGCCCGAGTGGGTGTTAATGGGAAACTGCTGATCGTAGTGGTAGACGTCCTTGTAGAGCTGGATGAAGTTCTGGATGACCTTCTTTTGGGGGTCGTTATCCGGCAACTGGGCCGCCACCATCAGTTTGGTGGAGGGCATGCGGTCCCCTTCGGAAGCCTTGCCGGCCAGTTGGATATATTCCGGTCCCGGCTGGCCGTGACATTGGAACAGGGGGATGGTAATGCCCAACTGGGCCTTGTTCTTGGCCACGATGGACCCCGCCGGCCCGATGGTCCAACAGATAACGGCTTGAGGGTTGGCGTTTTTAATCTTGGTAAGCTGGGGGGTCATGTCGGTGTCTTTCGGGCCGAAGGACTCCTTGGCCACAAAGGTGAGGCCGAAGTCCGGGGCCAGTTTTTCCAGCCAGACGGCGCCGTCCTTGCCAAAGGGGTCGGAGGCGGTGAGCAGGGCCACCTTGGTCAGTTTTTTCTCTTTTAAGTATTCGAGAAGTTTGGTTACCGCGGTGGAGGAGCGCTGGGGCGACTTGAAGATAAAGGTGAAGGGCCCGGTCTCCTTCATAATAGGCGGATCGCCTCCCACGGTCATGAAAATGGGGATGCCCGCTTCTTCCACGATCTTCTTGACTTGCATCCCTTCCCCCGTGGAGGTGGGCCCGATGATGGCAGCCACCTTATCGGAGTGGATGAATTTCTTGGCGATGTTGGCCGCCTTGGCCGGGTCGCTCTCGGTATCACCGATGATCAACTCCAGCGGCCGGCCATTGATGCCCCCCGCCTTGTTGATTTGGTCCACGGCCATTTCCGCCACCAACTTGGTGGGGGTGCCGATGGGGGCGGCCGGCCCCGACAGGGCAAAGAAGGCCCCTATTTTAATGGGTTGCTTCTGGTCCGCCGCCTGGACGCCGCCTGCTGCGAGCAGCATCAGAGCCGCCGCCGCGAGAACCCTTATGAGTCCGTTGCGCATGTGCTCCCTCCTCCTTAAAAAATATTTCATCATTGATGGTCTAATTTAGACCGGGATGTCAACCCTATAATTTATTTTTGTGCCATTAAATTGCGCTTACAAAAAGCATTTCAAAAACGGTTTATTTTATCACCCTGAGCGCCCACGCAAGGTCTAGGTTATGGGAAAGACAAGATTCTTCGCGTCGCTCAGAATGACAAACCGGCACAAAAAGAGGTTTTGAAATAGGTTTTAGGCTGAATTGGGCTTTGGGGTGTAGACACCCTGCCCCCGGCGCCAAGGTCGATCCGCACCCCTCTCTTAACCGGATGGTTAATCATCAGATCCTGCAAGCTCCAGCGATGATCACCAGATTTATGGTCGTAATGCCAACCAAGAATTTTTAAAGATTGGGGAAAATTCATTAACCTTTTCAGGCGGGCGGCCATCTAAATTAATAAATCCGGAGTGCAGGATTATTTTGAGGAGGAAAATTATATGAGCCCGCAAAGATGGTGGAGCGTGATTCTCACGATGGGTCTGTTTATGGCCCTGAGCCCGCTGAGCGCCCAGGCCGGACCTAATCGTCCCTTTGCGCCGCAGCCGAATCGCCAGGCTTTCACCCCGCCCCAGGCGCGTGGCAATGTTTTCGGCCAGGCGCATCAGGGGCAGCCGCCTCGTGGCAATGCCTATGGTTGGAATGGCCAAAACCGTCAGTGGCAGCAACCCCGGGGCAATGCCTACGGCTGGAATGGCCGCAACCGGCAGTGGAACCAGCAGAGGAATGCCGATGGACGGTATGATCATCAGCGCCAGTGGGACCAGCGCCGGAATGAGTATGGACGTAATGATCATCGGCGCGAGTGGGACCAGCGACGGGATGCCTACAGACGGAATGATCACCAGGGCCAGTGGAACCAGCAGAGAAATGCCTACGGCCAAAATAATCACCAGGGCCAGTGGCAACAGCCGGGTTCTTCAATCGCCCAGGGGGGTCGCCCCGGCAACCCGCAATTCCAGCCGCCCAATGGGGGTCAGCTAACTAATGCCGGTTCTTCTAATAATCGTGCCGGCTACCCGGCCCAGCCCCAATCTCCCACTATTGCCCCCAGTTCGTCAGGCTATTCCCATACTACCACTATCCCGGCGGGTCAGACCGGCGCGCAGCCCGGTTTTGGCCGCCCCGCAACTTCCGGAAATACCCCTCAGCCTCAAAGCCAATCGCCTTCAGGGGTAATCTAGACTGCTGACGATCAGGAATCACAGGGTGTGGTCGGGAAGAACCGAAGCAGGTGAATAACTCAGATGAATTCAAGGGAGGGGGGAGCCCGCCTGGGCTCTTGCCCCTCCCTTGGCCATTTTTGCCATTATTGCCACTATAGTTGGTAGGGTGAACGGTAATTCCTCATTTCACTGTGGCAAATCCCCTCCCGGGAAACCTCCCCTTATACCAAGTTGCGCTCATAGAAGTAAGAAAAGCTATTGTAGGGACATACCTGGCGTGTGCGCCCTCTTGAGGGCGGACACATGGGTCCGCCCCTACAAAAGAATTAAAGGTAAATTACCTATTTGAACGCGACTTGGTATTAGACCGTTGAATCCGTGATCCGGCCGTGGCGCCTCAGGGTCAGGCAGGCGCATAGAATGGCCATTTATGGAAAAACCATTCATTCCAGAGGAGAGGAATAATCCACCAGAAGTTCCAGATGAGGGATTCTCCTCCCACCACCCGTTCAGCCAGACTCCCGGCCATATGATGATTGCCCAGGCCCCAATGCCCGAAATTGACGTAATAGAAAAAGAGATAGTTCAGGATGCAAAGAATGAGAACGCCTAAACTCCGGAACCAAAAGGCGCCCCAGGCATCTTTGTCCGCGACTGGCGCCAGGTCATCAAAATAATGATGCCAAATGAGAAAGGGGATGAGGGTAAAGCCGGCGATTTCCGCGGCATGATACCACAGAAAACGTATGGGGATGCCCAGGTCTGAGGCGGGCAAATGCTTGATGACCTCTTGCATGGGCAACCACAAGGGGGCGAGGTTCACGCAGACCAGCGCCAGGCTATAACCGAGAATAAAAGTGCCGGCCAAGGAGATCAGGCCTTTCCAGGGCTGCGGCACGGTGATTGCCGACCAGGGTTTCATCCGCCACACATTGGGGGTCATGAACAGGATGATAATCGCCCATTCCCACCAGCCAAAGACCCAGTGCACGTGGCCAATGCCGCAGATGCCGCTCCACCAGGGGAAATTCAGTCCGAAGGAGGTCCCGTAGGTCTTGCCGTAGACCACTCCCCAGAATGGCACAATCAGGATGGTGTAGAAAAACAGGGTCAACATGCTGCACCAGCCCAGTTCGGCCAGACCGGCCTGGGGCTGGGTCAGATCGCTGGGGCGGATGGGCCACTTGCCAAACAGGATGGTGACAAAGGGATAAGAAAAAAAGCCGATCAAGACGAAGGTCACCACGGCCCTTTCAGGCAACCGGGCGGTGGTCAAGATATTAAGGGTCAAGGTCTTGCCACAAACCTCCGGTATGGCCGTCCGCCCAGCCGCGGCCAGAGTTTCCAAATTGACCTGGCTGAGAAAGTTGAAGCCCAGTCCTAAAACCCGATAAAAAACCACGTGAATGACAAACCACACCAGGGCCAGGTTGACCAAAGTTTCGATGATCCCCCGGGCCGGCTGGGGGATGTCCTGGAAGGGCCAATCGCCCAAAAACATATGCTGCCAGAGTCCCACCAGAATCATCATGGCCAGGTACATGACGAAGGGGTAGGGAAAGGAACCGACCGGGCCACGTGGATCGCTAAAGATAAACCAGGCCAGCCAGGCGATAAAGAGGAACACGATGAACGAAATGACGCCCGTAGCGGGTTGGCCCCAGCGGGGCCGAAGGGCGTGGCTGGTCATATTCTCCCTCCTTTGTGCTAATCACCCATAGGGGTGACCGTAAATCCGCACTGCAACTTCGGCACACGGCCTAAAGGTGGTCCATGTGTTCATCCTGGTATCTCCTGACACTTTCTTCATCAACCAAGTTTCGCAGGAGTTTGATGCAGGAATCATCATTGACGAGGTTCGGCCAGATTGCCGGCAGGACCTCCAGCACCAGCCGTCTTTGATCCCGTTCATCAAGATTCATGATGGCCGTCTTGATTTCTTCGCATAGCATAATCTTCTCCCTCTCGATAATCCTCCCATCTGAACGACTGTGCCAAATTAGTAGAGCTTTTTCTGCACCCTAAAAAGGTGATAAGGCCGATACCACATAAATCTAAGAAAATCAATGATTTTCCCTTATTTTCCCTAAGTGTCGCCGCTACCGTTCTCCAAGGTGCTGTTTTGCCTAGGGACTTCTGGATAATTTTGTCAACGAAACTTCTCGACAATTCCTCTTCAGGAAAAAAGTGATCAGGGGGAAGGGGTTGTTGGGGTTAAGGGGATTAGGGAATTGAGGGCTGGAAGGAAACCAGGCTTGGAGGGGTCTTAAAGTACCCCTAGGGAAAAGGGGGATTTAGGGGGATTATCGGAGAGTTATATGAAATCCCCATCCCCCCCTTGAGCAGGCTGTTGAAGAATTGGCTTTCTTGTCATCCTGAGCGCCGGGAAGGATCTCATCTGCCTGAAAATACGAGATTCTTCGCTTCGCTCAGAATGACCAACTGGAAAATTTGTGGTTTTTCAACCGTCTGTTAGAAACAAAGGGTTAAAAACCCTGGTTTTCCCGGTCAGAGTAATTATGCAGCGCCAGCTAAACCACCGAATCCGTGAGCCGGCCGTCAAAGACCCGCAGGCTCTTGCGCTCGGACCGGGGCAGCTTCCCGTAGTCCACCACCTCCACCTCCGGGGTGACCATGAGCCGGTGTTTGACCACGTAGCGCACTTCCCGGCCCAACTCGTCGGTGCGACCGGCTTCCACCCCTTCGCCCCGCTCCACCTTGAGGAGCATGTGATCCCGGCCGGCCTCGTCCCGGGTCAGGTGGATCTGGTACTCGGAGCCCAGGCCCGGGACCTCGGACAGGATGCGGTCGACGCTGGAGGGATAGATGTTCACCGCCCGGAATTTGAACATGTCGTCGGTGCGGCCCCGGAGACGGGAATGCCGGGGCAGGAGGGCGCCGCAGGTGCACGGCCCCGGAATAATGCGGGTGATGTCCCGGGTGCGGTAGCGGATCAGGGGCGCGGCCTCCTTGCCCAGGGTGGTGACCACCATCTCCCCCCACTCCCCGTCAGGAACCGGCGTCAGGGTCTCCGGGTCCAGGATCTCCAGGATGTAGTAGTCGGCCCAGTAGTGGATGCAGTCGTGGTCCGGGCACTCGATCCCGCTCCCCGGCCCATAGAGCTCCGTCATCCCCGGGATGTCGAAGAGTTCCACGCCCCCTAACAGCTCGGAGACCTTGCGGCGCATGGACACGGAGGAGCGCTCCGACCCGTAAATGACCTTCTTCAGGTTGATCTTGTCGGCGATGCCCCGCTGGTTGACCTCTTCGGCCATTAAGAGCCCCATGGACGCGGTGCAGCACAACACCGTGCTCTGGAGATCCATCAAAAACTCGCATTGCAGGTCCACGTTTCCCGGCCCCACGGGCACGGCCATGGCCCCCAATTCTTCACAGCCCGCCTGGAAGCCCACCCCTGCGGTCCAGACCCCGTAGCCCACCGCGATCTGCACCCGGTCCAAGGGGGTGACCCCGGCCATCTCGTAACACCGGGCGAAGAAGTGCCGCCAGTCCGCCACGTCCTTGGCGGTGTAGCACAGGATCTTGCGCTTGCCGGTGGTGCCGCTGGAGGCGTGGATGCGCACGATCTGCTCATAGGGCACGGACCGGAACGGGAAGGGGTAGCCGTCCCGTAAGTCCTCCCCCGTGGTCAGGGGGAGTTTTTGTAAGTCCTCCAGGGAGCGGATAGCAGCGGGGGAAACCCCGGCGGCGTCCAGGTGGGCCCGGTAAAAGCTGGAGCCTTCATAGGCGTGGCGCACCGTCCACTTGAGGCCCGCCAGTTGATGGTCCTTGAGTTCGTCCATGGTCTTGAAAGGTGGCACAAAGGTCTGCTGACTCAAATTCGGTTTCTCCAATCTGATATTGGTCAATCCCGTCGCGCCCAGGCGGGACGCGGCAGGGTTGTGGTCGGAACCCGCCCCCAGGAAGGCCCGGCGCAGTTCCGGGTCCACCAAAAGCTCGTCGCTCCGGCCCTGGCCGACGATGCGGCCGTTGGCCAAAAGATAGGCGGACCGGGATGCGGTGAGGGCCCGGGCGGCGTTTTGCTCCACCAGGAGGGTGGTCACCCCGGCCCGGGTGAGTTGCTTGATGATGTCGAAGATCTCGTCGGTGATGAGGGGGGCCAGCCCCAGGGACGGCTCATCCAGGAGCAGCAGCCGGGGCTGGGCCATCAGGGCCCGGCCCATGGCCACCATCTGCTGCTCTCCGCCGGAAAGGGTGTTGGTGCGCTGTCCGGCCCGCTCCTGCAGTTTGGTGAACCGGGCATAGACCGCGGCCATACGCCGGGCCATCTCCGGGTGGCTGATGCGAAGGGCCAGGGCACCCAGTTCCAGGTTCTCCTTCACCGTCAGGTCCCCGAACATCTCCCGCCCCTCGGGGCACAGGGCCACGCCTTTGGACGCCATGGCGGCCGGAGACGAGCCGGTGACGTCGACCCCGTCCAGGAAGATGCGGCCCCCGGAGGGCGGGGCCAGGCCCATGACGGCCTTGAGGAGGCTGGTCTTGCCGGCCCCGTTGGCCCCCACCAGGGCCACGGTCTCACCCTGGCGCACCTCCAGATCGATGCCGAACAGGGCCTGGGCCGCGCCGTAATGCACCGTCAGGTTCTCGATGCGCAGCAGGGTTTCTTTCCGGTCCGCCAGGCTCATAGAAAGCGCTTCCATCCAACTTAATAATTAATGCTAAAATGGCGGATAGGTCAACCGCTGAAAACAATTTTGAGGAGAGGACCGGAGCAAGTTTTTCTTATTTTTTGTAAGGTCTTCCCCTACCCTACCCTCCCTCCAAATTCAGCCCGCGTAAGGGCGGTTCGCGAACCGCCGCCACCACTGATGTAGGAGTTGGATAAGGGGGGAACGCGACGACCGCACGAGCCACTTACGCCAAAACGCCTGGGCCTCTCTCCCAAAGATTTCGACAGAAATCTCAAATTACTTGCCCCGGCCGAGTTTCAATGATAACCACTGGTGAAAACAAAGGCGGGGATTATCTTTGCCGAGGGCGTAGCCAGATGAACCGGGAGCAGAGAAGAAAAATGGCCAAGCAGGCCCGGAGAAGCCGCGGCGTCTCAGAGCGCCGGCCCGTGAGTCGGGTCGATCAAAGCATTGCCGCCGCGGCCCGGGACAACGTCGTTGCCATCGTGGGCCAGGGCCGGGTGGCGGAACGAGCCCTGGAGATCGCGGCCAGCGCCTTTTATCTGACCGATCACCTGACGGGCCGGTTTGAAGCGGAAAACCCGCTTCCCCAGCCCATCGCCTGTGAGGCCCGCTGCGATGCCTGCTGCTATAACCAGGTGGAACTGACCCCCCCGGAGGCGTTGCTCATAGGCCACCATATTGAGGAATATTTCCATGAGGCTGCCAAAGACCTGCTCCTGGCACATGTAGCCCGGATCATGCAACTCACCGCCGGGAAGGGCAAGGCCGAAATTGCGGCCCGGCGCGGTCAGATTCCCTGTCCGTTGTTGGCCAAACGAACCTGCTCGATTTATCCCATCCGGTCCCTGGTGTGCCGGGCCATGCACGGCCTGGACCGGGAGGGCTGCGAAGCCGAATTACGAGCCGGCAGCCTGGCCGCCAGCCGCTACTACGCCCACCGCCACGAGATCGCGGTTTCGGTGAGCGCCGGCGTCTTGGAGGGTTGCCGGGAGGTGGGCTGCCAGGCCACCACCCTTAACCTGACCCGGGCCCTGCACGATTTTTTTGCCCAGGAAAACCCGGTGGAGAGATGGATAAACGGAGAAGACGTCTTTAAAAGGTAAATACCTTGGACTCCGCGGCCAGGTCGATGAGGGTGACGCCGGTGCCGATGGCCGTGCCCGGAGGCAGGTCCTCGGCGCTGATGAGACGGGTCTCGGCGCAGGGTTTGCACACCAGGATGGTGGCTTTTTTGTCCACCAGGAACTTCCAGTAGGTGATGAGTTCGTCTCCGGTGGGGGCCTTGACCCGCTCGGTGAGGGACAGGTTGGCGAAATAGGCGGCGTCATCCACCAGGAACACGGTCACGTCATGGCCCTTATCCGCGGCGATCTTGGCGAACTGGAAGCAGCGCACCGCCCGGGTGGGGTCTTCCGGCCCCCTGGTCAGGACAAAGAGAAATTTGCTCATGAAACCTCCCGTCTCGGATTTTTTTGAGGATGAAGATAGGGTGAGATCGGCGAAGGCGAGTATACCGCGGTTATGCACCCAGGTGAAGACTCGGAGGGGGGAATTTTTTCATAACCCGGGGGACTCGGGCGGGGGCGATGCGGTTCTCAGGCAATGCGGACACCAAAGAGATCTGCCATGGGTCGGTTGTTCAGGGAAGAGAGCCAGCATGGTTGATGCCCCAAAAATCCTCTCTCTGGCGTAATGCTGGCCGGGGGATGGGGGACCCGGTGGTGGCCCCAGAGCAGATACTGGATTTGACACTACGGGAATCGCCAGGCTATTTGCCGTGGCCGAAAAGCACGATGCGGATGGTTTTCATCAAGATTGCGAGGTCCAAAAGAAGCCCCATATTCTTTTAGATTAACTCCGGTTGATAAATATCATGAATCCGGATTAAGCCCAGGCAGCGCTGGATCGAATGGTCCACCACCGGCAGGACGGAAATCTGGGAGGCCCGGTCTTCCATAAGGCGGGTGGCTTCTTTCAAGCTGGCCTCCGGGGTGATGGTAATGGGTTCTCTGGTCATGCAGTCGGCGGCGGTGAGGGGCCGGATTTCTTCGTGGGTGAGTAGCACGCGCCGCAGGTCACCGTCGGTAAAAATCCCCAGCAACCGCCAATCTTCATCCACCACGCAGGCCGCGCCCAAGGGCCGCTGGGACATGGCAACGATCACCTGGCGCAAGGGGGTATCCGGTTGCACCCAGGCCACAGCATCACCTTGGTGCATGACATCCGATACTTTCAACCATAAACTTCGTCCTAACTGGCCGGCGGGATGGTAACGGGCAAAATCTTTATCGGTAAACCGACGGGCTAGCATGAGGGCCACCGCCAAGGCATCCCCCAAGCCCAAGGCTGCGGTAGTGCTGCAGGTGGGCGCCAGGTTAAGGGGATCAGCCTCTTTTTCCACCCGGGCATCTAAAACCACGTCAGCCTGTTTGGCCATGGGGGAGTTGAGGTTCCCCAGGATGGCGATCAACGGCGACTGGAATTGCCGTAACACGGGGATGAACCGCAGCAATTCCGCAGTGCTGCCGCTCTTGGAGATCAGGATGCTGGGGTCCCCCGGGGTATAGATGCCCAAATCGCCGTGCACGGCTTCGGCGGCATGGAGAAACACCGCCGGGGTGCCGGTGCTGGCCAGGGTGGCGGCGATTTTTTGGCCAATATGCCCGGATTTGCCGATGCCGCTGACCACCACCTTGCCGTTATGGCGCAACAGTAGCCCCACCGCCTGGCTCAGGTTATGGTCCAGGCGCGCTGCCACCGCGACCAGGGCCTGCGCCTCGGCTTCCAGCACCCCTTGGGCGATTTTTTGCCAATCTGCGGCCAGTTTCGAGGCAGGCATTTTATTTATTAAAGACTCAGGCAAGTTACGCCTCTCGATCGTTACTACGGTTTATCATAGCTACCTCAAAAGGCAAGACCTGTCATTTCTGATAATGCAGGGGGTAGGTATAGGTGAATTCTATCCAGGCCTGATGTAAATGAGCGGAGCCGCCATTGGCAACCAAATTCTCTGCCCCTGAATAACTATATTGAGTTGACACGGACAACTTTTCCGTAATTTTATAGGAAAGCTGGGACCGACAATATAGTTATTATCTTTACTGGGGATACTCAACCCCCCACCCTCCTCCTTGAAGGTTATTTTGAGCTTATAAACTTCATTATCGCCATAATAATTATAAAATATCAACAAAAAGTCCTGACCTGCCTCTGAAGATGCCTCTTTTGTGGACCAAATTTAGTAAGAAAATTTCACTTTTTGGAGATGCCCTCTTTTGGGAACCATTTTGAGTGAAAATATGCCGCTTTTTTCCATTTTGGGGGTCATGGGATATCCTGTCTGCGATAGCCATAAATTACCCAGCCAACAGAGTAAGGACGAGGGAGACAGGGAGATGGGCAAGAAACGTTATACACCGGAGCAGATCATCGAGAAGCTGGAGGAAGCATTGAGGGCGGAAAATCGGTACTGGCATTCACCTAGATATTATATTCATCAAGCCTCAAAAAGAACAAAGGGCCGCGAACCCATTAAGCCCGCAAACCCTTATGATTAATATGATTAAGTGGTGCGGAGGCCGGAGACACATTATCATATCAACTTTATGTAATCATGACATTTCTTAATATTTATATTTTAGAATACCCCCAAAAATACCCCCAAATGTTGACTGCTGGAGGAGCTTAGATTGGCAGATCCACCTCCACGGCAAATTTTTATTCCCGCTTCCATGCGCGCTTTTTGCTTCATTCTTACACATTCATCCCCGACAAACGCAACTTTTTGTACACCGCCTCGGCGATTTCGTCGGCATCCGTTGGCACGGCCCTTTGAGGCGTCGTCAAATCGCGGATGATTTCCCCCTGACGCTGGCACGCAACCTCACCATAGCTTAGAAAGGTCGTCAATACTTTCTCATGCCCCAGATTTTGGCTCCACGCCTTGAACTGTTCAGGGGTCTTGCAAATATCCTGGCCGAGTTGGACAAGGGTATTCCTAAAGCTATGCGGGTTGAAATATGGTAGACCAGCATTGGCAAAGGCTTCGCGAAAGATTGTTCGAATGGGCGTGGCACTACTCCAATGTTTCCGTGTCAGCCCTGCCGCTTCGAATTGGCGACTAGCCCCCAGCGAAATATATGTCGCCGGGAATAGTGGATCATCATTGCCCCATAGCTTTTCATTCCGGAGATATGATACCCACGCTTCCACAATTTCGCGGACTTTTTCACCCACCGGAAAGAAGAAGGTACTGAAGGTTTTGCTGAATTTTGTCTTTACTTCCCGCGCATCTTGATTGACGCTGTTCGTGATCAGATCAACATGCTTTAGCTTCATCGAGGCTATGGCACTATCCCGTGCACCAGTCAGCAGTGTGAATGCCACCAAAGCGCGGTTGCGGCGCTCAATATCCGTCTTGGCCAGCATCGTCTTAATGACGTGCTCGATCTGCTCCAAGGTCGGCACCTTTTGTTGTCGTTGAGCTGTAGCGATGCGGATATCCTTGTTCGATAAATTGAAGTAATCGGCATCGGAATACTGCAAACGCGACTTGTAGCCCGGTTGCCACGCAAGCCACTGGAAAAATCGTTTGAGCTGCATGAGTGTTGCATGCAAGGTCGCCTTGCTCAATTTCTCCCTGGACTGCTGTCCCTTCTGCTCTGCAAGATGCCTCTTGAACGCGATTGCCTGTTGGAAGTGAAATGTCTTGAAATCTCTGAACTTGGTATAAACCTCAAACCGATTTAGAGCCTTTGCAGCCGCATCGACCGTCGGCTCACTGTGACGTTTGGCCTCCTTCATGAACGCGAAGTACCGACGTTTAATGCGTTCATTCTCTGCACAGTGCTTTTTCATGGTTTATTGCCCCTTATCTCAAGTCACTATTCACGGTGGGTTTGGCACTCTCGACTATATGTTCCAGTGCTTGCGGAAAGCTGATGTCCATTCCGCCGCGTATCTGGCCGATCCTGGCCAAGCTGACGCGCCGGTTCATGATGGCGCCGCAGTCCGGGCAAATCGCTACCAGGTTTCCAAACTTTTCGGTGACTGGTACATATTCCGCCATGCTCGCGGCCGGGAATTTCGGAGCGCGGCACCGGACGCAGTAGATCTCCCCCGGCCTGCAAGGTCGCTTATTTTTCGTCCTGCGGGCCTGAAGGAATGCCGCAAGGTCAATACCAAGAATAAGCATGGGGCGCTTGTCATCGCTTGTGGAAAGGCCGCTCTTGACCCAGTTGCGCACAGTATTTTTATGAATGGCGAACAGTTCGGCGATTTCTTCCACCGTGTAACTGCGGTGAATTTTCACGAGGCGGTGGTTTGGATGTCGTTTTTGCATCACTCACCTCTGCATCGAGTACTGCTCACATTTTCGCCGCTTGTCGGGACTGAAACCGACGAAACCGATTCCATCATCAAATCGGGTGAAAAGACTGTCGACAAAAAATTCATCCTCATATTCCCTTACTTCGCAACCTTCCGATCAGCTTCCAGCTTCGCCACCAGGGTGCGGATTTCTTCGTCGGTCTTCCCGGCAATGCGCGCGGAATTGATCGCATCGACTTCATCAGAAGGCCACCCCACCGCGCGAGCGCCAAGACTTACCGGCTTTGTCCACAGTCTCTCCGCAATGCGCTGATAGATGGTGGAGCGAGAAAGTCCTGATTCAAACTTAACAGCCGGAATCCTTAGTATGGTACGCTTCATCTTTAAACCTCCTAACGTTGTAGTGGATTGTTGAGTGAAGCGTCTTATGGCGATTTGGGCGATGCAATGCCTGTGCAACGCCGGGCACCAGCGCAGCATTATTTGCAAATACAAATGGTTAGGTAATATCTGATGGACAATTTTGGATGGAACAATGGTAAGGGGATGAGATAAAGAGCAGGAAAATAAAGGGATAGCAGGCGGGCGGATTGGGCGAAAAAATTCCGCCCAACTTTTTTCACTTCTTCATGTTTTTTCGGATGGTCCCGGAATTGCGTTGCGGGGTAATGTCCATTTTTGCAATCTGCTGCGCATACCAGCTATCGGTTTTTCCGGGTTTACTGCGTTTCAGCTCACGATATTTTTTCTGCCAGGTTGCATGCAGTTTTTGGGTCTCCAGCTTGCGGACCTCGCGCTTGGCCAGACTTGGCGTGTAGCGGCTGTCAGCCGTAATCGCGGCATCCACCATCCGGAGGATCATGGCGCCGTCAAGCGAGTATTGCCCGTCGCAAAATTTGATTAACTCAGCCAACGGCACCTTGTTGCCGCCAACGACCAGGGTCAATCCGCCATCGGCTTGCAGGCAGAGCATCTGGCTGCGCTTGTTGCCGGTGGCGATACCAACTTCCCACAGATCGACGTTAGCCGCTTGCCTGTTACGACGGCGCAATCCCAGGCAAGCCGCAATAAATCCGCACACTAACTCAGCATTGCACTGCCATTGGGTCAGCCGACTGGCAGAAACCGGCACCCTATTGGTGTCGCTGCGTTTGTCGCAAACGATGAACGACACCGCACTGCGTGCTGCGGCGGGCGCGGTATGCACCGGCATTACACACTCATCCTCGCACCCAGGGCAGATGGCGCTGGCAGCTGGGCGTGCCTTGGCAACTATCCTTTGTGATTGCATAGCCTTAACTGCTTCGGACGGCCATTGACGCAGCTCGTCGTAATTGACCAGGACAGCAGCACCGTGGTTGGCGCCTACGCGGTCCCATAGCTCAACCAGTGCATCCACCGGCTTCATGCTTCAGCCCCGGCGTTTTTGGGCGGCTCCTTGGGTTCGATCCCAGAGGCTTCCAGCATGGTGCGCAGCCTGAGCCCGATCTCGTCATACCTGAGCGAGCAGGAGTTGGGATAAGTAATGCGGATGGTCACCTTTTTCGCCGGCTTGTCCGCATCCGTCACCACCGAAGCGGCCAATTCCACCTGGGTGACGCTATACATACTCAGGCGCAAGGATGCTCTGATCTCGTCGAGTAAATCGTAGACGGCATCGGGATTATCGGACGAATCGGCTTCCAGGGTAATTCGGTAGCCCCTAATCACCCGTGAAGAGAGGCGCAGTTTTTTTACCGTCACTCTTTCGATACCGCTGCCGGCATCGTAAATAAAATTAAAACCCTTCTGGAGGAGTGGGTTCAGGTCATACACGCGCTCGTCCTTTGGGTCGGGCGGCAGTCCGTCGAGCTTTAGTATCGCCTGCGCGAACATCCCCTGGAGCGGCTCGATGGCCTTGTAGGACCCTCGAAGGTTTATGTCTAGCGAGCCTTCCTTTTGTGAATAGACATAAATAACCTCGAAGGCGGGATTGTGCGGGCGACGGTCAAACTCCCCATTTACCCACTCGATGCTCTGCTGTGAATAGTCTTCAGGGTAAGCAAAAAAATAGTCCAGTTCACCTCGGCGGAACGCTTCTATCACACAGTTTTTTCCTCGTCCCTCGGTGTGGTGGAAGTAATTGCGGATCAGTGCAGCCAATCGCTGAACGCTGGCCTCGTCCACCGCTGCTGATCGGTGGGAAAGATTTTTTCGTTTCCGCCAATAAGGCAGCGTATCCGCATGATAGAAGAGCGTCGCCCCCTTCCAGAGGATATTGTGATCCAAATAGGTAATCATCGCCCTTTCATAGTGGTTGGAAAGGGCCGACAGCATTTCAATAAATGACATAATAGCATCCGGCTCTTCCTGCATTTGCCAGGTCGCCTCGTCAATGATTGCCCGAAAGCCTTTTTCGCAGCTCATCTCGAAGATGTCCCAAAATTCCGCATCCATCGCGTTACGGTGATTGTCTGGCAGAGCCAGCCATGCCGCAAATAACTCATCCGGCTTGCCTTCCTTCATGGCGGCGAAATCAAGATTGCCAAACAAGCCCCGATCCTGAAAGTAGCGGGCAAGCAGGACATTCGGCATCTGGCGGAAGAAATCCCTGGTAGAGTAGTGGCGGGCCATCTTTTCCTCCCTCAATCATGCTACCTGTTGGACATTGCCGGACAGTGTTGTATTCTACTGTACTTCTAAGATAAAAAATTACAAAATGAAAATAACAGCCTCTCCAAGGAACACATATGGCCATCAAAAAATCCGACCTCTACTCCTCTCTCTGGGCCTCCTGCGATTAACTTCGCGGCGGCATGGATGCCAGCCAGTACAAGGACTACGTCCTGTTCACAGAACTGGTGAAGAAGCCGAAGGATCTGCTCGAATACGTTACCGTTCACGAAATGGTGCACCTGCTGGAGCCCACCCACAGCGATCGCTTCATGGCACTCCTTAGGGAGCATTACCCAACCTGGAGCGAAGCTCGCGCTGAGCTCAATGAGCTGCCGCTGACCGCCGAGGTGTGGAAGGAATGATTTGTAATGGTCAGACTTGACCAGCCAACCTCTCCATCAAGGCATAATGTAATCGGCCAAAAGGGGATTTTGGAAATCCCCCCACAAAAGGTCAATTTCGCTATCCAGAGCATATCAACTCTTTCCGACCCGATGCTCCCCTGCCATTCCCTCCGGTAACCTGGCACTCCCCTATCACCTACATCTGAAATTATAAGCCCCACAAATGCCCTTGGGGGATATGGAGATCATATCTGCAGCTTCTTGGCGCTTGGCGATAAGTTTCTGGTCTGGCAAGATATATTCATTTCACAATATTAAATTTACAATGCAATATGCTAACCGGTTTTTATCCTCTTTGTTGAAGCCCGATTCTTGGCCAGTCTTACCTCCTCTCGCCGATGGCAAAACCCGTCAACGCGTTAATGTATTCCTTAAAAATGATTTTTAGGCTAAGTTTATCCTCAAATAGACAAGAGGGTCGGTCTTGGACCATAAGGTGAAAGGGCGCTGGGGGCACAGAGCCGGGGAGGCAGGATGGTTAGACTGGTCATAAAACGGCAAAAGGGAAAACGGGAGGTTTTCGACCTTCTGGAGAAAGTGATTACGATCGGGAGGAATGATCCTGTCAGGGGCGTTTTCAACGATATCAACCTGGCTGATTCCACCGTTTCCCGTTCCCACGCCAGGATTGCCCTCGAGGGCAACGCGTACTGCATCGAAGACCTGGGGAGCGCCAATGGCACCGCGGTCAATGGCCAGGCCATTGGCAAAACGAAACTGACTCATGGCGACACCATTTCAATCGGCAAGAATACCTTGCTCTTCGAATGCCAGGAGTCCGTAACCGTTAATCCCCTGGATTTCATCATCAACGACAAGCAACTGAATTATCATAAGACGCTGGATTCCAACTACATTATCCTCGAACGCCTCAGTGAAATGTTCACCACTGAAACCAGCCCTCCTGATTTCTTACAGGCAGTCATGAACTTGGTCATGGAAAGCATCCGGGCGGCCAGAGGTGTATTGATGCTCACTGACTCCGAGGGCAAACCCGGGCAGATCGTCACCATAGGGAAAGATGTATTGTTCAGTGAAGACGTGGTGCGGCAGGTGATCCACAACAGAAAATCCCTGCTGGTGGGCTACGACCTGGATGCTTCCAAGACCATGGTGTTGCGCGGCGTCCAGTCAGCCATCTGCGCCCCCTTGCTCAAGGACCAAGAGGTCTTAGGGGTTATTTACCTGGAAGATCCGCTGCCCGGCAGGTTTAGCGATGGAGACTTGATCCTCCTGACCCTGTTTGCCAACCAGGTGGCCACGGGCATAGAAAAAGTTTCCCTCAATGAAAGACTCCACAGAGAATCCATGCTGCGGAGCAATCTGGAGCGGTTTCTTTCTCCCGGGGTGGTGGAATTAATAACCCGGGACTGTATCGATAAGGGGGATATTTTATTAAGATCAGAAAGAATCAATGCCACCGTTTTGTTCAGCGATATCCAAGGATTCACCCTTCTGAGCGAGAAGCTGGACCCCCAGGAGATTGCTAACCTGTTGACCGACTATTTTACCCTGATGACGGAAATCGTTTTTGCCGGTGAAGGGACCCTGGACAAATTCATGGGGGACGGCCTGGTGGCCATATTCGGTGCGCCTTTTCCTTACCCCGACCATCCTCTCCGGGCCGTCCGGGCTGGGCTGGAAATGCTGGAGTTACAAAAGCAGTTCGTGGCCAAGCTGCCGGAAGACAAGAGGTTTGTCATCCGGATCGGGATCAATACTGGGGAAATAGTGGCAGGATATATGGGATCTCCCAGGAGAATGGAGTATACCACGTTAGGCGCCGCAGTGAATATCGCCAATCGGCTGCAATCCATGGCAGAGCCGGGGACTATCTATCTGGGAGGAGAAACCTATCAGGCGGTAAAGCAACAATATCCGGCGGAATTTGTGCGCCGGATGGAGACTCCCAAGGGCAAACAGGAGATGGAAGTTTACCGGCTACGTCCGGATCAAAACTGAATATTGCCCCGGTCTATCCTGGGGGGCAAAGGTTTCCGAGGAGCCTGTCCCTTTGGTTCCACAGTCTCAGCTACTGGTTCTTTACCGCCCCGGTCCAGCTTGGGGGGCAGGGGTTTGCGGGAGGCCTCGGGCAGCGCCAGCTTCGGGGCAGTCTCGAGTATCTCGTGGGTTGTTGAGGGGGCTTCTGGTCTCTTGCTTTTCACAGTCTTAGCCACTGCTTCTTTCATGACTTTCAACCTGCTATAGTCTGTCGGCACCGCCAGGCCCATAGCATTGATGATTTGGGTTATTTTATTCTTCTGACTTGCATTCTTAACATTACCGGAAATTACCACTCCCTTCCCTTCATCCACCTGCACCTCCAAGTCGGAGAAACCTTGGGCCGCCAAGCTGTCTTTAATGGCTTTCCGCAGTTCATCCGGTTGGGGCCCCTTTGCCTTCGGGGTTTCCGCCTTTTTCTCCGGAGGGGGAAGGGCTGCCAGGGGCATAGGCTTTTCTTTATCCGATTGTTCTGTTGCCACTTCTGGCGATTTTGCCGACAGTGATTCTTTGGGGACGGGGCTTACCGTGGGTGCCACCGGGGGCGACAGCGCCACCTGGGGCTTTTTTTCAGGTTGATGGGCAGGAGGCGCCACACTCTTCTGAGGCGTGGCCCCTGGCTGAAGGGGGGCCAGACCTTGAGAAGTCGGTGAGGGTCCGAGGGGAAAGAGGACCCGAAAGAAGATGACTAAGGCAAGCGCGGATAGCAGGGCCAGGGGGAGGAAAATCAGCCGGGGTCGAGAAAACCAACTAGCTTGGACCGCGGGAGCGACGAGGGCTTCTTCTGGAACCGCATGAGTTGTGGGTTCATGACTTGACGGCGGCTCGGCAATCGGCGGAGCAGGAGGCTGCGGCGCTTCCGCTTCAGGCTCTGAGGGTGGCGGGACAGCCGGGGCCTCCAGCTTCGGTTCCGCAAGGGCCGGGCCAGAGGCTGCCTCTAATTCTCCCTGGGAAGGCGATGGCGGCGCGAACTCTTCAATTTGCGCTTCAGGAGGTGAAGGCGGAGGCGCTGCCGGCGTGGCTTCGAATGCCGGCGGGGTCGGATGTTCTTCACGGGGTGGCGGCGCGACCGAGATTTCCTGGACCTCGTCAAGGCTCGGCCCAGGCGCTGCTTCTCTCTCCGGCGCCGGAGGCGGTTGCCCCAAGGCTTCTGGCAGCTGCGCTTCAGCAGGGGGAGCCGCGGGCTCCTCCCCCTCCGGCTCAGACAGCGGAGCAGGAGGCTGCGGCGCTTCCGCTTCAGGCTCTGAGGGTGGCGGGACAGCCGGGGCCTCCAGCTTCGGTTCCGCAAGGGCCGGGCCAGAGGCTGCCTCTAATTCTCCCTGGGAAGGCGATGGCGGCGCGAACTCTTCAATTTGCGCTTCAGGAGGTGAAGGCGGAGGCGCTGCCGGCGTGGCTTCGAATGCCGGCGGGGTCGGATGTTCTTCACGGGGTGGCGGCGCGACCGAGATTTCCTGGACCTCGTCAAGGCTCGGCCCAGGCGCTGCTTCTCTCTCCGGCGCCGGAAGCGGTTGCCCCAAGGCCTTTGGCAGCTGCGCTTCAGCAAGGGGAGCCGCGGGCTCCTCCCCCTCCGGCTCAGACGGCAGCGGCCCGGGCTCCCGGTCTGCCTCCAGTATCTGGGTGGATTTGTCCAGATGCACGCCCTTAACGCGAGTGACCAAATGGTCCCGTCCCACCGCCGCCTCCAGGGCCTGGAGGAATTCTCTGGCGCTGGAGAACCTCGCCTCCGGCTCTTTGGCCAGAGCCTTGAGAATTACTTCCTCCAGTGCTGGAGTGATATCCTGGTATCCGAATGCCCGGAGGGAAGGGGGAGGATGAGAGATCTGGGCGACCCTGACTTCAAAGTCACTCTTGCTGTCAAAGGGGAGACGGCCGGTGAGCATCTCGAACAGGGTGATGCCCAGGGCATAAATGTCGGTACGGAACGTCAACTCCTTACCCAATATCTGTTCCGGGGCCATGTAATGGGGAGTGCCCAGGACGTGTCCGGTTCTGGTCAGGCGGCCGGTTTCCTCAATATTAAGGGCGATGCCGAAATCCATAATCTTGACATTGCCCTCGGAGGTAAAGGCGATGTTGCCGGGCTTAATGTCCCGATGGATCACACCTTTGGAATGGGCGTAACCTAAGGCGTCCAGAATCTTCCGGAAGATAGGCAACGCCTCCATGGCGACGATCCTGCCTTCGCGGTTAATCCTGTTCTCCAGCGTTTCACCATCTATAAACTCCAGTACCAAAAAGGCCTGTTCATCCTCCACCAGAAAGGAATAGACCATGGTGATGTTGGTATGCACCAGTTGCGCCTGGTTGCGGGCCTCAAAACGAAACCTCTCCAATATCTCGGGGTCCTGGACCAGATAAGGCGCCAGAACTTTTAGGGCTACCAGCCTCCCCAGGGCCAGGTCCTCGGCCACATAAACCAGCCCCATGCCACCTTGGCCAATCTTTTTGATGACCCGATAATTTTTGAGTTTAAGTTTCATCGCCTACCGATTTTGCTTCTGGCCTGCTCGATCTGGTCTTTGGCATCCGGGGGGGCGAACCGGATAAAGGCGGCGTACGCCTCCCGGGCCTCGTCCTGGCGGCCCGCCGCCTCCAAAGCCAGGGCCTTGCTAAAATAAGCGTCGGCCAGTTTGGGGTCCAGTTCCAGGGATTTATTGAAATCGACAATGGCCTTATCATAAAGGCTCTTGTTAAAGTAGGCCACTCCCCGGTTGTAGTAGGCGTTGGCATGCCTGGGGTCTATCTGCAGGGCCTGGTTGAAGTCGGCCAGGGCTTGGTCATACTGGCCCTTGGCCGTAAAGATGCTTCCCCGGTTATTGTAGGCCTCCACATATTTGGGGTTGATTTTCAACACCTGGTTGAAGTCCCCCAGGGCCTTGTCCTGCTGACCCAGGTTATAGTAAAGAATCCCCCGGAAATAATGGGCCTTGTCATTAGCGGGTTTGATTTCCAGGGCTTTATTGAAATCCGCCAGGGCCTGGTCGTTTTTCTTTTGCTGGGAATAGACCAGCCCCCGCATATATAGGGCCTTGCTATATTTTGGGTTGATCTCAAAAGCCTTATTCAGATCGGGTAGGGCCCGGTCCATCTGACCCTGTATGGCGTAGGCCACCCCCCGGTTGCAGTAGGCCTTGGCGAAGTTGGGAGCCAGTTCCACCGCCTTG
Organism: uncultured delta proteobacterium; assembly: GCA_963812015.1. Taxonomy (GTDB): domain Bacteria; phylum Desulfobacterota; class Desulfobaccia; order Desulfobaccales; family 0-14-0-80-60-11; genus 0-14-0-80-60-11. The sequence goes on along the minus strand of CAWETI010000003.1, from coordinate 1,673,851 downwards.
GCGAAGTTAGCGATGGCCCGGTCATTCTGGCCCTGCTTCAGGTGGATCACCCCCAGCATGTATTGGGCATCAGCATCTTCGGGCTGAAGTTTCAGGACCTGGTTGAAATCGGCCTGGGCCTGGTCATGCTGTCCCTTTTGCGTATAGATGACCCCCCGATTGTGAAAAGAGTCCACCGAATTAGGATATATTTCTATCGCCTGGCTGAAGTCGGCGATGGCGAGATCGGGTTGACAACTGCGGGCATAAGCTGTCCCTCGATTGTAATAAGACTCTATCGATGTTGAATCTGCTTGCACGGCCTTGGTGAATTCTGGGATGGCCTGGTCATACCGGCCTTGTTCAGCATAGTCAATACCACGATTGTTATGAAAACTAACACTGGTATAAGCGCGTGCGCCCAGCAGACCCATGTTTTTACTCACCCCCCGCATCATAGCCTTCCAGTGAAGGTCCTCCTCATCCTCGACCCGAAAGCGGGATGCCATCTCTTCCCTTATCCGACCGGAATATTCCGCCGCCAAGAGGATTCCTTTTCCCTGCCAGCCTTCCCCAAAAATGATTAGGCTGGTTATCAAGCAGCAGCTAAGGCTTAAAATCATTTTGGCGAGTCTGGTCATTTTCTCATCCCGGTATCAAGATAAAAGAAAAGAAGGTCTCATCGCCTGCCGATTTTGCTTCTGGCCTGCTCGATCTGGTCTTTGGCATCCAGGGGGGCGAACCGGATAAAGGCGGCGTACGCCTCCCGGGCCTCGTCCTGGCGGCCCGCCGCCTCCAAAGCCAGGGCCTTGCTAAAATAAGCGTCGGCCAGTTTGGGGTCCAGTTCCAGGGATTTATTGAAATCGACAATGGCCTTATCATAAAGGTTCTTGTTAAAGTAGGCCACTCCCCGGTTGTAGTAGGCGTTGGCATGCCTGGGGTCTATCTGCAGGGCCTGGTTGAAGTCGGCCAGGGCTTGTTCATACTGGCCCTTGGCCGTAAAGATGCTGCCCCGGTTATTGTAGGCCTCCATATATTTGGGGTTGATTTTCAACACCTGGTTGAAGTCCCCCAGGGCCTGGTCCTGCCGGCCCAGGTTATAGTAAAGAATCCCCCGGAAGTATAAGGCCTTGTCATTGCTGGCTTTGATCTCCAGGGCCTTATTAAAATCCGCCAGGGCCTGTTCTTTGCGGCCTTGCTGGGAAAAAACCAGCCCCCGTATGTATAATGCCTTGCCATATTTAGGGTTGATCTCCAGGGCCTTATTCAGGTCGGCCAAGGCCTGTTCTAATTTTCCCTGCATGGCATAGGCCACCCCCCGATTGCAGTAGGCCTTGGCGAAGTTGGGAGCCAGTTCCACCGCCCTGGCGAAGTTAGCGATGGCCCGGTCATTCTGGCCCTGCTTCAGGTGGATCACCCCCAGCATGTATTGGGCATCCACATCTTCGGGCTTAATTTTCAGGACCTGGTTGAAATCGGCCATGGCCTGGTCATACTGCACTTTTTGGGTGTAAACCACGCCGCGATTATGGATGGTGTCAGTAGATTGCGGGTCCATGTTGATTACCCGGTTGAAATCAGCAAGGGCGAGATCTGTCCGCTCCTGACGGGCGTAGGCGATCCCTCGATTGTAATAAGCCTCTATCAATGTTAAATCTGCTTGCACGGCCTTGGTGAATTCTGGGATGGCCTGGTCATACCGGCCCTGCTCTGCATAGTCAATACCACGATTGTTATGAAAAGCAACACTGGTATAAGTGGCTGGGGACCTCGGTCCCAGGCCACGCGCAAACGCCATCATAGCCTTCCAGTGGAGGTCTTCCTCATCCTCGACCCGAAAGTGGGATGCCATCTCTTCTCTCATTCGGAGGGAAGATTCTGCCGCCAAGAGGATTCCTTTTCCCTGCCAGCCTTCCCCAAAAATGATTAGACTGGTTATCAAGCAGCAGCTAAGGCTTAAAATCATTTTGGCGAGCCTGGTCATTTCCTCACCTCGCCTTTAAGATAAAAGAGGCTTCATCGTCTGCCGACTTTGCTTCTGGCCTGCTCGATCTGGTCTTTAGCTTCCGGGGGAGCATACCGGAGAAAGGCGGCGTAGGCCTCCCGGGCCTCTGCCTGGCGGCCCGCCGCCTCCAAAGCCAGGGCCTTGCTAAAATAAGCGTCGGCCAGTTTGGGGTCCAGTTCCAGGGATTTATTGAAATCGACAATGGCCTTATCATAAAGGCTCTTGTTAAAGTAGGCCACTCCCCGGTTGTAGTAGGCGTTGGCATGCCTGGGGTCTATGTGCAGGGCCTGGTTGAAGTCGGCCAGGGCTTGGTCATACTGGCCCTTGGCCGTAAAGATGCTGCCCCGGTTATTGTAGGCTTCCGCATATTTGGGGTTGATTTTCAACACCTGGTTGAAGTCGGCCAGGGCCTGGTCCTGCCGTCCCTGGTTATAGTAAAGAATCCCCCGATAATAGAGGGCCTTGTCGTTACCGGGTTTGATTTCCAGGGCTTTATTGAAATCCGCCAGGGCCTGTTCTTTGCGGCCTTGCTGGGAAAAAACCAGCCCCCGTATGTATAATGCCTTGCCATATTTAGGGTTGATCTCCAGGGCCTTATTCAGGTCGGCCAGGGCCTGTTCTAATTTTCCCTGCATGGCATAGGCCACCCCCCGATTGCAGTAGGCCTTGGCGAAGTTGGGAGCCAGTTCCACGACCTTGGTGAGGTCAGCGATGGCCCGGTCCTGCTGGTTCTGTTTCAGATAGACCACGCCCCGCATGTAGTGAGCATCAACATCTTCTGGCTTGAGTTTCAGGGCCTGGTTGAAGTCGGCCAGAGCCTGGTCATACTGTCCCTTTTGTGTATAGACGACTCCCCGATTGTGAAAAGAGCTCAGCGAATTATGGTTCATTTCTATCGCCTGGCTGAAGTCCGCGATGCCAAGGTCCGCCCGACTGGTGCGGGCATAAGTTGTCCCTCTATTATAAAAAGCGTACCATAAGCTGCTATCCTTTATGGCTTTGGTAAATTGCAAGATGGCCTGATCATAGCGACCTTCCTCTGCAAACCGAACACCAAAATCGTTTGCTTGAAATGTGGCTCGAGCTGAAGCGTTAGGGTTCATACTATAGCCCGTATTCCCAGGGTCCATATCCTTCCAGTGGAAGTCATCCTCATCCTCAACCCGGAGGCGGGACACCATCTCTTCCTTTATCCGACCGGAATATTCCGCCGCCATGAGGGGTCCGTTCTCCGGCCCGCCGCCCCCAAAAATGATGAGACCGGCAGTTAAGCAGCAGCTAAGGCCAAAAATAATCCCAACGAGCCTGGTCATTTTCTCCTCCCGGCGTCAACTTAAAGAAAAGAGGGTTTCATCGCCTACCGATTTTGCTTCTGGCCTGCTCGATCTGGTCTTTAGCTTCCGGGGGAGCATACTGGAGAAAGGCGGCGTAGGCCTCCCGGGCCTCTGCCTGGCGGCCCGCCGCCTCCAAAGCCAGGGCCTTGCTAAAATAAGCGTCGGCCAGTTTGGAGTCCAGTTCCAGGGATTTATTGAAATCGACAATGGCCTTATCATAAAGGCTCTTGTTAAAGTAGGCCACTCCCCGGTTGTAGTAGGCGTTGGCATGCCTGGGGTCTATCTGCAGGGCCTGGTTGAAGTCGGCCAGGGCTTGGTCATACTGGCCCTTGGCCGTAAAGATACTGCCCCGGTTATTGTAGGCTTCGGCATATTTGGGATTGATCTTCAGGGCCTGGTTGAAGTCCGCCAGGGCTAAGTCATATCGCCCCTGGCTGAAATAGAGAATGCCCCGGAAATAGAGGGCCTTGTCATTGCCGGCGTTGATTTCCAGGGCTTTATTGAAATCCGTCAGGGCCTGCTCGTTTTTCTTCTGCTGGGTGTAGATCAGGCCGCGTATGTATAAAGCCTTGCTGTATCTGGGATTAGTCTGCAAGGCCTTATTCAGGTCGGGCAGGGCCCGGTCCATCTGACCCTGCATGGCATAAGTTACCCCCCGGTTGCAGTAGGCCTTGGCAAATTTGGGGTCCAGTTCCAGGGACTTGGTGAAGTCGGCGATGGCCCGGTCATTCTGCCCCAGTTTCAGATAGACCACCCCCCGCATGTAGTAAGCCTCGGCATCTTCGGGCTTAAGTTGCAAGACCTTTTTGAAGTCGGCCAGGGCCTGCTCGTATTGCCCTTTTTGCGTATAAACGACCCCGCGATTGTGCCAGGCATCGCCAGAATCGGGGTCTATTTCTATCGCCTGGCTAAAGTCAGCGATGGCGAGATCCTGCTGCCCCTGACGGGCATAGATTGTGCCTCGGTTGTAATAGGGCCTGCCATAGATTGGCAAGTTCTTCACGGCCATGGTGAATTCGGCGATGGCCTGGTCATACCGGCCCTGGTCAGCATGATCAATACCAAGATTGTTATGTAAAATTGGTTCTTGCCCGGCAAAAGAGGCTTGGTGCACAACATAGAATCTATCTTCATGCGCCAGGGGCTTCCAGTGGAGGTCTTCCTCGTCCTCGAGCCGGAAGCGGGATGCCATCTCTTCCCTCATCCGCCCCGAATATTCCGCCGCCAGGATCGTTCTTCTTTCCAGCGCAGCTCCCCCAAAGAAGATTAACCCGGTTATGAAGCAGCAGCTGAAGCTTATGATAATCCTGGCACCCCTGGTCATTTTCTCCTCCCGCCGTCAAGTAAAAGGAAAGAAGGTTTCATCGCCTGCTGATTTTGCTTCTGGCCTGCTCGATCTGGTCTTTAGCTTCCGGGGGAGCATACCGGAGAAAGGCGGCGTAGGCCTCCCGGGCCTCTGCCTGGCGGCCGCTCCGTTCACACGATATCGCTTTGTTGAAATAGGCGTCCGCCAACTTAGGGTTCAGGAGCAGCGCCCTGGTGAAGTCATCAATGGCCTTATCATAGTGCTTTTGCTGATCATAGGCCAGACCCCGATTGTTGTAGGCCTCGGCGTCCTTGGAATTCAATTCGATGGCCTTGGTGAGATCGGCGATGGCCCTGTCGTAATTACCCTGGTAGTAATAAGCCAGGGCCCGGTTGTAGTAGGCCCTGGCATACCTGGGATCCAATTCCAGGGTCTTGGTGAAATCGGCCAGGGCCAGATCGTAGCTGCCCTTGAAGGTATAAATGCTGCCCCGGTTGTTGTAGAGTTCCGGATTCTTGGGGTCAGCCTGCAGAGCCTTGCTGAATTCGGCCAGGGCCGTGTCATAATCCCCTTTTTGCGCCGCGGCCAGGGCCTGTTTCTCATGGGTTGGACTTTCCGGTGATGGACCCGGCGCACCGGCCCGGGCGGGGGCTTTACCCTGCAAAACCAATGGATACGTGTCCAGTTCGGTCTGCCCTTTGCCTTCCCGCTCCCCGAAATCCGGGTTGAGGCGCAAGGCCTTCTCATAGTCCGCCCTGGCCGCGGCGGCCCGGCCCTGTTTAAAATGCACAAAGCCCCGGAGATAAAGGGCCAGGTAATCATCGGGGTTTAGCTCCAGGGCCTTGTTCAAGTCAGCCAGGCCCTGGTCATATTGGCCCTGGAGGACCCGGGCCAGGCCCCGGTTGCAGTAGGAGTCGGCGTCTTTTTGCTCAAATTCCAGGTAGCGGGTAAAGTCAGCAATGGCCGCATCGTATTTGCCCTCCAGGGCGTACGCCAGCCCTCGGCCGTAATAGGCGTCTAAATACATGCGGTTCTTATTGAGCAGTTTATCGAGCTCGGAGATGGCTTGGCTGAATTTCCTGTTCTTGATAAAATCAAAGGCATTGTTGTAGGCTATGTCATCAGGATTCTGTTGATGCATTGTGGCGTTTCTGATATCTATATACCCCCCCCCTGGTTGGGTGGCAAACTTAATGGCTTTAGGAGGTTTCCAGTATCCCTGGATCTCCTGGGCCGCGAAGACAGGGATCGCGGCGTAGTCCGACCCAATAATCGCTGCCATAATCAATCCGATGAAAAATTTCGCCCGCATGAGGGCACCATAATATAATACCGGTTATTTTTCCAACCACCGCCTGGCCTGTTCAATCTGCTCTTTGGCTTCCGGAGGGGCATGCCGGAGAAGGCGGTGTAGGCCTCCCGGGCCTCTGCCGGGCGGCCCAGGGTTCTTGGCTTCGGCTCGCCAACCTTCTGCCCAATCTTCCAGGCTCAGACCCGGACCCCGCTTCAGGTCCAGGATGTTCTGGCCAGAGGAAGCAAAGTTCAGCATCTGGCCGCCCTTCAGGAAAAAGGTGTTGACCCCGAAGACTTGGCCTTGCATAGTGATAGGCCTTTGGCCTAAAATAAACTATTGATCACTTTAGCCGGTGAAAAGACCCTATCTGACCTTCTCATGACGCTGAATCCTTTGGCAGGAGCGATAATAGCACAACTTTCACCTAACCGGGAATGTTTCTCCACAGAGTTGAGGCGAGCCTGACTTCTTTGTTTATATCGAAGTTTCTATTTTTTTGGGCTATGCCGCCGTTTCTTATCGGAGAAAAATTCAACCTAACTGCTATGATCCGACACTTATCACCGGGCCAATAAACTTCCCATATCCAGAGCATATCAACTCTTTTCGACGCGATGGCCCCCTGCCTTTCCCACCGTTAATCTGGCCCCGTTCAAACGCGGGCACCTGCAATCATCCTCCCCACAAATGCCATTGGAGGATATGCAGATCATATCCATAGTTTTTGCTGACTCGGTGATAAGTGAAGGGTTTGGCAAGTTATCGCTCAGATTCCCACCGGCACACCAAAGAATTTTGATTTGCTTCCCATCTAATCTTAACCCTGTTAGAATCACCGGGGGGTCAAAATGCCAAGGCTTTTCAGCTTGACCATCGGAGCGGCATTAGCGACCGTAGCAGTGATGTTCTGCGTTACTGGCCTTGCGGATGCGCAAGTGAAGCCGGCCGACTCGACATTGCCTCAGGAACTCTCACTCTACGCTGGCTCTAAGAGCTGTATCGAATGTCACGGAAAATTCTACCAGCTCTGGGCTTCTTCCCGGCACGGGCTGGCCATGCAACCCTACACCGCGGAGTTCGCCCGGACCAACCTGACACCCCAGACGAAAAACCTGGTCATCGGCAAGTGCCGTTACCGGGCTGACATCCACCCCCAGGCCGGCTGGGTCCTGGAAACTGACTCCAAAGGCAAGAAGAAAAAATACCCCATCCTCCACGCCCTGGGCGGCAAGAACGTCTATTACTTCCTGACTCCCCTCGAACGAGGACGTCTCCAGACCTTGCCGGTGGCCTATGACGCGCGCACCAAACAATGGTTTGACACCGCGGCCAGCGGGGTGCGTCACTTCGGCTCCGGGCCGCCTGATGAGCCGGTCCACTGGAAGGAGTGGCCCTACACCTTCAACACCGCCTGCTACAACTGCCATGTGAGCCAGTACAACACCAACTATGATCTGAAGACCGACACCTACCGCACCACCTGGGCGGAGGCGGGTATCAACTGCGAGAGCTGCCACGGCCCCTCCAAGGCGCACAACGAAGTTATGCAGGCCGCGCCCAAAGGACAAGTGCCCCCGGACCTCAAGATCATCAGTGTGAAAAAGTTCACCCATGAGCAACACAACGCCTCATGCGGCTCTTGTCATGCCAAGACCTCCCCCCTCACCACGGTTTTTCCGCCCGGGGGCCGGTTCTTCGACCACTTTGATTTGGTGACCCTGGAAAACCCAGACTACTATCCCGATGGCCGTGACTTGGGAGAAAACTACACCTACACCACCTGGCTCATGAGCCCCTGCGTCAAGGCTGGGCAGCTCGACTGCATCACGTGCCACACTTCCAGCGGCCGCTATCGCTTTAAAGACGAAGCCAAGGCCAACGACGCCTGCCTCCCCTGCCACGCCGAACGGGTGGCCAAGGCCGCGGAGCACATCCATCACCCGCCGGACAAGCCGGGGGTTCCTACTAAGTGCGTCACCTGCCACATGCCCATGACCGCGTTTGCCCGGATGAACAGGACCGATCACTCCATGCTGCCGCCGGCGCCGGCTGCGACGATTAAGTTCGGCCCCCCCAATGCCTGCAACCTGTGCCACAAGGATAAAGACGCGGCCTGGGCCGACCAGAACGTCAGGAAGTGGCGTGCGCGGGACTACCAGGCGCCTGTCCTCCAGCGGGCTGGGCTCATCGAGGCGGCCCGTAAGCGCGACTGGCAAAAGCTCCCGGAGATGATGACCTACATTACGAGCCCAGAGCGGGACGAGGTCTTCGCCGCCTCCCTGATCCGCCTGACCATGACTGCCCCGGATGAGCGGATACAACCCACCTTACTCAAAGCCACCCAGGACCCCTCTCCCCTGGTGCGGGCCGCAGCGGCGGAAGCCTTGTCAGTCCGGCCGAGCCGGGAAAGCTTCCAGGCCCTGGTGGCGGCAGTAGGGGACAGCTATCGGCTGGTGCGGGTCAGGACCGCGGCCTCTCTTGCCCATTATCCTGCCGCCTGGTTCCAGGGAGAAAACCAGGATAAGGTGAAGAAAGCAACGGACGAGTACCTGGACTCCCTGACGGCCCGGCCGGACCAGTGGACTTCGCATTATAACCTGGGGAACTACTATCTTAACCGGGGGGAGATCAAGGAAGCCTTGGCCGCTTACGACACCGCTCTCAAAATCGAGCCCAGGGCGGCCATGGTGATGGTCAACGCCTCCATGGCCTACGCTAAGATGGGCGCGCCGGACCAAGCGGAGAAGTCCCTGGTGATGGCCATCAAAATTGCTCCGAATAACGCCGCGGCGTACTTCAACCTGGGGCTGCTTAAGGCCGAGCAGAACCGGGTAAAGGACGCTGAGCGGGAGCTCAGGGAAGCCTTTCGCCTCGACCCCAAGATGGCGCCGGCGGCCTACAACCTCTGCATTCTCACCGCCAAAGACCGGCCGGCGGAGGCTGTGTCCTGGTGCAAGAAAGCAGTGGAGCTGAACCCCCAGGAGCCTAAGTACGCCTATACCCTGGCCTTCTACCAGAAGGAGCAGGGGGACTTTCAGAATGCCGCTATGACTTTGCAGGATTTTCTTACACGGCGGCCCGGCTTCACAGACGGCTATCTGTTGCTGGCCGAGATTTACGTGCAACAGGGGGATCGCCCCCAGGCCGAGGCGGTGCTCCGCCAGGCCCAACAGGTGGAGAGTCTCTCGCCCCGGGACCGGGTCCGGGTGGCCGCGGCCCTCCAGAAATTAAATATCAAAACCCAAAACCCCTAAGGCAGTTGGTGACAATGCGACGAGGATTGATTATAAGTTAAGGATTAAAAATGCGGTCAAAAAATAATTAAAGGATCAAAAAATGCCCCGGGTCTCAAGACTAATCTTATCCCTGGCCATCATGGTTGCGTTAGTGTTAGCCGTCTCCGGCCCTGCCGCGGCTCAGGAGAAGAAGAAAACCGACAAGCCTAACATTGTGGTGATCTGGGGTGACGACATCGGCCAGAGCAACATCAGCGCCTATACAAAAGGGCTGATGGGATACCAGACCCCCAACATCGACCGGGTCGCCAAAGAGGGAGTAATGTTCACCGACTACTACGGCGAGCAAAGCTGTACGGCGGGTCGAGCCTCGTTCATCACGGGCCAAGTCGGCCTGCGAACGGGCATGACCAAAGTGGGCCTGCCAGGTGCGGACCTTGGCTTGAAGAAGCGGGATGTGACGATTGCGGAATTGCTCAAGGCGCAAGGCTACGCCACCGGGCAGTTCGGCAAGAACCATCTCGGTGACAAGGACGAGCACCTGCCGACAAATCATGGGTTCGACGAGTTCTACGGCAACCTCTACCACCTCAACGCGGAGGAGGAACCGGAACTCCCGGACTATCCGAAGGAATCTGACTTCCCCAATTTCCGCAAGAAGTTCGGTCCCCGGGGCGTGATCCACTCCTGGGCGCTGCCTGATGGCACGCAGAAGATCGAGGACACCGGCCCGCTGACCAAGAAACGCATGGAAACCATCGACGACGACATCGCGGCTCGCGCGGCTGAGTTCATCGAGAAGCAGACCGAGGCTGGCAAGCCGGTGTTTGTGTGGGTCAATTTCACACACATGCACTTCCGCACCCATACCAAGCCGGAAAGCCTCGGCCAGTCCGGCCGCTGGCAGAGTCCCTACCACGACACGATGATCGACCATGACAAAAACGTCGGCACGGTACTCAACAAGCTTGACGAATTAAAGATCGCCGACAACACCATCGTCTTTTACAGCACCGACAACGGTCCGCACATGAACTCCTGGCCGGATGCGGCGATGACGCCCTTCCGCAGCGAGAAGAACTCGAATTGGGAAGGCGCGTATCGCGTCCCCGCCATGGTTCGCTGGCCTGGCAAGATCAAACCCGGCACGGTCTCTAATGACATCATGTCGCACTTGGACTGGGCCCCAACGTTGCTCGCGGCCGCGGGCGTACCGGATATTAAAGAGCAACTCCTCAAGGGCTACCATATTGGCAAAACGACCTACAAAGTGCATCTGGACGGCTACAACTTCGTGCCCTACCTGACTGGTCAGGAAAAGAAGGGTCCGCGAACCGAGTTCTTCTATTTCAGCGACGAAGGCGGACTGATAGCTCTCCGCTATGACAACTGGAAACTCGTGTTTGCTGAGCAGCGGGCACCGGGCACCATGCGAATCTGGGCCGAACCGTTCACGGATCTGCGTGTGCCCCTAATTTTCAACCTTCGCACCGATCCCTATGAACGCGCGGAAATCACCTCGAACACCTACTACGATTGGTTGCTCGATCATGCGTTCCTGCTGGTGCCGGCGCAGGCCTACGTTGGGAAGTTCCTGAAGACGTTCAAGGATTTCCCGCCGAGCCAGAAGCCAGCCAGCTTCAGCATTGATCAGGTCATGCAAAAGCTGCAGGAGGGCGCTGGATCGAAGTAATCCGATTGGTTCGTTTGTGAACCACACGGGCCGCTGCCTCCACGGGGTGGCCCGCGAATTCTCGGTCGAGGCGAGAGGAACAAATGAAATGGGTAACTGGCTGCAGAGCTTCCAGGAATTCCCGCCACGTACTCGGGAAAGAGATCTCCAAAACCTATTTTTAAGCGGTGGCCACAACAATGAAAACCACAGACAAAGATCCGCCCTCAATAGCAGACGGGAAGGAGACCTTCACTCTCATGTCACGCGAAACGATCTCCCGTCGCGAGTTCCTGGTTCTCTCAGCGGCATTCGGCGTGACGATCTTCCTGCCTGGAGTACTATCCGCGGCCCCGAACGGGAAGAAGACCTTCACCATCCTGCACACCAACGACATGCACTCGAACTTCATAGGCATGGGGCCAGCCCAGGACTACACCCCATTCGCGCTCAACGACGACACGACCCGGGGCGGGTACGCGCGTCTGGCCGCGTTGATTGCTAAGAGGAAGGAGGCGCGCAAAGATCAGGGTCCGGTGCTGGTGCTTGACGCGGGTGACTACAGCATGGGGACTGCGTTCGGCGCCGCTACCCGCGAGACCGGTGGCGAATTGCAGCTCATGTCCCTGATGGGCTATGACGCCACCACCTTCGGAAACCATGAATTCGACCTCGGGCCTGACGGCCTGGGCAGGTCCATCGGCGTGGCCTCGAAAGCCGGCCGGGTTCCGGCGGTGCTTGCCTCGAATAGCGGCTTCGCGCAGCAAGACGCAGCGCTGGCCGATCTCCAGCGTCTGGCCGAGGCCGGGGTGATCCGCCGCCACCTCGTGATCGAGCGCGGCGGCATTCGTTTCGGCATCTTCGGGGTGCTCGGCAAGGAGGCCCAGTTCTACACCAGTGGTGCAGGTGCCGTTGCGTTCACCGACGCCATCGAGACCGCCAGGGAGATGGTGACGCTTCTCCGCGGTACAGAGAAGGTGGATGTGGTCATCTGTCTCAGCCATGGCGGCGTGCAGAAAGGGAAGGACGGGCGCTTCAGCGAGGGCGACGACGTGAGTCTGGCCAAGGCTGTGCCGGGCATCGACGTGGTGATCGGCGGCCACAGCCACACCGAGCTGCAGGAGGCGATCATCGTCAACGGCCGCACCCCAGTGGTCCAGACCGGGAAGTATGGAGAGAACCTTGGCGAGCTGGTGGTCACAATGGACGGTGGCAAGCTGACGGTCGAGTCCTACCGGCTCTACCCGATAGACGACACTATTGCCGGCGATCGGGCCATTGCCGACGAGATCGACAAGCTCAAGAAGAGTGTCACCGGGGTCGTGTTCGCATCCCGTGGTTACAGCATCGATCAGCCGCTGGCGGTGGCGCCGCGGGACCTGCCCAACACCTTCACCGACATCGCCGCCAGCACCCTCCTCGCCAACCTCTGTACCGACGCCTTCAGAAAGGCCACGAAAGCGGACATCGCATTCACCGCCAACGGGCTGATGCGCGCCGGCTTGACCCGGGGAAAATCAGGCGTGCAAACCGTCTATGATGTGTTCGCCGTGGCGCCCCTCGGCGCCGGTGTCGTGGATACCACGGCCGGCAGCGCACTCGTGACTGGCTACTTCACCGGCCAAGAGCTGAAGAATCTGCTCGAGTTTTTCCTCGTTGACAGCCCGGCCCACCCCGGCGAGTATTTCCCCCGCACCTCCGGCATGAGGTTCCGCTACGACCAGTCGCGGCCCAAGTTCGACGTCGTGACGGCCATCGAGATGGGAGACCTCGATCGCGGCTACCGCGCGATCGACATCATCGGGAAGGACGAGCGGTTGTACAGCCTCACCTGCCCCCTGATGCTCGGCATGATTGTCATGGCCATCCCGAAGTACACCAAGGGTAAACTGGCTCTTGTTCCCAAGGACAAGAAGGGACAGCCCCTCAAGTCGAAGGTCGAGGCACTCGACGACCCCCGCAGCAGCACGCCCGACCTGCTACCGCCGAAGGGTACGTTGGACAAGCGCAGTGTCGCCACTGGGGGGAAGAAGAAAGCCTCCCGGGAGATCAAGGAATGGCAGGCGATCATGGACCACCTCCGCAGCCTGCCGGTCAAGAACAAGGGCGAACTGCCCGTGATCCCGGTCGATGAACGCGCCAGAGAGGTCCGGGCGATCAAAATTGGCTGATCGTTTTCGGAAGGGATAAAAAGCAACTGACCTGCCCCCCCGAAAACTGATCCACCAGTTATGTTCGAGTAGTGGGTCAAAGAGAGGCCGGGAGATGAGCAGGAAGCGGTTTGCCCACCAGGAGAAAGCCCGACTTTAAGTCTTTCGCTATCTGCTATGCTCCGACACTTATCACGAAGCCAAAAACCTTCTATATTCAGACCATATCGACTCTTTTCAAACTGATGGCCGCCTGCAGTTTCCACCGATAACCTGGCGTTCTCCTATCGACGACATCTGAAATCTTCCTCTCCACAGATGCCGGTGCAAGATAAGAAGATCATATCTGCAGTTTTTGCCGGTTCGGTGATAAGTGAAGGGTTTGGCAAGATATCTTGCAGTCAGGGGCACCAGGATTTCTTACCAAGCCCGGAGATGGTATTTCCATGTATGTAGCCTCCGCCTTTCTCCTGCCGCACCATTGCCGATCAGTGCTGGCCTGGAGTCCTCAGGCTAACCAGAGCCAGATAGCATCTGGTTGCCAAGGGATTGGTTTGCCCAAAATTCAGGGAAAAGATATTTTTGCGAGGAAACTTATGCTATCTTGCCGTTGATAAGATTATCGGTTCTTGCGGAGAGCTGAAAGGAAAGGCTACAAGCACACCGGAGCTTGATTTCGCCGAGATCGGTTGATTTCCACAGGGAGAGGCATCATGGGTAGTCTTTTTGATCTGGCCCAGTTGGACAAAATCGGGTCCCAGGCCCGGGAATATTTCTTTCAGCACGTGCTTTCCTGGGCCCTGGCGGCCCAGATCGTGGTTATCGGCTGCGCTCTTCTGTTAGCCTACAAAATAAGCGGGGGTATGCGCGCCTGGTTGCGCCGCCAACAGGAGCAACACGCAACAAATCCAGAAGCTGGTGCCGACCTGGCGATACTCGTGCATTTCGTCAAGGTTATTGATGCCTTTCTCGCCTTTATTCTATTGGCGATTGCCTATAATATCGCCGACCATTTCCAGTGGCGCCACAATGAATTGTACGCCGCAGGCATGTTGCTGGTTGGCCTGACCCTGGTGCGATTATTCACCGACAGGATGAAAAACCGCTTTGGGGCCAAAATTCTGGCCATGGCTATTTGGGTTTACGCCGTTCTCTTGTCCTCTCTCGGTCTTTTCAATTACATCGACTTATGGTTCCGTTTTTTGCAGGGTGTTGATTTTCATCTCGGGCAAGTGCACTTTTCCCTCTTACAGGTTAATCGGGCCTTTTTCCTGGTGTTAGCGCTTTACTGGGTATCTAAAAACCTGCGGATATTTTTTCATTTCTGGCTGACAATAAAATCAGGTTTAACTTCTGCAGTCCAAATCCTATTGTATAGGCTCGGCAGCATTCTGCTCGTTTCCGCCTGTGGCGTCATAGTCTTACATTACCTGGGGCTCGATCTCACCGTCTTCGCCCTCTTCGGCGGCGCCCTGGGATTGGGGCTGGGTTTCGGCCTGCAAAAAATCTTTGCCAACCTGGTGAGCGGTTTCATCCTTCTGGGGGACAAATCCATCAAGCCCGGCGATGTGATACAGTTAAAGGACACCTACGGCTGGATCAATTTTCTGGGAAGCCGCTATGTCTCCGTGGTCACCCGGGACGGCATCGAGCATCTTATCCCCAATGAAAACCTGATAACCGAAGAAGTGATCAACTGGTCTTACAGTCAGAACCTCGTCCGGTTAAGAGTTCCCGTTGGCGTTGCCTACGGTTCTGATCTGGAGAAAGCCAGGGAACTGATGTTGGCGGCGGCTACGGATACCCACCGGGTACTCAAAGATCCTAAACCTGCCTACCTTATAACAGGTTTGGGAGATAATGCCGTCAACCTGGAAGTACGGGTGTGGATTAACGACCCGCAGAACGGCATCGCCTCTGTCAAGAGCGATCTCTTCAGGGGCATCTTGCAGCGGTTCCAGGAGCATGGTATAGAAATGCCCTATCCCCAACGGGATGTGCACCTCAAATCTATTCCTGAAGCAATGCTTCGGACTGGGTCAGAGGAAGGATGAAGCCCCCAATTATTAGCTCAAGAGCTACCATGGAGAAAATGGCACATGACGGCCCGTGGTGAAATGATCCTGGAGCAACCCTCAGCAGACACGCTGAAGGTGATTCTTTCCGGAGAGTGGAAGCTGGGGGGTGAACTGCCCGGGGCCGATAAGGTTCAACAAAGGCTCGCAGGCAGGGCCGGGGTCCGTAACTTGGTCTTCGACACCCGGGAGCTGACCCAGTGGGACTCCGGGCTGTTGACCTTCCTGATGAACTTAGGCACGCTCTGCTCCCAGCAAAAAATTCTCTTGAACCGCGACGGACTGCCCCCAGGAGCGAAGAGACTGTTGGAATTGGCCTTGGCGGTACCGGAAAAGAAAGATGCCCGCCAGGCTGAGGGGCGGGTGTCGTTTCTCACCCATTTGGGTAACCAAACCGTCGAGCTCTTCCGATCTGCAGGTGAAATGCTGGAATTCCTCGGCGATACGGTCATTGCCGTCCTGAATCTGCTGCGGGGCAAGGCCCAGTACCGCCGCTCCGACCTGGGCTTAATCACGCAGGCCGTTAGCGCCCAGGCGTTGCCCATCGTCTCCCTCATCTGTTTTTTGGTGGGGTTGATCCTAGCGTTTATCGGCGCCATCCAGTTGAAGCTCTTCGGGGCCCAGATTTATGTGGCCGATTTGGTGGGCATTGCCATGGTTCGCCTGATGGCGGCGATTATGACCGGCATCGTCATGGCCGGCCGCACGGGGGGCGCCTTTGCCGCTCAGCTGGGGACCATGCAGGTGAACCAGGAGATCGATGCCCTGAAAACCCTGGGCATATCACCCATGGAGTTTCTGGTGCTGCCGCGTATGCTGGCCCTGGCGGTGATGATGCCCTTGCTGTGTCTTTACGCCAATATCATGGGCATACTGGGGGGCATGGTGGTGGGGGTAGGGCTGCTCAATATCGGCTTTATAGAATACTATAACGAGACGGCGAAGGCGGTGGGTCTCTGGAATCTGGGCATCGGCCTGTTTTCCGGCCTCGTGTTCGGCGTCATTGTGGCGCTGGCCGGCTGCATGCGGGGCATGCAGTGCGGCCGCAGCGCCTCGGCGGTGGGTGACGCGGCCACATCCGCGGTGGTCACCGCCATTGTCGGGATTATCCTCTCCACCGCCGTGATCACCATTTTGTGCAACATGCTGGGGATATGAGGGAATGCCAACAGCGCCTCAGGATAAAGTGACAATGACGGAAAAAGAAGCCCACATAACGGTGCGCGATCTCACCATGGCTTATGGCGACTTTGTCCTTATGAGGGACCTGACTTTTACCATAAACCGGGGGGACATCTTCATCATCATGGGCGGCAGCGGCTGCGGCAAGAGCACCATGATGACCATTTTAATCGGCTTGAAGGCCCCGGCCAAGGGCAAGGTCTTTTATGGAGATGTCGATTTCTGGGGAGCCGATCAACAGACCCGCGACCGGATCATTCGCCGGGCCGGGGTGATGTACCAGAGCGGGGCGCTCTGGAGCTCCATGACCCTGGCCGAGAATATCGCCCTGCCCCTGGAGCTCTATACGGATTTAAGCCCGGGCCAGATTCGTGAGGTTGTCAAACTGAAACTGGCCCTGGTGGGGATGGCCGGATTCGAAGAGTTTTATCCCTCGGAGATCAGCGGCGGGATGCAGAAACGGGCCGGTATCGCCCGGGCCATGGCCCTCGATCCGGAGATCCTGTTTTTCGATGAGCCTTCCGCCGGGTTGGATCCGGTGAGCGCCCGCCGTCTGGATGACCTGATCCTGGAACTGCGTGACAGCCTGGGCACCACCATGGTGGTAGTGACCCATGAGTTGGCCAGCATATTTGCGATTGGCAGCAATTCCGTATTCTTGGATGTATCCAAACGAACCATGACGGCCATGGGCAACCCGAACCAGCTTTTGGCCGAAACCCGGGATCCCGATTTGCGCCTGTTTTTAACCCGGGGCGAGAAATCTTAACCGATAGGATGGGCAGAGATGGCTAAGCAAGCAAACAGAATGATGATCGGCGGTTTCGTGGTCCTCGCAGTGATCCTTATGGCCGCCAGCCTGGTCGTATTCGGTTCGGGCAAATTCTTCCAGAAAACCAACAAATACATTTTGTACTTTAATGAATCCATCACCGGATTGAATGTGGGCGCACCGGTGCTGTTCCAGGGCGTTCAGGTCGGGTCTGTGACCAGCATTACTCTCCAAGCCGACCTGGCTAAGATGACAACACAAATCCCCATCCTCATCGAAATCGATCCGGACCGATGGAAGGTGCGAGCTGGAAAAAGAAATTACCGGGAAGTTGCGACGAAGCTCATCGAAAGGGGCCTGCGGGCCCAGCTGATTACGCAGAGTTTTATTACCGGTCAGTTAATGATCCAGCTTGATTTTGCTCCCGGGTCAGGTCTCTGCTATGCTCCAGCCCAAATCGACAAAGACTATAAGGACTATGTGGTGATTCCAACCTGCCCGTCCACCTCCGAAAAGCTGGCCAATGCCCTGGGGAAGCTGGATCTCACGGCCCTGGAAAAGCATTTGGAATCGACCCTGGAAGGCATCTCTAAACTCGTTAACAACCCGGACCTGGCCGCCAGCATTCGTGCCCTGCATGATACTCTTGAGGACGCCCGCAAGCTCCTCACCAGGGTGGACCGCCAGGTGGACCCGCTGGTGGACGACGTGAAAAAAACCGTCAAAGATTTCGGCAAGCTGGCCCGCAATATTGACGGCCAGGTGGGAGGGGTGGCGACCGGTTTGGATAAAACCATGTCCACGGCCAGAGGTATCCTCTCCCAAGACTCACCGCTGATAGTAGATTTGGAGAACACGCTGCAGGAGATTTCTGCCATGAGTAGGTCAATTCGGCAGTTGACCAATTATCTTGACCAGCATCCCGAAGCCCTGATTCGCGGCAAAGGGAAGCCTGGAGGGAAATAACATGAGAGTAGTGCCTTTTTCTCGCGGCTTAGCGGTCATCCTGGCGACCGCGGCCCTCTTTTTAGGCGGCTGTAGGAGTCAATCGCCGCGTTTTTACACCTTGAACTCCATACAGGAAGACCAGGTGATTTCAAAGAGGCAAAGCCCGGCCCAGAACGCGGTTATCGGCATCGGCCCCGTCAAGCTGGCCGATTACCTCGACCAGTCTATGCTGGTCACCCGCACCAGCGACAATCAGGCGGTAAAAGCCCAGTTCGATCGCTGGGTGGGCTCCTTCAAGGATAACTTCATTAATGTTCTGGCCGACAATATTGGTGTTCTCCTGTTGACCGAACGGATTTATCTCTATCCCTGGCGCATGTCCGTGCCCATCGACTACCAAGTGGTAGTGGATATCGTGCGTTGTGATGGCCGGTTGGGCGACGCCGCCTGGCTGGAGGCGCGCTGGAGCATCTTCGGGGGACCGGAGAAAAAGCTGCTCAAAATGAATCGGTCCAGTATTCGCGAGCCGGTGACGGGTGCGGATTATGCCGCGTTGGTTGCGGCACAGAGCCGGGCGCTGGCCCAGCTCAGCCAGGAGATTGCCGAGGCGATTCAAGGGGCTGGGAAGCACTGAGGGGGGTCAGCGTGCCCGGCAAGGTTCAAAGCCTTATCGGCAAGTTGCACCCCACCCATCAGGTCCGAGTTGTTAGGGACTGTATCGAAGGTGACATACCCCCTGAAAACTGATCTACGAGCTATGTTTAGAGTAATGGATCGAAGGGAGGCAGGGAGATGAGCGGGAAGCGGTCTACCATCTAAGAGGAACCCCGACTTCAGGGCTTTCGCTATCTGCTATATCTCCGCAGGTTGAAAATTCATTAAAGCGTTTTGATATGGATATGATAGCTATATCTAAAAAACTCCGGCGGCATGTAAAGTTTTAATACCAAGTGCCAGGTGAACAGTCAGGTCTGATTTGATCTCGGCTTGATGGTTGTCAGCTCACATTTTGGTCATTACAAGTGATTTTCTTTTGAGTGGCCACTTTTTCAGCCCGTAGCCCGTATCGGAATGATTTTGGCCCTGGACTTGATCCCTTCCAGGTAGTCGGCTCCAGCCCTGCATCATCCGCCACAGTTCCCTTAGATGCTTTCATCTGATCATGTCGGCTGTCTCCGGAGGAGAACAACTTTCTGCTCATTCGCCATAGATTCAATCCATTCTCCCCACCAGTCCATCATCTTTTGGCGCTCTTCCAAGTATTCAGATCTATGATATGCTGCCCGGACTTTGTTCCGCTCAACATGGGCAAGCTGGCGCTCAATGACATCCGGCCGAAATCCGGTCTCGTTTAGGATCGTGCTCGCCAATGCCCGGAACCCGTGCACAGTAGCGCGCTTATGATAGCCGAGGCGGTAGAGGGCATAAAGGAGAGTATTTTCGGAGATAGGCCTTTGTTGGTCTCGCTGAGACGGAAAGAGTAAATCGAATTGACCGGTTAGCGGCCTCAATACTTCGATGACGGCCAGGGCTTGAGGCGACAAGGGGACAATGTGCGGCGACCGCATCTTCATGCGCTCTGCCGGAATGCGCCATTCCCCCTGTCCGACATCGAATTCCTCCCAGCGTGCGCCGCGAAGCTCTCCAGTCCGTACGAAGGTCAATATGATGAGCCTCAGGGCCAGTTTGGTGATAGGGTTGCCGGAATAAGAATCGAGCTTCATGAGGAAGTGCGGCAGCTCACCTCGGGAGATTGTGGAACGATGCTCTACCTTGCGGGTTTTCAGGACCCCCTTCATGTCTGACGCCGGGTTATAAATCGCCCGGCCGGTCTGGATGGCATATCGAAAAATGGCATTGGTCCGCTGTAAAACCCGGGATGCGACATCGAGCGCGCCGCGGGACTCGACTGCCCGGATGACCTCCAGGACCATCGGTGGGCTAATTTCCTTGATGGTAAGGTCGCCAAGGGAAGGGAAGGCGTCAGCCTCCAGGGAGGCCACCACCCGGGCACGGTGCGATTCAGTCCAGCGGGCACCGTATGTCTCGGCCCAATTTAGAGCAATAGCCCGGAAGGTGTTCTCAGCCTGCTCCCGCTCGGCATACTTTTCCTTTCTTCTTGAGGCGGCTGGGTCAATGCCCTCCACCAATTGATCCCTGGCCTTGTCGCGCTCCTCTCGAGCCTTCTTTAGCGAGACGCGCTTGTCATAGCTGCCGATGGCAAGGAGCTTTTCCTTTCCGCCGAAGCGGTACTTTAGCCGCCAGAGCTTCGAACCACTTGGCTGAACCAGCAGAAACAGGCCGCCGCCGTCGAAGAGTTTGTAGGGTTTGTCTGCCGGCTTAGCTTGCCGGATCTTTGGATCGGTCAGCTTATCGGTGCGCATAGGGTACCTCCTCGAGCGTGGGAATCACACTTATTCCGGTGTCTATCCCATTCGCCTTGTAACCCGCTCTATACAAAGAGACAGGGTTAATTGGGGGTATTTTATATACCCCCAGCGCCGATATACCCCTTATTCTACCCCCATTTACCCCGGCTGTCCATAGAAAGTACAGGACGGCAATAGACAAAGAAAAGCCCACAATCTCTTACTAGATGTGGGCTTTTAGAACTTACAAGATCTCTTTGGATTATCAGGTGGTGCCGGAGGCCGGACTCGAACCGGCACAGGCTTTCACCCGGGGGATTTTGAGTGCGATTTTATCCTATTGGCTGGATTGGCGCTAAGTGGTTTCTATACAGTTTAATCAATGTGTTAGCCAAAATCATATTGGTATGGAGTGATCCTGATTAGGGCCGATTTGCCGGAATGAATGACACCTATGGTGACACCTACCGCCTGCGCTATCTTTTTGATTATTCATAGGTAGACTAAGGGAGGAGACTGCCGATGGACACCAAAATGACACTCTGCTAAACTGGCCTCACCCCCCTAACCCCTGGCTGATCCCCGGGAGGACAAGGTGGCTTCCTCACCACCCTGGGGGGAGTTTTTCTCAGGAACCGCTGGATCACAAGAGGAGGTGGCCCATGACCCCAGAAGAAGAGTGTTTTAGTGAACTTCTATCCCGGCTGAAGAACTCCAGCCCTTATCCCCCCAACGCAGTTACCGAAACGCCCGCCAATCGTTTGACTGACCTTGACATTGCGATTTGGATAATGGAATCAAAGGAGTCAAAAGAAATCTTCCATGAAGGAAGACTGAAGGGTAGTAAGAAGGCGACTGCAGGCAGACCTCAATATAACTCCCACCCAATTAAGGATTTGGAAAACTTGGTAAGAGAAGCCGCCTTGGCGCTCTTTATGTGGCTGCTGTTCAAGGAGGAGAAGTGGACAGATAGCGAAGGTCCCACTAAATGGGTTACAGCCTTGTTTGATCGATTATTTCAGTCTTATGACGCAATGGCCGAGGGAGTTTCCTTTATGAGATTAGTTCAGGGAACCAAAATTAAGAAAACTACTATTTCAAATATTAGAAAAATAATTGAAGGATGGAAAGTAACGGCATTAAAAAACATTAAGCCCAGGATCGATGAAGATAACATAAAAAATTATCTTGCAAAGTTATTCATAATACATGTTCCAGAAGCTCGACCATTGAGAATTGCTAAATGTGTAAGTGTGTTATTGCATACTATTTCTTTTGATGTAGATGTTAATATTGAGACATTTCGAAAAGAAGTAAAGAAATTGAAAGAAGATATTGAAAATAGCGGATATTAGCTTGATATAATAATCACACCGCCTCACTAATACCCCTGCCCCGAAAAATTCATACCCCCATAAAGTTACTTGGCAATAAATCGCTTATTTTCTGATTTCTGATTAATTTTTGCCATCTTAATTACGCCACTTTTATTCAATTTGGCAGAAAATAAGTGTTTCCCAGAAATCTTGATGTTCTTTGCCAAGCAATAATGAACAACATATAATGTTGGTTGTTGTACATTGGTTTTGTTTCCCTGATAATAATGCCTATGGATCTTATTAATTATTCAGAAAGGGGAAGCAAATGAATCGAGTTCATCAACTTCTTAGTGTGGGAGAGGCAGCCGAACGATTGAACATTTCAGTCTTTACTTTGCGTGGCTGGATCAGTCAGCGGCGTATCCGTTATCGGAAGATCGGGAGGCGTACAATGCTTCATGTCGAAGACATTCAAGAATTCATAAATAATGCCGTCGTTGAACCCCGGACCCGGCGGGGAGCGGGAGAATGAACCCCCAGACGCCTACCGTCGAAACCATCCGGCAGGCCCTGCAATGCGATGATCCTGCCTGTGGTTGCCACAAACCCGGTGGCTTGGTGCATTGTCCGGCTCACGACGATTCTACCCCTTCCCTATCGGTGACCGAGAAAGACGGGAAAATCTTGGTTAAATGTTTCGGCGGCTGCCCCCAAGATCGGGTGATTGCCTCCCTGAAGGAACGGGGTTTATGGACTTCCGGCAACGGGAAGAGGAAGGGAGGGGGTGATAAATCTGCCGGTAAGGGGTGCAACACCGCAACACCTCCCGGTTTGACCCTTGAAGAACTGGCGAAGGCCAAGGGTTTTCAAGTAGATGGCCCAACAGGGTTGAAAGCCTGGGGGGTATTGCAGGCTAAACAGCGTGGTGCAATAGTCGTACGAATTCCATACATGAATGAAGCTGGCGAAGTTGTGGGGGTGCGTTTCCGGCATTGCCTCACCGGAGCCCAACGCTTTACCTGGCGTAAAGGCGATAAGGTTCTGCTCTATGGGCTCTGGCGGCTTCGGCATATTCGGGAGGCCGGTTGGGTTCTGCTGGTGGAAGGAGAAACCGACTGCTGGACATGCTGGCCTCATGGTATCCCCGCCCTGGGGTTGCCGGGAAAATCCACATTAAAGCCTGCGTGGGTTGAACTCCTGAAAGGATTGACGGTCTATCTCTGGCAGGAGCCCGACGCACCGGAACTACCCGGAAAGATTCTCAAACACATCCCTGCTCTGAAGGTCATTCCGGCCCCGGATGGCTTCAAAGACCTGAATGAAGCCCACCTCAAAGGTGAAGATATTCCGGCCCTGCTGGACAAACTCAAATCGGCAGCAATCCCGGCTGAGACGCTTCGCCAGACGGAGCGTGCAGCCAGGCTAAAAGAACTGGAAAAGGCTGCTGAGGCAGTCCTATTGACCCCTGACCCTCTGGCCCTCGTGCGCCAGGCCATTCTTTCCCAGGGGTATGGCGGCGATGTGGGGCAGCCGATGATTACCTATCTTGCCGCCACCTCACGGTTGCTGGCGATGCGATCCGGGGCTATGCCGGTCCACCTACTGCTGGTGGCTCAGGCCGGTGCCGGGAAATCCTATCTCCTGGGGATCGTTATCCGGCTCCTACCAGAAGAAGCCTACCATGTCATTGACGCCGGTTCTCCACGGGTACTGATTTATGACGATGCCGACCTCCAACACCGGGTCCTGATTTTTGGGGAGGCTGACTCCTTACCAGCAGGCGAAGACAATCCGGCGGCATCGGCGGTGCGGACACTCCTGCAAGAGCATAGCTTAAGCTACAAAGTAACCATCAAAAACCCCGAGACAGGGGAATACGGCGTCAAAGAGATCCACAAGCCCGGCCCCACCGTGATGATCTCTACCTCAACCCGACGCTTGGGATACCAGCTTGATACCAGAGTTTTTTCCCTTGATGTGATGGATACCCCGGACAAAATCGGGGCGGCCCTTCTTGCCCAGGCTGAACTGGAACTGAACGGGGCCACGGCCCCGGATGACGCACTTATCGCCTTTCAAAGTTACCTTCAATCCCTGGTTCCTTGGGAGGCGGTAGTGCCCTTTATCAAGGAACTTGCATCTGAGATTGCACGCAGGGCCACAGCGACACGGATCATGCGGGACTTTGCCAGGCTCACTTCCTTGATTAAATCTGTGGCAATCATCCGTCATAGGCAGCGCCAAAGAAATAAGGACGGACAGGTCATCGCCCAGATTGAGGATTACGCCACGGTCTATGAACTGGTGGGGCCGATGTATGAGGCCACCTTGACCGGGGCATCAACAGAACTGCGGGCCACTGTTCAGGCGGTCACGGAGATGCTCGATAGGGGCAAGAGCATCACGGCCACCACTTTGGCGGCTCGACTTGGCATCCACCGCAGTACGGCCTCCCGCCGGGTGAACGCAGCCATTAAACGGGGCTGGATAGTCAACCGGGAAACCAAAAAGGGACAACCGTGGGACCTGCAAATGGGTGAACCACTGCCAGAAATCCAGGGATTGCCTGACCCTCAGTGGCTGAAAGCCTGTTGCGCTGGTGCACCTGCTCCCAATAGCGCATCAATTGGTGCAACACCTCAAGATGCTGAAATCATTAACGATGATTCCTGGTGTTGCACTGTTGCAGGGGATACCGATGAATCTAATCCCCCTCCTTCTGAGATGCGTGACCCGGAGCCAAATGACCCGGCTACCCCGGACCCCGGTTTGTCGATAATTGATGGGCGGGATGAGGCCATAGACCAGGTTGTTAAGGTCGAGGGGCAGCCCCTGAATCCCGATAAAGACCTCAAGGAGGTGGTGATCCGATGAACCCTGGAATTGAGGCGGTGCGGAAGCTGGCCCACATGGGCTACCGGCCCCACCTGGAAGGCGAGAGTATCCGGTTAAGGTACGAAGGTCAGGATGCCCCAGACCCAGCGGCGGTGTCCCCTCTCCTGGACCTGGTGCGCCAGCATAAAGATGCCGTCTTGTATTTTCTACGCTCCTTCTGCCCACAATGCGGCGGCGTATTTTTCGGGACCTTCAACGGGGTGCCGCTGTGCATGGCTTGTTATTGGGGGGAGTTGGAGGAGTTCAACCCCAGCTTGAGGGTGCGTCATTGATGCCAAGCTATTCCTGTGGTGACCGATAGGAGGGAAAAACCATGTCTTGCGGAACTAAAGATGGTGAGATCCATATCTATAGCCCCCTGCGGGCAATCAGGCGCCGATGCTTGGATTGTTGCTGCGGGTCAAGCCAAGAGGTGAGCCTTTGTCCAGTTCATAGCTGCTCCTTGCATCCGTACCGATCCGGCAAGCGGCCGGGGACGGTAAAACGGGAAGCAACCCCGGCCCAGATAGAGAGGCTCAGAAAGGCCAGAGAAGCCCGTCAAAAGGGCCGGATTTCGGATTCAACTCTATCAGAGAATAGAGAAAAATTGTCAAACGCCCAGGATGAAGGTCAAGGGTGAAGGGGGGGGACCCCGACAATGCAGCCTTAATGAAGCGCAACAAACCTAAGAAAGGATGCCAGCACCCCGTAGTGGGTCTGTCCGGGCTCCTGGGTGAGCATGAGGCATTTGGCCGCCAGGGATAAGGCGTTGAGCTTGACCTGTTAACACCTCCCCTTATCGACTAATTTCTATATATTTGCGGCTACTTCTACCTCTCTCGGGCGCACATCCAGAAACATATTTGCCTTGTCTTCCACCGAAGACGCAAAAGGTTTTTACGACTTTCCGGGCCCTATCGTACCTGGTGGTTTTGGGAAGATCCGCATAAGTTACTTTAATCATTGCGGAATCTATGGTTTACTTTCCTGATAGGAATAGGACCAGGAATCTGAGGTCCTACGGGGCGAACTGGAAGTCCCGGCTGCTCTTATCTCCAATACCTACATTCTCCATATCTCTCCCATCAACGACCTTCTCTGAGATAAGAACATTATTGGAATTATTGCCAGAATGACTTTCATGTAATAAATGCATATTCCGGGCCTTAGCGGGCTTATCGGTTCTGGCCGGGAGTCGTTTTTTACGGGAGACTAATCTGTCCGGGTAACGGCATGGATGGCGGGACCCGTGACGGCAGCGTCCCAGTCGATATCCTGCTCGATGGTGGGCTTTTTGGGCATTTTGTCCTCCCTGGCCAGGATTTGACTGCGTGAGAGTTCTCAGGCGGGGCGATCTGATCGGGGGGGGCAGCCTGTCCGGTGGCGCCGCCCTCTTTTTTGATGGTCAACACCAAGGCTGGGCCAGATGGAGGCGGTGGCTGCCGTGGCTGCGGCCGCAGCGGTGGTGGTGGCGCCGGTGATGGCCGTTTTGAAATCGACTTCTGGAGCTTTTTAGGGCTTTTCGGCCATGATAGGACCTTATGCTAAAAATTGAAGCGATAAGATGCGGCAGATTGAAGGAAAGGCTGCAGCCCTGGCAAGAGTCCCAGATTGCCCTCAACGCTCCAAACTGGATCCTGGGACTGCCGCCAGAAACTCTCAGGGAGCATTGGATTCCAACTTCTCTATATCTGCCTTGAGGTTTAGGATGTGCATCTTCCTGTGGCAATTGGGGCAAAGGGCAACAGTATTAACAATACTGTCATCCCCACCCATAGATAGCCACTCGATGTGGTGAGTCTCTAAGAAGGGTTTTCCAGCCCCATCCTGAAAAGGGGCGGGGTTCTCACAAAGCTGGCAAAGACCGTTGGCCTTCCGTTTGGCGAGTTCAGCCACATAAGGATTGCGCTCGAAGGCTTTCGAAAAAACTTCCCTAACTCCCACTCCTTTCTTAGAGAAGGTGGCTCGCTTTTCCAGTTCTTTGTTGGAAAGCCTTCTGGCCTCTCTCTCCTTTTGCTTCACCTTTTTCAAAAAAGTGGTTTCTGGTAAAGAAACATGGGCTTCCCCCGCTGCTGTTTTTAGCGGGAATACCCATACCTTGCGCAGGTTTTCATTTTTATCAAGTTGCTCTTCTTGATAAGGAGAGCCTGCCAATTCCACCTTACCGATGAAGGTATAATTGCCCCGCTCGAAGACCTCGAACAGAAAGATTTCAATCACAGAGCTTTGAGATCTTGCTAATGTCTTGTTTTGGGCAAAATTAAGACTCTGATCACCCTCCAACCCCATGCCTGTATAATGAAACATGCCATCTATCCAGCGGTCTTCATAAATGGCTTTGGTAGGATCGGAGACGATGACCAGAGTATTGGTTTGATGAGAGCGACGCATGCCCCCTTGCGAACTGCATTTGAATAGCTCCTGGAGCTCCTTATTGGAGATGGTATTTCCAGGCTTTAGGCCATGCTCAAAGCTCAATTTCACCCCTCCTCAACATCTCGACGAATGGAATATCAGCAGGAGCAAAGTCATAATCTTTTAGCTGATCCTGGGATATCCATTGATATTCCTCATGGGCCTTGGAAATTAATTCTCCACTTTCCCAATAAGTGCGATAGGCTAATAGCCTGATGGAGCCATGGTCATAATGGTAAATGCTTTCGCCAAAAAATTGGCCTATGGAAACTTTGATCTGAAATTCTTCCAGTATCTCTCTCCTCAAACATTGCTCTGGGGTTTCTCCATGCTCTATCTTCCCCCCAGGAAACTCCCATTTTTCCGCAAGTCTGTCCCCAAACCTTCTTTTGGCAATCAATATCCTGCCTTCGACAATCAAAATCGCCGCAGTCACAGTTTTCATAGGAGTCACGATCAATAAGCCATCTTTTCTGGGATCACCCCTCGTACCCCACCTCTGGGGTCAGGAGTATCGCCATCTCTCCGGGGAATTAAGTGGATGTGGGCGTGCATAATGGTTTGCCCAGCGGATATGCCGCAGTTTACCCCTAAATTGAATCCTGTGACTGATGGATCATCTTGAGATATTTTTTTTTGCAAGATGCGGATTAGATCCGCTGCTTCCATTTTTTCCCTTGAAGTCATGCTGAAAAAATCGGGAGAGTGCCTAAAAGGAATGACAAGAAGATGCCCTTGAGAAACTGGGAAGTTATCTTTTACGGCAAAAACAGATTCATACTCTTCAATTTTTCTGTCCCGAATATCCGCAGAACAAAAAAGACAAGATGGATCAGAGTCTGAGGGGAGGTCTTTTCTGTAATCAATTTCTTCTTTATTTCCTTTTTCACGATTACATTTTGAGCATAAAATTTGAAGATTTTCGTAAACAGTCTTCCCTTTTTTTGAGCGAGGTTTTATGTGGTCTACATCTAATGGTCGGTCTCTTTTAGTTATTCCGCACTTGGCACAACGGCCTCCACTTTCATTAAAAACTATGGATCGCAAACTCCCAGAAACTGGTTCAGTATCAAGTATTCGATAATCCCATATGCCCAGACCCTTTTTCTGGATATATTCTTGCAACCTCTTTCCACAAATCATCTTTATTTGGGCTTTTTGTTGGTAAGTTAGATTCTTAGTGTTTAGTGAAATAAATTCACCATCTCTCTTAATTACATTATGTTTTAATAAAACCCTCAAAGGCATTTGTTTGATTTTGTTTTCATAATAGATCAGTTGACTTTCATCCTGGAGAAGAAAGGCTTGAGCTAATTGCCTCAGAGTTGCTGACCCCCCTGCCTCTACAAGAGATTTTATCAGGAGGGGTTGATAAATATGGCTCATGCTCATCTGCTTCCCAATAAATTCCAATAAGCTATCGAATTCCATGGCGTGGATCTCATTTTGATCTATTTAGTTCATTCAGCATACCTTCAAAAAAGGGGTTTTGACAAGGCTTATTAGAGTCTTCAAACCCAGAGATGAGACTCCTGATCTGCCTCCCCAGCAAACTGATCCACAGGTTATATTAGAGTGATGGATCGATTGGAGGTGGTCACAGGGCTGAGGGCCCATTTTGAAAGCCAAAAAGGCACGATCAGGTGTGGGCCAGGGGGGTAAAGTAAGGGTGCCCCACATAGAAGTCCAGGAATCGCCCCTGAAGGTCATGTCATCCGGTCAGTTTTTCCTATGAACTTATGGAGCTGGGTTTCTTCAAAGTCGGGGGATGATAAGGGAAGGGGCGCTTTGGGCTAAGTCTCATCAGGGGTTTCTCCAATTAAAATAAGAATTTTTAGCCGTATTATTCAGAAAGTCCCCTATATCTTTTGGTCCTATATCTTTTAAGGTGGTTGGCAAAGGAGTTGGCCGCTATGAAGAAAATGGTGTGGGTTCTTTTGGTCATTTCTTGGTGTTGGACTTCTATATCCTCTGCGGGAGATTACCACCCCCCACATCCAGAGAAATATATTGATGACCCTTTTGTCAAACAGAAGTTGGAACAGATGGAAAGGAGAGACCAGGAGAAATCTGCAGCCGGGGAAAGAGCAGCTCGCCAGCAAAGAGAGGCGGCAGAAGAAAGTGCGGCAAATAGCCGCCGGGAATCGGCCTACAGCCAATCACAGGTTGCCAATAAGAAAAAGGTCAAAAAGATGCGAGAGGGTCAGAAATCCCATAATTCTTGGCAATTAAATCATTGATAGCTGAGGATCAATATGTTGCGGAATTTAACATTTTTTCTTCTCATTGGATCCTTGATTTTATCTGGGGCTGGTTGTGTAACCACAAGTCCAACTGAAATCCCATCTACAGCAATCTCTACTGCTGGTGGGCCATTGACGGAGGCCACCGACCAGGGGGATGCGGATGCTCAGAAGAACCTGGGAAGGCTGTATTACGATGGCAAAGGCGTACCCCAGGATTATGCCGAGGCGGCCAGGTGGTTTCGCAAGGCCGCCGACCAGGGGAATGCAGTTGCCCAGAAGAACCTTGGTTACCTATATGACAAGGGCCAAGGCGTGCCCCAGGATTATGCTGAGGCTGCCAGGTGGTATCGGAAGGCTGCGGCCCAAGGTTATGCGGATGCCCAGAATAACCTGGGAGCGCTGTATTACCTGGGCCAAGGCGTACCCCAGGATAATGTTGAGGCGGCCAGGTGGTTTCGCAAGGCCGCCGACCAGGGAGATGTGAATGCCCAAAGAAACCTTGGTGTCCTGCATAAAAAGGGCCAAGGCGTACCCCAGGATTATGCTGAGGCGGCCAGATGGTACCGAAAGGCTGCCGACCAGGGATATGCGGCTGCCCAGGCTAACCTGGGAGAACTTTATTACAAGGGCCAAGGTGTACCCCAGGATTATGCCGAGGCGGCCAGGTGGTTTCGCAAGGCCGCCGACCAGGGGAATGCGGATGCCCAAATGAACCTGGGAGTCCAGTATGAAAAGGGCCAAGGCGTACCCCAAGATTATGCCGAGGCGGCCAGGTGGTATCGCAAGGCCGCCGACCAGGGTATTGCGGCTGCCCAGTACGGCCTGGGTCTCCTATACGACTATGGTCAAGGCGTACCCCAGGATTATGCCGAGGCAGCCAGATGGTATCGTAAGGCTGCCGACCAGGGTTATGCGGCTGCCCAGAACAATCTTGGAGGACTGTATTACGATGGCAAAGGCGTACCCCAGGATTATGTCGAGGCGGCCAGGTGGTTTCGCAAGGCCGCCGACCAGGGAGATGTGAATGCCCAGAAGAACCTTGATATCCTCTATCGCCGAGGCCAAGGCGTAGGGCGTAGCCTGGTATAGGAAGGGGAATCAGTCCAGCCTGAGCAGGCGAGGCGGCAAGGCCGAATGTCCCCTCGATAGGGCCGAAAACGCTCCAGGCAGGGGGCGGCCGGTGGTAGAGGCGATGGTGGTGGCGAGGGTCGGGCCAGGACCCTGGAGCGTTGGTCGGCGGTGGCGGTGGTGGCGGCGGCGAAATCGAGGTTGTCCATCTGGACCATCTTCTCCCTAAACCAAGAATAAAGGTTGCTGAGAAAACCAAGGTGGGATGATCCACTCCTGGGCGGGGGGTAGTCTTCCGATGGCGACGGGCTAACCGGGCCTTATTAGACCGGCGATCAGAGGGATAAATCTACCAAGTCATCCCTTTTGAAAGTAAATACTTTTGTGCCTCTTTATCGCC
Organism: uncultured delta proteobacterium; assembly: GCA_963812015.1. Taxonomy (GTDB): domain Bacteria; phylum Desulfobacterota; class Desulfobaccia; order Desulfobaccales; family 0-14-0-80-60-11; genus 0-14-0-80-60-11. Next base: position 1,643,207 of record CAWETI010000003.1, on the reverse strand, counting down.
TACCCTAGCAGCGATTTTCAAATCTTTGATTGCTTGGTTCTTATTGCCCAATTTTTCGTAAGCCAATCCACGATTTCTATAATACTTAGCTTGAAGAGAATCTTCTAGTATATAGAGACCAAATCTTTTATTACTTTCTGCAAAACTTGCTAAACCATTAGGATTAGGTTCATGTCCATGGTTAATAGCAATTATTGCTCTATTAAAATCTTCCATAGCTTGTTTATGATTATTTAATCTTAGATAGACCTCTCCCCGGTTGTTATATGCAGCATGATCCAACGGTTCTAAATCAATAATTTTATCAAACTCGGTGATTGCTTGATGATAATTGCCTTCTCCCATTAAAGCAATTCCATTTCTATTCAATAACTGTTCTAACTGTATTGTAGATTGGCCTGTTGTTTGCGGTGTATGAGAGCTATTAATGACTACCGCAATAAGCATCAATACCAATCCTATAATAACCGACCAAACGATTATCGTAGTCACATTATCTTTTGATTCCTCAATAGGTATTTGCTTTCTTTGTTCGGCTCCTATTTTTTTCTTGATCTCCTCATCGGATTCTGTGAGGGCAGTATCTTTATCTTTGGGTCCAGTAATCTCTATATTCTTTACTTCAACTACTTGAGAAGGATGGTCTTTTACCTCCTTCTCCAACCACTCACCATAATGTTTACTTTTAATCGCCTCATCCTGAATTTCTTTGGCTAATGGCTCAGCCTGCTTGCTCGAATTCTTTTCCTTGCCGAACTTTGACAAGAGAGTCTGGCCTATCGTTATTATCAAGCAGTAAATCAGAAGGAATTCCCAACCAGGGAAATAAGGACGCAATGTGACATAGATCGCCACAAAAATGATCCAGACCCATTGCTCCTTTTTTTGCCACCATGGGACAAAGGGCTTGTCATAGACAGGTTCAAAACCGGGGGGTAGTTTAGGTTTTTTCATAGTTAATCTTCTCCAACCATTAGGGCTTCGACATCTTTCTCAAGCCACTCCCCACAATGTTCCCTAAAACTGAATAAACGGTTCGGGCCCGGAATGGAGCGTGTAGAGGCCAGGAAAACAAAAAACCGAGTTGCACCCTCGGGGCATCCCGGCTCTTTCATCAACAAGAATCATTGCACCCCTCCTGGGGTTTTATCCAGATGATCTAACTTATCCCACAGGTAGGCGAATATTTCAATAGAAAGTGCCAAGGAGCAATATGTGGATGTGGTGGAGGATTAGGTGGCGGTTGTCTGATCTTGGTATGAAGATCTCCAGGAAAAGATGCGTGCTGTTGGAATGGAGCTCGGCGATCACCAATTACCCAATCAGCCCCAAAAGCCTCAACACCACACCCCGTTCCCCGGCCGGATTTTTGCTTTGAATATTTTGGGGATTGGGGGGACCAGGGGGGCTCTTCCCAAAATCACCCCCCAGCCGTTGACCTGAGTACCCCGTAATAATAGGTTGAGTCGGTAATAATCAGGGTTGAAAGCCTTTGACAGTTTCGGCAATCGGAAAAAACCGTTCTGGGGTGCGGAGGAGGTAAGTAACTACTGGAGGGGGGGTATGGGACCCATCCCCCGGTTTTGCTTCCCTGGGCGAAAATATATAGGGCCGACCAGCAGGAGCGGAACCGGGACCTGACATGCGGTTGAGGAATGGTGGAGGAAGGGGCGGGGCGGCTCAGGAACCTCACCCCTTTTTTTCTTGACTACTATATACTGATAGTATATATAGATGACCATGACGAACCGGGAGTTCAAAGACTGGCGCACACGCAGGGGTTTAAGTCAAGGGAAGCTGGCCAAGGCGTTAGGGGTGCGGAGCATGACGGTGTCCCGGTGGGAGTGGGGGACCATTCGTATACCGGCCTTGCTTCCCCTGGCTCTGGAGGCCCTGGAACATAGAATGCAAGGAGGTAAGTATGGGACTACTGGTAGAATGCCCCGATTGCAAGAAGCGGAATAGCCCTAAGGCCAAAAGTTGCCGCTGCGGGGTGAACCTAAGCAAAGTGGCTGGCAGGGTTTACTGGATTGACTATCTGGTAGGCGGCTACCGTAAGCGGGAGAGGATTGGACCCAATAAAACGGCTGCGGAGCAGAGGCTGAGGGAGGTTCTATCGGATAGGACTGAAGGCCGGTATATCCGCAAAAGTCCAGATACCAAGACCAGATTTAAGGAACTGGCCAAATGGTATTTGGATCTTCCGGAAGTAAAGGCCAAGCGGAGTTACAACCGGGATCAGCGTAGCGTGAGGTTACTCTTGCCTCACTTTGGGGAACGGTTGTTGAAGGATATTACCCCGGCGATGGTTGAAAGCTATAAGCAAAAGCGCCTTGCCGATACCAATTACAAGGGGAGCACCACAAAACCCGCCACCGTAAACCGGGAAATGGCTTGCCTAAAAACCATCTTCTCAAAAGGCGTGAAGAACGGGAAAGCGGAGCGCAATCCTACCCACGGCGTGAAACTCTTGAAAGAAAACAATGTCAGAGACCGGGTGCTATCCTCAGATGAGTATGTCCTCCTCTTGACTCATTCAGCACCCTACCTCAAGCCCATAATCAAGCTGGCCTATCATACCGGCATGAGGTTAGGTGAAATCCTGGGGCTTACATGGGGCCAAGTGGACTTAAAGGAAGGATTCATTAAGCTGGCCCCTGAAGATTGCAAGACCAATGAGGGGCGGCTTGTGCCTCTGGCTGGGGAGTTGGTTGAGATGTTCAAGACCATGCCCAGGGGCTTGCCGGGAGTGTTGGTCTTTTTGAGAGAGGGGAAGCCGATAACCTCAATTCGAGAAGCCTTTCAAGCGGCACGCCGGAAAGCCGGGTTAGACGGTTTTAACTTTCACGACTTGCGGCATACCTTCATAAACAACCGGCGCCTTGAGGGACATGACTATTTCAGGATCATGGCGGCAACCGGCCACAAGACCATGAGCGTTTTCAAGCGATATAATGCGGTAAGCAGGGATGAATTAAAGGCCCTGGTGGGGGAAAATCCGGGAGTCAATGACACCTATAATGACACCTATCAAAAATGCGCCACAAAAAAGGGTCAGGCTATCGAAGCCTAACCCATTGATTTCCTTATGGTGCCGGAGGCCGGACTCGAACCGGCACAGGCTTGCCCTCGGGGGATTTTGAGTCCCCTGCGTCTACCAATTCCACCACTCCGGCAGCAGGACTATTGTAAATCGCTTAACCGGCATTTGGCAAGTAGGGAAACAAAAAAACCGGCCGCAGCCCTGCATGATCACAGGGCCACGGGCCGGTTTTAGCGAAACGCAGGGAGGGGCATGGCCGGCTGCTGGTCTGCCGGCTGGGATGGACGGGAAACTGGGATCTCCCGGGGGGCGCGCAGGGCCGGCGATCCCATGCCCCCATTTCTCCCGCTACCCTGCTTGACATTCCGGGCTTCCTTAAGAAGGGTCATAAGGTACATGATATAGCGGGCTTGCTGCATGGGGGTGAGAATGGCCGACTCTTCTTCATCCTTGCGCTGTTGCAGGTTAAGCATCTCCAACCGTTTGCGCTTCATGTCGGCAAGAAGGGCCTTGACTTCCTGCTCCGGCGGGGCGGCCTGGGACATGAGCTGTTGCAGATGCCGCATATCGGCTTGCATCCCCAGGATCAGCTGGCTCCGGATCGGCTTATAGCGCTGGTCAATGGCGAGCAGCCTGTCCACCGTCTGCTGGTTCACTCCCAGGGTCGGGCCCAACTGGGTCCGCTTGACCTCCAGGAGCCGGTCCTGAAAGCCGCCGCCCAAATCCTGACCCGGCTGCTGAGCCCAGGCCCAACTCGTCCCCGCCAGGGTTAACCCCAGGAGTAATAGGAGAATCTTTCGATGCATGACCCATCCTTCTTATGTTGATCCAGCTTGTTGAGAAATACTTCTTTTTCATGGTCGGACATGCCCGCCAGTTCCGCATCCAGACCCCAGCCGGTAATCTCCTCTTCCTCCACCGGCGCAGCCTCGGCATCCTCCAGGGCAACCGGGACAAACGGCTCCATCCCCTCAAGCTCGGCAACCGCCCCGTGCGGCGGGGCCGACAGTTTGGGGGCGGCAGCCATCTTGGGAGCCGCCTCACTTTTCACCATGGGCTGGTTCTGAACCGGGAGGCCAGGCCCCGTCAGCTGCACCGCCACCCACACCAGCAGCACCGCCAGGGCCGGCGCCCCCACGAGATAGGGCAGCCGCAGCCACCGGGACCGAACCGGCTCCGGGGCGGCCTGACCCGCATGGTCGGCCTGGGCTAACTTAAGGTGCATCTCCCGGGAAAACTCGCGCCAAAACTCCGGGCCGGGGTCCGGCGCCGGGGTGGCCTCAAGGGCGGCAACTACCTCCCTGAGCCCCGCCACTTCCTGGCGGCAGGCGGCGCAGTGCGGCACATGGGATCTTAGCCACCATTTCCCCAGCGTGGGGAGATCACCGTCCGGATACTCTGGTAGCCACCTTTGTAGAAGGGCGCATTGCCACTTCATGGTCGTCCTCGCTCCGTATATGTTTCTTCAAAGTCTTTAAAGCCTGGCAGTAATTAACCCGGGCGGCGCCGGCGGTCCCTCCCAGGACCTGGCTGATTTCCTGATAAGACAGGCCCTGCTCCACCTTCAGGGTGATCACCGCCCGCTGCTTGGCGGGAAGCAGCTCCAACGCTTCGTGGAGCCGCCGGCGGTCGTCCTGGGTGATCAACTCAGCTTCCGGGGAGGGCTCGTCACCCGCCAAACTTATTTCGTCACAGTCTATCGGATCGCCAAACTTTTTACGGCCCTTTAAAAAATTGTAGCACTGGTTGATGGCAATCCTGAACAACCAGGTGCGAAACTGCGCATCCTGGCGAAAACTTTTGATGTGGACAAAGGCCTGGAGAAAGGCCTGCTGGGCCAAGTCCTTAGCCTCCTCCGCATCGGATACCATGCGGCAGGCCAGACCGTAAATCTCCCGCTGGTACTTGACTACCAGTTCTTCGAAGGCCGGGAGTTCTCCCGCCTGGGCCCGGGCCACGAGCTGATCATCAGTCATGGGGTCTCATTACCGGCTTTCATTGATATAGACCCCAACCAGCCTGTAAATGTTAAGCATAAGATTATCATTTTGATAAAGTTTTTAAATCTGCCGAGGTCGCCGCATCCCCGCCGCCGCCCTTCAGAGGAGCCCCGCTGTTCTTATTATCGCCGATTAGACGCCGGGACTCAACTTTTGTCGCGAATTGGCGTCGGCCGCGGGCTGCCGCATTTCCCGCAACCCCGTAACCAGGGGCACCGTCAGCATCAGGAGGCCCAGGGCGGCCACCCCGTGCCAGCCGGCCAGACCGTAGGCATAGCCGCTCAGGGTGATGCCCACCGCCCCCCCGAGGTAGTAGGCCAGCACGTACAAGGAGTTGGCCCGGCCGCGGCTGGAGGTGAGGTTACGATTCAGGGAGCCCGCGGCCGCGGCGTGCACCGAGAAGAAACCGGCACAGACCAGGACCAGGGCCGCCACGATGGCGAAGATTGCTTGGATGAGGGTTAAGGCAATGGCCAGGGCCAGGACCAGGGAGCCCAGGACCATGGTGCCGCCGTTGCCGATGCGGTTGCTGAGCTGGCCCGCCATGGGACCGATGACGACCCCGATGAGATAGGACAGGTACAAGAGCGTGATGAACTCGGTGGAGGCGTTGAACGGCGGCCCATGGAGATAAAACGGCAGGTAATTGAAGATGGAGGAAAAGATGAAAAATCCCCCAAAGGCCACTTGAAACGACCGGCGCAGCTCCGGCTGGGCCAGGAGCGCCAGGAACCCCTCGGCCGCCTCATCGCTCTCCCTGGAAAGTTTGCCCCGGGGCAGCCAGCGCACCGCGGCCAGAGTGGCGGCCACCACCAACAGGGAAGCAGTGATAAAGGCATAGCGCCAGTGCAGGGGCGGGTGAATCCAGCCCCCCAGCAGGCGTCCACCTAAACCGCCGGCCACCGTGGCCGAGACATAAGACCCCATGGCCACGTTCAACCGCTCCAGGGGCAGATTGGTGGACAGGTAGGCTGCCAGACAGGTGGTCAGGGCGGGGACAAAAAGTCCCTGGATGAATCTAGCCCCCACCAGGAGCGCCAGGCTGGAGGTGACGGCGCAAAATAAGCCGCAGGCCGCCACCACCGCGCCGCCCACCAGGATGAGACGCTGGATGGGGAAGCGATCCGCCAGCATACCGAAGGGCAGGTTGGCCAGGGCGATTCCCAAAATCACCGCCGAGACGGTATAAGAGGCCTGGGAGGGATTGACCCCGAACTCATGCTGGATGACGGGCAGCACCGGCTGGGTGATATAGACCGTGGTAAGGGCCGCCGCCACCAGGGCGAAGACCAGGGTCTGGAATGTGATAAAAGATTGCCGGTTCATAAGGTTATGCCGATAAGAAGTGAATCAACCGGGAGCCGCGGCATAACGTCCGGCCCATTGCCGCGCCCTCAAGGTTTTCATTATACCCCAGGTCCGCAAAAAGGATACCATTAGACATGCCGGCCCCGGGGCAGCCCAGGCCAGTCAGGGATCCAGGGGCTGGCGACAGCCGCCGCAGACAACAGAGGCGGAGCCGGAAACGCCGGCGGTCCCGGTTATTTCGGGCCCCGGCGGGAGGACCTGGCCATTTCCACCATCAGGAGGTTGCTTTTGACCACCCCTTCCAGGTCTTCGGACCCGAACTGGTCCTGGCCCATGCGGCTGGCGGCGCACACCCCGTCGACGTTGCACACCCGGTTGAGGTCCACCTTGAAGCCCTTGGCCCGGGGCAGGGCCTGCTTGAGATAGGCCAGGGCCTGATCATACTTGCCTTGCTTGACCAGGATGGCGGCGAGGTTATTCAGGGCCAGAGGGTGGCCCGGGTCTTTTTGGAGCACCGCGGCATAGGCCTTTTGCGCCTGGTCGAATTTGCCCTGTTCCAACAGATCGTAGCCGGCGTTCATTTGCGCGGCCAGGTCAGTCTGGCCCTGGGCCCAACCCAGGCCCGGGCCGATGCAGCTCAGTGCCGCCAGGATGGCGATAAGTCGGAGCACCTTCCGGTTCATAAGCGACCCCTCCAAAAAATATCCCTTCCCGGCTATTATACCCGGCCGGCCCTCCGGTTCCAGCTTTAGATTGATTATTTCGAGCCCCCCGGCCAATGTCTCCCTTTCGCCGATACTCCGGCCGCATTGCCGTCCTTTAGCAGGCTGTTAAGAAAACGGCTTTTTTGTCATCCTGAGCGCAGCGAATGATCTCATCTACCTGAAAATACGAGATTCTTCCCTTCGGTCAGAATGACAAAGTGGGGAACTTATGGTTTTTCAACAGCCTGTTAGTGGCCTGGCGCAAACTAGCCATTGCCCTTAATGCCCAGGCGGAGCGGAGCGAAATATCATGTATTTTTATTGAGTTGAAATCCCGGACGGCGGTTGGGATGACCGACAACCGGTGGTGAAAGAGCCGAGGCGATGCCGGGTTTCCCAAAAATTCTCTTTGGCTTTGGGGATCTATCGTTTATATTTATGGATTAGATTTTTCCAAATGAAAAGGAGGATTATCATGAAGTATGACCATGTTTCTGATCACATTCTGGAAATGTGTGAAAAAATCAGATCGCAACATTTCCCTTATTTGGTTAATGCCAAAATACTCTTCCTGGTTAATAAAAGCAAGATGGTGAGAAAAGGCAATACAGTTCTGGGTAAAATGGTAAAACCTTCAGCCCTGGTTAAGTTTTTATCTCGAAATGAAGCTCCGGAAGATGGTTATGATTACATTATGCTTTTAGATATTAAATTACTTGGGCATTGTGAAGATACCGACATTGAAAGAGTGATAAGACATGAATTGAGACATACATTTTTTGATTCAGATAGTATTAATAATCCCTACAAATTGGTTGATCATGATTTTAGCGATTTCTATGATGAAGTTGATTTAAATAAAGATGATCCAACCTGGGTCAAGCGCGTCTCTCAAACCGTCTCTTTGATGTATGACCAAGAAAAAGATCAAAAAGCAGCCGGGCCCGGACTATAAAGGGAAGAGGACAGGCTGCCGATTACCCGGCGGCCCTGGTGGCGGCTGAGCTTAGGGGCGCGCCGCGGCGCGCCAAGCTTGGCCGCCCCGTCCGGTTCATTGGGCGTGAGCGCCGATAAACTGAGAATATTTCTTAATCGCCGCAATGATAGACGTAATTATCTTCTCCTGGTATTCCGCCCGGCTCAAGGCTAATTCTTCGTCTCGATTAACAATTATGCCGCATTCCAGCAAGACTGCCGGCATAGGTGCATTTTTCAAGACGATCAGTTTGTTGTATTTAAAAATTCCCCGTTCCCTATCCACCAAACCCTTATCGGGTCCGGTCATCTTTGCCTCATGGTGCAGACTGGGCGTCAAGCCATTTTTCAACATTTCGGAGCCGAGAACTATGGCAAACCACAGGCTGTCATCGGGGTCGCCACTCAACTCGGAATAATACAGCGAAAAGCCTTGATAGAGATCACAATAGTGTTGCTTTTGCCCCTGGACACACCAATAAGAAAGGCATTCAGGTTGTACGGAATCGTGATGAATCGAAATCAATAAATCCGCCCGCTTTTCCTGGGCTAACCGGGGTCGGGCCGCCAGAGGCAGATCGCTGATGGGACTATTGACCAAAAAAGATTTAATCGGGCCTTTTTGCGCCGCAATCCTGGCATTAACTCCTTCAGCAATCCGCTTATTGAACCAATATTCCCCGACCCCCCGGGCGCTGATCGCGCCTGGCACGTCGCAACTGTGGCCTATATCAATGGCCACCAGGAAATCTTTGGCCGCAGCCGGGATCGCCTGAGTGAGGAGGATGACGATGAGGCTCAGATAAAAGGTGAGTGTCAAGATTGTTCCCGGCTTCCGGGCAGCCCCGGGCATCATTCCCGGGGGACCAGCCGGTAGACCTCGATCAGGGGCAAGCCCTGGTCTTCGGCCATCCGGCGGCAGGCCTCGTATTCCGGCAGCAGGCGGCGGCGGCCACCGTACTCCATCACCTTCACCTGGAGGGGGCCGTATGCGGTCTCGATGGTCTCCGGCCAGCGCCGGGCCGTGACCCGCTCCACCTCCATGACCCTCACCCCCAGGGTGGTGGAGTCGGCGAATAAATGGGCCAGGAGTCCTTCTTTGGCCGCCGGGGGCGCCACCACGGTGAGGCGCACCCCGGGGCGGTGCTTCTTCATCTGAATAGGGGCCAGGGCCACGTCCAGGGCCCCGGCGGTGAAAAGGGCGGCGACCAGGGGCTCATACCACTCCGGGTTCATATCGTCCAGGTGGGTTTCCAGGACCAGCACTTTCTCCCGGAGGCCCAAGTCGGCGGCCAGGGGGGTCCCCAGGTAGAGGCGCAGGAGATTGGGGTGGCCCGGCAGGTCCCGGCTGCCGGCGCCGTAGCCGACGCGCTCCAAGGTCATGGAGGGGCAAGGCTCGCACCGGGCCTCGCAGCCCTTCAAGATGACGGCCCCGGTGGGCGTAACCAGCTCCCCGGGCAGGTCGGTGCCGTAAACCGGCAGGCCTTTCAACAGCTCCAGGGTGGCGGGGGCCGGGTTGGGGAGGCGGCCGTGGCCCGCGGCGATCATCCCCCACCCCATGGGCAGGGGGCTGCAGAAAACTTGGGTGATCCCCAGGCGCTCTAAGCCGTGCGCCACCCCCACCACGTCGACGATGGTGTCCAGGGCCCCCAGTTCGTGGAAGTGCACCGTTTCCAGGGGCTGGCCATGAATCCGGGCTTCAACCTCACCCAGGCTGCGGAACATTGCGAGGCTCCGGGTCTTGACCCCCTCGGTCAGGGGCGCCCCCTCTATCAAGGCGGTGATTTCTTTGTAGGTGCGGGCCGGCTGGCTCTCCCGGGAGCGAATCTCCACCTTGATGCCGGTGAGGTGTTGTTTGGCCACCCGGCTGGCGGTCAGGGAGACCTCGGCCAGACCCAGGGCGGCAATCAGCCCCTGCAGCTCTTCCACCGGGAGCCCCAGGTCAATCAAGGCCCCCAGGGTCATGTCGCCGCTGAGGCCCGCGAAACAGTCAAAAAAGGCCCAGCGCTCACTTCGGGGCAACGTCGACAAAAAGCTCCACCTCCTTCACGGCCCGGGCCTCAGCCTGGCGCACGGTGAACTTGAGATTGCGGTATTGCAGATGCTCGCCGGCCCGGGGCAAATCCCCCAGTTGGGAGATCAGGAACCCGGCCAGGGTTTCGTAATCCCCCGGGGGCAGTTCCAGGTGCAGGGTCTCGTTCAAGGCCTTGATTTCGGTCTTGCCGCTGATCAGGTAATGGCCTTCGCCCAGTTGCTTGAAGGGCGCCACCTCCTGGTCAAATTCATCGGTGATCTCTCCGACGATTTCTTCCAGCAGGTCTTCAATGGTGACTATACCCACGGCGCCGCCGTATTCGTCCACCACCACCGTCAGGTGGATCCCCTGACGCTGCATTTCCGCCAGCAGCCGGTCGATTTTCTTTTGCTCCGGCACGTAGGTGACCGAACGCATGAAGCTGCGCATGGGGCGCTCCGGGCCTTCTTCGCCCAACAGGTCGAAGTCATGGAGCACCCCGATGAGGTTGTCGATGCGGCGATGATAGACCGGCAGCCGGGAAAACCGGGAGGTGCGGAATTCTTCCAGGGCTTGCCCCACGGTCAGGGTGTCCGGGATGGCCGTCACCCGAATCAGCGGCACCATCACTTCCTTGACGGTGCGCAGGGAAAATTGCAGGATGCGATGGATAAAGACCCGCTCCTTACGCTCCAGGTCCATTTCGGCGCCGCTCTTGGCCACCACCAGGCGCAGGTCCTCCCGGGTAATAAAGGGAAGCTGGCCGGTCTTCCTGACGCCGGCCGCGATGAGGACCAGGCGGCTCAGGCTGCCGAATATCAGGGTGATGGGATAAATGACCCAGGAGGCTACCCAGAGGGGCGGGGCCAGCTTTTCGGCCAGCACCGTGGCTTGCTGCCGGCCGATGGATTTAGGAATGATCTCTCCGATAATCAGGAGCAGGGGGGGCAGGATGAGCATGGCCGACACTTCTCCCATAGACCCCAGTTTTTCCAGGAGGAATATAGTCACCAGAATGGTGTTGGCCGCCGAGGACAGGTAAGCCCCCAGCAAAGTGGTGGCCAGCAGGTATTCCGGCCGAGAGAGGAGTTTCAGGGCCATTCTGGCGCCCCGGTAGCCCTCTTCGGCGCGGTGCTGCAGGCGGCGGCGGTTGGCCGAGACCAGGGAGATTTCCGAAGCCGCGAAAAACCCTTCCAGGATCACCAGGGGAAGGCAGAATATCAGAATCCCGTAGATCATAGGGTTTCCCGCCGCACCTCCACTTCGAGGATGCGGGGGCCTTGCATACGCAGCACCCGAAAGGTGAGTTTTTCATAAGCGTCATAAGCAATGGTCCGCCCTTCCCGGGGCAGGGAGCCGAAGAGGTTCAAAACCAGCCCGCCGATGGTGTCGAATTCCTCCGCCGGCAGATTCAGGCCCAGCTCTTCGTTAAAATCCGCCAGGGACATGCTCCCTTTGACCCGCCAGACGCCAGGGGCCACCTCCGTCAGGGGCTCTTCCTCTTCCTTGAACTCCTGGGGAATGTCGCCGCAGAGTTCCTCCAGGAGGTCTTCCACCGTGACCAGGCCCACCAGGGTGCCGTATTCATCCACCACCAGGGCCAGGCGCTGGTTATGGGCCTGGATCTCGGTCAACAGGTCGAAGGCCCGCTTGTTTTCAGGGACATAGTAGGCCGGCCGCAAAAGATGCCGGGGGACCTCGCCCTCGCAGGGTCCTTGATGGCACATCTCCAGGATGTCCTTGGCATGGAGGACCCCCAGCACCTGGTCGGGGGTCTCCTCATAGATGGGGACCCGGGTGAACCGGGACTGCTTGATGGCCTTGACCATCTCGGCGAAAGTCAAGTCAACCGGGAGAGTGAACATATCGGGGCGGGGCACCATGATCTGTCCCACCCGGAGCTCCCCAAAATTGAGGAGATTCTGAATAAAATCCCGTTCTATGGGGGCGATCAGGCCACGGCGGTGGCTGTCTTCCACCATGCGGACAAAATCTTCCTGCTGCACCGAGTGCACCGGCAGGTCCGGACGGAATCCCAGGGCCACCAGAATCCCCCGGCTGATTTGCAAAAAAACCACCCGAAAAGGTGACAGAATAAGGATCGCCGGCCTGATCAACGGAGCCATCCGGCCGGCCAGGCGCTCCGGGTACGCCAGGGCCAGAGACTTGGGGATGATTTCCCCCAGGAACTGAAAGGTGGGGACCATGACCAGGAGCACCAGCCATTCCTTATGGGGTCCCCAGAGGCTCAGGACCATGGAGGTGGCCAGGACGGAAAACAGGATGCTAGAGGTTTCCACCCCGATGAGCACCGTCACCAACAGACGCCGGGGCCGGGCCAGGAGGGCTTCCACCAGCGCTCCCCGGGCCGGGCGTTTGTCTTTCAGACGCAAACGACCCAGGGGGCTCAGGGCAAAGAGGGAGGTTTCGGACATGGCGAAGAAGGCGACCAGGAGCACCAAGGCCCCCATGGCCAGCCAGCGAGTCAGATACGGATTTGCAAGGATGGAATCCACTTCGTTAGGGTTGCGTATTAGAGAGATTGCACCAAAGGTTTTTAATGATGGTCTATGGTAGTGTTTCGTAGTTAACTTGACATAAAAGCATGGTCTGGATGTATCCGGCTATATGCTCGTGCATCGGCATACGGTGGACTCGTGAAGAAAAGGTGGATGCTGCCTCGGGGAAGGCGTGCAAGCAAGTCCAAGGCGTCACCATGTATTATACCGGCAGCGAGAAATTGGGCAAGCACTTGGGTATCACCTCTGTTCTGCATGCTGCATCCCTAAGGTCGTTGTCGGGACGGTGCGCTCACCGCCCCTACGGTTGGGCAGCCCCCCTCAGACTACCGGCCGGGAAGGCGGCGTGGTCAGCCGTCCCATCGGGGCCCCGGCTTTTTTGCCCTCCTTGAAGGGCGACTGCAGCAGGGCTTCGTTCAGCACCTCGTCCATGTCGGCCACCGCCACGAACTTGAGGCGGCGCTTGACGTTCTTGGGAATTTCCACCAGGTCCTTCTTGTTGGCCGCGGGGATGATAACCTTCTTGACCCGGGCCCTGAGGGCCGCAATGGCCTTTTCCTTGAGGCCGCCGATGGGCAGCACCTTGCCCCGGAGGGTGATTTCCCCGGTCATGGCGACGTCCCGCCGGACCGGAATATGGGTAAGGGCTGAGATCAGGGCGGTGGCCATGGTGACTCCCGCCGAAGGGCCGTCCTTGGGAGTGGCTCCCGCGGGCACGTGGATATGGATGTCCAGTTTCTCGTAAAAATCCGGCGCCAGGTTGAGGCGGTCGGCCCGGGCCCGGGCGTAACTCAAGGCCGCGTGGCCCGACTCCTTCATCACGTCGCCCAACTGGCCCGTCAGGGTAAGCTGGCCTTTGCCTTTCATCAGGCTGGCTTCCACCTTCAGGGTCTCGCCCCCCACCTCGGTCCAGGCCAGCCCCGTGGCCACGCCCACTTCGTCTTTCTCCAATTCGCCTTCCGGCAGATAGCGGGGCGGCCCCAGGAACAGGTGCAGGTTCCCCCGGGTAATGGCAAAGGGGCCTTTTTCCCCTTCGGCGATGCGCCGGGCCACCTTACGGCACAGGGAGCCGATCTCCCGCTCCAGATTGCGGAGTCCCGCCTCCTGGGTGTAGTACGTGATGACCTGCTTGATCACCTCGGTGGAAATCTTGAAATCCTGGGAGTGGAGGCCATTTTCCTGCAACTGCCGAGGCAAAAGGTAGCGGCGGACGATCTGGAGCTTCTCTTCCTCGGTGTAGCCCGCCAGGCGGATGACCTCCATGCGGTCCCGGAGGGCCGAGGGAATGGGGTCCACCAGGTTGGCGGTGGTGATGAACATCACCTTGGACAGGTCAAAGGGCACATTGAGGTAGTGGTCGCTGAAGGAGTGGTTCTGCTCCGGGTCCAGCACCTCCAGGAGGGCGGCGGCGGGATCGCCCCGGAAATCCATGCCGATCTTATCCACTTCATCCAGGATGAAGACCGGGTTGTTGGAACCGGCGTTCTTGACCCCCTGGATGATCCGGCCGGGCAGGGCGCCGATATAGGTGCGCCGGTGGCCCCGAATCTCGGCTTCGTCCCGCATGCCCCCCAGGGAGATGCGCACGAACTTGCGGCCCAGGGCCCGGGCAATGGACTGCCCCAGGGAGGTCTTGCCTACCCCCGGAGGGCCCACGAAACAGAGGATGGGGCCTTTCATCTTCTTGTTGAGTTTCCGGACGCTCAGGTACTCCAGGATGCGGTCCTTGACCTTTTCCAGGTCGAAATGGTCTTCATCCAGGATCGCCTTGGCCTCTTTGACCTCCAGCTTGTCCCGGGTGCCCTTGCTCCAGGGCAGGGACACCAGCCAGTCCAGGTAAGTGCGGACGATGGAGGCCTCGGCGGCGTCGGGATGCATTTGCTCCAGGCGGGACAACTGTTTGACGGCTTCTTCTTCCGCCTGTTTGGGCATCCGGGCCTGGGCGATCTTGAGACGGTATTCTTCCATCTCCTTGGTGGTCTCGTCCATGTCGCCCAGTTCTTTCTTGATGGCCCGGAGCTGCTCCCGGAGGAAGTATTCCCGCTGGGTGCGGTCCATTTCCTCCCGGGCCTGGGACTGGATCTTGGCCTGGATGGCGGAGACTTCCATTTCCTTGCGCAGAAAATCGTTGACCTTGATGAGACTGCGGATGGGGTCCATTTCATCCAGCACCAACTGGGCTTCTTCGATCTTCAGGCGCAAGTTGGCGGCCACCAGGTCGGCCAGGTGCCCGGGGTCCTCGATGGACTCCAGGATGGCCAAAAGATCCGGTGACAAAATGCCCTTGAGGGTGAGGATCTTCTCGGACATCTCCCGGGCGTTGCGCATCAGGGCCTCGGCCTCGGGGGAAATCTCGGTGACCGTAGTTTCGGGTAAGACTTCCAGCCCCACCTGGAAGTAGGGGCGCTCCTGGATAAATTCCTGGACCATGGCCTTGGCCTTTCCCTGGACCAGGATCTTCAGGCGTCCGTCCGGCAGTTTCAGCATGCGCAAAATAAGGCTTACCGTGCCCACGGAGTAGATGTCCTCGGGTTCGGGATTTTCCACGGATTGGTCTTTTTGGGTGGCCAGAAAGATCAGGCGGTCCTGGGCCAGGGCCGCTTCGATGGCCAGTACCGAGGTCTCCCGCCCCACAAACAGCGGGAGCACCATATTGGGAAAAACCACTACGTCCCGAACCGCCAACATGGGCAGTTGGGTGGGAATGACGATATGTTGTTGTTCTTCTTCTGTCGTTGCCATGTTATCTCCTGAGAGATAGGGATGGTTCGATATGTGAGTGTGCGCCGGTGGGCTGGCGGGGAGGGATTCCGGGTTGGGTGGCAGCCATCTTCTTCAATATGCCTCTCCCTTAGCAGAATTTTCCCTGAGGGTCAACCGGAACGTCAGGCTCATATTTAATTATATATTAAAATAATACCGATATTGCAGAGAGCAACCTGTCACCCCCGAGGTTGAGGAATTGCACCGGGAAACTCATTTTGCCGAGGACGGTGGGAAGAAGCGAGGAGAGATCCATCCTGATCTCGGCGCCCGGCAGCCGGGGGGCGCACCTTTGCCGGGCCACAGTCCTTTTGGGGCTTGGGGGCAAATCCGGCGCCTTGATCATCTTCAACGGCATTTTGGTCCGGTTTATTAAATCCTCCCGGTAATCAGGCCGGCACTTTTCGGGATTGACGGAAATAATTTAAGGTTCACCCAAGGTTGGCGGGTTGGGGATTAACCGTGAAGGGGACTGGCCAGACCAACGCTGAGGCGCTCATCCTTAAGGCCACCAGGAGTGCCAGTCACCATAAAGGGTCAGGACCTGACGGCGGTACTGGCGGGCAAAGTCTTCATGCACGGCATAGGCCTGAATACCCCGGATGGCGGCATATTGTACATGGGCGTTTTCTTCTTCCAGCAGCAGGAGATGGAGGCGCACCGGGGCAAAGAGGGGCGCCAGGGCGTCTTCCAGGCGGCGCCGCAGCTTTTGCCCTTCCCAATAATCCAGGGGATGTTCCAGCAACACCACCCCCAGATCGAGATCGCTGTCCGGCGCCCCGATCACGTCTTCGCCGGCCAGGAGACGAGGCCCTAACTCTTTCTGGGAGCCCAGAAAATAGGCTAGACCAACCCCGTGGAGTTGAATCATGGATATAAACTCTCGCCACCGGCGCCCGGGGTCTTGATAGTTCATAAATATGAACTTACGTTAAGACTAAAATATTTGGTCTTTTTGGGGGTTATGGTATAGTATGCAAATTCAGAAAACAACTCGGGGGGAAAGAAGTGGGGGGGGAAACCATTTCAGTCCGCAGTCAGTCAGTGATTGACGCACTTCCCAGGATACACCTCAACCGCATCGAACGCGCCGTGACAGCGAGCCACCACCGCCATGTTGAATATGCAAGACCCGGCGGGGTACTGGTGGGCCGAGCTTGAGTCCAATGTCACCATCACCGCGGAGTACATCATGCTCCACCGGTTTTTGGGTCTGGACGCAGGCAAAGTGCCCCGGATGGTTGCGGATATCCTGGACAAGCAGCTCCCCAACGGCGGCTGGTCCGTCTGGCATGGGGATGGCGGCGAAATCAGCACCGCGGTGGAAGCTTACCTGGCCCTGAAAATGGCGGGCCTGGCGGCGGAAGACCCGCGTATGCTCAAAGCCCGGGAGTTTATCCTCGCCCGGGGGGGCGCCCTCAAAACCCGGGTCTTTACCCGCATCTTCCTGGCCCTGTTCGGTCAGGTCAGTTGGGACGGCATCCCGCTGTTACCGGTGGAGTTCATGTTGCTGCCGCCCTGGTCCGGACTGAGCATCTATGAATTCTCCAGCTGGACCCGGGCCACCGTTGTGCCCCTGATGATCATCATGGCCAAGCGGCCGGTCCAGTCCTTGCCGCCGGAGCAGGGAATTCAGGAACTTTTTCTGTCCTCCGACGAGCCGGTTTCCCAGCACCGGGTGGCCTGGAAACTTGAATCTTCCCTCCTGGAAAACCTTTTCGTCATCCTGGACCGGATTTTGAAACTCTACGCCGGGCTGGGCCTCCCCTGGCCCCGTAACTTCGCCATCAAGCAAGCCGAAAAGTGGATACTGGAACACCAGGAAGACAGCGGCGACTGGGCCGGCATCCAGCCGCCCATGGTCAACTCCCTCCTGGCCCTGCACTGCCTGGGCTACGACGTGGAGCACGACGTCATCCAGCGGGGCTTGCAGGCCCTGGAATTCTTTACCCTGGAAAAAGACGGCCATATCGGGCTGCAATCCTGTATCTCCCCGGTGTGGGACACCGCCCTGGCGATCCGGGCTCTGGCGGCGGCGGGACTGCCGCCGGAGCATCCCGCCCTGGCCAAGTCCACTACCTGGCTGCTGGCCCAACAGATTTTCAAGCCCGGGGACTGGTGCATCAAATGCCCGGAGCTGCCGCCGGGGGGCTGGGCCTTCGAGTTTCACAACAACTGGTATCCCGACGTCGACGACAGCTCCATGGTCCTGGTGGCCTTAAAGGAAGGGTTGGCGGATACGGGCAAACACCAGGCGGCTTTGCAGCGGGGCATCAACTGGTGTCTGGGCATGCAGTCGAAAAACGGCGGCTTCGCCTCCTTTGACAAGGATAATACCAAGGAGTGGCTCAATGCCATTCCCTTCGGGGACCTCAAGGCCCTGGTGGACCCGCCCACCGAGGACATCACGGCCCGCATCCTGGAGATGATGGGCGCCTTCGGCCACGGCCTGGACCACCCGGCGGCCCGGCGGGCCCTGGCTTACCTGCGCCACACCCAGCACCCCGACGGCCCCTGGTGGGGACGCTGGGGGGTGAATTACCTCTACGGCACCTGGTCGGTGCTGGTGGCCCTGAAACGCATCGGCGAGGACATGGGCCAACCCTACGTCCGCCGAGCGGTGGACTGGGTCAAAGCCTGCCAGAACCCCGACGGCGGTTGGGGTGAGTGCTGCGAATCTTATCGCCACCCGGAACTCATGGGTCAGGGGCCGTCCACCGCCTCCCAGACCGGTTGGGCCCTCCTGGCTCTCATCGAGGCGGGGGAAGTTCATGCCCCGGAAGTAAAAACCGGGGTCGAATATCTGGTCAAGACCCAAAACTCCCAGGGCCGCTGGGACGAGGAGCAGTTTACCGGCACCGGTTTTCCTAACCATTTCATGATTCGCTATCACCTCTATCGGGACTGTTTCCCTCTGATGGCCTTGGGGATTTATTTGCAGGCTCTTAAAACGCCGGAGGGCGGCATTCTCGGCTCATGACCCGGGTGCGATCACCGGTCAAAATCTCCTTTATTCCCAATACGGTTCATTGAAAAGGCGGCATGTCTTTTTGTCGGAGGGCGGGGATTCCCTGTCCAATAAATGAGCACAGTTCCACCAACGGCGGAAAGACTTCACCCCTACCGGGGAACCGCAGTAAATCGCACTGTCCTTACCCCCCCTTTTCGCGAGAGGGAAACCCATAAGAAAAACTCCGCGCACCCACGGAACGCCAGAGAAGTCCCCCTTTTTCTCAAGGGGGCTTGAGG
The DNA here is from genome assembly GCA_963812015.1 of uncultured delta proteobacterium. Classification (GTDB taxonomy): domain Bacteria; phylum Desulfobacterota; class Desulfobaccia; order Desulfobaccales; family 0-14-0-80-60-11; genus 0-14-0-80-60-11. The sequence continues at coordinate 1,624,632 of CAWETI010000003.1, read as the reverse complement.
GGGGTTTTTGCAATGACGCCTTCCGGTAAAACCCTGGTTACGGGCGGCACCGGCTTCGTGGGCCGGGCCGTGGTGGAGGAACTGTTGGCCGCGGGCCGGGAAGTCCGGGTCCTGGCCCGCAACCCGGAGCATCCGGCCCTGGCCGGTCTGGCGGTGGAGGTGGCCGTGGGCGACCTCCGTGACCCGGATTCCCTCGATCACGCCCTGGCGGGCTGCACCCGCCTCTTCCATGTGGCCGCGGACTACCGCCTCTGGGTGCCGGACCCGGCCACCATGTACGCCATCAACGTGGTCGGCACCCGGCACCTGCTCAAGGCGGCCGCGGCCCGGGGTCTGGATCGGGTGGTTTATACCAGCACGGTAGGAACTTTAGGCAACCCGGGAGACGGCACCCCCGGCGCCGAGGACACCCCCGTCAGCCTCAAGGAGATGGTAGGCCACTACAAGCGCTCCAAGTTCCTGGCCGAGGCGGTGGCCCTGGACTACGCCCGTCAGGGCTTGCCGTTGGTGGTGGTCAATCCCAGCACTCCCGTGGGCCCCTGGGACTTTCGCCCCACCCCCACCGGCCAGATGATCGTGGATTTTCTTAAGCGCCGCATGCCGGCGTACCTGGAGACCGGCCTCAATCTCATCCATGTCCGGGATGTGGCCCGGGGCCACCTGTTGGCCGAAGGCAAAGGCCGGGTGGGAGAAAAATATATCCTGGGCAACGACAACCTCAGCCTCTCCCGGATCTTCCAATTACTGGCCGACCTTACCGGTCTGGCGGCCCCGAAGGTGAGGCTGCCCTACTGGCCGGTCTTAGGGATGGCCTATGTTGACGAGTTCTTCGCCACCTACCTCCGCCGGCGACCGCCCCGCATGCCCGTCAGCGCCATCCGCATGGCCAAGAAATATATGTACTTTGATAACCGGAAAGCAGTACAATATCTAGGATTAACCATCACCCCGGTACGCCAGGCCCTGGCCGACGCGGTGGAATGGTTCCGCCGGCACGGCTATGCCTAACCCATCATGTGCGTGGATTGCTGAGAAACCGGGATGCGGCAGTGGGCCTGATGCCCCAGCCATTGCTGCATGAACCCAGGAGAGTAAAACCTTGCGTTTCCCGATGAGTTTGAGTTTTGATTTAACCCGCTACCTCATAAAAAAGCGCCTCCAGGGTGAGAAAAAATTTCCCCTGGTCCTCATGCTGGAGCCCACCCATCAGTGCAATCTGGCCTGCCAGGGCTGCGGCCGCATCCAGGAGTATCGGGAGACCCTGGCTCAGGCCCTGACCCTGGAGGAATGCCTCGGGGCCGTGGAGGAATGCGACGCCCCGGTGGTCACCATTACCGGGGGCGAGCCCCTGATCTATCCACCCGTCTTTGAGCTGTTGGAAGAATTGGTGCACCGCCGCAAGCACATCTATCTGTGCACCAACGGCATCTTACTGGAAAAATCCCTGCCCCGGCTGCCCCAATCGGACCACCTGACCCTGAGCATCCATCTGGACGGCCTGGCCGCCTCCCATGACAAGCTGCTGGGGCGCCCCGGGCTGTTCAACCTGGCCATCAAGGCCATCAAGGCCGCCAAGGCCCGGGGGATTCGGGTGTGCACCAACACCTCCATCTACAAGCAAACCGACCCCCTGGAGATCGAAATTCTCCTGGCTTACCTGGGCCATATCGGCGTGGACGGCCTCCTGGTCTCCCCGGCCTATAGCTTTGCCGGGGTCGACGATGAGCTATTCATGAGCCGGGAGGAGATCAAAGACAAGTTCACCCGTCTGACGGGGAACGGTCTCAATTTCAAGTTCTTCAGCACCCCTTTGTACCTGAGCTTCCTCCGGGGGGAGCGGGACTACGAGTGCACCCCCTGGGCCAACCCCACCCGCAATCCCATGGGCTGGCGGGCCCCCTGCTACCAGATCGTGGACACCCACTACCCCACCTTTGCCGATCTGATGAAAAAGACCCGCTGGGAGGACTACGGGGTGGGCCGAGACCCACGCTGCGCCCAGTGTATGATGCATTCGGGGTTCGAGCCCACGGTGGTCCGGCAGATGAACAGCCTGGCGGATATCTGGACCATGCTCCGCTGGAATCTCACTTGAGGGGAGGGCCGGAGCCTCTCGTAGACCCGCCCGGCCCCTCCTTCAACCAGACTATCGTTGTGGAACGCTCCCCAAGCCCACCCGCCGCCGATGCCCGCCTGATGAACGGCGTTACCCTGGTGCTGCTGTGTCTGGGGTTATACCTGCCCCTCTTCTGGCAGCTGCCCCTCTGGCGATCCGAATCCATGTACGCCCTGATCCCCCGGGAAATGCTGGCCGCGGGCTCCTGGCTGACCCCGACCCTCAACGGGGCCCCCTACCTGGACAAACCCCACCTGCTTTACTGGCTCCAACTCTTGGGCTACAAACTCCTGGGGGTCTCCGAATGGAGCGCCCGGGTCCCCACCCTGGCCATCACCGTGGGGGAGGTTTGGCTCACCTACCTCATCGGCCAACGTCTGGTGGGCCGGCAAGCCGCCTGGCTGGGGGGATTCATCCTGCTCACCAGCATCGGTTTTTTCGTCCTCCACTTGCAGATTCTCACCGATCACCTCATCACCCTGTCCCTGCTGGCGGCCTTATATGCGCTGCTGCGCTGGGAGGAGAAGCCCAGCCGCGGCTGGACCGCTATGTTCTTTCTGGCCCTGGTGGCCGGGTTTCTCAGCAAGGGTTTTATCGGGGTGGTCTTTCCCGGGTCTATCGGTCTCCTCTATGCCTGGCACCGGCGGGAGCGCCGCCTGCTCTCCCTGTTATGCTCTCCTGGGGGCATCGCCGTCATGCTGATGCTCCTGGTTCTCTGGGGTGTGGCCACGGAGCTGGCCAATCCCGGTTTTCTCAAGTTCCAGATCATCAATGAACAGATCATGCGATTCCTGGGCCGCCGGCAGCCCCCGGACGTCAACTCCTTCACCATCACCGGTTTCTACCTGTTTTTGGCCATCTGGCTGATGCCCTGGACCTTCATCCTGCCGGCAGCCCTCTACCGTTTCTGGCAGGCCAGCCGCCCCGGCCGGGAGGTGGGGACCGCCGGACGCCTGCTGCTCATTTGGGTGGCGGTCATCCTGGGCTTTTTCACCCTGTCGTCCAACCGCATCGAATATTATTCCCTGCCCGCCCTGCCCGCCCTGGCCCTAATCCTCGGGTGGCGCATCAAGCGCTATCTGGACGCGCCGGGGGACCGGGTCATCCCCTGGAGCCTGGCGGCCCTGGGCCTGTTAGGGCTCTTGCTGTCGGTGCTGCTGCCCTACCTGCAAACGGTTTGCGTGGCCAACCGCCGGGAATTCATCGACATGGCCGGCCTCATCTCCCCCATCGCCTGGCGGGCCACCTGGTTTATTCCGGCGACAGCCCTGGTGGGGGTGGCGACCGCCTGGCTCGGTCGCCGCGGTCTGGCGGTGGCCGGATACGGCCTCCTGGCTTTGGGCCTGGCCGGGGTCACCTTTCAGACCATGATGGTCCTCACCCCCCGGCAGTGCGACCGGGCCGTGGGGGAATATATCCGGCGGGTGGCATCCCCCCAGGACCTCTTGATCATGGGTCCCATTGAAGAGTTTGAATACGGGGCCTCCCTGGAGCTTTACGCCCGGCGCCACATCCTCATGGTCCAACGTAACGGCCTGCCGCAGTTTCCCTATCCGGTGGACCCCGCCGCACACTACATCATTACCCCGGAACGCCTCCAGGAGTTATGGCAGGGGCCCGGGAAGGTGTTCTTGCTCCTGGATAACGCGGTGGCCCCCGAGCCTTTCCTGCAAGGCGCCCCGGTGGCCTTGACCCTGCCCGGCATGCGCCTGCTGGTCAACCATCCCTAAGGGTGGTTGGGCCTCACCCACCGCGGCCCCCGGACTCCATCCCGCCCACCATCACCCCGTATCGTCAATTTTATGAGCCTTTGGGGGGTTTATTCGAGCCCCTAAAGGGCCATCGCCATGACAGTGACACGTCCGGGTCGCGGGTGTCTCACTTTAAGGGATGGGGGAGAAATGGCCAGAACGGCAGGAACGATTTACCGGTACTGGTCAAACGCCCTGGAAGATTTTCACCAGAGTTGAATAACCGGGAAAATTTGTTTAGTTCTTCTCCTCCCAGCCTGCTGATTTTCTTCAATTCCCGGTTTCTTGAATCTCCCCGAGCCGAGGCGCTCAGGACGATATTATGCGGATTATACCAGTAACTCTTTGTTTTTTTAGTAATTTTGATAGTGGTAAGTTATGCTGCTCAGTTTCCTTCGGGGTTACCCCTTCTCAATTTTAAGGAAATCAGAAGAGAGCTTTCCGAAGATTCCTTATTTTATCCCCTTTTCCCTTGAGACATATTTAACATCAATGGATCTTGGGGATTGCTCACTCAAGGGCTATTTCCCGGTTAACATTTCGGCGGGAGTTTATTCTAACTGATAAAAGCTATGAAAAAGGAGAATTGATCCAATGAGCAGAGGCACTAATCTTTTAAAGACTGGCTTGATTCTGGGTTTGCTCACCTTGACCGGGCTACCGGTAGCCGCGCAAAATGTTAACGATCCTGGGATTCAAGAAAGGGAGGTCAAGCAGCAGGAACGCATTCAGCAGGGAATAAAATCCGGGCAGTTGACACCAGGCGAGGCCACGCGTTTGGAGAACCAACAGTCACGCATCAAAGCCACGGAAGATCGTATGAAGGCCGATGGCAACCTGACCCAGAAGGAACGCGCCAAACTGACCCGGAAGCAAAACCGCGCCAGCAGGAACATCTACCGTAAGAAGCATAACGACAAGGTCGCAAATTAAGAACAAAACCCCTACTTCTTTCAATGAGGAATACTTCCAGTACGCTGGCAGATGCAGTTGCAAGGTTAGACCTAGATTAAGTCAAACCTAAGCATTACAATATAGCCTCTGCATCTGCCAGCTATTGCGTGTTGTAATCGTTCCGTGGGAATTATATATTATAATTCCTAATAATTACATAGTTTATCAGCCGATCAATGGCCGCTTCTCCTTCCCCCGCATAGAGAACTGCACGAGATAACTGTCGTTACACAACCTCACCTCATCATTAATCTGACCTACTTAAGTTGAATTCCAAGCCACCGGAAAAAAGTGATGACTGCTACTATCTATATAGTTTATACTCCATTGAAAAACTATTTGATATGCTTATCATAACTGGCTGACCTGGGAAAACCCCGGGAGGAAAGCCCTGGTCTCATGGTTGAGCACCATCGGGGGCCCCGGCGCCCCTCTCTCCGAAAACAGCTCAAGCGGCCCGCTCCGAAAAATCTTGTCATGCCCGGCTGAATTTGTTATAAAAATATGATTTGAAAATTCTCACGCGCCATTTAGGGCGGGCTGGTGCCGACCGTGGTTGGTCGGTGGCCCCGCCGGCCGTGGCGCGGCGGACCAACCAGGAGGAAGTTCCATGTCGTATGTCACCATGAAGGAATTGCTGGAGGCCGGGGTACACTTCGGCCACCAGACCCGCCGCTGGAACCCCAAGATGGGGCCGTATATCTTCGGGGCCAGAAACGGCATCCACATCATCGACCTGCAAAAAACCGTGCAGTTCTTCAAAACCGCCTACAATTACGTGGTGCAGAAGGTGGCGGACGGCGGCATCGTCTTGTTCGTGGGCACCAAGAAGCAGGCCCAGGACGCCATTGCCGAAGAAGCCAAGCGTTGCGGCATGTTCTACGTCAACCACCGGTGGCTGGGGGGCATGCTCACCAACTATCAGACCATCAGCCGCTCCATTCAGCGCCTCAAGGAGTTCGAGGCCATGAAGGAAGACGGCACTATCAAACGGTTCCCCAAAAAAGAAATCCTCATGATGGAAAAGAAGGCCGCCAAGCTGGAGCGCTCCCTGGGCGGCATCAAGAATATGGGCCGCCTGCCGGATATCGTCTACATCGTCGACCCCCGGAAGGAAGACATCGCGGTGGCCGAAGGCCAGAAGACGGGCATTTCGCTGTTGGCCATCGTGGACAGCAACTGCGACCCCACGGAAATCACTTACCCCATTCCGGGCAACGATGACGCCATTCGCGCCATTCGCCTGCTCACCTCCCGGGTGGCCGACGCGGTGTTGGACGGCAAGAAGCTGGCCGAAGAACGCCACCAGGCCATCACCGACAAGGAGATGGCCGAGGCCGAGGTAGAGGCGCTCCCGGAGGTTTCGACCCCGGCCCCGGAAGCGACCCCCGCCCCGGAAGCAGCCGCGGCCCCGGAACCCGAGTCTTGATGCCGGTTACGGGCCGCATCATGAGCAAGATTTCAGGTCGGCGCAGTTGACCTAAAGTGTATCCAAGCGTAGGGGCGGTTCGCGAACCGCCCTTGCAGGGCCTGGTGAGCGGGGTCGCGTCCAAGGCGCGGTCCCGGTTTGGCTGGGCTTTTATCGTCTTAGGTCAAGCGGCGCGCATCACGATAAGGAGGCTTACGTTGGAAATTACGGCAGAACTGGTAAAAACCCTGCGTGCCAAGACCGACGCCGGGATGATGGATTGCAAGAAAGCTTTGAAGGAAACCGGCGGGGACCTGGAGGCCGCGGTGGCTTACCTGCGCCAGAAGGGCCTGGCGGTGGCCAGCAAACGGGCCGACCGAACCACCTCCGAGGGCGCCATCTGGGCGTCCATCGCCCCGGACCAAAAATCCGGCATCCTGTTGGAAGTCAATTGCGAAACGGATTTTGTGGCCAAGACCCCGGCCTTCCTCGACCTGGGCACCAAGTTGGCCGAACATCTGGCCGCGGTGGCCCTGGAAAGCGTGGATGAATTGCTGACCCAGCCCTGCCCCCACCGGCCCAAACTGTCGGTGACCGATTACCTCAATGAAGTGATCGCCAAGACCGGGGAAGCCATTCGCATCCGGCACTTCACCCGTTTTCACGGCGATCTGGTGACCGCCTACATTCACCACGGCGGCAAGATCGGGGTGATGTTGGAACTGAGCGGCGGCGACGACGCCCCGGAGGCGGTGGCCGCGGCCAAAGACCTGGCCATGCAGGTGGCCGCCACTTCGCCTCTGGCCGTGGGCCGGGAAGCAATTTCTCCGGAACTCATTGCCAAGGAAAAGGCCATCTACGAGGCCCAGGCCAAGGAGAGCGGCAAGCCGGAAAAGATCATCGAGAAGATGGTGGTGGGCCGCCTGGAGAAATTTTATAAGGAAGTCTGCCTGGTGGAGCAGGTCTTCGTGAAGAACTCGGACATCACCGTGCGCCAATTCCTCAAAGAAGTGGGCGCCAAGCTGGGAGACAAGGACCTCAAGGTCCAGCGGTTCACCCGCTACCAGGTGGGAGCGTAAGCGAGGCCCCATGGCGCCGGAGACCGTCAAATACCGCCGCCTCCTCCTCAAGGTCAGCGGCGAAAGCCTGGCCGGGGAGAAGAAATTCGGCCTGGACCCGGCCACTCTGCAAGCCATCGCCCGGGAAATCAAAACCGTGGTGGACCTGAAGGTGGAGATCGGCATCGTGGTGGGCGGCGGCAACATCTTCCGGGGGCTGGAAGCCAGCGCCCAGGGGATTGACCGGGCCGTGGCCGACAACATGGGGATGCTGGCCACCGTCATCAATGCCCTTGCCCTCCAGGACGCCCTGGAAAAGTCCGGGGTGCCCACCCGGGTAATGAGCGCCATCACCATGAACGAAGTGGCGGAGCCCTATATCCGCCGCCGGGCCATGCGCCACCTGGAAAAGGGCCGGATCGTGGTGTTCGGAGCCGGCACCGGCAGCCCTTATTTCACCACGGATACCGCCGCGGCCTTGCGGGCCACCGAGATCGGGGCCGACGCCATCCTCAAGGGCACCAGGGTGCCGGGCATCTATGACGCCGACCCGGAAAAAGACGCCCGGGCCCAGATGATCCCCCGCCTGACTTATTTCGAGGTTCTGGAAAAATCCCTCCGGGTCATGGACAGCACCGCCATCACCATGGCCATGGAACAGAATATCCCTATCATCGTTTTCAAATTGCTGGAGCCGGGAAATATGAAGAAAGTGGTGCTCGGAGAAACGGTGGGCACCATCGTGGAGAAGCGCGGCGATGAAAGATGAGGTTCTCAAGGAAACCAGACGCAAGATGGACAAGGTCCTGGAGGCTATGGCCAAGGACCTCTCCCGGGTGCGCACCGGACGGGCCTCCGTGGCCTTGCTGGAAGGCATCAAGGTAGACTGTTACGGCACCTCCATGCCCCTGGACCAGGTGGCTTCCCTGGCGGCGCCGGAGAGCCGCCTGCTCACCATCCAACCCTGGGATTCCTCCGTGATGGGGGATATCGAAAAGGCCATTCTCAAGTCCGACCTGGGGTTGAATCCCGCCAACGACGGCAAGATCATCCGCCTGCCGATTCCGGCCCTCACCACCGAACGCCGGAAGGACCTGGCGAAGATGGTGAAAAAAATGGAGGAAGAGGCCAAGGTGGCCTTGCGCAACGTCCGCCGGGAAGCCAATGAGGATTTCAAGGAGATGAAGAAGGAGAAGCTCCTTCCCGAAGACGAAGCCCACCGGGGCCAGGATGAGGTCCAGAAGGTCACGGATGAATATATCAAGAAAGTGGAAGCCCAGGGAGCCGAAAAAGAAAAGGAGATCATGTCCTTTTAAGGGGCCGGAGGGCAGCGTTGACTGAATATTCTATGCCTTTGGACCCCAAAAAACTTCCCCGCCACGTCGCCATCATCATGGACGGCAACGGGCGCTGGGCCCAGCGCCGAGGCCTGATGCGGGTCCGGGGCCACGTGGCCGGGATTGAGTCGGTCCGGGTGGTGACCCGCCTGGCCCACGACTTGGGCATCTCCCACCTCACCCTGTTTGCCTTTTCCGAAGAGAACTGGCGGCGGCCCCGCATGGAGATCCGGGTCTTGATGGCCCTGATGCGGAGTTATTTGCGCCGGGATTTGGCGGAGATGAAGGCCAACCAGATTGCCCTCAAGGCCATCGGCAACCTGAAGCTGTTGCCCGAGAGGGTGCTGCAGGAACTGGAATATACCATTGCGGCCACTGCCGCAGGCACCCGGATGGACCTGACCCTGGCCTTGAGCTATGGCGGGCGCAGCGAAATCGTACATGCCGTTCAAACCATGGCCCAGGATATTGCGGCGGGGCGGCTTAAACCCGAGGACATCGACGCCGCCTTGTTTTCCCGCTACCTCTATACTGCCGGGATGCCCGACCCGGACCTCCTGATCCGCACCAGCGGCGAATATCGCCTGAGCAACTTCCTCCTCTGGCAGTCGGCCTATACCGAACTGTACGTCACCGAGACCCTGTGGCCCGACTTCCGGGAAGAAGCGTTTCTTAAAGCCCTGGAAACCTACCAGCAGCGGGATCGGCGCTTCGGCCTGACCCAAGAGCAGATCGAAACGATGACCGCCTCGGAGTCGCGGCACTGAGGAAAAATTTTGGGGAAGGGGCAAAGGGCGAGAGCCCTTTCCCCTCCCCCAAACCCCCACCCCAATCCCATAAGAAATTGTAGGGTGGCCATTGCCCACCTTATTTTTTTGTGCATATACTGCCAAAGGTATCATTTGCGGCAAACCGGCTCGCAACGGCGACCAGGGAGGAGAGCCATGTGGTCACGATTGGCGGTCTCTTATAGATTGTTGTTCATCCTCCTTACTTTGATGGCCGGGTTGCCGCAATCGGCGCTGGCGCTCACCGCGAGCCAGGTTTATGAGCAGGTGAAAGACTCGGTGGTGGTGGTCAAGGCCTACGACCAGCAGGGTAAACCGGTGGGGCTGGGCAGCGGGGTCATGCTACCGTCCGGCGACGTCATCACCAATTACCATGTGGTCAAGTCGGGGGTGCGGTATATGGTGGGCCAGGGCAAGAAAGGCATGCCAGCCACCTTGAAAGCGGGCGATCCCCAAAAGGACCTCTGTCTGCTTAAAGCAACTGGGCTGACGGCCAAACCGGCCCGCCTGGGCCAAGCGGTGAAACTCAAGGTGGGGGAGCCGGTCTATGCCGTGGGCGCGCCCCAGGGGCTGGAACTGTCCCTGTCCGAAGGCATCGTTTCCCAACTGCGCGGCGACCCGCCGCCCATTATTCAAACCACGGTGGCCATCTCCAAGGGTTCCAGCGGCGGCGGCCTGTTCAACGCCGAAGGAGAGCTGGTGGGAATCACCACCTTCTACCTGAAGGATAGCCAAAGTCTGAATTTCGCCCTGCCGGTGGAGTGGATCGGCCAGGTCGCCATGGGAAAAATTCTGGAACGCCCTATACCAACTTTTCAACCAACTAAGGAATCATTAGATCCGCTTGGTATTGGGCGACACTGGCTAATTGAATGGAAGTCACAATATTACTATCAGGGGACATTAGAGATACAAGAGGAATTAGAAAAGAATCGGTATCTTACTAGGATTACAATAAGATATTCGAATGAAAAAATATTCAAAGAACCGTATCCTTTGATGGTTTGTTAACCATTAAGGATAATAATGTGGTTATTCACTGCAGCAATCCCACCGCCTCATGGTGGGTCACTGATGATTTTTTCCTGAAATTGCGCAATGATATTATGGAGGGATATTCGGTTGATAAAGCAGGGCGTAGGGGCTATGCGAGATTTAAATTAGCTGAGGATTTCACTTCTCCTTGACCAGTATTATCTTTCGGCCAAATTGGCTAAAGGACAAATCTAAAGATTTAATTTGCATATGCCAAATCAGTTAACCGCGTTAGCGCCCTGGAGGCGCTCAAGGAGTTGCGGCGATATGATCCGCAGCAGGCGGAAGAACTTTTTAACGATATCATGAAGCCGTGAGGCAAGCGGCAAAATCCCAGGGTTGCCCCCGGCCCCGTGGCGGGGGAGGTCACCAGCGCGGGCCACGGCCCTTTTCCCTGGAAAAATCCATCAGTGGCACAGGCTTCCAGCCTGTGAAGATGGCGGGCAGTGCCCGCCCTACATCTGGTGGGCCTTACCACCTTCTCACGTGATTTACCGGTAGGGGCGGGTTTTAAACCCGCCCCTACATGCCCTCCCCTTCCTCCGCCAGGCACTCTTTTAAGCTCTCCGCGACTTTTTGATTAAAGCCCGGCAGGGCCGCCAGTTCCACAGCGTTGGCGGCCTTGACGGCCTCCAGGTTGGGGAAATGCGAAAGCAAGCGCCGGCGCCTGACGGGGCCGATGCCCGGGGCTTTTTGTAAGGCCGAGGCCAGCATTTCTTTTCTCGCCCTTTTCCGGTGGTAGGTGATGGCGAAGCGGTGAGTCTCGTCCCGGAGCCGGAGGAGGAGCAGCCAGCCCGGGGCGTTGGCCGGCGGCAGGAGGGGATTCACCCGCCCCGGCAGGAAGAGGCGGTCTCGTATGGGGCGGCCGCCCTGCTCCGTTGCTTTAGCCAGGCCCACCACCGGGATTTCGGTAAGGGCCAGTTCCTTGAGGGTCTGCAGGACTACGTTGAGCTGGCCCCGGCCGCCGTCCACCACCAACAGGTCCGGCAATTCCTGGTCTTTCTTGCCGTAGTGCCGCCCCACCACCTCCCGGAGCATGGCATAATCGTCCTGGCCCGCCACTTCCCTGATCTTAAAGCGGCGATAGCGGGATTTATCCGGGACCCCGTCGGTGAAGGCCACCAGGGCTCCCACCGGTTGCTCCCCCTGGAGGGTGGAGATGTCCAGACACTCTAGCCGGGCGGGGAGGCGGTCCAGTTGGAGGCGGGTTTTAAGGTCCAAGAGGGCCGTTTCGGGCTTCGGGGGACTCCGGCGGCGTCGCAGGGCATCCCGGGCATTGTCCGCGGCCATGGCGAGGAGCCTGGCCTTCTCACCCCCCGGGGCCACCAACAGGCGCACCGGTGAGCCCTTCTCGTCGCTAAACAAAGCCTCCAGGAGCCGGCGGTCCGGAACGTCATGGGGCAGCAGCAGTTCATGGGGCAAGGGCCGGCCCTCGGTATAATACTGTTTGAGGAAGGCCCCCAGCAGATCGCCGTCGGGAGGGAGTTCCGGGAAAAAATATTCCCGGCCGCCGGTGACCAAGCCGGCCCGCACCAGGAGCACCGCGATGAGGGCTTGACCGGCGTCTTCCGCCAGGCCCAGGACGTCCTGATCCCGGAAATTGGGCCGGGCCATGTCCTGGCGCTCCAGGGTCTCGGTGATGGCCTTGATCCGGTCCCGGAGGCTGGCGGCCCGCTCAAAATCCAGATCGGCGGCGGCCTGGGCCATCTGAGCCTTAAGCCGTTTCACGAGGTTGCCGCCCCGGCCCTTGAGAAAGAGGATGGCTTCGGCGACCGCTTGCCGGTAAGCCGCCTCGGTCACCAGTCCGGCGCAGGGTCCCAGGCAATGGGCCAGTTGGAACTCCAGGCAGGGGCGGGAGCGGGGGGCCAGGCGGCGCTCCTTGCAAGTGCGCACCCCAAAAGCCTGCTTCATCACCTTCAGGGTTTCCCGAGCCATGCCGGCGGAGGCATAGGGACCGAAATAGAGGGCCCCGTCCGGGTGGAAGCGCCGCACGAACCGGAGGGCAGGGAAGCTTTCCTTGAGATCCAGGCGCAGGCAGAGATAATTCTTGTCATCCCGAAGCATGACGTTGTACCGGGGACGGTGCGCCTTGATGAGGTTGCGCTCCAGGATGAGGGCTTCCCGGCCCGTGGGGGTGAGGATCACGTCCACCTGGGCCATTTTCCTCAACATCAGGGCGGTCTTGGGGTCGTGCCGGGCCGGCGTCTTGAGATAGGAAGCCAGGCGATGCTTCAGGTTCACCGCCTTGCCCACGTAGAGCACCCGGCCGCCGGCCTCCTTGAACAGATAGACCCCGCTACCCTTGGGAATGCGGGGCATGGCCGCGGCCAGGGCTGGATACGGTGAAGCGGGCTTTACATCGGGTTCAGACATCTTATATTACCATAACAGGCAGTATTGCCTTGTCAAGGCGGATCGTGAGCGGCAGAGCCGAAATGCCCCGGGGAGGACCGCAACCCTGCCCAGACTCTGCTCACCCCGCTTATTTTTCGCTCGCAGAGGGATTTCCGGGCGGATCACCTTTCTTCGCCTCAGCCGGTTCTGAGGCGGATAATTTACCTTAATCTTAATAATGATGGCTTCAATCTGAGCCCGGTCGCATATTTTGGCAAGGAGGAGTTTTATGACATTACCCCAAAGGCCCCTGGGACGCACCGGCCACGCCGCCACCATGCTGGGCCTGGGAGGCGAAGGCATATTGCGGACCTTCGGTTACGACCACCAGGCCGAGGCCGTCATCCAGGCGGCCCTGGAAGCGGGGATCAATTATTTTGAAACCGCCCGGGCCTACTCCGGCAGCGAGGCCTACCTGGGCCGCAGCCTCAAAGGTCACCGGGACCGGATCTTCCTGACCAGCAAATCTCATGGCCGGACTTTCAACGAGGCCATGGCCCACCTCAGCATCACCCTAAAGAATCTCAATACGGATTATCTGGACCTGTGGCAGGTGCACGATATCCGGACCATGGACGAAGTCGCGGCCATCGGGGCTCCCAGCGGGGTGCTGGAGGCGATGCACCATGCCCGGGAACGAGGCTGGGTGCGGTTCATCGGCATTACCGGCCACCACGACCCGGCAGTCCTGCGCCGGGCCCTGGAATTATATGAGTTTGACACGGTGCTCCTGCCGGTGAACCCGGCGGAACCGCATCTGGCCAGTTTTCTGCCCGTGGCCCAGGAGGCTATGGCCAAGGGCATGGGGATCATCGCCATGAAAACCCTCTGCCGGGGGCAGCTGCCCCAACTGTCGGATGAACCCGGCAAGCTGGTGGGGGAACTGCTGGCCTACGCCCTCAGCCAGTCCGTCACCCTGGCGGTGGTGGGGGCCGACTCCGCCAAACAGGTGGCGGAACTGGCCGCGGCGGTCCGGGACTTCGTGCCCATGACCCCGGAGGAGCAGCGCCGCCTGGAAGCGGCCGTAGAGCCGTTTGCCCGGCAGTTGATGTACTATAAGCCTTAGTGATGCGTCGCCTAATTCCATAGACTTTGATTTGAAACTTTTGAAGGGGTTTAAGGCGTTAATTCCCCCTTTTATTAAAGGCGGGCCTGGAGAGATTACCTATAACTCCTTAATAATGCCCTTAAATCTCCCTCGAGAAAAAGAAAACTTCACAAAAGTTCTGAGGTTTGGGGAACACCCGAGAAGTTATTTCAAAACCAGTTGATTGTGTTAGCCTGAGCGCCCGCGAGGGGTATAGGTTATGGGAAAGAAAAGATTCTTCGCTTCGCTCAGAATGACAAACGGGCCCAAAAAGAGGTTTTGAAATAGGTTCTCATAATTTGTCTCTATTTCTTCATTTCTTCCAAACGTTTTCCCACGTACCAGTCGATCTGGCGGCAGATGCCTTTGATCACCTGGGCCTCCCGGGCCCTAAGGCCGTGGCGGGCGAAGAGCCGGCGGACGTTGAACATCCAGTGTTCCGGGTTCTGGTGGCTGATGAAGTTGATCTTTAAGAGGGTCTCCTGGAGCATGGCGTACATGGATTCCAGCTCCCGGGAGTTGGCCAGGCGGGGCACGAAGTGGGGTTTGACGCTCACCGCGGTGAACAGCTCATAGGCCATGACCATGACGGCCTGGGCCAGGTTCAGGGAGGAGCAGTCCGCGGTGGGGATGGTGACCAGGGCGTGGCAGAAGGGCAGCTCGTCGTTGGTGAGGCCCCAGTTCTCCGGCCCGAAGAGCAGGGCGACATCGTTGTGGGCGGAGACTTCCACGAGGCGGGCGGCCATTTCCCGGGGGGAAAAATAGTCGTTGCGGACACCCCCCAGCCGGGCGGTGGTGCCTACGATATACTGAAAGGGGCTGAGGGCCCTGGCCAGGTCATCGTGGACCTCCATCGTTTCCAGGAGCGCCGCGGCCGAGCCGGTGGCCATCATGGCCATGCGGGGCCGGTCCAGGTCCTCGGCCTGCACCACCACCAGGCGGCGCAGACCCATGTTACAGGCGGCCCGAGCCGCGGCGCCGATGTTCTCGGCCAGCCGGGGGCGAAACAGGACCACGGCCACCCGGTCCAGGCAGGCCCGGGCGGCCTGCTCCACCTTGCTCCGTTTCTCTTGCATGGGAGCACTTTAGCATATCCCGCCCCGCCGGCAAAGAGTAGTCAGCGGCCAGTAATCAGTAAAACTGATTGAGGTGGGGATGCAAAAGTTATAGCTAATGCCAAAAAGTTTTTCCGCTAGTGGAAATGCTCCAAAAGCCAAAATTCCCCCTGCCCCTCTTTAGAAAAGGGGGGAATTATGAGTAATTGCTTCTAAAGTCCCCCTTTGCAAAAGGGGGACTTTAGGAGGATTTATAAATCAGCAAGCGGAATGAATTTGTGACAAACGCTATATCCGAGATTTCCCTGTCTCGGAAAAGAGTTTTTCCTTCTCCCCACCCCCTCTCAGCCCGGAAGGGGAAATTATCCGCCTGAGATTTTGGTAAAAATAGTTCTGGCACATAACCCCAGCCCCTGGTCCCTGAAGTCCGAGCCGGACAAGCGGCAACTACTGGCCATCCGGTGCTCAGTGAGTTACTATTATGATGAATGACCTCAGACCGGCAGAGGAGGACCAGCCATGCCGGCAAGGAGAACGGGATGCGGCTATCAGGAAGCTTCGGGCTCATTTTCGGGCTGATCCTGGCGGCGGGATGCGGGCCGGCCATCTCCACCAGCCTGCAACAGGAAGCGGGTCCGCCGGTGAGTTTCGCCGAATTGGCGGCCCATCCGGAAAGGTACCAAGGTCGGCTGGAGATCTTGGGGGGCGAGGTCATGGAGGTGACGCCCTGGAACAACGGCAGCCTGCTGAGCGTGGACCAGCGGCAACTGGACGATAAGCTCTTTCCCATCGGCGCCACCTCCGGGGGCACCTTTCTGGTGGAGAGTGAGCAGTGGCTCAACTCCAACGAGTTCCTCCCCAAAAGCAAGGTGGTGGTGGCCGGGGTAGTGGCGGGAGAGAAGAATGGCCGGCTGCTTTTGAAGGCCAGGCAGGTAAAGGTGGTGGCGCTCCCCACCTGGGAAAAATTCTTTTATCCCGTGCCCCGGGAGTGGTACCCTCCCGGCATGGAGAAATGGTACACGCCGCCCTACTTTGATCCCTACCGCGGCGGCCGCCTTTAGAGAGGCCCGTATGCATATAGACCGTTACGAATTTGGGCTCATCGTGATTGACGGAGAGACCTTCAAGAACGACGTCCTGGTCTGGCCGGGCCGGATCAAGCGCGACTGGTGGCGCCAGGAGAGCCATTTCCTGCAACGGGAGGATGTGGCCGAGGCCCTGGCCGCGAACCCCCAGGTGCTGGTGGTGGGCATGGGGGAGCCCGGAAAAATGCAGGTGGACCCGGCCCTGGCGGCTTACCTTAAGGGCCGGGGGGTGGAGCTGATGGCCCACCCCACCGGGGAGGCCGTTCGGATCATCAACGACTTGAGCGGGGTGCGCCGCCTGGCCGCGGCCCTGCACCTAACCTGTTAGTGTTGGATTTCCGCGACCCTCTCCCAGCCACGGGGGAGGGAAATATCAGGGGCGATTTATTCAGGTGTTTCCGGGGAGGACCCTTATAACGGATGGAGGCTCATCATGCCAGTTGACGTTGAGATCATCGACAGCCATTGCCACACCGGGGTGCAGCACGTCTCCTGGGGCTGGGACCGTATCCGGCCGCTCTTGCTTGAGGCCGGCATCACCGGGGCCGCGCCCATCCCGCCGGTGGAGGACATCTACAACCGCTTTGATGCTGATTTCACCGACACGCCCGCCTGGCAGGCCTGCCGCCGCCGGGCCCACCAATACCTCCTGGACCTTAAGGACCCGGAGATCGCCATTTACCCACATTTTTTCGTGTGGAACGACTTCGCCCGGGAAGACCTGGGGCCGGAATACGTGGCCATCAAGTGGCACCGCCACCCCGATGAGCCCGTCTACCATTACAATGACCCCCGCTGCCGGGAGTTCCTCGAGGTAGTGCGGGACCGGCAACTGCCCATCCTTCTGGAAGAGTCGCTGGAGAATACCTCATTTTTCCTGGAGAAGTTGGCTCCGGACCTGCCGGTGATCATCCCCCATTTGGGGGGACTGAGCGGGGGCTACGTGGCCCTGGACCGGGCCGGGGTGTGGCGCCGCCCCCAGGTGCATGCCGACACCTCGGTGGCCGCGCTCCCGGAAATTAAGGACTTCATCCGGCGCTTCGGCACCGACCGCCTGATGTTCGGCAGCGACTACCCTTTCAGCACCCCCGCCGCCGAGCTGGACAAGATCCTCAGCCTCAACCTCTCCGAGGCCCAAACCCGGGCCATCCTGGGGGACAACTTCCGGCGGTTATGCCACTTGGCGGCATAATGGACCATGAATAGTTGGGGAAAGGGGCTTTTTTGTAAGCAGCTCTTAGCCGTGTATTCCCCTAAGAATTGCCCATAAAAACTATAAAGGGCGGCCCCGGGGCCGCCCTTGCGCGTTGATCGTCTTCAGGGATGCTTCTCAGGCAAGCCGCATCCGGGCCTTGAGGTTCTCCAGCATGGCCCCGAACTGGTCCTGGAGCTGCCCATCGAACCGGCGCCACTCTTCCTGAAACTGGGGAAGGTGCTCCACATCCAGGTCCATCTTCTGGCGATACTTGGCCTCCATGGCCTGCTGCATCTGCCCCACCCCGGCGGCAAACCGGGCCTTGAGTTGCTGCACGGCGTTGCTGCGGATCTGGAGGTATTGCTGCAGGACCTGCTGCAATTCCGCCTGAAGTTGCGCCATGGCCTTCGGGTTATCGGCCACCAGGAGCAGGCCTTCCACGGCCCGCTTTTGGCGGGGGTCCACCGTGTTGTCCCGGGGCAGGCCAAGATTCCGCAGGAAGACCTCTTTGATCGCCAGCCGGGCGGCGGCTTGGGCCGGAGCCGGGAGATTCTTCAGGTCAACCGTCAGGTCGCCCTCCCCTTTAAGAAACTGCACCGCCAGGTGGCGGCCCTGGTCCTGGTGCTGGGCCAGCGCCATCTCTTCCCGGCTGGCTCGGCCATATTGCTCAGCCTTTTCCAGGGCCAACTCTAAGGCACTTTTAATTTCCGCCACTTATCGCTCCCTTTCTCTCCCACCCGGAAGGTTCAACAGGTGCGTCATTTTATCCTGGGGGTAGAAGATGCCTCAGTCGTGGAGGTGTCAGACGACTTGGCGTCTTTGGCGCTTTCGGCGGGCTTGGCCCCGTTGCCATTGTCACTGGCGCCGGCCGCAGGGTTCTTGCCGGCGTAATCCGTTACATACCACCCGCTGCCTTTGA
Organism: uncultured delta proteobacterium; assembly: GCA_963812015.1. Taxonomy (GTDB): domain Bacteria; phylum Desulfobacterota; class Desulfobaccia; order Desulfobaccales; family 0-14-0-80-60-11; genus 0-14-0-80-60-11. The sequence goes on along the minus strand of CAWETI010000003.1, from coordinate 1,606,450 downwards.
GGTGAAAGGCGCAGGAGCTGATGATTTTGTTGAGACTACCGCCGCAGGCCGGACAATCCTTCAGCGGGGAATCGGAAACCTTCTGCCACCGTTCCACCACCTGGCCGCACGCGGCGCACTGATACTCATAAATTGGCATACCGACAATCTCCTTGAACCTGGTCATCATAATATCGCATCACCGGCGGTAAATCCCGAACCTGCAAGGGCGCCAGGATTTTCTGCGTCAGGTGGTGCACCCGCCGTTCTTCTTCCTGCTTCTGCTCCTCCGGGGTCTCGAAGAGGGCCTGGAACTGGCTGAACCGCACGATATGCACCAGTTCGTGGGTAAGGATGTAAAGGAGCAGGGGGAACAGACTCAAGCCGGCAGACTGCCTCAAGGTCTTGAGGATGTTGTGGTCTTGCAGGCAGACCCGGTAAAAATCAAAGGCCGCAGAACGCAACAAACGATCCTGCGGGCAGCCGTTGTACTTGGCCACCATGGCCAGGGCGTGGGGGCTGATCTCCTCGGCCCGCAGGGCCTCCAGGGTCAGGATGTCATAGCGGGCGCGGCGCCAGTGGCTGACAGACAGCTTAAAAAAGTCGGAGGTAACCTCCTCGGCGATAACCGCGGCCTCGTTCAAAAGCTCCTTTTGATCCTGGTGGAAATATCGCGCCTGTTCCATTTATCCAAATATAATTATCATTTCTTCTCAGCTTGTCAACCGCCATCAACAATGGTTGGTAGTTGTGAGCCGGTGGGGGGTTATTTTTCCCGGTCAGGTTTCCGAGCCGCGTTAAAAGGTTCTTTGCTTTGAGTCCAGACAGCCCCGATGAGCAGTCACCTGATTTGGCCTGGGCATTATGATTTGACTAAATTCGCCCCCAGGGGATATATTTTCTCTAAATCCTGATGGGAGCGTGAAACGTGAAGAAAGCAGGCCTCTTATTGTCTCTGGTGATGTTTTTGGGGGTGTGCGGCTGTTGAGGGGGGGCCAAGTCGCTGCGGTCAAGCAGCAGTCAGCCCTTCCAGACAACGGCAGGAATAAACCTGGCATCTCAAAGGACGGAACCTTTAGCGTACAACCCCACCAGTCCCGGCCAACCGCCGGCCGGGGCACCGGCTCAGGATAGGTAAAGCGTTAAGCGAAGGTGAAAATGTACCGTCTGCCCCGGCAACTGGAAGGCCTGGCCCGGATGCTCACCTACATCCTGAGCCACCGGCCCGACGAGTTCGGGCTGGTGCTCTCGGACGCGGGGTTCATCCCCATCAAGCACCTGCTCCAGATTTTAACCAGGGATCCCGGCTTTGGTTTCGTCCGGCGCCATCACCTGGACCAGGTGGTGGGCCTGATGTCGCCCCCGGCCTTCGAGGTGGCCGGGGAGCAGATCCGCGCTCTGAGCCCGGAGCCGGCCCGGCTCCGCCGCCCTCTGGAGGAGCCCCCCCCTGCCCTGCTCTATGCCGCCATCCCTCCCAAGGCCCACGGGAAAGTGTGGGAGGCAGGGCTCAAGCCGCCCCCGGACCAGGAACTGGTGCTGGCCGCGACGCCGGAGATGGCCATGAAACTGGGGCGCCGCCGGGCCCCGGAGCCCATCCTGGTCACCGTCCAAGCCCAGGCCGCGGCCCGGCGCGGCATCAGCTTTACGGGCTACGGCGATGGCCTGTATCTGGCCCCGGCCCTGCCCCGGGATCTTCTGCAACTACCGCCCCCGCCCCAGGTCCCGGAAAAAGCTAAACCTTCGATGCCCCGGCCCCCGGCTCCCACCCCCGGCAGCTTCACCCTGGACCTGCCCGGGATGTTCCAGCCCGCGGCCAAACCCCGGCGATCCAAAGGCAAAAAAGAAGAGCCCCCCTGGAAGGCCGGCACCCGGGCTTTACGGAAAAAGCGGAAAAAAGGGGGAAAAGGGGGAGAGATTAGGGGGAAAAAGGCGAAAAGGGTGAAATGACTTGGGGCGAAAAGGCGAAAAGGTTAAAGCTTCAAGGCGGTTCTCTATATTCGGCCGTCTTCACCCGGATTCTTGAGCACGCCAGGGGCAGAAGCGGGTAAGGATCAACCATGCACTCTGATTATCCCGTTGGGCCTTCCTCCCCTCTTCCCCGTTTTCCCTTTTCGCCTTTTCCCCCCAAGCTTTTTCCGGACGGGTTCATCGTGTTGGGGGCCCGCCTCAACCCCCAGGGCCGGCCGGGGCGGGTGATCCGGCTGCGCCTGGCCCACGCCCTTAACCTCTGGCGCCATTGCGGTCCTCAAAGTTACCTGATCCTCACCGGCGGTTTCTGGCCCCACGCCGGCTGCTCCGAAGCCCGGGCCATGGCCGACTGGGCCCTCACCTGGGCGGCCGCGCACTGGGGCGCCGAGGTCCGGGAGGCGCTGGCCGCCTGCCTGATCCTGGAGGAAGCCAGCCGGTCCACCGCGGCCTCGGCCCGCCACACCCTGCCCCTGGTGCAGGGGTTGGGTAGCCGAAACGTGGCCCTGGTGACGGACGCGCTGCACATCCACCGGGCGGCTTTCCTCTTTAGACGCCAGTTCGCCCCTCTGGGTATCACCGTGCAGCCTTTGGCCGCCCGGGGCCTGGTGCGCCACTACTGGCAGCAGCGCCGCTACCGGTGGCTGACCAAGATGGCCCTCCGGGAAGGGGGGGCCTGGATCAAGGTGTTGGGGCGGCTGCTCCTGGAACCGCGACGTCCCCGATAATAAGCAGGGAGGGCGGGCATTTCCCGCCAAAGATGGGGGGCGGCCGCGCCCTGCATCAAGCACAGGCGGGGCGCCTGTGCCACCAGTTTATAAGAACTTTTCAAAGCAGACCTATTACTTGGTGGTGTAATTGAGCGATAGTTCCAATGGGGTTTTAATTCCCCGCTTCGGCTCAATGAGCGCTCATCTAGAATGGTAAGGCGAATTTATTGCAGTTACGTACAATCCAAGGATTTTGCTCACCTGGGCGCACTCGACCCGGCCCGGGGCGGCGGGGTCGGCTGCGGCAGTGAGTTCCGGCCCCAGCAACATGCGACGGGCGGAAGTGGCGCAGCTAACTTACGAGAGAACAAAAGAAAAACCCGGTGATTACTCCTGACCTCGGTTTCCCCCTCGCGGCCCCGTTCAGAAAAAAGAAAAATTTGCTTGACACCAGGGGGGATTGATAATAAAAACTCCAGAGTAATAAAGAAAATTTTCACAAAGAACCAGCACAATGGATCGATAACGATGGAGATTAAGAGCCCCGTCAGCGCCACGTTGAGCCCCGAGCAAATATCCGCCATCCAGGAAACCGTCAGCCGCCACAAAGCTGTCAAGGGGGGGGTGATGCCCGCCCTGCATGACGTCCAGAGCATCTGCGGCAACTGGCTGCCCCTGGAAGCCCTCAAGATGATCTCCGAGGGCATGGATATTCCCTACGCGTATCTCTACGGCGTCATGAGCTTTTACACCATGTTTTCGCCGACGCCCCGCGGAAAATACATCGTCCGCATGTGCGAATCGCCCCCGTGCCATATCCTGGGCGCCGACAACCTCTTGGAGGTGCTCAAGGCCGAGTTGGGCATCAAGTCAGGGGAAACCACGAGCGACGGTCTCTTCACCCTGGAGCATACCGCCTGCTTGGGGGTCTGCGAGGTCTCCCCGGCCATGCAGATCAACGAAGTGGTCTTCGGCCGCCTCACTCCGGAGCGCATCAAGAACATCATCAGCGATTATCGGGCCGGCAAGACCGTGGACTACCGGACGCTCCCCCGCACCACCAATCCTTTGAGCGATTATGTGGCCAGCGGCGATGAGCTCATCCTCCTGGCCAACGTGGATCAGATCGATCCCTTGAGCCTGGACGCCTATCTGGAACGGGGCGGCTACGAAGGCCTGAAGAAGGCCCTGTCCCTGTCCCAGGAAGAGGTGGTGAACACGGTGAAAGACTCCGGCCTCAGGGGCCGGGGTGGCGCCGGTTTCCCCACCGGTCTCAAGTGGTCCTTCACCCGGCCCAACCCCAATGTGCCCAAGTATATCGTGTGCAACGCCGACGAAGGCGAGCCGGGGACCATCAAGGACCGCTACATCATGGAAGGCGATCCCCACCGGGTGCTGGAAGGCATGGCCATCGCCGGTTACGGGGTGGGGGCTAACTACGGCTACATCTATGTCCGGGGTGAATATTACCTGAGCATGTTCCGGCTTAATAAGGCCATCGAGGCTGCCACCGCCAAGAATCTTCTGGGCGACAACATTCAAGGCACCGGCTTCTCTTTCCATATCAAGGTGCAGACCGGCGGCGGCTCGTATGTCTGCGGCGAGGAAACCGCGCTCATCGAGTCCATCGAAGGCAAACGGGGCAACCCCCGGGTCAAGCCGCCGTTCCCTGGCGTCGTGGGCGTCTGGGGCCAACCCACCATCGTCAACAACGTGGAATCCCTGGCCAGCGTGCCGTCCATCGTCCTCAACGGCTCGGAGTGGTATAAGTCCAAGGGCACCGCGGACGCCGCGGGCACCAAGATATTCCAGGTGGTGGGCCAGGTGAGCAAGCCCGGCATCGTGGAAGCCAACCTGGGGATGACCGTCAGGGAGCTCATCGACAAGCACGGCGGGGGCATCAAAGACGGCCGGAAGTTCAAGACCTGCCAGACCGGGGGCTCCAGCTTCGGGTTCTTCAAAGACGAGCACCTGGACACCCCCATGGAATACGCCGCCATGGCCAAGGCCGAAGGCGCCTTGGGCTCCGGCACCATGCTGGTGATGGACGACACCACCTGCGTGGTGGACGTGGTCAAATCCATTCTATACTTCTTCCAGCACGAGTCCTGCGGTTTCTGCCTGCCCTGCCGCCGGGGCACCCGGGTGCTCTACGAGCTCATCAGCAAGGTGGCCGCGGGCAAAGGCAGCGCCGCCGATCTGGACCGGATGATTTCCATTGGCCAGATCATGGTGGACTCCTCCAACTGCGCCCTGGGCATGAGCCCGTATTTCTTCATCAAGACCACCATCGAGCGGTTCCGGGACGAATACGACGCGCACCTGGCGGGAAACTGCCCGTTGGGGGTGTGCAAGGCTGAAGAACCTTCCCATTAACAGGGATTTGAGCATCAAGGTAGGGGCGGGTTTGAAACCCGCCTTACAAACCCCGTGCAGGCTGAAACAGTTTGAAAATTCGGGATGTGATAAGATTAATCGAAGCTGACGGGTGGTATCAAATTAGCGGCAAGGGAACGGAAAGCCACAGACAGTTTAAACATCCCTTAAAAACCGGACGCGTTACCATCGCCGGGCATCAGCGGGACGATTGAAGCCCTGGGACGTTAAACAGTATATTAAAGCAGGCTGGCTTGAAATTGAAGTAGGCGGAATTATGGAACAATTTCTGATAGTAATTGAACAGGCCAATGGCAATTATTCCGCCTATTGTCCAGACCTTCCTGGTTGTATCGCCACCGGGAAAACTGTTGAAGAAGTAAAGCAGCGAATGGCTGAGGCTATCAAGATGCATTTGGAGGGTATGCGAGAGGACAATCTCCCCATCCCTGCGGTGAAAAGTCAGGCGGAGTATATTTCGCTGGAATTGTAGGCCAATGCATTTTAAGGATTGACTTATGCTAATCAACTATGTGCCGGTCTTGATTTTTATGGTGGTCGCCATCGGGCTGGTGGCAGTGATCGTCGGCTTGTCGGAGTTTTTGGGCAAGAAGAAACACTTCCCGGCCAAGGACATTCCGTACGAGTGCGGCATGGACCCCATCGGCGACGCCCGCAGCCGCTACACGGTGCGTTTCTATGTCATCGCCATGTTTTTCATCGTGTTCGACATTGAAGCCATCTTCCTCTATCCCTGGGCGGTGATCTTTAAGCCCCTGGGCTGGTTCGGATTCGTGGAGATGCTGGTGTTCATCGGCATCATCGCGGTGGGCCTGGTGTATGTGTGGGGCAAGGGCGCCCTGGAGTGGGAGTAAAAGGACGGTTGGCGGTTTCCGGTTTTCGGTTTTCGGTAAATGAAGAAGGCGCACTAACCTATCTGCGCGATAAACGAAAATCCAAAAACGAAAAACGGTTTTTCATTAGGAGTACCTGAATGGGAATCGAAGAACACCTGGGCTATAACGTCTTAACCACCACCCTGGAGAAGCTGGTGGACTGGGGGCGCAAGAATTCGCTGTGGCCCGCCACCTTCGGGCTGGCCTGCTGCGCCATCGAGATGATCTGCACTGCGGCCAACCGCTGGGATATCGCCCGCTTCGGCATGGAGGCTTTTCGGGCTTCCCCCCGCCAGGCGGACGTCATTATCATCGCCGGGACCGTCGTCAAGAAGATGATGCCGGCCATCCAGCGGGTCTATGACCAGATGAGCGAACCCAAGTGGGTCATCGCCATGGGGGCCTGCGCCACCTCCGGGGGGATTTTCGATTCCTACGCCGTGGTCCAGGGCATCGACAAGTACCTGCCGGTGGACGTCTACGTTCCCGGCTGCCCGCCCCGGCCCGAAGGCCTGCTATACGGGATTTTGAAACTCCATGAGCTGATCCTGAAAGACCCCTTCCTGACCCAGAAGTACAAGGAGAGCCTGCAGGCCCGGCGGGAGGTGGCGGCATGAACAAAGCGGTGGCCCTGCTCGAAGAAAAATTCCCCGAAGAAGTGGTGGAGGTAGTGGAGTTTCGGGGCGATACGACCATCGAAGTGAAGCCTTCGCTAATCGTGGAGATCTGCACGGCCCTCCGGGACGGCCATGACACCGGTTTTAAGTACCTCTCCATGATCGCCGGCATGGATTACCTGCCTGCCAGCCCCCGGTTCGGCGTGGTCTACAACCTTTACAGCCACAAGCACCACGAGCGCATCACCCTGAAGGCCCGGCTGGAGGACGACCTGGCCCCGGCCATCGATTCGGTAGCTTCGGTGTGGTCCACGGCTATCTGGCACGAGCGGGAAGCCTACGACATGATGGGCATCCGGTTCAGCGGCCATCCGGACCTCAGGCGCCTGATGATGCCCGGGGATTGGGTGGGCCACCCCCAGCGCAAAGACTATCCGCTGCGGGGAAAATAAGTTTTTCTTGCCGCAGGTTTTAGCCTGCGCCGCCGAACGAATATATAACCCACGCAGGCTCAAGCCTGCGGCTAGACGGGATGTCACATGAACCAGACCCGAACCATGACACGCACCGAAACCATGATGCTGAACGTGGGCCCGAGCCACCCCAGCACCCACGGGGTCCTTCGGGTCCTGGTGGAGCTGGACGGCGAGCTCATCTGCAGCGCCGACCCGGACATCGGTTACCTCCACCGCGGCATCGAGAAGATGTGCGAGTACCGCACCTACCACAAGTGCCTGCCCCTGATGAACCGGGTGGACTACCTGGCCGGAGAGGTCAACAACTTCGGCTTCTGCCTGGCGGTGGAAAAGCTCCTGGGCGTCGAAGTTCCCAAGCGGGCCCAGTATATCCGGGTGTTGATCGTGGAATTGACCCGGATCGCCTCCCACCTGTTCTGGCTGGGCACCCACGGCCACGACCTGGGGGCCATGACCCCGCTGTTTTACGCCTTCCGGGAGCGGGAAAAGATCATGGACCTGTGCGAAATGGCCTCCGGGGCCCGGATGTTCCCGCTCTATTTCCGCATCGGCGGCCTGGCCGCAGACCTGCCCGGCGACTTCATACCCGCGGCCTGGGAGTTCGCCAAATCCTTCGATAAGAACTGGAAGGATTATGACACGCTCCTGACCCAAAACATCATCTGGAAACAGCGCACCATGGACGTGGGCACCTTAAGCGCCGCCGACGCCCTGGACTGGGGCTGGTCCGGTCCCATGGCCCGGGGTTCCGGGGTGGATTGGGACCTGCGCCGGGATAATCCGTACTCCAGCTACGACGAGTTCGAATTTGAGGTGCCGTTGGGGACCAAGGCGGGCGACACTTACTCCCGGTACCTGGTGCGGATGCAGGAGATGCTCCAGAGCAACCACATCATCAAGCAGGCCCTGGAAAAAATCGCCAAGACCGAGCCGGGTGACATCAAGTGCGCCGACCCCCGGGTGAGCCTCCCTCCCAAGGAGATGGTTTATAGTGACATCGCCAGCTTGATCAACCACTTCAAGCTGATCCAGGAGGGCATTACCCCGCCGGCGGGTGAAGTCTACCAGGCCATCGAGGCCCCCAAGGGCGAAATGGGGTTCTATATCGTCAGCGACGGCGGGCCCCAACCCTTCCGGGTCAAGGTCAGGACCCCGTCCTTCGTGGTGCTGGGCTCCCTGGACAAGCTGTGCCGGGGGAGATTGCTGTCGGATATGATCGCCATCATCGGCACCATGGACATCGTATTGGCGGACGTTGATCGATAATGTCGGGCGGGCCCGGCCCGCCACTAAATAAGCACTGGTGGGCAGCGCCCACTTTACCTCGGTGCATGGATAAGGCAGCAGTCAGGGATCAGGGCATGCAAACTGACCGCCGGCCGCTGACAGCTCAACAACATAGGAAAGACTTATGGTTAATCTGACCATCGACGGGCGGGCCATTCAGGCGAAACCGGGCTCGACCATCCTGGAAGTGGCCAAAGAGAATGGGGTCTTTATCCCCTTCCTGTGCTACCATCCGGCGTTGAAACCCATCGGCTCCTGCCGCATCTGCGTGGTGGAGATCAAGCCCGGGCCGCCGCGGCCCCTACCGGCCTGCGCCACGTACGTGAATGAGGGCATGGAGGTGGTGACCAACTCGCCTAAGCTGGTGGCTCTCCGTCAGGAACTGATGAAGCTGGTCCTCATCAACCACGCCCTGGAGTGCCCCATCTGTGACAAGGGCGGGGAATGCGAACTCCAGAACCTCACCCATACTCTGGGGGTTCCCACGGTTGATCTGGATGCGGTCAAGCTGCCGCCCAATCCGGATTACGTCTCCCAACTGGTGGAGCGCCACCCGGACCGCTGCGTCACCTGCGGCCGCTGCGTCCGCATCTGCCGGGACCGGGTGGGGGCCATGGCCATCAACTTCACCCTGCGGGGCTACTTCACCGAACTGGCCAGCGGCGCCCAACCCCTGGACTGCGAATTCTGCGGATCCTGCATCGACATCTGTCCGGTGGGAGCCCTGATCAACAAGCAGTTCAAGTACCGGACCCGGGCCTGGGACGTGACCAAGACCGAAATCGCCTGCCCCTTCTGCGGCGGCGGCTGCACTTACCAGGTGCACACCAAAGACGGCCGCATCATGCGGGTGTTGAACGAAGACAGCGTGCTGCTCTGCGGCCGGGGCCGCTTCGGCTGGCCGGTGGTGGAGTCGGACGACCGCCTCAAGACCCCGCTGATTCGGGAAAACGGCGCGTTTAGGCCCGCCTCCTGGGATGAGGCCCTGGACCTGGTGGCCGCCAAATTCAAGGAGACGGTTGAGACCGACGGGGCCAAGTCCATTTACGGCGTCGGCTCGCCCCGGGCCACCAACGAAGCCAATTACGCCTTCCAGAAATTTTTCCGGGAAGGGCTCGCCACCAACCAGTTGGACAACCCGGGCCGTTACAACTATGTCCGGGCCCTCAAGGCGCTGGCCGAGGTCTTCGGGGGGCTCAAGCTCGAAGGCGTGGAACCCGGCGGCAGCCTGGCGCCGGCCTACCACTCCCCCCTGGCCGTCAAAGAAGAGGCCCAGGGCAGCGGCTTCCCCTTTGTCCTGGGGAAACTGGCGGACCTCCCCAAGGCCGACCTGGTCCTGGTGGTGGGCACGGACGTTACCCCGGAGATGCCGCCCCTGGGCTGGAAGCTCATGGAAGCCCGGGAAAACCCCAACTTCCGCCTGGTGCTGGCCAATCCCCGCAAGACCAAGTTCGACCGCTACGCCACCCTGTCTCTCCGGTATAAGCCCGGGAGCGAACGGGTCCTCATCGCCGGATTGATCAAGTTCTTCCTGGCCGACAATCCCGAATGGACTCCGGCCATCAAGGTGAGCGGGTTCGACGAGTTTAAAGAGAGCATCAAGATCAGCCCCAAGGATATCACCACCAAAACCGGGATAGAGGACAGCGTCCTCAAGGAAGTGGCGGCCCTGTTGGCGAAGGCCCAGGCCCCGGCCATTATCTTCGGCACCGAGCTGTTGAGCCAGGACAAAGGCCAACAGAACGCCCTGGCCCTGGCCGACCTTTTCCTCCTGGTGGGCAAACCCGAGGCCCCCGGCAGCGCCCTGTACCCCGTGGCCGAAAAGAACAACACCCGGGGGGTCAGCGAAGTTGGGGTCCTGCCGGATATGCTCCCCGGCTATATGCCGGTGGAAGGTTCGGAGCCCGGCCCCACCCTGGAAGAGGCGCTGGACCTCCTGGAGAAGGATGACCCCGCGGCCCCCAAGGCCCTGTATCTGTTGGGGGGGGACCTGCTGCGGAGCCTGCCCCAGCGCGGCCGGGTGGAAAAACTGCTCAAGAAGGTTCCTTTTATCGTGGTCCAGGATGCCTTCCTCACCGAAACCGCCAAGCTGGCGCACGTGGTCTTGCCGGTGGCGGTGCACGCCGAGCAGGAAGGCACCTTCATCAGCAGCACCGGCCAACTGGGGTTGCTCAAGCAGGCCTTGCCCACCAACGGGGTGCGGCCCGACTGGCAGATTATCAGCCAGATTGGGGCCAAGATGGGGTTCGCGTTGAACTACATCAACGCCAAGGAGATTTTCCGGGAACTGGCCCGGAAGATGCCCCTGTGGGCCGGTCTGGCGCCCACGTTGAGTGCGCCGTGCCCGCAATGCAAGGCCAATCTGAGCGGCACGTTCGTTCCCTTCGAGGTAGACATCAGCCTGCCTGGCCGGCGGCCCTACACCCTGATCATTGGCAAGTCCCTGCAGCACTCGGGGTCATACACCACGCATCACCCCTGTGGCACCATGTCCGTTACCGGCGGGGCGTCCCTGACGGTCAACCCCGAAGACGCCAAGAGTCTGGAACTGGCGGCGGGGGAGGTTGCCAAGGTCATTTCCTCCCACGGGGAGATCACGGTGCCGGTGAGGCTGTCCTCGAACGTGCCCCCGGGCGTGGTGTTTCTGCCGGAGCATTTTGCTACTCCGGCCGCCAACGATTTAACCCTTAACTCCAACCTGGTGCGCGTGACCATCCAAAAGGGTTGAGAACATGAATCTGCCCCTCTTAATACTTATCAGCGTCCTAAAGATCGCCGTGGTGATGGGGGTCCTGCTCACATGCGTAGCCTATACGGTGCTCATGGAACGTAAGGTCCTGGGTTTCATCCAGCTGCGTTACGGCCCCAACCGGGTAGGGCCATGGGGGCTGCTCCAGCCCGTGGCCGACCTCCTCAAACTGCTGTTTAAGGAGGACTTTACGCCGCCGGGAGCCAACAAGATCCTGTTCCTCATGGCGCCGGCCATCACCGCCGGAGCGGCGTTCCTGCCCTTTGCGGTCATCCCCTTCGCCGGCAATATCCTGCCCCCGGAGTTCACCCTTTACGGCTACAAGGTCGACCTGACCGTGGCCGCCCTGAACCAGGGGGTGGTCGCGGACACCAACATCGGCCTGCTTTACATCTTCGCGGTGGGTTCGCTGGGGGTGTACGGGGCGATCCTGGGCGGCTGGGCCTCGAACAACAAGTATTCCTTGTTGGGCGGTCTGCGCCTGTGCGCCCAGATGGTCAGCTACGAGTTGGCCCTGGGGCTCTCCGTCATCGGGGTGATCATGCTGGCCGGGTCCCTGAGCACCGTGAAGATCGTGGAAGCCCAAAAGTGTTTGCCTTTCATCGTTTACCAGCCCCTGGGCTTCCTGATATTTATGACTGCGGCCATGGCCGAATGCGGCCGGACGCCCTTTGACCTCATCGAGTGCGAAAACGAGCTGGTGGCCGGGTACCAGACGGAATACAGCTCCATGAAGTTTGCCCTGTTCATGATGGGGGAATACACCCACATCATCGTGGCTTCGGCGCTGGCCACCACCCTGTTCCTGGGCGGCTGGCAGGGGCCGGTGCTGCCCCCCGTGGTCTGGTTCATGGGCAAGACCTTCGCACTGGTCTTCTTCTTCATCTGGGTGAGAGGCACCTTCCCCCGTTTCCGGTTTGATCAGCTCATGGCCTTGGGCTGGAAGATCCTTTTGCCGCTGAGCCTGGTGAACATCCTGGTCACCGGGGCGGTTATCTTACTTATCAAGGGTTAATCTATGATTATTCCTTTGCTCAAAGGGTTGGCGACCACCCTCAGGATGGTTTTCAGCAAACCCCTCACCCTCCAGTATCCGGAAGAGAAACGGGTGCCCTCGCCTCGCTGGCGGGGCCATCCGGAACTCACCATCAATGAGGACGGGAGCCGGCGTTGCGTGGCCTGCACCCTGTGCATGGTGGTCTGCCCGAGTAACGCCATCAAGGCCATTGTCGCGGCTGAAGGTGCGGAACACGAGAAGTACCCGGTGGCCTTCACCATCGACTTGCAGCGCTGCATCTTCTGCGGCTTCTGCCAGGAGGCCTGTCCCAAGGGCGCCATCAAGCTGAACAACCTTTACGAACTGGCTCAATACGACAAAAAGGTGCTCGTCCTCGACATCGAGACAGCCACCCAAAGTAAGCCGCAACTGCGCCTGGGGGATTGGTTATGAAACCCCATGCGGTGCGGCAGGAATAGGAGGCCCGAGGGATGCAGACGCTGTTTTTCATCCTGGGCGCCGTGGCCCTGGTATCCGGTGGCCTGGTGGTCTTTCAGAAGCACCCCCTGAGGAGCGCCCTCTGGCTCATCGTCAACTTCTTTGCGGTGGCAGGCATCTACCTGCTGGCCCACGCCGAATTCATCGCCGCCATCCAGGTGATCGTTTACGCCGGGGCCATCATGGTGCTGTTCCTGTTTGTCATCATGCTCCTGAATATCAGGCAGCCGGAGGAGGAGCCCAAGATCCCCTTTATCGGACGGAAACTGGGGGGCATCATTCTGGCGGGCTTCACCGGGCTGATCCTGATTTACGGCGTGACTAAAGCCGTACTGACCACCGGCAAGGAAATGGCCCCGGGTTTGGGCAACACCGAATCCATCGCCCGGAGTCTGTTCACCGACTATCTGCTGCCCTTTGAAGTCACCTCGGTCCTGCTCCTGGTGGCCATCGTGGGGGCCGTGGTGCTGGCCAAATCCCGGCTGAAGTAGCCGGCGAGGGAGAATTCCGGATGGTAGTGCCTGTCCAATATTACCTGGCCTTGAGCGTGGCCCTGTTCGCCCTGGGGGTGATCGGGGTCCTGATCCGGCGCAACGCCCTGGTCATCTACATGTGCATCGAAATGATGCTCAATGCCGTCAACCTGGCCTTCATCGGCTTTGCCGATTACTTCAAAGCGGTGGACGGCCAGATGTTCGTGTTCTTTGTCCTGACCGTGGCCGCGGCTGAAGTGGCGGTGGGACTGGCCCTGATCGTGGCCATCTTCCGCAATCGCGGCACCGTCTACGTAGACGATCTCAACATCCTCAAGTGGTGAGGCGAACCCCATGATGGATTATGTCTGGCTGATACCCCTCTTTCCCCTCATCGGCTTTCTGATCAACGGCCTGGTGGGCAAGAGTCTGCCCAAGGGAGTGGTGGGAACCATCGGCGCCGCGGCTGTGGGCTTGAGTTTTCTGGTCACCGTGGCGATCTTCCTGGAATTCCTAAAGCTCCCGGAGGGGGTCCACGCGGTGGAAAAGGTGATGTACACCTGGATCGCCTCGGGGACCTTCAAAGTCTCGGTGGCCTTCCTGATCGACCCCCTCTCCCTGATCATGCTGCTGGTGGTTTCCGGGGTGAGCACCCTCATCCATATCTATTCCATCGGCTATATGGCCGAAGACGAGGGCTTTTACCGTTATTTCGCTTACCTGAACCTCTTCGTCTTCGCCATGCTCATCCTGGTGAGCGCCAACAACTTCCTCCTGATGTTCGTGGGCTGGGAAGGCGTCGGTCTCTGTTCTTATCTGCTCATCGGGTTCTGGTATGAAAAGCAGTCGGCGTCCGACGCGGGCAAAAAAGCCTTTGTGGTCAACCGGATCGGCGACTTCGGGTTCCTCTTGGGCGTCTTCCTGATCTTCTGGACCTTTGGGTCGGTGAACTTCGCGGATGTCTTTCCCCTGGCTGCCAAGTTTCCCATGGGGTCCGGGGTCCTTACCGCTATCACCCTGTGCCTATTTTTAGGGGCCACCGGCAAATCGGCCCAGATACCCCTGTATACCTGGTTGCCTGACGCCATGGAAGGTCCCACCCCGGTATCCGCCTTGATCCATGCGGCCACCATGGTCACCGCCGGCGTCTTCATGGTGACCCGGTGCAGCACCATGTTTGTTCTGTCGCCCATCTCCATGACGGTGGTGGCGGGAGTGGGGGCGCTCACGGCCATCTATGCGGCCACCATCGGCATTACCCAATTCGACATCAAGCGCGTCCTGGCTTACTCCACCGTGAGCCAGTTGGGCTATATGTTTCTGGCCTGTGGGGTGGGGGCCTTTACCTCCGGCATCTTCCATCTCATGACCCACGCCTTTTTTAAGGCCCTCCTCTTCTTGGGGTCCGGCTCCGTCATCCACGGCATGCACGGCGAACAAGACATGCGCAACATGGGCAACCTGAAAAAGTACATGCCCATCACGTACTGGACCTTTATCCTGGCCACCCTGGCCATCGCCGGGATTTTCCCCTTCGCCGGTTTCTTCAGCAAGGATGAGATCCTGTTCCACTCCCTGGTGAGCGGCCATACGGTCTTCTGGGGCATCGCCACCGTGGCGGCCTTCATCACCGCCTTCTATATGTTCCGGGCGGTGTTCATGACCTTCCACGGCGAGGAAAAGTTCGACCATCATCATGTGCATCCCCATGAATCACCGCCCCTGATGACCGTGCCCCTGATGACCCTGGCGGGGCTCTCGGTGGTGGGCGGCCTGGTGGGCTTCCCCATCATCGAAGGCGCCAATAAATTCAAGGAGTTCCTGGCCCCGGCCATTACTCCGCTGGTGCATGAGGTGCACGCCCCGGCCTGGTTCGAAATCACCATGATGGTCTTTTCCATGGCGGTGGCCGCGTCGGGTATCTTTATGGCTTACAAGTTCTATATGAAGAAACCCGAACTGCCAGAAAAGGTGATCGAGAAAATCCCGGTCATCTACGACCTGGTGTACCACAAGTACTACATGGACGAGGTCTATGACGCCACGGTGGTGGAGCCCATCAAGAACGGCTCCGACTTCCTGTGGCACAACGTGGACGAAAATGTCATTGACGGCGCGGTGAACGGCAGCGCCACTACCGTCGGTTGGCTGAGCAGCCACCTCCGAAAGCTGGAGACCGGGTTTGTGCAAAGTTACGCCCTGGCCATCCTCCTCGGTGCGGTGCTCGTCACCGGCTATCTTATCGGGCGTTAGGGGGGGCACATGCAACTACCAATCCTCTCCATTCTGATCTTCTTCCCCCTGGTGGGGATAGGGATACTGCTGATCCTGAACCGGAAGCACCACAAGGGCCTGAAGGTCGCCACCCTGGCCATAACCGTGGCGGAGTTCCTCTTTTCCCTGCCCCTCTGGTTTAATTTCAACAGTCAGACCGCGGCCATGCAGTTCGTGGAGCGGCGGGAATGGCTGCCGGCCTACGGCGTCAGCTACTACGTGGGGGTGGACGGCTTTTCCTTGCTGCTCATCATGCTCACCACCTTTCTGACCCCCCTGTGCGTGCTGGCCACCTGGGATGACATCCAGCACCGGGTCAAGGAATTCATGGTATGCCTGCTGGCCCTGATGAGCGGCATGATCGGCGTCTTCGTTTCCCTGGACCTCTTTCTGTTCTACGTCTTCTGGGAAGTGATGCTCATCCCCATGTACCTGCTCATCGGCGTCTGGGGCAATCCGGCCCGCCGGGTCTATGCGGCCATCAAGTTCTTCCTGTTCACCATGTTCGGCTCCTTGCTGATGTTAGTGGCCATTCTGGTCCTCTACTTCCACTACGGCAAGACCACCGGCACATATACCTTCGACCTGTTGAAGCTCTATAGCATCTCGATCCCCTTCAACCTGCAGTTCTGGATGTTCCTGGCCTTCGGGTTGGCGTTTGCCATCAAGGTGCCCATGTTCCCCTTCCACACCTGGTTGCCGGATGCCCACACCGAAGCCCCCACCGTGGGGTCGGTCATCCTGGCGGCAGTGCTCTTGAAGATGGGGACTTACGGCTTCCTGCGCTTCAACATGCCGCTCTTTCCCGAGGCGGCCCACTACTTTGTGCCCCTGTTCAGCATCCTGGCGGTCATCGGCATCGTTTACGGCGCCCTGGTCTCCATGGTGCAAAAAGATCTGAAGCGCCTCATCGCCTTCTCCTCGGTAAGCCACCTGGGCTTTGTCATGCTGGGCCTGTTTACCTTCACCATGCCGGGGGTCCAGGGGGGCATCATCCAGATGATCAACCACGGGCTGTCCACCGGGGCCTTGTTCTTGATCGTCGGCACGATTTACGAGCGGCGCCACACCCGGATGATCTCGGAATTCGGCGGCCTGTGTACGCCGATGCCCATCTTTGCCATCATCTTCATGATCGTGACCCTGTCTTCCATCGGGCTGCCGGGGTTGAACGGCTTCGTGGGTGAGTTCCTCATCCTTCTGGGGACCTTTAAGGTCAACAAGCTCTACGCGGTCATTGCCGCCACCGGGGTCATCTTCGCGGCCTGCTACATGTTGTGGATGTTCCAGCGGGTGGTATTCGGCAAGGTGACCAACGAGAAAAACAAGGACCTCAAGGACCTGTCTTGGCGGGAAATCGCCATCTTTGCGCCCCTGATCCTCTTCATCATCTGGATCGGGGTCTACCCCAGCACCTTTTTAGATAAGACCAAGGCGTCGACGCAGAACTTCCTGGCCATGATGGCTAAAGCCAAGTCCACGCAGGTTTCTCAATCCCATGTGTTTAAGGGGGAGGCGCAATGAACCTCATCATCCCCAGCTTCCATCTGAGCAGCATCGGGCCTTGGCTGACGCTCACCGTGACCGCCATCCTCATCCTGGTGTTGGATGCCCTCTCCCCCAAAGGGCAGAAGGGGTGCTTTTCCTGGGTCGCCCTGGTGGGCCTGGCGGTGGCCGCCATCCAGACCATCGGCCTCTGGGGGCAAAACGGCACCGATTTCGCCCGCATGGTCTACCTGGATAACTACTCTTGTTTCTTCTATATGATCTTCATCCTGGGCGCGGCCCTGACGGTGCTCATCTCCCGGCAGTACCTGGAAGACTACGGCAAGAATATGGGCGAATACTACGCCCTCATGCTCTTCGCCACCGTGGGCATGATGCTCATGGCGGCGGGGGCCCACCTGATCATGATCTTCCTGGGCCTGGAGGTCATGTCCATCGCGGTTTATGTCCTGGCGGGCCTTTTTCGGGAAGATTTGCGCTCCAATGAAGCGGCGTTGAAGTACCTCATCCTGGGGTCGTTCTCCAGCGCCTTTCTGCTCTTCGGCATGGCCATGCTCTATGGGGCCTCGGGGGGCACGCTGTTTTTGAGCGACCTGCCATCGCGTTTAGGCGCCGATCCGGCCATGCAGCCCCTGGTCCTCCTGGGCATGGGCCTGTTGATCGTGGGCTTCGGCTTCAAAGTGGCCTCGGCCCCCTTCCATATGTGGACCCCGGACGTCTATGAAGGCGCCCCCACCTCGGTGACCGCGTTCATGGCCGTGGCCGTCAAGGCCGCCGCCTTCGCCGCCTTCGCCCGGGTCTTCTTCCTGGCCTTCCCGGCCATGAAGGTGGACTGGACCATGCTCCTGTGGGTCCTGGCCGTGGCTACCATGACCATCGGAAACGTCGCCGCCATCTCCCAGACCAATATCAAACGCATGCTGGCCTACTCCTCCATCGCCCACGCCGGCTATCTGCTGGTGGCCCTGGTGGCCGCCAACCAGCTGGGGGCTGTGAGCCTGCTGTACTACCTGTTGGCCTATACCCTGATGAACCTGGGGGCCTTCGGGGTGGTGATCCTGGTGGGGCGGAAAAAGGACAGCTATCTCAACATCTACGACTACTCGGGCCTGGGGGCCCAGCATCCGGTCCTGGCCGCCTCCATGGCCCTGTTCATGTTCGCCCTGGCGGGGATTCCCCCCACCGCGGGTTTCGTGGGCAAGTTCTATATCTTCTCCGCCGCCATCCAGGCCGGCTATATCTGGCTGGCCATCATCGGGGTCATGAACTCCCTGGTGTCGGTCTTCTACTATCTCCGCATCACCGTGCTCATGTATATGAAGCCGGCGGAGGCGGACCTAGGCTTGGTCACCTTTTCCCCGGCCCAGACCGCGGTGGTGGCCGTCACCGCCGCCGGGGTGCTGGCCATCGGCATCTTCCCGGGGTGCCTCTACAACCTGGCTATGAATGCGGTGAAGATCTTCCCGGGCTTGTAAACCCATAAGCCTAGCGAAATCCTCAGGGTCAGGGGCCGTTCCCCTGGCCCTTTCTTTTTCCCCGCATAAATCATGAAAGAGTTCGTATCCGGGTGGATTGTTCTTATGGCGGAGTAATGAGGCCCGGCAATACCGGGTTGCAGTCGAAAATGAATGAATTGTGCGGAGGGGCACACCTGTGTGGCCCCCCGGACAAAAAAGCCCCGGTCTCGGGTGAGACCGGGGCCGGGTTCGCCCCGGGGGTAGGGGCGGTTGAGGGGGAACTCATGCCCGCGGCGCCTTACGAGGGGTACTGGGGCAAGTAGTGACACATTAGGAGAAAACCTCTTGAAGGAAAATCAGGGCAAACCGGATTAACCGCGGCAAAACCCTGATTTTAAGAAACGGAATACCTTAATGGGTGGGAACGGCAGAAAAGGTTACTGCCAAGGGTTGGATTTCTTGGGCAAGATATCGTTAAAGCAAATCAAGGAACTCATCTACGCTCAATCCCGCATCACGCACGATCCCGCCCATGGTATAGCCATTGATGGGATTATGACGGGGAATAGTCAAAAAGCGAATGCCATTAGACAGGACCACATGTTTTCGACCCTGACGCACCAGCCGGAAACCTGCTCTTCTCAAAGCCCTGATGGCTTGAAGATGGTTAATGCCGGGAATCTTCGGCATACTCACCCAGCAACGTCAATTTCCCGCACATCCTCGCCCCGAACTGATTGAGTTACGGCAGCCAAATATTCCTGGATGGCATCTTGAATATTCTCCATGGCTTCCGCTTCGGTTTCGCCTTGGGACCAACATCCAGGCAATCCCGGGCAGGAAACACTATAGCCTTCCTCGGTCTTCTTAAGCACCACCAGATATTTCATGGCTCATCTCCAAACTGCAAAGGGGCGAGTTTAAAACCCGCCCCTACCTTGATAAAAATATCTTATGCGGGCAAAATCACGCCGCCCGGCGGGTGCGCTTCTTCATGCGGTTGGCTTTCTTGCGCAGGATATCGATCTTCACCTGGGGTTCTCCGGCGGCGATGGCTGCCAGTTTTTTGGCCCGCATCGCGGCGGCTTTTTCCTTCAAGTCCCGCATGCTGACCTTCTCGGTGACCTTGCCTTCATCCTTGATGCCCTTCACCTGCTTGATGGCGCTCAACAACTCCTCTTTATTCATGCCGTGCACCCCGCTGATCTCTCCCAGGTCCAGGGCGTACTTCCGCATTTCCGTGGCGGTCATCTTGTCCAGGGGTTTTTCCTTTTTCTCTTTGCGTTCCTTTTTGGCCATGCTGTCTCTCCTGTGGTATTTTCTGGTAGGGGCAGGATTACCCCCCCTACCCTTTTAGATTATTTTGGTTTCCGCACCGGACCCCGGCTCCCGGCGCCCCGCCAGCCGGAGCTTTTTCCCCAGCGTTCCCTTAACTTTACCGATATTTCGCCGATTCCTCAACCTTAAAGAGCCATCCGGGGCATCGGCCCCTTACAGAAAACCGAAAATTTATGTTCTTTATCTGCCACTCCGTTCCGGATGACAAATTTTCAGCCGGCTGGCAAACTTCTTACCCCTTCTCCTGCTCCTTCTCCTTCTCCTCCTCCAACCTCTCCCACCGGTTCGCCATCTTGATGAAGGGGGTAATCAGGTCGATGGGGATGGGGAACAGGGTGGTGGAGTTCTTCTCCGCGGCGATCTCCCTTAAGGTCTGGAGGTAGCGCAGTTGCAGAGACATGGGCTCGGCGGCCATGACATGGGCGGCTTCGGCCATCTTGGCGGCGGCCTGAAATTCGCCCTCGGCGTTGATCACCTTGCCCCGCCGTTCCCGCTCGGCCTCGGCCTGCTTGGCCATGGCCCGCTGCATCTCGATGGGCAGGTCGATGGCCCGGAGTTCCACCAGGGTCACTTTGATGCCCCAGGGATCGGTATGTTTGTCCAGGATCTCCGCCAGTTGGGCGTTGACTTTTTCCCGGGCCGAGAGCAATTCGTCCAGCTCCACCTGGCCGCAGACGCTCCGGAGGGTGGTCTGGGCC
Source organism: uncultured delta proteobacterium (assembly GCA_963812015.1). GTDB lineage: Bacteria > Desulfobacterota > Desulfobaccia > Desulfobaccales > 0-14-0-80-60-11 > 0-14-0-80-60-11. The sequence goes on along the minus strand of CAWETI010000003.1, from coordinate 1,586,154 downwards.
AGCAACTGGGTGGCATTCCAGTAATCCCGGACCTCGATGATCGCCTTCAGTGGGTCGATGACCCGGAAATAGACCACCGCGTTCACCTTCATGGTGACATTGTCCCGGGTGATGATGTCCTGGGGGGGGACGTCATAGGTCACCAGCTGCAGGTTGACTTTGACCAGCCGGTCGATCATGGGGATCAAGAGGATCAGCCCCGGCCCCTTGGGATAGGGCAGAGCCCGCCCCAACCGGAAGATCACGCCCCGTTCGAATTCATTCAAGATCTTGATGGCGCTCATCAGGAAGAACACCGCGATGATGATGACAAAGAGAAGAGTACCGGAAAGATACTGAAACATGCCTGCCTCCTTTTATTGAGCCCGGCGCACCCGGAGCTTCAAATCCACTACCTCCAACACCACCACGGCTTCCCCTTTGGCAATGGGCTCGTCACTCACAGCCTGCCAGTACTCGCCGTGGACAAAGACCTGCCCTTCCGGGTTCAGAGGGGTGTAGGCCGTGCCTCGCACCCCCACCATGCCGGCGGCGCCGGTCGTGGAACGCCGCCGGTGGCTGCGAAAGACAATCCCGGCCACCATGATAAAGAACAGAGAGACGATGGCCACCGTAGGAATCAAGACACTCCAGGAAATATCCACGCCTCCTTCACCTCCATGAAACAACATCATACCCCCTAACAACAGGGAGACCAACCCGGCCACGGACAGCAGGCCGTAGCTGGTGATTTTAAATTCCAGGATGAAGAAAATAAACGCCAGGAAGATCAATAGGATACCGATAATATTGATAGGCAGGGTCTGAAAGGCGAAAAAAGCCAAGAGCAGGCAGATGGCGCCGATGACCCCGGGGAGCACCACTCCCGGATGGGCGAACTCGAAATAGATGCCCGCCAGGCCGACCATCATCAGGATAAAGGCGATGTTGGGGTCGGCAATGTACTTCAACACCCGGAAACGCATCCCTTCGGGGATCTCCTTGACGGGCACCCCCACGGTGTGGAGGACCAGCTTTTTGCCTCCCACCTCCACATTCCGGCCGTTGATCTTAGTGAGCAGGTCTTCCAGATTATCCGCCATAAGGTCCACGACCTTGAGCTTCACGGCCTCGCTGGCGGCGATGGAGACGCTCTGGCGGACGGCCTTTTCCATCCACTCGGCGTTGCGGCCCCGTTCGGCGGCCAGGGAACGCCCAAACGCCACCATGTCGTTAAGGATCTTCTTCTCCATGGTCTTGTCGATCTTGCCCATGCCGACGGAGACCGGGTGGGCCGCGCCGATATTGGTGCCCGGGGCCATGGCCGCCACGTCCGCCGCCAGGGTGATGAAGACCCCGGCCGAGGCGGCCCGGGCCCCCCGGGGATAGACGTAGACGATCACCGGGACCCTGGCATTGCTGATGGCCTGGACCATTTGGCGCATGGAGGTTTCCAGACCGCCGGGGGTGTCCAGCTCTATCACCAGGGCTGCGGCGTTTTCACGCTCCGCCTGGCGGATGCCTTCCATCATGAATTCCCCCAGCCCCGGATTGATGGAGCCCACCGCCCGGAGCACGTAAACCGCCCGGGGCGCAGCCGCCCCGGCCGCCCCGCCGGCCAGGAGCAGCACCAGCAGCAAGGCTATGAGCAGACAAAAACCTCTAAACAAGTCTTTTGAGGGGAGGAGGGAGGGACACTGACAAAAAGACCCTGGCCCCTTCTCTCCAAGGCGTTTTTCCAAAAATCTCTGGTTAATTTTCTTCATGCGCCGCCAGATATTCCATGACCTGCTGCATGTCGTCCCAGGTTTTACGCCGCTCCTGGGGGGCCCGCAGCAGGTAAGAGGGGTGAAACGTGGGCATCACCCGGATGTCATGGTACCGTTGCCAGTTTCCCCGCAACCGGGTCAGAGGTTCCTTGGTGCCCAACAAGGCGTGGGTGGCAATGCGCCCCAGGGTGACAATCACCCTTGGCCGGATGGCCTTGATCTGCTTTTCCAGGAAAGGCAGGCAGGCGGCAATTTCGTCGGCCTCGGGGTCCCGGTTTCCCGGGGGCCGGCTCTTGACGATATTGGCGATGTAGACCTCTTCCCGGCGCAGGCCCAGCTTGTCGAGCATATTGTTCAAGAGTTTTCCCGCGGCCCCCACAAAGGGCACTCCCTGGGCGTCCTCGTCGGCCCCCGGGGCCTCCCCCACGAACATCAGCCGGGCGTCGGAGGCCCCGTCGCCGAATACCAGATGGGTGCGGCCGGCATACAGCTTGCACCGGCGGCACTCCCCCATCTCGGCCCGAATCTCCTCCAGGGTTTTTTCATACGGCTGCTCACTGTCTTTAATTTGAGCCACAACCTTCCCCGGCAGGCCCCGCCATCCCAGACGCCGTTGATAGCGGAGCCAGCCGGACAGATTGTCCACCAATTCCGCCAGTTCCTTGACCGGGTCTTCAGGCATCTTTGTCAAGCCCCCGGTCCCGGGCGTTCAACAGGTCCACCACCCGGTCCAGAATCTTTGCCGCCACCTCCTCCTTGCTCAACAGGGGCAGAGGCAGCGCCTCGCCTTCCCGGGGCATGAGGGTGACTTCGTTGGTGTCCACCTGGAACCCGGAATCCGGCCGGTTGACGTCGTTGGCCACAATGAGGTCCAGGTGCTTTTCCCGCATCTTGCGGCGGGCCTCGGCCTCGATATCATGGGTCTCGGCCGCGAACCCCACCACGATCTGCCGGTTTTTTAGCGGGGCCACCTGCTTCAGGATGTCGGGGTTCTGGGTGAGATGAAACTGCATCTCCTCATAGGCCCGCTTGATCTTCCGGATTTCCGCCTGGGTGGGCCGGTAGTCGCTCACCGCCGCGGCCATCAAGAGGGCGTCGGCTTCCGGGAAGGCCTCAACCACCGCGACCTGCATGTCCCGGGCGGAGCGGACCTGGACCAGGTGCACCCCGTAAGGCGCCGGCAGGCTGGTAGGACCGCTCACCAGGGTGACCGCCGCGCCCCGTCGCCAAGCCACCCGGGCCAGGGCATAGCCCTGCTTGCCGCTGGAACGGTTGGTTAAAAACCGCACCGGGTCGAAATCTTCATGGGTGGGCCCGGCCGTAACCAAAATCCTTCGCCCCTCCAGATCTTGGGAACTAAGAAGGCGGGCGCAGGCTTCCACCACCTGGTCGGGCTCCGGCATGCGGCCCAGTCCCACTGCCCCGCATGCCAGGGGACCGGCGGCCGGCTCCATCACCATCAGACCCCGGCCTTTGAGCCGGGCCAGATTCCCCTGGACCACCAGGTTGGCCCACATCTCGACGTTCATGGCCGGGCAGATCAGCACCGGCCGGGTGGACGCCAACATGATGGTGGTGAGCAAATCGTCCCCGATCCCCGAAGCCACCTTGCCGATGAAATTGGCGGTGGCCGGGGCCACCACGATAGCGTCCACCTCCTGCCCCAGGGCCACGTGCTCCAACGGCTCGCTGCCGGCTCCCCAGAGCCCGGTCCCCACCTGCTCTCCAGTCAGAGCCGCAAACGTCAACGGGCCCACGAACTCCTGGGCCGACCGGGTCATCACCACCTTGACCAGGGCGCCGCAACCGATGAGCCGCCGGGCCACCTCCGCCGCCTTGTACGCCGCAATGCCGCCCGTCACCCCTAATAAGATGCGCTTACCAGAGAAAGTCATAAGAAGAACCTTTTCCGGAGGGAGGGCCGGGGGGAGTCAATTCCCCCGCCCTCCCTCCGGGCCTCCCTCCCAACCCCCTGTAAGGGGTTGGGGGAGGGGTCTTAGGGGAGGGGGCAGGGGCCGCTTACGAAAAAGCCCCTGGCCCCCTCCCCTAGAAAAACGGGTTATACTTGCGTTCCTGGGCTACGGTGGTTACGGGGCCGTGGCCGGGGTAGACGGTGTAGTTATCCCCCAGGGGGAAGATCTTGGTTTTCACCGCGTTGATCAGGTCGTCGTAGCTGCCGCCGGGAAAATCGGTGCGGCCGATGGAGCCGGCAAAGAGCAGGTCGCCCACGTAGACATACGGGTGGTCTTCCAGCACCAGGCTGATGCCCCCCGGGGTATGTCCCGGGGTATGGAGGACCTTCAGTCGGTACTGCCCGAAGGTGAGGATATCGTTCTCTTTCAGCAGGATATCCGGTTGGGACAGGCGCAGGCGGTTACCGGTGAAAAACATGGCCTCCGCCGAAGGTTTGTGCAGCATCTGGCCATCGGCTTCGTGAATGGCGATCTTCGCCCCCGTGGCTTCTTTGAGCGGCTGGTTGGCGTCCACATGGTCGAAATGGCCGTGGGTGTCGATGATCAGCTTCAATTGGAAATTGTTACGGTTCAAGGTGTCGAGAATCTCGTCTTCGTCTCCCCCCGGATCGATAACCACGGCTTCCCGGGTCTCCTCGTCGCCCAGGATATAACAATTCACTTCCAGCAAACCCACGGTTAGCGCTTTTTGGATCATTGATGGCTGCTCCCTGGAGGGGCGCGCCTGGGTGGGCGCCCTCAAACAGAGCGGACACTGAGGCCCGCCCCGACAATTTAAACATTAAGCAGAAAGTTCACACCCTGGACGGCGAAGTAGCCTCCGAAGCCGAAGAGAAAGACGCCGCATCCCGCCAAAAAACCGCGGTAGAGGCCATCGGAAATGAACCTTCGCCCCTGGGACACCGCCCCGGACACCAGGGTGTACCAGGCGAAGTCGGCCAGGATGTGGCCGATGAAGAAGAGGCCCACGCCCAGCCAGCCGTATTTCATGGAAAACATGACGTAGCCCAGGCCGATGGTGAGCCACCAGATCAGCCAGTAAGGGTTGGCGGCGCTCATCAGCACCCCGGCCACGATGGGGTTTAGGCCCGAGTCACCCTTGGGGTCGAATTGCAGGTGGCTGTGACGGGAGGCCTTGAGCAGGCCCAGGCCCATCCACCCCAGCATGGCGGCGCCCAACACCCCCACCAGGCCCAAGACCAGCGGGCGGTGCAGCCAGACCCCCAGCCCGGCCAGGAGTAGTAGGACCAGGGCCAGTTCCAGCAGGGCGTGGCCCACGATGATCAGGGGGCCGGCCCAGAAGCCCCGGCGGGCCGCCTCGCTCACGGTGAGGGTCAACAGCGGGCCGGGCATCAGGGCCCCGGAAAGGGCCACGATGAACGACGTGACGGGCACCCCGGCCAACAACCACCAATCCATATATGCAAATTTCCTTTCCTTGCCTTACGTTTCCCAATGTATTATCCTACCATACAGGGCCCGGATAAACCAAGGTAAAATCAGGGACATGGGGGCGCCCCCGGTAGATGAAAAATAATCCCGCCAAAAAGAAGACCCGGACCAGCGCCTTTGGCACCTCGGGAAGAATATCCCACGATGCCTCGGCCTTCTATGCCGGCAAACTTTACTCCCAGGTTCCCCCGGCCGTCGCCTGCGACTACATCGAGAATCCCATCCCGCCGGAATACCTGAACACCATCCAGGTGAAATCGTCCGAGGCCATGGCAGAAATCCCGGATAACAGCGTCCACCTGATGGTGACGTCGCCGCCGTATAACGTGGGCAAGGACTACGACGAAGATCTTACCTTAGAAGAGTATCTCGAATTTCTCATTAAGGTGTGGCGAGAAGTCCACCGGGTTCTGGTGCCCGGGGGCCGGGCCTGTATCAACATCGCTAATTTGGGCCGCAAACCGTATATCCCGCTGCACGCCTATATTATTCAGGGCATGGTGGAGATGGGCTTTCTCATGCGGGGGGAGATTATCTGGAACAAGGCCGCCAGCGCCTCCCCGTCCACCGCCTGGGGGAGCTGGCGGTCGCCGGCCAACCCGACCCTCCGGGACGTGCACGAATACATCCTGATCTTCTCTAAGGCCGGATTTTCCCGGAAAAACCCGGCAAAAAACCGGGCCACCATCTCCCGGGAGGAGTTCCTGGAACTCACCAAGAGCGTCTGGACCTTCCCGGCGGTGTCGGCCCGAAGCATCGGTCATCCGGCACCCTTCCCGGTGGCCCTGCCCTACCGCCTCATCCAGCTCTATACCTATGAGGGCGACGTGGTCATGGACCCCTTCATGGGCAGCGGGCAGACGGCCATCGCCGCGCTCCAGGGGAACCGGCACTACATCGGCTGCGAGATCGAGGCGGAGTACGTCCGGCTGGCGGAAAAACGGATCAAACTGTTCAGTCGGGAAGTGTTGGCACCCAGCCTCTTGGAGCTTTTGGCCGAAGATTCTCCATCATAAGAAAATGTGGGGTGGGCATTGCCCACCATATTTTCAAAAAATCTCGGGATGGTGGGCGGCGCCCACCCTACACGGAAAGATTGAATGGACAAAATCGTCATTGAAGGCGGAGTGGCGCTTTCGGGGGAAGTTTCCATCAGCGGGGCCAAGAACGCCGCCCTGCCCATCATCGCCGCCACTTTGCTGGCCCCGGGGGTGCACCGGCTCGCCAACGTGCCGCCCCTGGCTGATATCCGCACCACCAAACGGCTCCTGGGCCTCATGGGGGTGCAGTTTGAAGACGGCGAGCCCCTGGTGGTGGATTCCACCCGCCTCACCGGCTGGATGGCCCCCTACGAGACGGTCAAGACCATGCGGGCCGCGGTCCTGGTCCTGGGGCCCCTGGTGGCCCGGGCCCGGCAGGCCAGCGTCTCGCTGCCCGGCGGCTGCGCCATCGGGGCCCGGCCCATCGACCAGCACTTAAAGGGTCTGGAGGCCATGGGGGTGAAGATCACCCTGAACCAGGGCTATGTGGAGGCCAAGGCCAAACGGCTGCACGGCGCCGACATCACCCTGGACCTGCCCACGGTCACCGGCACCGAAAACCTGATGATGGCCGCCACCCTGGCCAAGGGGACCACGAGAATCGTCAACGCCGCCCAGGAGCCCGAAGTGACGGACCTGGCCCGGTTCCTCACGGCCATGGGGGCTCAGATCGAAGGCATCGGCACCGACGTCCTCACCATCCATGGGGTGCAGGCCCTGACCCCGGCCTCCTATACCATCATGAGCGACCGCATCGAGGCGGGGACGTATCTCGCGGCCGCGGCCATCACCAAGGGCCAGGTCACCATCACCAACGCGCCGGTGCCTTACATGGCGGCGGTGCTGGAAAAGTTCCACGAAGCCGGGGTGCGCCTCAGCACCACCGGTGACCGGATCATGGTGGAGCCGGGGGGGTCCCTCATCGGCGTGGACGTCAAGACCCGGCCATACCCCGGCTTTCCCACGGACATGCAGGCCCAGTTCATGGCCCTGATGTCCCTGGCCAAAGGGGCCAGCGTCATCACCGAAACCATTTTCGAGAACCGCTTCATGCACGTCAGCGAACTGCGGCGCCTGGGCGCGGATATCTCCGTGTCCGGCAACCTCGCCATTGTCCGGGAACGACGCCAACTTCACGGCGCCCCGGTGATGGCCACGGACCTCAGGGCCAGCGCCTCCCTGGTCATCGCCGGCCTGGCTGCGGCCGGCACCACTGAAGTCCTCCGGGTCTACCACCTGGACCGGGGCTACGCCCAACTGGTGGAAAAACTGTCAGCATTAGGGGCGCGGATAAGGCGGGAAGCAGCGTAGACTTTGGGGGAGGGGCTAAGGGCAGAAGCCCTTACCCCTCCCCCAAACCCCCTCCCCAATCCCTTAAGGGTGGCTAAAAGATAAACTGAGGCGGGGCTGGCGGCCCCCCCTTACCCCACCCCTTACAGGGGGGTGGGAGGGGAGTTTGAGGGGAGGGCGGGGGGTTTTTCGTAAGGGCGTCCCCTGGCCCTCCCTTCAATATTTTCAGCCCATCAGCTCATCAAAGCTTTCGATGGAGGGGAAGTCCGGGTGGGATTCGCTCTCCTGGCGGGAGCTGGATTTGGCCTTGAAGTAGGGGTATTTGATGCCGAAGGTTCGGGCTGCGGCCAGGGCGTCGGCGTTGTCGTCCACCAGCAGGGCCCGGCTGGGGTCAAAGTGGAGGCGATCCTGGAGGATCTCCCAGAAGCGCAGATCTTCTTTGGGGTTGCCCAGGTCGAAGGAAGAAATAACTTCGTCGAAGTAGCCCAACAGCCCGGTGTGGTTCATCTTGAGGCTCAAGGTCTTGTAGTGGGCGTTGGTCACCAGGGCCACCCGTTTTTCTTTCATTCTCAGGAAGTTGAGAAAATCTTCCGTGTCCGGGTGCACCTCGATGAGGTGGCGGATGCCCTCCTTTAAGGCCGGGATATCCAGGTCCAGCTCCCGGGACCAGAAATCGATGTCCGTCCAGTTGAGGGTGCCTTCCTCACTCTGATAGCGAGCGAACACCAGGTCCCGGGCCAGGGCCAGGTCCATGCCCTGCCGCCGGGCGTACTCTTGCGGCACCAGGGTCTCCCAAAAATAATCGTCGAAATGCTTGTCCAGCAGGGTGCCGTCCATGTCCAGGAGCACCCAGGTTATGTCGTCCCAGGGAAAACCCATCGGGGTTCCTTTCTCGGTGAGATTGCTGACTCTATGTATCCGAATATTTCCTCATTATCAACCGGTAAGGCCCTTGACCGGCACGGAGGAAGTGTTTAGTTTAACCTTAGTTAACAGCAAAAAAACTTGAGAATCTCACATATTACGGAGGAAGACGAGCATGCCGATTTTTTTCAGGGAACCGGGGAGGAATCCTCTGGGGGAACTGGAACAGCTGCAACGCCGCATGGACCGCCTCTTTCAACAAAGTTACGGCACGGAAGGGCGTCCGTGGCCGGTGGGGGTATATCCCCTGGTGAACATCTCCGAAGACCGGGATTACCTCTACATCCGGGCCGAGCTGCCCGGCGTCAAGGCGGAGGATCTGGAGATCACCTTGCAGGATAATAGCCTGATTCTGCGGGGCGAACGCAAGATCGCGGCGGAAGAAAAGCAGGTCAATTACCACCGGCGGGAACGGGAATCCGGGTTTTTCCGGCGGATTGTGGCCTTACCGGCGATGGTTCAGGGGGGTAACGTGGAAGCCACTTGCAAAGACGGCATCCTGACCATCAAGATGGCCAAGCCGGAAGAAGTCAAACCGCGCAAAATCGAAGTAAAGGTTGCTTAAAGGAGGCCCGTTCATGACTGACAAAGAACTGCAAGCCAAAGTCAAAGAAGAGGCTCCGGCCAAAGGGGAACGGGTCCGGCCCGGCCGGGTTTTTGTCCCGGGGGTAGATATTTTCGAGACCCCGGAGACCCTGGTTCTGGTGGCCGATATGCCGGGGGTCTCCGGTGATACAGTGACCCTGGACCTCAAGGAGAATTATCTCACCATTTACGGGGAAGTCGGCCCGCCCGTGGGTCCCGGGGAGGCCATGGTGGACCATGAATACTACATCGGCGACTTCCAGCGGGATTTCCACCTGGGGAGCCTCATCGATCAGAGCAAGATCGAGGCCACCATGAAGGACGGGGTGTTGCGCCTGGTGATGCACAAAGTGGAGAAGGCCAAACCCCGGAAGATCGAAGTGAAGGTGGGCTAAGCCACCTAACCAGAAAAAAGCCGGGCCCAAGGGCGTCATCCATGACACCTTTGGGCCCCTCCCCTACCCCGCCCCTCAGGGACGGGACCGGGAAATTTGACGGGATGGATCAGGGTTGAGGAACCCCGGCCCATCCCGGGCTTGTCAATAACCCCCGGGGGCCTCGTCCCTTTCCAGATCATCGAAGCGGGTGAAGCGGTCCCGAAAGGCCAACTTTACCGTGCCGATAGGCCCGTTACGCTGTTTGCCGAAGATGACTTCGGCGACCCCCTTGTGTTTCTCGTCCTTGGTATAGACCTCCTCACGGTAAATGAATATGACCACATCGGCGTCTTGTTCGATGGCCCCGGATTCCCGCAAGTCCGACAGTTGGGGCCGTTTTCGTTCCCGCTTCTCCGGCTCGCGGCTGAGCTGGGACAGGGCCATCACCGGCACGGCCAGTTCTTTGGCCAGCCCTTTCAGGGAGCGGGAGATCTCGGAGATCTGCTGCTCCCGGCTGTTCAGTTCGGGCCGCCCCTGCATGAGCTGGAGATAGTCGATAATGACCATCCCCAACTTGCCGTCCGCCTTGAGGCGCCGGGATTTAGCCCGGATGTCCAGGACGGTGGCGGCGGGGGTATCGTCGATATAGATGGGGCAATCCACCAGAATCCCCGCGGCTTCCTGGAGTTTGGTCCACTCCGGGCCGGTGAGGAAGGTGGCCCGGCGAATCTGGGAGGCGTCCACCTTGCCGATGCTGCTGAGCAGGCGGCGGACCAATTGTTCCTTGGACATCTCCAGGGAGAAGAAGGCGACCGGCACCGGCGTCTGCCGGGAATGGGGCTTTTCCGGGGGCCCGCCGTAGGCCGCGTTAAAAGCGATGTTCAGGGCCAGGGCGGTTTTGCCCATGCTGGGGCGGGCCGCCAGGATGATCAGGTCGCTGGCCTGGAAACCGGCGGTATAATTGTCCAGGTCGGTGAAGCCGCTGGACACCCCGGTGAGGGAGCCGTCTTTGCGCCCCCAGATGGCCTCCAGGGTGGCAATCTCGTTGTCCACCAGGGCGCTCAAGGGGGAAAACCCCGGTCGCACCTTGGCTTCGGCCACCTGGAAGACCTTGTGTTCGGCCCGGTCCAGAAACTCGGCGACATTCTCCACCGGGGCCAGGCAGGCGGAGGCGATCTCCTGGGCACAGTCCAGCAGGCGCCGCAACACCGCTTTATCCCGCACCAGGCTGGCGTAGTATTCGGCGTTGGTGGCGAACCCCACCTGCTCGCTGAGGCCGGCCAGGAACACCGGCCCCCCCACCCCCTCCAATTGGCCCCGTTCTTTCAACAGGGCGCTGACCGTCACCAGGTCAACCGGCTCACCCCGGCCGTAGAGGTCCAGCATGGCCTTGTAGATGCGGCCGTGGGCCTCCCGGTAGAAATCCTCGGGGGCAATCAGGTCGGCGATCCGGTCCATGGCCTCTGGCCGCACCAGAATGGCCCCCAGCACCGATTGCTCGGCCTCGGGGTTGGCCGGGGGGGTGTAGCCCACCGGAGTAGGGGCTTCGGCCGCGGCAAAACGGCTGCTAACTTTGGGCATAAGGTCAGTCTCACAACTGCGTCAGGTTGTCGGGTAAAGGGTTCTCAGCCAGGATTTCACTGTAAGGCCGCAATTGATTGCGCCTGGGGGCGTGATTCATCAGGCCCCTACAAGGCGATCACTTTTTGACGGCAACGGGGTATGAGCGCCCATCAGCTGAATGGCGCCGGAGGAGGAGTGGCCTGCCGTCGATGTTAAACCATAAATGAAGCACAAAAGGATTACAAGCTCGACCTGGGTCCGGGAGAGCCGCTGGGGGTGAATCGCCGGGGCAGTCTCCCTGGCAGTAAGTGGAGTTGGCGGGATGGGAGCTTGCGCCTGCTGGCAAAATCTCGGGTTTTTCCCTTTTTTGCCTAGAGGCCGGGAAGGGCGGAGCCGGCGTGGAAGCCGTCGGAGATTTCACCCCAGCTACCTGCGGAAGGCGGTACCGCCCGCTAGTTCTGATTGAGTTGGCGGAGGAGGTGAGCAGAAAGGGGGTAAGGGCTTAAGCGGCCTTGGCCCCCTTCCCATCAAACTCCCGATGGCTACTAGCAGGCTGTTGAAAAACCGCCTTTTTTGTCATCCTGAGCGTAGCGAAGGATCTCATCTATCTGAAAATACGAGATTCTTCGCTTCGCTTAGAATGACATGCTGGGGAAATCGTGGTTTTTTAACAGCCTGCTAGGCGTTCTCGGGCACCACTTGCACGGTGACCGTGCCCTTGGCTTCCGGAGCCAGACGGATGGTAACCTCGTAGGTACCCAGCTGCTTGATGGGTTCCGACAGTTCCACCTGCTTTTTGTCCACCACGTAGCCCTGGTCTTCCAAGGCCTCGGCGATCATGGCGGCGGTGACGGAGCCGTAGAGGCGCTCTTCCTCGCCCACCCTCTGGGCGATGGTGACGCTCGCCCCTTCCAGGTGAGCCACCTGGGCCATGACGGCTTCCCGGGACGTGGCCTGCGTCTGGAGATACTTCACTTTGGCCTTTTCCACCTGGACCAGGTTCCCCGGGGTGGCTTCCATAGCCTTCCCCTGAGGTATCAGGTAATTACGGGCATAGCCCCGGGCCACGTCCACTACCGTGCCCATGGCGCCCAAAGGGGTAATATCTTGCGTCAAGATGATCTTCACCGAAAACTCCTCCTCAGGCATCCTTGGGTCGATGCAACCGGCGAAAATCCAGCCACAGGTCCAACAACCCCAGGGTGATAATCAAGAAAAAAAACGGATTCAAGAACAGCAAGGGGTAGCCGATCATCCGCAGCAGGCGAGGCAGCCCCAGGCGATGAAACCAGGTGGCCACCACCGCCACTCCCTGGCAAAAATAAAGCACCGCCACCACCATGATCAGGTTCAGGCCAAAGAACCGCGCCCCGGTCACCGGCACCAGCAGGAGAAAGCCGGCCCCCAGCAATACAAAGATTAGCCACTCCGGGGCCACCCAGTGATACAGCGGCGGCTCCGGTTCGCCCCATCCCAGGAGAAAGACCACCTGCCGGGACAGGATGACGTTCAGCCAGGCCACCAGGGCCATATTGGTCACCAGCAACCCCGGCAGGAGACGCCGGAGCAAGGCCTCCACCTGGTCCGGGGCCACGCCCGGGATCAGGGGACCGGGGGCGCCGCCGCCGGCATCCCCCAAGACCTTGCGCACCGTGTCCATGATCTCGGCGCTCTTCTGAGCCAGCAGGTCCTGGAGGGACAGCCCCATAAAGATGGCCTGCCCGACAAAAACCAGCAAAGCCCCGACGACCAAGGCCGCCACCGTCAGGATAATAGCCCGGGGCGTTGACACCCCCCGGCATTGCAAGCTGGCCAGTATCACCCCCATGAGCAGCAGATTGAGAAAACCCAGGTTTTGCCAGAGGGTGTCCAGAACGGGGTGCAGACAGAAGATTGCTGCCACGGCAGCCAGGGCCAGTCCCAGGCCCGCCAACTCCCCCGAGCGCCAGCCGGTTACCAGCACCGGCAAGGGCGCCAGAACGCCGACCATCAGGAAGGCCAGGGGATTTACCTGGGCCCCCAGGTACCCTACCAGGAGGGCGCCCAGGCAGAGGAACCAGATGGAAAGACCTCGACCCACGGCTTACCGGTTACCCCAGCCCTCACGTAATGGGCACTTGGGGGGTATAGGCAATCAGGGCCAGGAGCCGGGCCTGCTTGATGGCCCGGGTGACCCGGCGCTGATGACGGGCGCAGTTACCCGAGATGCGGCGGGGGATAATCTTACCCCGCTCCGTGACAAACTGTCTCAGGGTGTTGACGTCCTTGTAATCAATGGGCAGATTGGCGTCCACGCAAAAACGGCAGACCTTGCGGCGGACGTAAAATTGTTTCCGTTTGCGGCGAGGCATTACAGGCACGGACTATTCCTCCTTGGCTGGGGCTGCAGGTTCTTCCGGGACGGCGATTTCCGCGGGAGCCACGGGGGCGGCTTCGGGTTCGGGCGGCGCGGCCGCCTTGGCCTTGGCCGCGATTTCGGCCTGCAGGGCATCCAGGTTCACGTGGTCGGCTTTCTTGGTGGTGAGGTAGCGGAGGATGCGATCGTCAATCCGGTAGTTGCGTTCCAGCTCCTTGACCGTCTCGGCCGAACCGGCAAAATCGGCTAGCACATAAAAGCCGCGGATGGTGCCTTGGATCTTGTAGGACAGCTTGCGCCGGCCCCACTCTTCCACTCCCACCACGGTTCCACCTTGAGAGGAGATAATCCGGGAAAACTTGTCGATGGCGGATTTTACTTCTTCATCCGGGAGGTCGCCATTAACCACCCAGAGCGATTCGTAGCGGCGCATTCTTCCTCCTTATGGTCTCATGGCCCTGGTACGCACCGGCCCAGGGCAAGGAAGGGTAAAATGATTATTTATCAGAAGGGGATCGGCTTGTCAATGGGGCAGGCAGAAGGAGCCGGGGAAATCTCGGCCCTCAGGCAAGATATCCCCGGCTTTGCTGAATTCGCGGCGCTACTGCACGTTGAAATACCCGTCCCGCTGGGAGGAGCCGTAGTCGCTCATCACCCGGCTGCTGATGGTGTAGGTGCCGGGACCGGCGTTGCTGGGCACGGCAAAAGCCACGTTGTCCGTATAGGACCCGTTGGTATTGGTCACCGTGCTCTGGTAAGGCGACCCCACCATTTGACCGTTGAACCTGATCTCCCGCACCAGGGTGATGTTCACCGGGTCATTAGAGGGGGTCAAGATGGTATAACTCAGGCTCAGGTTAACCTGCTGCCCCCGCCTGACGGTGGAAGGAGAAGCAGTTACGTTGTCCACGCTGACCACATTGCCCTGGCCCTGGTAGTTATAGGCCTGGGCCGCAGCCTCGGACGAGCGGATCTCGCTGTTGCGGTGCTCGGCATAGAGCGCCCCGCCCACGCCCCCCAGGACACCGCCGGCGGCCGCGCCGATCCAGGCGCCGGTGGCGGGTGAGCCGGTGGCCGCACCGATGATGGCGCCGATGGCCGCGCCGGTGGCGGCCCCACCCAAGGCGCCGGCCCCAGCGGACCGAGCCGGGTCATAATAGCCGCTTTCGGTGGCGCAGCCCACGAAAGACACGGCCAAGAGGACTACTACAGCCATCGCCAACCATTTCCGGGTCATCTTGTCTCCCTCCTTCCGCAGTGCGGATCAAGAATGCCAGCGCCCTGTGCCAGGGAATGTCGACCGCGATTGATTTTCAGGTTTCGTATATATCATTAATGCTTCAGACCCCAACATGCAAGCCCTGAATGTCGAAGCCCTGAGGCCGGCGGCTCGTTCCAGCCTCAAACTTCCCGGCCCAAGGACATTCTTACCTGGTCCAGGATGCCGTTGACGAAACCCCCGGAGGCCTCGCTGCCGTAACGCTTGGCCATCTCCACCGCCTCGTTGATCACCACCTTGGGCGGAATCTGGGATTGGTACAGGAGTTCATAGATGGCCAGCCGGAGGAGGTTGCGATCCACGATGGTCATGCGCTCCAGGCGCCAATGCTCCGAGTAGCGCACGATGAAGGCATCCAGTTCCTCCAGGTGGGACCCCACCCCCTCCACCAGTTCCTTGAGATAGGCGGGGGGGGTGCCTTCTTTGTGGAAATGCCGCCAGAAACGTTCCACCGCCTCGGGCCGGGGCGGCCCTGAGAACTCGGCCTGATAGAGAAACTGCAAGGCCAAATCCCGGCAGTGGCTGCGGGAATAAGCCGCCAAACAGTCAGGCTCCCAGTTCTTTCAGGAGATTGACCATCTCGACGGCGGCTTCCGCCGCGGCAAAGCCTTTGTTGCCCGCCTTGCTGCCGGCCCGTTCAATGGCCTGCTCCAGGCTATCGGTGGTCAGGATGCCAAAACCGATGGGCACCCCGCTGTCCAGGGACACCTGGGCAATCCCCTTGCTCACCTCTGCGGCCACGTAATCGAAGTGGGGCGTGGAACCCCGGATCACCGCGCCCAGGCAGATGACCCCATCGTGGCCCCCGGCCTGGACCAGGCGCTTGGCCGCCAGGGGAATCTCCCAGGCTCCGGGCACCCGCACCAGGGTCAGGTGCTCCTCGGCAACCCCTTTGCGCCGCAGACAATCCAGAGCGCCCTCCAACAAGCGCTCGGTGATAAAGGAATTGAAGCGGCTCACTACCAGGGCGAATTTCAGACCTTCGGCGATGAGCTTGCCTTCTATGGTTCGCATCTGCCCCCCCTCGGTTTGGTTCACGCCAAGGCGTAAAGAGCAAAGCATAATTCCTTTGCATCCTGAGCAGCTTGGCGAGAGAAGTTATTACACCATTTTCAGCAGGTGCCCCATCTTCTGGCACTTGGTTTTGAGGTAATCGCGATTCACCCGGTTAGGGGCAATCTCCAGGGCCACCCGCTCCACCATGGCGAGGCCGTAGCCTTCCAGGCCGATGATCTTCTTAGGGTTGTTGGTCATGAGGCGCATCTTCCTGACCCCCAGATCCCGAAGGATCTGGGCCCCGATGCCATAGTCCCGAAGATCCGCCTTAAACCCCAGGGCTTCATTGGCTTCCACCGTATCGGCGCCCTGGTCCTGAAGCTCGTAGGCCCGGAGTTTGTTGACCAAGCCGATGCCCCGGCCCTCCTGGTGCATATAGAGGATGACCCCCTGGCCTTCGCACTCCACCAGGGCCATGGCGGCCTCCAGCTGGTCGCCGCAGTCGCACCGCAGGGAGCGAAACACGTCGCCGGTGACGCATTCGGAGTGGACCCGCACCAGCACGGGTTCATCAGGATTGATCTCCCCTTTGATCAGGGCGATGTGCTGGTTGTCATCCACATCGTTGTCGTAAGCGATGGCGGTGAATTCCCCGTAAGCGGTGGGCAGCTTGACGGTGGCCCGGCGGTGCACAAAGGATTCGTGCTTCAGCCGGTAGGCCACCAGGTCGGCGATAGTGGCGATCCTGATATTATGTTCGCCGGCGAATTTTTCCAGGTCAGGCATCCGGGCCATGGTGCCGTCATCCTTCATGACCTCACAGATAACCGCGGCGCCTTTGAGGCCGGCCAGGCGGGCCAGGTCAACGGAGCCCTCGGTCTGCCCGGTGCGCACCAGCACTCCGCCTTTGCGGGCTCGGATCGGAAAGACGTGCCCCGGGCTCACCAGGTCTTCCGGCTTGGCATTGTCCGCCACCGCGGTGATGATGGTCGTGGCCCGGTCCGCCGCGGAAATCCCGGTGGTGACTCCCCGCCGGGCCTCAACGGACACCGTGAAGGCCGTTTTAAAGCCCGACTGGTTGTTCCGGACCATCTGGGGCAATTGGAGACGGTCGATGATATCCGACCCCAGGGCCAGACAGACGAGGCCCCGGCCGTAGCGGGCCATAAAGTTGATGGCTTCGGGCGTGACCCGCTCCGCCGCCAGGGTGAGGTCGCCTTCGTTTTCCCGGTCCTCGTCGTCCACCAGGATGATCATCTTACCCTGGCGGATGTCATTGATCGCTTCTTCAATAGGTACAACTGACATGGTTAAGATCCTGTTTTTGGTTTTCAGTTTGCTCTTTTCGATTATGAGTGGCACCGGCATCTTGCCGGTGGGGTCTTGGGCTCACGGCTCACTTAGAAAAACCCGTGCCGGGCCAGCAACTCCGGGGTGACCCCCCCGCCTTGGGAGGCGTTCTGACCCAGGAGCCGGGCCACGTATTTGCCGATCAGGTCAGTTTCCAGGTTGACCCGGTCGCCCACTTTGAGGGCGGCCAGGGTGGTCTCCCGGGCGGTGAAAGGGATGACGTTCACCGTAAAGGTATTGCCCTGGCAGGAGTTCACTGTCAGAGAGACGCCGTCGATGGCGATGGAGCCCTTCTCGATAACGAAGCGGGCCAGGGGGCCGGGCATTTCGAACGTGAGCCCGATGTGAGCCGGGCCGGGTCTAAGCGCCCGCACCATGCCGACGCCGTCCACGTGACCCGTGACCAGGTGCCCGCCCAGGCGGTCCCCCAGCTTGAGGGCTCGTTCTAAGTTTACCCGGTCCCCCACCTTTTTCAAGGGAAAAGTGGTGTGGGCCAGGGTTTCCGGGGAAACTTCGAAGCTGGCCCGGGGCGCGGCTAAAGCCACCACCGTGAGGCAGGCCCCCGCTACCGCCACCGATTCCCCCAGAACGAGCTCCCCGGCGGGAAACGAGTTCTTGACCGCAAGCCGCAGCCCCTCGGCCATGGAGGTGAGGCCGAGGATCTCTCCGACGCCTTCCACTAGCCCGGTAAACATGGTGTGCTTCATCCTTTAACCGGCGAATTATTCTGTTATTTTATACTATCCGGCCTGATAAAAAAACGCCTTTTCGCCATAAAAACTCGTTACCGTGCAAGTCCCCCGTGGATATGCCTCCTGGGGCAGGCTTTGATCCCCCGGTAGCGGCAATATTTTCGGTGACAGGGAGGCATTTTGCCCTCAGCCCGCCGGAGCCAGCATCGCCCCGCGGGCAGGCCGACCGATGACCCCCTTTTCCCTCCTGAGCGCCCCCTGGCGCATCTGGGGCCATCTTGTGTCAATTATTTTACCTGGTAGAGAATTTAGGCAGGGGAAATAAATGTTAAAAAATATTCTAATTTCAATATTAATTACTTGACTTTTCGTATTTACCTTTTTAAGCTCGCTAATACTTGAGAAAAGCCAAACCCACCGTGAGATGGGGACGGAAAACCACGGGTCTTAAGGAGAAAAGATAGCCGGGTTGCCTTCAAGGCAGCCCGATTTTTTTCCGGGTCAGAGCGGAGCCCGAGCAGCAACAGCATTAAACTATCCGCCTACAGTCGCCGTGGCAGGCGTTCCAGGAAGGAGCAGCGCCATGACGACTGACAAACTCTCATGGATGAGAGGAGACCCGCATTGTCAAGTCGACGCGGGAATCTGCACAGGATAGTGCGAGTTGCTTTGGAACCAGCGGCTTCCTTGCCGGGGGCCTCAGTTGTGGCCCCGCTGGCTGTCTGCAGGTGGCCGCGACTGAGCCCCGACCTCTGGGCCAGGGCCGCAACAAACGATTCCTCAGCTTCTTCCCCAGGGGCCCTCCGGGGCCCCACCCAGCACATCCTTCACCTCATCGCCACCACGCCCATATCCTTGCATCGCCTCGGGCCAACCGGCGCCAGGCTTCTGACTGCTGCACCAGGTCCAAAAGCAGAACTGCCTTGCCCCCCCCACCAGCCAGCTCGGATAAGAAGGATGCGCCAATGAAGAGACAGTTATTATTTGCGTTGAGGATAGCTTTGCTCATAATATTAGCGAGTTATCCGGTCCGTGCCACAACTTTTGATGCCAATTATTCGCCAGGCACTGAAGCATCTCCATCGGTGGATACGGCCAGTGCCTTCGCCAATTGGTCTCTTCACCCGTATTGCTTAATATCAGGTGATGATTACGCCGGTGTGAGAATAACCGATCTTGCAGACCATCTCGTTAAATCCCTGGTCAGGTTGCCATATTGGGCAAAGGTTCATTTTATCCCTAATTTATCCATCGGCCGGGATACTGCTTTAGGGAATTACGCGGGGCGGGATTATCACAAAATTATCTCTATTTATTCGGATAGCCGCGGCCAGGGAAATGAAGGGGGGCAATTCTTAAGGAGTGATGGTCAGCCCTGTGCCATCCAGCCGCATGGGTCGAACCGTCCTGCTATGCCAGCTATGACTTGGGCTAATTTTCAAGGGCCTTTTGGCCAGGGAGGGCAATCATTTGATTATTATGGGGCGGCCATGCAAAAAATCAGGCTCTGGGATGAAGGTATCAGCGCCAATCAAAGGATAACTGTCCGCACGGATGACTTTCCCTTCAACGAGGTATGTCTTCCCATCGATGGTTCCCAACCTCTCGCCTTACCCGGCACCCCGGTGCTCCTGATCTCAGGCTTGGTGGGGCTGGCGTTTTACTGGAAGCGGCAGCCCAAACCCCAAAGCTAAGTCGTGTTCACCGGTCCCTTGAACAGAAACGGCAGGGCCATGGATGGCCCTGCCGGGGACCCTTTTTCAGGGATGAGGCCGGGGAGCCCTGCACCTCGCCTTGCTGTCGGCTCAGGGGTGGGGTGTGGAGCGAAATCCCC
The DNA here is from genome assembly GCA_963812015.1 of uncultured delta proteobacterium. Lineage (GTDB taxonomy): Bacteria > Desulfobacterota > Desulfobaccia > Desulfobaccales > 0-14-0-80-60-11 > 0-14-0-80-60-11. The sequence goes on along the minus strand of CAWETI010000003.1, from coordinate 1,566,695 downwards.
CACTCCGCCCCTCCCCTGCCGCTTCAGGCCACTTCCACCTCTTTGCAGAGATAGACGTCCTGGATGGCGTTGAAGAGTTCCACCCCCTCCTGCATGGGCCGCTGGAAAGTCTTGCGCCCGGAAATAAGCCCCATGCCCCCGGCCCGCTTGTTGATTACCGCGGTGCGCACCGCGTCGGCCAGGTCGTTTTTGCCGGAGCCTCCCCCGGAGTTGATGAGCCCCGCCCGTCCCATAAAGCAGTTGGCCACCTGGTAGCGGCACAGATCGATGGGGTGCGGGCCCGCCAGCTTGGTGTAGACCAGCTCGCTGGTTTTACCGAATTTTACCGCCTTGTAGCCACCGTTGTTCTCGGCCAGCTTCTGCTTGATGATGTCCGCCTCGATGGTCACCCCCAGGTAGTTGGCCTGCCCGGTGAGGTCGGCGGAGGCGTGGAAATCCCCCTCTGCCGTCTTGAAGGCGGGGTTGCGCAGGTAGCACCAGAGGATGCAGGCCATGCCTAACTCGTGGGCCACCTTGAAGGCCTCGGAAATCTCCTGGATTTGCCGGCGGCACTCCGGGGAGCCGTAATAGATGGTGGCCCCCACAGCCACCGCGCCCAGGTCGAAGGCCTGCTCCACCGAGGCAAACAGGGTCTGGTCGTAAAAATTGGGGTAGGCCAGCATCTCGTTGTGGTTGATTTTGACGATGAAGGGGATCTTGTGGGCGTATTTCCGGGACACCGCGCCCAGCACCCCCAGGGTGGAGGCCACCGCGTTGCAGCCCCCGGCGATGGCTAGCTTGACGATGTTCTCCGGGTCGAAATACAGGGGGTTCGGAGAAAAAGAGGCGGCGGCGGAATGCTCCACGCCCTGGTCCACCGGCAGGATGGAGAGGTAGCCGGTGCCGGCCAGGCGGCCGTGCCCGAACAGAGCGGCCAGGGAGCGCAAGACCCCGGGGGTCCGGTCGCTCATCATCCAGACCCGGTCGATAAAATCGGGCCCGGGCAGGTGCAGGCTCTCTTTGGGGAAGCCTTTGCACTTGTGCTTCAACAGATCATCGGCCTCTGCGCCCAACAAGGATTGGATTTTTTTGATCAAGGGCCACCTCCTTAGAAACGCTTTTCGGTTTTTAGTTTTTGTTTTTTGGCGACACAGACTTGCAGCCTGTGCAGACGCAGGCTAACGCCTTTGAATAATTATCGAAATAATTCTTTTTGTCGCGCCGCCTGCCCGGCGCAAGGGATTGCTTATTCCAGGAAATCATTTCCCTTCACTTTTTCAATATAAGACCGTTAATTTCACAGGCAAGGTTTATCTCCCCGGCTCATTCTTTGAACCCATCAATTCCACCGCTACCCGGGCGGCCCGGGCCGAGGCCCCCGGCTCCCCCAGGCGCCGGATCACCGCGGCCAGCCCCCGGCGCACCGCAATCATGCGATCCGGGTCCCGGATGAGACCAAAAACCTCCCGGGCCAAATGCTCCGGGGTAAAGTCGTCCTGAATAAGCTCAGGGAAGACGCGCTCTTCGGCCAGGAGATTGGCCATCCCCACATGCTCCACCCGGATGAGCCGGCGGGCCACTGCAAAGGTGAAGGGCGCCACCCGGTAAACAATGACCGTGGGCACCCCCGCCAAGGCCGCCTCCACCGTGGCCGTGCCTGAGGCCACCACCGCGACGTGCGCCGCTCCCAGGGCCTGGTAGGCCTGGCCGGGAATGATGCGCAGAATATGGTTTTGGGGGAGGGGGCCAGGGGCGGACAGCCCCTGCCCCCTCCCCCAATCCCCCTCCCCCAACCCCTTACAGGGGGGTCGGAGGGGAGTTTGAGGGGAGGGCGGGGGAACCCTTACGAAAAAGTCCCCCGCTCCTCCACTCAAATCACTCCAAAACTCCTCCACTATCCTCTCCACCAGCCCCTCCGGGGCGGTGGAGGCCAGGGGCAGGAGAAACTGGGTTTGGGGGATGGCCTGGTGGATGAGTTTGGCCGCCTTCAGGATAATGGGCAGGTGCCGCTCGATTTCGCTGCCCCGGCTGCCGGGGAGGAGGGCGATGGTAAGGCGCTCCGGGTCTAGGCCGTGCTGGGCCAGGAAGGTGCGTCGGTCCGGCAGGGGCGGCAGGGTTTCCCGAAAGGGGTGGCCCACGTAATCCACGGTCACGCCCCGCTGCCGGTAGAAGTCGGCCTCAAAGGGGAAGATCACCACCATCCGTTCGGTGAGGCGGGCGAGGGTTTTCACCCGGTAGGTGCGCCAGGCCCACACCTGGGGGCTGATGTAGTACATCACCGGCACCCGCCAGTACCTGGCCAGCCGGGCCACCCAGAAATTGAAGTCGGGAAAATCCACCAGGATGGCCAGGTCCGGGCGGACCGTTTTCAGGGTCCGGCCGATGGTTCGCAAGGCCTGCCAGATCGCGGGCAGCCGACCCACCACTTCCAGGAGGCCCACCACCGCCAGCTGTGAAGCCGGGGTGAGAATCCGCACCCCCTGGGCAGCCATGGCTTCGCCCCCCACCCCGAAGAACTGCGCGGCGGGGCAGAACTCCCGGACGGCCGCCACCAGCCTGGCCGCATGGTCATCCCCGGACGCCTCCCCGGCGACGATGAGGATGCGGGGGGGCTTACGCCCCGGGTTAAAAGGGGAAAAGGCGAAAGGGCGAAAAGGGTTAATATTTTTTATTGTATTGCCCTTCATATTACCCTTTGCACCTATTTGCCCTATCCACGAAGCACAACCTGGCATTTTCCTTTTCGCCTTTTTCCCTTTCCCCCTTTTCGCCCAAATTTTCACCCCTTGGCTAATTTCATGGCGGCGTTGATTTCCAGGGCCAGGTCCAGGGCGGCCCGGCCGGCCTCGCCGGGGATGGGCGCTTCGCCGCCGTCCTGGATGGTCTGGACAAAGGCCACGATCTCTTTGAGCAGCACGTCTTCCTGGGAAAACCGGCGGGTTTCCAGGGCTACCCCCGGCAGCGGCCCCATGGCCCCTTCCTTCCGGGAGGCGGCAGTGAGTTCCCGGTTTTCAAAATCCACCGCCAGGTAGGCATCGGGCTGGAAGAGGCGGAACTTGCGCATACTCTTGAAAGACATGCGGGAGGCGGTAAGGTTGGCGATGCAGCCGTCGCCGAACTCCAGCCTGACGTTGGCCAGGTCCACCCGGTCGGTGAGGACGCAGATGCCGGCGGCGCGAATCTCGGTCACGGGGGCCGGCACCAGGGTGAGGACGTGATCCAGATCATGGATCATCAAATCAAGGACTACGTCCACGTCGGTGCCCCGCTCCTTGAAGAACGACAGGCGGTGGCTCTCGATGAACCGAGGCTGGGTCACCCGGCTTTTGAGCTCTTCCATGGCGGAGTTAAACCGCTCCAGGTGGCCCACCATGAGGATGAGGCCCCGCTCCCGGGACAGGTGCACCAGCTCGTCGGCTTCGGCCACGGTGACGGTGATGGGCTTTTCCACCAGCACCTGGCACCCGGCCGCCAGACAGTCCCGGACCACCGCAAAGTGCTGGGAGGTGGGGACGGCCACACTCACCGCCGCCACCTGGGGCAGAAGCTCGCGGTAGTCGACAAAGTCCTGGGTCTGCACGGCGTGGGCGACCTTGCGGGCCTGATCTCGGTTCAGGTCGGCCACGCCCACCAACTCGGTTTCGGCCAATGCAGCATACTTTTCCGCGTGGAAACGGCCCAAATAACCAACGCCAATTACGCCCACTTTCACCGGTTCGCTCATAGAAGCACCCGCAGCCAAGAATAAGGCCGGGCGCAACCGGCCCCGCCGTTTTGCCCATGATACCGGAAAAGTGGTTCTCAAGGCAATGAAAACCGGAGGAAATAGGGTTTGACAACCGCGGCCTGAAACGATACAAATTTTCAGCAAGTCTTCCGGAGGTACGCTAGATGGTGGAAAAGGCCAAGTTTATCTGGTTCGACGGCAAATTCATCCCCTGGGAGCAGGCCCAGGTCCACGTCCTGACGCACACCCTACATTACGGGTTGGGAGTTTTTGAAGGCATTCGGGCGTATCAATGTCACGATGGCCGCACCGCCATTTTCCGGCTGAAGGAGCATATCCAGCGCCTGTACGATTCCGCCCATGTCACGATGATCGACATTCCCTTCAAGCAGGATGAGGTCGAGGCAGCCTGCTGCGAAATTCTGCGGCTCAACGGGCAGAAGGAGGCCTATATCCGGCCCCTGGTGTTTTTAGGGGAAGGGGTCATGGGGCTCCACCCCAAGGGCGCCCCCATACAGGTGGCGATTATCAGTTGGGTCTGGGGCGCCTATCTGGGCGATGAGGGCCTGCACCGGGGCATCCGAGTCAAAACCTCATCCTTCACCCGGCACCACGTCAACATCATGATGACCAAGACCAAGACCGTGGGAAACTACGTCAACTCCATCATGGCCAAACTCGAGGCCGTGCATGCGGGCTACGATGAGGCGTTGCTGCTGGATACCGCCGGGTATGTATGCGAGGCCTCCGGGGAAAACATCTTCATCGTCAAAGGCGGCATCATCAAGACGCCCCCCTTGACGTCCATCCTGCCGGGCATCACCCGGGACTGCATCATCACGATGGCCCAGGACATGGGCCTGACGGTAAAGGATGAGCGGTTTTCACGGGATGAGCTTTACCTGGCGGACGAGGCCTTCCTTACCGGCACGGCGGCGGAAGTCACCCCCATCCGGGAAGTGGACGGCAGGGTCATCGGTCCGGGGCACCCCGGCCCCATCACCCAGAAGATCCAGGAGGCTTATTTCGCGGTGGTTAAGGGCCAGAATGCCCGCTACCAGGATTGGCTGACGTATATTTAACCGGGGCGGCAACGCGGCGCCGGGTTCAAAAAAAGCAAGCGGGCCCTAAGGCCCGCTTCTTTTGTGCCTGCGCCCCACGATCCGGGCGAGAGGCGACCTAACGCTTTTCGCATTCTTTTACATACTGCATCAGGATGTCGGTTTCCGTAATCAGGCCCACCAGCAGGTTGTCTTCCACCACCGGCAGGCAGCCGATTTTCTCCTCTATCATCATTTTCGTCGCTTCACAGAGTTTGGTATCCGGAGGAATGGTAATCACCCCGGTCACCATGACATCCTTGATGCGGAGGGTTTTCATCAAATCCCGGGTGTCCTTGGAGGCGTAACCCAGGGCCTCGGCCAGGGAGCTGCGGAACAGGTCCCGCTCCGAGACAATCCCCACCAGCCGGGTGCCATCCACCACCGGGAGATGCCGTATCCTTCCCAATCGCATGATATCATTGGCCAGGCTGAGTTCGTCGTTGACGTCCAAAGTGGCCACCTCTTTCACCATGATCTCTTTGACCTTCATGTATGCCTTTCCTCTCCCGTGATTTTTTCCGGCGGTCAGGGGCCGGTCCGGGTTCCAGGGCGTCTTGCCGGGTGGCAGGCCCCGCTAGTGTGGCGTCTCACCATTGATATGATATTCAAAACCGGGGGTTCGACCTCATTTTTCTCCAGGGGGATTTAACCCATCCTCCATTCACCTGGCTCGATTTTTATCAAACACCTATGCATCACAGCACTAGAGGGCCGCCAGCCACTCCTGTCCCCGGGCGTGCAATGCCGCCAGGGTGGTCAGCACCCCCCGGGCGTCTTCCCGGCTCATGTAGCCCGTGCCGCAAGCCGGAGTCAGGAGTGACTGTGACAGGATCTGCTTTGGGTCCCAGTGCACGTCCTCAGCCAACTGGGCGACCTGGGTCTGGAAACGCTGCCACAAGCTGTCCGGGGTTTCAGGCTGGAAGTCCTCATTGGTGGGGACCAAACCCCAGGCCAGCCAGCCACCCCGGGCCAGGTAGTCCGACATCCCCTGGGCATAGAGACGGAGGCTCTCAAAATAGCCGTAGGAATCAAAGCTGAGGACGTCAATGGGGGCATTGAGCAACAGGGACCAGTCGGTGTTGCCGCAGCAATGGACCCCCAGAGTGACGGGGCCGGCGGCGGCCTCCCGGGCCTCTTCCAGGGTTTGGGTCAAGATTTCGGTCACCTCAGCTTTCGAGAGGGGCAGATAAGCCGAGCCGAACCCCGTGAGGTAGGGTTCATCCAGGAAGACGATGGGCTCTTTTCCTAAACGGCGGAATTGCTCGGCCTGCCAGGCCACCTTGCGGGCCAGGCCGGCGCACACGGCCTGGGTTAGCTCCCGGTCATAGAGGATCGGTTTGCCTTCGGCGTCCTTGATGACGCCGGCAAAGGTCACCGGCCCGGACAACTGGCCTTTGAGGGCCGTCCCGGGGCACCCCCGGGAGGCCACCGTCTGGAGAAGACCGAAAAACCCCCGAGCGTCCTGCTCCTCAAAGGCAAAGGGAGCCAGATCGCCAGACAGCACGACCTCATAAAATTTGGCCAGGGCCTCATCCCGGGGCAGGTCAGGGTCCATCCGCACAGTGCGGTTGGCGACATCGACTTGTAAAGCGGGAAGCCCGCGGGCCGCCTGAGCCGCCATCTCCTCGAGATATCCCAACTGGACCATCTGGGGCCAGTAGGGTATCTGGGGCAGCGTTTCTAAAATAAGGGCCACGGTTTCTTCAGGGTCGGTGAAGGGCACCGATCCGATGCCGGTGGCAGCCAGGGGGGTAAGACCAAGCATGGTCTCCTCCAGGGATGTTTGCCTAAACCCTATTATGTTTCCTATACCTTGTCAATAGCGCACGCCGGGGAACGGTAATCGCCCCGGAGACGGGAATCACCGCACCCGGGAGCCCTCATCCAAACCTTACGGGAGCGGGGAAAATATCAGAGGGGGTCAATGCAGGGGATGAGCTATCCAGGGGTGGGATACCTCCTCAGGGGATATTTGTCTCCCCGGCTGAAAATCTTGCGCCTGGCGCCGGATTTTTTTCACATTTTTGAGGTACCATAGGTGCAATTTGCTTGCATCTGTATAGTCTTTCAGGCAAAATTATGCTTAGAAGTCTTGCGGGGGGAGCTATGACTTCACCGAGTGTGTCGGTTGAAACCCAGAAGGTGGGAGGGGGCTACAAGTTCCTGGGGGGGATCGCCCTGACCGTGGCAGCGGTTATGGCGGTGGTAATCCTGTTCAGCCACCGGGGCTTGTATTATGTTTATCGCTTCGGGCACGAGCGGGTCCGGCTGGAGCAAGAGAACGCCCGGCTGGCTGCGGAGAATGCCCGGCTGGCCCGCACCATCGACCGCCTGCAACACGACCCGCCATTTATCCAGGACCTCATCCGGCAGGAACTCAATTTCGTCAAGAAGAACGAAATCATCTTTCAATTCACCCCGGATAAACCGGCCTCAAGGGCCGAACTGTCCGGGAAAGGCGAGGCGGCGCCTCCGGCCAAGGTCAACGCCATTTCTGCACGACAAGTCGGAAAATCCAACTGGGTCAGCCCACCTGCGGAAGAATCTGGGAAGAAGGGAGCCGGCCCCCAACACGAATGAGCCTCTGCCCGTTCAGGACATCTTGACGTTATTTCCGGGATATTCTTGAGGCCTCCTGACCGCCCGGGCGGCAAGCCCCGGGCTTCCGGGGTACAGGCCTCGATTCTCCTTAACTCACGCAAAAAAGGGTACTTAACTTATGATTTCTACGGCAGAATTTAAAAAGGGTGTAAAGATCGAACTGGACGGCGTGCCTTACACCATCGTGGACTTTCAACACGTCAAGCCGGGCAAAGGCGGGGCCTTTGTGCGCACTAAGCTGAAGAGCCTGCTCACCGGGAAGGTGTTGGATCAAACCTTTCGTTCCGGCGAGAAAGCGAAGCGTCCGGACCTCGTGGAACGTGAGATGCAATATCTCTACCGGGAGGGGGACAGGTTCTGCATGATGGACAATGAGAACTATGAACAGATCATGCTGACCGAGGACCAGGTGGGGGAGGCACGTTTCTACTTAACGGATAATTTGGACGTGAAGATCCTGTTTTTCAACCAGCAGCCGGTGGGGGTGGAGGTGCCCCTCTTTGTGGAGCTGGAGGTGGTCCAGGCCGAACCCGGGATGAAAGGCGATACCGCCGCGGGCGGCACCAAGCCTGCCACCCTGGAAAGCGGGGTGACTATCCAGGTGCCTCTGTTCATCAGCGAAGGTGAACGGGTGAAGGTGGATACCCGCACCGGCAGCTATATCGAGCGGGTTAAGTAAAGCGGCGTCTCAGACCAGCTTGACCAGGACTACGTAGTGTTTCATTCCGAAGCGCCTGGCTTTCGCCTGGCAATCCAGGTAGACGTCTACCTTTTTGTTCCACCGGGGAGCCATGCGGTCTTGAAACTCAAAGACTCCCATGCCGTGGAGTAATACCTTATCGCCAAACTCCATATTCAAGTTCCGCTCCAAATCCCGGCTGAGGGCGATCATGCCGGTTTGGACCCGGCGCCCCGAAGACGTAATGCCTTTGCTGCCGGGGCAATGATGATAGGCCGTTACCGAAACTATCGTCATGGTCACGCACAAGGTAGGTCGAGGACAGGCAAACATCCCCATCCCTAAGAGACAAAATACCACCATCGCCTTTTTTCTCATGGTTCTCCCTCGCTTTGGGACGCCCTAGAAATCTTACGGATGGTTGGGGACTAGTGAGACAGGTATTGCCAGGAAACTGGTAGGGCCTTGGCCCCGGGATCGCTTCGATAGTTCTTTTTCGCCTTCAGCCTCGAGCCGTTGCACCCGGAGGAAACGTTCCCCCGGCATCAGCGGCCGTCCGGTTTCAGGCTCCCATCCCCATCAATCCAATGGTGAAGTACACTATCTGCCGCACACCCATGTGGGCTTATGTAATTGTTGGTTACCTATACCCCAAGGAAATATGCCTTGTCAAGAGAATTTTTTTCTAATTCATTTAACCTACTGGTTTTTCAGTCATTTTTAGTTTTTAGTAATTGTTCTATTATTCGCAATGGCGACCGCCTGAGGTTTTGTGGATAATATTTTAGATAAGTGGGTGCCTAATGCATTTTTATCGCCTTTTCTCATCTGAAGTGGGGGGTTTTTATCACAACCCTAAGTTATTCTGGGGGCTGCGCACATTGTGATATTTTTATTAATTATTTCGAATAATTATCCATATTTAATTAATCTGCTTTCCTCCACTTCTCCGAGGCGAACCTTCCTCCTTCCCTCCTTCCCAGGTTTTTATTCGTCATTTATTCCCAGGAAGTTAAACGATTTCATATAACCATTCGGGTTTATAGATATTTTAGATTAAGCCGCCCCGGCCGGCGACAGATCAGGCCGGCAGGGGCCAGGCCTTTCTCGGGCGCGGCGGAAGTTATACGGGGGTGCAGTTAAAAATGAACGCATTGAACCTGGGGGCACCTGTGGGTGCGTCCCTACAAAAAGCGGCATGAAACGGTGGGAAGGGTCAGTCTGGCAACTGCTCTGAGGTGGCGATAGGGTGGCTCAAGGGGGTAGGCAGACGTGGCGGTTGATTATAGCCCCAGGGCTGAAGGCGTGCCGCCCTTAAGGTCGGCCCAGGTTAAGTGATGTCACGAAACGGGGAAAGGCCGGGTCGTTGACCTTGAGTCGCCGGCCTGGCCTTCCGAGTCAATCCTCAAATCCCGCAACCTGCGGGTGGTTCATACCCTTCAGGAGCCCCCAAAGCCGATGCTGATTTGGTCATTCTCCACCATGACCGGCACCCGCCGGTTGCCCTGGGTGAGCCGCAGCATCTCTTCCAGGGCCTGGGCGTCCTCTTTGACATCCCGATAAATGACCGTCAACCCCTCTTTGGTCTTAGCCTCCCGGGCCTTTAGGGTAAAAGGTCAGGTCTGCTTGCCGAAGATGGTGATCTCCTTGGTCATGAACTTCCTCCTTGAGATGCATCCAGGAAATAGACCTTCACGTAGAGAAAATCCACCAGATTCAAGATTACCAGAGGCTTTTCCGACACGGTGTACTGCACCCCTTCAAACCGGGGGCTGACCTTCTGCTGCACGAGCTTCATCACCTGATCCGCCACCTGGGGATTGTCCGGACAGGAGAGCTTCAAGAAGTTTTGGAACACCGCGGGGTTGCGCAAGGCTATGCTCTTGGTCTCCTCGCGCAACTTCACCCGTAAGGGTTTTAAGGCATCGTCAAAGAAATCGCCGATATCTTCGTATTTCTGCTTAATCTTGGCGAAACTCCACTGCCGCAAGCCCTGGTATTCTTTGGCGGCCTCGCTGGGGAGATTGTCCGTGGTCAACATGATGATGCCGATGTTGGGCGTGTTGGGGAGGTTGGCCGGCAGGTAGGCGATCTTCACCGACAATTCCGGATACTTGCGGTTGGTGAGGATGAAATCGCGGCTCAAGCGCCGCCCCGGGCGATCGTACCGATTGGACTCGGACACGGTCCAGCCATCGGTTTCCAGACTTTGCAGCAACTGGGCGGCCTTGGGCATCAAACGGCGCACCTCGGCAAAACTGCCGGGGGCCACGCTGCCCTGGGGTTCCGTATAGCCGCCCCCTTCGTCTGCCGCCTCCGGCGCCGCAGGCGCCAAATCATTCTCTCGAACTCCCCCACTGGGCTCCGGCGCTCCGGGGGCGGGCTCCGGTTCCGAGGATGGGATGACTTTCGCCTGGACCGGGAGCGCCTTGAGGTCGGGCTTTACCCCCAAGATGAAAAATGACTGCCCCCCTTTGCCGGGCCGAATCTGCTTCCAGTAGGAGTAGGGTTTCTCGGGGAAGAGGTCCAGGATGATGCGCACCCCGCCCCCGGGGGAGACGGTTTCGGTGAGAACCTGCTGGACCATCAGCTCATCGCCCTCCAGGTGGCTGGGAAGCCTCCCGGAACGCGCCCCGGGAAATTCCACGATCAGTTGTGGTTTACCCGACACGCCCCGAAAAGTCACCTGAGGGGTCGCCGCCCGGTCCAGGACCACGGTGAGGAGGGTATTCTCCCCCACCTTGCTTAACCCCAGGCGGCGCACTTCCACGGCGTCGCCGGCCCCCCAGGCCGGTTGGGAAAGGCAAACCAACACCACGAGCAGTCGAATCAGGATTCTGCCCGGTTTTTCGGTCAAAATCTTCAGACAAATAATGCTGTTACCCTCCTTCCGCGACCCGCTTAAAGACCACGCAAGAACCGGCGGGACAACCGGGGTGCCAATCGCCGCTTATATCCGCCGACAATATTTTTCCACCCTCACTGGGGGTGACAATGAGGATGGCGCCCTGTTTGGTATAAATCCAAATCTTGCCATCATTCACCACCCAGGTGAACTCAACGGTTTTACCCGCCAGCGCCCAGCTCCCCTTGCCACTGTCTTGGAGGGTAAGATCAACGAAATTTTTTCCCGCGAAGGGCTCCACGGATCTATACGACCCGGCAAATTGGGATCGAGACTCCCCACAGCCTCCCAAAACCAGGCCGAACATGATCAAACCCAGGACCACGGCCAATTTTATAAGGTTTTTCTTCATATCTTTCTATCCCGCAAAATAAATCCTCCCCGATCCAACACCAAAAACCGATCGTAGAGGAAGATTTGGATGCACATGACCAGCATCGCGGTATTCTTCATAACTTTCAACCAGTTCACCGGTTCACCCACTTCGCCCACACACCCGCAGTTAATGGGCATATGGTGCAGAATGGCATTGACCAGCCCCACAATAAAGATGACGTTCATGGCGGCGATCAGCGTAGCCGCGGCCCGGGTGCGAATACCCAGGATCAGGAACAACCCGACGACCAGTTCGGCCCAGGGCAGGGCCAGGGACCACAGGTTCACTCCGAAGGCGGGCATCATGCCGTAATCCACCACGTTCAAAGCGAAGACCGCCGGCCGCATGATTTTGCTCAAGGCGAAGGAAACGAAGATGGCGCCCAACAACAGCCGGCAAAACACCGATAGATAAGGGCTGCGCCAGAGGGGCGGAATTAAGATCAGCCCAAAGATGATCACCGGAATCCATTCAAGATAGCCCGGCAGACCCAATGGTAGGCTGGCGGCTTCCTTGGGCTCTTGTCCTTTTAAGGGAAAAGCCTTTCCCCATCCGGTGTAATCTTTGAGTACCTCCACATGCCCCATACCTTTATGGATGAGCATGCGGGCCAGATCGAGATCCATACGCCGGCTGAAGGTGCCGCCGTAAACGATCAAGGTTTTGTCCTTGGCGCCCTCCATCTGGGTCACCGAGAACTGGAACATGGGGAACATAATATCGAACAAGATCTCCGGCAGGTTCTGGGCGCCCTGGATGTGTTCCTGGTTATAAAAGGCGCTTTTTCTGGCATCAATGAAAATGGCTGCGTTCTTCTTGTACAAATCCTGGGCCTGGCTGAGAGTAATTTCGGGAATGTCGTTTTTTTCGCCCCAACCGTGAATCAGGGGAATCCGGTTGTCGTTGTAAATATTGACGACCAGGGAGAGAACGAGGCTCAAGCCCAGCATCAGCACATAATCAAACCAGGAGACCTGACGCAGCTTGACCTGGTGCACCACTTCGGTTTCCAGGCGGCGGTCCCCGGCCACCAACCAACCGGCCAACTGCTGGATGATGTGACGGGCCAGCTGGGGATTCTGATCCAACAGGCGGTCGAATTCCTCCTTGGAAACCTTGATGAGGATTGAGTCTTCCGCGGCCTCCACCGAGGCGCTGCGGGGTTGCCCCGTGACCAGGGCCACCTCCCCAAAATAGGCCCCGGCGCCCAACTCGGTTAAATTGGTGCGAATCAGGTCTTCGGACTCCCGGAAGACGCGGACCCGGCCGGATTGAATGACATAGAAAAATTCCGGGGCCCCACCCTGATCGACGATGCGCGTGCCGGCGGGCACACTCACCTCCTGCCCCAATTGACAGAGTTTTAGCCCTGCCTTCATCTCTACCCCTGCGGGTTTCTCCGTTGCCTCCATGCCGTCTTTCCTATGGGTTGAGAACTCTGGTTAACGGGCCAACTTGCCAACGCTCGAAAAATAATCTTACCTGTCTTACTTACCACAAGATGCCGAAAATGTGAACTCCGCCTCATCTCTCCGGAAGCAAAATATTTCGCATATTTTTTCGTCGGGGGTACTCCTCCGGTCTTCTGCCCCCGGGATGAGGCGTCCAAACCACCCAGCGGATACAGTAACTTTCTCAATTTGAGAATTTTTTATCAACGTTCCGGTCCGTTCTCTCAAGGAGAGAATTTTCCTGGATCACCCCCGGGGATAACCTGTGGCCCAAGTAAATTTACCAAGTAATTCAGCTAGATTTATTTCAGGATTTTTGAATGGCTTGGCAAGCCAATTGCATAAGCTAAGCGTTAGTTTGATTTTGACCTGAATGCGAGGAACCGACCTATATGCGAACCACGACCTCTGCTTTTCCCTGGACCCAGGTGAAATGGCGCTCCAAAGAGGAACAGCGGATACAGATTTTGGACCTGACCCTTAAGATCCTGGTACCGTTAATCCTGTCGCTCTCTTTGATTATTTCCCTGAAAGTGGGCTCCTTTAACGGCTATTTGCAACTGCTGAGCCGCCAGAGCTTCGGGTCTCCCCTGATGGCCCTGGGCGCCGGCTTCACCCTGGCCTACCTGGCCTTTCAGCTGGTGCGCACCGTGCTCTGGTTACGGTATAAACCTTATCCCCTGCCGCCGGGCCCCCTGCCCCGGGTCACCGTCATCATCCCGGCTTATAACGAAGGGGCCATGGTGGAGAAGGCCATTTACGCCGCGGTCGCCTCGGACTACCCCGCCGACCGGCTGGAGATTATCTGCATCGACGACGGTTCCAAGGACGATACCTGGTCTTACATTGACCGGGCCCGGCAACGCTACCCCAAGCTGATCAAGGCCATCCGCTTCCCCAAAAACCGGGGCAAGAAGGAAGGCCTGTACGCCGGCTTCATCCGGGGCAAAGGGGAGTACTTCGTCACCATCGACTCCGACAGCGTGATTTCCCCCGATACCGTGAAGCAGGTCATCGCCCCCATGCTCAATGATGCTCAGATCGGCGCAGTGGCGGGCAACGTCAAGGTCTACAACCGCGGGCGCTGTGTCATGGCCCGGATGCTGGCCGTGCGCTTCGTCCTGGCCTTCGATTTTCTCAGGGCCTCACAAAGCAAGTACGGCTGCGTCACCTGCACCCCCGGGGCCCTGTCGGCCTACCGGGCCAAGGCCCTTAAACCCGTCTTGAAGGAGTGGCGCACCCAGACCTTCATGGGCCTGCCGGCCAACATCGGCGAAGACCGGGCCCTGACCAACTTCGTCCTGCGCCAGGGCTACTATACCTCCTACCAGCGCAGCGCCGTCGTCCACACCCTGGTGCCCGAATCCTACCGGGGCCTGTGCCGCATGTACCTCCGCTGGGACCGCAGCAATTTCCGGGAAAACTGGGTCCAGCTTAAGTTCATCTTCAGCAAATACCGGGCCAAACACCGGCTGCTGCCCATTATCGACTTTTTCATGACCCAGATCGAGTTTCCCTTGACCTACCTCTTCCTGGGCATGCTGCTCATCTCCTTCTATCTCTATCCCATCGTCATCATGAAGTTTTTCGCCGGGTTGGGGATCTTCACCCTGGTGTGGATGTACTACTATATCCACCAGGAACGGGACATGGATTTCGTCTACGGGATCATTTACTCCTACTTCGCCTTCTTCGCCCTCAACTGGGTGCAGCCATACGCCTTCATCACCGTCCGCAACGACCGCTGGCTAACGCGCTAAAGCGCGATTATATAGAAGAAGTTAAAAGAGGAGTCGGGCCTTGGCCTGCGCTCCTCTTTTGCTTTTCATGGGCCTGGGGATCACCCGCAAGGCAGGAAATTTCCGGTAGTGCGGGCCTCCGTGTCCGCCATCCTCCCCTTCCCCTTTTCGCCCCCTTAAAACCTGGCGCCCAGCCCCCCAGAGTAGCCGGTAAGTTCGGTGTAGCCCAGGCCCTGAACCGGAACGCCGTGTTTCGCCCCCTCAATCTTGACCTCTCCTTCCCAATAGGTCACTTTAGCCGGGGCCTGGGCGCGAATTTCCTGGTCGGGCAGCGTCGGGGTCAGGGTGAGGCGGTAGCCGGCCCCGGGAATGGTGATCTCCCAACCCGCCGGGTATCTTGCCTGGGTGTGGGGTGAGGTCCAGGCGCCGGTGGGCTTGACCGTAAAGTCGCTGAGTTTCAGGTGGCGGGTATTGCCCTGGGGATCGATGAGGGTGCCGGAGGAGGCCGGGTCCACCGCGCCGTCCTTATGCCGCAAGAGGTAAAGCATCACCTCCCAGCCGTCGGCCAGTTGGAGGCTGAACCAGTCCCAGCCCGCCAGGCCCGGGGCCATGGCGCTGGTGAAGAACTCGTGGTCCATCCAGCTCAGGCCGGTGACGGGCAGGGTCCGGCCGGCCACGGTGATGGTCCCCCGGGTGTTAAGGCGGCTCAGGGAATAGTAATAGCTGGCAGAGCCGAATTTCTCGGACTTTCGACTGTAGCCGCCTTCGCCATGCAGGGCCGGGGGTTTGGCGGGTTTGAGCTGCAAGTCCAGCCCGACGCCCTCATCTTGCGCCTTCAGATGAAACTCGTCGCCCACCAGGGCCGCCTGCCAGTCATCGATCCAGACCTGCATGGTCCCCGGGGCCGCCCCGGAGAGACCCAGGGCCCCCCGGCCGGCCCGGTCTCTAAAGACGAAGGTGCGCCGGGCCGGATCGGTGAGGGCCAGGTGGGCAAAATAGACGGTGTTCAGGGACCAGGCCGACCGGGGCCGGGGGTCGGGTTTTCGTATTTTTCGTATTTTTCGTAAAGCCACCCGGAAGAAGGTGAGCTGGTAGCCGAAGGACTCCCCGGCAGCAGTCTTGAGGTGCCCCACGTAATACCACCACTCGGTCTTGTACTCCGGGTGGGCTGCGTGGTCCTGGGGAAACGCCCAGACCCGGCCCGGCCGGGGCATCTCAAAGGCCTCGTCGGCCCTGGCCCCGCCGGCCAGAAGCACCGCCAGGATGAGCCCCAGGGCGAGTTTACCCATGGCCGGGAGAAAGGCCGTCAGGCAAGAAAGCCGGCGAAACCGTAAGCTGAGCGGAGAATAGCTTATACTCACCCCCACCCCAGCCCTCCCCCCTCAAGGGGGAGGGGGCAAGAGGAAGGAAGTTCTTCAGGATCCTGATGAATATCTTCCTTAAACCAAGGCCCCGGCCGGCGTTTCATGGCCCGGAGCCGCCCACGGCCGTCCTGGCGGTTAATAGAAGGAACGCTGATGGGCGGCGATTTTAAAGTACTGCTCCCTGGCCTCATGGGCCATCCGGCGGGGGTCTCGCATAAACATGGCCTCGGCATCAGGGTTGTTGAACAGGTAGAGCTTCCCTTCAAAGATGATAAACAGGTGGGGATTGATGTCCTCCAGCCGGCCCATGGCCATAGAGGCGGCGCAGTACCCGCCGAATTGCGGCTGATAGCGGGGGGCATCCCCCAGAAACTCATAGCGGTTGCCCCGGGAGGCAAAATAGTACGTGGCGCTCCCGAGCCGTTCCAGAATACGCTTGTTGCCTTTAACCGCCTGGTTGTCGGTGAAATAAGCCACCGGGTCGTATCCGTGCAGGGCCACGGTGTTGTCCAGGTTGAGCAGGGCCTGGCCCGAGCCCCCGGACCCAGTCGGGGGCGGCTGGGGGGGCTGGGCCATGGCGGTGGCCACCAAGCCGAACACCAGCGCCAGAGCGAGCCATACCTTGAATGCCTGCATGTTCATAACTGCCTCCTCTGATGGAAATTTCACCTGACTGTCTCGACCCTCATTCGCAATACCTTCCCTCATAGACCTGGGCCATGACCCAGCGGTCGCCCACCCTGGCGGGGATGATGCTGCGCTCGTATTCCTCCCCCTCGAAGTCGTCCAGCTCCGAGATAACCCGGGGCAGGTCGGCGGACGACAGGAGCCAGGCCGTGTGTTCCGGCCCGTTGGGGTCGTAGCGGAAAGATTTAAAGCCCCGGTAGGCGCCCAGGTGGCCCCGGATGAGGCAGGGATACCACTCCCCGACGAGGCCCCCCAGGATAAAGGCGTTAGACCCGCCCGGGGCCAGGCTGCCGTAGACGATAAGTTTGGTTTCGGGGTTGTGGGTCATCTCTTGCACTTAAGACTTCGGCCCTCCCAAGTCCGCCTTTTATAAAGGGGGATTTAGGGGATTTTCAGGCGCTTATATAAAATCCCCCCTGCCCCCCTTTTGCAAAGGGGGGTAAAAAATGCCTTGCCTGATCGACTCATCGCCGGCGGCCCAGGCGGTTGCGCAGGGGGCAGGAGGAACCGAGCCGCCTCGATGACCATTCTCACCGCTCCAAGATAACCACGGCCAGGGCCCGGCCGTCTTCGTCGGTGAGGGAGAGGTGTATATTTTCGATGCCGGCGGCTTCGCAGAGGGCCGCGGCCCGGCCGCTGAGGAAAATTTCGGGCTTGCCCATGGGGTTGGGGATCACCTCCACCTCCCGCCAGCGGATGCCGCCTTTGCGCAAGCCCACCCCGAGGGCCTTGGAGAAGGCCTCCTTGGCCGCGAAGCGCATGGCGAAGCCCGCCGCGGCCCAGGGTTTGACCCGGCAGAAGGCGGTCTCGCGATCCGTGAAGACCCGGGAGAGAAACCGGTCGCCATAGCGCGCTAACACCCCTTCGATCCGGGCCACCTTCACCAGGTCCACGCCGATGCCGTAAATCATAAAAGCCTGTTTTCGGTTTTCGGTTTTCGGTTTTCGGTCATTAAGGGCATCGCCCCGATAATAAAAGCCCTGCTCCGGCAAGCGCCTGCGGGACGCACGTGCCGGCCGCAAAGGCAGTTAGTAACACCGATTTCACCCTCACTCTGCCCCTCTCCCTCAAGGGAGAGGGAAATAAGGAATCCTTTGCGACGATTATCCTTTCCGGGGGTTACTTCTTGCCCTTCTTGGGCGCCGGCGGCGCCTCTATCTTGCACATGGTGCTGGCTTCGCTGCAGGCCGGGCATTTCTTGGGTTTGCAGCGGGTGTCCACCTTTTCGCCACATTTGTCGCAGGTAAAAACGGCCATGGGTCACCTCCAGATCAGATTAAATCGCCGTGGGGCGCGGCCCTGGGGTTGGGGATATCGATCTCCCCGGCAACGCCGCCATCTTGGTGGCCATATAATAATGAATACAAGCTCGTTTCGGCAAGATATGTTTGAGGGCGCAGCCCGTCGCGCCCCGACCTTGAAAACGTGAGGCGCCGTGGTGAGCAGAGATGCCACCCTATAAGCCATTTCAAAACCTGCTTTTTGTCATCCTGAACGGCGCGAAGGATCTCAACTTATTAAAAACATGAGATTCTTCACTCCGCTCAGAATGACAATTCTCTATCGATCCAGGTTTTGAAAGAGCTTCTCATAACTTGGGTACCAGCCGGACGTTGGGGTTGCCGGTGTCCGGCTAATTTTTCACCCCCACTCTAACCCTCCCCCATCAAGGGGGAGGGAAAATGAGGGGAAGTCTTATGCATGCATCCTAACGATTCAGTGCTCGCCGTGGGCCGGGAAGGCGAACTTTAGGGCCTCGTCCAGGCTCTCCACCGGGTGAAAGGTGAGCTCGCCCCGTACGGATTCGGGGATCTCCTCCAGGTCCACCTGGTTCTGGGCCGGGAGGATGATCTCCTGGATGCCGGCCCGGTGCGCCGCCAGGACCTTGTTCTTGATGCCGCCCACGGGCAGAACATGGCCCCTTAGGGTGATCTCTCCGGTCATGGCCAGGTTTTTTTTCACCGCCCGACCGGACAGGAGCGAAACCAGGGCGGTGAGCATGGCCACCCCGGCGGAGGGGCCGTCTTTGGGGATAGCGCCCGCCGGCACATGGATATGGAGGTCGGCCTTCTCGAAGAAGTCCTCCTCGACGCCCAGGAAGGGGGCCCGGGCCCGGATGTAGCTTAGGGCGGCGTTAGCCGACTCCTTCATGACCTCCCCCAACTGTCCGGTGAGCTTGAGATTGCCCTTGCCCGGCATGCGCAGGGCCTCGATAAAGAGGATGTCGCCGCCGGTGGGGGTCCAGGCGAGACCCGTGGCCACCCCGGGCTCGGGATGGTCCAGGGCCGCATCCCGAAAGAACCGGGGCGGACCCAGGTACTGGGCCACGTCGGCCGCATCGATCTTCACCTGCTGGCGGCCGCCTTCCGCCACTTCCCGGGCCACGCCCCGGCACAGCGCCGCGATCTCCCGCTCCAGGTTGCGCAGGCCCGCCTCCCGGGTATAAGAGGCGACGACCCGCCGGACGGCCTCGGGGGTGAGTTCCATCTCCACCCGGGTGAGGCCGTGGGCCTCCAACTGCCGGGGCAGGAGGTGGCTAAAGGCGATCTCCAGCTTCTCCTCTTCGGTGTAGCCGGTGAGCTCCAGGACCTCCATGCGGTCCCGCAGGGCCGGCGGGATGGGGTCCAGGAGGTTGGCGGTGGTGATGAACATGACCTTGGAGAGGTCGAAATCCACCTCCAGGTAGTGATCGGAAAAAGTGGAGTTCTGTTCCGGGTCCAGGACCTCCAGGAGGGCCGAAGAGGGGTCGCCCCGGAAGTCGGCGCCGATCTTGTCCACTTCGTCCAGGATGAACACCGGGTTGTTGGAGCCGGCCCGGCGCATGGACTGGATGATGCGGCCGGGCATAGCCCCCACGTAGGTGCGGCGGTGGCCCCGGATTTCGGCTTCGTCCCGCACTCCGCCCAAAGAGAGGCGCACGAACTTGCGGCCCAGGGCCCGGGCGATGGAGCGGCCCAGGGAGGTCTTGCCGGTGCCCGGAGGCCCCACGAAGCAGAGGATGGGCCCCTTCATATCGGGCTTGAGTTTGCGCACCGCCAGGTATTCCAGGATGCGCTTCTTCACCTTTTCCAGGTTGTAATGGTCTTCGTCCAAAATCTCCCGGGCCTGGTGCAGATCCAGGTTGTCTTCGGTGGACTTGCTCCAGGGCAGGTCGATGAGCCACTCCAGGAAATTGCGGATGACCTGGTGGTCCGGAGAATGGGGCGGGGTGCGCTTGAGGCGTTTTAGTTCCCGTTCCGCCTCCTTCATGGCGTGGGGCGGCAACTCCGCCTCCTCCAACCGGAACTGAAGTTCATCAACCTCCCGGGTGGGGTCGTCCCCTTCCCCCAGTTCCTTTTGCAAGGCCTTGATGTGTTCCCGGAGATAATACTCCTTCTGGGTCTTGTCCATCTCACCCTTCACCTGGCTCTGGATCTTCTTGCCCAGTTCCAGGATCTCCAACTCCCGGGTGACATAGGTCAGGACCTTGCGCAGTCGCTCGGTCACGTCGATGGTCTCGAGCAACCCCTGTTTCTCGGCCTTGGAGATGTTGAGGCTGCCGGCAGTGACGTCGGCCAGGATCCGAGGATCGCCGAATTCCCGGACCAGGGGCCCCAGCTCCGAGGGTAGATAGGGAGAAAGCTCCAGCATCTGCAGAAAGAGGCCCTTGACGTTGGAGACCAGGGCTTCCACTTCGAGGGAGGGCTCGTATTCTTCCGGGATGGGGGTCACCCGGGCCACCAGGTAAGGCTCCTGGCCTACCCATTCTTCCACCCGGAACCGGTAGAGACCTTGAATGAGCAGACGCACGGAGTCGTCGTCGGCCTTGCGCATCTTTAAAATGAGCGCGGCGGTGCCGACCTGGAAGAAATTATCCGGATCAAACCCGGTGGGCTTCTCCTCCCTGGCGGTCAAAAAGCCCATGGTCTTATCGTGGAGCAAGACCTCGTTCACCAGCTTCTGGGCCGGCTCCTCCCAGAGGGCCATGGGCATGATGATGCGGGGAAACAGCACCAGGTCGGTGGACGGTAATATGGGCAGCGTCCGGGGGCCGGGCTGAACGTCTGAGTCAGCCACCACCCGGATATTATCAGTTTCGTGATTATTGGTCATGATTTCTCCATTTTCTCGGTTATTCGCTGGCCGGTGACGGTTTCACCGGTATTTGTCGAGTCTGGGGCGCCTTCCGGGGCAGGTAAACTTCCAGGACGCCATCCGCATAACGGGCTTCCACCGCCTCGGGATTGACGGAGATGGGCAGCGTGAAACGCCGTTCAAACGTGCCGAAGGCCATCTCCAGGTGAATAAAGCGCCGGATGCCTTCCGAAGCCGGAGGCCGCCGCCGGCCCCGCACCACGAGTTCCTGGCCCGCCAGGGACAGTCCGACGTCCTCGGCCTTGACCCCGGCCAGCTCCAGGCGGAGCACCAGGCCCTGGGCGGTTTCATAGAAATCCGCCGCCGGCCGGAAGGAAGCCGAGGTTTTATGCGCTTCCATTAAGGTGTCGAGACCACGGCGCACCTGTTCTTCCAGGCGGTCGAAATCTCGGATTATTCTGATTTTTATGAGTCGGTGCATAGATCCCTCAAACCATGATTTCTTTTCAAGATAAGTCGCCTTAGACAAAAATCCAGAGATTGCATGACGTTATCTTGGGGGCGGGAAGAATTTTTCTTCCGGCAGGCGGCATCTCCCGCCCGGCTGTGGGGCCATCCCTTGACCGGCACCGCAAATCCTGGTAGTTTTCCAGGCATGCCATGGCCGGTGATTTGCCTGGGAGCCATCAATTTGGACTTGAAATTTCAGGTCGAGGACCTGGACGGGTTTTTGCGCGACTGGGGCACCGGACTCAGCCGGGGCGGCGAGGAGGCCGTTTCCCAGGCTGAAGAAGAGCGCCTCACCGGGTTGCTGGCCCGGTATGGCCGGCCGGCGGGTCGCTTCGGCGGCGGCATGGCGGCAAACACCGCCTATGCCCTGGCCCGTCTGGGCATCCCGGTGGCGTTGGTGGGCCGGGTGGGCGCGGACGCTGACGGAGAATTCCTGAAAGACAGCCTGACCGGAGTGGACCTGTCCAACGTGATCGCCCGGGGAGAGAGCGGCATAGCCTATATCCTGACCGATGGGGAGGGGGAGCGCACCATCCTGGTGGCGCCCAATACCAACGATTTCCTGACGGAGGGGGATATCCCCTGGGAGGCCCTTGCGGCCGCGACTTACCTCCACCTCACCGCGTTTGCGGCGGACGGCCCCCTCAGGGTGCAGCGCACCATCGCCGCCCGGCTCCCGGAGCGGGTCCGGCTCAGCCTGGACCCGGGGGAATGGTACGCCCGGCGCGGCTTGCCGGCCATTGACGCCATCCTGGACCACCTGGAGACCCTGCTGGTCACCGAGACCGAGTGGCGGCTTCTGGGAGGCGAGCCGGCGGTGCACCCCGTCTGGGCCCCGCCCGTGGTGGTGATCAAACGGGGGGCCCGGGGCGCCAGATTGCTCACCCCCCTGAGATACCTGGATTTTCCAGTGGAGCTGGGCGGCCCCGTGGTGGACACTTTGGGGGCCGGCGACGTCTTTGCGGCGGGCTACCTGGCCGGGCGCCTCAACGGCCTCCACCTGAACACCTCGGTGCGCCTGGGCAACCGGGCTGCGGCCGTGAGCCTCGGGGGCGTCGGGCGGCAGTGCTACCCGGACCAGACCTTCCTGGAGCGACAGATTAAGGCGTTGCAGTAGATTTCTGAGGGAGGCGGTCAGGGGCGAGCCTTGAGTTACATAAATTACTGACAACTGACTACTGAAAACTGGCTACTGATATATAAGGAGACGACATGTCCAACGTACAACTGGATACTGATTGCGAGGGGCCGTTAGCCCTCAATGACAACGCCTTTGAGCTGTGCCGGGAGTTTATCAAGCCCCAGGGGGACCGGTTTTTCCAGCAGGTGAGCCGCTATGGCGATTACCAGATGGAGGTGGCCAAGAAGCCGGACTACAGGGCCGGCAACACCCTCAAGCTCATCCTGCCGTTTTTGAAGGCCCACGGCCTCACCAATGCGCGAATCGAGTCCTATTCCCAGGAAACCGTGAGGCTGATGCCCGGGGCCGAAGCCGCCTTCAAGTTCCTCCACAGCCGGAAGATTCCCATCTTTGAGATCAGCACCAGTTACCGGCAATTTGCCGCAGCCGTGGGCCTGCGGCTGGGTTTTGATCAAGAGCGCATCTTTTGCACCGAGCTCGACCTGGACCGTTACCCGCTGTCCGCAGCCGAAGCCGAGGAATTGCAGCGCCTCCAGGGGGAAATCACCGATGCCCCGGAGATTGAATTGCCCTCCGGGGCCGCCGCGCCCATGGATTTGCCCGGTCCGGTGCAGGAGGCCATTGCCGTGCTGGACCGCATCTTCGGGGAACAACTGCCGGCCATGGCCATCGGCGCCCTCTATCAGGAGGTGAATCCCGTGGGCGGCCCGGAAAAGGCCAAGGCCGTGTCCGACAGCCTGGCGAAAACCGGCCTCAGCCTGGCGGACACCATCTACGTGGGGGACAGCATCACCGATGTGGCGGCCTTTGAGGCGGTGCGGGCCGGGGGAGGCCTGGCCGTGTCCTTCAACGGCAACCGCAATGCGATCAATGCCGCGGAAGTGATCGTGGTATCGGACAGCGCCTGGTCCATAGCGCTTTTGACTGCCATTTTTCACTCGTGGGGCAAGGAGGGGGTGCTGGAGATGGCGGCCCCGGAGACCCGGGCCAAGTCCCGGAGTCTGGTGCTGCCGGAAGTGGTGATCGACCCGATTTTCACGGGTCTCGATGGTTGCCTGCTTAATCTCTATTTGTCCAAGGGCATCGACCGCGCCAAAATTGCCCAGGAGAGCCTGGCCATGCGGGCCAAACTGCGGGGCGCAGCCGTCGCCGCCCTGGGGTAAGTCTTACGTCAGAGCCTTCCATGAGTTTCTTCTGAGTTACCGTCGCAGGGGCGACCCGTGGGGTCGCCCCTTTTCCGAAGCCAGGGTTGAGGGGGTGGTGCGCCCCCTGGATAAATGGGGATCCTTAACCCGGGTGACTGAAATATTCAGCCCCCCAATCTGCTTCCCTCCGCCGGTTACTTTTCCTTGGTGAAAATCGCTCTCATTTACCCGACCAATTACGAGGCTTGGGGGGGTGGAGACTGATCTCCCGGAAATCGGTGACCGCTACCCCGGCCGCGGCCAGGGTGGCCTTCAGGCGGGGGCTCAACAGGGCCGCCAGTTCCTCCTGGCGCCGGTAGCCGGGGGCCCAGCGCCGAAGCTCCGAGTCGGGGTAAAGCCCCGGGTGACAGTAAATCTCGGTGACGCCCGGCTTGAGCCGGGGCGCCAGGCCCATCAGGTAATTCTCGGTCATGCGACCGTCGTTGAGGAGCCCGAAAAGGTGGTCATTATAAATCAGACCTGCGGCTTGGGCCTGCCGGGCCGCCCGGCGGCAAAGCAGGCTAAAGATCAGGCCCTGGGCGATTTTGGGCAAGGGGTGATCCGGGGCCAGGGCCAGGGTGGTGCGCCAGTCTTCCCGGGCCAGGCGCACCGCGGGGATAGCGTACTCCCGGGCCAGGTCCGCCACCACGGGAAAGATGCAGGGATGGAGGTGCAGGTTGACGTGGCCGTTCAGGTGCCAGACGGGGAGGCCGGCCTTCAGGACCGTCTCGATCTGGGCCGCCAGCTCCCGGCGAATCTCCGGCATCAACCCAGGCCGGCAAAAGTAGCGCCAGCCGGTGGCCACGGGATCGTTAGGGAAAAACCCCCGGGAATCCACCAAGTGAGGCACTGCCTTGGGCGGGAGGACGGCCTGCCCCTGGATCAGGGTGAGGTGCATCCCCAGGCAGAGGCCGGGGAGGTCCCGGGCCAGTCCCAGGGCCGCAGGGGTCCGGGGGGCGGCGGCCATGAGGCTGGCGCAGGAGAGCAGCCCCCGGCGGTGAGCCAGCACCACCGCGGCGTTGAGGGCGTCGGCCAGCCCGAAGTCGTCGGCGGTGAAGATGACGGATTTGTTAGGCCACGTGGCATTCATAAGAGATTAGTGTTCAAATAACGGGTTTGGTAGCAGCAGGCTTCAGCCTGAACCCCACAGGCGAGACGCCGGTGCCAGCAAAGATTCCCTTTTGGGTTTCAGGCTCCCTCGATGAAGCTTCTTAAATGCTCAAGCACGATTTTGGCCTTCTTGCAGACGAGATATCCTCATTTCATAAATGTAGCTACTTGCCTAAGCAGAGCTTTGGCCCCAAGTGCGTTCCCAAGCAGGAGCTTGGGAACGAGAAACGGGTCCGGGAAAGACATGCCCCCGCCCTTCCCTCCCCTGGGCCCCGAAGCCTGGGCTCAGCCCCGCAGCCAATGGCGGCCCTCCAGCAGGGCGGCCAGAGAAAGAAAGTTATAGGGGTGCAGCAAGGCGCCCAGGGCCTTAAGCAATTGGCCCTGCCGCAAGGCGGCCAGAGAATCGGCCACCGACACCGCCAGGTACTGGTAAACGCTGGGGTCCCGGTAGCAGTCGATGGTGCAAGCGGTGCAACCGTCCCGGATGGGGGGCATTTGACCGATCTCTTCCAAGGGTCCCAGGGTATCGGCCAGGTAATGGCAGCGATACACCTGAAGATGCCAGTCCACGAAAAAGTACTTGTATCCCGCCAGACAGGGAAAGCGCGGGGGGCGGTGCTCCAGTTGCCGCATCAGATCGTCCAGGCCCAGCCGAGGATTGAGGATCTGCAGAGAGGTCGCGGCCTTCGCCGCCCTCACCAGGCTGAACCAGCGATGGAGTTCGGCGGGAGTGAAGTCGACGGAATAGTGGTCGGCAAACCCCAGGTAGGTGGAGTTCAGACGGGTGATGGGATAGGAAAAGGTGACCCGGTGAAACCCCAACTCTTCCAGGAACCGGAGCATCTCCCCCAAATCACCCACCAGGCGGCTCAAGGTCACGGAGGCCACGGGGTCCAGGCCGGCCCGGCGCAAGGCCGGCAGCAGCGTGCGGATATGCCCGGTGAGCCCCGGCAGCCCCCGGTGGGCGTCATGGCTGGCGGCCGCGGGGGCGTCGATGGAGATGATCAGGGTCTCCAGGCCGGCGGCCTGCAAATTCCGGATAAAAGCTGGGGTCAGCAGCACGCCGTTGGTGCACAGGATGGTATGAATCGCCAGGTCCCGGGCTCGTCCCAGGGCGTCCAGCAGGGCGGGATAGAGCAGGGGTTCGCCGCCGGTGAGGCAGACATAATCGACGCCCTTGTCTTTGAGGGCTTTAAGACCCCGGAAGAGCCGGGTTGGCTCGGCCATCACCCGCTCCGCCGGGGGAAGTCCGGGGAAGCTGCAAAAGCGGCAACGGGCGTTGCAGGAATTGGTGACGGCAATCTGGCAAAAACCAGGCCCCCCCTGAAGAACTAGGCGGAGGAGCTCGGAGGCGGTCATGGACAGCGCTTGCCCTGGGCCACCGGGGTTTGCTGACACTGACGCCGTTTAAACATGAAGCTTAAGAACTGGCGGCCTTCCTTGAGCAAGCGGCGCCGTTCCACCGGGTCCCGCATCATGACCAGGGCCGCCCGGGCCATGTAGCGGGGCCGGAAGTAAAACCGGCGGTAAAATTGGGGCAACGCCTGGAAGATGTCGGATGCGGCCAGGCCGGGATAATCCACCACGCACTGTTGGAAGCCGGTGGCGCCGTTGACCAGGGTGTCATCCTGCAAGAAGCCCTGCTCCCGGCAGAAATCGTAGAATTCCGTACCCGGGTAAGGGGTGGCCAGGGAGACCTGGATGGTGTCCGGGTCCAGTTCGCAGGCAAAGCGGATGGAGGCCTCGATGGACGCTTTGGTCTCTCCCGGCAGCCCCACCATGAAGGTGCCGTGGATTTGGATGCCCAATTCCCGGCACCATTTGGCCAGGCGGCGTCCCAGGTCCAGGGTGACGCCCTTGCGGATATTTTTCAAGACCTGGGGGTCGCCGGTCTCAAACCCCACCACCAGGAGGCGCAGCCCCCCCTCCTTCATGGCCTTGAGGGTCTCATAAGAGGTGTTGGCCCGGGCGGTGGCGGACCAGACAAACTTGAGGGGGGCGAATTCCCGGCTGAGCTGCCGGGCCCGCTCGCCATCGGCGGTAAAGGTGTCGTCGTCGAAGAAGATCTCGGCCGCCTGGGGAAAGAGCTCCAGGCAACGGCGGACCTCAGCCACCACGTTGGGCACGCTCCGGACCCGGTAGCGCCTGCCGGTAAAGGTCTGGGGCCAGAGACAATAGACGCAATGCCCCGGGCAGCCCCGGCCGGTATAGAACGACACGTAAGGATAGCGCAGGTAGGGGATTTGATAGTGCTCCATGGTCAGGTCCCGGTGGTAAATCTCGGTGACCATGGGAAGAGCGTCCAAATCCTCGACGTAGGGCCGATCCTGGTTGTGGTGGATGCGGCCGCCGGCCCAGTAGCTCAGTCCCTGGATTTGGTCCCAGGGCCGTCCCTGGGCCACCTCCGGGATGGCATAGTCGAACTCCCGGCGGACCACGAAATCCAATTGGGGGCCGGCTTGCAGGGATTCCTGGGGCAGGATGCTCACTTGCGGCCCCACCATGCCCACCTGGAGTTTGGGATTCTTGGCCTTGAGATGGCTGACGGTGGCCAGATCATGCTGGAAGGACGGCTTGGAGGTGAAGAGCACGGCCAACTCGAAGTCCGCACCCAGGTCCGCCACCTGGGATACCGTCAGATTTTCCGGGGGCGCGTCCACCACCCGGCTGTCCGGGATGAGACCGGCGGGGTAGCACAGCCAAGTGGGATACCAGAAAGACGTCACTTCACGGGTGGCCTGATAGCGCGAACCGGCCCCGCCGTCAAAATCCTGGAAAGACGGCGGGTTGAGCAACAGGGTGCGTTTCATCGTTGAGCTTAACCTCGTGGGGCCAGTCCTCGGAGGCCATATCGACACCTGGCCCGGACGCCCCACGGCGCCGGCCAGGCCCACTGCTCCGGACGAACCTCTTTAGAATAGGGGAATTTTATCCGAGCTTCGCATCTTTGTCCAGACAATAGCAGGGTGGCAGGCGGGAGGAGGAAGTCCGGGAGATGACGGGGATTATCGGCTGGGGTTTAATCAACCAGACTGAAGCTGAGCACCGGCACATCGAGACCGGATAAAATCTGGACGGTTGGTTCAAGGTTTGGTCAGAAAACGGTGAATGGCCTGCATCTGGCTCCGGGTCAGTTGGGGGTAGGCCCCGGGGCAGAATTTGCCGAAGGCTTCCACCGGGAAGTCGGTCCCCCCCTCGGGTCGGTTAAATTCCCGATAGCATTGCTCCGACCAGCGGCTGATTTCCCGGTATTTTTTTTGCCACCGGGGAAGACTCAATAACTGCCCGGCCAGCATGCAAGCCAACAGACCCCCCAACAGGATGCGCCCCCAGGGCCGCGCCGGGATTCTCGGGGCGATCAGACTCCAGGCCGTGCCCAGCAACAGGAGCGCCCCGATCAAGGTAAAAATCCCGTATCGGGCCACGAAGGCCTGGTTGAAGGATTTCTGGTAACGGGTGAGGGAAAGGAGCACAAAGGGCAGCAGATTGAGGAGAAGGATCCACAGCAGCCAGCGGCGCTGGCGCTGGTTCCCCGCCAGCCAGATGAGCGCCAGACAAATGCCGAGCAAAGAGACGCCGGCCACGATGGCCCAAACCGGGAAATGGTAGTAGCCCCAGAAGAGATAGAAAAAGGGGGCCAGAAAGGCGCCCGCCAGCATGTGCCCCAAATAGCCCAGGCCGGGGAGGGCCGTGAGAACCCGGGGATTGTGACTGGCTGTGGCCTTAAGACCGGGGAACGTGAGATAGCCCCAAGTGAAGAGCAGATAGACGATCCCCACGGTGACCAGGAGAGCCTTAAAATGACGGGTCGCGTCGTCCCGGGCCAGGAGGGCGTACAAGGGGTAGGCCAGCAGGCCCAGGAGGGTAAAGTTATGGGAGAGGATGGAGAGCAGGGCGCAGACCCCAATCCCCATCAGCCTGGCATAAGAGGGGGCCTTGAGGTAGCTGTCGGTGAGCAGCAGTCCTCCCAAAAAGAAGCCCAGGCTCATGAGGTAGCACAGGTAAAAGCTGTTCCAGGCGATGGCGTGGTGGAGCGCGGCGCTGGCATAGAGCAAGCTTAAAACCAGGGAAACCCCGGTACGAAAATGTCTCTTCAAGAAGCAGTACAGCAGCCAGGTGGTAACCCCGGTCCCCAGGCAATTAACCAGGACCAAAAGATAATAGCGTTCCCCAGCCAGCTTCACGAGCCCGTAAAAAGCCAGGTAGAAAACCGGAAACCACTGTTCCCCATCCGGGCTGATCAGGTATTGACCGAAGGGATACTGGACCATGTGGATGAGGGAAGTCCAGTCGTCAAGCATGTAAAAGAAATAAGGACGCCAAAACAGGACCACGGGAATCACCAGGAACAGGGCGGCTATCCCGAGGGAAGCCAGGCCGTGGGTGCGGGAGCTTGAAGGGGTGGTTGTCAGCATGTCAATCTTGAGCCTGTATCATTTGACGGCGGCCCGGGCCGCTTCCCAGGCATTCCGTAGGACCTTGTTCAAGGTCTCTAACCGGCCCTTATTATACGCCAGCCGCACGTAACGATAAAACGAAGTGACGAAAAACAGGTCATAAATCCAGGGAATCCTGACCCGGCAAAGTTTGTCCACCAGTTTTGCCAGGCTCGGGTAGAGCACCAGTAGTTGGAATAGTCGCTGCAAGTTCGTCCATATCCAAAGATTTTCCTTTATTATCACACTTTTTTCAAAATAGCTGGATGGGATGCGGTCGAATATGTCCGGGGTGATGACTCCCTTCTCCAGCAGGGTCCGGGTCAACTTGGTGCCTGGATAAGGCTGGAAGAAGGAGATCCAGCTGGTGGTGGGTTTGATTTCGATGTTGAGGGCCAGGGTCTCCAGGGCCTCGGGAAAGGTTTCTCCGGGAATGCCCATCATATTGTAAGCGTTGATCCTGATTCCCTCCGCCTGTAAGTGGCGGCAGCCCCGGATCAGGGCCTGGTTGCTCATGGACCGGCCCAGGATTTCCCGGCGGACTCGGGGAGAGCCGCTTTCAAGCCCCACTCCCACCATGTGGCAGCCAGATTCCCGCAGTATGCGGGCCACCCCGGCGTCAATGAGTTCGACGCGCATCTGGCAGGAAAAGGGGACGCCGATTTCCTGTTTAAATCGAGGCAACAACCGGTGCGCGAAATCTTTGCTTAAGAAGAGATTGTCGCTGGTGAAATAAGCCGATTTAAAAGGATACCGGCTATAAACATAATGGATTTCCTCCATGGCCTGTTCCACCGTCTTGGAGCGCACCGCCGCCTTGCCGTACAGAGAGCGCAACAGGGGTGCGTTGCAATAAGTGCAGCGGAAAGGACAGCCGCGGTTCAGGCTGAACTCTCGGTTATTTTGGAGGCGGATGGCCTCGCTGGCCCGGCAGTAAAGATCGATATCCATGGGAGGGAGATCCGGCAGGTGGGGCAGAGGCGAAATCCCGTTATCCGTGACAACGCCGTTTTTCTTCACCCAGATGCCGGGGATATCCTCAGCGGGCCGGCCCTGCCCCAGGCGGTCGGTCAGTTCCAGGAAAGAAACCTCTCCTTCCCCCACGCAGAGGTAATCCAGGGCCGGGTCATTGAGAATCTCGGGGCAATGGGTCGGATGGGGACCACCCACGATAATGGGGATGTCAGTTTTCTCTTTCAACTGGCGGCAAAATTTTAGAATGCTGCTTTGCCAGCCGGTATAGACCGGAATGGCGATCAGGCCAGGCGCAACCTCCCGGATGCGGTGAAAATCCTCGCGGGTAGGGCAGTTGAAATTGAGGAATTGGAGGCTGGTCCGATGTCCACTTCGGCGCAATACCGCCGAGAGGGACATGATGCCGATAAAGGGATAGCTGAGGGATTGCAAAAAGAGGACTTTCATCCCTTTTCCTCAGAAAAAAGATTCAAAACCGGTTCCCGCCAGGTATTGTCGGCAGCCCTTTTTTTCATAATAGGCGGAGATTATGCGGCAACCTTGACCTCCGCAGTCAAAAACTCTTTTGGCGATCTTACATCCCGGCTCTCATCCCGCAAAGGTTTTTCTTTTTTGGTCAGATCGCCTCGCCAGAACCACGATAGCACATATTTTCCAGACAAAGTGCCTGGTTGGCAAATTTTGGCCATACTATCCCCCTATTTCGCTGATTCCCGGTGGGGTGGCGACCCCTGAATCCCAGACCAGCACTGGCCGATAAAGGTGAGATAGAGGAAAAGCCGAGGCTCCATGCCCAGGTCTCCATATCCCAGGGGGGCATTTGTGGTAAGGAAATTTTCAGGCGTCTGATAGACAAGAAGGGCGGAATACCGGCGTGAATAACGGCAAATCATCAGGCTAAGGGGGGGTAAGAGGTCCTGGTTAGCCCCATATTGGGGCCGGGTGATATGGGGCTGAAGCCAGCGGATCGCGCCCCTATGAAAATAAGCCTTGGGCTTTTGACCCAAGGCTCGAATATCAATATGAGGCTTATAGCCGCTGGTTCCGGTTGATCGGGGGATTACGCCTCACCCTCGATAAGGACTTTCCTAAAGGGACTGCCTATTCCTTCTTGCCGGATTCGATTACCTCGGGCTCGGCTTCTGCTTCGCCCGGGGCCTCCGCGACGATCTGCTCTTCCTTGGTGGCGGAAGCGACCGCGATCATCTCGTCCTTATCGTCCAGAACTTCCACCATATCAGGCAGGACGACGTCGCGCACGTGGATGGCATCGCCAATTTCGGCCAGGCCGGAGATGTCGACCACGATCCGCTCCGGCAGCGCCTGGGCCATGCACTCGACCTCCAGCTCAGTTAAGCCGGTGGCGATCACGGCGAAGAAGTCTTTGACCGCCGGGGCCTTGCCGACCAGCTCGATGCCGACCTTGGTGCGGATCTTCTCGGTCAGGGAGATGACCTGGAAATCCAGGTGCAGGAGGCGGTTATTCTTCATGAAATCGACCTGTTTTTCGCGCACCAGGGCCGGATACTCTTGGCCGTCCAGGTCGATGGTCACCAGGCTGGACGAGGTCAGGTGGGCCAGGGTCCGGGACGCTTCGAGGGGGTCCAGCATGATGGGCATCGACTTGATTTGGTGCCCGTAGAGCACGGCCGGCAGCTTCCCGGCCCGGCGCAAGGCGCCCACTTGTTTGCCGATGACCTCACGCTTGGTAGCTTGCAGAACAACTTTATGACTCATACGTAACCCCTCGAGCGCCTGTGACCCAACGGATGTTGACCGGCTCGGTCCGTCGGATTAGCATCGCCTTTCTAGTATTGGTTTGGCAAAGACACCCGGTTCGGGCATCCAGGAGGCACTTGACCAACTCCATCAATTCCTAACCATTAAGAATAACCTTAAAGGAAACCACGGTCAAGGCACAAACTCCATTATAATTGGCTGGAGGCGAAACATGGCCGCCACTGCCAATCGCACGAGCATCGGCAAAGGGCCAAAGGAGAGGTTAGGGGGAGAGATGCAAGCAGCGAGAGGATAAGCCCGGCCGCCCCCCCCCGGAAGGGGATAGTTTTCAGGAATTTTTATTGGTCAGACCACGCTTATCCGGGAAGATCAACCCGCCCTCAGTTCCCCAAAGAGGTCAGGCCTTCCCGAATGGCATACTTGGTGAGTTCCGCCACGCTCCGCAAATTCAGCTTTTGCATGAGCTGCTGCCGGTGGCTCTCCACGGTCTTGACGCTCACATGGAGATTATCGGCGATTTTGGTAGTGGAATTCCCTTCGGACATGAGCTGGAGGACTTCCCGCTCCCTGGGGGTCAAAAGCCCGAAAGCCGAAATCTCATTTTCCGGGGCGCCGAACTTGCAGTCCTTGACCAAAATATCGGTCACGCCAGGACTCAGATAGGTTTTATGCACCAGCACCACCCGGATGGCCCGGGTCAGCTCTTCGAAGGCGCAATCTTTCAAGAGATAGCCCGAAGCGCCGGCCTTCAGCATGTTGATCACGAATCGGCGGTCGGCATACATGGAGAGGGCAATCACCTTGGTGGCGGGGGACTCCGCAATGATCTGGCGAGTGGCCTCGATGCCGTTGAGATCGGGCATGGCCACATCCATAATGATCACCCCGGGGTTCAACTCCCGGGCCAAGCGCACCGTCGTCCGTCCATCATCGGCCTCGGCCACCACTTTGAGGTCGGCCTCCTTCTCCAGCAAAAAACGCAGTCCCTGACGAACAATCTGGTGGTCATCGGCGATCAGAATCTTGACTGTCATTGAGGCCCCCTCCCCTTTCTCAATATTTCAATGGTACCCGCAAGGTAACCCTGGTTCCCCACCCCTGTTCCGATTCCACTTCCAGGTTACCGCCCAAATACTTCAAGCGCTCTTGGATGCTAAACATACTAAACCCATTCGGGCCGTCTAAGGATGAGTGGGCAGCACTCCCCAGCCCCAGGCCGTCATCTTCTACCTTGACCTCTAAGCTGCCATCCCGTCTCGCCATAAACACCCGGATATGCTTGGCGAAGCCTTGTTTGACCAAGTTAGTCAACAAGTCCCGCACCGTCTGGAACAGGATAACGCGAATCTCGTCACCTATGGGCTTGGCAGACCGATCCGTCTCGACTTTGATCGTCAGGCCATGTTGCTCCTGCATTAACTCGGCCAGCCATTCCACCGCCGCCTCAAATCCGAGATCATAGAGGATGGGGGGACTTAATTCAAAGCTCAAAGACCGGGTATACTGGATGGTCTGCTCGATGAGCCGCCGGACCTCATCCAGAGGCTCGGCCAGCTGAGTGGAGGCGGCGGATGCCCGCATGGCCCCCAGCTTGATTTGGGCCAGAGCCAAAATCTGGCCCACGTGGTCATGGAGGTCAGTGGCCAGACGGCGCCGTTCCCGTTCTTCCATCAGGGACAATTCCGAGGCCACGGACCGGAGTTGTTCCTGGTAAGTGCGGATTTCTTTTTCGGCCTGTTTCTGGCTGGTGATATCTTCCAGCAGGCAGACGGCGAACTGGCCCTCGCCCTTGACGCCTTGAAATGGGGAAACGGTCAAGCGGCCCCAGGCCGTGTGGCCATCTTGGCGAAGATATTTTTTCTCTCCGTGATAAGAGTCTCGTTCCCCTTCCACCAATTCCCGGAATAGGGCCTGGCACCGGGAGACGTCTTCCGGCAAGATAAAAAGGGTGAACAGCTGATTGAGGATCTCCGCCGGGCTGTACCCCAGCATTCGTTGCAAGGCAGGATTGGTTTCGACGATGCGGCCAGCTTTATCCACCAAGGCAATACCCAGGTTCGTCCCTTCGAAGATGGTGCGAAAGCGCGCCTCACTTTGGCCCAAAGCCTCGATATAATCCTGGGTGACGTTATCAGCCAGATCCGAACTGATGAAGGTCTTATGTGCCTGGACGATTCGGATAGCTTTGGCCAACTCCTCAAAAGCACAGTCTTTCAAGAGATAACCTGAGGCGCCGGCTTTGAGGATGTTGACCACAAAGCGCCGGTCGGCATAAATGGACAGGGCGATGATTCTACTTCGGGGAGATGCGGCCAGGATTTGCCGTATCCCCTCCACGCTGTGCAGATCGGGCAGGGCCAGGTCTAAAAGTACCAGGTCAGGGGCCAGATCTCGCACCAGCGGCACCAGCATTGGCCCGGTAGCCGCTTCCCCCACCACCTCGAGGTCAGCCTCTCGATCCAATAACGCCCGGAGACCCTGACGCACAATCTGTTGCTCATCGGCAAGGAGAATCGTGGTTGTCATGTTGGCTGCCCGCCTGTTCTCCCCGTCGATTCCTCAGATGGTAACTAGTATAAATTATTACCAAGATTTTGAATTAAGGTCAAATAATTTTATCAAAAACATGACGCCGCAGTCGCGGCGCGGGGTTAGGCGATTGCCGTCTAAAACCCGCTTGTCGGGCTGGGCGGCCGTAAGCCGGGATCAGCCAGGCCTTTAAAGCGATTTGTTTTCTTGTGACCTGGGGGCCGCAGCTCGTTGTTGGGGAAGCTGATCGTGGCCCAAAACTACCTTGATGTCGACATTGCCAGCCAACTGGGGCGCCGGCTCAACTTCCGCCATGGGGAAGAATTTATTATTCAGGGCCGTCGCCACCCTTTTTGAGTCGGGCCGGTAATAGATAACCGTGCGGTCCACCCCGAAATCCCTAAAATTACCAATGGCCGCCACGCTAAAGCCTTCCTGAGAGAGCCGTGACCGGGTCTCATGGGCCAGATCATGAATCCCGTTGCCGTTGAGGATGGCGATAGTGGTTTCCGCCAGTTCGCTGGCAGTAAGGTACTTCGGTCGGTCGGCCCTGGGTTTTTCGTGAGAAGTCTCTGAGATCGGCGGTTGGAGGACAGGTTGACTGGCCGGCCCAGGCTGAGGAGTTGCCGGCCGGGACTTTTCCGGGGTTGCGGTTTCCGGATCCGGAACCGGCCGTGACGGGGCCGCGGCCATGGCAATCCGAGCCGGGACGGGCCGAGCCGACCCCTCGCCGGGGCTCAAGCCGGAGGCGGCCGGGTGGGGGAACGGTGACGCCGCGGCCACCCGGGCGCCACCCGGCAGAGAAGCCGGAGCCGTTCGGGAAGGGGATTCAAGTCCTTTCGGCTTCGCCGGGAGGGCGGCCAATTTTGCCGGGGCGACCTCAGGGAGAGTCGCAGCAGGGTGGAGGTCAGGCTCAACCGACGCTTTAACGGCCGGTGGCGGGGCCGGCAAATTTTCCGGGGGTTTGGTTGCGCCCACGGGACTGGCCGCCAACTGCCGGTCTACAGGAGCATAGGCCCGGTGGTCCTGCGTCCCGGAAGGGGGGCGGGATTGTTGGGCATAGAGGGGTTCATCGGCCAGGCCCAGGGCCGCCAGCACTTGGGCCATTTTTTGCGTTGCGGCCTCGCCTTCGGCCTCTTGCCACAACTGTCTAGCTTCCTGCCGGTGTCCCTGGCGACAGAGCAGGAGCCCCAGGTTATTGCGGGCGCCCTGATGGTTGGGTTGGCAGACCAGGGCTTGGCGGAAATACCTCTCGGCCTGGCTCCAGTTACCCCCTAAGTAATAGGAAAACCCCAAGTTATTAAGCAGAACCGGGTTCCCCGGATCCAGGAGCAGCGCCTCTTGATAGATCTCCTGGGCCTGGGCCCCCATGCCCAACTCATCATATAATTGGGCCAAAGTATTGGCCACTTTCAAATTGCCGGGGGCCAAGCGATGGGCTTCTTCCAGTTCCTTTAAGGCCACTTCAGGCCGGCCCATTAATTGATAATAATGTGCCGCGCGGAGCAAGCGGGGAGTTTCCTCGGCCGCGCACCGAAGACTTTGGTCTGACTGATTCCCACGGCTAAGGCCCGGGGTCTGAAACCCGCACCCGATTCCCATCGCGAGCAAGGTTGCCAAGATCAGAGCCCAACTCAGGCCGCTTCCGAACCGCCGGGGTTCTGGACCGTTTGCCCCTCCTGGGGAAGACATCGCCTGGTTCCTCCGAGTTTATTTTCCAAAAAAGGAGTTATGGGACATCTGGACGACTGCGGGGCCTATGACCACCACAAAGATGGCTGGGAAAATAAACAGGAGCATGGGGAACAAGATCTTTACCGGCAATTTGGCGGCCCTTTCTTCAGCCCTCTGAGATCGCTGGACCCGGAGAAAATCGGCGTGGGTACGCAGGGATTGGACGATACTGGCGCCCATTTTATCCGATTGGATCATCAGCCCCACCAGGGCTTTGACATTTTGCACCCCGGTACGCTCGCCCAGATTTCTCAGCGCCACCTCGCGGTTGATCCCGGTGCGCAACTCGGCATTGGTAAGCTGTAATTCTTTATACAGATCTTTGGAGATGCTCATCACTTCATCTGACACGCGATTGATGGTACCTTGGAGGGATAGGCCTGCCTCCATGCAGACGATGAGCAGGTCTAAAACATCCGGAAGGGCTTTATCCAAGCGATCTTGGCGACGGTTGATAATGATCTTCAACCCATAGGGCAAACCATAGAATCCTGCCCCGGCTATCATGAAGCAAAACATGAGATTACCTCTGGTCAATACTCCGCTCATCACATTGGCCAGCAGATAAATCAGCGGCAGCAGCCCAGCTAATAAAACTCGGAGCCCGAAAAAAATGGTCGTCGCTTTGGGATGGCGATACCCCGCCTGGATCAAAGACAGGCGAAGCTTGGAGGTATCTTCTTTGGCATCTCCGGCAAAGGTGCCAAGCGATGACACCCAGTCCAAAAATTGTTTTTTAAAGTTACTCCCTTCGTCCCGGTAAACTAATGACATCGTGCTGGTTGAACCCGTTCTGAAGCGGTCCCGCACCAACTTCCGATTGTTTAAATAGCTGAGGAAGCCGTAAGTCAGGAAAGCAACCGTGGCAAAAGTAGCCAGAGCTATGACCCAGACAAGTCCTGTCATCCTCTCCTCCTCTAGACGTCCAATTTTACCATTTTTTTCATGACCAGGATCCCGATGCTGATACTGATGATGGCGCCGGTCAATAAATTGAGCCCCATAGGGTCTTTGAACAACGTCATGACATATTCGCGGTTCATGAAATAAAAGACGATGAAGGTGGCAAACGGTAAGAGGCTCAAAATCAATGCCGAGAAACGTCCCTCGGCGGTAAGGCTCTGCACTTTCCCCTTCAACTTGAGACGGTCCCGGATAATGGTCCCAATATTGTCGAGAATTTCCGACAGATTTCCCCCGGTTTCCGCCTGGATTAATACTGCGGTGATAAAAAACTGCAGATCCCGGCTGGCAACCCGTTCCCCCATGCGTCGGAAAGCCTGCCCCATGCTCAAGCCCAGGCGCTGTTCTTCGTAAGTTATGCGCATCTCGGTCCCCAGGGGTTTGGGAACCTCCTGCCCCGCCAGTTCCAGGGTGCCCGACAAGGTATGGCCGGCCCTGAGAGACCTGGCCAGCAACTCCATGGCGTCGGGCATGTATCGCTCGATCTGCAAGGTCTTCCGGTTCCGCTTCCACCGCAGGAAAATTATGGGAAGCATGCCCAGCGCCAGAGATAACCCCAGGGACCACATGAGAGCTCCCGCCAACCAGCCGATCATAAAACCCAAGACTGCGAGGATTATGACGATACTGATAAAGGCATGGGGAGACAGGTAAATATCCCCCTGGAACAAATGGCGTTGGAGATTATCCACCTTGCCCCAGCCGAATAAGCGCTCGGCCAGGTTCAAGACTGGGCTGTGCGTGGCCTCCTGAAAGGACTTAAAAACCTGGGCTCGAACTTGTTGTTCCCGTTTGTTCCCCCTGATGCGCTGATTGATGAGGTGTCGCTGGCGGATGGGCTCCAACACATAATAATTAATGCCGGTGATTAAAAGACACACCCCTACAAAGATCCCCACCAGACCCAGTGCATAAGGGAGGTCCATGCCGGCCAGATCGTAGCTTTTCGGGAAATCCATATTTTTCGTCTCCCCCCGGGACGCATAGCCTATTTAACTTTAAAGGGTCGCTCCGGCGGCATAAAAATGCCATCTGGCAAAGGTACGCCAAAGAGCCGGCAGCGCTCGACGAAGCGGGGCCGCACCCCGGTGGGGGCAAACCGCCCCAAGACTCTGCCTTGTTCATCAATCCCATGCCGCTCAAACACAAAAATATCCTGCATACTGATGACGCCGCTCTCCATCCCGGTTATTTCGGCAAGAGCAATCATGCGTCTGACCCCATCACTGTGCCTGACCAATTGAATGACTATATCTAGAGAAGAACTAATCATTTGCCGCATGGCCTTTTCCTGGATGGTGACTCCGGAAAGGGAAATCATGGTTTCCAGGCGCAGCAGTGCATCTCGGGCCGTGTTGGCGTGGACGGTGGTCATGGACCCTTCATGCCCGGTATTCATGGCCTGAAGCATGTCAATGACTTCAGCGCCCCGGACTTCACCCACGATGACCCGATCCGGCCTCATTCTCAAGCAGTTCCGCACCAATTCTCGCTGGGTTACCTCCCCCTTGCCCTCGATGTTGGGGGGTCGCGTTTCCAGCCGGCAGACGTGCTCCTGCTGCAATTGCAGTTCGGCGGAATCCTCGATCGTGATGATGCGCTCGGTGGGGGGGATGTAACCCGAGAGGATATTGAGCAGGGTGGTTTTGCCGGCCCCCGTACCTCCGGAGATAAGAATATTCAATCGGCCCACCGCGATGGCCTTGATGACTTCGGCGATCTCTGCGGTTAGGCTGCCTTTTTCGATGAGGTCTTCCAGGCTGGGACGTTGTACCGAAAACCGGCGGATGGAAAGCATGGGCCCATCGAGGGCCAGAGGAGAAATAATGGCGTTGACCCGGGAGCCATCCGGCAACCGGGCATCAACCATGGGGACGGATTCGTCTATCCGACGGCCCACGTTGCTGACTATCTTATTGATGATCTTTAAGAGATGCTCATTATCCTGAAAACGCACGTCCGTCAGTTCCAGACGGCCTTTTCGTTCGATGTAAACCTGATTAAAACGGTTGACCAGAATATCTGAAATGGCGGGGTCCAACAGCAGAGGTTCCAGAGGTCCCAAGCCCAGGATTTCGAATTCCATCTCCCGGGCTAACCGAGCCCTCTCCCTCATATTCAGGGGTTCTTTTTCTTCATTGAGAAGCAGGCCCAAGGCCTGCCGGATTTCTGCGGCCCTGGTTTTCTCATCCAGTTCCTCTAACTGGCTGAGGTCCAACCGCTCTAACAGAAGATGATGAATCCGTCTTTTGACTTCATAGAGACGGTTTTCGCGCCCGTCATCTGGCCGCGGCGGCACGACCACGAGCGCCTGGGGCGCCTGGGGCTCCTGGGGGGCGGGTTTAGGCCCCTTCAAGGGCTTTTTTATTTTTTTGTTATATTCCAGCCAACTCACTTAGATGCCCCTTTTAAAATATCCAGAACCGTTTCCGGGTTGTGGCCGCAACCTCATCCCCGTACTCATCGGCGCTGATTTCCATTAAAATTTGAGATGCCATTTCTTTGATGCTCCGCCAGAGCTTGGAGCGCGGCGCGGCACTGCTCAGGCCGCTCCCCTGGTTCAGGCATTGCATCATGGCCGAATAGTCGTTGGGTAAGGTAAAGAAGGCGGGCTGCTTCAGGATGTGTTCCAGGTCCCGCAATTGCAAGCCACTGCTGTTATCATACCGGTTCACCACGATCTTGATTTTTCGCTGGTCCTGCTGCCACTCTCTGATATGGGGCCAGAGTTTTTTCAAGTTCCGTAGATCCGGAATAGTAAACCCGGTGAGCATCACCACGAGATCGGCATCAATCAGCACCTTTAGGAAGATTTCGTCCAACCAATGACTGAGATCCACCACGATAAATTTATACATTTGCCGCAAGATGCCAAAGATCCGTTCCAGGCTCTCCAGATCAAAATTTTCCTGGTCCCTGAAGTCTGAGACCCCGTGCAAAACTGACAATTTGGTGCCATAAGGCTGCATGATCCTCTGGATATAAGCGCTATCCAGGGTGGCCACATTCTGCATCAGGTCTACGATGGAATAATCCGATTCATGATCCAGGAAGGTGCCCACATCGGGGAACGGCCGCCCCAGGTCTACCAGGGCCAACCTTTCGCTGGACCCTTCTGCCAGGGCCTCCGCCAGGTTGACTGCGACCGTGGTACTCCCCACCCCGCCCTTGTGGCCGGTAACCACGATGATCCGTCCCTGTCGGTCATTTGTGACGGGCTGGAGCCGCCTTTGGGCCCCCGACACCCGTTTCAGGGCGGCTTCCAGTTCCGATTGCACCAGGGGGAGGGGTAAAAATTCCCGAATTCCCACTTGCATGGCCCGGATCAAAAAATCCGGCTCCCGGTTATAGGAACAAACCAAGACCTGAGTGTTAGGCATCTCCTGGGGGAGATTCGCCAGCCACTCGGGAACTTGACTCTCCCCATTCATTTCCACCAGGACCACATCGGGAGCACTATCATGATGCTGACTGGTGAAGCTCTGGGGATTGGAGGTTTGGTCCACAACCTTCAGTTGCGGGAGCTTGTCCAGGACTGCCCGAATTTCCGGACGCTGGACCCCGGTCCCAAAGAGCACTGAAATGGTTAGCTGGTCAAGATTCACGCCTCGGTCCCCCTGTTGTTGCGGCTCGTGCAGCTCATTGATTTAACAGCTTCATTTCCAGGGCCTTCTTATCTTCGCCCTTAAAGCTCTTGTCGTATTTCTCGAGTTCGTTGGCCGCGGCCTGGGGCGACAGCCCCACCGCGGGCTTCGGGTCGAAGCCGGCCTGGGGGTTCACCACTTGCTGAGCGATGTTGTTCCGCACCGAATTGCCGTAATCCATCTCCACGGCGCTGGGCGGGTAGCACCCGGCCAGCAGCAGCAGCGCTATCCCCAACAGCGCCAGGCGCCTCCAGGTCTTGGGGATGTCAGTCTTACGGTTGAACATGGCTCTCTCTCCGGCGCCGGGCGCCTAATTCAGGGACTGGTGGCCGAATCCCGGCGGCAGCGACGCCGCAGGCGCCGGGGGCGGGGCCGGCTTCTGCCGCCCCTGCTCCAGCCCCAGCAGGTAGGTGTCAACCTCACTGGGATCGATCCACTTATCCGTGGGCAACCGGGCCGCCCCCGGCGCCATGGGCTTCACCAGGTGGGGGGTCACCAGGGCCACCAACTCCGTTTCATTCTTCTGGTAGTTGGTGGAGCGGAACAGGACCCCCAGGACCGGGATATCCCCCAGCACCGGAAACTTGTTGATGACATTCCGGGTATAGTCCGACAACAGCCCGGCGATGGAGAAGGTCTGGCCGTCTTGCACCTCTATGTGGGTGTCCATCTCCCGGGTGGTCAGCCCCGGCACCGTAAAGCCCTGCAACTGAATCCCCAGGGTATAATCCAGCTCGCTGACGATGGGATGCACCTTCACCGCGATCTTGCTGTCGTTCAGCACCACGGGGGTGAAATCCAGCTGGACCCCGAACTTCTTCCAGTCGATGGTGATGGTGGCCGCCCCGCCGATGCCGCTCTGGGGCACCGGCACGGGAAACTCACCCCCCGCGATGAAGGAGGCCTTCTGGCCGCTGGTGGTCACCAGATTGGGTTCCGCCAGCACCCGGCCCAGGTTCTGCTGCTTCAGGAGGTCCAAAAACACGGTCCACAGGGTGCCGGCCGCGGTCCAGCCCCCCATGGCCGTGATGAGGCTGCCGGGGCCCTGGGAGAAGGTGGTGCCCGGGGCGGCGGCGGTCCCGGTGAAGGTGCGCACCAGATTGCTGATGGGGGCCAGGCTGTTGATCTGGTTGACGCCGAAATTGCCGCCGGGGGCCACCGCGTTGAAGTTGACCCCGATCTGCTCGGCGATCACCCGGTTGATCTCCGCCACCCGGACCTCCAGCATCACCTGCTGCACCCCGCCCACGTGCATCAGGTTCACCACCTTTTCCTTCTTGCCGCCGGCATAAGGCATGGCCAGAGACAGGGCGGTGTCCTGGGCCACCGGCCCGGAAACTTCCCCGGACAGGACGATGGACTCACCCGCGGCCTCGGCCCCGATCTTTTCCTTGGGCAGGATCTGGTGGAGCTTCTCCTTCAACAGGGTCAGGTCGGCCTCCACCGTGACTGTGGCGGAGGTGAAGCGGGACTTGCCCCACATGGTGATATTCGTCACCCCCGGGGCCAGACCGTTGACATAGATCTCCCGCTCGTTAATCAGGATGAGATCGGCGACGTCCGGGTCGGCCACCGAGATGCGGGTGAGGCTGAACGGCGTCTTCAACACCTTGGAGTGCCCCACCTGCAGACGCACTACCTGGGCGATCTCCTGGTTCTTCACCCGATCCAACAGATCCCCCCCCAGGGCCGGATAGGTGAAGCTGAACAGGGTCAGGGCCACGATGCAGATTGTGCCCAGGAATGAAGTTGCTTTTTCCCCTTTCATATCCCCCCCGGTGCCGATATATTCCTGTTCTCATCCTCAGCTTACCCGTTTTTAGTTCGGTCCTACCAATTCTTCACCAACTTGCCGGTGCGGGCAAATGACCCCACATTGGCAGGGGCGCCTGTATTGATTGTGTTATTTGCTGGTCCTCCGGAAACGCTACCAGCAGGCGATACGGTGGCGGTATCCGTCACACTCTGGATGGTCACGCTGTTGAGGTTCCAGGTGCTGTTGGGATAACGAGTCAAGTAGTCCTTCAGGCTAGTATACGTTGTAGTGCCTGAGGCTGGCGCCGGAGTAGCAATGGTTTTAGGGAAAGTATAACTGGTGCCATCGCCACTGGAGGTATTGTTGTAAGTGACGCCGGTGATAGCCACGTTGACAACGGAGGCAACCTTGATGGTCGGAGTGGTTAGGGTAGAACAGGCGTAGGCCTCCGATGCCCAGAAGGGGGCCAACAGCCGGGCCAGGGACATGAAACCCCCTTTCCGGGCCAGAGGAGCCGTGCTCGTGGGGGTGTGAACCACTAAAGTGGTATGCCAGGCGGTGCCGGCGGCGGGCGCCGTGGTGGCGCTGCCGGTGGTCTTGTAATAATAGGCCTTCTGCAAGTTCTGGAAGATGGCCCCCATATAGCTGCCGCCCCAAGGATACTCGCTGCGGGGATAGACTTGCTGGTTCACCGTCAAGGCGCCCACCAGCACCGGAATATTAGTTTGCGCAGTTAAACTGGGAGTATAGATCTTTGCCAGGGTGTTCGTGATGGTAGTGGGCACCGTGTCAGTGGAGTTGACGGTATAAAAATACCCTTGATTTGGGTCGAGATTAGCGACCGGACTGGTGGGCACCGTAGTAGGGACCTTGGCGCCGCCGGTGTCCTTAAAAATAAGCGTCTTGGTGGTGGTGGCCGCGGCCTGGTTGGGTCCGAAAAGACGGGCAAACCAGCCGGAGTCGCCGTTGGAGGCAAGAGGACTGCCCGTCCCGGTGCTTGGCAGGGCCAGGGGCACCTGGATGGCGCCGGTTTGCACCTGATTGGTATAGCCTAAATAGGCGGTGGCGGTGGCCGATACGGTCGAGTTGGATAGGCCAAAGATCTGGGCAAAAAAGTTGGTCACCGGGCCGAATACCGTTCCCGCGTTTCGGGTGAGGGTGACCTGCAGCGCATTGGCGTTGGAGGTGCTGGTACAGGTGGGGCCGATCAGGGTCCAGGCCGTGTTAGGGTTGCCGGCATAGATATTCCAGACGCCGAAATTTAAGGTCAGATCATTGCGGGCCGCATTCGTCACTGTGGGCAACCCATCCAGTTGACTCTGGGACTGAGCCACCTGCATAGCCGCCGCGGTTGCCTGGGTGGAATTTACGACGGCATCGCCGTTTGAGTCTGCTTGGATCAGCTGTTCAACCCCAGCCAGGGCTACCGCATCCGCCGAGTTTTGCAGCTGATTGCGGACGGTGTAGAGATGGCCCACATCGATGGCCAGACTTGCCAACCCGAGGAACGTAAATATGCCGATGGCAATGACAACTGCCGTCGCTCCTTCGGTTTTTCTGATGAAACTGGATATCGTTCTCATTTCCTTAATCCCTCCTCGTACACCTTAGGTTAATTCATCCGAACATTACACCTGTTGCCACCCAGGCTGGGCCGGGCACTGACGCCCTTACCTGCTAAAGCTTGGCCTCCGTCCGGTCCAAGCCCTTGATAACCTCCACGCTTCGCTCGGCCCGGACAGGTTGGACGACAACCTTTTCTTTTTCCTGTTTCTTGACGCCACCGCCACCGGTAAGAGATGAGGTGGTCACGCCGGGAGTTTGGGCGATGGTCTTATTGTTGCGGTTTCTGAGGGCCAGCCGGATCTTGCCTTCGTTGCTGGCCAGATTGAGCACCTCGGACTCTTCCGGGGTCACCTCCAGGGTGACGGTATTGACCACCACGGGTTTGCTGTCGCCCTTTTGCTCCCAAATCTGCCCGGCGGTCAAAATCAGGATATCGTGCAGGATGGTCTTGGAAAAGTGTTCGTTTCCCTCGGCAAGTTGCAGATCCACCAGCACATCCACATGGTCTCCGGGGTGGATGAAGCCGGCCACGCCGGCGACTTCATCCACTTTGACGGTGAGGGCCCGCTTTC
Source organism: uncultured delta proteobacterium (assembly GCA_963812015.1). Lineage (GTDB taxonomy): Bacteria > Desulfobacterota > Desulfobaccia > Desulfobaccales > 0-14-0-80-60-11 > 0-14-0-80-60-11. The sequence goes on along the minus strand of CAWETI010000003.1, from coordinate 1,522,150 downwards.
CGTCCGTCAAGATGCCACTCAAGCCGGCGGCCGTGCCCTCCGGGGCCAGCATGGAAAAGAGAATGGGGTTGCCCTGAGGAATAGGCACCATGACCACCCGGCCCTCAACTTCTGGCGTGGAGGAGGCGGATTTGGGGGGAATCACTTCCTGGGGCCAGGAAACGACTTTGACCTGCGCTCCGGAGATGGCCGTGCCCGGAGAAATGTCTCCGGCCGCAATGATGACCTGGCGGGTTGCCGCTACCGGAACCGTGGTCTTCACGGTCACGTATCGGTGGATGGCAAAGGTGGCTACTAATCCTGCCGCCACCGCTGCGACGATAAAAATGGTGCCTCTAGGCAGATTCATTTGCATGGCAGTCACTCACAGTTCATAGTGGTTTGGGCCGTAAACGAAAGATTCTTCAGACTTGGGATAAAGCCGCTCAAGAGATCCATCTGGTTCGTGGAGGTTACCGTGACGATGATGGGGCTCCCTTGGGTGCCGGTGGCGTACCCGGCGCCCGACACCACTGTCGACCAGGAGCCAGTGGCGATGCGGCCGGTACAATAATTGGTGACCACCTGCGTGATGGTGTAGGGAGTCGTAATATTCTGTGGCGCCAGGCGGACGCCGTTAGCGTCGGTCACATAGGTCACGCCGTAGCGGGCCGCTTCCCGGCTGGCATTGGTGATGACTTGTTTCTGGTAAAAGATTAGACCGAATTCGCAGATCCCCAAAACCAGCATAATCAGGAGGCTGCAGGCGATGGCGAATTCCACCATCGCAGCCCCCTCATCCTTCCGCAGTTTCGACCAGTTTAGACGGTTCTGAAGCATCACAGCTTACCTCCCACCCCCACCAGGACTATCATCCCCACGGCGATGGCGACCCCGTAAGGGATCCCTTCGGTTAACTGGGAAGGAGATGGAGCCGGGGGCAGACCGTCGGGACGCGACAGGATCAGGTTGACCAGAAATACCCAACCCTGCTTGATTTTCTGCCACAGGACCCCTTGCCAGATCAAATAACCCACGGCAATGATTCCCCCGGCGATCCCCATGTAGCAAAACAGGAGCAAGGTGAGCCGGGGACCCAGCCAGGCCCCCAGGGCGGCCAGGGCCTTGACGTCTCCGGCCCCCATGCCGCCCCAGAGGTAGGGCAGGATGAGACAGGCGAAGCCCAGGAGCATCCCGAAAAACCCGTCCGCCAGGCCAAAAAGGCCATTGCTCATGAAGTTAAAAGCCAGGCCGGCCACCGCCGTCCCTAAGGTCAGATAGTTGGGTATCCGCCGGGTCTTCATGTCGCCCCAGGCGATCCACACGGTGAGTACCAGGGGTATGAGCAGATTACCCCGGGAACTCATCCAACCGACAGCTTCGGTCCAAAAACCGGCCACGGGCATCTTCCCTACCCCTTTCTCTTAAAGGTATTTTCCTGGAGCCTGGGCCTAAACCCATCGCCCCATGCACATGAGGCTTAATACTGCCAACCCCATTGCTAACAGCGCCACTATGGTCTGCAAGACCATCTCATTTGCGCCTTCATTCTTCATGGGGTGGTCCCTCCTGTGGTTTGAACCAAATCCGGAAAGGTTGCCTCCGGCTCTTTAGGTCTCATGCACACCTGATCTCCAGAGAGTTGCAGGATTGTGCTCTTTGGTTAACGATACTGCTGCGGCTTTCCCCGGCTCACCGGATCTTGCCGGTAAGGTTTCCTGTTCGCACCCTGATGACCTCGGAAAAAGTCCTTAATTTCCTGCCCCTTGAGGGAGGGGTTGGAGTGGGGGTGAATAACTAGTGTTCTTCCCAGTAGTTATCTTCCCCCGCCCCTTAATCCCATCCCACCAGGGGAAGGGATTAAGACTTGTTTCCGATTCATCAACCATGCGAGTCAGTCTTAACCTGCGAGCCTGGCAGGGGTGCCGCCAGGCCCCCAATACCTGTACTGCACTTGAGACGGCGTTTCTTAACTGCCAAAGGCCCCACTCACGGTTGTGAAGGCAGTGGTGACCTGTTGCCCAAGGGTCGTAACGATGGTGACGATAACCGCAGCGATCAACGCCACCATCAGACCATACTCCACGGCCGTCGCACCAGACTCATCTTTGAAAAAATTCTTCATCCCTTCCATAGTTTTCTCTCCTCGCAAGGCTGCGACCATGCCCCCAATACTTGTACTGGACATATTGGAGTTTCTTAACTGGCCATGGAGTTACTCACGGTTGTGAAGGCAGTGTTGACTTTTTGCCCAAGGGTAGTAACGATGGTGACGATAACCGCAGCGATCAACGCCACCATCAGGCCATACTCCACTGCGGTCGCACCAGACTCATCTTTGAAAAAATTCTTCATCCCTTCCATAGTTTTCTCTCCTCGCAAGGCTGCGACCATGCCCCCAATACTTGTACTGGACATGATGGAGCTTCTTAGCTGGCCATACCGTTACTTACGGTTGTGAAGGCAGTGTTGACTTTTTGCCCAAGGGTCGTAACGATGGTTACGATAACCGCAGCGATCAACGCCACCATCAGACCATACTCCACCGCGGTTGCACCAGACTCATCTTTGAAAAAATTCTTCATCCGTTCCATGTTTTTCTCTCCTCTTTTTTATGGGTTTTGCTTCTTCCCTGTGGTTTTGGGTTTTTCCTGGTTAATAAGTTTTGGAACTTGCGCCACTGCGAATCATTTTAAGCGTCTTAGGCGTCCTGGGCTCATCACCTCCCTGACATCCGTCATCAAATTCGCTTAACTCATTATTTAATATTGCTCAGTGTGCCTTGAATATGCTTCAAGCAAAGCTTGAGGTAAATCAGGACACCCCTCATTCTTAACCTCCAAACCCCTGAAAGTGGTTTAGGGGAATTCCCGACCTTAATTCGGGGAAACTATCTCATTATCCGGGGGGAAAACCTTAGAGAGACGGCGAGCCAGAAGGGCCTAATTGCTTAGGTCATTGATTTTACATGCTTATTTATGCTGATCGGCCAGGCGGGCCGGTTGAGGCTGGAAGCCGGCAGGCGGCGCCGGTTCCCACAAAAGTCTGACAATCATCAGGTTTGTCTTTAATAATAATTGTTGCTAAATACGTATCAAACCGATTATATCGTTATCAGAAGAATCGCCCGGTTAAACTCTCTGCTGAGGAAAACCAACAAAGCGTGTATGGCTCATGAACGATATTATGCCAGAAGATCTAGGTGCTTTTTGGATTAATCAATTAAGGGGAAGAGGTCTGGCTGAGGGCGGGTTCGCATCGGGCCCCGAGGGCGATTATCGACCGGATGCAAGCTGCTGGGCCATCGTTGCACTAGCCGGCGACCCGGCCGACCGTGCCCTGCTGGCGGGGGCCCGTTCCCGTCTGGCGGCGGAGCAGTTCCCCGACGGCCGGGTGTGCATATCTGCCGACCACCCCGAGGCGTTCTGGCCCACCGCCCTGGCGGTCTTCGCCTGGCATCAGTCCCCCGAACATCGGGACAATCAGGCCCGGGCAGCCCATTTCCTGTTGACCAGCAGCGGCAAGCATTGGCGACGAGAAGCAAATTCTCCAGCCAGCCACGACCCTAATCTTAAGGGTTGGTCCTGGATTGCCGACACGCATGCCTGGGTCGAACCTACCGCGCTGGCGATGCTGGCTCTCGAACTCGCCGGCTATGGCAACCATGAACGGGTTAAGGAGGGTACCCGCCTGCTCTTGGACCGGCAATTACCCCGGGGCGGCTGGAACTACGGCAATACTTTCGTCTTTGACCAGGAATTGCGTCCGATGCCTCTGAGTACGGGGATTGCCCTGAATGCTCTCAAAGACCAAACCTCGCTGGCATCCATTCAACGCAGTCTCACCTACTTGCAGTCCAGGGTCGTCAGCTTAACTACCCCCCGCTCACTGGGGTGGAGCCTTTTGGGACTCGGGGCCTGGGGAGCCCGTCCCCAGCCGTCCCCCACCTTGATTTATGCATGTCTGAAAAACCAGGCAAGATACGGGGCTTATGATACGGCCTCCCTCGCCTTGCTCATGGTGGCCTTAAAATCACCCGGCGGGCTCGAAGGGATTTTTTCAGAACCGGGGAAATCATGAACCAGCATCCGCGTGGACCTGAAACCCTGCCCCGCAAAGGCTTCACCCGGCGCGAGTTCTTGTTCGCCGGTCTCGGCGGGGCGGCTTTGGCCGCTCTGGGCCTCTACCTGTGGCCGAAGCTGTTCAGGCGGAAATGGCGGGAACAGGCTTTTATTGCGAAGGTGCCGAACTATAGCGCCGATATTGCCGGGGTAATCGTTTCGGGATTCAAGGCCTTGGGAATATCCCCCGGGGAAATCAACGGCAAGCGGATTTTATTAAAGCCTAACCTGGTGGAGACCGATCCTGGAGCCATCCATATCAATACCCATCCGGCAGTGGTCTATGCCGCCGCCCAAGCTTTTCTCAAGCTCGGGGCGCATCGGGTCATGGTCGCCGAAGGGCCGGGGCATTGCGGCGATACCTTGCTGTTGTTAGAAGAATCCGGCCTGGCCGAAATGCTTTGGGAGGATCGGATTCCTTTTATTGATTTGAACTATGACCACGGTTACTCCATGAAGAATATCAGCCGCTATTCATCCCTGGTCAACCTGACCTTCCCTGAAACCTTGCGGCAGGTGGATTGGGTGGTTTCCCTGGCCAAACTGAAAACCCATCACTGGGCCGGAATTACCCTGTCCATGAAGAATTTATTCGGGGTCATGCCGGGGAGTTACTATGGCTGGCCGAAAAATGTCCTGCATTATGCGGGCATCGACGGGGCCATCCTTGATATTGTCTGCGCCCTGAAGCCGCAATTCGCCATCGTCGATGGCATTGTGGGCATGGAAGGCGACGGGCCGATCATGGGCACCCCGAAACCGGCCGGGGTCTTGGTGATGGGGCGCAATCTGCCGGCGGTGGACGCCACCTGCGCCCGCATCATGGGGATCGATCCCCACCGGGTGCGCTACCTGGCTGAAGCCGGCCGCCGCCTGGGGCCGGTCCATGCCGCGGACATCATCCAGGTGGGGGAACCGGTAGCCTCAGTGCGGACGAATTTTCAGCTCCTGGACAAGATCCCGGCGCACCGGGGCCTGAGGTTGTAGCCCACCCAATCTCCTCCCCCCCTGGCCTCAGCGGCTAACCCCCGGTTTTCCGGACCCCTCCGGTGGCGCGGCCAATTGGCAAAAGTCGTTTAAAGGACGTCAACAGTCGCTTGACTCCGGTGATCAGGAAGGCAAAGACGCCGCCCACCAGCCCGGCGCTGGCGGCGCCCACCGGACAACCCGCCCGGCCGCAGAAGGGGCACACGGAAGAACTGGCGTAGACGCCGGCAAAGATCAGCCACCAGAGGAAAAACCTGGACAGCCGGCCCCATACAGGAAACCGGGACGACTCCCTGTCATGATCAGACGCCTCCGGCAGCTCGTCTTCATGAGGCGGGGGGTTCGGGTCTGGGGAACTGTGGAGGTGATTGGAACAGGCGCATCGGTCCATGGTATCGCTTACCTTTTCAGAACAACCCAGTATCTTCATTAATAACCATCCAAATGCTAATCTTTCCGGGAGGCATTGGCAAGGGCGGCGAGGGTCATGGGGCCGTTTGCCGGCGAATATGCCGCCGGTCCGTCTGAGGGGGATTGTCGTTGAATTATTTGACCAGCCACCGGGGCAGCCAGATATTCACTGCGGTGCCCTGCCCGGGGGCCGAAGTGATCTGGATTTCCCCCCGATGATCGCTGATGACCTGGTGCACCTTGGTCAGGCCCATACCGGTGCCGTCGGGTTTGGAGGAGAAAAACGGGTCGAAGAGATAAGGCATGTCGTCGGGGGGAATGCCGACCCCGGTGTCCCTCAGGATCAGGCGCAGCCCTTTGGGCTCGGGCGTCACCTCCAGGCTCAGTTGACCGCCCTGGGGCATGGCCTCCATGGCGTTGTCGATGAGGTGGCGGAGGGCCAGGCTTAAGAGGCGCTCATCCAGGGGAATCCGGGGCAGATCCGGAGGGACCCGGCGCTGCACGGCAATCCGGCGCTGCTCCAGGGCCCCGGCGCAGGCCGCCAACACCTGGTCAATGACCGCGGCCAGGTCCCGGCGCTGTAAGTCCGGCTCCAACAAGACGGTAAACTCTTCGATTTCGGCCACCATCCGCTCCAGCCGGCGCACCGATTGGAGGATGGGAACGATCATCTCCAGGGCGGGATCGTCGGGGGGCAGGCGCTTTTGGAGGCGCCGGACGAAGCCTCCGATGATCATGACCGGGTTCCGCACCTCGTGGGCCACCCCTTTGGAGAGTTTCCCCAGGGCCGCCAAGCGCTCGGTTTGCAGCAACTTGTCCTCCACCACTTTCAACTCTTCCATGGTGAGGGTGAGTTTTTCCTTCAAACGGCCGTAAAGTTGGGCGTTCTCCAGGGCGGGACCGATCATATTGCCCAGCATGGTCAGAATTTCCAGGTCATCGTCATGAAAACCCTGGCCATCTTTCTTGTTGAGCACTTCCAGCACTCCCACGAGCCGATCCTGGGATTTCAGGGGCACGCAGAGGATCGAGCGGGTAGAAAAACCCGATTGGGCATCAAACTGCCGGGAGAACCGGGCATCCACGTAAGGATCGGGACAGATCAACGGCTTTTCCGTCTGGGCCACCCACCCGGCGATGCCTTCCCCAATCTTCAGCCGCAAGTTTTTGAGCTTTTCCGAGCCGGGTCCCCGGGCCAGGCGAAAAAAAAGCTCCCCTTTGACCTTGTCCACCTCAAAGATGGAACTCACCTCGGCGTTCAACGACTGCTCCACACTCTTCAAGGCATTGTTCAGGGCCTCCTGGGTATCCAGGGACGAATTGACCAGGGAGGAGAGCTGCACCAGGTTTCTCAGGTCGTCGCGGGAATAGATCGGCTCTGCCATGACACTCCAGGTTTCAACCCCAATACAGCCAGGCGCCACGATGGGTGAAGCGGCCTTAACCGGGTCTCCGGCTTTGAGAACCAAAAACCATTGACCGTCAGTCACCCGGCCGGCGCCCAAAGGATCAACCGGGGGAATTGGCCTCATAAGATCCCGGGCGCGGCAACTTCCGGGAAGCATAGTTCTCCCCGGCGGAACCCGACGCCAACCGGATGATCGTCAGCGCCGCAGCTTATCGGCATGGATATGGGTAATTGTAAAATATTTTCAGAGGTAAAGGGCAAGAAATCTCCCCGGGGGTGGGATAACCCGAATCATCCGGCCGGATGGGCCGGCGTTGGGTCAGATACGGCCTCAGTAGAGCAGATACTTGGCCCGGAGGCGGGAGAAGTTATCCAACCCCGGCAGCCACCGGCGTTGAATGTCCCGGGGATCATCCCCCTGTTTGATGGCCTGGATGACCTGGCGAGAACCGATCATGGTTACGGTCCGGTCGATTTGAAACTGCCCAGGATAAAGCCGGTAAAGCGCCGCGGCCAACTCGACGCCCAGAGCCGCCGTATTGAGGGCGTCCCGGTCGGTCAGGCGCAGCCGGACCCCGCCGCACCGCTGGTGGGCATAGGGGCTGGCCCCAGGCACGAAGCACACCGGCTCGAATACGACCCCGGCCAGGCGCCGCTGGCTCAAATAGCGGGCCAGCCGGTCCCCCGAAATCCAGGGGGCGCCGATGACTTCAAAAGGTGTGGCCGTACCCCGGCCGACGCTCACATTGGCGGACTCAATCTGGCCCACCCCGGGGTAAAGGATCGTCTCGGTCAGGGACCGGAGGTTCGGGGATGGATTGACCCACTTAAGCCCGGTCTTATCGAACCAGGTCTCCCGTCGATACCCCTTCATCGCCACCACGTGCAACTTTGCCCCAATCGCCTTTTCCTTGTTAAAGAGTTGCGCCAGCTCTCCGGCGGTCATGCCATAACGCACCGGCAGCGGGAAGTAGCCGATATAGGACCGCAAATCGGGGTCCAACACCGGGCCTTGCACGCTGGCGGCGGTGATGGGGTCGGGGCGGTCCAGCACATAGAAGTCGAGGCCGGCGCCGGCCGCCGCCTCCATGGCATAGGCCAGGGTGGTGATATAGGTATAGTAGCGGGTGCCGACGTCCTGGATGTCGTAGACCAGGGCGTCCAGTCCCCGGAGCATCTGGGCCGTGGGCCGCTTGACCTTGCCGTACAGGCTATAGACGGGCAGGCCGGTGGCCGCATCCCTTCCGGAGGCGACCGCCTCGTCGAGCTGGCCGGACAGACCGTGCTCCGGACTGAAAATGGCCCGCACTTTGACGCCGGGGGCCTGGAGCAACAGCTTGAGGGTCGAGCGGCCGGACGCATCGATGCCGGTGTGATTGGTGATCACCCCGATGTTTTTGCCGACCAGGGGGGCGAATTTGGAGGCCGCCAAAACTTCAATCCCGGACCGGACCCGTTCGGGCCCGTCGCTGGCGCCAAAACCGATTAGCGCCGGATCGTCGTCGTCGTCGTTTAACGCCGCGAGGCGCGCCGGCGGCCCCATGGGCACGGCCGCGGCCACCGCCGCGGCGGTTTTCTCCCGCAGGGGCTTGACATTGCCCTTGCCGTTGGGGTGGAGGCGGGAGGTGAGCACGATTAAAAAGGTTTGGGAGTGCGGATCGATCCAGATTGAGGTGCCGGTATAGCCGGTGTGCCCGAAGGAACCTTGCGGGAAGGCCACATTGAAGACCTTGCTGTAAGGCGACCGGATGTCCCAGCCAAGACCGCGCTGCGTGTTACTCCCTGGAATGGGGTAGGGTTTAGTCATGGCGGCGACGGCTTGGGGGCTGAGAAATTGCTTGCCGTGACTTTCGCCGCCATCGATGAGCATCTGGGCCAGGATGGCCAGATCGTCGGCCGTGGAAAAGACGCCGGCATGGCCGGCCACCCCGCCCATGTGATAGGCGGTGGGGTCCGACACCACGCCCCAGCGCAGCCCAGACCCCTGGTAGTCGGTGGGGGCGATGCGGGGTTTCAACTTCAGCGGCGGCTCAAACGAGGTGTCCTTCATACCCAGGGGCCCGAAGACCTCGCGCTTGCAGTAGACGCTCAGCGGCATATGCGAGACCCGGTGCACGATCTCGCCCAGGGTGATAAAATTGACGTCGCTGTAGCGGAATTGGGTTCCCGGGGTATAGACCGGGTGATCCTGAACAATGGCCGCCATCGCCCCATCATAATCAGACCAGTGGGGCTGGGAAGGCATCCCGGGGCGCAACCCGGAGGTGTGGGTCATGAGTTGGCGGATGGTGATCTCCCCTTTGCCGTTGGCGGCAAAGGCCGGCCAATAGGTGGCCGCAGGTCTGTCGAGACCGATCTGGCCGCGATCCACCAACTTCATGATGGCGGTGGTAGTGGCCACAACCTTGGTCAGGGAGGCCAGGTCGAAGACGGTGTCCACTGTCATGGCCTGGGGGCAGGGCGTCAGGGCGCGTTTTCCAAAGGCCTTGCGGTACACGGTCTTGCCGCGGTGGCCCACCAGGATGACGGCCCCGGGGACGTGCCCGGCGGCGACCTCCTGCTTGGCAGCCTGATTGAGGGGGGCGAAACGCCGGGCGTCGATCTCGGGAGCCTCGGGCGCCGGGGGCGGGGGCGGGGTCGGCTCCATGATGATCGGCGGCAAAGGCTTCGGCGCCACCCCCGCGCAGCCGGCCAGACCAAGGAGTATGACCGCAACGGCGAGGGCAACCAACGGGGCGAGAGTTTTACGGGTGTCCATCTCAGGCATCTTTACATCACTTTTTGAGATTTGATTATACGCCATCTCGGTGCTCTTGATCTCAAAAAATCACAAAATTTCACGTGCGCTCCCTAGCCCCCAAAGAGGCGAATGCTTCGACCTGGAGGAAGATTTTTCAGCCCCTAACCCCAGCGTTCTTCAGAAGTTAGCTTTTAGGAAAGGAGATAGCTCCGGGTCTAACAGGCCGTTGAAAAATCGGGTTTTTTGTCATCCTGAGCGGAGAGAAGATTCTTCGCTCCGCTCAGAATGACAGTCTGGGGAAATTATAATTTTTCAACAGCCTGACAGTGGAATTCAAAACCAAGCAGGAGGCTGGCGAAGACGCCATCCCGCCTCAGTTGGCGAACTTCCCCGTGGGGTAGACGTTGCGCGGGTTCCAGAACATCCAGCCGCTGGAATCGAAATCGTCCGAGGCCTTGATCTGGATGCGCATCCGCTCCTCGGTAAAGTCGCCCCCATGGAAGGCATAATCGCGAAAGGCCTGAATCCACGGGCGGAAGCGCAGGGAATCGGAGTCGGTGCGCTCCTGGGCGCGCTTTAACGACAGATAGACGATTTCATAGGGATGCTGGACCGGGTTGCGGAAGTTGGGAATCCCGAACTGGTAACCCGAGGGGTAGAGCATGGGGCAGACGACGTCAACGGCCTTGAGGGCCCGGTCGATCTTCTGGCCGATGTCGGTGTCGTTGGTGTTCCACAAGACATAGCCGAAGATGTCGGCGGCCACCATGACGTTGGAGGGGATCAGGGCCTGGTGGGCCGCTTCCAGGAAGCCGGAGATGGCATCGGTGCGGCTGTCTTCATTGGCTGGCTTGGAGAAACCGGTGCCCCGGTTGTCGGGAAAGCGGACGTAATCGAACTGGACCTCGTCAAAACCGGCCTCCGCCGCGGCCTTGGCGATGGCGATGTTGTAATCCCAGACCTCCCGGCGGAAGGGATCGACCCAACGGAGTCTCTCCCGATCCCGGAAGGCGCCGCCGCCCTTATTCTGGACGGCCCACTGCGGTTTGGTGGCGGCCAGGGGATCGTCCTTGAAGACCACGATCCGGGCGATGAGGTAAAGGCCCTTTTCCTTGAGGCCCGCCACGGTGGCCTTCATATCCTTGAACAGGATCGTCTTCTGGGCCCCGACCTCCTCGGCCAGGGGGATATCCACCTTGAAGGGGATGAAGCCCCGATCGCCCTTGACGTCGATCACCAGGGCGTTCATCTTGTTTAACTCGAGGGCTTCGAGGGCGGCGGTGCGCAGCTTCTTGCTGGCGAGGCCGTAGCTGGAGAGATAGAGGGCCTTCACCTTGAAGGGAGTGAGGGCGATCTCAGTGGTGGGCCCGGTCAGCTCCGAGATGGGCAACTCCCGCCGGGCATAATCCGGGTAGCGCAGCTTGAGGGTATCCCCGGTCCCCTCCAGGTGGAAGGCGCCGTCCTTGTCGGCTCGAACTTGCCGGTCTCCCAGGGTGACCAGGGCGTCTTCGATGGGTTTTTTGGTTTGGGCGTCTATGACCTTGCCGTTAAAGGCGTGGGCCCCGGCGGCGAGGGGTTGCTTGGCCTGGCCCTCAACGACCTTGCCGCTGTCAGTTTTGGCCTCGCCCTCGACGGGTTTTTTGCTTTGCCCTTCAACGACCTTGCCGCTATCGGCTGGGGCTGCGCCTTTGAGAGGTTCCTGGGGTTGGCCGCCAACGACCTTGGGGGCATCGGCCAGGGCCGCGGTGGCGAAGAGCAGGGCCCCGGCCAGGATGAACAGGTACATCCGGAATGGCTTTATCATGCCTATCTCTCTAAACTTGCGGCACACGACCCTAATAGGTCATATTCTTATGGCCTTTTTCCTGGGCATGACCGGAGACGATGGCTTCAAAATTTTTGGTGCCGTCGCCGTTGACCATCAGGTAGCGGGGCTGGGCCAGCAGTTTCTCGGACGGGCTGGCATTCCGCCGGTCGATACTGAAGGCCACCACGTAACCGGCCTTAGCGGCCTCTTTTTCCAGCTCGTCGTCATAGATGCCGAAGGGCCAGGCCAACACATCCACCGTGGTGCCGAACCTCTTTTCCAGAACGGCCTTGGACTTTATCAACTGCGCGTCCAACTCCTTCTGGTACTCGGCGGGCTTCAGTTTCTTCTTATCCTTCTTGAAATTGGGGTGCCAGAAGGTGTGGCCCTGCAGGTCGAACAGGCCGGTTTGCTGCAGTTGCTTCAACTGGTCCCAGGTCAAGGCGTAGGAGGCGTTGGAAATGCACGACGGATAGATAAACAGGGTAACGGGAATGTTGTACTTGCGCACCAGGGGCAGCATGTCGGAAAAAACCGTCTTGTGGCCGTCATCCGCAGTGATCACCACCGATTTCGGCGGCGGCGGCGGCCCCTGGCCCCGGAGGTAGTTCACCAGGGTCCGGAGGGGAATGACCGTGTACTGATGGTCCTTGAGCCACTGGAGCTGGGCCTCGAACACCTTGGTGGTTATCGTCATGCCGTCGGCTACCGTGGGGCCGAAGCGGTGGTAGCACAGAACCGGAACGGTGATTTGATCATCCGCAGACGCGATCTGGCCGCAGAAACACAGGGCCAGCACCATAAGTATCGCCAGAACACCGAGTTTACGAGTCATTACTTTCTTTCCTAATAAATTTAGTAGGCACCACGCTTGGCGGCTAGGCCGCGCATCACTGGATCGACCTCAGCCGGGCTCAGTCCGCCGCCGGCAGCTCAAAGCGAAACCCCGATGCAGCCATAACTACCCCTATAATAGGCAGCCTGCCTGTCTCCAGTCCCTTATCGGATGCTTCGAGTTAAACCGTTACAGAATAAACCGTCTCCCCCGAGGATGGATGAAAGATACTATAATCGGTTTCCAAAAACAACGGTTTGAAATCTTCAATCAACTTTACCGCAAAAAAATTTTAGGCGCCCAAAAGCGCCTGGCCCCTGGGGGCGTCATACCGTGATGGAGCGCCATGGCGACGTCCGGGAGAAAGCGCGGGTTGGCCCGCACTATTTCCTTGCAGCCCCGGGGGTAAAAAAGGAAAATGGATGCGGTTTCGAGACCCAAAGGCGTTCTTGTCAAACCCACGGGATGACCCCACCTTTCCAGCGCCTCGCCACCACCTCGGGGAAAAGATCAAGGAGGCTGGATGAACCTGGTATGGCTCTTAATCATTTGTATAAGCATTTTATTTTCCGTCATCAACGGCAAGATTGACGAGTTTACCAAAGCCATGTTTGAAGCAGGCAAAGCCGCGGTGGAGGTGTCACTTTACCTGGTGGGCATTGTGTCTCTCTGGTTGGGGATTACCAAAATCCTTGAAGATGCCGGTTTAATCTATAAACTGTCCAATTTCTTTCGACCGGCAATCGCTTTGCTGTTCAGGAAGATCCCCGAAGGGCACCCCTCAATAACTTCGATTACGCTCAACCTCCTGGCCAATCTTTTCGGGCTCGGCAATGCGGCCACGCCGTTGGGCATCAAAGCTATGGAAGACCTCCAGACTCTCAATCCCGAGAGCGACACGATCACTTTTGAGATGATGCTCTTCATTGTCATCAACACCTCAAGCATTCAGCTGGTCCCCTTTACGATCATCGGACTGTTGGCCTCCTACGGCTCGCTCAATCCGAATATGATTATTTTGCCCACCTTCATTTCCACCGTAGTTTCTTCGGTAACCGCGGTGGGCATACTCTATTTATTCAAAAAATTCAGCAGGAAAGATACCTGACATGAATACGCTTAGTTTGGTCTTTCAAGGTTTGATCCCGGCTTTTATCCTGTTCACGATAATTTATGGATTTGCCAAAGGCGTGCCAGTCTACGATTCCTTTGTTTCGGGAGCCAAGGATGGCATCGGCATCATCATCGGGATTTTCCCCTACATCCTGGCAATCTTTATAATGGTCAAGACCTTCGAAAGTTCGGGGGCCCACGACTTTCTCAAAAGCATCTTTGCCTCTGCCGCGTCGCCGCTCCACGTTCCGCCGGAAGTCTTTTCGGTAGCGGTCATCAAGCCGTTCTCCAACGCCGCGTCCCTGGGAATTTTCACGGAGATTCTCAAAAGCACCGGTCCCGACTCCCTGGGCAGCATCATGGCGGCGGTGATTATGGGCAGCGCCGAAACGACTTTTTACGTCCTGGCGGTTTATCTCGGGGCGGTTGGCATCAAGAATTCCAAATACCTGGTCCCCGTCTGCCTGGCCGCGGACCTGACGGGCATTATCATCGCCATCATCCTGGTAAAATTAATGTTTTAAGCTGAAATGGCGAACAGATTTTCAGGGTTGCCGACCGCAATCCCCACCTCAACCCCAGCGGCATAACTACGAAAATATGGCTAAGTTCGGCAAAACCATCTCGATCCGCTGGAGCCTCCTGCGAAGCTTTGTGGTCCTCATCCTGCTCAGTTCACTGACGGTGCTCGCGCTGATGACCATCCGGGCCCACCAGACGGAAAAAGAGCTTTCCGAGAAACTCATCAATCGCGGCACGCTTCAAGCCACCCAGGAACTGGACCGCTTCTTCCAGCCAGTGAATATCAATGCCTTGATTGCGGCGCGCTGGGGCCTTGCGGGTAAGCTCAATCTGTCTCAGATCGTTGCCGGGCCTCCCGGCAAGTTAACGCCGAGTCAGCTGGGAGCCGTCACCCGGCTCAACACGTTGTTGGTGCCGCTCATGGTGCTTTTCCCGGACATGTCATCCCTCCAGGTGGCCAACGCCCGGGGTGATGGTTTTCTCATCATCCGCCTGGAATCCGGCCGCATCCGCAACCGCGTGGTTTCCCGGCAAACCTGGGGGACCCAGACGCTCTGGTTTGACGTTGACCAGGAGGGCCGGCCGGAGTCTCCGGAATGGCAAGAGGTGGACTACGAACCCAGGACCCGGGCCTGGTATGTCGGATTGAAAGATTTACCCGATGCAGAAGTTTTCTGGACCGAGCCGTATCTCTTCTTCACCACGAAGGATCTGGGCATCACCGCCTCGGTCAAGTGGCACGATCAGGGTATGGAATATGTGTTTGCCGTGGATATCCTGCTGACCTCCATCACCGACTTTACCCAACGGGATACCACCCAACTCAGCAAAAACTCCCAGACGGCGATCTATACCAAAGACTGGCGCGTCGTGGGATTGCCTCGCCACGAGAAGTTTCGGGATGATGAGTCGATTCACCGGGCCTTGCTTCTCCCTATCGATAAGATTCAGATTCCGGAATTGAAGGCCGCCGTAAAAGAGGTGGACGCCGAAAAGGAGATTGGCCGGACGATACGTAAGTCGGGCCAGGGCATATTCAGTTACGAGTCCCTAGGGGATACCTGGTGGGCCGGAGTGACTTCATATCCCTTGGGGCAGAGTCGCCAGCTCTGGATCGGCATTCTGGTCCCCAACAACGATCTGCTGGAGGGCATCACCCAACTCCGCATTTATCTGCTGACTGCGACTCTGGTAACTCTCTTGGCGGCTTTGGCCTACTCCTTTCTCCTGGCCCGATCTTACAGCCGGCCCCTGGAGGCGCTGGCCGCCCAGAGCCGGCGGATCAGCGACCTCGATTTCCGAGCCGATGCGAAAATTGAGGCAAACCTGCATGAATTCAAGCAACTGGGGGAGGCCCAGGCCCAATCGTTGGCGGCGCTGCAGTCCTTCTCCCGCTATGTGCCGATAGAGATTGTCAAAGAACTGGTGGCCAAAGGCGAGGTGGCCCGGATCGGCGGGCACACGGAGACCTTGACCATCCTTTTCACCGACATCGCCGATTTCACCAACATCTCGGAAGGCATGTCTCCGGAGGCCTTAACCAACCACCTGGCCGGGTACTTCCAGGCCATGATCGACGCCCTGCACCACCACGGGGCCACGGTGGACAAGATAGTCGGTGACGCCATTGTCGCCTTCTGGGGGGCGCCGACCCCCATGCCGGATCAGGCGGATCGGGCCATTCAAGCCGTACTGGAATGCCGGGATACCCTGGAGAGCTTGAATCAAACCTGGCGGACTGCGGGCCTGCCGGAACTCCCGACCCGCTTCGGCTTAGCCACCGGACCGGTGGTGGTGGGCAATATGGGGGCCCCTACCCGGCTGGCCTACACCGTCCTGGGGGACACGGTGAATCTGGCCAGCCGCCTGGAAGGGTTGAACAAGGTTTACGGGACCACGATATTAGTGGATCTCGGCACGCAGCAGGCCGGTGAGGACCGCTACGCCATGCGCCATCTCGACCGGATAATCGTCAAAGGCAAGACCCAGGCCACCGACATCTTTGAAGTGCTGGGTGAGACCGGGAAGGTGTCAACGGTGAAGCTGGCCGCGGCCAGGCGCTATGAGGCGGCTTGGGAACAGTACCGGGCAGGTAATTTCCCGCAGGCCCTGGAGGAGTTGGCGGGCTGCGAGGCCGAATTCGGGCCGGACCCGGCGGTGCAGCGCCTGTGGCAAATATGCGAGGCGTGCCGGCAGACCCCACCGGGAAAAGACTGGGACGGAATTTCCCGCATGACGACCAAATGAGGCGCCGCCGGACGACGCATCGCCGGCCCGCCGCAAGGGAGGAAGGACATGGCCAAAATCATGCTATCGGGATTTATTTGGCTGTTGCTAACCGGATTGATGCTATCTCCATCAACTCTCCTGGCGGCTGAGGCCGCGATCACGGTCACCAAAGCTCAAAGCGGCCAAACGATCGCCCTCAAGGTGGGGGATATTGTCCAGATTGAGCTTCCCACCCGAGGGGGCACCGGCTATAGCTGGCTGGTGAATACCCCCGGCGCGCCCTACCTCAAACTCATGTCCCAGACCACCCGAGCCGTGGGAGAGACTCGACCGGGATCACCGGTGATGCAGGTCTGGCGCTTTCAGGCCAAGGAGGAGGGGGAGACCGAGATCAACCTGGCTTACTACCGTCCCTGGGAAGGGATAGGGAAGGCTAGGGACCATTTCCGCATTAAAATCCGTATTCAATAACTTCAGCCAGGTGAGAGGAAAATCCTGGGGGTCCCCTCCCGCCGGGGAGGGCGGGGGAACATCAAGCCCTTCCCAAAAAAAACTTCCCGTGGAACTTATTATGCCGCCGGCTGGCTGCCTGCTCAGGGTTTCAGCCTTATACCAAATTGCGCCCATACAGGCAAGATTGCTTTGTAGGGGCGGACCCATGTGTCCGCCCTGATTGAGGGCGCACACGCGGGTGCGCCCCTACAGGATGACGCTTTCCTTACTTATAGCGTTTGCCAAAAATTTCTTCTGATTGCCGGTTTTTTAAATCCCCCTAAATCCCCCTTTTTTAAAGGGGGACTTTCAAAGGAATTTCGCTAAGTTCCCCCCTTTGTAAAAGGGGGGGAGGGGGGATTTGGGTTCTTGCAGCATGTGTCATAACGGAAAAAACTTTTGGCATTTCCTCTGTATGAGAGCAACATGATATTAGCCCAAATCATGGCGCCAGAAAGTGAAAGAGCAGCTGCTGATTGCGCAGGGCATAAATTGCCGCCTTGATCGAGAGATTTTGCGCCTGAGCATATCCTTCTTTGGACTCCCGATAGGCTGCGTTGGCGGCCTCTTTCTGTCCCTGGGCCTCGAGCTCCCGGGCTTGCTTGCCCTTGGTGGCCGCAGTTGCCATCGCGTCATCGGCCTGGGTCTGGGTGGCGGTGGCTAGCTTTTGGTTGATGGCCAGTTGCTGGTCTTCCTTCGGGGAAAGTCGGCGCTCCGCCAGCCCGGCGGCGTTTTCCTGCTGCAGGTGGGTAAATGCGGCATTGGCCTGTTTGACCAGGGAGTTGGCCGCAACAAGATCACCGGCAGTTAACTTCTCTTGGGCCTGGTCCAAAAGCGCCACTGCCTGGCGGTAAAGGTTAGCGTGGTTAGGTGAAGTGGGTTGGGTCGTTTGGGTCCAGCCGGCGCCCACCAGGGTCAGGGCCAAGGCCAAGGCGCAGATTCCACAGTTGCCGAGAGACATGAACATGATAGCCGATCACCTCAAGGAGAATTTTATCAGGAGTTTATCAAGCCCCAGGAAAGGCAGGGGAACCTGGGGTGGAAATCCCCTGTAGGCTAATAATCTTCCACATGGTTTATGATATCCCACCGAGGGAAGACATGTCCAGGGTTGGATCGGGTAGCTCCCCCCGATTGGACGACAGAACCGGGCGCTTCCCCGGCTAAAAAATAAACAGGGAGAGGCCGACCACGGCCGGAACAATCCATAAGAGGTTCACCTCAAAGACCATAAGGGCGATGGCCGTCGCCGCGGTTAAGAGGATATCCTGCCCGCCGATGAGGGCCGCCTGGCCCATCTGCAAGGTCACCAGGGCCAGCATGCCCACCAAGGCCGCCAAAATGCCTTGAATTGCCGGACGCATCCAACGGGCTTCCTTGAGGCGCTGGTAATACGGAGTCAAAAAGATGATCATCAGGATGGGCGGCAGGAATATGGCAAGCGTGGCCACCACTGCCCCCAGAAGCCCGTAGACCCGGTAGCCCACGAAGGTGGCCAGGATGATAATCGGGCCCGGCGTGATGAAGCTCAGGAGGATGCCGTCCATAAATTGCTTGAGGGTGAGCCAACTCAACGTATTCACCACTTCCCATTGCAAGATCGGGATCATGACAAAGCCGCCGCCGAAGCTGACCACGCCGATCTTGAGCAAAATTTGGGTCATCCTGGCCAGATCGGGTTGCAACCTTCCTAAACCCCAGACTGCCAGGCCGACCCCCAACAGAACCAGGGCGAGCAGGGCTAAGGTCAGGCCCAGGCGCGGTCTGGCCATCGGGCTGGCAGGCTTTGGGAAACTCTGGCCGGGCAAAAGCCAAAGGCCCAGGGCCATTCTGAGGAGTCCGGCGAGCAGGAAAACCAGGAGAAAATTCACCCGGAGCCAAAAGGCCGCCAAGGCCAGGAGGGCGATAACCGCATCGAGCCATTGTTTGCGAACCGCTTGACCCAAGCGCCATAAGGTTTGCAGCAGGAGGGCGATGACCACCGCGCCCATACCCCGGGAAACGGCTTGCACCCAGGAGATATGGGTGTAGGTAAAATAGAGAAACGAGAGGGCCAGCATGAAGATGAAAGCCGGCAGGATGAACGCTCCCGCGGCGGCGAAGGCGCCGGCGACGCGCCGTAGCCGATAGCCGATATAGGTTCCCAGTTGCACCACCGTGGCCCCGGGCAGCAACTGACACAAAGCCAGGCCATCCATAAATTCTTCCTGGCCCAGCCAGCCCTGCTTATCCACGGTCATCCTGCGCATGGGCTCCAGCATGGCGAGGCCGCCGAAGGCGGTGAGCCCCAGATGCAGAAAGGCCCGGGCAATTTCCCCCACAGATGGTTCGCGCCTATTCATCAAGCATGGCCCTAGTCGTAAGCTAACTTATTGCCGGCGATTGATAGTGGGTTGAGCTTCCCGCAAGGGCGGCCCCCCGCCCTCTTTTGCCCCGGCCTCCGCCGCCCTGGGATCAGGAGCGCGGCGGTGCGACCCCGGTCAGACCCCGGAAGCCAGTAAGATTGGGGGGTCTAGGTCAAGACATTTTACTTCACTTGTCCCATCGATTACCCGGGTCTTGGCATTTATCACTATACCACTGGGGGAAACCGCCACGATGGATTTTTTTCAGAAAACCAGTCCCTGAGGACCGGGTCCTTGGGGCGGACAATTCGTGGGTGACTGGCTACAAGCTAACAGGGGCGTGGTTGGTTGCCCCTGGCGGGGGAGGTGGAGACTCCGGTATTCGGCCTTATCGTAAGGTTTTTTGGGCCAAACGGAAGAGCGCATTTTTTTCCGAGGACTTTTCGAGGGATGGTTTTCTTGAGCCCTCGGCTCTCCGGCTCCGGATGGAGGGGAAAGGTCGGTTTTAGCCTGTTCTCCCTGGTTTGCCGGAACTGCCGCATGGGGTAATTTCGCCGCGGCCGCTGGGGCTCCCAGACCTCGGTGTTCTCTTAAGCCCACCTCATTAACTTCCGGGGTCACCAGGAGAGGGAAGACCAGGAGGGCCAGGCCAAGGAGGAAAAAGGCGGGCGTGATCCCTTTCCTGAGGGTGGAATCGGCAATAAATCCGGTAAAGAGACTGAGGATCATTTTCCGGTGCAGGATGACGTGCAGCATCAGGAGGGGCACCAACAGGAAGGCCAGGCACAGGTGCACCGCCCCCCAAGCGTGACGGTCCAGCCCCAGCCAGGTGAGCTCCATCTGGCGACCGTATTTCGCCCAGGCCATGGGGCCGGGGATCAGGACATATTTGATCAAGAGACCCAGCCCTGCCAGGGTCATGATGGTCAGAAACATCAAGGCGTCAATGAAACAGTTCAGCTTGGATTTATCCATGGTTCGCCCCTTTCTCCTCAGGGTTCGGGGAGGAGATGGTACATTCGGGTAACCGGCTGTTACCCTATAACCCCCCTCCAACAGCCAAATCCGGCGCGGCCATGGGTATTTTTTGGGAGGGGGACAAGCTAAGTTCTGGGGTATGCGGTCATAATTCCTCGAAATTTTTATTGGACAATAATCGATTAACCGGTTATAAGAAAAATATGAAAAAGGAAGCCCAACTCTTTAAATCCCTGGCTGATGAGACCCGCCTGAAAATCCTCTGGCTGCTGATGGGCCGGGAAGAACTCTGCGTCTGCGATATCATGGGGGTGCTGGGCATCACCCAATCCAAGGCCTCCCGGCACCTGCGCCATCTCTATCACCTGGGCTGGGTCAACGACCGCCGGGAAGGGGTGTGGATGAATTATCGTTTGAGCGTCGCCCCCGGCAGCCCGGAGGACAAGCAACTCAAGCTCCTGGCGGAGATCCTGAACTCCCGTCCCGAGGCCCAGGCGCTCCAGGACCGATTGGAGCACTGGTTGGCTACCAAGGAACAGAGCAGAGACGGCGCGGCCGCGTGCCAGTGCTCCTGAGCTTATCAGCCTCATTTTTTTTTGATCAGTATACCTTGACTTATCCGGTTAACCGGTTATATAAAAGTATTATGGAAACAGCGGCGCAATTCTTTCCAATCCCTGGCGGTGACCTCTTGTAAGCTAAATATTTTTTGCTGATGATATTTAATAAATCGGTTATCCGGGTATCAGAAAGATAGGAGCACCTATGGCTGTCACAACTGCCAAACGTCTGGGTTTTGTGGAGCGCTTCCTGACCCTGTGGATTTTCCTGACCATGGCAGCCGGGGTTGGCCTCGGGTATTTCCTGCCCGGCTCCACCAAGGTATTGACGTTCTTCCAGGTGGGCACCACCAATATTCCCATCGCCATCGGCTTGATCCTGATGATGTATCCGC
The DNA here is from genome assembly GCA_963812015.1 of uncultured delta proteobacterium. GTDB lineage: Bacteria > Desulfobacterota > Desulfobaccia > Desulfobaccales > 0-14-0-80-60-11 > 0-14-0-80-60-11. Next base: position 1,501,228 of record CAWETI010000003.1, on the reverse strand, counting down.
CCCTGGCCAAGGTGCGGTATGAGGAACTGCCCAAGGTCTTCAAAAACTTCAAGGTTTTGGCCCTGTCGTTAATCCAGAACTGGGTGATCGGCCCCATCCTCATGTTCCTGTTGGCCATCACTTTTCTCCAGGGCTACCCGCACTACATGGTGGGCCTGATCATCATCGGCCTGGCCCGCTGCATCGCCATGGTCATCGTCTGGAACGACCTGGCCCAGGGGGACACGGAATACTGCGCCGGGCTGGTGGCCTTCAACTCCATCTTCCAGATGCTGTTTTTCTCGGTCTACGCCTATATCTTTGTCACGGTGCTGCCCGCCTGGCTGGGGATCGCCTCGGGCCTGGAGGTCAAGGTCACTATCCTCCAGGTGGCGGAAAGCGTGTTGATCTACCTGGGCATCCCCTTCTTCGGCGGCATGTTCACCCGCTTTTTCCTGGTCAGGCGCAAGGGGATTACCTGGTATGAAGAAAAATTCATGCCCAAGATCAGCCCCATTACGCTTATTGCCCTGCTGTTCACCATCGTCGTGATGTTTTCTCTCAAAGGGGAGTATATCGTGGAACTTCCCCTGGACGTGGTGCGGATCGCCATCCCCCTGGCCATCTATTTCTTCGTCATGTTCTTTGTCACGTTTTATATGTCGGCCAAGGCCGGGGCCGGGTATCGCATTTCGGCCACCCTGTCGTTCACCGCGGCCAGCAACAATTTTGAGCTGGCCATCGCGGTGGCCGTAGCCGTCTTCGGCTTGCAGTCGGGGGAAGCCTTTGCCACGGTCATCGGCCCCCTGGTGGAGGTCCCGGTGCTCATCAGCCTGGTGAATGTGGCGTTGCGGTTCAGACAGAAATATTTTACGCCTCTGGTTTGTGCCGCGGGCGGTCTGGAAAATACGCCTAGCCGGGATAACTAAGGCCAAAGAGAAGGAGTAGGTCCATGTTCGAGACTATCGTGCTGGCCACCGACCTGTCCCCCGCCTGGGATGAAATTGTGGCCTGCGCCGGAGAATTTAAGGCCCTGGGGTGTAAACAGGTAATCCTGACCTATGTGATCAGCGTCAAGTTCATGGCGGGGATGGAAGGCATCCTCCAGTCCACCGCCCGGCCTAAATTGGAGGCGCAGCAGCAACAATTTGAGGCGCAAGGGCTGCGCGTGACCCTGGAGATACCCATGGGCCTGCCGGCCGATTCTCTGAACCAGATCGCCTGGCGCTACTGCGCCGATCTCATCGTGGTGGGCTCCCACGGCCAATCGCTTTGGCGGGAGGGGGTGCTGGGGTGCTTCACCTGTGCGGTGTTGCATAATGCCCTATACCCCGTATTGCTGCTCAATGTGAGACTAAAATCGCCGGGCCAGCCGGGCTCGTGTCAAATCTCCCACACCGAGGTGCTCCGCCACGTGCTCTTTCCCACGGACTTTTCGGAAATCTCGTCCCGGGCCTTGGAGTATGTGGAGCGCCTGGCCTCTAAAGGCTTATCTCAGGTCACGCTGCTCAACGCCCTGGACGTGCCGGAGGGGGAGATGACCTATTCCCCGGGCTACCAGGAGATCGCCGAGGGGGCGGCCCGGGACTTGCTGGAGCAATGGAAGCAGCGTCTTCTCAAAGCCGGGGTTCCCGTGGTTCAAGACCGCTTCGATCCCGGGCATCCCCTGCCTGCCATTCTCCAGGTCCTGGAATCTCAGGACATCTCGTTAATCGTCATGGGCACCCAGGGGAAAGGTTTTATCAAAGAGATCTTCCTGGGCAGCGTGGCCCATAATGTTTCCCGGTTGGCGGCCTGCCCGGTGCTGTTGATCCCGCCGGCGGCGCGGTAATTCCGGGGGCATGCTTAAGAAAGTAAAAAAGATCATCAGGGCACGCCGGTTTTTCTCCCTGGCACGATTTAATATTTTTAAATGCGGATATACGGTTATTGCGAGTCTGACCCTCATCACTCAATAAGGATGGGCACCTATGAAATCATGGCGTCACTATGTTATCGGGTTGGTCTGTCTGGTAATGGGAGGCTTGATTATCTGGCAACCTTTGCCGACCCAGGCGCAGGGTGCGGCTCCCTCGCCAGGTAAGCCGGCGCTCTATGAATTCGGCGCGGGTTACTGTGTCTCCTGCAAGGAGATGGCAAAAATTATGGCCGAATTGAAACCGCAATATCGCGATCAACTGGAAGTGCGGATGGTCTATGTCGATAAAGAAAAGGATCTCTTCCAGCAATACAAGATCATGCTCATTCCCACCCAGGTATTCCTGGATGCAGCCGGCAAAGAGGTGGACCGGCATATTGGGGCTTTGTCCAAAGATGAGGTCATCAGGAAGCTCAAGGACTTGAAGTTCATCCGCTAAGTGAGGGGGCTATTCATGGGATGGAGTGAAACTCTGGGGCAGGTGATGCAGACTCGCCCCCTTCTGGGATACGGCGCGGCGTATGTGGGCGGGGTGGTGGCCACCGCCAGCCCTTGCATCCTGGCCAGCATCCCTTTGGTCATCGGCTTCGTCGGCGGTTATGCCGGAGGCAACAAGAAGCAGGCCTTTTTTTATTCACTCACCTTTGTGGTGGGGCTGGCCCTAGTCATGTCCATCCTGGGGGCGGCGGCGGCCCTCATGGGCACCATGTTCGGCCAGGTGGGCACTTATTGGTATTTTGTGGTGGCGGTCATCCTCATGCTTATGGGCCTGCAGTTGACCGGCCTCATCAACCTGAAACTGGGAGGGGCCTCCCAGAGATTCCTGCCCCAGCGCACCGGCTTGATCGGCGCCCTGCTTCTGGGGGCCCTGTTCGGCCTGGTGCTGTCGCCCTGCGCCAGCCCGGTGTTGGCGGTCATCCTCACTCTGGCCGCGGTCAAGGGCGAGGTGGCGTACGGGAGCACCCTTCTCTTCGCCTACGCCCTGGGTCAGGGCACCCTGGTCATTCTGGCGGGCACCTTTACCGGGGTGATCGAGAGCTTCCTGCAATCCAAAGGGGCTAAATTCGGCACCATCATGCAAAAGGTTGCCGGCTGCCTGATCTTTTTCATGGGAGCTTATATTTTCTTCCAGGGGATTCGCGCCCTGTAATATTTTTCGTTTGCTTAAGGGATGCTCACCATGGATAACCGAAATCCACCGGAACAGGCGGGAGCAGCGGGAATTACCGCCGAAACGGCCGAACCACCTATCAAGCTCATTGCCAAGGTAAAAGCGGCAATGGCCGAGATGTCGGCCAGGCAAATCCTCAAGCTGACTTTGCTGGGTCTGGCGCTGATTGTCTGGTGGCCGATTTACAGCCGACTGGCGCCCTTCTCCACCTGGGTCACCTATGATGTCTTCCGGATAGCTCAGGGCACCCACCTGGGGGACGCGGTGTCCTTTTTCTTTCTGGATATTCCCAAGGTCTTCATGTTGTTGATTCTGGTGATCTGGGGCGTGGGCGTGCTGCGCTCCTTTTTCACCCCGGAGCGCACCCGGACCATTTTGGCGGGCAAACGGGAGATTCTCGGGGACGTGCTGGCGGCGCTCTTAGGGGTGGTGACCCCCTTTTGCTCCTGTTCGGCGGTGCCGCTCTTCATCGGCTTCGTCGAAGCGGGCATTCCCATCGGGGTCACCTTCGCCTTTTTGATTTCGGCCCCCATGGTGAACGAGATCGCCCTGGTGCTGCTCTTCGGCCTCTTCGGCTGGCGGATCGCCCTGATCTATATGTCCATGGGCTTGCTGATCGCCATGGTTACCGGCCTGATTATCGGACGTCTGAATATGGAGAACCAGGTGGAAGACTGGGTCTATGAGATCCGCATGGGGCAGACTCCGGCTCTCCTGCAAAAGTTAGGCTGGATGAGCCGAATCGATTATGGCCTACACCAGGTAAAGGATATCGTGGGGCGGGTCTGGGTCTATATCATTTTGGGGATCGGGGCGGGCGCGGCGATCCACGGCTACGTTCCCGAAGGCTTTTTGGCGGCCCTCATGGGCAAACAGGCCTGGTGGTCGGTGCCGGTGGCGGTCGTTCTCGGGGCACCGTTGTACTCCAACGCCGCGGGCATCATCCCGGTGGTCCAGGCCTTGCTGGAAAAGGGGGCGGCCCTGGGCACCGTGCTGGCCTTTATGATGTCGATTATCGGCATCTCCTTCCCGGAAACCGTCATCCTCCGAAAAGTTTTAAAGCCCAAGCTCATCGCGGTGTTCGTCGGGGTGGTCACCGTGGGGATCATCATCGTGGGCTTCATATTTAACGCCATTATGTAATGGTGGAATGCGAGGAGTAAGGGCGTGAATGATCAGAAACTGAAGGATGTCATCAAGGACCGTTACGGCAAGATCGCCCGGGGGGAGCAGACTTTCTGCTGTCCCACCTGCGGCCCCACCACCACCGACCAGTGCCTGGCCGTGGGCTATACCGCCGAGGACTTGCGCCTGGTGCCTGAGATGGCGATTCTGGGGGTAGGCTGCGGCAACCCCACTGCGTTGGCGGACCTCCAGGAAGGTGAGACAGTGGTGGACCTGGGGTCCGGGGCGGGGATCGATGTCTTCCTGGCGGCCCGGCGGGTGAAAGAGCGGGGCCGGGTCATCGGCGTGGACATGACCGAAGACATGGTGAACCGGGGCAGACAGTTGGCCCGGGAGCACGGCTTCGCCAATGTGGAGTTTCGCCTGGGGGAGATCGAGCATCTGCCCCTGGAGACTGATTCGGTGGATGTCATCATCAGCAACTGCGTCATCAACCTCACCGCCGACAAGCTGGCCAGTTACCGGGAAATTCATCGGGTCCTGAAGCCGGGCGGCCGCATACTGATTTCGGATTTGGTCACTGAGGGGGTCTTGCCGGAAGATGTGCGCCGGAGTTTTGCGGCCTGGGCCGATTGCCTGGCCGGCGCCTTGGAAAAGGAGACATATATAGAGATTATCCGCCGAGCAGGTTTTGCCGACGTGGGCGTGGTCTCGGAGTCCGCCTACGAGGCCCCGGAGATGGATTCCCGCCTGCAAGGAAAAATATTGAGCGTCAAGGTGCGGGCCTTTAAGCGGTAATGAAGAATAAACCCGGGGAGGAAACATGGCAAAGGGCAAAATCGGGGTTATTGGTATCGTGGTCCTGGCGATCTTGGGGACGGCTATCCTGGTCAACGCCGAACCGAGCACGGTAAGCCAGGTGGTCTACATCACCAAGAGCAAAGCCTGCGGCTGTAGCGCCAAGAGCGTGCACGCCGCCGACGAGTTGGTGAACCGGACTTTTACCGGGCCTCGCCAGGCATTGCTGAAGCGGATTGATTATGACACCGACCGGCAAGCCGCGGTGCCGTATATCGGTGAGTACCATCTCATCCAGTTGCCGGCCCTGCTCTTTCTGGACGCCCAGAACCACATGCTGTGGATGGCCGTGGGTGAGGTGGCCAAAGAGGACGTAGCCGCTAAACTCTCTCAATTCGGCGGCTGAATTACTTGCAAAGGAGATGAAATTCAATGAAAAAATTACAGGTCTTGGGCCCGGGTTGCCCCAAATGCACGGAGTTGGCCAAGCGCACGGCAGAGGCGGCCCAATCTCTCGGCGGGGACTATGAAGTGGAAAAGGTAAGCGAACTGAGCAAAATTATGGCCTTTGGCATCTTTACTACCCCAGCCCTGGTGGTGGATGGCGAGGTCAAAGTGGTGGGCCAGGTGCCCAGTGTGGATGAGATCAAAAAGCTGATCGGCTAAAGAGGCGGCGGTAATCGGAACTTTTGACCCTCTGAGGATCAATGGGCTGAATGAAGGGCCGATTGGTGAGAAGACAAAAGGCTGAACATGCTCCTGGACCGGATTGACAACTTTGACATCTTCCGTCCCAAAATGGACTCCACCAAGGAAGTCCTGCACGCCATCGCCACCTTCACGGTCGATATCTCCCCTGCCCTTCCTTATGTGAATGCCGAGTTGGGCGGCTGGGACTATGATACCACCAATCATTCGCTCCTGCTCAAGCTGTCGGAAGGCAAATGGATCACTCTGCACCCCCACAAAATTGCCATACGCGGCGTCAGGGACAGGGAAGAAGCCCACGCTCTGCTCACCTGGATTCAGGGGCAGATCAACGACATCTATGCCCGGCGGGCAACCATTACGCCGCGCTCCGTGAGTCAAGCCGGCCTGAAGGTCATGGAGATTCTGAAGCTGCTGCCCATGACCAATTGCAAACTGTGCCGCTATCCCACTTGCATGGCTTATGCTGCGGCCCTCAGGGAAGGCGAGATCTCTCTGCAGGACTGTAAGCCTCTGGGGGACGACCAATACCGGGAAAAGCGGGATAGGCTCAAGGTCTATCTGGAAAGTTTCGGCTGGCGCGCCTTAGATGAATGCTAACGCGTTTCACCGCAGTTAAACCCAGAGAAGGCTCCTCTCTCTGTAGCCAGCTTATCTCATAGGCCGCATGCTATCACAAATTTCGCTGAAAAGTGCTTTGTCCAAAAACTTCACTAAACCAACCCCCGAACGCGGATACCTCACTGCTGTGGAGGCTAAAACCCCCAGGACAGCAATTCCCGATATTGGTGAACCAGGAAAGCATGATTTTGGTGGACTTTCGTGGGCGGCAACTTTCCGTGCGGTTAAATGAAGTGGCCGAATCGAATGCCTTGGGAAAATTTTAGACCCACACCATCCTATAATCGACCAAAGGCGTAACCCCTTGAGGTTACGCCTTAATTAAAGAACTGGTGCCGAAGGCGGGATTTGCCTAAAACCCGCATGATTCCTCACTTTTCCGGGTACAGCGGCCCGGCGGTATGGTCAAAATGAGCTATTGGGGAATTTTCTGGGGCATTTCAGAGAATAGATCCTCTCCCCCTTGGATTACATTATCAAGTAGTCCCAACGGGACTATTTCAGGTAAAAACTTGCATCTACATGCCTAATAATTTCAAGGGCTTGGACAGAAGGCCCCTTGGCGAGTTGACATAAAAAGGCGAAAATTTCGCCATGTATTTTTGAAGGTTTGAGCTCCAAAGTAGAGAGTGTTTGAATCGAACAAAAGTGCAATTGGAGCCCTGGGGATTCCACCCGGGGCTTTTTCATCTTAAGAGATTTCCATATACGAATCATATGCAAAGATTCCCAGAAGAGCGGATAGTGGCAAGCTATCTTCAATGGGGCATTAAAGGGTTATTAAGGTAAGTTATCCCGCAAGCGATAACCTATACCAGATTGGGTAATCAGATAGGAGGGTCGGGCTGGGGATGGGCTGTTGCGTGGGAGGGACAAGGGCCAGCGGCCTGGTGGGGCACCAGGAGTTTCGCCTTGACCCACCGTCCTGTGCTCCTTTATGCCTTTGCTTTTCCCGCCAGATTTTCCCGCAGAACCAAAAGGCCAGCCGGCGCCTCGATCCCAAGGCGGATTTGTTTTCCCCGGATCTCCACCACCTTGACAGTTATCTTGTCCCCAATGAGAATTTTTTCGTCCTCCTTCAAGGTCAAAATTAACATGGTGGCTCTCCTACGGCGGGGCCGCCCCTCAATTGGGTTGACCTGCTACTTCTTGCTATCCTTGTCTTTTTTATCTACCTTCTGTTTGTCTTTCTTGCCCTTCTTGGCCTTGTCCTTCTTACCTTTGTCTCCCATAGCTTTCTCCTCGGCTTTTGTTGGGTTCTTAACCCTGGTCAATTTCTCTTCAATGGTTTGGGAGGTCTTTGTGAGGGCTTCAACTTACTTAAGTAGTCGCCTTACGCCTACCTCCCTTCGCACCCAACCCCCGGTCTTTCGCCATCTTGCTCCGAGCCGCTGAATATTCTTTACACACCAGAGGGAACTTCTTGGGATCCAGGTCAAACCGCTTATAATACTCTTTCGGCATCAACCCATGAGCTTTCTGCAGGTGGGTCTTTAAAGTTTTCAGTTTTTTCCCGCATTCAAGACAAACCACATACTTGGCCTTAACGATGTCTTTCAAAGGAATAGATGGCTTTTTCACACCACCAGTTTCTCCAGCTTTTCCAGAAAGCGGTTCCTCCAAAATTTGCCCGCCTTCCAAAACAGAAAGGACATTGTAGACATCTTTAATCTCGCTAACCAATTGCTCGGTGGTAAGTTCGGTTAACGAGGCATGGGAAACGACAATCTCTGTGGTCATTTTTAGAACTTCGCTGGGCATGGGTATTATCTCCTTTGGGTTTGATTGTAAGGGAATTGCGCCAGAATGCGTTGTTCTCCAACTTGGTTCGGTTACCCCTCTCGGCTTTCCATAAACTCCATATAATCCGGATCTCCAACAGTCAATCCTTCCTCATTCTCAACCGCTTTGGCTTCCGGCGTTCCTTTAATTTTAACTTTTCGAGGCTTGCGTTGGCGGATCACTTTGGGTTTTGGTTCTGGAACGACATCTTCAGCTTCTAATGAAGCTAAGGTAGCATATAACCTTTTAATCACCGTAACCAATTCCTGTGGCGTTAGCTTTCTCATTGATGCGTGGGACATGACAATTTGGGCAGTTAATTTAAGATTTTCACTGGCCATAAGAATCATCTCCTTTGTATCGTCATGTGGTCCACACCCATACTACATTTCGCCCTGGTTTGCAATGGAAGAACGGCAATCTTGCATAGGTGCGATTGGGGTGTCAATGGCGGCTGCTGAAAGGTCAAAATCTTTAGACTGGAATGACTCAGTAGAAAAACAAACTGGCCGAGAGGGGGAGTCCCGGCCAGCTAAGGAGAAAATGGTATGTGAACTTTTAAGGGGGGATTGGGGGTTTCCTTAACAGTTCATGTCTGCAATATTATTATGCACTAATCATACCAAGCCACCCTATAAATATAACCTCATGATATCCCCTGATAATTATTCCATCCTCCTGCATCGTTCAGCTGTTTTAGTTTAATAATTTATACCAGGAATGGGAAATCACTTTGATTCTTGTACCGATATTTTTAATCAGGAATCCCACAGACTCATTTGGCCCTTAGATTTTGGCGTGGGTTTGGGGAAAAGTTTCTCTGAAATAATCTCCGCAATCATAGGTGCATTGCCCCCCGCCCGATTATTGATAATGAGATTGACCATCATCCCTTTCTCAATGGCACTTTTGACCATTTCCACAGTCTCAAAAACCATCTCCGGCTGCAGCATACCTTCCACCAGCCTATCAAAAGGATGGGCTTTTGCATAAGCGTCTTCATACCTCATTCCCAAGGGTGTCATTAGCCGGATAACACATTCATTCCCGGCATTGAAAAATCTGCCGTCAGCTTTGGCCAGCTGTTTTCTCAAGGGCGGCAACCAAGTCCAGTGAGATAAGACTTGCCCAACTCCATATTTGGCCAATACCTCAAAAACCTGGTCCCGGAGATATAGGTCTGTTCTTAATTCCAGATGATACCTGGAATCTGTGGGAACTTGGCTGAAAAATATATTCAGACCATAGGCCATCTTGACCACAGGCAACCGATCCTCCTTACGTTGATATTCCTGTTCAAAAATGAAGCCAGTGAGATTGGCGCCCAGGAGATTGATGGCTGGTTCATAGAATTGTTCCGTAAACATTTTGGGGTTGAGATAGGCTGGGTTTGCCACATAATAGTCACCTTTCCGAATTTTTTGGGCCATGATCATTTGTGGAACTTTGAGAATTATCCGGTCACCCTTTTTTAGGTGCCTGGCGTAGGTCTTCAATACCTGGTAGTTCTGGTTGGGTTGGCCGTTTTGGTCTAAAAGCGGCCGGTAAAAAATGAAATCAATTTCCAAGACCGGGAAATGTTCGAAGTACTCCTCCACGCTGTCGACTGGGAGCACTTCTTCCGTGAAAGATTTTAAGGCCACGATTTTGGTGCGTTTGGTTATTCGTCCAGCATAGCGGTCCTGGGAATAAATTTGTCCAATCCAACCGGCATAACGATCACTGGCCGTTCCGATTAAGACCTTATGATGCAGATTCCGGAAATGGAAAGATTCCAGATCAGTCTTGGGGGGCTGGGACATGGATTTAGTTTAAATGAAAAGAAGAAATTACCCAACTTCAGGACAAAGGAAGGGATTCAGATAATCAGATCATATCTGGAATTTTTTCCGGTCCGACGATAATTGTCGATCGTGGCAAGTAACTTGCTATTTCCTTATCGTTAATCCCTATTCCCAAAAATAGTGGTATGCACGTGTCGCCGCAGCCAGTGCTTGGGGTCTTTAAGCTCCATGACACCGAGCTGTCCGGGTTCTAAGGGTGTGGTATGCCAACATTCATCAAGGAATTACTTTTCAGCGAAATTGGTGGTACCATGCCGTCCATGAGAGAGGCAGCTCAAAGGATGATACCTTTTGCGGGGGGCATCGAACCAAGGAGGTCCCCAAAACTATTTTTGGACTATGGGGCCAGGACGGCCGCATAATTTCGGAACAATCCTCAGTGCCACAAACTAACCAAAATGCCATGTTTCGTTTCCTGATGGTGCTTACCATCAGCTCGACGGTTGGCCTGAAAGCCTGGCTTACCCTCTTCAATAATTTTGCCGTAGATGTGGCGCATTTGGATGGCAGCCACATCGGCATGATCCAGTCCATACGGGAAATTCCAGGTTTCCTGGCCCTGCTGGCGGTTTTTATCATGCTGGTGATCAAGGAACATCGCCTGTCCGCCCTGTCTATTCTCTTCCTGGGGCTGGGGCTGGCGGTAACCGGCTGGTTCCCTTCCTACCTGGGCCTCATTCTCACCACGCTCATCATGAGTTTCGGCTTTCACTATTACGAGACCACGAATCAGTCGTTGACCCTGCAATATTTTGACGCCACCCAATCACCCTGGGTGTTTGGCAAAATGCGCAGTCTGGCCTCGGCTTCCAGCGTGGTTATTGGGATTTTGATTTACTGCCTGGCGGCTCTATTGAATTACACCCAAATCTATTTGATTATCGGAGGTGCCATCGTCGCAGCCAGCATCTGGGGCCTGCTGCACGATCCAACCCACCGCGATATTATCCCCCAGCACAAAAAGATGATTTTTCGCAAGAAGTATTGGCTCTTTTATTTCCTCACCTTTATGGGCGGCGCACGCCGCCAGATTTTTATGGCCTTTGCAGTATTCCTGCTGGTGAAAAGGTGCCATTTCACCCTTCAGCACATAACCATCCTGTTTGTGATTAATGACCTGATCAATTATTTCCTGAGCCCAATAATCGGGAAAAGCATCCTGCGCTTTGGCGAACGGAAAGTGCTGTCATTGGAATATTTCAGCCTATTCTTTATCTTCCTGGCCTACGCCCTGGTACAATCCAAACTTGTCCTGTCGATTCTGTTCATCTTGGATCATGTTTTTTTCAATTTTGCCATTGCCATCCAGACCTTCTTCCAGAAGGTGGCGGACCCCCGGGACATTGCTCCCAGCATGGCAATGGGCTTCACCATCAACCACATTGCCGCAGTGTTTCTTCCAGCCATCGGCGGGTTGTTGTGGATGGTGGACTACCGCATTCCCTTTGTTGCCGGGGCTGCGATGAGCGTGGTTTCGTTGATCGCGGTGCAGCAGATTCGCGTTGCAGTCATACGGCAGGAAGGCTAAAGCACGGATAAATGCTTTCGTTTAAAAATTTGCCAACCGAAACCTCAAGGAGATGGTGGTTCTCCGCAAAAAACGATTAAAGAAATAATAGCACCGCTACCGGCACCGGCCAGTGACCTGAGACAGTGATGCCAATGGGCAGGGACCCAAGCGGTTGATGATCTATGGTCGTCAAAACGTGATCAGGCAAACCTCCTTCACTATGCGGATCATATCTTCAACTTTTCCGGGTTTGGGGATAATTGCCGGGTTTGGCAAGTTAAACGTGCCTATTTTTGCGGCATAAAGTAGTTTTCGATTACAGATTGCTGGGGAAAAACCATGACCGGTAAATCCAATTAAGCCGAATTCAAAAAAATAATCATCTATCCACCCCTTTATTAACCAGTATTTTTCTTCCCCAAAAATCAGTGGATTTCCCTATGGCGCTTTTGACGGGGCACCATTATAATCCGTATCAAAGGTTAAAAATTATGGAACTAAATGAATTACCCAAGTCAACCGGGTTGGTCCATTAATTGAATGAATAAATTCTATCAAAGAAGTTTATCAACAAAATTTATCTACACCAATTAACCTTTATTAAGAATAAACAAGAATGTTCAATTTAACATATATCGTAAGGAGGCGATATTATGATCAACGTTCGGGGACAAAATAATGTTCATAATATGTTTTATAAGCAAATTGAGCACAGACATGTGACCATAAAACTAATGGATGGGGCCATTGTAAGGGGTAAAATTAATTTACTCTGCGAATCTACCCAAGAAATTGAGATGATAGATAAGCATAATAATGAGATGGGAATTTTTTATCAAAGAGTGAGCGATCTATTTACATTTGGTCGAAACCCCTTTATAGTGGTGTTCGACGCTACTGCAGAATGGCAGGATAGCAAAGTATTTATCATCAATAAAACAAATATTTCCTGGGTCGCTCCGGAAGATTAGAGCAACTTCTCAAGGAAGGCTTGCATGTTAGTAGAGGGTTTCTTACAGTTTAGACTTTGAAATTGAGTCCAGCGCACCGAACCGAGTTCCCCTTTGGGATAACTTATGGACAACAATGAACGAGAGCAACTTCAGGACCAATTCCTCGAGGCCCAGAAAATGGAAGCGGTGGGGAGGTTAGCAGGAGGGTTGGCCCACGACTTCAGTAATATGCTGGGGATTATCATATTGCATCTGGCTATCATGATGAAGGAAATGAGTCCAGATGATAAATTCCACCCTCATGTCAAAGGGATTAAAGAAGCTGCGGAACAAGCCGTTTTCTTGACCCGTCAATTGCTAACTTTAAGCCACCGGCAGAGAACCCAACCTCGGGAAGTCGATTTGAATAGTATTGTCATTGAAATAGATAAAATGCTGCACCGTCTCATTGGGGAAGATATCGAACTGGTCCTGAATCTTGGTCCGGACGCGATAATCGTAACAATAGATCCCGGCCAATTGGAACAGGTCCTGATGAATTTAGCGGTCAACGCACGGAATGCCATGCCTCAAGGAGGTCGACTAAGTATTGAAACTGCTAATGTTTCTCTAAACAAATCCTATCTATCCAGGCACCTTGACGTCTCATCCGGTGCCTACGCTATGCTGATAGTGAGCGATACCGGCAGGGGTATGGATAAAAAGGCCCGTGCCCATATTTTTGAACCATTTTTTAGCACCGAAGAAACTGGGAAGGGGCCCGGTATTGGCCTCTCCGCCACCCATGAGATCGTCAAACAGAATGGTGGCTTTATTGAAGTATATAGCGAACCAGGACAAGGAACTACCTTTAAAATATTCTTCCCCACGGTGAAAACCAGGGCTAAAAAGGCTTGTAGGTCGCTACAAATTGCTGAATCTGACCAGCTACGAGGCTCAGAAACAGTTCTGGTGGTGGAAGATGAGGATAAACTGCGAGAGCTAATAAGTGATGCCCTTGTAGAGTATGGATATACGGTGCTGAGTGCCCGCTGCGGCGAAGAGGCCCTGCGGATTTGTAAGCAACACCAGGGACTGATCCATTTGATGTTGACGGATGTAGTGATGCCCCAGATGGGGGGGGGACACTTGGCCGAATGTTTATTACCTTTGAATCCCCAAATGGAGGTGATTTACATGTCCGGCCATATGGAAGACATTGTTGTCCACCATTTAGCTTTAGATAAGACTGCGGCATTTATCCAGAAGCCCTTCTCTCTCATAACGCTTGTAGTAAAAATACGGGAAGTGTTGGACTCTGTTCAAATAGATAATGTAAATAATGTTACTAAATTAAATTACGCAGAACATGCACACAGCTTTCCTGGTAATGAAATCCCTGAATAGATATCGATATTCTCCCCTTCTTTTATTGTAGGCACCTGATATTTTCCTGAACTAAAAAAGCCACCCCACAAATTGAGATCATATTGCCAATAAATGGCAGTTAACGATTCTTTCATTCGGTGCTGGACACCTTTCTTAGTGATTTTTAAACTAAAGATTTTTTTAAAATAAGCCCCAAGATCATCATCCCACGCTCGAGAATCGATGATTTATATATATCCCCACTAATAGGGCTTTTCAGGTATTGCTTCTAAAAAATCAGACAATAACGCAGGAAGCTACCCCAGAAGATTACTTAATCATCCTATCCTTAACTATTCACACTATAAACCAGGATTTTCGAACTTTAAATTTAGGGTTATCACTGATTGTAAAAAGAAAGCCATATATTATGATTTTTATAGTTTATCAGGCGAATAATTGTAATCCAGAGATATCTTTATAACAAAAATTACCAATATGGAAATAGCTTAAGTAAATTAATCATTAAATAACATAAATTGGAATGACAAGCTAAATTCAGTTATCTTAGTACAGTCGAAAACATTCAGATATAACTCGAATCCGAAGAACATATTATTCTAAATTTATAATATCGATTGTATCATCACAATTTAATAGTTGCTGCTTAGTAGGAGGACCAATCGATGCCCCAGATAAATGCACAAGAAATTGCCAAAGATCTATCATCTCTGAATGCTCAAATAAAGCTGCTTTCCACTTCAGGTAAAACAGAAAATGCTTGCCTGTGCAATGGGGAGTTAGTTGTGGCAGCGGCATCTATCTTGGTAGTAGAGGACGATGAGGCTTTCGTAAGACTTCTTAAAGACTATCTGCAGATGAGGAGGTTTTCACATACGACAGCGACGAATGCATTTAAGGCTTTGGAAATCCTCGATCAAGAGAGTATTGATTTGGTAATTAGTGACATTAAAATGAGGGGAAAGGATGGGATAGAACTGATGCAACAGGTTCACCAAAAACATCCTTATATGCCATTCATTATTATGACAGGTTATGCTCCAGAATATTCCTATGAAGATATCATTAATGCTGGAGCCTCTGACTTTATTGCCAAGCCTTTTTCTATGGGTGAATTAAACGCCAAGATTTTCCGGATCATACGAGAGAAAAACATTCTATGCCAACTCCATCAGACTCTTATGAGGGTCAAAGGACTGCTTGAAAACACGGTAGGGGCACTTGTTTCAACCCTGGAGAAAAGAGACCCTTACACCGCAGGACACCAACAGCGAGTGGGGCACCTTGCCTGTGGAATAGCCCAAGAAATTAGGCTGCCAGTGGAAAGAATTGAAGGGTTGCGATTAGCCGCATTCGTCCACGATATTGGAAAGATAGGAGTCCCCTCAGATGTGCTGTCCAAGCCAGGAAAACTGCATGAAGCAGAGATGGGACTGATCAGGCTTCATTCTGAGATCGGTTACGATATCCTTAAATGTATTGATTTCCCCTGGCCTATTGCCGGAATGGTTCTCCAACATCACGAAAGGCTAAATGGCTCGGGGTATCCACACGGTCTTGTCGACCAGGAAATCCTTTTAGAGGCGAAGATAATCGGCGTGGCCGATGTAATGGAAGCCATGAATTCCCACCGACCATACCGACCTGCCTTGGGTTTGAGTGTGGCCTTGAAAGAGATCTATCAAAACAAAGGTGTCCTTTATGATGGAGAAATTGTGGATGCCTGCATAAGACTATTTACCGAAAAGGATTTTAAATTCGAGGGTAATCAGGCAGTTGTGGCTAATTAATGAGTTATTTGTCCTCAAATTATTTAGGCGCTTATGAGACACGAATATTCCAGCAAGCTCAGATGAATAAATGAGCATTGATAACCGCTTGTGCCAAGGATAGCAATAAAAGCTTGCAGAATCACCATGTTATCTTTAATTTTCGGTCAAAACCTGCTTCAGCTTCTCTCCTCAAGGCTTTGGTTCTCTATCCCCTGGTTTCAATAATTCCTTCCTAAATTAGACTCAGCTGTTTCAATAGTTCCCCATTGACGGGAGATGCCGACTTGGGGTTTTTTAGTCCGCACAGCGCCGATACAGCGACAGTAATGGTCACTAGTGTGCCCGCACTTTAAATGGAAAACCGATTCCTTAAATATTTTTGTGCTATGATGCTTACAAGAGATTGTTGCCTTGGGAAAAAGTGTTTGATAGATTGGAAATCGGGGAAACAGGTTTAACGCATCAATTTGTGAGAAACGCAGCTAAGGCTGCCGCGTAATCTCAGTTCACTGAGATGGGTTTAGTTTCGAGGCTGAGGATTGGGATAAAGAGATTATTTAGACCCGCTTATCAGGAAAAGGAGTAGCCAGATATGGCTGACTTTTTCAGATCCCAGATCGATTATATCTTTTTCTTCTATGGGCTGGCATTCATCCTCCTGGCGCCCATCTGCCAGATATTGAAGCGGAGACCCCAGCCGCAGTTGGCCTGGGTGTGGCTGGGCGCGTTTGGCGCCTTCCACGGAGTAAACGAGTTGATAGGTCTGCTGACCCTGAGTCTGGGGAGTGACACCGCCTTTAACCTGGCAAGGCTGGTCCTGGCCACCGGCTCTTTCGTCTTTCTGGTGGAATTTGGGCGGGCCGGCACCTTTACCCTTCGAGGCCGCGGTCCCGGCCGCTGGATCCTGGCTGCGCTCCTGGGCGTTTCCCTATTGGGATTTTTTGCCGGCCTTTCCGGATTTTCTGCGGTTAGCCGCTATGTTCTGGGATTTGGGGGCGGTCTTTGGGCTGCTGGGACGCTATACATAGCCTCCAAAGTCACCGGGGCTGGGAGAAGAGCCTTGCAAGGTGCGGCCCTGGGAATGCTTGGTTATGCCCTGACCAACTTGGTGGTTACACCAGCGCCCTTTTTCCCCGCCGCCCAACTCAACTCGGAATCATTCCTGGCGCTGACCGGCCTGCCCATCCAGTTGGTGAAGGGCTTGCTGGCCCTCTGGTTAAGCGCCTGCCTCTTTCTCCTGGCCCATGTCTCCCTGCCCCAGGAAACCGGACGCCGCATTCGGGTGTGGAGTAAAACCTTGATGCTCGGAGGCGTGGTCGCGGTGACCGCCTTACTGGTGGCTGGCTGGTTCACCACCCAGTATTTCGGCGATGCCGTCTTTAAAGATATAAGAACTAAGCAAGAGAGTCATGTCAAAATCTTGTACCGGTTTATGGCCGATAAAATGGAGGAAGCCGAAAATCTGGCCAACACCATGGCCGGATCACCCTGGATTCGCCCTGCCTTGGAGCATAGGGACACCCAGACCATTGAGCAAGCCAACTCGATTCTGGACCGCTACAGCCTGGCCTTGCCTGGATCGGTCTGCTATTTGATGGACCTCAACGGCCTGACCATCGCCTCCTCCAACCGCCACCAGCCGGACAGCTTTGTGGGTAAGTCTTATAAGTTCCGGCCCTATTTCCAGCAAGCGATTACGGAAATACCGGGGAGGTATTGGGCCCTGGGGGTGACCTCCAAGGAACTGGGTTTTTACGCCAGTTGCCCGGTGCGAGACCGCGCCGGAAAGATAGTTGGGGTTGCGGTCTTCAAGCGTCCCATCAGTGATATGAAGGGGTTCTTTCCAGCGGATACCCCGGGTTTTGTGATTGACTCCGACGGTATTGTAATCATGACCAACCGGCCGGAAATGGTCCTGCAAAGCCTGTGGCCCCTGGCCCGGGAGACCAAGGAGAAACTGCAGGCCTCCCGTCAATTCGGGCCAGGCCCGTTTACGCCCATTTTGAACCGAGAACCGGTGGACCGAGCCGAAGCACGGTTCCAGGGGACGCCCCAACTGGCCCTGCGCCAGCCATTACCCTGGGAGGACTGGTCCGCGCTGATCCTAAGTCCTATGCGCCCTATCATGTTGGGCCGGCTCATGGGAATCAGCATCACCCTGTTCGTATGTTTGGGAGTGATTGCATTCTTGACCATCCTCGGCTTGGGCATAGATGCCACCGCCCGTATCCAGAGCTCAGAAACTAAGTACAAATTGGTATTCCAAAACAACCCCGTAGGGATTTTCCACTTTGATGAGACGGGAACCTTGGCGGATTGCAATGACAAGTTTGCGGAGATCATTGGGGCGCCTAAGGAAAAGATCATCGGGTTCAATTTGCTCCGGCAATTGCAAAATAAACGAATTCGGGAGACGATTCTGACATCCATGAAGGGACAGTGTGGCTTCTACGAAGGCGACTACCTTTCAGTCCTTGGCGGCAATCTGACCTCGGTACGGGCTATTTTCCAAGGGATCTTTTCACCGGACAACGAATTCCTTGGCGGGGTGGGCATATTCGAAGACTTTACCTTGCGCCGGCAAGCATTAGAAGCCCTGCGGGAGAGTGAGGAGAAGTTTCGGTTGGTTTTTGAAAAGGCTCCCTTGGGTATCATGCACTATGACCAGACGAGTACCATTACTAATTGCAATGAGAAGTATGCGGAGATCATCGGTGCCCCAAAAGAGAAATTCATCGGCTTCAACATGATGCGGCAACTACGCGACGACAAGATGCGGGAGGCGGTAGCTGCCTCCCTCAAAGGCGAAGAAGGTTATTACGAAGGTGACTACCTTTCGGTTACCGCAGGAAAAACAACCCCGGTAAGGGCGATTTTCCAGCCGATATTCTCGACGGACGGAGCATTGTCAGGGGGAGTAGCCATATTTGAGGACATCAGCCAACGCAAGCGGGCCGAGGAACTGTTAGCTAAGAATCATAATGAGTTACAGGATTTCGCCCACCGGCTTGAGCAATCCCGGGATATGCTGCAATTGATTATAGAATCGATACCCGTCAGGGTCTTCTGGAAGGACAATGATCTTCGCTACATGGGTTGCAATACCCTATTCGCCCACGATGCAGGTTTCAGTAATCCGCAACAGCTTCTGGGCAAGGACGACTTTGCCATGGGCTGGAAGGAACAAGCGGACCCCTACCGGAGGGACGACCGCCAAGTCATGGAGTCTCGCCGCTCCAAAATAAACATTGTCGAGCCCCAAACCACCCCCGCGGGTGACAAGATCTGGCTGAAAACCAGCAAAGTACCGTTGATTCAGCCCAGTGGTGAAGTCGTTGGGGTTCTGGGTGTCTATGAGGACATCACCGAACATAAACAGGCGGAAGAGGCTTTGCTCGCTTCAGAAGAGCGCTACCGGATGGTGGCGGATTACACCTACGACATGGAGTACTGGGTTGCCTCTGATGGGAAAATTCTTTACATGTCCCCCGCCAGTGAGCGCCTCACCGGGTATTCTTTCCAGGCTTTTCAGGAAGATCCCCAACTGCTCTTCCAAATCCTCCACCCTGAGGATCAAGCCCTGTTCGTCAACCATATGGAGGAGGTCAGATCTCTTGATGAACCCAGAAACCTGGATTTTCGCCTGATCCATCGCAACGGCCAAGAGTTCTGGGTAAACCATAGCTGTCAGCCCGTATTTGGGACCGATGGCCAGCCATTGGGCCGCCGGGCCTCCAATCGCGATTTCACCGAGCGCAAGGAGGCGGAAGAGGCCTTCCAATCCCTGGTGAACCATGCCCCCATGGGCATCTATATTATCCAGCATGGCAAGTTTGCCATGATCAATCCCGGGGTTGAAGCCATCACCGGCTACACTGCCCAAGACCTGTTGGGCCAGAACTGTCTAATTTCGGTGAGCCCTGGATACCGAGCATTCGTACGGGAGCAAGCCATTCAACGGTTAAAGGGAGAAGGTTTGTCCCCTTATGAATACCAATTCACTAACAAGAGTGGGGAAGCGGGTTGGGTGATGGAAACGGTCACTCCTACCCAATATAAAGGCCAGAGGGCAGTTCTCGGATATTTTATGGACATCACCCCCCTCAAGAAACTGGAGGCCCAGTTCCTCCAGGCTCAAAAGATGGAAGCGGTGGGGAGGCTGGCAGGAGGAATAGCTCATGATTTTAACAACATTTTGGGCGTCATTATAGGGTATACCGAAATCATGTTGATGGGGCTGAAAGAAAATGATCCCCTCTGTGGTTACTTGGGAGAGATCAAGCGTGCCGCAGTTCGGGCCGCCTCGTTGACCCGGCAGCTTCTGGCCTTCAGCCGCAGACAAATCCAACAGCTCGAGATCATCAACCTCAACGAGGTCGTCACTGATTTAGAAAAGATGTTGGAAAGGGTGATTGGGGAAGATCTTGAGCTTGTCCTAAAACTTGACTCGGCCCTGCCATCTATGAAGGCTGACAAAGGGCAGATAGAACAGATCATATTAAACCTAGCCGTCAATGCCAAAGATGCCATGCCCCAGGGCGGTAAGCTCACCATTGAAACGTGCGACGTCTATCTGGATGAGACCTATTGCCGGGACCATCCCTATGTCTCCCCCGGCCATTTCGTGATGATGACGGTAAGCGACAATGGTACAGGCATGGACGAGGAGACGCGAGCCCACATATTTGAGCCGTTCTATACCACCAAGGAGATCGGGAAGGGGACGGGGTTGGGATTGTCCACCGTGTTCGGGATTGTCAAGCAAAGCGGGGGGTCCATCGAGGTCTACAGCGAGGCTGGCGTCGGCACGACGCTTAAAGTCTATTTACCCAGTGTGGAAGAACCGGCGGAAAAGCCTCAGGCCGAGAGCCATGCCAATCCGTTGCCCGGCCATGAGACCATCTTAGTGGTGGAAGATGATGATGGGCTGAGGCCCTTAATAATGGATGTGCTCAAGATGCATGGGTATGAGGTTCTTGAGGCCAGGGACGGTGACGAGGCGTTGCGCATTTGCAAGGACCACGAAGGTCCCATCCACTTAATGCTGACAGACGTGGTAATGCCGCGCATGAGCGGTCGCCAGCTGGCCGACCAGATGGCATCGCTGTATCCTCAGATGAGGGTACTCTTCATGTCTGGCTACACCGACAACGCCATCGTGCATCACGGGATTTTACAGGAAGACACCGCATTTATTCAAAAGCCCTTTTCGCCAGACGATCTGGCCCGAAAGGTGAGCGAGTTGTTAGCCACTTCCTTTCCCAAGTAAAGGCCTTTACCTTTCAGTTCTTAGTAATTAGTACTGCCTTATGGGAATCTTTTTCAGAATAGAAATTCCAACTAGCTGCTATGATCCGAAACTTATCACTGAGCCATAAGCTTTCCATATTCATTCCATATCTGGAATTTTTCCCACTTAAGCGATAATTGGTGATCCTGGCAAGTACCTTGCTATTTTTGAATGCCGCTTTTCACCCAAGGCTCCTCTATCAGATAGCTTCTTAACATGTTCTGAAATCTGTATGAGGTAAAAACAACATGACGGCAGCAGAGAATTTTCAGAAAAGGTATGAATCGGGCGATACTCCCTGGGATATCGGCAGACCCGATTTCAATCTTATTCAGACCGTGAGCGCCATGGCCCTGGCACCCTGTAAAGCATTGGATATCGGGTGCGGAACCGGCGATGATTCCATATGGCTTTCCCAAAAAGACTTTTATGTGATAGGTATTGATAATTCAGAGATTGCCATAGAGAAGGCTAGAGAGAAAGCTGCAAAAGCTAAGGTCCAATGTACGTTTATGGTGATTGACTTCCTCACCAGCAAAATTGCCGGGGCGCCATTTGGCTTTGCCTTTGATAGAGGCTGTTTTCATACCTTAAACTCGGATGAAGAACGGAAAAGTTTTGCTGAAAATGTGGCTGCCCATTTAATCAAAGATGGCCTGTGGCTGAGTCTGGTTGGCAGCGCCGATGAACAGTGCCAGGGACCGGGTCCACCCCAGCGGACCGCCAGGGACATTGTTGACTCTGTGGAGTCCCACTTCGAAATCCTGTCGCTCGTTTCCAGCTATTTTGAATCCAAGCGCCCCAACCCGCCTAAAGCCTGGGTTTGCCTGATGCGGAAAAGGCTTTTGGCCTAAGGGCCTGGGGGGGAAGGCTGAGTGCCAGCGTGATCCCGGGCCCGGGATTTTTCCATCGAGGTCACGCCAGATCTAGCCTGAATACTTGACTTTAAATTTTTGCAACCTAATTTTAGCTCACGTACCACCTCGTCCCAGGAATAAGGAGGAGGTGGCCCGGCAATTTAATTCTCCCATTGGCGAGGAGTATCGCTCTTGGCAACTACAACCTCTTTCCTGGCTATAAATACTTGGTCGCCGATTAACGAGGAGGCAGAATGAGCAAACGAATCTTGGCAGGACTGGTTTGTTTGGCGTTTTGGGCACTGACGGGTAGCGCCCTGTCCCAGGAGCAACAGCAAAAGCCGCAGGCCCCACCGCCGGCAGCCCCTCAGGCCGAAAAGGCGCCGGCGCCGGCACCGGCACCTGATCCCCTCCAAATTGCCCAAAAGATGTGCGATTTCCTTAAATCTCAACAGCAATTTACTTACAAAGCCGAGGTCGCCGTCGACGAGGTGTATTACGGCAGCAAAAAAATTCAGTATGAGACTGGCCTGGAATTCTTTGTGAAGCGGCCCGACCAGCTCAGGGTCAATGCCGTGGGCGACCGGGTCGACAAGCAGTTCTACATCGACGGCAAGACCATCACCCTGTACGACAAAGACCATAACGTCTACGGCACCCTGGAGGTCCCTCCCGATCTCGAAAGCGCCCTGGAAAAGGCCCATAAGGAATTTGGGTTCCGGGTTTCCTTGAGCGACCTGGCCAGCCCTGATCTTTGGGAATTAATGGAAAAACACATCAAACACTCCCTTTATGTGGGCAAGTCCAGGATCCGCGGGGTTCTCTGCCACCACCTGTCCTTCGATGGGGAAAATGTCCAGTTCCAGCAGTGGATCGATGCCGGGGAACAACCCCTCCTCCGAAAGATCGTGATCACCTATAAGAAATTGCCCGATTCTCCCCAATGGACCGCGTACATCAGCGACTGGAATTTCTCCCCCCAGCTTAATGCCAACCTGTTTGCCTTTACTCCCCCTCCGGGGGCCGAAAAGATCAAGTTTGTCCCGGTTGCGCCCAGCCAGGCCCCGAAACCGGAACCAGGGATGAAAAAGGAAGGAGGCAAATCATGAAGCTGAGAAAACTCAGGTCTCCTATTTGGAGCCTTTTCGCAGTGGCGTTAGTATTGACTTTGCCCTTTGTGAGCTCGGCGGCTGGGCCAAAGGGGGGAGGCGGCGGAGGCGGGCATCCCGCGGGCGGTGGTCATGCCGCCGCCGCCCCTCATGGCGGCGGTTTTAGCGGCGGCAGCTTCCGCCCGGCGCCGGCCCCCCGCGCAGTGCCAGCCCCCCGGGGCGGCGCAGTGGCGAGAGGACCCCGGGGAGGTACGGCCGTCCGAGGCCCCTCTGGCGGCGCGGCTGTTAAAGGATCCCGTGGAGCCTACGGTGGCGGCTATCCTGGTGGAGGTTATGGCGAGGCCTGGGCCCCCTATTATGGTCCGGAGTATGGCGGGGGAGGGGGACTCGCCGCCGCGATTATCGCCGCTTTGGCGATTGGCACAATTCTGGAGGCTTTGCCCTCCGGGGCCTCCCCCCAGGTATATGGGGGTCAGACCTACTACTATGACGGCAGCAACTATTATCAGGCCTGCTATCAGGGTACTGACCTTAATTACTGCGTGGTCCCGCCTCCCGGCGGGTGAGACTCTTGAGGATAAAGCGGACCGGGAAGGCTAAGCGTTCACTTATGAAGGTGATTAGCCAACGGAGGAACTTCAGGGACAGGTCAAGCAACTGACGGCCGGTTTGCTCACGCTGGCCTGATGGTGGAATCGAGCCGGTGCGGAAAAGTGAAACTCATCCCCCTTGGGCAATTGGGTTAGGAGCCCCTATCCGGCCGTTCAGCATCGAGGCCACCCTGATTTTGCCCTGCTTCGCACACCCTGTATCTGGAGGAGGACTGCCCGGATAAAGTGGTCTACTATGTCTTCATTGACCAAAGCGGCCTTACTCCCCAACATCGGATCGACTTTCGATGCCAGAGCCAGTGCCATTACCAGAGCAAGACCGAACCTGAGTATGACCCCACCAAATCCACACTGGAGCAGGCCCGCCGTCATGGCTGTGGGGTCGGGGCGGAACTGCGTTTTATCCAAAAAAACGGAGAACTCTTGACCCAATCTCTGGAAAATTTCTTACGCCATGATCTGAAATTTGCCCCGATCTACGATCTCAACCAGCGGAAAAAAATCTTGTGCTTGTTTGATCGGAAAGCGTGGTGCGATTGTAGCGTTCTTTGACCTGCCCCCAAAAACCGATCCATATGTTAAGTTTGACTGGTGGGTCGTACCGGAAGAGAGGTGAGCAGGAAGTGGTGTAAGTAGGAGCAGAAAACCCGCTTTAGAACTTTCACTATCTGCTATGATCCAACAGTTGTCACCGGGCCAGAAACCTCCCATATCCAGACCATATCTTGCAATTTCCCCCGCTCCACCGATAAGTACAACTCCTGGCAAGTTCTAGAAACTTTTGGATCCCAAGTTTCCCCCTTTCTCTTTGGCAAACCATCTTTGGCTTGACTTGACCCCCATCCTAACTTAAAACTTGGTACAACTACTGGGGGCAGGTCAGCATCTTGGATAAAATTTGGTATACAGACTAAGAACTAATAACAGAGCTTAGGGCCGACAAAATTTTGGCCCTCGGCGCAGATTCCCGGGCCGCAATGTATAAGGAGGACACCATGAGGCGTTTGCAGTTAAGAACCATATTGTTCGGATTGATCATACAGCTGGTGGTAGGCGTCTCCGTCGCCTGGGCCGGCCCTCCCACCGATACGGTCAGGCACGTCATTGAACAGGCCCTGAAGATTCTTCAAAATCCCGCCCAGCCAGCCCAGGAAAGGCGCTGGATGCTCAAGAACATGGTCGACCCGCACTTCGATTACCCGGAAATGGCTAAGCGTTCCCTTGGAGCCACCTGGGACAGTCTCAGCGGTGGTCAGCGGGAGGAATTTGTGCGCCTGTTTGCAGAACTTCTGGAGGCCTCCTACGCCGATAAAATCGAGAAGTACACCCAGCATGTAAAAGTTGACTACACCGGCGAAGTTCTCACCGACAATAGCGCCGAAGTGCGCACCATGGTGGTCAAACCCAATGACCGGATTCCCTTGAACTACCGCCTCCTCCAGGAGGGCGGGACTTGGAAGGTCTACGACGTGGTGATCGAGGGCGTCAGCCTGGTGAGCAACTACCGCTCCCAGTTCAGCCGGATTATCCATGAGTCTTCTTACGCCGAACTGGTGCGGCGCCTCAGGACCAAGGTGTCCGAATTGAAGCGGAACTGATGGAGGCTCTTGGTCGTGGCTTAATATTGGTGTCACCGGGAGGTTATGTTCCTCTTATTTGGTGGTTCCCAACTTCAGGCTGCCGCCTGTCTGGTTAGACAAGGATGATATTGGGTAGGAGGGGGAAGTATTTCGCCACCCAACAACCCGCTTCAAACCACCACGAAGGATCACGCTTATGAGCATTGTGAAAGGTGGGAATCAGCCGAAACAGTTCGAGGACTTTATTTCAAAAAATGGGACGGCTGATATCTTCCAAAAAGTATATGAATTGGAAGCTGTCCTACAGGAGAGTACCCCTAACTACCTGGATGGGCTGGGACTTCAGATTCTCACCCCTGCCGGGCCTCGGGTAAGAATCAAGGAAAAAGACAACCATGACCATGAAGTAATTATGTTGGCGTCGAATTCCTACCTGTCGTTGACCACGCATCCGAGAGTAATTGCTGCTTGCAAAGCCGCGTGTGACGAATACGGGTTTGGAATGGGTGCTTCTCCTCTACTTGCAGGGACAAGCGTCCTGCATCGGCAATTGGAAAGACTCATAGCAGAGTTCTATGCAGCCGAAGATGCCATGATCTTTCCCTGCGGGTATTCAGGCAATGTCGGCATTATATCAGCTCTATGTGGATCAGGTGATGTGGTCCTGACCGATGCCGCCAATCACGCCTCGATTTTTGATGGGTGTAAGTTGTCAGGGGCTGAAATCAAGGTGTTTCTTCACCGCAATATAGACCATCTGGAAAAAACTCTTAAGAATTTACCCGAATCCCAGAAAGGCCGTCTTATTGTCACATGCGGTGTCTTTTCCATGAATGGCGATGTGGCTCCGCTTGATCAGATTGTTGAGTTGGCGCAGCGCTACAATGCACGAGTCATGATCGATGAGGCTCATGCCTTGGGAGTTGTCGGCCCAACGGGAAGAGGCACTCCGGAGAAGTTCAATTGCATGGGCCAGGTGGACATCATTTTTGGCACCCTGAGCAAAGCACCGGGCGCAATCGGAGGCTATTGTGCAGGTACCACATCATTGATTCGCTATCTTCGTTATTATGCACGGTCCTATTTCTTCTCCACCAGCGCTCCCGCTCCTATCGTGGCGGGCCTGATTGAAGTATTTAAACTCATGAAGAAAGATGCTGCCGGGCGGGATAGATTATGGGACAATATTCGATATATGCTGGCGGGCTTGAAAGGGCTTGGATTCGACACCGGCGACACGGAATCCGCCATCATACCGATTATGATCGGGGACGAAGGCAAGCTTGCAAATCTTCACAATGACCTTCGTCACCGAGGTGTTTTTACTAATCTCGTCACGTATCCTGCAGTTCGACGCAAAGAATGCAGGTTACGGGTGAGCATCATGAACTCGCTGACCAAGGAAGAAATGGACAGGGCTCTGGGTATATTTGCAGAAATGGGGCGGGAATACGGTATTATTTGATTAAATATGCCTTATTGACAGGATTAGCAAAATTTATACAGGTTCATTACTATTAGATTACTCAAGACCAAAATGCCTAATTATAAAGGTTGCAAGGTATAACCGCAATGTAGGCTTAATTCAATCAGAGGACTTTTGAAGCTATGCGGGCTCTGTTGGTTTGCCGCGAATTCACGCGTTCGGAACAGAAAGGCAACTCAGCCTACCACATAATAGAGGATAATCTCTAAATCACGAGTGATCCATGAAACGAGTAGTCCATTGGGTGGCGGTTGGTTTCAAGTTGTTGATAATGACTGTGGTCCTGGTGGAAGTTTTCAGCTTTTTGATCGTTATCACCAGCAATTACTGGATCTACGGCCAATTAAGGGATGGAGAGCGGGTGCATTATGATCCATACATCCTCTTCCAAACCATCGGATACCCTCGGCCCACCCATCATAATCCCGCGGCCCCGGAAAAAGGGAAGGTCAAGAGCCTTTGGATGTTCGGAGGTTCTACCATGGCGGGGGCCACCGATTATGACGACCAGACTATTCCCAGCTATCTGGCTAAAATCCTCAATGAAGAAGAACCACTGACCCCGGCCTTCCTCACTAATTATGGGGAACCAAGCTTTAATTCCCTGATGGAGACGAAATATTTGCAAAAGGTGTTCGTCGAGAACTCCTCTCGCCCAGATATGATCATCTTCTACGATGGCGCTAACGATTGCACCTATTTTGCCCAAACTCGGACACCCGAAGGGGGCCATCTTGGCTATTCCAAGGTGCAAGGGTTGATTGAGAGCTACCAGCGCAGTTTCTTCGGTTTGCTCAAACCGCTGAATGCGGCTATTTACGCCTCCTTCACCATGGAACTTTATGAGAAGCTTAAGCAAGGGGTGCTGCCAATTGCGACAGACTCGCCCGAGCTGCAAAGGTTTGTGGATTTGGCCGAGAAGCGCTATGATTATGTTAACGAAACCGCCGCCAATCGCGGTGCAAGGTTTCTCCTGTTCTGGCAGCCTACCTGGTGGATTGAGACGGGTCAGGTCGCATCGGAAGTTAGGATGAAAGAAAAAGATTTCTGCATTGTGGGTCGGCATTTCGCTTTTCGCCATAACTTTACCATCGTCAATAATGCCTTGGTTTCCAGGCTAAAAAACAAGCCTTATTTTGTTGATTTTCAAAATATTTTGTGTCCCAGAACCGAGCCAATTTATCAGGACGATGGCATGCATCTGGAGGATGCGGGGCGAAAAATGGTGGCCCAGGGGATGAGTCGGATTTTGAAAGAACGGTTCCTCCATCCTCTGAATATCACAGACCCTTTTATAAATTCACAGTAAAATTTGTTTTAGCAAAAGTGTCAGGTACTGCTATTTATTTTATCTTCTTTGGGCTACAAATCAATTTTGATATGGATTCCATATCGTTAATTAGACAATTAGACAAAAGAAGCACTTTTGTCCAACTTTCCGCTTCTCTGCCCTCCCAAAGGCCATGCTTTCCCTTGACTTCTGCCCTTCACCGGAAGTAAGATTGGACCAAAATCAATTTTGTCCAATTTTCCATGGATAGTCGCTCTCTCATCTCCAAGGCTCTGGTTCCCCAAGCCCTGAGCATCGTCCCCTACCTGACCCGGGAGGAGGTCGCCCGCCTGGCGGCCGCCTGCGACGGGCGGAACCAGAGCCGGGATGAGCTCCTGATCCTCACCCTCTTCCAAACCGGGGTGCGCATCACCGAGGCCTTAAGCCTGACCCCCCGCCGCATCGGCACTCAGGAGGGGGGCGCCGTGCTCTATATCCTGGGTAAGGGCGGCAAATCCCGCCTGGTCGCCTGTCCCGACAGCCTGGCCCATCGCCTCAAGAGCTTCGCTTTTGACCGAAAATTGGGTCTGGAGGACCGGATCTTCAAGATCAACCGCAAGCGGGCTTGGCAGATCATTAGGGAAATATCCGAACGGGCCGGGATCAGCAAACGGGTTTATCCGCATCTCTTTCGGCACTCCGGGGCTATCGAGCGCCTGCGTCAAACTGGCAACCCCCGGGCCCTGCAACTGCACCTTGGGCATGCTTCACCCTTTATGACTATGAGGTATCTCAGTACCTTAACGGCCGAGGAGGCTTTGCGGATTCAACAAAAAGTGACCTTCGATGGGTGACTCGACCGAGTTCGGGAGAAAACAATGACGGAAAAATGGGTGGTAGGATTCGAAATCGACCTGCGAAACGGGGTTTGCGTTCTTGCACGAAAGGAAGCCGGCGAAGGAGAAATTGCAGTGTTCCATTCCAGGGATGAAGCCGAAGAGTGGGTTAAGTCGAGCGGAGAGATAGACGAAGAACTATGGGATATCAATTACCTCAGGTTCGACGATGATTGATTTCGGGTAAATTTTCTCATTAGACCTCCCCCTTCATGACCATGAAATCCTAGCCTCCTCAAGGTCGAGGAGGCCCTGCGCATCGAGGTGGAGTTTGATTGACCAAGCAGCGTTATTAAGGTGGTCTTAACTTGGAAACAGGTTCCAACAAAAAGTCTGGATCCCACCCCTCTCATCAGATACCCATTCGGATTCCCATAATTGATCTTTTCGCCGGGCCAGGTGGATTGGGTGAGGGGTTCTCAGCCTGCCGCGACCAGGATGGTGGTCCAAGATTTCATGTGGCCCTGTCGATCGAAAAGGAAGAGCATGCCCATAAAACCCTTGAGCTTCGGGCTTTTTTCAGACAATTTGAAAGAGGCCGGATTCCCTCTGAGTATTACAGCTATCTGCGGGGGGAGATCTCTCGAGAAGATCTTTTCAATGCTTTTTCCAGGGAAAGCAAGTCAGCCTCTTCTTTGGCCTGGCATGCAGAACTTGGCCATCAGGACCTGGGATCAAGGCATGTCGACAGACGAATACGGGCTGCAGTAGGAGGGGCCGACCGGTGGGTGCTTATTGGTGGTCCTCCCTGTCAGGCCTATTCGACTGTGGGAAGATCACGAATGCGTGGATCCAATCCGGAGCAATTCGAGAAGGATCCAAGGCATTTCCTGTACAAGGAGTACCTTCGCGTTATCGCTGTTCACAGACCACCGGTTTTTGTCATGGAGAATGTTAAAGGAATTCTCACATGCAGGCTGAACGGGGAGAGCATCTTCCGCAAAATTCTGCAAGATCTCCAGGAGCCAGGAAAGGCATTTGATGACAACCCGACAATCCAACGGCGAATTTCAAAAAGGTTGAAATACCGCATTTTCCCTCTCACAGAAAACACTGATATTCCCTTCGCGTCAAAAGATGTTGTGCCGTACATCGTGCAGGCGGAGAAGTATGGAGTTCCCCAGACACGCCACCGCGTCATACTGATCGGGGTGAGAAATGACATCGGGGCCGCCCCTGAACCCCTTTGTGAGAGTGAAAAGCACGTCAGCGCCTGGGACGTCATAGGGGATCTGCCCACTCTCAGGAGCGCTCTTTCAAGGGGAGAGGACAGTACCGAAGCCTGGGTCGATGCCGTGAAGTCGATATCCCGGTCAAACTGGATTAATGATGCGAAGATAGGTCCCGAACTGCGCGCCGAGATTCTTTCGGCATGTAGCAATGTGAATGAGGCCCCGCTCACTGGTGGACAGTTCATGCTCCACAGCAAAAAGCCAGGGTGGATGGAGATCTGGTACCACGATGAGCAGCTTAAGGGCGTATGCAACCACTCATCGCGCCAGCACATGCGAAGCGATCTTCACCGGTACCTTTTTGTAGCCTGTTTTGGCAAGACCTTTAATCGGTCCCCTCGCCTCATGGATTTTCCCGATGAGCTTATGCCAAAGCATGCGAATGCATCAGAGGCCGCTAGATCCGGGTGGGGACTTTTTGCTGATCGGTTCCGGGTGCAGCTTTTAAACATGCCGGCGAGCACAATTACATGTCACATGGCAAAGGACGGGCACTACTTCATACATCCTGATCCCAGACAATGCCGTAGCCTGAGTGTCAGAGAGGCAGCCCGGCTTCAGACCTTTCCGGACAACTACTTTTTTGAAGGCCCAAGAACGGCCCAGTACCAGCAGGTGGGAAATGCGGTCCCTCCTTTTCTGGCCTTGCAGATTGCCAAAGTGGTCTATGAGCTCATCGCAAGGATTGAAAGCAAAGGATCTTGTTACAACGGGTCGAGGAAAGATCTGCTTATGACGGAGTCACTGTCTCACGAGAAAAAAAGCTGGAACATGTCCCGGATCCGATCGGTGGTCTATGAGGTCATCGAACAGCTTGAGAGCGGAGGATTTCTTACAACGGATTGAGGAAAGATCTTCTTATGACGGACCCACTGTCTAAAGAGAAAAGAAGCTGGAACATGTCCCGGATCCGATCAAAGGACACACGTCCCGAGAAGGTTGTGAGAAGTTTGCTGCACAGAATGGGGTACCGCTTCAGACTTCATGTTAAATCCCTTCCCGGTACCCCTGACATCGTCCTGCCAAAGTTCAAGACAGTGATATTCGTTCACGGCTGCTTCTGGCACAGGCACCCTGGATGCCGATTTGCATACACCCCTAAAAGCAGAGTCGACTTCTGGATGAAGAAGTTTGAACAGAACATCAACGTTCATGAAAAGGCAACCGTCGAGCTCAAAGACCAGGGATGGCGTGTCTTTGTTATCTGGGAGTGCGACCTTTCTGATCTGGACTCTCTGGGGCGGAAACTCTCGAACCTGCTCTGCGAAAATTAGTATGGACCATTTTAGACATGGATGTTAACCAAAAACGACTTCATATTTCTCGGTTTGCATACCGGACAGAGCATGATCCTTTGGAATCCTGCTTTTCTCGGCCCTTGGGGGTGTGGCTCTCCCCGACTCTCTATCAGCAATTCCCAATTCTCCTGCCCTTCGCAATCCGTAACCCGAATTGCCGTCCCCGCCGCAGGCGAGATCCCGATTTCTGGACTGCTCCGAACCCGAAGGGTTGTTTCCGCGATGACAGCAGTTTAGTCAAACCTTGCATGCATGAAATAGTTTGTGCTAACGTCGAGTTTGCTGTCTCTTAGCGGCTTGTAAGCCGGCAAAATTCTTCCGCCATTGGCGAGTCGGTTTCTGTATGGATGAAATTATACTGCCTCCGGTTGCGTCCACCTTGCTGGAGTCGCTTAGGGCTGTTGGTTATTCCTTTGAGACCGCTATAGCCGATTTGATCGATAACAGCATCTCTGCTGGAGCACGCGAAATCAGACTTGATTTTCGGCCCTTCGGAGATCCTTATGTAGCTCTCCTCGACAATGGATCTGGCATGGAACGTTATGAACTGGTGTATGCAATGCGCCACGGCAGCCGCCATCCCTCATCTGAGCGGGATCCTGAAGATCTTGGGCGTTTTGGTTTGGGCCTTAAGACCGCTTCTCTGTCACAATGCCGCAAGCTAACTGTGATTTCTTTAAAAGATGGCTATCTTAGTGCAGGCTGTTGGGATCTTGATTTTGTAGCGCAGCGGAATGAGTGGGTGCTCCTGGTCCTCTCCGACCATGAAGCACAAGCCAAACCCCACGTAGCTGAGCTGATGGAGATGGGGCAAGGAACGCTCATAATCTGGGAGGAACTTGATAAATTACAGGCTGGCTACTCAAACCTGGAGAGAAGACTGGGCGAGCTCGTTGACCGGGCTCGCGATCACCTTGCTCTTGTGTTTCACAGGTACCTTTCCGCGGAGGGAACCCGACCCCGTATTGAAATTTATATTAACAATAACAGGGTCGAAGCGCTGGATCCATTTTTGATTTCCCATAAAGCGACTCAGAAACTTCCAGAAGAAGTTCTGGAAGTAGAAGGCAGCAGAGTCCGTGTGCTTCCATACATCCTTCCTCACTTATCAAAGCTTAGCCAGGAACAGAGAAGAATTGCCGGCGGGGAGGAAGGACTGCGCAGAAATCAGGGATTCTATATTTACCGGAATCGTCGGCTTATTACCTGGGGCACATGGTTCAGACTCTCGAGGCAGGAAGAACTTACAAAGCTTGCCCGTGTTATGGTCGAGATACCTAATTCTCTGGACCATTTCTGGACATTGGACATCAAAAAGTCTACGGCCTCTCCACCCGAAGCGGTCCGTCAGGGCCTCCGGCGGATTATCGAAAGAATTGGCGAAACAAGCCGTCAGGTCTATACTTTCCGCGGCAGGAGGGTCACCCAGGATTCTATAACTCATGTATGGGACCGTATCGACAGCCGACAGGGAATCCTTTACCGCATAAACCGAGATCATCCCCTGCTGCAAACCCTGAAAGCTGAGATCACAAACGAGGAGCTTTCACTTCTTGACAGTCTCCTGGATTCGCTGGAGGTGTCGTTTCCCTTCGCTGCTGTCTATGCCGATATGGCTGCTGATAGACACGTTGAGAACCGAACAGAAGGAAACGGGGAGGCAGAGATGCTTGCCACGATAATCTCTTCTATGTTTGAATCTCTTTCGGGGGATCCAGAAGCTGCCGAAAGACTCTTACAGGCAATCCCAAGCATGGAGCCCTTTGTATTTTTCCCGGAACAGACCAGAAGCATTCTGGAAAGGCTAAAATAATGAACCAAAATTTCAAACTGCTGGAAAACGCTGTTCTAGTCTCGTTACCAGGTGACCGAGTCCCTACGGAAGATGAAGTGTTTGAGATGGCATCGAAGCTTCGAACGGCGTTCCCCCTCCCAGATGATGACTTTGAACATCTGATCAGGAGTCTTCATGCCCGCCTTACCATTACGATGGAGATAGGCACGGCTCTCGTAGAACAGGATCATGTTCCATGGCTAAGCGCCAGAAAACCTGCAATAAATTTTTTCTACTGGGACCGGTACTCTATGTACCTAAGGCGACGTTCATGGCCGCCGCAGGTGGTATCTACCCTTGACCGCGTAACGGATAACATACTGGATCAACTCGGGAATCCCGAGTTGGGAAATTCCTGGAAACGGCGCGGGCTTGTAGTCGGTAATGTCCAGTCCGGGAAAACAGCAACGTACACAGCGCTCTGCTCCAAGGCTGCCGATGCTGGATATAAACTCATAATCCTGCTTACGGGCACCCTGGAAAATCTCCGGCGTCAGACACAGGAGCGGCTCGACGAGGGTTTTGTGGGCCTGGACAGCTCTAACATTCTCAAGCAAAAACATAGTCGTCGGGTAGTGGGTGTTGGCCTGATCGATTCAAGACGGTCTGCAGGGGTCTTCACTTCACGTCAAAGGGATTTCAACAAAGAGATCTTGAATGCTCTGAACTTCAGGCTAAATGTCTTCATAGAGCCGGTTCTGGTTGTGGTCAAAAAGAATAAGCGAATACTCGAAAATCTCGAAAACTGGCTCCGAAACTTCAATGCTGATAGCAGCGGCAGGATAGATTCCCCTCTTTTGCTTATAGACGATGAAGCGGACAACGCATCAATCAATACCAACTCACAGGATAATGATCCGACAGCCATCAATGAAAGAATCCGCTCGATCCTGCATCTTTTCACGAGGACAAGCTATGTCGGATTCACAGCAACTCCCTTTGCAAACATCTTCGTTGATCCTGATACTGAAGATGATATGCTCGGACACGACCTTTTTCCACGCGATTTTATCTACTGCCTTGACGCCCCCAGCAACTATACAGGTCCATCTGTCGTCTTCGACGAAGACAGCAGACTGCTGAGACCAATCAGGGATGCAGAAGCATCCTTCCCGCCAAAGCACAAGTCTTCGCTCATTGTTGAAGATCTCCCGGAAAGCCTTCACGAGGCAATCCGAACGTTTATCATTGCCACAACAATTCGGGATCTGCGGGGTGCGGGACCAAGCCACAGGTCAATGCTCGTTAATGTCAGCCAGTTCACCAACGTTCAAGATCAGGTTGAAAGACTCATCGATCTGGAACTTCGCAGAATTCAGCAGGATATTAGAAACTACAGCCAGCTTCCAACAGGTGAGGCGCTGAGGATTGAAAGCATCTCCGAACTCAGGCGCACATGGGAGCGCGAGTATCAGAGTGCGGGATTTAGCTGGCCAAGTGTTCAGAAAGGTCTGCCTAAGGGCGCTCTCCCGGTTGTCGTAAAGGCGGTAAACCAGCGCACCGGGGCAGCAAGTCTTGACTACAGGCTTCATTCACAGACAGGGCTCCGTGTCATTGCGGTTGGGGGAAATAGTCTCTCTCGTGGTCTCACCCTTGAGGGTCTTTCCACCAGCTATTTTTATCGCAATTCTCAGATGTATGACACACTCCTGCAAATGGGACGCTGGTTTGGCTACCGGGATGGATATGAGGATCTCATAAGGCTCTGGATCACCGATGATGCAGCACAGTGGTATTCACATATCTCCCTTGCCAGTGAGGAACTCAGAGATGAGTGCAAGAAAATGCGTGCTATGGACAGAACACCCAGGGATTTTGGCCTGAAGGTTCGCCTTTCTCCAGACAGCCTTATTGTTACAGCGCGGAATAAGATGCGACTGGCGAAAACAATCGAAAAATTTGTCTCTGTCAGTGAGACGGGAATTGAAACCCCTCGAATCCGGTTTTCCAGAGACTCACTCCGTGCTAACGTGCTGGCGGTTAAAGACTTCCTGGATGATCTGTCAGTTACTCGCATCGCCAAGGAAACTTCCTCACTTGGTAATTCGCTCTGGCGCAAGGTGCCGAAAGCACTGATCGCAAAGCTTCTCAGGAGGTATGACAGTCATCCTTCTAATATGTTATTTCAGGGTGCTGATCTTGCGGACTTTCTTGACCGGACACCCGAGCCAAGGCTGGCTGAATGGGATGTGGCGATCCCCAATGGAGGAGAACCCGAAATCGACTTTTTGGGGGTAAGGATAAGACCTCAGCGAAGGGCTGTTGAAATTAACAACCAATCGAAGGCTATTATCGTCTCTGGCGCAAGGGCTCGAGTCGGCTCCCGCGGGGTTGAAAGGGAGGGGATTGATCCTGAACAGGTCAGGATGATGGAGGAAAAATACAAGGCCGAGAACCCCGGAAAAAGTGTACCGGATAAAATGTATCGCAGTATCCGCTATCGTCCCCTGCTGCTGATCCATGTGGTGAACGCATATCTTGATGGAGAGCCTTACGATTCCGGAGGGGATCCTCTCATTGCTCTCGGGCTGAGCTTTCCGAAGTTCGATGATAGTGGCATTGCAGGCCGGGTCAGGTACAGGGTAAATCTGGTTGAATGGCGTTCCATGTTTGAATCTGAAGCCGATGATGAGGAAGACATAGAGGAGAATGGTCTTGCAACTTCAAGCGCTGTGGCAAGAACTCGCGACCGTCTCTGAGCGCCCGGCCTTTCGCCGAGTAGATGATACTCATCCACTGGACCTTTATGCAATAGTTCTGAATACCAATGAACCCGGTATCACCCTGATCAGCAAGGAAAAGCCGCCGCTGCCTCCTGATTATGCGGCAGTCTCTGTCAGCCGGAGCCAGCGATCTGATTCCAGATGGTATCTAACGATAGCGCTCAAGAAGTACGAGTTTCTCTCTCATTTTGCTGTGCTCTGTGAGGATCTGGTGGAATCGAGCCGCCAAGCCTCCGAACAGTCTGCCCCCGCTTTCCTGCTTTCAAGACTTGCTCGCTGGAAAAGGCTTATGGATGAGCCACACAGCGATCTCCTCTCTGATGCTGAACTCAGGGGTCTGGTTGGAGAGCTGCTCTTCCTGAAAGACACAGCAATACCCCGGTGGGGCGGAAGCCTGTCCCTAACAGGATGGGAGGGGCCATTCGACGCCCCACATGACTTCGTCTTCCCTGAACTCAATGTTGAGGTTAAGACTGTACGGCCCGGCTCGTCCAAGGCCAGAATATCATCCGTTGAGCAGCTCAATTCAGCTGAAACCCGGCTGGTTCTCTCTGTTTTCACCCTTGCACGCGCATCAGAAGAGACCGAAGACCGGTTCGCACCCGCCGGACTGGTCAGAGATTTAAGAGACATACTTGAATCTGAAAACATTCTACCGGCTTTTGAAACCAGACTTTCTGCAGCAGGCTATGTAGACCGCCCGGAATACGAACAGATATTCTTTCGATTGCAGGGGATACAACTCTTCAAAGTTGAAGAGGGTTTCCCCCGGATCAGGCGCTCCGATGTCCCGTCAGGCGTCGTAAATATAAGCTACGAGATTGATCTATCAGTATGCCAAGAATTTAAAGTTGGATCTCTGGAGGAAATCTGATGGATCTTGAAGAATACAGGAAGGACTTTTTGGGGCATGTGGCCGTATGGGCTTCAGCTGATATGAACTTTCACCACTCCGCATTCGTCGAGTACAGTGCACATCTGCTTGAAGATTCCGAAGAAGTTTTTGATTTTCAACCCTGTTACTACAGGGGGACCGGGTCCAGGAACCGGGCCATAGCTGTTGATGGATATGCTTTTGATGAGGCCGACGGATCTATCCGCCTATTTGTTGCCGAGCCCATTGTTGGCGAAAACGGAGGGATTCCGACTCTTACCCAGACTCAGGCCAAGTCACTTTTCGGAAGGCTTCAGGCTTTCTTCGAGGATGCAGCAGATGGACGGCTGGTCCATGTTATCGAAGAGAGCACGCCGGGACATGGATTGGCCATGAATATTCATGATCAACTGTCAAGCGTTACCCGGCTGAGGTTCTATCTTTTAACGGATGCACAGCTGAGCTCACGCATAAGAGACTGGCCTGAGGCAGATATAAAGCATATTCCGACCGAGTTTCACATCTGGGATATATCACGGTTCTACCGTGTGTTCATCTCCAAAGCCGGACGGGATGAGCTGATAATAAATTTTGAGGAGTTCCTGGCGGGAGGACTGCCCTGCCTAGCTGCCAGCATAAATACTGAACAATATCGAGCATACCTGAGCGCCATACCTGGAAATATTCTGGCATCCATTTATGACACTTTTGGGAGCCGTCTGCTTGAGGGCAACGTCAGGTCCTTTCTCAGCACGAGAGGTCGGATCAACAAAGGAATAAGGACCACTATCCTTAACGAACCTCACATGTTTTTTGCGTATAACAATGGCATTGCTGCTACCTGCTCAGATGCTGTCATAGAGGATGGGCCGGGTGGATTACATGTGCTCCAGGCTACCGATTTCCAAATCGTAAATGGTGGACAGACCACGGCCTCCCTGGCTGCAGCAAGGCGCAGAGACAGAGCCCAGCTCGACTGCACTCTCGTTCCGATGAAGCTTTCGATAATCAGTCCAGAAGTATCCGGTCAGATAATCCCTCTGATTTCACGCTATGCGAACAGCCAGAACCGAGTCAGTGACGCTGACTTCTTTTCCAATCACGAGTTTCATCGCAGGATAGAGCAGTTCTCACGTCGAATAGGGGCACCTGCCAGGAGCGGTCTGCAGCACGAAACTCACTGGTTTTATGAACGCACTCGCGGCCAATACCAGAACAGCTACGCAGCAATGTCGCCTGCAGAAATAAAGCGCTTTCAAGCCATGAACCCACGCGAGCAGGTTTTCACAAAAACAGACCTTGCAAAATATGAAAATGCGTGGCGCAAACTGCCTCACATGGTCAGCCGCGGTGCCCAGAAAAACTTCATGGCCTTTGCGAGCTATATTTCTTTGGAATGGGAGAAGAGTAACGAAGCTATCAACGAAGATTACTTCAAGCGAGCTGTTGGGCGAGCGATCCTTTTCAGGCGCACAGAAAAGCTGGTCTCCTCCCAGCCTTGGTACTTGGGGGGCTATCGTGCACAAATCGTAGCATTTACAATAGCCAAGCTTGTCTCTTTGATAGAAACGAAAGCCAGAGGAAAGGTTTTGGACTTTCGATCCATCTGGCAACGCCAGTCAATAAGCCAGCCTGTTGAAGAACAGATCGTTCTGCTGGCCCGATCCGTATTTGAGATTATTGTAAATTCCCCTGCAGGTATTCAAAATGTGACCGAATGGTGTAAGAAGGAACTATGCTGGCAAAGGGCTGAAGCCTTGAATGTTGCCATTCTGCCCGATTTCTATTCAGAGCTGGTTGATGAAGAGGAGGACCGAATGGTCCGACGTGCTGGAAGAACGCTGCAAGTCATTGATTCAGGCATAGAGGCGCAGGCTCAGGTAGTGAATCTTGGAGCTGATTACTGGTTGCAATTGAGATCCTGGGGGCTTGGTCAAAGGCTCATTTCACCGGAAGAGGATCGCCTGATGGATATAGCTGCCAATTTGCCAAAGAGGATTCCAACTGAGTACCAGAGTGCCAAGCTCCTGAAAATTAATAAACGTCTTGAGGGTGAAGGATTCAAATATTCATGAGCCAAGATGGCCGAGCAGTTTTGTCGATTGTAGTTGGTATTCATGGTAAATTAAAATAATGCAGGAACTTCAGGGCGCGGGTGTTTTATAAGACCCTGGCAAAAGCCAGGCTGCGGAACGCATCAGGATTCACAATCTGCACCAGACACTTGCCAGCATGCAAAACCATCAGCGGGCGTTACGGGAGCGGTCATGTTTGACTATGAAAAATTAAGACACTTTTTCTCTCAGCAGTCGGAGAAAACAGAAGAGGATGGAAAAATCGTATTAGGTCAACTTTGGAAAGTAAAATTAATCTTAATTGATGAATTTATCACCGCTTATTCCAGCATTCTGGAAGGATTTTGGTATAAAGAAAATAGTAACTTTGAAATGGAATTAAATAAGTTTGCAAAAATCAATTCATCAAATGACGCGAGGAATATTGCTATAAATGAAGCAGATTACACTGACGAAGAAATCCAACTTCTTGAGCAAAAAGCCCGATTGCTTTATGATGAAGATTTTCTAATCGCATCATATCAGGAAATGCTATCTCCAAATTATGACCCTACGACAATTGATCCAGTAATGATTCGAGATCATCTCTGGGCATTATGGAATATTTATCAATTTATGCCAGAAATATTAGGAGATAAATCCATTTCTATTACGTTTTTAACTAAAATTGAGATCGCAACTCTTAAGTTATTCGCAATCGGCGGTCAAATAATGATACACCTATGCGCAGAAGGCAATTACTTTGATTATGAGCAAAAGAGGTGTAAAGCTATAAGGCGGGGGATGGGGACTGGCGAAAATAAACGAAGAATCTTAGAAACTTATAGATTAATTTCGATTAATGGTAAGTCTAAACATGGAGCGGCAGTTCAGATTCAGGAGATATTAGATAAGAAGTATGTGTGTGCGCCGGGGAAGAAACACTTTACCTCGCTCGACACGATCAAGCGGAGATTAAAAGAGGAGAAATTACCCCCGTTTGGTTAAGCAATATGACCTTTGCTTAAGCTCCATTATGTTGCTTTCGCAAAGGTCACATTGCTCAATTGCTTGAGCTCATTTGCTTCACTAAGCTGCCCCACAGGAACGGGGCAGTTTTTTTATCTTCAGGAGTATCGCCCTGACAAAGAAAATTTACGATCCCGACACAGAGGTTGAACAGCTCAACCTTTACGGAAGCCGGCAAAATTAAGGTTGATCCTTTATAGGCTTTGCTATGACCTTCGAAACTGAGCAGGTATCAGAATACCAGGTCCAGGGCCGGGCCAAGGTTGCGGCCGAGCAGGCTGGCTTTATGACCTTGGGTGATGACCTGCTTCTCGAATGGTGCGCAGCCGGCGAGAATGGGGCCGCAAAGCTTTTCAGACATATCCAGCGCGGCCGGCTTGTAAAAGACCATGCCAGTGAACTCTGGTACCAATTCCCCGATGGCTCACATTATTGGCTCACCTGTGACCGGGATGAGCAGCTCGCTATGGCTAGTGATCTGACGGAACCGCTTATCGAGCTGGGGCAGCGCTGGTATCAGCGCAAAATGAATGCTCTTAAATTTGGAGACAATAAAGAAGTTAAAAAGGCGGAATGGGTTGAACACCTGGTCGAAAAGCAAGTGTCCAGTTTGCACCGACGGCGCTATCTGCAAGATGTCTTGATCCAGGCGGCAGCGGGAGCGGATAGCTTAGGGATCCGGGGGAATGAGTGGGATTCCAATCCTGACTTATTGCCCTTTACAAATGGCATACTCGATCTTCCAACAGGCAATTTTCGCCCTGGTAAGCCAGAGGATTTTATCAAAAACGTCGCCCCGGTGGCATGGAAGGGTTTTGGGGCTCCATGCCATAAATGGGAGCAATTTTGGAAAGATATTATGGCTGGCGATAGTGAAAAGATTGGCTATAACAAAAGGCTTTTAGGGTCTGCACTTCCGGGGCGGGTAATTGACCACAAGCTCGCTATTTGGTGGGGGCCAGGCGGACGGTCGGGCAAGGGTACCGCGCTTGAAACTTTGGGGTTTTGCATGGGGCCTTTGGCTGGCCCAATTCAAGCAGAAATTCTCTTAGCGCAAAAATATCCAAGATCACCCGGAGCCCCTTCACCCGAAATCATGGCTTTCAGAGGTAAGCGCCTGGTCTGGGCTTCGGAGACGGATGAGGGACGTAAGCTCAATGCGGGTAAGGTGAAATGGCTTTGTGGCGGTGATACCCTGGTGGGCCGCGGACCCTATGACCGGCGAGAAATTACTTTTGCCCCCTCACATACCCTGCTGCTGATTACCAATTTCAGACCAGTGGTTAATCCTGCGGATGCGGCGCTATGGGATCGCCTGCATCTGGTCGAATTTCCCATTAGCTTCGTAGATGATCCCAAAGGAGATAACCAGCGGCTCAGAAATCCTCACCTCGCTGCCGAATTAAAAGAGGAGGCGATGGGAATAATGGCCTGGTTGGTGGCTGGCTATTACGAATGGCTTGAAAAAGGACTGGCCCCCCCCTCTTCTGTCTTAAGCTCCACCAAAGAATACCGCCGGTCGGAAGATTCGATTGAACAATTTTTAGAGGAGTGCTGCGTAATTGGTGAAGGGAAGATTGCTCGCGCTGGGGAATTACGTGAAGCATATATTGATTTTTGTAAAGAGGATGGGTTCAAGCCCGTTGGGGAAAAGAAATTTGCCCAAACGATACATCAGCGCTTTTACAAGGATAGAGACAAAATTGGTAAATATTATAAAGGATTAGGATTAACAAATAACGGACAATAATGTACCGATGTACCCAAACCCCCATAAAAGTCTAAAACCAAAAACACAGGTTTCCTAGGGAGAATAATGGGTAAAGCGCTACATCGGTACACTAAAAATGGTTAGCTATGACAATTATTGAGTTAATTCAAGCAGATGGATTTCTTACTAAACGTGTCGGGTGTACACACGGCGGCGAGTATTGCGGGCCGTGTCCCTGGTGTGGGGGCCGGGATCGGTTCCGCTGCTGGCCCAATCAAGGCGATGTGGGCAAATACTGGTGTCGGCAGTGCGGGCGCGCTGGCGATGCAATTCAATACCTCAAGGATTATCGGCGCATGAGCTACCGGGTAGCCTGCGAATGCCTGGGCCGGGAGCCCCGGTCGCCCTTGGCGGGCGATAAGCCAGTGAGCAAACCCACCTGGGAGCCCCGGACCTGCTGCTCTCCCGATGATCTATGGCAACGGCAAGCCCGCCGGCTGGTGGAGGACGCCATTTACCATCTTTGGGCAGCATCGGGCAAGGTAGTGGTGGAATTCCTAAGTAAGGAGAAAGGGCTTAACCCCGATACCATCAAAAAGTTTTACCTGGGCTATATCCCGGATGATCGGTGGGAGGCAGCGCCGGCCTGGGGCTTGGCGGAGGTCCTGAAGGACAACGGCAGGCCTAAGAAGTTGTGGCTTCCGAAAGGGTTAACGATTCCCCTCTTTCAAGGCGGCCAAGTGCAACGGGTGCGAATCCGGCGGCCTGAAGG
Organism: uncultured delta proteobacterium; assembly: GCA_963812015.1. GTDB lineage: Bacteria > Desulfobacterota > Desulfobaccia > Desulfobaccales > 0-14-0-80-60-11 > 0-14-0-80-60-11. The sequence continues at coordinate 1,459,053 of CAWETI010000003.1, read as the reverse complement.
CGAGCCCCGTTACTACATCGTGCGGGGGGCAAGCACCAAAGCGATGCTGATAGGCGAGCGGGAGCCCGTGACCGTTCTGGTGGAATCGGAGCTTGACGCCCTACTCTTGCAGCAAGAGGCCGGCGACCTGGCGAACCTGGCGGCCCTGGGAAATGCCCAGGCCAGGCCGGACCGGGAAGCGGCGAATCTCTTGCAGCACAGCCGGTTGATCCTGGTTAGTTTGGATGCTGACCGGGCCGGCGCATGGGAGGCCTGGCACTGGTGGATAGACCACTATCCTCAGGCGCGGCGCTGGCCCCCCATTGGCGGTAAGGACCCCGGCGAAATGTTTAAAGGCGGCATGAAACTCAGGGCGTGGGTACAGGCCGGCCTTGCTGAGTATGGAGGTGCAACATGAAGCGAGAGCGTGTGGGGCGTGGAAATGGAGCCGGTCAAGGTTGGCGGCCTCAGCGGGTCCTTCCTGGGGCAAAATTTAACAAGGGTACGGAGGCGCTCTGCTTTTCCAAGCAAGACATTTTTTTCGGGTGTCGCCGAATGTCGTTAGCTCACATTAACGTTATTAACGACAAGCAAATTTTAGGGAAAGGAAAATTGTATGAAAATTGAACAGATCCCGATTGAGAAGATCTCTCCTTACGCCCAAAATGCTAAGGCGCACCCGGAGGGCCAGGTCAAAAAGCTGGCCGACCAGATAGCAGAGTTTCAATGGGATCAGCCGATTGTAGTGGATGCGGATATGGTGATCATTAAGGGCCATGGGCGGTTAATGGCGGCCCAAACGCTGGGCCTCAAGACCGTGCCGGTGGTGGTGGCTGATTACTTAAGCCCCGAACAGGCCCGGGCTGCCCGGATTGCTGATAACAAGGTGTCCGAGTCTGAATGGTTTCCAGAGATTTGAGGACTCGAACTCAAAGCGCTGCAGGAAATGAATTTTGATATGGATTTAACAGGATTTGATCTGGATGAGTTGACCGATATTTTAAAGCTGGAAGGCGCCGGCGGCGAGCCTGTGCCAGAGGACCCCGGCCCGGAGATTGACAAGGCAGGGGAGCTTCAAGAAAAGTGGGGTACGGCTTTAGGGCAGATATGGCGGGTGGGGCGGCATCGGGTAGCTTGCGAGGATTGCCTTCACTCTGACAAATTGTTTGATAATGACAAGTATGACCTTCTCGTGACCGATCCCCCTTATGGAGTTTCTTACGCCGCAAAAAATAAGTTCCTGAATGCGATTGACAAAGGCAACCGTATTCAGACTCCCATTGCATGTGATCATCAAAACCCGGAGGAAATGTCAGCCTTTTGGAGGGCAGCATTCACGGCTGCACGCAGCCACGCCAGGCCGGGGGCCTGTTATTATGTGACCGGACCCCAAGGCGGGGATCTCCTCCTCTTCCTCCTCCTGGCACTTAAAGATTCCGGTTTCCCTCTGCACCACATCTTGATCTGGGCAAAGAATAATCACGTCCTGGGACGTTCAGACTACAACTACAAGCATGAGCCGATTATCTACGTCTGGGTGGAGGGGGCGGGGCATAGGTTCTATGGAGGCGCCGGCGAGAATTCATTGTGGGAGGTGGATAAGCCTCTAAAATCCGAATTTCATCCCACCATGAAGCCGGTGGAGTTAATCGCCAGGGCTATCAAAAACAGTTCCCAGGAGGGTGAGATAATTTATGATCCCTTCCTTGGATCTGGCACGGCAATGGTTGCCGCAGAGCAACTCAGGCGGGTTTGTTACGGGATGGAAATCGCCCCCGAATACGTCGCCGTCACCCTGGAGCGCCTGGCCCAGATGGGCCTTGAGCCGAAGCTGATTGAGGTCTGCGCCTAAAATGACTGAAGGTCTGGATACTGAAAAGTTATTAAATCTGGGCCCGAAGGCCACCGCTAAGGCCTACCAGGATATTTTGAAAAAAATCCAAGGGGGTGAGATCCTAACCCCTGGAGAGGTAAAGTCTTTTGAATTATTAGAAAAAAAATTGAGAGGTAAGCCCGAGGAAAAACCGGAGGCGACGAGCGATAGCATCGTCGATAGTTTGGAAAAGGTGGCCGGGCATTTCAAGAAGTCTTTGCGGACGGTCCAGCGCTGGGCTTACAAACAAGGAATGCCCTCCCTATCCGGTGGGCGCTACGACCTGATCCAGATCCGGGCCTGGCGGGATAGGCAGCAGGGGGTGCGTGGTCCAGGGCGCCCCGGGGAGCAAGAACAGAGACAGTGGAATTTGCCGGAAGAAAGCGGCAAGGATTTTTGGGACAAAGAAGGCAAAAAATATCAGGCCCTGGTCCGGCAATTGGAATATCGGGCCCGATTGGGGGAGTTGGTGGAGCGGGGCGAGGTAGAGGCGTTATTTGCGGCCCGAGCCATGGCCTTCAAGGTCTCTATGCTCGGCTTCGCTCGGTTATTGCCGCCGCTGCTCATTTATTGCACGAATGAGCGCGAAATAGAGGCGGTCATCAGCCGGGTGGCCCGGGAGCACCTGGAGAATATCTGCCGGCCGCTGCCGGAGAAGTTCGGGACACAGGCGGCCAGCGAAGACCCCATTTTGCCCCAGGACGTTATAAAGCCTTTATGAAGTGAAAGACCAACAATGAACCACGAATCAGTCGAGACCTTTTTGCCTCATATTAACTGGTGGCCCCTTGAGCGCGCCGCCCTGGCCCTGCCGGAGGATCTGACGGTGAGCCAGTGGGCCGAGCGCTACCGGGAATTTCCCAAAGACGCCTCCATCCCCGGGCGCTGGAGCAACCGCCTGGCACCATTCGCCTGCGGACCCATGGATGCCTTCACCGATCCGCAGGTGGAGCGGATCACCCTGATGGCTTCGGCCCGTTCGGTCAAAACCGAAATCCTGCTCAATATGCTGGGCTATGTCATCTGCCAAGATCCGGGGCCGGTCCTATGGGTGGGGCCGACGGAAAAGTCCGTGAAGCGGGCCTGCCGGCGTATCCAGCGGATGATCAAGGAGAGTCCAAAACTCGCCGAGCACCTGACTGACAACCCCGACGATCTGCAAAAGAAGTCCATCATCCTGAACAACCTGGAGATCATCTTCGCCACTGCGGGCAGCGCTGCCGACCTGGGTGAATTCGAGGCCCGCTATATTTTTGAGGATGAGACGGACAAGTATCCCGCTGACGTGGAGGGCCAGGGTTCGCCTACGCAGATGGCAGAGATGCGGGGGCGCACCTTCTGGAACCGCAAGATCGTTACGGCCTGTACCCCGACCGTCCCCGAGGGCTTCATCAATACCGATTATCAGCGTTCCGACCGTCGCCGCTATTGGATGCCCTGCTCCGAGTGTGGCGGTTACCAGGTACTGGATTTCTGGCAGGTAAAGCACCGGGGCGAGAAACGGCTGGAGTGGCCCAAGGACAAGCGGCACCCCGATTATGTCAAGCTGGAGCGGCCGGCAGTTTATGAATGCATCCATTGCCAGGCGGAGATTGAGCAAGGCAAGCTGCCGGGAATGTTGACTCGGGGAAACTGGCTGCCGGAAGGTTGGGACCCGCAGGGGCAGGGGCTGCCCCCACTAACCTCGCATGTCGGCTATCATTGGAACGCTCTGAATTCGCCTTTTGCCACTCTGGCCGAGATCGCCGCCAAATATTGGGAGGTCAAAGAGGACCGGGAGCAGTACAAGACCTTTGTCAATCTATGGCTGGGCCTGCCCTGGAAAGAGGTGGTGAAGCCGCGGGAAGCCTCAGCCCTCCTGGAATTGTGTACCGCGCGGCCGGCCCTGGAGGTCCCAGACAATACCCTGGCCCTGACCGCGGGAATCGATAACCAGCGCCGGGGTTTGTGGTGCTCCATCTGGGCCTGGGAGCAGACCGCGAGCGGGGCCGTCAATCAGCATCTCATCCGCTACGGTTGGCTCTCGGACTTCACCGAACTGGAGATCTGGCTTTTCCAGGACGTCTACCGCACTCGGGACGGTTCCCTAGCCTATCCGGTGTGGCGCGGAGCCCTCGACACCGGCGGTGGTGAAGGGGAGGCGGGCGACGCCAGCCTTACGGAACAGGCATATGAATGGCTGCGGCTGCGGGGCCGGGGTCGGGTCTTCGGGACCAAGGGCGCCTCCCGGGCCCTGGCGGGGGGCCGCAAGATGGTGATGAGCCTCATCGACCGTATGCCGGGCCAAGGCCGGCCTATTCCCGGCGGCATACGGCTCTGGTCCCTGGACACCAATGCCTTAAAGGACGCCTTCTGGTCCCGGGTGGAGTCGGGCCGGGTCCACTTCCACGCCGACACTGGGGAGGACTTTGTCAGGCAGCTCACCGCCGAGGCCAAGGAGCGGGACAAAAGGGGCCGTTGGCTCTGGGCCCAGCAGGGGCGGCAGGCTAACCATTACCTGGATACTATCATCTACGCCCTGGCCATGGCCGACCCGGAATGCTGGGGCGGGGTAAAGGTGTTGCCGAAGCCAGAGCCCGAACGGCCGCGGCCGGTGGCGGAGGAGAGGGGAATCAACCCAGTGACCGGCCGGCCCTGGGGCACTTTTTTTAAGTAGAAGGAAAAATGAGGCTCAGTAGAAAACGGGCAATTTATTGTCAGTTTGTGAGCTGGGGTTGGGCGATGGTGTGAAAATGGATTTTCCTTAATGTCCCCAGTTCTGTGGCCCTTGGGCATGGTCCGGAAGCATTAGATAAGCAACTATAAGAGATGACCGATTTTATCTCCATTAAGAACTTATCAACTTTTTCGCCTGAATACTTTTCTCTTTCGGGATTGGCGGTCTATGCTTCTGTTTCCAGAAATACCTTGAAAAAATGGCTACATGATTTTAACATGCCTCATTACCGGATCGGCCGCTGTATCCGGGTGAGGAGAAGCGAGTTTGATGTCTGGGTAAAGCAGTTCCGCAACGGCACCTCCACTGACCTGAATGCCATATGGGACCAGGTTATGAAGGAGGTGTAGAGTGAGTTACCCGCAGAGGGAAGGCAAGCATGGCCCCATCTATCAAATTTCAGAAGGGATTTTCGTCAGCCTCAATGAATTTGGGAGTTGGGAGGTAATCTTAAGGAGGGCGAGCCATAGGAAGAAGAAGGCTATTGGTAAAGGGGAAGACAATTTTAAGAAGGCGGTTAAAGCAGCCGAAAATCTGGCAGCCAGTTTGGGCCTGACTCTTATGAGAGAAGCGACAGATATGACCTTTGGGATGCTGGCCCAAGAATGGTATGAACTCAATGCTGCCCGGTGGCGCCCCGGCACTAAGGAGCGGTATGAATGCATTGTCCGGGAATTTCTGCGACCCCTGGAAAAGCTGCTACTGGAGCAAGTGGATAAGGCCCAGGTGAAGCGGCTTCTAGCCGACCTGCTTAAAATCCGATCGCCAAAAACCGTGGAAGTAGTGCATGCTGTGATTTCCGGTATTTTCACCGAAGGCAACGAGTTGGGCTATACCGAGGTTAACCCGGCTCATGGACTGCTCAAGCGGCTCCTGCCTTCCAAGAAAAAGAGGGTCCGCAACGAGCCGGATCCCTTATCCCGGCAAGACCTGGAAAATTTTCTAAAGGCCGCCTGGGATAAACTTCTTGAACCTTATCCCCTGATCTTGGAAGTGATGGCAATGGCCGGTCTGCGTTTAGGGGAAGCCTTGGCAATGACTGTGGAGAACCTGGACGCTCATAACGGTCAATATTATGTGACTGAGACCACCCGGGCGGGCCGCTTTGGGCCGCCGAAAAGTGGCAAAAGGCTGATTGATCTGGATGAAACCCTGGTGGGCAAGCTGGAGGTCTACATCAAAAAGATGCGGAAAGAGAGCCTAGCCGATGGCAGGTTGCCGAGCCCCTACCTCTTCCCAGGGATCACCCAGCGCATGGTCCAGCGGGCCATGCAGCAAGGATGTAAGGCCGCCCGGCTCCGGATTCACAATCCCCACGATCTCCGGCATACTTACGCCTCCATGCTGCTGATGGACCACTACTCGCCCGCCTATGTGCAAAAACAGTTAGGGCATAGCTCCATCTCGATCACGGTAGATATTTACGGTCACTGGATCCCGGGGGAAGGGAAAAAAGACTTGGTAAAAACCTTGCGGGGGCCGAAGGCCAGTCCAGGACAGACTTTCAGCCTGGTAAGGGGTGAGAGTGAATAGGCAATCCGTGACTGTTGTCACGGGTGTCACGGGTGGAGTAATCACGATAAATGCCCCATCAGCCCACAAAAAACCGTGACAAATTCGTGACAAAGGGGGGCGGAACCTCAAAACCAAAGGCGTAACCTCTTGAGATTACGCCTTAATTAAAGAACTGGTGCCGAAGGCGGGATTTGAACCCGCACGGGTATTCCCCACCACCCCCTCAAGATGGCGTGTCTACCAGGTTCCACCACTTCGGCACATGGATGGTCATTTGCTTTGCGGTGCGGCAGGAGCCGGCGGGGCCGGGGTGGCCGGGGCCGGTTGGCTGGCTCCCGGTTTTCCCACCCCCTGCATCACCGAAGGGGCCTGCTGCCGGCCCATGAAGGTCAGGCCGAGGGAAGTGCACATAAAGAGAATGGCGACCACCGCGGTGATTTTGGCCAGGAACGGCGCGGCCCCGGTGGAGCCGAAGACCGTCTGGCTGGAGCCGCCGAAAGCCGCGCCGATGCCGGCGCCCTTGCCGTGCTGCAAGAGCACGATAAAGATCAGGGCCAGGGACACGATCACATGGATAATAACGACGATGGTAGTCATATCAACTGTATAATATAGAAAAAACCCCGTCCGGGCGCAAGCATTTTCGCCGCCTCACCCCTGACGATGCCGGAATCCGGCATTTATCAGGCCAGCCAGCCGATTCCCGGGACCACGGAGCCCTCCCTTATCATTGCCGAATCATGCGTCAGGTTTATCCAGGCAGCCCGATGGCCGATAGGCGGAAATCCCCCGGGGCGCTACCCCGCCGCATGGATAATCGGCAAGAACAACTCGGGCTTCAGAGAGGCCCCGCCCACCAGGGCGCCGTCGATATCCGGCTGGGCCAGGAGGGTGGCGGCGTTGTCCAGGGTGACGCTGCCGCCGTACTGAATGCGGTAGGGATCACCAGCGCCCAGGAGGCGGGACAGTTCCTGCCTGATAAAAAAATGCACTTCCTGGGCCTGGGCCGGGGTGGCGGTGAGGCCCGTACCGATGGCCCACACCGGTTCGTAGGCGATGACCAGTTGGTCCGGCGCGGCGTCCACAGCCGCCAGTCCCTCCCGGAGCTGCTCCCCCACCCGGTGGATGGTGAGGCCCGATTCCCGTTCTTCTTTGGTTTCGCCCACGCACAGGATGACCTTGAGCCCCGCGGCCAGGACCGCCTTAAGCTTCAGGTTGACCGTGTGATTGGTCTCGCCGAAGTGCAGGCGCCGCTCCGAATGCCCGACGATGACGTAGTGGCAGCCCACATCGGCCAGCATCATGGAGGAGATGGCCCCGGTGTAGGCGCCCTGCCTCTCCCAGAAGGTGTCCTGGGCGGCCAGACGGATGTCGGACCCGGCCAGGGCATCGGCCACCGCGGCCAGGGCGGTATAGGGCGGGGCCAGGGCCACCTCGGCCCGCCGGCCCGGAGCCACCCCGTCCCGGATAGCTGCGGCCAGAGCCCTGGCCTCGACCAGGGTCTTGTGCATCTTCCAGTTTCCGGCGATAAAGGGCTGGCGGTTAGGCATCCGGATGCCTCCGGGACCATTCTTCCAGGGCCTGGATGCCGGGCAACTTCTTGCCTTCCAGCAGTTCGATGAAGGCGCCGCCGCCGGTGGAGACATAGGAGAATTTCTGGAAGTCCCCGGCCTTATGCAGGGCCACATCGGTGTCGCCGCCGCCCACGATGGTCAGGGCATAGGAATCCGCCACCTTCTGCACCATGGCCATGGTGCCCCGGCTGAAGGCGTCGTATTCGAAGGCCCCCATGGGCCCGTTCCAGACAATGGTCTTGGCGTTCTGCAGGGCCTCGCCGAAGAGGGTCACGGTGGCGGGCCCGATGTCGGTGATGAGCCAGTCCCGGGGCACTTCCTGTACCGGAATGATCTTGGTTTCGGCCTGCTTGTCCAGCCGGTCGGCCACCACGCAGTCCACCGGCAGATAGAATTTGACGTTCCTTTGCAAGGCCTCGGCCATAGTCTCCTTGGCGGCCTCCAACAGGCTGTCCTCCACCAGGGATTTCCCCACTTCATAGCCCATGGCTTTAAGAAAGGTGTTGGCCATGGCCCCGCCGATGATCATCTTGTCGACGTGCTGCAAAAGATTCTTGAGAGCCGTAAGCTTGCCGGAGATCTTGGCGCCGCCGATGAGGGCCGCCAGGGGGCGGGCCGGGTCTTCCATGGCCCGGTGAAAGTAATGCACCTCATCCCGCATCAGGAATCCGCCGACGCAGATGGGGGCGAAATGGGTGACCGCTTCCACCGAGGCATGGGCCCGGTGGGCCACCGCGAAGGCGTCGTCCACGTAGACGTCGATGCCTTTCATCAATTCCCGGGCAAAATCCTGGTCATTTTTCTCTTCCTCGGGATGATAGCGCAGGTTGTCCAGGAGGAGCACATCCCCGGGGTTCATTTCTGCCTTAGCCTTATCCGTTTCGGGACCGACGCAATTCGGCGCCAGCCCCACCTTCTTGTGCAACCGGTACGCCAGCCGCCGGGCCACCGGCGCCAGGGAGAACTCCTCCATCCGCTGACCTTTGGGCCGCCCCAGATGAGAAGCCAGGATGACCTTGGCATCGGCTTCCAGGCAATAATTGATGGTGGGCAACACGGCCCGGATGCGGGTGTCGTCCGTGATGTTGCGGTTCTGATCCAGAGGGACGTTAAAATCTACCCGGATAAAGAGGGTCTTGCCCTTGATGTCAATTTCATCGATATATTTCACTGGGAGCTCCTATTGCTTACAGATTAACCTTATGGCGGCCAACATGCAACGCCAGGTCCAGCATCCGATTGGCAAAACCCATCTCGTTATCGTACCAGGCCATCACCTTTACCAGGGTTCCGCCCATGACGTTGGTGAGTTCGGCATCCACCACGGCGGAAAAGCCGGAGCCGTTGTAGTCCGTGGACACCAAAGGCTCGAAGGACACGGCCAGAACCCCCTCCAGGGACCCTGCCTGGGCCGCCACGAAGGCCTGGTTCACTTCCTCTTTGGTGGTGGGCCGGGTCACCGTAGCCACCAGGTCCACCAGGGACACATTGGGGGTGGGGACCCTCACGGAGAGACCGTCCAGACGGCCGGCCAGGGCCGGCAAGACCTCGGTGACCGCCCGGGCGGCGCCGGTGGAGGTGGGCACCATGGACAGACAGGCGGCCCGGGCCCGTCTGAGGTCGCTATGGGAGCCATCCAGGAGGCGTTGATCCATGGTATAAGAATGACAGGTGGTCATCAGACCGTATTCGAGGCCGAAGGTATCATGCAGCACCTTGACCACCGGCGCCAGACAGTTGGTGGTGCAGGAGGCATTGGAGATGATCCGGTGGCAGGCCGGGTCGAAGTCCCAATGATTCACCCCATAGACAAAGGTGGCGTCGAGCTTTTTCCCGGGCGCCCCCAGGATGACTCGTTTCGCCCCGGCCTTCAGATGCCCTTCATTGGAAGCCCGGTCCCGAAAGGCCCCGGTGGATTCCAGGACGATTTCCACCCCCAACTCCTTCCAGGGGAGGCCTTCCGGCTCCGTAATCCGGGTGACCCGCACCTCGCGGTCGTTAAGGATAAGGTTTTCTCCATGGGCCGCAACGGTGCCCGTGAACCGGCCGTGGACCGAATCATATTTAAAGAGGTGGATATCCCTGGCTAGGTCGGCCCGGGAGTTGATGGCCACGAGTTCCAGGTCCTTATCGGTGGTGGCCATGAGACGGGTAAGACACCGGCCGATACGCCCGAAGCCATTAATGGCTACCCTGACCGCCATTGCCCCTCCAGTTCCCGCACGCCGGCTAATGGGCCTGAACGCTTACTATTCACGGCTTAATGTTAATCAGAGTTGTTCGGGCCGTCAATGATTTTATCCTTCTGGCGGGATTTTCCGAAAAGGGTATCGGGGCAGAGTTATGGGCTGAGGTTCCCCCGCCAGGAGGGGCGGAATCGGGAGGCCGTGCGTGAAGGAATGCGCTCAGATTGTGGTTCTCCCCATTTGCCGCACCGGCGCAGGCCCTTTCCCCCTTGCTTTTTGGCCGGTTTTCATTTAAATGTATATTTTAACTTTTTATCGGGATACCACATGGCCAACCTCGTTCGTCAGCTGGGCCAACGGTCATTAAATCTGGTGCAAGAAGCCGGGGGCATGATGCTCTTCCTCCTGGAGAGCTTGGGTCTGGCCTTTCTCCCGCCCTTCCGGTTCCGGCGGCTCTTGCAGGAAATTCATAAGATCGGGGTCAAATCCACCCTGATCGTGATGCTCACCGGCGCCTTTACCGGCATGGTCATGGCCCTGCAAGGCTATTACACCCTGAAGCAGTATGGCTCCGAAGGGGCGTTGGGGTCGGTGGTGGCCCTGGGCCTGATTCGGGAGATGGGTCCGGTGCTCACCGGCATCATGGTCTCGGCCCGGGCCGGGTCCGCAGTCACCGCCGAGATCGGCATCATGCGGATCACCGAACAGTTGGACGCCATGGACACCATGGCCGTCAACCCGATCCAATACGTGGTGATGCCCAAACTGCTGGCCGGCGTCATCGGGGTGCCCTTGCTCACCGCCATCTTCGACGTGGTGGGCATCCTCGGCGGCTATCTCGTCGGCGTTATCCTTTTGGGGGTCAGCTCCGGGGCTTATTTCGCCAGCATGAGACAGAGCGTGGTGCCCCTGGATATCCACGGCGGCATCGTCAAGTCCCTGGTGTTCGGGCTCACCATCATCCTGGTGGCCTGCTACAAGGGGTATCACACCGAACACGGGGCCGAGGGCGTGAGCAAGGCCACCAACCAGACCGTGGTCCTGTCGGCGGTGCTGGTCCTGGCGTGGGACTACGTGCTCACGTCTTTTTTCATGTAACCCATGATTAAGATCATCGACCTGGTCAAATCTTTTAGGGGCCACAAGGTCCTGGACGGCATCAATCTGGAGCTGCCCTCCGGCCAGATTACGGTGGTAATCGGCAAGAGCGGGGTGGGCAAAAGCGTGCTCTTGAAGCATATCATCGGCCTCATTAAACCCGACTCCGGCCAAATCCTCGTGGACGGCCAGGACATCTCCTTGCTGAGGGGCTCCAGCCTGCGGGAATTCAAACGGCGCATCGCGGTGCTCTTTCAAGGCGGCGCCCTGTTTGACTCACTCAGCGTCTTTGAAAATATTGCCTTTCCGCTGCGGGAAAAAACCCGGCTGTCGGAAGCCGAGATCGCTAAGCGGGTGCGGGAGCGCCTGACCCAGATGTCCCTGACTTCTGAGGTGGAGGACAAGTTTCCCGACGAACTGAGCGGCGGCATGAAAAAGCGGGTGGCCCTGGCCCGGGCCATGATTCAGGAGCCGGAGATCATGTTCTATGATGAGCCGGTCACCGGGCTGGACCCGCCCATGACCAACACCGTCTTCCATCTCATCACCAAGACCCATCAGGAGAGCGGCTATACGGCTTTGATGGTGAGCCACGACATTCCCGAAGTCTTCCATGTGGCTCATCAGGTGGCGATGCTCTACAAGGGCCGCATCATTGCGGCGGGCACCCCCGAGGAGATTCAAAGCCATCCGGACCCGGTGGTCCAGAGTTTCATCCGGGGGGAAGTCGACTTTCTGGAGGCCTAGACAATCTTATGAGAAGAGCCAATCTGGAGCTGACCGTAGGTGTCTTCGTGTTGATAGGCCTGGCTTGCCTGGCTTATCTGTCAATTAACTTGGGCAAGATGGAAATTTACGGCGAGGGCTACCAGATCTTTGCCAATTTTGATGGCGCCTCCGGACTCAAAACCGGGGCCGCGGTGGAAGTGGCCGGGGTGGAAGTGGGCCGGGTGATGTCCATCGGGCTCACCCCCCAGTACCAGGCCCGGGTCGGCATCAAGTTGCATAACGGCCTGAAGATTCATGACGATGCCATCGCCTCCATCCGCACCAAGGGAATCATCGGGGATAAATTCGTCAAGTTGTCCCCCGGGAGTTCGGAAAAACTCGTGCCACACGGTGGAACCATCATCAACACCGAAGCCGGCATCGACCTGGAAGAATTGATCGGCAGTTACATCCATGGCAAGGTGTGAGGCCCGGTAATTATCGCAAAAACCGCCCCGGGTAAGTTTCCGGGGATTCGCGACCTTTGACTTGTCGATTTTTGATCTTATTTTGATTATGACTAAGAAAAGATCCCCTGGAGCAGGGAATGCGGCAGGCTTGATCATTCCCCTTGAGAAAGGGGGGCCGGGGCTGCCGCGATCACCGGGTCCCGGCAAAAAGTTTTCCAGCTCTAAGGGTAAAGGAGTTGCCTCATGAGTGCTTTGCTGATAAGAAGCGTCATCCTTGGGTTAGCCTTGCAACTGGTGGTGGGGGCTACCGGGGCCTGGGCGGGTCCGCCCACCGAGATTGTCAGGCAAGTCATTGAAAAGGCCCTGGATATTCTCCAGAATCCCTCCTACGCCGGAGAACAACGGCGCCAGATGGTCAAGCACGTCGTGGATCCCCATTTCGATTACCGGGAGATGGCCAAACGGTCCCTGGGAACCGCCTGGGGGGGCCTCAGCAGCGGCCAACAAGATGAGTTTGTGCGCCTGTTCTCGGAACTGCTGGAGGCTTCCTACTCCGATAAGATCGAGAAGTACGCCCAGCGGGTGAAAATTGACTACACCGGCGAGATTCTCACCGACAATAACGCCGAAGTGCGCACCATGGTGATCAAACCCAATGACCGGATTCCCTTGAACTACCGCCTCCTCCAGGAGGGCGGCACGTGGAAGGTCTACGACGTGGTGATCGAGGGCGTCAGCCTGGTGAGCAACTACCGCTCGCAGTTCAGCCGGATCATCCATGAATCTTCATACGCCGAACTGGTGCGGCGCCTCAGGACCAAGGTGTCCGAATTGAAGCGGACCTGATGCCGGCCGCCTTGGTTCGGACAGGCGGCGTTAGGCCCCGGTCGTTAACCGGCCAGTTTCCTGCCGGTTCCGGACCCGGGGCCTGACCTGCCCTCCCCCGCGGCCTTGGCCCTGGGAACCCTGCCGGCCCCTGCCGCTGCCCCCCCATGAACCTTGAACCGGCCCGCATTCCCAGCTACCCCGTCCTGCTGTTGATCTGCTGCGCGGTGGTCCTGGGCTGTTACTTCGGCACCTACATGCGCTTTCCCGTGGTGCCCCTCTATGCCCGGTCCCTGGGGGCCGATACCGTGATGGTGGGCCTCATCAACGGCGCCTTCCTGCTTGCCGCCGGGACCCTGTCCCTGCCCCTGGGGCTGGTCTCGGGCCGTCTGGGCATGAAGCGCCTGGCCGGTTTGGGCCTGCTGATGCTGGCGGCGTCTTCCTTCCTCCTGGCCGTCAGCCATACGCCTCACCAACTCATCTGGATCTACCTGTTTTCCGGCGCCGGGTTGGCCGCGTTTGGCCCCACCATGATGGCTTATGTGGCCGGGTTCTCCCCTCCCACCCACCTGGGCCGGTCCTACGGCTGGTACACCACAGCGCTCTATGTCGGCATGAGCCTGGGGCCGGGAGCCGGGGGCTTTGTGGCGGAGGCCTGGGGCTTTCCCATGGTCTTTGTCCTGTCCGGCCTCAGTATCTTCTTATTCTATTGGGTTAATCTCTTTTTGCTGCCCCGGGCGCGCCACGTCTTGCCGGCGCCCCCTCCCAGACCCGCCATCAACCGGGCCACCCTACGGGAAATCCGGCACAACCAGCCCTTGCTGGGCTCCTGGCTGGCCACCGGCGGCGGCTGCTTCGGCTTGGGCGTCTTTATTACCTTCCTGCCGTTACATGCTCACAACCAGGGGTTAACTTACGGGCAGATCGGGCTGGTCTACGCCATCCAGGGGGTGATGAACGCCGTCTCCCGCCTGCCTTTCGGTCACCTGAGCGACCGGGTGCGACACCGCAGCCTTCTGGTGGTATGGGGGCTCTTGGGCCTGGCCGCGTCCATGGCCGGCTACGGGCTCTCCCGGCAGCCGCTCCATTTCATGCTCAGTGCGGTTGCTATGGGAGTGAGCATGGGCCTGGCCTTTACTTCGGTGGCGGCCTTCAGCGTGGAAACCGTCCCCCCGGAATTCCGGGGTCTGGCCATGGGGGGCTATAACTCCGCCATCTACCTGGGTATGATGGTCAGCGCCGTGGGACTGGGGCCGGTGATCGACCGCATCGGCTTTGAGGGCGGCTTTTTTGTCACCACGGCCATTACGGTCCTGATTATCGGCCTCTCCTATCTCCTCATGAAAGGGTTCATCCCCCCCGACACCCCTGCCGCCGGCTGATAGAGGAAATGCCAAAAGTTTTTTCCGTTATGACACATGCTCCAAGAACCCAAATCCCCCCTCCCCCCCTTTGAAAAAGGGGGGAACGTAGCGAAATTCCTTTGAAAGTCCCCCTTTGAAAAAGGGGGATTTAGGGGGATTTAAAAAAACCGGCAATCAGAAGAAATTTTTGGCAAACGCTATAACCAGGCGGGGGCGCAGGTTCTCAGCTTCCGCCGGAATCCCGCAGATAAATGCCTGCACGGCCAAACCTTCTCATCACACCTGGGCGAACTCCAACGGCGTATCCTTGCGGTAGGCCAGGGCCTGGCAGGAGGCGATGAGGCCGCCTTTGGGATCGGTCACCTCGATGAAGTAGGTGGCGGTGCGGCGGCCGGCGTGGAGCTCCCGCGTCATGGCGGTGAGGCGCTCCCCCATTTTGGGCGCGGCATGGAAGGTGAGGTTCATGTTGAGGGCTACCGCCAGCGTGCCGTGGCCGTTCACCGCGGCCTGGAAGGCCTCGTCGATGAGGGCGAAGATGGCCGAGCCGTGGACCATCCCCAAGATGTTGGCCATTTCGGGCCGGCAGACCATGGATACCTTGGCCCAGCCGGGGCCCACCTCTTCCAGTTCCATTTGCCAAAACCGGCTAATCTCCTGGGCGGCCACCCGCTCCTTGAATGCCGATAGGAAGGTTTCATCAACTTTGGTCATTTTCTCCCCCCGAGAGCTATTGTTTCCCGTTTTTCGTTTTTCGTTTTTCGTCCCCGGTCTTCGATCTTCCTGGCTTTTGCTGAAGGCTGACAGCTGATAGCTGATAGCTTTACGAATAAATCTCCGGAAACTGGTTTTTCCAGCGCCGGTGGAGCCAGAGCCACTGTGAGGGTTCGGCCCGCACCCAGGCTTCGATGGTCTGGCTCTGAAGTTCAAGGTGGCGCTGGATGTCGGCCTGGGGATCAGAGGTTTTCGTCAGGGGCAGGGGTGGCAAGATCACCATGAGGTGGCGGCCGTCCGGCAGACGCCGGGACAGGGTGGGCAGGACGGGCACCCCCCGGCGGGCCAGGAGGGCCGCCACCGGGGTGGTCCGGGCCGGATGGCCGAAAAAGTCCACCAACACCCCCCCGCGGTGGTGGTGTTCTGGTCGATGACGATCCCCACCGGCCGGTTCTGCCGCAGGTGTCCCATAATCCCCTTCATGCCCTTCTGTTTACCCACCATGAAGTTGCCGCCCCGCTGCCTGAGATACCTGGCCAACCGGGCCGCCCAGGGCTGGTCCAGCTCCCGACCCACCACCACCCCCGGTCGACATTGCAGTCCGTAGCCCATGACGGTGTACTCCCAGTTGCCGGCATGGGCGGCCATGGCGATGGCGCCCCGCCCCTGGGCCAGGGCGGCCTCCATGTGCTCCTCCCCCAGGATGACCACCTTCCGGCGAATAACTGCCAGGGGGGCCAGGAGCAGTTCGAGGATTTCCCAGGCGAAGCGCACGAAATGGGCGAAGACTTGCCGGGCCAGGCGCTCCCTGGATGCAGGACTGAGGGCCGCACCATAGGCGAACTCCAGGTTGGCCAGAGTGATCCGCCGGTGGCGCCTATCCAGGCGGTACCAGAGGGCTGCCAGACTCCGCACCAGCCAGTCGCCGCAATACGTCATGGTTCCTCGGTGCAATCGGTTATTGGGTGGCCCCTGGGGCGTCGCTCCGATCGGGGCCGTCAAGAATGACTCACAGGGGCCGCGTCTTCCCGGTCCGCGGCGGCCCGGGCCCGGCCTTTGCCCTTGGCCACCGGCCGCCGCCGGCCGTAGATCCGCACCGCCTCTTCGCCCACCAGGTCGGCAACCCGGGCCATGAGGAGCCTGGCCGCCACCTCTTTGCCGCCGTGGTAGGCCGCCTTGCGGCCCCAATGCCAGGGATTGGCAAAATTCACCGCGGTCCAGCCCCATCGGGCCACCTGGTCCAGATGATGGCGCTTGATGAAGGCATAGCCCCAATGGCCCTTGAGGCTTTGATACATCTCGTGATACCGCAACACCGTCGCCAACTCCACATCCTTAAAAGGCCGCATGGGCATGGTCTCCAGCCAGGCGGCCAGGCGGGTGCCCACCCGGTTGTGGAGCGCCACCAGGTCGGACAGGGAAGCCTTGAGTTCCGGCCGGTCGTCGTCGGGATGGTAGACCCGGGCGATCTCCTTGATCAACTCCATGGACATGTCGTTGATGGCCTTAAAGGAGATGATGGTGCCCGGCCACCATTTCAGCAGGTAGCGGCGGCGGTAACTGCGAATCAGGTCCAGGGCCGCCAGGTCTTCGGGCCGGGAGACTGGCAGGCTGATGCTGATTTGGTCCGGCTCCCCCTCCTGCCGCATCAAGGCCTTGATCACCTGGTGTCTGGTCCAGAGGCGCACCGCCACCAGGGAGGCCGCCCAGAGCCCCAACAGCGCCAGGCCGGCCAGGATCAACCAATGGTAAGCCAGGGAGAAATTCATATCGCCGGGACCGCGGCCCGGGGATGCAAGGGCAAGGGTGACCGGTGACCGTTAGCGCTCCTTCGGGGCTCCTGGACGGATTTCATCCCCCGCCCTCCCCTTCCCCGCCCCGGCCCAACACCTCGTACACCGCTTCAATTTCGGCGGCCATCTGGTCCAGGGAAAACCGTTCCACCACCAGCTCCCGCCCCCGGCGCCCCAATTCCCGGCGCAAATCCGGGTCCGCCAGCAGCCGCCCCATGGCCTGGGCCAGGGCCCCGGGGTCCCGGGGGGGCGCCAGCAGGCCGGTGTCGCCCTCGACGATCACCTCCGGAATGCCGCCCACCGTGGTTCCCACTGCCGGCCGGGCCATGGCCAGGGCCTGGAGGAGGGACTGGGGCACCCCTTCGTTGGCATAAGACGCCAGGACAAACACGTCCATCAGGGCAAACCACGGCGCCACGCGGTCCCGGAAGCCCGCCAGACGCACCCGCTGCCGCAACCCCAACTCGACGATTTTCTCTTCGATCACCACCCGGTAGGGGCCCTCCCCCACCAGAAGGAGAAAGGCCCGGGCGCCGCCCTGAATAAGCTCATGGAAGGCCTCCAAAAGATAGAGGTGGCCCTTCCAGGAGCGTAGCACCGCCACGCTGCCGAAAATGAAGGCCTCGGCGGGAATCTGCATTTGGTCCAACAACTCCCAGTTTTTTTCCTGGGGAGCAAACTCCGCCAGTTCCACCCCGGTGGGGATGGAAAAAATCCGGCGGGCCGGCACCCCCAGGCGCTGGATCAGCAAGTCCTTGGTGACCTGGCCGGTGGTGATGATGGCCGCCGGGGTCTGGTAGAGCCAGCGGGTGGGCCAGTTGTTTTTCACCCGGGTGGACAGATGCCGGGTCCGCACCAGCAGGGGCCGGGTCGGCAAGCTTCGCCAGGCCAGGGTCCCCACCCAGGAATCCAGGGAGCTGTGCGTGTTCAAAATGTCAAAGTCACCGGCGACCAGGAGGCGGCGCAGCCCGATCCAGGCCCCGAGGTTGTGTCGCCCCCCGAAGGTCAGCGGGGTCACGGGAAATTTCTGCTGCCGGGCCCGCCGGCATAACTCCCCCCGGGGGTCACAGGCGAAGGCCAGCCGGTGGCCGCGCTGGCGCATGGCCAGAGCCTCCACGAGGACGCGACGCTCCTGGCCGCCCCAGCCCAGGGAGGCCTCGGTATGCAGGATGGCAAAAGATTTTGGCGAAGTTTTCTTCATTTTTATAAGGGCATTAATCTAGTGACTTTCTGAGATGCTGCTGGGAGCAGAGATCCAGGTACAGCTCTTCCAGCCGGCGCAGCATGGCCTCCAGGGAATACCGCTTCGCCACGGTGCCCCGGGCCGCGTCCCCCAAACGCCGCCGGGCCTCCGGATGGCGATGGAGATCCAGTATGGCCCGGGCCAGGGCCTCGGGGTCGCCGGGTTCCACCAAATAACCGTTGACGCCGTCCTCGACAGCCTCCCGGGAGCCGCTGACCCGGGTGGCCACCACGGGCAGCCCCGCGCCCATGGCTTTCAACAGGGCCAAGGGCAGGCCTTCCCACAGGGAGGGGTGCACGAAAACGTCCAGGGCGCGAAAAATTTCGGCCAGGTCCCGCCGGGTGCCGAGAAATCGCACCGTGTTCTCCAGAGCCAGGTCCCGGACCTGGCGACGGAGCGCCTCCTGTTCCCGGCCTTCCCCCACCAGGAGCACCACCAGGTCAGGGATCTCCCGGCGCAGTTCCGGCAGTGCCGCCAGAAGGTGGGTATGGCCTTTTTGCGCTTCGAGGCGGCCCACGGCGCCAATGACCAAACCGCCGGACACCCCGAAGCGCTCCCGGGCCTCCTCCCGGCTCAAGGGAGTGTCCAGTTCGGCCAGGGGAATGCCATAAGGCATAAGCACCAGGCGGGAGGTGGGCACCCCGTCGTAGCGGCGCACGTCTTGCCACACCTGGGCGCTCCCTACCAGAATCCGGTCCGTGGCCCAGGCCAGCAGAAAGTTCCACACGCGTCGATGAAACTTGACTCGGGTATAGGAATTATGCACTGCGGCCACCACCGCCGGCAGCCCCAGCCCCAGCGCCCCCAGGCGGCCATAGAAGTTGGGGTGGTAAAGGTGGGTGTGGAGGATGTCCGGGCGGCGGGCTTGGAGCAGACGCCGCACCGCGCCCACCACCCGCCCGGCGGGGGCACGTTTGATATCCAGCCCCAGGCTGACCACCTCATAGCCCCGGGCCCGGAGTTCCCGCCCCACGGGACCGGGGGGGCCCAGGGTGGCCACCGCCACCGCGAACCGTTGTGGGTCAAGGCCCCGGACAATGGCGGCCACCAAGTCCTCCGCCCCCCCCACCGACATGGTCGCCAGAAGATGGAGCACGTTCAGGCGTCTGGCCGGAAGTGCCGCTGAGGCCGGCAGCTGAGCTTCGATGGGCCGATTTTGGTTGAGCCGCACGGCTATGTTTGAGGTCCCTGTCCTTTCCGTCCCCGGGCGGGGCGTTATCCACGGAAGGCGGGGCCGGTCATCCTCCCCGCCACGTTGCCGCGCCCCCCGGTGGCGGCCCGGTCCGTTTTGGGATGCATTATACCAGAATTTCCGTTAAACATGGTATTGCCGCATCAAAGCCGGCGTTGCCGGGCCAGGGTGGGATACGGCCTGTTGGCCCCGTTTATTACCGAGTTGCGATCACAATACTCCTATTTGTAGCCGCAGATTTCAGCTTATTCTTGCACCAGCGAGATGCCTGGCCACTTATTGAGCAGCCACGTGGCCTAAAGGGTCGGCGGTGGCCGCAGGTTGGAGCCGGGCCAGCCCCCTTCGCCCCGGTTGCCGGCGCACCCACAGGCGCGGACTCAGGTGGCAAATTCCCGCCGGACACAGCATCTTGCTTGCGGCTAGAGAAATTTGCGGCTCCGGGACTTGACAGGCCGCCACGGTTTTGTTACCTATTTATTTGCACGTGGGGCTGTAGCTCAGCTGGAAGAGCACTTGAATGGCATTCAAGGGGTCAGGGGTTCAAGTCCCCTCAGCTCCACCATAGATTTCAAGGGGTTAGCGATATGGCGTTAACCTCTTTTTTATTGCCTGTGCATCTTCTGTGCCCGCCTGCCGATTTTGAGCCCCGGTCTTGAGACTCGGACTCGCTTTGAAGGGTCCGCTCCTACTGCTGCCTCTCGTGGTGCTGTCTCCCTGACTCACATTGCCCTGGAAAAATCTTCTCCCCGCTCGCCCTTGGTGCTTCCCCTGAGGTGAAGAGAATAGACAAGGGGGCCGCCCTCACTGTTCAACATGGGGCTTCTCAGAGGGTCGTTTGAGAGGGAGGGAGCCGGTCAAAGGTTAACGGAGATGAAAGAGGCATTGAGATAGGATTCTTGGTGCGTCCCTCGCCTGGGCCCGCGTTGCCGTCCACCACCTACTCCTGTGGTTGACCATCACAGATTTATCCTTGCATGCGGTCCTGATTAGTGACAAGGTTCGAAAAAGGCCTGCAGGCAGCGGCAACGGGGCGCGGCGCCACAATCTTTGCGGTTGTGCCGGCGCAGCCTGAAGCCTGCGGTTCAAAAGCGCTTCCCGGGCCGGTGATGATCATGAGAAAAATTCACCTTCTGCTGTTCGTCCTCCTCGCCGGGCTCAGCCTCGCCTGCCACCAGGACCCGTCTCCGGCTCGCCTGACGCGGGTGCTCACCGCCTCCTGGCAGAGCTACCGCCGCTACTTCATCAAGCCCGACGGCCAGGTCATCATCCCGGAGCAGGGCGGCGGCACCATCTCCGAGGCCCAGGCCTACGCCCTGCTGAGGGCCGTGTGGGCCGGGGATGAACCCGTATTCAACCAAGTCTATGCATGGACTTACCAACATCTCTCCCGGGCCGCCGGGCCTGGGGATAGTCTGCTCGCCTGGCGCTGGGGCCGGCGGCCGGACGGCGCCTGGGGGGTGCTGGATGCCAACAGCGCCGCGGATGCCAATCTGGATTACGCCCTGGCCCTGGTCCTGGCGGACCGTTTGGGGTGGCGGGCCCCGCCGGGTCTACCGGCCTACCGGGAGGAAGCCAGCCGGGTCCAGGATGCCATCCTGGCCAAGGAAGTGGTGGCCCTCCCCGACGGCGAGCTCCTTCTCACCCCGGGCAACTGGCATGAGCTTCAGCCGCCCTACCTGGTCAACCCCTCGTACTTTTCCCCGGCCGCGTATCGCTTGTTCGCCCACTTTGATCCCAAGGCGATGCGGGGTAAGGGGGGGGAAGCCGCAGGGAACATCCAGTCTCCCTCACCCTTGAGGGGGGAGGGTCGGGGTGGGGGTGAAGGTTGTGCCCCGGCCAGCGCTTGGCGCCACCTGCACCAATCCACCTATCCGTTTTTGGAAAAGGTCTGCCGGCAACTGGGAGACCTGAAAGGCGTGGGCCTGTTTCCCGACTGGTGCCGGGTGGACGCCGCCGGCCGCATCGCACCGGCGCCGGGCCGAGACACCCGTTTCGGCTGGGAGGCGGTGCGGGTCCCCTTCCGGGTGGCCCTGGACGCCCTCTGGTTTAAGGAACCCCGGGCGGTGGCGCTCCTCAAGGACAAATTCCTGCCGTTCTTCAAGGGCCGGTGGCAGGCCCAGGGACGGCTGGCCGCGGTCTATAACTTTGACGGCTCCCCGGCGGTGGACTATGAAAGCCCGGTGCTCTACGCCGGGGTCCTGGCCGGGGCCCTGGCCGCCGGCGACCAGGACTTCGCCCGGGAGATGGCCCTAAAAATCCTCTCCTTCTACCGTGAAGACGGCCCCCGGGCTTACTTCGAGGCCCCGGACCACTACTACGCCAACAACTGGGCCTGGCTGGGCCTGGCCCTGTACGCCGGGCGGGTTACGCCGGGCAACTAGGATTGCCTCCCCGTGCCGTCCCTCCGCAGTACGCCCAGGTTTTTTCGCATAAACCCGTGCCCCTGACGTCACAAAATATTCCTCCGGCGCACCCCTAAATATGATATTATTATTAAATTAACTTTTATGAACCAGGAATTGCCCCACATCTATACGGTGAGCGCCCTCACCCGGGATATCCGGGACCGGCTGGAGACCTATTTCTCCCTGGTCTGGGTGAGCGCTGAGGTTTCCAATCTCCGGCAGCCCCTGAGCGGCCACTACTACTTCACCCTCAAGGATGCCGGGGCCCAACTCCGGGCCGTGCTCTTCAAGGGCACGCACCAGCATATGCGTTGCAAACCCCAGGAAGGCAGCCAGTTCCTGTGCCGGGGACGCCTCACGGTGTATGAGCCCCGGGGGGAATACCAGCTCATCCTGGATTATCTGGAGCCCCTGGGGCAGGGGGCCCTGGCCCAGGCCTTCGAAGTCCTGAAGACCCGGCTTCAAGCCGAAGGGCTGTTTGCCCCGGAGTTGAAAAAACCGTTGCCGTTCCTGCCCAAAAAGATCGGCCTCATCACCTCCCCCACCGGGGCGGCGGTGCGGGATTTCCTGCGGCTGTTGGGACAGCGCTTTCCCCAGGTCGAGGTGCTGATTTACCCGGTGAAGGTCCAGGGGGCTGAGGCTGCCGGCGAAATTTCTCAAGCCCTGGACGACCTGGGCGCCT
Organism: uncultured delta proteobacterium; assembly: GCA_963812015.1. Classification (GTDB taxonomy): domain Bacteria; phylum Desulfobacterota; class Desulfobaccia; order Desulfobaccales; family 0-14-0-80-60-11; genus 0-14-0-80-60-11. Next base: position 1,436,719 of record CAWETI010000003.1, on the reverse strand, counting down.
ACCCTGGGCTTTCGGTCATCGTCCTGGCCCGGGGCGGCGGTTCCCTGGAAGATTTGTGGCCTTTCAACGAGGAGGTGGTGGCCCGGGCCATCCACCGCTGCCCCATCCCGGTGGTTTCGGCGGTGGGCCACGAAGTGGATTTCACCATTGCCGATTTTGTCGCCGATATGCGGGCTCCCACCCCCAGCGCCGCAGTGGAGCTGGTGGCGCCGGATAAGGCCGAACTGAATCGCCGACTGCACCGCCTGGGCGCCACCCTGGCCCGAACGCTGGCCCGACGCCGGGATATGGCCCAGCAGCACCTGGGCTTGATGGCCCGGCGGCTGCCGGATGTGCGCCGCGCCCTGGTGGATTTGCGCCTTAAAATTGATGAAAAAGGCGAGGTGCTGCTACGCCGGGTCCGGCGCACCGTCACCCAGCAGGAGCAGGGCTTGCGGTTGGCCACCTCCCGCCTCTTTCTCCTGAGTCCCCGGCGGACTTTGGGATCAGCCCGGCAACGGCTGGAACACGCGGCCCAGATGTTGGGCCAGAACTTCCGCCGGCGCCAGACGGAACACCGTAGGCACCTGGAGTATGGCCAGAGCCAACTGGAGCAGCTCAATCCCCTGGCTATCCTGAAGCGGGGTTACGCCGTGGCCACCCTGCTCCCCCGGGAAACGCTCATCCGGGACGCCACCCTGGTGCCCGCCGGCGCGGCCATCCGGGTCCGGGTGGCCCGGGGCCGCCTGGATTGCGAAGTGAGGGAGGTAGCGGGGGAATAAAATTTTGGGGAGGGGGGCCGTCGGCCCCTGGCTCCCTTTCTCAATCGCCACAAAGAGAAAAACCATGGCCAAGGGCAAACAGCAGGAGTTGAGTTTCGAGGCGGGGCTGAAGCGCCTGGAGGAAGTGCTGGATTCTCTGGAGCACGGCGACCTGCCCCTGGAGGAGGCCATGCGCGCCTTCGAAGAAGGGGTGCAGTTGGTGCGGTTATGTCATAAGAAGTTGGACGAAGTGGAAAAGCGGGTGGAACTCCTGCTCAAGGATGACGCCGGGCGGTTTTTTACCCGGCCGTTCCCTGAAGACGAAAATAGTGGCGCCTCATAGTGTCGCGATCGATCATGGTAATGGTATAAAGCGAGCCATTTCTTGAATGGCAGGTCTTTTAAGTCCCCCTTTTTTAAAGGGGGATTTAGGGGGTTGCTATAAATCCCCCCTTTCCCCCCTTTTTCAAAGGGGGGGTAAATATTCGGCACTTGGTTGCTTGCAGCTTGATTTTCGCAAACAGAGGAATAACGTGGATCTGAAGGCCTACCTGGAGGAACGGGGGGGACTGGTCAATCGGGCCCTGGAAGCGTATCTGCCGAAGGTGAGGGGGCCGGCCTTCCGGGTGACCGAGGCCATGCACTACAGCCTGTTCGTGGGCGGCAAGAGGCTGCGGCCCATTTTGTGCCTGGCCGCGGCGGAGGCGGTGGGGGGCGACCCGGGGGAAGCCCTGCCCGTGGCCTGCGCCCTGGAAATGATCCACACCTACTCCCTGATCCATGACGATCTGCCGGCCATGGACGATGATGATCTGCGCCGGGGCCGGCCCACCTGCCACAAGCAGTTTGACGAGGCCACCGCCATCCTGGCGGGAGACGGCCTGCTCACCGAGGCCTTCCACACCATGGCCGCGGCAGCCTCCCGGTATGAAGGCCGGGAGGGGGTCTTGCTGGAGGTGATGCGCGAGGTTGCGGCCGCGGCTGGTTTTCAGGGCATGGTGGGAGGCCAGATGCTGGACCTGCTGGCGGAAGGTCGCCGGGTCTCCTTGAAGGAACTGGAGACCATCCACCGCCACAAGACGGGGGCTTTGCTCACTGCGGCGGTGCGGTCCGGGGCCCTGATAGGGGGCGGCAGTCGGGCCGACGTGACCTCCCTCACCGATTACGGCGAAAAATTTGGGCTAACGTTTCAGATTACCGACGATCTATTAGATGTAGAAGGTGAAGCTGCCGAGATGGGCAAGGCCCCGGGCATGGATGCAAAGCGCCAGAAAGCCACGTACCCTGCGGTGCTGGGACTGGAGGCCACCCGGAAGTGGGCCCAAAACCTGGTGGAAACCGCCATCGCCGCCCTGGCAGCTTTTCAGGAACGGGCCGAACCTTTGCGGGAACTGGCCCGCTATCTCCTGGTCCGGCGCTCATAAGTGCGTCTGGCCGCTTTGATGAGCCGATTAACGCGCAAAAACGCTGAATCAGTTGAAATTATCGCAGGTAAAGAGTAACCTTACATAACCCAGTGGTGAGAGGTTAGGCGCACATGGACAACCGCCAGGGCAACCGGACGGAGACTGCGGCCCGTCGTTTGCTGGATACCATTAATAATCCCCAGGAGTTAAAGAAACTGCCACCGGAATTCCTGCCGCACCTGGCCCAGGAGATCCGGGAGAAAATCATCTCCACCGTGGCCAAAACCGGCGGGCACCTGGCCCCCAGCCTGGGAGTGGTGGAACTCGCCATCGCCCTGCATTACGTCTTTGACTGCCCCCGGGACAAGTTCGTGTGGGACGTTGGGCACCAGGCGTATGCCCACAAGTTGCTCACCGGACGCTGTGACCGGTTTCATACCCTGCGGCAGCACGGCGGCCTCAGCGGTTTTCCCAAGCGGGGCGAGAGCTGCTACGATGCCTTCGACACGGGGCACAGTTCCACCTCCATCTCCGCGGCCTTAGGGATAGCCAGCGCCCAATGCTTGAAGCGGGAACGTCACCGGGTAGTCGCAGTGATCGGCGACGGCTCCATGACCGCCGGGATCGCCTTTGAAGGTCTGAACAACGCGGGGGATCTGAATAAGAACCTCATCGTGGTCCTGAATGACAACGGCATGTCCATAGCTCCCAATGTGGGCGCCCTGTCCTCTTTTTTCAGCCGTAAACTCACCCGGCCTACCATGGTCTTTCTGAAAAAGCAGGTGGAGAATCTCCTGCGCTCCTTCCCGGCCATCGGCGATGATCTGGTGACCTGGGCCAAGCGCAGCGAAGAATCCTTCAAGGCCTTTATCACTCCGGGCATGCTGTTCGAGGCCCTCAAATTCACCTACCTGGGTCCGGTGAACGGCCACCGTCTGGATCACCTGATCGAGACCTTCAACAACGTCAAGAACCTGCAGGGGCCGATCCTGGTGCACGTGCTCACCACCAAGGGCAAGGGCTACCGCCCCGCCGAGACCGACCCCACCGGATTTCACGGCCTGGGCAAGTTCGATCCCGATACCGGTGAGCCCAAGAAGAGCGTGAGTGAGGTGCCGACCTACACCCAGGTCTTCGGCGACACCCTGGTGCGCCTGGCCCGGGAGAACCCCAAAATTGTGGCCATAACCGCGGCCATGCCCGACGGCACCGGATTGGTGGACTTCCACCAGGAGTTCCCGAGCCGCTTCTTTGACGTGGGCATCTGTGAACAGCACGCCGTAACCTTCGCCGCGGGATTGGCAGTGGGGGGGATGCGGCCGGTGGCCACCATCTACTCCACCTTTATGCAGCGGGCCTATGACCAGGTGCTCCACGATGTCTGCATGCAGGAGTTGCCGGTGGTCTTTGCCCTGGATCGGGCCGGCGTCGTGGGCGAAGACGGCGAAACCCACCAGGGGCTCTTCGACCTGTCATATATGCGCCACCTGCCCAATTTGGTGTTGATGGCCCCCAAAGATGAAAATGAATTGCGGGATATGCTCTTCACTGCGGTGGAGCACCCGGGTCCCGTCGCCCTCCGGTACCCCCGGGGGCGGGGCGTGGGCGTAGGCTTTTCCTCCACCCTGCGCAAGGTTCCCATCGGCCAGGCCGAGGTGCTGCGGGAAGGGAAGGACTTGCTCATTCTGGCCCTGGGAGCCTCTGTTTACCCGGCCCTGGCCGCGGCCCAGGAGTTGGAACAGCAGGGCTTCACCGCCACCGTGGTCAACGCCCGCTTCGTCAAACCCCTGGATGAATCCCTGATCCTGAGCCTGGCGGCCAAACACGGCCGGGTCCTGACGGTGGAAGAGAACGTCCTGGCCGGCGGCTTCGGCAGCGCCGTGCTGGAACTCCTGGCCGACCATGACCTCTTCGGGATTTCGGTGAAACGCCTGGGGATTCCCGACGTCTTCGTGGAACACGGCACTCAGGCTATTCTTCGGAAACAGTACGGGCTGGATGCCCCCGGCATCCTGAAAAGCGCCCTCGCCGTCCTGGAGCAGCCGTCCCAGCCCAAGAAGGTGGTCTGGGGCACGTTTAATTAAAGACGGTTTTCGGTTTTTGGTAAAAGACCACCAAGGCAGGGGTGATGAGCCCCTGCCTTTTTCTCTTCTGGCAATATCCCGCACATGAAGAGCAATGCGTAGGTTGGCGAGTGAGCGGGAAATCCCCTCTTGGGCTGTGCAACAAGCCATTTCGAAACCTGGATTGATAGAGAATTGTCATTCTGAGCGTAGCGAATAATCTCGTCTTTTTAATAAATTGAGATCCTTCACGCCGTTCAGGATGACAAAAAAGCAGGTTTTGAAATGGCTTAAAATGGTTGTGGCGGTCCGGGGGCCAGGCTGAGCCCAGCCACATTCATGCCGCCAAGGGTTCGGTGGAATTTTTCAATCTGAGTTTGATGAGTGGGAGGCGGGAAAAATTAATCAGCCCGACAGGCTCGGGAAGTTAATGAAGGTGTGGCGGAGGAGAGCGGGAGAACCTGGGCCTCCCTGCCCTCCTCTACCATCTTAGCCGGCGAGGTTACCGCCTCCGAAGCGCGGCTCTAGGAACGGAGAAGCTGGCGCGATTCACCATCCGGCCCAGCCCGAACGGTTGCCGAGCCATCATATTGCCATTCGGCCTCATCTGGGTTTGGGGCATCTGCGCACGAGCTTGCCGATACTGCCCCTGCCCAGGGGCCGGTTGGTTGGTCCTCATCTGAGACTGGGTCCCCTGGATGGAGGGTCGCTGATATTGCTGCCCGCCCTGCCCTGCTTGGGCGCCTGGTTGCTGGTACGATCCCGGCTGCCCGTTACGATAATTGGCATTTCCAGTCGACGCCGCCCCCCTACCAGGACCCTGCCAACCTTGGGGAGTACCGGTGGCATTACTTGCGGTGGTGGTGCCGCTCGCCGCGGTGCCGTTGCCACTGCCGTTACGCCAGCCTTGGTTATTGCCGGCTGTGGGGGTCCCGCTGGTCGCGGTTGCGCCGCCACCGGGGTTATTTCCCCGCCACGCGCCGTTATTGCCCCGCCACCCGGCCTGGTTGCCGCTATAACCCGCGGTGGTCCGGTTATTATTTTCCAGGCGGTTAATATCTTGGCCGGCCCGGTTCTGCATCTGGCTGAGTCGTAGCCGCTCCTGGGGAGACAGGTTGCCGTCAGCCTTCATCCGGTCCTCGGCCCGATCGATGCGACCCTGTTCCCTTTTCAGGTAACGGGCTTCCCCGGGAGTCAAGGAACCGTTGTTAATGCCCTGCTGGATGCGTTGCTGTTGGTAGGCTTCCCGGCGATCGATCCTGGGATCATAGGTATTGTCACCCCTGCCGCCGTAGTTCTGTCCACCCCAGCCGGAATTGGTATGCCCACTCCAGCCGTAGGGGTAATTGCCTCCCCCGCCTGCGGTGCGGTTATTATTCTCCAGGCGGTTAATATCTTGGCTGGCCCGGTTCTGCATCTGGCTGAGCCGTTCCCGCTCCCTGGGAGACAGGTTGCCGTCCGCCTTCATCCGGTCCTCGGTGGCCTGGATGCGAGCTTGTTCATTTTCCAGGCGCCCGGCTTCGCCGGAAGTCAAGGAACCGTTGTCAATCCCCTGCTGGATACGTTGCTGTTGGTAGGCCTCCCGCTGATCCATATGGGGGTCGTAGACGGACTGCGCTCCAGCCGGTGATCCCCTCAGCAACAGACTCCCCAGCGCCAATCCTGCCAAGGTGATGCTTGCGCTCCATTTACCCATCGGAATAATCCTCCTGGTGAGAGTAAGAAAACATCAGGCCTGATTTTACTTGCGTATATCCCAGCCTCCGGGCTGGGTCGGGAAACTGGAATCTCACGGTGGGTCTGAGGGGTAAGGCGCCCCCCCTCCGGGCCCGCTCTTGATACTTTGAGCTTCGTTCATGAGAGTCCTGAGATACAGGATGCAGCGTGCTTGCTGCACCAGCTTGTCCAGTGCGTCTATCCACTGCCCGGGTTGGATAAATTTTGCTTGGAAGCTGCCAGACTCAGCCCCTGGATGGGCTGCCGCTGAGATTGCCACCGCCATGCCGACCTGGGCTAGCCCAAGCACGCAGAGGAGAGCCATTTGAATTTTTAGACAGCAGAAATGAGATAAAGTTAAGCAAGGAGCATTTTAATTGAAATGATAAAAGTTTATAGTGGGTTACACCTAAACACCCCCGGGTGAGAAAGGCGCCTAACATATATTGTCGAGATTCATCTAACGTGTTAAGAGGGACAAAGCTTTGGCGTTAGGGGCAGAGGAAGGAAACCGTTTAAGGCTATAAGGCGTGCCCCGGCATCATCGGAAAAAAATACGCGTGGAGATAGGTATGAAAAAGTTGAGTTTTATCCTTGTGATGGCAATTTTGCTGGCTGGATGCGCGACCGCCCCAATGTCTCCAGCCCCCTATGGTCAGGACCCTTATGGTCAGGGATATGCCCCCCCGCCCCAGAACCTTTACGCCACACCCTGGGTTGGCCCCAATACGCCATGGGTCTTTTATAACGGTGATTGGTTTTTGAATGGAATGTTGTATAACAATTTCGGCAATAGATATGGATGGGCCCCGTATTACGCTTATCCTCCCACCTATATTGTTAGACCCACTAACTGGTATGCGCCAAGGTGGAATACGTGGTATCAACAAAATCCTCATTACTGGCAAAATTTTCAGCGACAGTATCCCTATTGGCGCACACACCAAGCGGGTCAGCATTATGACCAGAATTTTTATAATAGATACCATCGTGGCCAGGGTGAAGGATGGAATCAAGGATTCCACGGCGTTCGTCCCCCTGGGGTAACCGGTCCTGGGGTTCGTCCTCCCGGAGCCACCGGGCCTGGCGTCCGTCCTCATGAAACCGCTGCTCCTGGCGTCCGTCCCCCTGGGGGCACCAGTCCTAGCGGCCGTCCTCCCGGAGCCACTGGCCCTGGCGCTCGTCCTCAGGAAACCGCCGCTCCCGGCGTCCGTAAACCTGGGGTAACCGGTCCTGGCGCCCGGCCTCCGGGAGCCACTGGTCCTGACGTCCGTAAACCGGGAACCTCTGCTTCTGGCGTTCGCCCTCCCGGAGCCACCGGCCCTGGCGGCCGTCCTCAGGAAGCCGCTACTCCCGGCGGTCGTAAACCTGGAGTAACCGGTCCTGACGTTCGCAAACCGGGAACAACTCCTTCTTCCGCAGCCGCTGCCCCTGGCGGCCGTAAGCCTGAAACAACTACCCCTGGCAAGCCAAAACCGCAGGAGTAGTTCTCCTAGCGCGGCAAGCTCCCAGATCGCTCAACTTGGGCGGTCTGGGATTTTTTTTAAAGCGAACGCCAGGTTTGCCTCGTTTGACCATTAAATCCACGACATGAAACAGGCGGAACCTTCAAACCAGTCCTGAAAATAGCCAGGAGTCGAGCCCAGGCCAAGCACAGACTGAAAAGCCGATGCCAGCAACTTCTGGGTGGCCGGAGGCATTATCCGGGTGAGCCCAGCCGCTGAAACCCTGCCGGGGTGCGGTCGATCAGGCCCCGGCGGAGGAGGCGGTCCAGGTGCTGGGCCACCATCCAGCCTTCCATGTGGTCATAGACGAACCGGGGTTCCTTGACTTTGCCATAGATGAGGCGCTGGGCCGTCAGCTCCTCCAGGGAGTGCGGCCTGCTCAGGGCTTCCAGCAGCCGGGCCTCCCGCGCCGCCAGCACCTGCTGAAACGCCCGCCCTTGCATCCGGGCACCAAGGTAATGGGGCCAAAGGTCACGGGGCTGGCCGGCGCGGGCCGAAAAGGAGTCGCCGGGGTCGTCATAATCTCGATGAGTTTTGCCGGGCGGGCAGAGGAACACCAGAGGGGCGGGGCGCACCCCGACCCCCTCGCTTTAGGTACCGCAACAATCAGTAACGCCCACCGGACGGCGCCTCAGGTGGAGCGCCGGTGGTTCACCCCCTACCTTTCCGGAATGACGTAGAGTAATTCGAAGCGGGAGGCCAGTTCTTCTTTGGCCGCGGCTACCGCTTCCGGTGGCAGGTTCTTAACCCGGAGGTACACATCCCGATAGCCTTCCTTTGACTTGGCATAGGAAGAGAGCAGGCTGACGAACCGGGCCCCCCGGGCCCGCAGGAGGTCCACCACATCCTTGATGAGGCCGGGACGGTCCTCCAGGCGCAGGGCGAACTGCACGCCACCCTGGAGGACGCCGGTAATCTGCATGAAGGCCCGGAACACATCGGATTGGGTGATGATCCCCACCACCGCACCGCTCCCATCCACCACCGGCAAGCCCGAGATGGTATGCTCCAGCATGATCTGGGCCGCGTGTTCCACCGTGTCATCCGGGGAGACGCTGAGGGGATCGCGGCTCATGATCTCGCTGACATGGAGTTCGGCCAAAAGATAGTAAAGCTCATGGACATCCAGGGTGGTGGCCTTGGAGGGAGAGGCCTCTTTCAGGTCCCGGTCGGTCACCATGCCCACCAGTTTCCCCTGGCTCACCACCGGAATCCGCCGGAAACGGCGCTCCTTCATGAGATGAATGGCCTTAATCATCGAGGTGTCTTCGGTAATGGTGACGGGGTCTTTAGTCATCCAATCCCTGATCTGCATGTTCCTTCTCCATTCAGTGTGAATTGCGGTTTGGGCCTGGCCGGAACAGCCCCTAAGGCGCCCCGGAGTTGCGCCGGTTAAAGACGCGGTTCTTCTCCCTTAAAGAAACGTTCCAGGTTATCCCGGTGACAGACCAGGATGAGACCCGAGAGGGCCCCGGCCAGGAGCAGATAAGCCTTGGAATCGGTAAACAGCCCCACGGCCACCGGCAACAGCCAGGCGCAGATCAGGGCGCTGACCGAGAAGATTCGGGTCTGGGTCAGGGCTAGGATATAGACCGCCGCCAGATTGAGGGCGGCCCAGGGGGCCAGCACGGCCACGACGCCGAAGGTGGTGGCCACGGCTTTGCCGCCCTTGAACTTCAGGTACACCGGGAAGACATGGCCGGCAACCGCGGCGGCCGCCACCAGGGCTACGCCCGCATCCTGCCAGGTTCCCAGGGGGCTGAGCGTCAGCCGCGCCAGGGCCACCGGCAGGGCCCCCTTGGCCATATCGCCCAGTAAGGTGAGAGCCCCGGCCTTACGGCCCAACAGGCGATAGACATTGGCGGTCCCCAGATTGCCGCTGCCTTGCCGGCGGGGGTCCGGCTCTCCCAGGGCCCAGGCCACCAGCAGCCCCGCGGGGATAGAGCCCAACAGATAGGCCAGGACCACCAAGACCAGAACCTGGTACATCATTCACCTTTCCTGGGAGGAACCACCCTAGGGCCCCTACCCCGTCTTTCTTTCCCATGAGGGCCGGTAGAGGAAATTTTGGGGAAATTACCGCCAATTGTCGATAAAAAAGTGGCCCGGGGCACCGGGGCCGGGCCAGCCATTAGCGATAATTGTCCGCCAGCACCTCGTAATAGGCCCGGGGATGCTTGCAGGATGGGCAGGTCTCCGGGGCATCCTTGCCCTCGACCAGATAGCCGCAATTGCGGCAGTGCCAGGTCACGGGCTCGGAGCGCTTGAACATGGTGCCGTTCTTGACATGCTCCGCCAGGTCCCGGTACCGGGACTCGTGGAAGTGCTCCACCTTAGCGATCTCCCGGAAAGAGGCGGCGATCTCCTTAAATCTCTCTTGGGCCGCCACGTCGCCAAAATTCTGATACAGGGTGGTCCATTCGTAATTTTCGCCCTCGGCCGCGGCCAGTAAATTACTCAAGGTGTCCCCCAGGTGAAAGGGATAACCGGCCACGATCTCGGCGGTGCCTTCCCCCAGGTGCTTGAAAAAGACCTTAGCGTGCTCTTTCTCATTTTCGGCGGTCTCCAGGAAAATGGCGGCAATATACTCATACCCCGCCTTCTTGGCTTCACCGGCATAGTAGGTATAACGGTTCCGGGCCTGGGACTCCCCGGCAAAGGCGATCAGCAGGTTTTTTTCGGTTTGGGATCCCTTCAACTCCATGGACAACCCTCCTTGTCAAGATTTTCGGGTGGCATTGGTTTATGATAAACGCTCTCTCCCTGATAAGCCACCCCACCGGCCCGGAATTATCCTGCCTTCAGTCCGGGCACTGGACCGCGGCGGTCATGCGCAGCTGTGACAATAGCATGATTTCCGGAGACCGGCTCAGCCGAACATCAGCCAACCGGGGTTGACGATGAGCAATACCCCGATAATCAGCATGAGGACGCCGCCGATCAAATTGGAGAAACGCTTTATACCGGGTGGTCAGGCCCGAAACGCTATTCAGTCCGGACATTATTCGTTGACATCCGGATGCCAAAGAACATCTTGAAAAATTGTGCCTCACCCAGACTGCGGGCAAGTTCCCGGAACGACACGTAGACAAAAAACAGGCACACCAGCCAGATGTGTATCACCCAGAAATGCGGCCAGATAATTTTCCCCCAGAGCTGCTCGGCAGCCAGGCTCAAGTTCCGATACTGCCACCAGAGGGGAATAAGGTATTCCAGAAACCTGACGACCAGAGCGACCAATACGTAGATAACAGTTTTCCACACTACGTTATAAATTAGGGGTTTATCAGGGTATTTATTTATAAAGGGAATCTTATCCGCGATCAGGACGACCTTGGCCACGATTAACGCCCCTAGGGTGGAAGCGATGAAGCCGGAAAACTTAATGCCGTATTGCTCCAGCATAAGCCCTTTAGTAAAGGTGATCACATTAAAAGCCACAAAGAAAAAAATTGTTGGGGGTATGATTTCAAGCAATTCGTGTTTCAAGGTTCTCAGAATCTTCTGCATGAGCACAACCTCAAATCGCAGGCAGTCTCTCAAGAGTCAGCCTAGGGGGATTCACCTTAATCAGGCAGCCATCTTTATCGTGTCTCTCCCCAAAAGGTTATTGCTCCCAGAGGATGGCGCCGCAATCCTTCAAGTCGTAGCCTCCCAGGGCGGCCGCGGCCTCCTGGAATTCCCGGGAGCGGATCACCGCCAGGAGGGTCTGAAAGCGGGAGTCGACAAAAGTGGTCTCCGGGACCACCAGGTCATAGCGCTCCGGCAACAGGGGGATAAAATCCAGCCCCAAGGCCCGGGCCGCGGCCAGAATCCCCAGGCCTACATCGGCGGTGCCGGAAAAGACATTCACCGCCACGGCCATGTGGGTGTACTCCTCCCGCTCGTAGCCTTGAATCTGATCGGCTATAAGCCCGGCTTCCTTGATGAGGTAATCCAGCAGGAGCCGGGTGCCGGCCCCCCGCTGGCGGTTGATGAACCGCACCCCGGCCCGGGTCAGGTCCCCGATGGCCTTGATCTGCTTGGGATTGCCGGGTGCCACCATCAGGCCCTGTTCCCGCCAGGCCAGGTTGATGAGCTTCAGGGGCACGCCCGCCAGATAGCGCTGGATGAAGGGTACGTTGTAGGTGTTGGTGTCGGGGTCCAGCATGTGGCTGCCCCCCAGGTGGGCCCGGCCCTGGCGCAGGGCCATCAGGCCTCCCAGGCTCCCCACGTGCCCGGAGGACAGGCGCAGGCGGTGATCCCGGCGGCGCAGCAGGGTGGCCAAAAGGTCAATGGTGTTGTCATGGCTGCCCAGCACCACCAGGGTGCCTTCCAGGTCCTCCGGGGTCACCAGCAGCTCGGCGCTGACCGGCCGGTCCTCCTCCAGGCCCTCGCTCAAGGCCGGCACGACGAGCATGCCGTCGGCCCGCACCAGGGAAGTGATGGTCCCGGCCCCCCGGGGCAGTGGGGTGGCCATGACCTTGTCGCCCACCCGGCCCAGGGTTACCCGGATGAATTCCGTCAGGCCGGGCTTGGACGGCAGGTTTTGGGCCGGGTGCACCATCAGGGTGGGCCGGGGAACCAGACGCCGGCCCGCCAGGCCCGCAATGAGGGGCGCCGCGAACTGCTCGAAGGATAACACCGCAGACACGGGATAGCCCGGGTTGCCGATGACCGGTTTGCCCGCCACCACCCCCAATACCGTGGGTTTGCCCGGCATCATGGAGACCCCGTGCACCAGCACTTCTCCCAGGGAATCGATGGCCTGGTAGGTGTAATCCTCGGTGCCCGCCGAAGACCCGGCATTGATGAGCACCATATCGGCGTCGGCCACGGCTTCCTTTAACGCCCCGGCCAGAACCTCGGGGTCATCGGGGACGATGGGCCTCACGCTGGGCTGCCCCCCGGCTTCGGCCACCAGGCCCGCCAGGATGACGGAATTGAACTCCGGCAGCTTGCCGGGGGGCAGTTCCCGGTCCAGGTCCGCCACCGGCACCAGCTCGGTGCCGGTGGGGATGATGGCTACCCGGGGCCGGCGGCGCACCGACACCCGGGTGACCCCCGCGGCCAGCAAGGCTCCCTGGGCCCAAGGAGTTATCTCCACCCCTTCAGGGAGCACCATTTCCCCCCTTACCAGATCTTCGCCCACCCGGCGCACGTGCTGCCAGGGGAAGGTGGGTCCCTCCACCGTGATGGGGTCGGCCTCCGGGTCCGGGACCTGCTCCACCATGATCACCGCATCGGTCCCCGGGGGCATGAGATGGCCGGTGTTGATGGGAAAGGCCTCTTGCCCCAGGGCCATCCGCCTGGGATGGTCCGGCGTGGCCCCGAAGGTTCCGGCCGCGGCCACCGCGAACCCGTCCATGGCCGCCTGGTGGGCCCCGGGGGAGGAGCGCTTCGCCATCACCGGCCCGGCAGTCACCCGGCCCCGAGCCTCCGCCACGGCGATTTCTTCGGCCTGGGCCATGGCCTCGAGATCAAACCGGGCCAACCAGAGCTCCCGGGCCTCCGCCAACGACTTCATGCTGAGATAGATGCGGCGTTTCATGCTGTTGTCCTTTGGTTAATCTTGAGGGGAGGGCCGGGGGAAGTCATTTCCCCCGCCCTCCCCTCAAACTCCCCTCCCTACCCCCTGTAAGGGGTTGGGGATGGGGGTTTGGGGGTAAGGGGTAGGGGCCACTTACGAAAAAGCCCATAGCCCCTTCCCCCAACACCGAAAACCGAAAACCGTTTTACTGGGGAATGATTGTATCGCCAAACAGGAGATTAATAAAGGCCTCCTTGTAGGGGGTCAGGGCCTTGTCCCGGCGCAGCACCAGGGCCAGATGATCCGATTTGAAATAATGGTTGAGGGGAATAAAGGCCAGGTTGCGCCAGGGCGACAGGCCCCGGGCCAGGGTGGCGAAGGCCAGGCCCAGGCCGGTTTCCACGTAGTGGGCGCTCAATTCCACGTTGGATGATTCCAGGATGATGCGAAAGGCAAGGCCCAATTTCTGGAACTGCTCTTCCAGACGGCGCCGGCCTCCCAACTCGTGGCTCCGGGGCGGCACAATCAAAGGATACCGGGCGATCTGGCGCCAGGTGACTCGCCGCACCCGGGTCAGGGGATGGCCCAAAGGCGCCAGCAGGACCGGGTCCACCGGCTGCCAGCGCCGGGCCGCCAGGTCCTTGGGGACCAGGGATTCCAGGGCCAGGCCGAAATCGACGTCGCCTGCTTTCACCAGGGCAAAGACGTCGGCCTGGGCGCGGTCCAGCAGGGTCAGCTCCACCTGAGGATACTCCTTGAGGTAAGTCAGAATGGCCTCGGGCAAAAGGTGATAGAGGGTGGTGAAGGGCGCCGCCAGGCTCAAGGGTCCCTGGGCCCGGCCATCCAGGGCCCGCAGATCTTCCACGAGACGGTCCCATTGGGCCATGAGCCCCTGAGCAAAGGCAAAGAGCTTTTCCCCCGGGGGGGTCAGCTTGAGGCGGCGCTTGCCCAGGCGCTCCAGGAGTTGGCTTCCCAGTTCGTCCTCCAGGGCCTTGACCTGCTGACTCAAGGCCGACTGAGTCCGAAAGGTGGCCTCCGCCGCCCGGGTGAAACTCCCCAGTTTCACCACCTGGTAAAAGCCCAGGAGTTGCTGCCATTCCATAAATTATCCTAATCAATTAAATAAGATTATTTAATTTTACTTATTATCTTTTTTAGCAGAAATTAACAGGCAAGCAAAAGAAATTTTTGGGAGACAGGTTATGAAAGACTCCTTACAGCCCGGTCTGAAATTCGAATTTCAGTTTCAGGTGCCGGAAACCAAGACGGTGCCTTATCTCTACCCCGAGTCCCCGGAATTTCAGGCGATGCCCCGGGTATTGGCCACCGGGTACATGGTGGGGCTCTTCGAATGGGCCTGCATCCAGGCGCTCAACCCCTATCTCGACTGGCCCCGGGAACAGACCGTGGGCATCCACGTGAACCTGAGCCACACCGCCGCCACCCCTCCCGGGCTGGTGGTCACGGTCCGGGGCCTCCTGGAGAAGGTGGAAGGGCGGAAACTCACCTTTTTTCTGGAAGCCGACGACGGGGCGGACCTGATTTCCCAGGGATACCACGAGCGCTTCGTCATCGATGCCGGGAAATTCACCACCAAGGTTGAGGCCAAGGCCCAGCGAGCCGGCGCGCCTCCAGAGTGAACCGCGCCGGGGTAAGAGTATGGGGACCCGGTAAGGACCGGCGGCCCCGGCGGACCTCATGTCTCAGCCCCAGCGGACCGAATTCCGGGCGGGGTCCGGGCCCGCCCTGGCTTTTCTTTGGCGAAGATAGCTGCAAAAGGTGGAACATATTGATATATTAATCGTATGCCTGAAGACTACAAATGCGGCTATATTGCGCTCATCGGCGTACCCAACGTGGGCAAGTCCACCCTCCTGAACCGGCTGGTGGGGGACAAGCTGGCCATCACCTCCCCCAAGCCCCAGACCACCCGGCACCGCCTCCTGGGCATCGTCAACCTGCCGGCAGCCCAGCTCCTGTTCCTGGATACCCCGGGGGTGCTGGAGCCCAAAGGGGCGCTCAATGCCACCCTGGTCCAGGCGGCCCTCACGGCCCTTGCTGAAGCCGACGTGGTGGTGTGGCTGGTGGAGCCCCGGCCCCCGGCCCCGGACGACCGGGTCCTCCTGCCCCACCTGAGGCGACTGGAGCGGCCCCTGATCGTGGCGATCAACAAGATCGACACCGTGGCCAAACCCCGGCTTCTGCCCCTCATCAGCGCTTACCACGAGCTGTTTCCCACCTCGCCCATCATCCCGGTGAGCGCCCTGGTTGGCGAGGGGCTGACGGAACTGGTGGCCGAGATCCTCAAACGCCTGCCGAGGTCGCCGCCCCTCTATCCCCCGGACCAGGACACCGATTCCACCGAGCGCTTCCTGGTAACCGAACTCATCCGGGAACGGGTGCTGCACCACACCAGCGAAGAGATTCCCCACTCCGTGGCGGTGCAGGTGGAGGAGTTCGATGAAAGCCGCCGCCCCCATCTGGTCAGGATCCGGGCGGTGATTTTTGTGGAGCGGGACTCCCAGAAAGGCATCCTCATCGGCAAGCAGGGACGCATGCTGAAGGCCATCGGCGTCGAGGCCCGGGTCAAAATGGAGCACCTCCTGGGAGCCAAGGTATTTTTGGAACTCTGGGTCAAGGTCTGGAAAAACTGGCGCAAAGATCCCAAAGCCCTCCGCTCCTTGGGGTTTCAGGGATAAGCCTTGGGGCCGCCGGCTCAGGTTCCGACCGCAGGCGAAACCGGGATACGGCTGCCGCTCCCCTGATCTAGACCTTCGCCTCGCAACTAATTATCGGCCTCTGATTGACAATTCCCCCGAATATGCGCACAATATGATTAAGTGAGGCCTGATCCCATGCGGCGTCAGTTATGGAAGGTTTGCCCTGCGCTTTTCGTCCTCGTCTTCCTCTCGCCCAAGTATGTTCTGGCCCAATGGGTCACCTGGTACCAATTCGGCACCGAAGGCTCCTATGTCCACGAAACCGCCCACTTGCTTTTCTGCCTGTCCATGCTCTTTTTCATCTATGAAATATTCCACGCCAATCTGCAAAGTTTTCGTGGCTTTCGGCTCCTGGCGTGGGCCTGGGCGATTCTAGCCTTCTGGAACCTGGACGCCTTTATCGGCCACTGGGCCGACTGGACCCTGGAAAATCCCATCATCCTGGGGCAGGGCTGGGGCCGGCGGCTCGTCATGTATGATTTCCAAACCTGGCTGGTCTATATCACCAAGTTCGATCACTTCATCCTGTTAGTGCCGGCCTTTTTCATGTTTTACCTGGGACTGAAGGCTCTGGTCCGCAAACCGGGAGCTGAGTAGATGATTTCCCTGCCCCTGGCTCCCGTCTGGATCGTGGAATACCTGTGCGCTCTGATCGTCCTTATTTTGAATATCCTCTCCCTGCGCCTGAGCCGCCGACTGGTGGATCAGGACCCGGAAAATGCCCTGTGGCTCTTTCTTAACTGGCTGGCCATCGCTTTTTTAATTTTCTCCGTCACCCACCTGATTTCCCATTCCCTGCATGATCTCATCACTTACTGGAATCTTCCCAACCTGGCGCTGTTGCAGCGGATTTTCGGCGGTTTCGATACCGTCGTTTACGTGACCATTGCGGCCATCACCCTGTTCTTCCACCGGATTCAGCGGCTGTACCGCCGGATGGAGGCGGATCATCACCATCTGGAAGAAACCAGCCATGAAATCCTGGCCCTCAACCGGGAAATGGAAGCCCTGGTGATGGAGCGCACCATGTCGGAGATGGCTCTGGGGATGGCTCACGGTATCCGCAATCCCCTGCACGTCATCGGCGGCTTCAGCCACCGCCTCTTGCGGAAGACGGACGAAGACGACCCCAGCCGCGCCTGGGCCACGGCCATCGCCGAGGAGGCCCGGCGCATCGAGCAGATGGTGGAGCGCTTCGAGAACCTGGCCCAGAGAAAGACCTCGTTTTTTGCCCAGGAGGACTTGAACGCCATCGTCCGCGCCACACTGCAACTTCTCCTGCCGGAACTCCGGGCCAAGAACATCGCCCTGGTGGCGGAACTCTGCGATGAGCCGTTGATGGGGCGATACAACAAGCACCTGCTGAAGGTGGCCCTGGCCCATCTGGTGCGCAACGCCGTGGAGGCCACCCCCCGGGGAGGGACCGTGCTGGTGCGCACCGTCATGGAACAACAATTTGCGGTGTTGATCATCCAGGATACCGGCCGAGGGATGCCCCAGGACGTGGTGGAGAAGGTCTTTGTGCCGTTTTATACCACCAAGATCGGCGGCACCGGCTTGGGGATGGTGTTCGTGCGCCAGATCGTGGACGAACACCGGGGCGTCATCACCCTGGCCAGCAAGGTGGGCCGGGGCACCACCGTGACCATCCGGCTGCCGCACCGCTTCACCGATCGGCCGGAAATGGTGGACGAATTTCCCCCCGCCGCCCCGCCCGAAGCCCCTGCCGCCCCGTCAACCCCGGAACCCGGCCCGGGCTGAAACATGGCCTTTACGCGTTTTCCCGCTTTGGGCGCACATCGGGGTGCTGCAAGAAAACGGCCTTACTTGTTGGCCCCTTCCGCCCGGGACACCAGCCAGAAGATCACCCCGCACACCAGGATGCCGGCCAGGTAGAGGGCTTCGCTCCACAGGTCATGGGACGCCAGGGAGGTCACCAGCACCTTGCGGATAAAGGCCACCAGGGCCAACCCCACAAAGAGTTGGAGCTTGAAGGCGCCACCCCGGAGGCGGTCGATCTCCATGTCCAGCAACTCGATGACCACCCACAGGATCAGCACGGAGCCCATGGCGCTCACCAGGCCATGGGAGAGATTTCCCTGGAAGATGTGGACCACGTCCTGGACGATGAGGCCCACCGCCCCCAGAGACAGGCCCAGGAGACCCACCACCAGGAGGATGTTGAGGCCGAAGGTAAAACGCTGGGAAAACCTGATCAACGCCGAATCCAGCTTTTGGGAGAGGAAGACCCGGCGGATCTCTTCTTCATGGTAGGTCCGGGCAATGATGTCCAGGTTCAGGTCCAGGATCTTTTCCACCGCCCGGAAGGCGTCCTCCCGCTGCCGGAGGTCCACCTCGGTCTCGATGATCTGGTGGAGGCGCTGGCGAACCAGGTTCATCCCCACGTAGACAAAGTGGGCCGACAGGCCGATGCACACGTGGGCGTGGCCGATACGCTGCAGGCGCTGAAAGTAGCGCTCGTCGTAGGGCCCCTGAAACAGGGCCAGCAGCCAATTCTGATGCTGGGCCCGAAGCCAGGTCAGCTTGGTCTCATCTTCCAGAAACTTGGCGGTGTCATGGATTTGCAGGAACAGGTTGTAAAAGTCCGACACGATCAACTCGACGTGGGGCGAAACCACGGGCAACAGGCCTTTTAAAATCTCAATCTCCAGTTCCGAGAAGCGGTAATTATCCTTGATCTCCTGAAAGGTCCGCATGGTTCACTCTCCTGGATAAAATCGGGCGCTTCTGCCTTTTTCATCCTTACCACAGGCCCTCTAAGGTGTAAACTAATCTTCATCCCGGCAATTTCATAGCGGTTATTTTTTCCTCAAAGCCGACTTCTCCTCTTAAGAACATTTTGAACTTATTTTCTCTTCAACGCCAATCAGGTTGCCACCGGGGGTGAGGACCATTATAATGGCCGGAAGAATTTGGGGGCGAGGGACCGGCATGGGGCTGAGGGCGATTATCCTGATGTGGGTTTGTTTCGGTTGGGGGATGACGGCCCTGGCCGCGGGTCCACCCTTGAGCCTGAGCGAGGCCATGCTCCTGGCCCTGAAGCACAACCCGGCCCTGGCGGCCGCGGGCATGACCGTGGAAACCGCAGAAGCGGACCTGGCCAAGGCCCGGGCCCGATTCCTGCCCACGGTTAACTTCCAGGAGACCTACAACTATTCCAATAATCCCACTCAGGTCTTCATGAATAAATTGAACCAGCGGGTCTTCACCGGCCAGGATTTTCTCCTCAATAACCTGAACTACCCCAACGCCTTCGGCGACTTTCGCACCGGTCTGGTAATGCGCCAACCCCTGTTCCAGGCCGGAGAAGCCTATCTGGGCTATAAGCAGGCCCAGTTGGGCCGGGAGATGGCCGCGGCTTACGTATTGAGTTCCCGGCAGCAGTTGTTGTTCCAGGTGACCCAGGCCTATTTCGGGTTGCAACTGGCCCAGGCGCGGCTGGCGGTGGTGCAGCAGGCCCGCCATACCGCCGCCGAGCACCTGAAAATCGCCCAAACCCGCTTTAAGGCCGGCACGGTGGTCCACTCTGACGTCTTATCCGCCCAAGTGCACCTGGCCAAAATCACCCAGGAGGAAATGACCGCGGCCAGCCAGGTGAAGATCGCCCAGAGCGCCTTATCCACGGTGGTGGGCCTGCCGGAGGCGGGGGAGCGCCCTCTGGCCCCGGCCCCCAAGGAACCACCCCCGCCGCCGCCCAATTTGAATGACCTCCAGCGCACAGCCCAGGAACGGCGTCCCGACCTCAAACAGCTGGAGCTCACGGCCCGGGTGGCCCAGCAAGAGTACAGCAAGGCCCGCTTCAGCTACCTGCCCCGGCTGCACGTGGTGGCGGAGTATGACGTGGACCAGCGGCGCCTCTTCGGCACTAGCGCCGACAGCTATACGGTGATGGCCCTGCTCAACTTTAACCTGTTCAACGGCCTGGCCGACCTGGCCAAAGTGAGGGAGACCCGGGCCAAAGAGACCCAGGCCCGGGACCTGCAGCGGGATCTGGAGGACCGGATCCGGCACCAGGTGACCGAGACCATCCTCACCCTGAAGACGGCCCATGAGCGCCTCCAGGTAGCGAAAGTCGCGGTGGCTCAGGCCCGGGAGAGCCTGAGGCTCATCCGCCTAAGGTACGAATCAGGCCTCACCATCCTGGTGGATCTGCTCAACGCCGAAGACGCCACCAAAAACGCCGAACTGAGCCAGGTGGCGGCCCTGTTCGACACCTACCTGGCCCAGGCGGGCCTGGACCTGGCCCTGGGGACCATCTCCGGCCCGGTGGCGGAGGGTGGGAAGGCGGAGAAGCAATGATTTGAGGGGAGGGCCGGGGCAAGTCAATTCCCCCGCCCTCCCCTCAAACTCCCCTCCCATCCCCCTGTACGGGGTTGGGGATGGGGGTTTGGGGGAAGGGGTAGGGGCTTTCGCCCCTATCCCCCTCCCTCAAAAAGTCGCTTGGTGGAGCACCATGGCAGACAAAAGAAAAATCATCGGACTGAGCGCCCTGGTGGTGGGGGGAGTGCTGTTCATGGCCTGGCTGGCGGGGCTGCTACATTTCGGCAAGATCGCCCCGGGGCTGGCGCCCCTGGCAGGCCTGCCGCCCCAGGGCCGGGTTCTGGTGGTCCAGGAGACCGAGATTCCCCGGGAGTTGGAGGTCCTAGGGACGGTGATTTCCCCGAGCCTGGCCCAGGTGTCGTCCCAGGTCCCCGGCCGGGTGGCGAAGATCTGGGTGGAGGCCGGCTCCCGAGTCAAGCCGGGTGCCCCCCTGGTGACCCTGTCGGCGGCGGAGTTCCAGGCCCGGCTGGACCAGGCCCAGGCGCAATTGCAGCAGGCCGCCGCCGACTATAAACGTTACCAGTTCCTGTTCAAGGAAGGCGCGGTGAGCCCCCAGGAGTTCGGGGCCATGGAGGCCCGCTTTAAGACGGCCCAGGCCATGGTTTCCGAGGCCGCCACCCTGAAGGGCTACACCGTGGTAAAGGCGCCGGCGGCCGGGGTGGTGGCGGAGCGCCAGGTGGCGGTGGGGGACTTGGCCCAGCCCGGGCAGGCCCTGGCGTCCCTGTAC
This sequence comes from uncultured delta proteobacterium, assembly GCA_963812015.1. GTDB lineage: Bacteria > Desulfobacterota > Desulfobaccia > Desulfobaccales > 0-14-0-80-60-11 > 0-14-0-80-60-11. The sequence goes on along the minus strand of CAWETI010000003.1, from coordinate 1,415,992 downwards.
AACCCGGACCTCCTCCAGGTGGAGGGCGAGGTCAACGACAACTACCGGGAGCAGGTGAAGCTGGGAGAGGCCACCCTGGTCAGCGTGCCCGCGGTGAAGTTCGAGGCGAGGCTTCCCATCGCCGAAATCTTTCCCATCAGCGCCGCGGGCAGCCGCACCTTCAAGGTGCGCACCGCCATGCTGAACCACCCGGGCCTGATGCCGGGGATGTTCGCCCGGTTGTCGCTGCCTCTGGATTCCAGCCGGGGCATCCTGATCCCCCAGGCGGCGGTCAAAACCGTGGGTCAGCTCACCATGGTGCGGGTGGCGAGGGATCAAACCTCGGAACTGCGCCAGGTAAAACTGGGTCGCAAGGTGGGCGAGCAGGTGGAAGTCCTGGCGGGGCTTAAGGCTGGGGATCGCATTGTGCTCCCGGAATAGTCAATAGGGCGGCCTGTGGTCGCCATAATTTGGCTGGGGAATAGTCCTTTTGGTAGCGCAGGTTTTAGCCTGCGCCGGCACAGGCGGGACGCCTGTGTCACCATTGCCTAGTTTCCAAGCTCGGTTTGGAAGCCTCAATAGCCTCAAAGCTTCGCTTTGAGGCCAAGCGAAGCTTGGCACCCAGGCCCGTTCCCAAGCGCAGCTTGGGAACGAGAAAAATCGGCGTGCACAGCACGCCCTATGGCTACTGAATTTTACTAACTGCTAACGGCTAATCGCTAACTGCTCACTGCCTATAGCCATCATGACCCAATCGCCCCAAGACCTCCATCTCGGCCCCACCGCCCGCCTGGTCAAGGTCTTTCTGCTGTCCAAGCTTCCCACCATTATCATCCTGGTGAGCCTGCTGGCCGGGGTGATGGCGCTGCTCTATACCCCTCGCGAAGAAGACCCCCAGATCAAGGTCCCCATGGTGGACATCCTCATCCGCTTCCCCGGGGCCTCGCCGCAAGAAGTAGAAAACCTGGTGGTGATCAATCTGGAGAAAAAACTCTGGGAGATGGAGGGCTTAGAAGACCTCTATTCCCAGGCCCGGGACGGCTTTGCCATCGTCACCGCCAAGTTCAAGGTGGGGGAAAACCTCGAGACCAGCCTCTTTAAGGTCTATAACAAGGTCTTCTCCAACATCGACCAGGTGCCCTCCGGCGTGGCCGGCTGGGTGGTCAAGCCCATGAGCATCAACGACGTGCCCATCGTCACCCTGACCTTGTACAGCAACCGGGCCGACGACTACGAGCTGCGCCGGGTGGCGGATGAGCTGCTCCATCGCCTCCAGAGCATTCCCGACACGGGCCGCTCCTATGTGGTGGCAGGCCGCAAACGCCAGGTGCGGGTGTTGGCCGACCCGGCCCGGATGGCGGGCCACGGCCTGGACCTGGCCGCCCTGGCCCAGGCCATTGAGGTCAGTAATGTCAATCTGCCGGCGGGCCATTTCTCCCGGCAAGACCGGGAATACTTGGTGGAGGCCGGGCCGTTTCTCAAGTCCGCCGATGAAGTGGCCAACCTGCTGGTGGGCCTCAACCAGGGCAAGCCGGTCTATCTCAAGGACGTGGCCGAGGTCGTGGACGGGCCGGAAGAACCGGTGGAGCTTAGCACCATCGCCTTCGGCCCTGCCGACAAGCTCCTTCCGGGCTACGAGCGCGGCCAGTTCTACCCCGCGGTGACCATGGCCGTGGCCAAGCGCACCGGCACCAACGCGGTGACGGTGGCCCAGGGCATCCTGGACAAGATCACTGCCCTGCAAAAAGAGGTCATCCCCCCGGACATCCGGGTGAAGGTGACCCGGGACTACGGCGCCACCGCCAACGATAAGGTCAACGAGCTCATGCGCGAGCTCCTCATTGCGGTGCTGTCCATCACCGTGCTCCTGACCCTGTTCCTGGGGTGGCGGGAGGCCCTCATCGTGGCCCTGGCGGTGCCTCTGACTTTGGCCATTACCCTTACCGGCAACATGCTTTTCGGCTATACCATCAACCGGGTGACCCTGTTTGCCTTGATCCTCTCCCTGGGCCTGCTGGTGGACGACCCCATCATCGACGTGGAGAATATCCACCGCCACTTTCAACTGCGGGAGCATCCGCCCCTGGAGGCCACCCTGGTGGCGGTGGACGAAGTGCGGGCCCCCACTATCCTGGCCACCTTCACGGTGATCATCAGCTTCATCCCCATGTACTTCGTCACCGGCATGATGGGCCCCTACATGCGCCCCATGCCCCTGAACGTACCCCTGGCCATGCTCATGAGCCTGGCCATCGCCTTCACCGTCACGCCCTGGGCCACATACCATTTCCTCAAGAAGGAGTATGGCAAAGAGCCCAAACCCTTTGTGTTGGAAGAGACCTGGATCTACCGGGTCTACACCCGGATCATGACCCCCCTGTTGGAGAGTCGCCGCCGGAGCCACCTCTTTCTCCTGGGGGTGGTGGGGCTGTTAGTGATCTCGGTGCTCTTGCCGGTGTTCGGCCTGGTCCCCTTAAAAATGCTGCCGTTCGACAATAAAAACGATTTTCTGGTGGTGGCGGACCTGCCCAATGACGCCCCCCTGGAGAGGACCCAAGAGGCCCTGAAGGATTTCGGGCGCTATCTGACTACGGTCTCGGAGGTTGACCACGTGGTCACCTTCGCCGGGGAGGGCGCACCCATCGATTTCAACGGCCTAGTGCGCCACTACTACCTCATGCAGGGTCCGTGGGTGGGGCAGATTCGGGTCAACCTGGCGGATAAGGAGCGGCGCTCCGCGGCCAGCCATGCCGTCACTCTGTGGGTCCGTCCGGCCATGGAGGAGATCGCCCGGAAATACAAGGTGCGCCTCAAGATCGCCGAAGTGCCGCCGGGGCCGCCGGTGCTCCAGACCCTGGTGGGGGAAGTCTACGGGCCGCCGGGGGCCTCCTACGCCAGCCTTATTAATGAAGCCGATCGGGTAAAGGCGTTCTTCCTGAAGACCCGGGGGGTGGTGGACGTGGACACCTCGGTTTCGACTGCGGAGCCCCGCTTTCGCTTCATGGTGGACCGGCAAAAGGCGGCCTTGAGCGGCTTGAACCAGGCTCAGATCGTCCGGGGTCTGGCCATCGCCGAGGCCGGTGAGGCGGTGGGCCGGGTCCACGTGGCCCCGGAGCGCCTGCCTCTGTCGATCTTCCTGCGGGGGCCCGAGGCCTGGCGGTCCTCCACCCTGAGCCTGGGGCAGCTCTACTTCAAGAATCCCCAGGGGACCATGGTGCCCTTGCAGGAACTGGGGCAGTTCGACCTGGACCTGGCCCCCAAATCCATTATGCGGAAAAACCTGGAGCGGGTGGTGTTCGTCACCGGGGATACGGCAGGGCAAAGCCCGGTGAACGCCATCCTCGACCTGATGGGCGAGACGGACAAGGCCCCGCCGCCGCCGGGCTACCGGGTCAACTATGCCGGGGAAGGGGAGTGGAAGATAACCGTGCAGGTCTTCAGGGATTTGGGGGTCGCCTTTGCCGGGGCCCTGGTGGGCATCTATATCCTGCTGGTGCTCCAGACGTCGTCGTTCACCATGCCCCTGGTGATCATGGTGGCCATACCTTTGACTATGATCGGGGTGATGCCCGGGTTCGCCCTCTTGAACCTGCTCTTCACCTCCCCGGTGAAGGGCTTCGGCAACCCCATCTACTTCACCGCCACCGCCATGATCGGCATGATCGCCCTGGCCGGCATCGTGGTGCGCAACTCCATCATCCTCATCGACTTCATCCATCACCACCTGGACCGGGGGGTGCCGTTGGAAGAAGCGGTGCTGCGCTCCGGGGCAGTGCGGTTCAGGCCCATCGTGCTCACGGCCCTGGCGGCGATGTTCGGCTCCTGGGTCATCACCCTGGACCCCATCTTCTCGGGCCTGGCCTGGTCTTTCATCTTCGGGCTCTTCGCCTCCACCGCCTTCTCCCTGGTGGTGGTGCCGGTGATCTTCTACCTCCAGGCGAGCCGCCAAGCAAAGTTGAGGGGAGAGCCGGGGGATGTTTCGTAAGTCAATTCCCCCCGCCCTCCCCTCTGACTTCCTCCCCCAACCCCATATCGCGGGTGGGAAAAAACGTAGGGGCGGGTTTAAAACCCGCCCCTACAATGATTGGCTAACCAAATTTCATAACCGCCGGGGAAGCCGCCTCTAAGATACCATCTTCTTAAACCGCTCGGCGCGAAGTTTCTCGCCCTTAGATTCCGCCGGGGTCTGGCCCACCTGGTCCTTGACCTTGGCCAGGCGCTCACTGGTAGGCGGATGGGTCTTGAAGATACCGCCGGAAGCGCCCTTGCTTTTGGCCTCCAGGGTGGTGAGGAGGGCCACCATGGCGTTGGGGTTATAACCCGCCCGGGGCAGTTCCGTCACCGCGGCGGCATCCGCGGCCATTTCCGCCTGGCGGCTGTAGCCGTTGACCACGATGGTCTTGCAGACGTCGTCGATGGAGCCTTCAAACAAGGACACCAGGCTTCCGGCAACCCCGCCGTATTGCTTCACCGCTTCCGTGCCCATGGCGGTGAAGACCTGGCTCCAGCGGGCCTGGCTGATGGAGTTGATGCCGTCCTTGTTCACTACATGGCCCACCTCATGGGCCAGCACCGCGGCCAGCTGATCTTCGTTTTGGCAGGTCTGGATCAGCCCCCGGGTAATGAAGATAGTCCCTCCGGGACAGGCAAAGGCGTTGAGCTCTTGGGTGTCCAGCACCGCGAAGTGGTAGCCCCGGAAGGGGTTGGGGCGGGAGGACTTCCGGGCCACGGTGTTCCCCACTTCATTCACGTATTGGGTGAGTTTGGCGTTCTGGTCAAGTTTATATTGGCCCAGAATGCGAGCGGCCACCGCCCGTCCCACGTAATATTCCTCGGAATCGTTGATGGGCCGGGAGGCCTCCGAGGCCTTGGTCGCGCCCTTGTAGGCAATGGCAGCCACCGGCGCCACAGACATGGCGGTGCAGCCCCCTATCAGCAAGGGCGCCGCGGCCAACAAAAACAAACAGGCCAGGCGTCTCATGGTTTCAGGTCTCCTTCCTTAATAAAGGCCTGCAGGGTAGCCGGGTCCACTTTAAGGCTCTCAATTTTGTCCACCTGGGCGAAATTCATCTCCGGGTGCTTGGAGCGATAACCGGACTCCACCTCCGGCGTGAAGCCCTTACCGGCCAACGCCACTTCGTCGCTGCTGGTCTGCTTCACCGGGGTGCCGGTTAACATCCCGGACAGACTGAATTTGGAGCCGGCCTGGGGCGCGGGAAAGGCCTGGCGGTTAATCCAGCCAGTCTTTCCCTGGTATTCCACCTTGTACCAGTCGCCGGCCTGGCGCTCCACGTTCACCTCGGCCCCCACGGGCACCGAAGCGACGGGTGTCCCGGCGAAATCCGGGTCCGGATAGAGGGACTGGTTGGGCTGGGTCACTTTCAGGGTCTCGCCCCAACCGTTGGCCGGCATCAGGAACAGCAGCGCCAACCCCAGAGCCAGGAGATACCTGGCAGATTTCAGAGAAATGCATGCTCTTTTCACGGCAACCTCCTTTTGCGCCTGCATATTACCACATTAATAAGGGAAAGTCTGACCCTTTGAGGCGGTAGACTTTTTTGGCCGCCCGGGCGGCTCCGCCTGCCCCGGCAAGGCGAGGATACCCTCTTCTCTCAGGCTTTTCCCAAGGGGCAGTTTAGGTATTTTGCCCACGTAATTCAGCACCTCCCCCCCTCAGATTCAAGTATTCCCCTGATGTTTTTCCCCATAAAAGTGGCATAAAAAGGTAAAAAATGAAAATTATTTTTTGCCTTCCACGACAAAATTGGCTAGAGCAAAAGGCCACCTCATGGAACTGGAGTCCAGAATGCTGAGAACCTTTACCGTAATCATCGCCCTCCTGTCGGGGCTGATATTCTTTGCAGGTTCCACCGCCTCTTTGGCCATGCAATCAAAGACCCAGGCGTCTAAAAAACCTCAGGCGAAAAGACCTGCTTCTAAAAAAGGTAAGGGGTGACGGATTTCAAAAAGGACCGCCGGGGCGCGGAAAGCCGGCACGACAAACAAGCAACGGGGATCGCATTCATCATGGCAATCCCGGCATTAATCCCCAGATCCAATTTAGGGGAAGCGGGGAGCGCTGAAATAGTTCTGATTTTTTCACACCCTGCGTCTAATCAATATTTTTATAAAAAAGTGCTGGAATCCACCATATTTTACAGGAGGGTATCAATGAACCTGCAAGAGGTCAGGAGAATTCAGGTTGGCCATTCCCTGCCGGAAGCATGCGTTAGTAATTTCGGCAGTGTATTGATTTCAGCAATTATAGTAGGATTTGCATTAATAATTATAACCATCTTTGCATCATTCGAATTATTGGTTAAGAACTCCATTAAATAGAATTTAACCATAATTTAATCACTTTGGAATAGCACACCAAATGTTCGATTTACGCATATCTTTGCGTTAATAAGTGACGCATTTGAGGTATGCAGAGATTATGGAAAAGTAATGAGCCGAATTCTTAACTGGCCTCTCATTTTAATTTAATTGAGCAGTAAAGCCCAAATGCCACCTACGCCCTTGAACTTCCCGCCCAGCCCCTGGGCCGAAAGCCTGACTTGATTAACGGAACTGTCAGGTAAATTAATCGGGGGTTATGATGATCACCCTTGATTCTCTAAATTTTATGCTTATTTTTTTCGACACATGGGCCGAGACCACGCTTGATCCCCGGTTCACGGTTTTTTTCTCTTCCCAGTTTGTTCAGCGCCCGCCGGCTCAATCGGAATGGCCTCGCGGCAAATTTCGCCGAGGTTATTCGCTGAGGAGATGTCATGCTCATACGCGGTCCGAAATGGAGAGAACTCCCCGTGCGGCCGCGCGGCAGTGTGCCCCAAAGTAAGTAAAACCAAGCAGTGCGATCATTATATAGGCGAGGATAGTTACATGAAAAAGATGCTTTTCTGTCTCGGCCTGGCGTTGGTTTTGCTGCTCACCTGAAACATTGCCGCACCCGGCTCATCCTGGTGAGGAGGTTGAAGGCCATGGGATTAAAGGAAGCGTATCAAGAGAAGCTGGAGGCCCAGATTCGGGAGTGGACTGCGAAGCTGACCGAATTGAAGGCCAAGGCTGACCAGGCCGGCGCCGGCGCCAAGGTGCACCTGTATCAGCAGATTGACCAGTTCCGGGCCCGGAACGAAGCCGCCCAACAGAAGCTCGATGAGATCAAGGCGGCCAGCGCCGAAACCTGGGAGACACTCAAGGCAGGCTCAGAAAGGGCCCTGGATGAGATGAAAAAAACCTGGCAAAGCATGAAGTCCAAATTTCATCATTAGGAACTGGCCGCGTTTCCCGGCAGGATTGTGGGAGAGTCCGCCAGGGCATCGCCACAGTCTAACCCGCCTAAGGCTGTTTTGCGGCAACCTGGTGATCTGAGAAGGCCCCCTGCGCCAACTGCGCCGGGGGCCTCTCTTGTCCGGGCCAGAAAAATCAACTAGTCCTCCCACCGTGATCGCCCGGGGCTTGAGCGCCTCACCCCGCCGGGGCCGATTGCTCGCCGCACCGGCCCTTTCTGCAGATGAGCCACTTGGTCAGCTCCACGACCGGAATCAAGGTGAGGCTGAGTCCCACCGCCACCCCCCAGTCCTGCCAGCGCAGCGGCGTGGTATGGAACAGGCGCGACAACGGCTCCCATTCGATCACCATGACCATCATGACCAGGGAGGCCACCACGGACAGGATCAGGAAGCGGTTCTTGAAGACGCCGACCTTGAACAGCGACAGGTGGTCGGAGCGGCAGTTGAAGGCGTTCACCAGTTCCGCCAGCACCAGGGTGATGAACACCATGGTCTGGGCCTCGGTCAAGACCATCTCGGGATCGCTCAGCCCCCAGGGATTCCAGTAATAATAATAGCCGAACAGGGGAATGAGAATGAGGGTGAGATAGAGGGAGATTGCCGCCATCAGGCCGGAGACGGTGAGACTGAACACCCCCTCCGCCGGGGGCCGCGGGGGCCGGGACATGATGTCCGGGGCCTTGGGGTCCACTCCCAGGGCCAGGGCCGGCAACCCGTCGGTGGTGAGATTGACCCAGAGGATTTGCAGGGCGATGAGGGGCAGGGGCATCCCCAGGAAAAATGCCCCGGTGAGCACCAGGATCTCGGCGATATTGCAGCTCAGCAGGAAGATGAGATATTTTTTGATGTTGTCGAAGATGGCCCGGCCTTCCTCCACTGCGGCTACCAGGGTGGCGAAGTTATCGTCCGCCAGGATCATGGCCGCGGTCTCCTTGGTGACCTCGGTGCCGGTGATCCCCATGGCCACGCCGATATCGGCCCGTTTCAGGGCCGGGGCGTCGTTGACCCCATCCCCGGTCATGGCCACCACCTCTCCCTGGGCCTTGAGGATATCCACCAGGCGGAGCTTATGTTCCGGAGCCACCCGGGCAAACACCCGGACCTCTTGGAGGGCCTCCTGGAGCTCCGGGTCGCTCAGGCGGTTAATCTCCTCCCCGGTCAGGACCACCCGGGACCTGTGCTCCCGGGAGATGACGCCCACCTCCCGGGCGATGGCCTGGGCGGTGACCGGGTGGTCACCGGTGACCATGATGACCCGGATGCCCGCTTGGCGGCACCGGCCCACGGCCTCGGCGGCTTCCGGCCGGGGCGGGTCGATCATGCCCACCAGTCCCACCCAAACCAATTCCGGGTCGGCGCCGACGGATTCCAGATCGGGCACCTCGGGAAGACGGCAGTAGGCCAGGCCCAGAACCCTGAGCGCCTCGTGGGCCATGAGGGCCGCCTGCTCCTGAACGATCTGGCGGTCCCCGGCACTCATGGCCTGCTCGCCCTGGGCGGTCAGCATCTTCCGGGCCCGGAGCAGCAGGCGTTCCGGCGCCCCCTTGACGCACATCAGTATCCCTTCCGGTTCCTGGTGAAAGGTGCTCATGCGCTTGGCTTCCGAGGAAAAAGGGATCTCCGCCACCCGGGGAACTTCGGTGAGAAGCGCCTCGGGGGCAAATCCCGCCTTCCGTCCCAACACCAGGAGGGCCCCCTCCGTGGGATCGCCCCGCACCGTCCAGTTGCCGTCGCTTTCCTCCAGGGCGGCGTCATTGCACAAGATGGCGATCCGGGCGGCCCCGGCCAGCACGGGGTAGTCGCCGGCGCGCACCGGGGCGTCATCGGCGTAAAACGCCCCCACGGGCTCATACCCCGCGCCGCTGACGTCGATAAGCTCGCCGTCCAGGAAGAGGAGACGGGCCGTCATTTCATTCTTGGTCAAGGTGCCGGTCTTGTCGGTGCAGATCACGGTGGTGCAGCCCATGGTCTCCACGGCCGGCAGGCGCTTGACAATGGCGTTCTTCCGGGCCATGCGGGTCGTGCCGATGGCCAGTGCCCCGGTGACCACCGCCGGCAAGGATTCCGGCACCGCCGCCACCGCCAGGCTGATCCCCCAAATCAGCATCTCCAGCCAGGCATGGCCCCGGAAGACCCCCAGGAGTGTGGCCCCCGCGGCCACCCCCAGGCAGATAATCGACAAGACCCGGCCGATAGCGGCCATGCGGACTTCCAGGGGGGTCGCCTCCTCGGTCACGTCTTCCAGCATCCGGGCAATCTTGCCGAACTCCGTGTCCATGCCGGTGGCGGTGACCACAGCCCGGCCCCGGCCATAAGTGATCACCGTGCCCCCGAACACCATGCACTTCCGGTCGGCTACGGCCTTGTCGGGGTCGGCCATCGGGGCCAGATTCTTGCCCGCCGCCGTGGACTCCCCGGTAAGGAGAGCCTCGTCCGCCTTCAGGTTGATCACCTCCAGCAAACGCGCATCGGCGGCCACCCGGTCGCCGGTATGCAAAACCAGCACGTCTCCCGGCACCACTTCCCGGGCATGAATTTCCCGCTCTTTGCCGCCACGGATCACGGTGGCCGCCGGCGCCGCCAACTTCTTTAAGGCCGCCGCCGCCTGTTCGGCCCGGTATTCCTGAACAAAACCCAGCACCACGCAGGCCAGCACAATGGCCAAAATGACCCAGGCATCCAGGCGTTCCCCCAAGAAAAAGGAGATCACCGTGGCCGCCAGCAGGATGGCGATCAAAAGGTTGGCAAACTGGCGGAACAGGATGCGCCAGGCAGAAATGGTTTTGCCCGCGGCCAGTTCATTGGGGCCGTAGCGCTCCAAACGCTCCAGGGCGGCGGTATCGCTCAACCCCTGAGGCCCAGTCTCCAGGGCTGCAAAGACCTGTTCCGGTGTGAGTGTATGGAAATTAAGGGATTCCGTAGACATAGCGGCTGATTTAGTTCGGCAACACCTCTTCTCTGAGGATTGGCAAGGCAAGATCGGTGCGTTCGCTGCTGAAATCACGCCGAGTAGGGCGCGATTCACGGCCGTCTTATGGCGCGTGAAACGACCCTGCATTTCCTGCTTAGACTGGCATTCTATCCTTAACCATCTGGTAGGCCAAGGGAAAAGGAGCGGTGTGCTTGCATCCCGCCGGTCGAGGTCTTACTATCAAACATTATGCGACCGGGGTTACATGCCTGGCGCCATCACGCTGAGAAGGGAAGACTATGGATTATAAAGCTGCGGCTGTCCAACTGAAAGAGACCATGCGCCTTAAGACCGAGCCCTTCGGTGTCAAGTTTTTTAAAGACCCCGCCGGTCTGCCGCCCAAGACGCGGCAGCCTTCCAAGGTGTTCGGCAAGAAAGTGACCATCTGCCAGGGGGTCACCATGGCCCGGGTATATGGCTGGCCCGTGGGGCTGACCCAGGAGGATCTCATCTGCGTGCCCGGTATGCTGGTCTTCGGCTTTACGCCGGCCGCCGACCCGATAATGGAGCTGGGGCAGCTCTTCTGTGAAGTGGGATTTCACTCGGCCCTGGGCCCGGCCCTCAAAGAGGTGGAAGCCCTGCCCCGCTTCGAGCCCCAGGAGGTTGGGGCCGTCTACCTCTGTCCCCTGGAGCGCCTGGCCCTGGACCCGGATGTGGTGGTGGTTTACGGCAACCCGGCCCAGCTCATGCGCCTCATCCAGGCGGCCACCTTCAGCCTGGGAGCACGGGTCAGCGGGGAATTCGGCGGCAAGGTGGAATGCAGCGAGTACCTCATCGCCCCCTACCGTACCGGAGAGTTCAAAGTGGCCATTCCCGGTATGGGCGACCGCATCTTTTCCATGACCCAGGACGATGAGATGGTGGTGGCCTTTCCCGGCAAGTTCCTGGAAGGGCTCCTGGTGGGGCTGAAAGAGGCCGGCAAAAGGATCGGGGCCCGCTACCCTATCACCTTTTACCAGAATTTCTCCCCGAGCTTTCCGCCGGCCTATGAAGAGCGGGCCAAAAAGTGGGGAATCTTATAATACCGGTTTCGGTCGGTTCGTAACCTTGGGAAATGCAACCGGTTAAACCCATCGCCATGCCACGACTAGTGCCGATTTATGCGGTTAATCATTTGAGGTCTGGTTCATGACCATTTCGCCGCCCCAATTCCGCCCCATCGCCGCCCGGGTCCTGACCGAACGCTACCTGCGCCGGGACCCCGAGGGCCGGGTGGTGGAGACCCCGGATGAGTTGTTTCGCCGGGTGGCCCAGGGTGTGGCCGCGGCGGAAGCGCGCTACGGCGGTCCTGAGGCGCAGGCCCGCCAGGCCGAGGCCTTTTATGAAGCCATGGCCTCCTGGCAATTTCTCCCCAACACCCCGACCCTTACCAACGCCGGCCTGCCCCGGGGCCAGTTGGCCGCCTGCTTCGTCATCCCCATCCACGATGACATGCGCAGCATCCTGGAGGGCGTGCGGGACATGGCCCTGATCCACCAGACCGGCGGGGGCACCGGCTTCAACTTCAGCCACCTGCGCCCCCGGGGCGACCAGGTTAAGAGCACCGGCCGGGTGGCCTCCGGCCCGGTGGGCTTCATGCGCATCTTTGACACCACCACGGACGTGGTGAAACAGGGGGGACGCCGCCGGGGCGCCAACATGGGCATCCTCCGGGTGGATCACCCGGACATCCTGGAGTTCATCACTGCCAAGTCCGACCCCAAGATGCTCACCAATTTCAACCTGTCCGTGGCCGTCACCGACGACTTCATGCATCGTGTAGCCGCGGATGACAGCTATCCCCTGATCAACCCCCGAACCGGCCTGGAAGTGCAGCGGCTCAAGGCCCGGGAGGTTTTCGATCTCATCTGCAACGCGGCCCTGACCACGGGAGACCCGGGTCTGATTTTTCTGGATGCCATGGAGCGGGCCAACCCCACCCCGGAGGTCGGCGAACTGGAAGCCACCAACCCCTGCGGCGAGCAGCCCCTCCTGGCCTACGAATCCTGTAACCTGGGTTCCATCAACCTGTCCACCCTGGTCAGAGGGGGGGGTCTGGACTGGGACGCCCTGGACCGCCTAGTGGCCCTGGGAGTGACCTTTCTGGACGACGTCATCGACCAGAGCCACTACCCCCTCCCCGAGATCACCGCCATCACCCACGCCAACCGCAAGATCGGCCTGGGAGTCATGGGTCTGGCGGACTTGTTCGTTAAGCTGGGCCTCGCCTACGATTCCCCGGAGGCCCTGACGCTCGCCGAAACCATCATATCCCGCATCCAGGACCGGGCCGTAAGCCAATCCCAGATTCTGGCCAAACATCGGGGCCCCTTCCCCAATTTTTCCCGCAGCCGCTGGTGCCAGTCAGGCCGGCCGCCCCGGCGAAACGCCACGGTCACCACCATCGCCCCCACCGGCACCATCAGCATCATCGCCGGGACCTCCAGCGGCATCGAGCCCCTCTTCGCGGTGGCCTACCGCCGCCGGGCCCTGGAAGGGGAGGAGTTCGAGGAGATCCACCCCCTGTTCCTGGAGAAACTGGCCCAGGCGGGCTTATCGGAAACAGAATGGGTGCCCCGGGTGCTGGCCTCCGGGCGGGTGCGCCCTCTAACGGCGCTGCCGGAGGAGATCAGACGGCTTTTCCCCACCACCTTCGAAGTGAGCGTGGAACACCAGGTGCGGATGCAGGCTGCGTTTCAACGCCACGTGGACAACGCCGTCTCCAAGACCATCAACCTGGCCCCGGAGGCCACCCGGGAGGACGTGGCCGCCGCCTTCCAACTGGCATTTAACCTGGGACTCAAAGGCATCACCGTCTACCGGTACGGCTCCAAAGCCGGCCAGGTTCTCAGCCTGCCGGCCGGGACCGCGGCCCTCACCCTGGCCCACGAGTTTGCCGAAGAATGCCGTCTCTGTTCCGTGTAACCGAGGCCTTGATTATTTCGGAATATTGCGATTAACTTAGACAGTAATTCATGAGCCTTCGGCCCACCAGTAAATGATGAAAAATTCCTGATGGGCATATTCCCAACCTTGAATTTTGAACCTTGAACTTTGAACTTTTCGAAACAGGAGGACTTCAAGCGATGAAGCGAGTGCCATATGCCGTCTTGGTTTTACTCTTGCTGCTCCTGCTGCCGGAATGGAGCTCGGCCCAGAACGTCCAAAGCTACATCGACCAGGGGATGCAGGCCAGCCAGGCGGGACGTTACGACCAGGCCCTCCAGGCCTTTGATCAGGCCTTGAAGCTCAAGCCCAACGACCCGGCCCTCATCTCCTATAAAGCCACCGTCTATTACGCCAAGGGCAACAACGCTCAAGCTCTGCAACTGTGCGAACAAGTCATCAAGCAGAACCCCAATTTCGGGCGGGCTTACTACCAGCGGGCCATGATCCTCGAGAAGCAGGAGAAATTCGACCAAGCCGTCGCGGATTTGCAGAAGGCCAAGAGCCTGGGATATGGTATTGATCCGGACTTCATCGAACTGATGAAGAAAAAGGCGGCAGAAAGGAAGTAGCGGCATCACCCGGTCCCTCGGATTCGGCCGGCTACCGCCACAGGTTCGGCAAATACCCCCAACTTTGCTGTGAGAAATACAAAAGGCAGGGTCCAAAGACCCTGCCTTTCCTCATCTCGCCGGACTGTTCCCGCCCTAACGTCAATCGGAAAAAAACGCTTCCGATTATCCCAACGTGTCTGCTAAATAACCTTGTGCAGCGGATACTCCACGATGCCCTGGGCCCCGGCCCGGATGAGGCGGGGGATGAGGGTCCGGACCTCCCCCTGGTTCACCACCACTTCCACCGAGTACCAGTCGGTCTCATACAGGCTGGCGATGGTGGGGGCCAAGAGGCTGGGAAGCAGGGTGATGATGTCCTTCAACTGCTGCTCCGGGATGTTCATCTTCAGGCCCACCATCCGTTCGGCCCGGAGGGCCCCCAGGAGCAGCAGGGTGAGGTTTTCCATCTGCTCCCGCTTGACGGCGCTGGACTCCCACACCTGGGGGTTGGCGATGAACTGGGTGTTACTCTGGAAGAGCTCGTGGACGATCTTGAGGCCGTGGGCCTTGATGGTGCTACCGGTCTCGGTGACCTCGACGATGGCGTCGGCCAGCCCCGCGGCCACCTTGGCTTCGGTGGCGCCCCAGGAAAACTCCACCGTGACCGGGATCTGGCGCTCGGCGAAATAGCGCCGGGTGTAGTTCACCAGTTCGGTGGCGATCTTCTTGCCGGCCAGGTCCCGCAGGGAACGGATCTCGGAATCCGCCGGCACCGCCACCACCCAGCGCACCGGGTTGAGGCTGGTTTTGGAATACATCAGGTCCGCCACCACCGTGACCTTGGAGTCGTTCTCCATGGTCCAGTCCCGGCCGGTGATGCCGCAGTCCAGGGTGCCGTTTTCGACGTAGCGGCTCATCTCCTGGGCCCGGCACATGGAGCAGGTGATCTCCGGGTCGTCGATATCGGGAAAATAACTTCGGCCATTGACCTGAATATGCCAACCGGAACGCCGGAAGAGTTCCAGGGTCGCTTTCTCCAGACTGCCCTTGGGTAGGCCCAACCGCAGCTTATCCACCCCCATATACCTCCTTGGGATCAAAGATTGGGGAGCCCACCACCTGCCAGTCATCCCCCTGCCGACGGCGGTGGAAGCAGCTCCGGTGCCCGGTATGGCAGGCGGCCCCGCCCACCTGCTCCACCTTCAGGAGCAGGGTGTCCCGGTCGCAGTCCAGGTAGATCTCCTGAACCCGTTGGACGTGCCCGGAGGTGCCGCCCTTGTGCCAGATCGTCTGGCGGGTGCGGCTGTAGTAATGGGCCTCGCCGGTGGCCAGGGTGCGTTCCCAGGCCTCCCGGTTCATAAACGCCAGCATCAGTACGTCGCCTGTGGCCGCGTCCTGCACGATGGCCGGCAGAAGACCACCCATTTTGTCGAAATCTAGTTTGGCTGGTTCGCTCATAAACTAAAAAATTACCCTTTTTCGCTTGAATCCGCAAGGTGAGATGATACATTTTCCCCAGGAGAAGTGCGGGCCATGAGCAAAATTATCCCTTACGCCACCCTGGTGCGGCAGCAGCACGTGAACTTTCTGCGGCACAAGAACCGGGAACACCAGGAACGGCAAGACTACTTGCTAAAGCTGCGCAAGCTGCTCTTTCAGATTGAAGCCCAGATGCGCCAGGCGGAGTTCCAGCAGTTGGAGATGTTCCGGGAAATGGCGACCCACTTCAAAGTCCCCTTGCAGTTCCCCGACCTGGGTGACCGGGTGGGGTTTCAGGAGTTCTTCGCGTCCAACCCCTTCCTGACCACCCTGCAGGAGTTTTTTGCCGGCCGCATCAGCGATGAGGAGTGTTGCGAGAAGGTTTTGGCCCTCCAGGCAGAATCGCCGGCGCCGTAATCGGAGCCGTGGGATCCAGGGGGGCCGCCGGCCTTGTCGTCTCGACGGGGAAGCGATGGAGGGGCCAAAAAAGTAACTGGCCGGATGGGGGAGGAATCCGGCCAGTCGGTGAAAGGAGAAAATGGTATATGAACTTTGATTAAGGGGGGGATGTGGGTACCTTAATAGGGTCCATATACGTTTATATATACATGCAGCAAGCGTGCCACATAAGCCAATACCTTTTTATAGTTGATTTTCCAATAGGTTAGCGTTTTAGCGATTTCACCCCGGTTCAATTATTTATACCACGGCACCCCCGGCTGGAAGTCAGATTTTTTTAACTTATTGATTTTACTAAAATATCGTGCATTACTCCCGAGATTCAATTTTTTGTTCCGAATCACGCGAACTTGCCAAGTTAAAGCTGGTTCCCGGGAGGGCCGGTAAATTCGCCAAACTTCCGGGCCGTAACGCCGGCTGGCCTCGCCTGCTCCCTGCCCCGAAGAGCAGGGGAGCTCTTAAAGGCTTTCTTCTCGCACCACCCCCGGTTATAATAGAGAGCGCCAGAGGCTGGCAAAGAAACTTTCAGAAAGAGCGAGGAACCGGAGATTTGCACAATTCATCGGGGGATGTTTCTGAACAATCGGCTGCCGGGAATGGGGCGTTTTGCGTCTGGTTGCTGGGATTGAGCGCCTCGGGGAAAACCACCTTGGCCCGCCTGCTGGCCGAAGCGCTCACGGAACGGGGCCTCAAGGTTGAGATTCTGGACGGTGATATCGTGCGGACCACCCTGAGCAAGGGGTTGGGCTTTACCCCCGGAGACCGGGCCACCAACCTGCGGCGCATTGCCACCATGGCGCAAACCCTGGTCCGACAACAGGTAGTGACCATCGTCGCGGCGATCTGTCCCTACCACGCGATTCGGGAAGAAGTCCGGGCCATCATCGGCGAATATGTCGAAGTCTACCTCAACTGCCCCCTGGAAGTCTGCATCAGCCGCGATCCCAAAGGCCTATATCGGAAGGCTCTGGCCGGTGAAATTCTTCATTTTACCGGAATTGACGACGTCTTTGAGACCCCGGCGCGGCCGGATATCGAAGTCACGACCGGCGCCGAAAACCCCGAGGCCAGCCTGGCCCGAATTCTCAAGGAGCTCGAGGTCTTGCGCCGCATCGCTCCGGCAACTGCGGCTTCCCCGGAAACCGCAGGCGAAGTTCCGGTGCCGCCCCAGCCCTCCCTCGAGTTGGCCCGATAGCCCCTCACCCCTGGGGGTTGAATCGACCCCAACTCACCACCGCAACAGCATATGCCCCTGATCCCCCTGCCCTCTTGCCGACTTTTCCCCCAACAATATACTTGCAACTCAGTTGATTTTCGAGTACAAGATTACCCATGAGTGATCATTGCAATTTTACTCGGTGGCTCTCCCAAGAGGGGCTGCGGGCCACGCCAGTGCGGTTGGCGCTCCTGGAGATTCTTGGTGACGCCCGCCGGGCCCTTCGGGCCCGGGAGATCCTGGAGATGATCCGCACCCGCCGCCGGGTGAACAAGGTCACCGTGTACCGTATCCTGGAGGATTTTACCCGGCGGGGCATGGTGCGCAAACTCTCCCTGGAGGGTCGGGTGAGCCACTTTGAACTGGCCTGCGAGCATCACCCGCCCCATCCTCACTTCCAGTGCCAGGTCTGCCGGGAAGTACAGTGCCTGGACCCGGTGGCCTTATCCCGGATGTGGACGGAGTTGCGGGGGCCCGTGGGCAACCGGGCGGATCACATTGAAATTCGGATAGAAGGACTCTGCCACAAATGCCGGGTGGCGATCTGAACTGATCGTCTCCGCATTTAAAGGCAACTCGGTTGCACTTGGCATGAGGCCGCGACCACTTGGAGGTCCAGATGCTGCTCACCACCGGAAGGCCAGACCGATGAACGATCACCCTGGCCACGTTGATAACCATGATCATGTCCAGAAAATCATGACGGCATGCCCGCCGCCTAAAAAAGTTGGGGCATCTCCCCTGGGTTGGAGCATCAAAGGCCGTCTGATTTTTGCCGCCGCAGGCGCAGCCTTTCTTTGGCTATCGGTCGCCTGGGCGGTCGGCTGGCTGGCATAGAACCACATGATGGATTCCATTGTTCTGAACGATCTCACCCTGGGTTATGACGGGCATCCCGCCGTACACCATCTGTCCGGCGTTTTTGCGGCGGGATCGATGACCGCGGTATTCGGGCCGAATGGCTCAGGCAAAAGCACCCTTCTGAAGGGAATTACCGGCATGCTACATCCCCTGGGCGGTCGCATCGACCGGGGGGGGCTCAAGACTTCCCGGATCGCCTACCTGCCGCAGCAGCCGGAGATCGACCGGAGTTTCCCGATAACGGTTCTGGACACCGTGGCCCTGGGGCTCTGGCATCGCGTCGGCATGTTCGGCGGCATGAAGCCAGGACATTGGCAGCAAGCCAGGCAGGCCCTGGCCGCAGTGGGCCTGGAAGGGTTCGAGCGCCGGCCCATCGGTAATCTGTCGGCCGGACAGTTCCAGCGGGTCCTGTTCGCCCGACTGCTGCTCCAGGACTGTCCCGTCATTCTTCTCGATGAACCCTTCACCGCGATCGATGCCCGGACCACGGCCGATCTCCTCGACGTGGTCCAAAGCTGGCACGCCGAAAATCGGACGATCATCGCGGTGCTTCACAACCTTGAGCAGGTGCGAGCCTACTTTCCCAGAACCCTCTTGATCGCCCGGGAGCCCATCGGTTGGGGAGCAACGGCTGAGATCCTGACTTCCGAGAATCTACAAAGCGCCCGCCGGATGTCTGAAGCCTGGGACGAATCGGCGGAAGTCTGCCGCATAAGTGAGTTATGAACTATCTTTTCAGCTTCTTCCTGGCTCCCTTCCAGGACTTCATCTTCATGCGCCACGCCCTGGTCGCCTGCATGGCCCTGGCCCTGGGGTGCGGCCCCGTCGGCGTGCTGCTGGTCCTCAAGCGCATGAGCCTGGTGGGCGATGCCCTGTCGCATGCGGTGCTGCCCGGGGTGGCGATCGGCTTCCTGGTTTCCGGTCTATCGCTCTATGCCATGACCCTGGGAGGCATCGCCGCCGGCCTCGCCGTGGCCCTGGTGGCCGGGGCGGTGGCGCGCTTCACGCTGTTACGTGAGGATGCGAGCTTTGCCGCAATGTATCTCATGTCCCTGGCCATGGGCGTTCTCATCGTCTCCCTGCGCGGCAGTAACATCGACCTCATCCACGTGCTGTTCGGCACCATTCTGGCGGTGGATGATGCCGACCTGGTCCTGGTCGCCTCCATTACTTCCGTCACTCTTTTCACCCTGGCGATTATCTACCGGCCCCTCATCGTCGAATGCTTCGATCCCGGCTACTTGAGATCGGTGGGCGGCTGGGGGGGGGCGATGCATTTCATCTTCCTGGTCCTGGTGGTCCTCAACCTGGTGGCGGGATTCCGGGCCTTGGGAACCTTGATGGCGGTGGGCCTGATGATGCTGCCGGCGGCCTCCTCCCGCTTCTGGGCCAAACAGGCCTGGTCCATGGCTTTGGTGGCCGTGTTCATCGCCATGCTGTCCGGCTATGCCGGCCTGCTGCTTTCCTTCCATGTCAATCTGCCTTCCGGGCCTTCCATCATCCTCACCGCGGGCTTTGGTTACATTTTCTCCGTCATCTTTGGCGTACACGGCAGTATCTACAGCCGTCGTAGGTTAGGCCTTCATCTCGGGGGCTGAACCTTGCCAGGAGGAAGGATTATGCCGGTCATTACCAGGATTCTCGTACTCTGCGTGGCTCTCTTCCTCGTTGGCGGCGGAACTGAGGCCAGGGCCGAGAAAAAGGTCAAGGTTATTGCCAGCTTCAGCATCCTCGGCGATATGATTAAAAATGTCGGCGGCGTTAGGGTCGAGGTTGCTACCCTGGTCGGTCCCAATGGCGATGCCCACGTGTTTGAGCCGACTCCTGCCGATGCCAAGGCCGTGAGCGCCGCCGACCTGGTCATTGTCAATGGCCTGGGTCTTGAGGGCTGGATGGACCGCCTGATCAAGACCTCCGGCTATAAGGGCCCGGTCGTGGTGGCCAGCCAGGGGATTAAACCTCGGGAAATGGCAGGCGAGGAACCCCGGTATGGCGCCAAACACCAACATAAGATTGATCCACATGCCTGGCAGGATTTGGCCAACGGCCAGATTTATGTGGAGGACATCGCCAAGGCCCTCAGTTCGGTGGATCCGGCCGGCGCCTCCCTCTATCAGGCCAATGCCGACGCCTATAAGGCCAAACTCAGCGAACTCGACAAGTGGGTGAAGGCCGAATTCTCCAGCATACCTCAGCCAAAACGGCGTATGATCACTTCCCATGACGCCTTCGGCTATCTCGGCGCGGCTTACGGAGTCACCATTCTCTCCCCCATGGGCGTCAGCACGGAGAGCGAACCCTCCGCCGGCGGGGTCGCCAGGCTCATCAATCAGATCCGTAAGGAAAAGATCACCGCGGTCTTCATCGAGAACGTGAGCGATCCGCGCCTGGTGGAGCAAATCGGCAAGGAAAGCGGGGTGAACTTAGGAGGAGAGCTCTATTCGGACGCTTTATCAAAGCCGGAGGGGCCGGCTCCCACCTATAGTGATATGTTTAAGAATAATGTCCCCAAGATTGTCGCGGCCATGCGGAAAGGCCTTTGACCTAAGCTCCCGCCAGGCATCCCTGGCGGGCATTGGGGCCCTTTCCTGGCAAAATCAGCCTGGTTGCCGAACCGTGGTCGTAAGGATGAGTGCGGCGATTGCTTCCGGTTTTCTCCGACTATGATATAATTTATCGCATCGAGAATGGGGGAAAATCATGTGCATCTTCTGCGGGGGACAATGCGGCGGCGTCGGAGAATTTCTCATTTCCCTGGGGTTGCCGTTCCTGGCGTTATATTTTTCCAGGATGAAGAAGGCGCTGCTAAGAATAAAAAATCGAATTATCCCGAGAGGCTCGCATACAGAAAAAACCCACGATAAAGCAATTAAATACAGATGTTGCGGCGAGTGGCGGTCAACCGGCCTCAAAGAAATAGGGCTGATTGGTTCTAAATCACCACTTAATAAACGCGCATATATACCAAATGCGATAACTCAGTTTAACAATCTGCGGGAATTAGAGCAGAAAAGCAGTCCGAAGGGGGTCAAGGGCTGGTTGCTCTTACTTTGTCTAAATCTTACCATCTTCATTCCAGCCTCATGTCTTTACGAAGCCAACTGCACTTTGGATTTATTCAATTCTACCAGAAATAAAATCCTCCTATTCATGTTTAAGGAACTTTTACTATATAATATGCTCCTCATTGGAATTATGGTCTTTTTGACCATATTCAGTTTTTATGCTGGACTGAGGCTGTGGGAGGTTAAACCAAGGGCCGTTAAAATCGCCAAGACATTTTTAATCCTGCAATTGTCTCTGACATCTATTCTTGTCATAATCGGTCCATTTATGACGCTACCCTTAGGCGGCAATGAGAATATCCTCCGAGACATCATCAAACGCCTGACCCCTTCATTATTAAATTTCAGCCTATGGTATTTATATTTAAGTAATTCCAGCCGAGTTTTTACCACCTATGGCGAGGCCGAAAAAAAGAGTACGAACATCAGACAGCTCCCGATAAAATTAAAAAGCTCCACAGAACTTACCTAAGGCATGGCGGTTCTGCGCTGCAAAGGCGTCCTGATGCCGGCCTTGCTTTACCTCCTCACCGGCAGCCTGGTTCACCGGTGAGGGCGGGATTTTGCCGCCCCCCCCAAAAAAAAATCCGCAAACCCCTTTTGTCGACAAAAATTAATTCAGCTCTGGATTATTTCCCAGGAGGTTTTACCTTTAAAGCAATGCCCCGGAGAGGCGACTTCCCTGGGGGCATGATCCAATCATCGTCTGAAGGGGTGAAATGATGCTACGGAAAATTTTAGCGGCAGGATTGGGGTTGGCTCTGGCGCTGGCGCTGGGTTGCGGCCAAAGCGCGCCGACGGCGGCCAAGGCCACGCTGGTCGATAATCAGGGGCAAAAGGTGGGGGAAGCCACTTTGACCCAGACCCCAGAAGGGGTGAAGATTGTCATGCAGGTGGAGAATCTGCCTCCGGGGGAGCACGCCTTCCATATCCATGCCAAAGGCGTCTGCGCCACCCCGGGGTTTGAAGCTGCCGGCGGCCATTTCAATCCCTTCGGCAAGCAACATGGCCTGAAGAACCCGGCCGGACCGCATGCCGGGGACCTGCCCAATATCACGGTGGGCGCAGACGGCAAGGCCAAGGTCGAGGTGGTGGCCAATTTGGTCACCCTGAAGGACGGGGAAAAGAATTCATTGCTCCAGCCGGGCGGAACTTCCCTGGTGATCCACGCCGGTGCGGATGACTATGTGAGCGACCCCGCCGGCAACGCCGGGCCCCGCATCGCCTGTGGGGTAATCACCAAATAGGGCAGCGGCGGACTTTAGGGGAGGGGTGGGGCCGCCTCATCCTCCCCACGCCGCCCCCAGTCCGCCTTACCGACTTTACTCCGAATTTTGCCAGGCCCTCAGGCATTCAACCGGCGGGTTTATGTTCTAAAAATCGCACCAGGCGACTGATGGCGTCATTATAGGGGGTTGCCACCCCCGCGGCCGCGCCGTAACGGCAGATGGCGCCATTCAAGGCCTCAATCTCGGTGCGGCGGCCGGCTTGCAAGTCCTGCCACATGGAGGGCCAGTGACCCGCTGTGGGCGGAACCAGGTTCTCCATGAAAAACTTGAAATAGGCGGCGGCATCGGCATGGCCGAGAGGAATGCCTTTGACGCCGGCCACCTGGTAGATTTCTTCGATAATCCGGCGCATGAGCTCCCGGGTCTGGGGATGGTCTCCCAGGGCTCCATAGGGCGCCCCGAGGATGGCCCCCAACGGATTCAACGCACAGTTGTAGAGGACTTTTCCCCAGAGGTGGGTCAGGATATTATCCACTTGCCGGGTGGGGATGCCGGCCCGATTCAGGTCTGTCACTATCCGGGCCAGGGTGGGGTGAGGGGGCCCGGGAACCATGGCCCCCACCAGAACCGGCTCGGCGTACACCGTCACCCGGGCTACTCCGGGGCGGATGATTTGGGCCCCAAAGATGACCCGGGCCCCGATGGTGCTCTCCGGATCGAACTCCTGGGCAATAATTTCCAGATTCCCCAGGCCGTTTTGCACGGAAACAATGAGACCCTGGGGGGCCAACAGGCCCTTGACCCGGCGGCAAGCCTCTTGGGTATGAAACGACTTGACGCAGAGGAGAATGACATCGTAGCCGCCCGCGGAACCCGACTGGCGGACCACGGGCCCCACCGGGAATTCTCCCCAGATTCCCTCGATGGTCAAACCCCGGGAGGTGATCTGGTCAAAATGCGCCCCCCGGCCGATGAAGGCCACCGATTGGCCGCTCTGTTGCAAAAGTCCGCCGAAGACCGAACCCAGGGCCCCGGCGCCCATC
Organism: uncultured delta proteobacterium; assembly: GCA_963812015.1. GTDB lineage: Bacteria > Desulfobacterota > Desulfobaccia > Desulfobaccales > 0-14-0-80-60-11 > 0-14-0-80-60-11. The sequence goes on along the minus strand of CAWETI010000003.1, from coordinate 1,392,913 downwards.
ACCAGATAACGCATCAGAATAGTTGTCGCTTAGGAGTCTAAAGGGTTAAGATTATTATGAAATTAAACCACAAAATTCCCGTGTGGCAAGCCCGGTGAGCACCCCGCGCCAGGCCATGAAAGAACTGCTGGCGGAGCAGCCCTACTCCAGCCTGGAGTTGTCGCAACTGCTGTCTCTGTCGGAAAAAGAAGTGCTGGACCACCTGGCCCACCTCGCCCGAGCCCCCGGGGCCGGGAGGCATTTCCACATCACCCCCGCGGTGTGCAAAAACTGCGGCTTTGCCTTTAAAAAGCGGGGCCGGCTCACGCGCCCCAGCCGCTGCCCCCTGTGCCACCACCAATCCATCAGCCGCCCCCGCTTCGCGTTGGTGGAAAAGTAACTCCTTTGCGTTCTTTGCGCCTTAGCGCCTTTGCGTGAGAATTATCTCTCGCCAAGACGCAAAGTCGCCAAGACTACTCCACCGTCACGCTCTTGGCCAGGTTGCGGGGCTGGTCCACGTCGGTGCCCCTGAGGTCGGCGATATGGTAAGCCAGCAGTTGCAGCGGCGTTACCAGGACAATGGGCGACAGTTCCAGGGGGACCGAGGGGACGGTAATGACGCTCTCCACCCGGTCCCGCACCTGGAGGTTATCCGCTTCAGTGACCGCGATGAGACGCCCGCCCCGGGCCGCCACCTCTTCGATATTGCCCTGGACCTTTTCCAGGACCGGGCTGCGGGAGGCCAACACCAATACCGGCAGGTTTTCGTCGATGAGGGCGATGGGGCCGTGTTTCATCTCCCCGGCGGCATAGCCTTCAGCGTGGATATAGGAAATCTCCTTGAGTTTCAAGGCCCCTTCCAGGGCGATGGGATAGTGGATGCCGCGCCCCAGGTAGAGGAAATTGTGGGCGTTCATATAGCGGCGGCCGATTTCCCGGATTTCCTGGTCCAGGTCCAGGGTCTCCTGGACCCAGGTGGGCAGTTTGAGCAAATCCGTCAGCCGGGGCCGGATATCCGCCTGATTGAGCTTTCCTAACCGCTGGGCCAGAAACAGGGCGATGAGATACAGGGCCACCAACTGGGTGGTGAAGGCCTTGGTGGAGGCCACCCCGATCTCAGGCCCGGCGTGGGTATAGAACACCGCGTCGGCTTCCCGGGCGATGCTGGAGCCCACCGCGTTGACGATGGCCAGGGTCTTGGCCCCCAATTTCTTGCCGGCCGTAAGCCCCGCCCGGGTATCCGCGGTTTCTCCGGACTGGGAGATGGGGATGAGCAGGGTATGGCGGTCCACCATGGGGTTCCGGTAGCGGAACTCGGAGCCCAGGTCCACCTCCACCGGGATGCGGCAGAGGTTCTCTATGAGGGTCTTTCCCACCATGGCGGCATGAAACGAGGTGCCGCAGGCCAACAGAAAGATTTTGCGGATATCCTTGATTTCATTGTCCGAGAGGGCAATCTCCTGGAGCATCACTTCCCCCAGGTCGGGGTTGATGCGCCCCCGGAAGGTGTCAATCAGGGCCCGGGGCTGTTCAAAAATCTCCTTCTGCATAAAATGCTTGTAGCCGGCCTTTTCCGCCATGGCCGGGCTCCAGGTGATGGTGTGCTCCGGGCGCTCGATGCGCCGCCCTGCCTCGTCCAACAGGTAAAACTGCCCATCCTGCACCACCACGAAATCGTGGTCTTCGAGAAAAATCACTCGGCGGGTGTAGGGCAGGATGGCGGGAATGTCCGAGGCCAGGAAGTATTCGCCCTCACCCAGGCCCAGGATCAAGGGGCTTTCCTTGCGGGCCGCCAACAACATACGGGGCTCCTGGGCGTTGACGATGGCCAGGGCGTATGAGCCCTTGATTTCCCGGATGGTCCGCTGCACCGCTTCCAGATAGGGGGCTCCTTCTTCCAGATGCTTGACGATGAGATGGGAGACGATTTCCGTGTCGGTCTCCGAAGAAAAGCGATGGCCGGCCTTGATCAACTGATCTTTGAGTTCCAGGTAATTTTCGATGATGCCGTTGTGCACCACCGCGATATCGCCCACCCTATGGGGATGGGCGTTGGTTTCGGAAGGGCGCCCATGGGTGGCCCAACGGGTGTGGCCGATCCCCACCTGGCCGTGGAGGGGGTCCTGCCGCACCAGGTTTTCCAGCTCCTTCAATTTACCCAGACTGCGGCGGATGGCCAGGCCGTGATCGGTGATCACCGCCATCCCCGCCGAGTCATAGCCCCGGTACTCCAGCCGTTTTAGACCATCCAGGATGATGGGCATGGCTTCCTGGGGCCCCAGATATCCGATAATGCCGCACATAGGTACCTCTTTGGGAGTAGTCAGTGGCCAGTTGACAAATTTTATATCGTCAGCTTTTACCGGCAACAGACTATTGGTTATTCTTTTTTCTTCTTATCGACCAACCGGCGGTCTTTATTAACCTGGCGGGCCCGGGAGACCCCCAGTTGGCCCGGGGGCACGTCCTTGGTGATGGTGGAGCCCGCCCCGACGTAAGCCCCGGCGCCCACGGTCACCGGCGCCACCAGGGCGGTGTTGCTGCCGATGAAGGCTTTTTCGCCGATGATGGTGGGATGCTTGTGCACCCCGTCGTAGTTGCAGGTGATGGTGCCGGCCCCCACGTTGGTGCCGGCCCCGATATCCGCATCTCCCAGATAGCTGAGATGGCCGGCCTTGACGCCCTCGTGCAGCACCGACTTTTTCACTTCCACGAAGTTGCCGACGTGCACCCCAGGCCTAAGGTCGCTTAAGGGCCGGAGATGGGCATAGGGGCCGATATCCACCCCGGCCCCAACCCGGCTTTCGGTGATGACGCAGCCCATTTTGACATAGACATTATTTTCCAGGGTGGAATCGACGATCTTGACCGAAGCCTCGATCACGCAATCTTCACCGATGGCTGTTTTGCCCTGGAGATAAACATTGGGATAGATCACCGTGTCTTTGCCGATGGTTACCAGGGATTCAATAAAAGTGAGTTCCGGGTCCATGAGGGTGACCCCCTGGTCCATGTGCCGGTGGTTAATGCGGCGTTTGATGGTGCGGGTGGCTTCGGCTAATTCGGCCCGGCTGTTGATTCCCAGCAGGGTCTCCCAATCCGGGTCCACCAGGGCTTCCACCCCCCTGCCCTGCCGCCGGGCGATATGGATCAGGTCGGTGAGATAGATTTCGCCGGTGACCGGGCTTTTGGGGATTTTTGTCAGTCCCTCACGCAGAAAGGAGGCCTCAAAACAGTAGGCCCCGGTGTTGATCTCCCGGATGGCCAGGAGGTCGGGCCGGTCCTTGGAGTCTTTGGCCTGGACCACCGCGGCCACCTGCCCCTGGTCATCCCGCACCACCCGGCCGTAGTGGGCCCCGTCCGGCAGGACAATGGTCTGCACGGTGACCGCCGCGTCGGTCTGGGCATGTAACCGGCAAAGCTCCCCGATGCTTTCCGCCGAAATCAGCGGGGCATCGCCGCACAGGACCATAACGGTGCCGGCCCCGGGAGCCACCGCGGCCATGGCCACCTGAACCGCGTGGCCGGTGCCCAACTGGGGCTCTTGGATGACAAAGCGCACCCCATACTCGTTCAGGGCGTCTTTTACCGCCTTGGCCTGGTGGCCCACCACCACCACGGTATCCTCAATCCCCACCTCCTTCAGGGTATCCAGGAGGTAAGCGATCATGGGCCGCCCCAGGATCTGGTGCAGCACCTTGGGCTGGCTCGACTTCATGCGGGTGCCCTGGCCGGCGGCCAGGATAATCGCGGTGAGCTTATCCTTTATCAGGCTCATATCTTACCTTTATGCACTCTTCATGCCAGAAAAAACTAGCAGGTGTTGTAATATGAACCCTACTGCTTCGCAATACGTCCACTTAGGGATCACAGTTTACCTACATGGCATCCTTGCCATAAAGAATGCAAGATGAGTACCAACAAGCTGCGGGTTACTTCCTTCTCAGTTCATAGGGAATCTCGACAAAATCATAGCGGTCTGGGTCAAAATCTTTAGTATTGCGGGTAGTAAGCTTAATCTTGTGATAAAGGCAGAGCGCGGCTTGAAAGGCATCCGGCAGCTTCCAGCCCTGGCTTTTTCTCAGGTCTGCCGCCAAATCGGCAATGGGTTTGTCGATAATCAGAAGATGAAATTGGTCTAACAAGGCCTTGACCAGCGCCGCACCCTCCGGCTCTACCCCGACTAAAATCTCCGCCCGGGTGATGACGGAAATGGCGGTTTGCTCCGGCTCCACGGCAAGGACAAATTGCTTGGCCTCCTGCACCCCGTTCAGGTGGTCAATGAGAATCACCGAATCCAACAGCCTGGTAAGCCTGGGCAAGATTATCCCCATTCAGCCCGCACTTTTTCCTGATATTCAAGACCGTCGCCCATTTTCCAAACACCGCTGGTACGCTCTATGAGTTGTTGATAGGTTTGCTGGCGCTGGCTTTTCTTCAATTCGCCGATACCCTGGCGAATAGCCTCAGCCACCGAAATTTTGTGAACTTTGCTATAGCCTTCCAGCCAAAGCTTATCTGCATCAGGAAGACTAATGATTATTCGTCTGGTTGCCATACCCGTTTCCTCCGTGATATACAGTATTATATATCACATTAAGAAAGGAAATTCAAAAAGGAAGATTCTATCATTTTTAATTTCCACGCGGAACTTGAAAACCAGATCATTAAGGCCTGATGCAATTCTCACCCTGAGATTTAATCCCATTAAAAATACTCCTTTTTTCTAAAAATGAAAAGGCAAGCCCGAGTTTCCAGGCTTGCCTTTAGTTAACAAGTTACGTGAATGATGGGTTAGCGGCTGGCCACCTTGGCGCGCACCATGGAGCGGCGCAGGGCGGCTTCGGCCCGGGTCCAGTCGATTTCGGCGGTCTTGGCGGCGGCCAAACGTTTCTCGGCCCGTTCCAAGGCCCGCTTAGCCCGTTCCACATCGATCTCCCGGCCTTTCTCGGCAGCTTCAGCCACGATGGTGACCTTAGTGCCGGTGACTTCGGCAAACCCGCCGCTCACCGCCAGATATTCGGTCTGGCCGCCCTTGCGGTAGTACATCTCACCGATATCCAGGGCGCTCAAGAAGGGGATGTGGCCCACCAGGACGCCGAATTGGCCTTCCACGCCGGGGCACACCACCACATCGGCCTCGGTGGACAGGACCAACCGGTCAGGAGTAACCACCTCCAACAGGAGTGCTTTTTCTGCCATAGGCTTTGGCCTCCCCTGCCCTTAGGCCGCCGCCAGACGTTCGGCTTTGGCCACTGCTTCTTCGATGCCTCCCACCATGTAGAAGGCTTGCTCCGGCAGGTCGTCGTATTTGCCTTCGATGATATCCTTGAAGCTCCGCACCGTTTCGGGCACCGACACAAACTTGCCTTCGATGCCGGTGAACTGGGCGGCGACGAAGAAGGGCTGGGACAGGAAGCGCTGAATCTTCCGGGCCCGGGCCACGGTCAGCTTGTCTTCGTCGGAGAGTTCGTCGATACCCAGAATGGCGATGATGTCCTGGAGGTCCTTATACTTCTGGAGGATCTGCTGGACGTTCCGGGCGACATAGTAGTGTTCTTCACCCACGACCTGGGGGTCCAGGATGCGGGAGGTGGAGTCCAGGGGATCCACGGCTGGGTAAATGCCCAGCTCAGCGATCTGACGGCTCAGTACCACGGTGCCGTCCAGGTGAGCAAAGGTGGTGGCCGGGGCCGGGTCGGTCAAGTCATCGGCGGGTACGTAAATGCACTGTACCGAGGTGACCGAACCTTTCTTGGTGGAGGTGATCCGTTCCTGCAGTTCACCGAGGTCGGTGCCCAGGGTGGGCTGGTAACCTACGGCGGAGGGCATGCGGCCTAAGAGGGCCGAGACTTCGGAACCCGCCTGGGTAAAACGGAAGATGTTGTCGATGAAGAGCAGGGTGTCCTGACCTTCTTCATCCCGGAAGTATTCGGCCGCGGCCAGCGCGGTCAGGGATACCCGGGCCCGGGCCCCGGGGGGTTCGGTCATCTGTCCGTAAATCAATGCCGCCTTGGGCAGTACGCCGGAGTGTTTCATTTCCAGGTACAGGTCGTTGCCCTCACGGGTGCGCTCGCCTACACCGGCGAACACCGAGATGCCGCCATGGTGCATGGCGATGTTGTGGATCATCTCCATCATGACGACGGTCTTGCCTACACCGGCGCCGCCGAACATCCCCATCTTGCCGCCACGGGGGAAGGGCACCAGCAGGTCGATAACCTTAACGCCGGTTTCCAGCACCTTGACGGTGGTGTCCTGGTCCACGAACGCCGGAGCCGGACGGTGAATGGGGTACATGGTCTTGGCGTTCACCGGACCCAGGCCGTCTACCGGACGTCCGACGACATTGAGCACCCGGCCCAGGGCCTCGTGGCCCACCGGCACCATGATCGGACCACCGGTGTCTTTCACGGGCATGCCCCGCACCAGACCGTCGGTGGTGTCCATGGCGATGGTGCGCACCACGTTGTTACCCAGATGCTGGGCCACTTCCACCACCAGGTTGTCTTCGACGTCGTCGATGGCGGGGTTGCTGATCAAGAGAGCATTTTTAATGTCCGGCAGCTTGCCTTCTTCAAATTCTACGTCCACTACCGGACCGATAACGCGGGCGATTCTTCCAATATTCATTAGCTAAAAATCCTCCTCATCCGGGCGGCTTAACCCTTAAGGGCTTCTGCCCCGCCCACGATATCCATCAATTCTCTGGTAATGGCCGCCTGCCGGGCCTTGTTCATCACGAGGGTGAGATGCGTGATCATCTCTTTGCAGTTGCTCTGGGCGTTGTCCATGGCGGTCATACGGGCCGCATACTCACTGGCGGAATTCTCCAGAAAGCCATGGTATACCTGCACGTTGATATACTTGGGCAGCAGGTACTCCAGGAACTGCTCCATGGGCGGTTCAAAAAGATACTCCATGGAGGGCGCCGCCTCAACTGCCGCCTCTCCGGGTTGGATGGGCAGCAACTGCACCAGGCGCGGACGCTGTATAGCCATGTTCACAAACGTGGAGTGAATCAGGTGAACTTCTTGCACCCCCCCGCTGAGGAAGGCGCTCATGAGTTCCCGGGCCACGACCACGGCGTTACTGAAGTCAAACTTATTCCAGACATCCACGTATTGGGCCAGCATTTCCCGTTTACGCCGCCGGAAGAAATCCCGGCCTTTGCGGCCCACGCAGATGAGGGAGACCTCCAGGCCCGCGGCCTCTTTTTCCCGGATGAACTTCACCGCGGTATTAATCAGGTTGACGTTGAAGCTGCCGCACAAACCACGGTCAGCGGTCATCAACACCAGCCCTACGCGTGTCACGGGTTCGGCTTGTTGGAAGAAGGGGTGGATGTCAGGCTCCACCCGGCCGGCCATATTGCCCAGCATCATGGAGAAGGCCTCGGCATAAGGCCGGAACCCTTCCATGCGCGTCTGGGCGCCCCGCAGTTTCGCCGCCGAGACCATGTTCATGGCCTTGGTGATCTGCTGGGTTTTTTTGACCGCCGATATCTTCTGTCTGATATCTCTTAGGGTCGCCATCCTTATCCCCCGCTCTTACGACGCACTGACGACAGGTTGGAATACGCCATCAAATTCTTCCAAAATACCCTTCATCTTGGCATCGAGGTCCGCAGTAAACTCCTTCTGCTCCTTGATGGCGGCCAGTACGTCAGCGTATTTCGACTCCATGAAGCTGTAGAGCTGTTGCTCGTAGGAGGCCAGTACGTCAATGGGATATTTATCCAGGAAGCCCCGGGTGCCGGCGTACAGGATGCTGACCTGCTTCTCCAGGGGAAGGGGCTGGTACTGGGGCTGCTTCAAGATTTCCACCAGCCGGATACCCCGGTTGAGCTGCTGCTGGGTGGACTTGTCCAGTTCGGAGCCGAACTGGGCGAAGGCAGCCAGTTCCCGGTACTGGGCCAAATCGAGGCGCAGAGACCCGGCGACCTGTTTCATGGCCTTTACCTGGGCGGCGCCGCCAACCCGGGAGACCGACAGACCGACGTTGATGGCCGGGCGGATACCGGAGAAGAACAGACTCGGTTCCAGGTATACCTGACCGTCGGTGATGGAAATAACGTTGGTGGGAATGAAGGCCGATACGTCACCCTGCTGGGTTTCGATGATGGGCAGCGCGGTGAGAGAACCTGCACCCTTGGAATCGTTCAACTTGGCGGCCCGCTCCAACAACCGTGAGTGGTTGTAGAAGATGTCACCGGGATAGGCTTCACGTCCCGGCGGGCGGCGGAGCAGCAGGGACATCTGCCGGTAGGCCTGGGCCTGCTTGGTCAGATCATCATAGATGATCAGGGCGTGGCGGCCGTTGTCCCGGTAATACTCGCCCATGGCGCAGCCGGCAAAGGCGGCGACATACTGCAAGGGGGCGGGCTCGGAGGCCGAGGCGTTGACCACGATGGTGTGCTTCATGGCGCCGTTGCGCTCCAGGGCGTCCACCACCTGGGCCACGGTGGATTTCTTCTGACCGATGGCCACGTAAATGCAGATGACCCCGGAATCTTTCTGGTTGATGATGGCGTCGACGCAGAGGGCGGTTTTGCCGATCTGGCGGTCGCCGATGATCAGTTCCCGTTGGCCCCGACCGATGGGGGTCATGGCGTCGATGGCCTTATACCCGGTGTAACAGGGCTCATTCACCGGCTGGCGTTCGATGACGCCGGGGGCCTTGACTTCGATGCGGCTGAATTCTTTGGCATCGATGGGACCCTTGCCGTCAATGGGCGCGCCCACGGGATCCATAACCCGGCCCAGGACTGCGTCACCTACGGGCACCTCGGCGATACGGCCGGTGCGTTTAACGATGTCGCCCTCTTTGATGTGCGTATCTTCACCCAGGATGGCGACACCCACGTTGTCCTCTTCCAGGTTCAGGGCGATCCCAAAAATGCCCCCCGGGAACTCCAGAAGTTCCATGGCCATGCATTTCTCTACGCCATAGACCCGAGCGATGCCGTCACCCACGGACAGCACCGTGCCGGTTTCGGCCACCTCTACCTTCTTCTCATAATCCCGGATCTGAGAGCGAATAATTTGGCTGATTTCTTCGGCTCTAATTTCCATTTATAAGACCTCGCCTTTTATTAAGGATTCTCTCAAAGCATTGATCTGCGTGCGCACACTGCCGTCCAGCACCAGGTCCCCCACCTTGGCGACCAGGCCGCCGATGATGGCAGGATCTTCTTCCACCTCCATGACTACGGTGCTGCCGGTCAACTTCTCCAGCGTCTTACGGAGACGCTTCTGGGTGGCCTCATCCAGGAAAATCGCCGTCTTCACCCGAGCCCGGCGGACATTCTCCACTTCATCCAACATTTCCTGATAGGCTATTGCCACTCCGTCAACTGCGTTAAGGCGGTGTTTATCCAGGAGAAGTTGAAGCAGGTTGGCAACCATGGGCGGGAGCTGCAACAGTTCGATCATGCGAAGGAGTAATTTGTTGCGATCCTCCCGGTTGTGGATGGGGTTGAGCAGGGCATCCTTCAGCTCCGGTTCTCGTTCCAAAAGCTGGGCGAACCCACTGAGCCCCTCCCCATACTCTTTGTAATGAGCATCTTCCTTGCCCAGAGTCAGCAAGGCCTTAGCATAGCGTCGGGCAACGGTCATGTCAATCAATGGGTTTGCACCACCTTATGCAAATATTCCTCCACCAGACCCTGCTGGTCGGCGTTGGTAGCCTTCTCTTTAATCATGTCCGTGGCCATCTGGGTGGCCAAGCCCACGACTTCCTCTTTCAGGCTTTGGGCGGCTTTTTTGGTTTCCTGCTGAATGGTGAGGGACGCCATTTCTTTGATGCGCTCCGCCACCTGGTTGGCCTTATCCAGGATCTTGGCCCGTTCCATTTCCCCTTCGGCGATAAATTGCTGGATAACTTGCTCCCGCTCTTTGGCGACCTCAGCCAGGCGGGTTTCCGCCGCTTTCACGGCTGCTTCGGCCGCGGCCTGCTTGGCGGCCAATTCCTCCAGGGACGTGGCCACGTCCTGAGAACGCTGGCCGAAGAACTTCTTTGCCGGCTTGGCCACCAGCTTAATCAAGATCGCGGCGAACACCACGAAATTGACGGTGCGCCACAGGAGATCGTTCATCTTTTCCGGTGACACGCCCCCATGACCGCCACCATGCGCCGCCTCAGAGGCCACGGCTACGCCCGCCAGGAGCAAACCGGCCCCTAGCCCCCCAAGACTGCCCAGGTCCGTCCCCATCCAGTGCTGCGTCCGCCGTTCATGAGAGTTCCCTCCCCAGAATTTTGGTGGCCAGCAGCTGGGCAAAGCTCTGGGCCTGCTTCTGCAGGGTCCCCCGGGCCTTGGCCATGTCACTTTTGATTTTCTTCTCCACCGTGGCCCATTCCACTTCCACCTGGCGTTTGACTTCTTCCAGGAGGGAAGCTTCCGCCTGGGTCCCTTCCTGCTTCAGGGTCTCCCGGGCCCCAGCGCCATCGCGCCGGGCCGCGGCCAGTTTCTCCTTGATCTCATCCTCCAAGCTCTGACCCTGGTCCGCCAGGAGGGTGATGTCCGCCTCCTGGGCCAGCAGTTTGGCCTGCCGTTCCCTGATAACATTACGGATGGGACGGAACAAAACCACGTTCAGGAGAAAGACCAGGAGCAGGAAATTGATAAGCTGCGCGTACAAAGTCCAATCAATGTCAATCATTCCTGGCTGCCACCTCGTATTTTATTTACTAAGATCAATGACTTAACGGTTTTAAGCTGGGTAGTGCCTGAGGTTAAGGCCATGTGTAACTTTTCACATTTGCCTTTTTAGCCTATTTTCAACGGGGTGTCAAAATTTTTTTGCAAAAAAATGATCACCCCCCGAATAGGTAGCGACGCATGCGAATATTCAGGAGAAATCCCACTCCTAACAGGGTGGTGATCAGGGAGGAGCCCCCGTAGCTGAACAAGGGCAGAGGAATGCCCACGACCGGCAAAAACCCGGTGACCATGCAGAGGTTGATGAACACCTGCCAGAAGATCAGGGCCGTCACCCCAACCGCCAGCAGGTGGCCGAAGCGCTCCTTGCAGTCCCGGGCCACGGAGAGCCCCCAGAGGGCCAGCCCCGTAAACAGCAAGAGCAGCACCGCGGACCCCACGAAGCCCCACTCCTCGGCAAACACGGAAAAGACGAAGTCGGTGTGCTGCTCCGGCAGAAAATAAAGCTGGCTCTGGGTGCCTGCCAAAAAACCTTTGCCCCAGAACTGGCCGGAGCCCACCGCGATCATGGACTGCAAGATATGATAGCCGGCTCCCAGGGGGTCTTTCCCCGGGTCGAGGAAGGTCAAGACCCGCTGGCGCTGGTAATCCTTGAGGAAATGCCAGATCACCGGGGAGAGCATCACCATGGTCAGGGCGCAGCTCATGAGGGTGCGCCAGTACACCCCCACAAAGAGGATCATGCTGGCGGCCACCAGGGCCACCAGGATCGCCGACCCCAGGTCGGGCTGTTTGATGATCAACCCCACCGGGATCATCACCAGGACCCCGGGGACGACTAGGTTCTTGAGACGCATGGCCTCCAACCGGGGACGCCGGTTGAAGTAGGCGGCCAGCACCAGGATGATGGCGATCTTGGCCAACTCCGCCGGTTGAAAGGAGAAGGGGCCCAGAGGCAGCCAGCGACGGGAGCCGGAGACCATCTTCCCCCCGAATATGACCGCCACCAGCAGCAGGATACTGAGGATATAAACGGGATAGCTCAGCTTCTCCAGGTGCCGGTAGTCATAGATCAGGGTCACGCACAACACGCCCAGCCCCACGGCCAGCCAGTAGAGCTGCTTGACGTAAAGGGGGGTATCCCCGGTCTGGCGATTGTAGCCGGCGCTATAAAGGTTGACGATGCCCGTGGCGCAGATGATCACCACCAACCCCAGGAGCACCCAGTCAAAATTTTGGACTAATCGGCGATCGAACATGGGTAGTAGTCAGTGGTCAGTTGCCAGTAAATAAAATGAAAATGGGATAGGTATATCAGCTTTCGTTTTGGATAGTAGCCTCAATGGCACTGCTTCTTTCAAACGTTCCATATTTCTGACTACCTCGATCTGCCCTAAATCTAAAACGGATAACTCTCATATTTTGATACTCTAAGTTGATTGGGAACCAGAATAACTGGCAACTGGCCACTGACAACTGACAACTGTTTTTACGTCTCCACCCGGTGGCTCAGGGACTCCCTCAAGGTCTGCTGGTCAGCGTACTTGATCTCGCCGCCCATGGGCAGCCCGTAGGCAATGCGGGTCACCGTGATCCCCAGGGGCCGCAATTCCTGGGCCAGGTAGGTGGTGGTGGTCTCCCCTTCGAGGGAGGGGTTGAGGCCCAGGATGACCTCCTTTACCCCCTCCTGCGTGATGCGGTCCACCAGTTCCCGGATGCGGATATCGTCCGGCCCCACCCCCTCCAACGGCGAAATCAGCCCCCCCAGGACGTGGTAGAGGCCCTGGTACCACCCCACCTTTTCAATGGCCAACAGGTCTCCCGGTTCCGACACCACCAGGATCTGGCCCTGGCTCCGGGCCGCATTGCTGCACAGGGGACACAATTCCTGGTCTGCAAAGGCGAAGCAGCGCCGGCAGAGTCGAATCTTGTCTTTGAGTTCCAGCAAGGCGTTGGCCAGTTCCAGCACCTCACCCTCCGGGGCCCGGAGGAGGTGCATGGCCAGGCGGGAGGCGGTCTTTTCCCCCACCCCGGGCCATCGACTCAAACCCACGATCACCCGGCGAAGAGCTGCGGGGTAGGCGTTTCCTGACATAATTTTCCTTTATCTCAAAAGGATACTGCGGTTGCCTGCAGCCTGTAGGGGCGGGTTTAAAACCCGCCCCTACGCGACACCGAACTGGCAATTCGCTAAAACAACCCCGGTATCTGCATGCCGCCGGTGAGTTTGCTCATCTCCTGGGCCATCATGTCCCGGGCCCGGTTCAGGGCTTCGTTCACCGCCGCCTGGATCAGGTCCTGGAGCATCTCCACGTCCTCGGGGGCCACCACCTCGGGATCGATGCGCAGGGACAGCAGTTCCTGGCGGCCGTTGACCACGGCCTCCACCATGCCGCCGCCGGCCTGGGCGCTCACCGTGCGATTACCCAGTTCCTCCTGCATCGCCATCATCTTGGCCTGGAGCTTCTGGGCCTGCTTCATCATACCGCTCAAATCCTTCACTCAAGTTCCTCCTTCCCCGGGGGGTTCGGGAGCCACTCGCCCCCAAAGATCTCCAGGGCCTGTTGCTGAAGCTTCTTGATATCCACGGGCTTTTTGGCGGCCGCCGGAGTTTTCTTCGGGGTCTTGGACGCTTCCACCTCAAATTCCAGGGTGGTCTCGGGGCCGAAGAAGGCCCGGGCCAACTCCTGGAGGCGGGCTTGGTGGCTGGCCGCGTTGGCGTTCCAGGGGCGCCCCAAGGCGATCTTCAAGCAGTGATCCGACATCCCCACCAACCGGCTCTGGGCCAGTTTACCGAACAGCGGGCCGTTTTCCTTTTCCTGGACAAACTGTAAAAAGGCCTGCCACCGGTCGTTGAGGCCGGTATCCTCCAGGGCCCGGGGGGGCGGGGCGGCCGGCTCGGCGGCGCCCTTCACCTCCACCGGCGGCTGGGGTTCTGGGGCGCGAACGCTGGCGGGCGCCCCCCGGGGTCCCGCTTCCAGGCGCCGTTCCAGGGCGTCCAGCCGGGTCAGCCACTCCGCCAGGGGCAGGATCGGCTCCAGGTGGATCACGCGGAGGAGCAGGACCTCCAGGGCCAGTCGGGGCTGCGGGGCCCGTTTCAACTCCTCTTCCCCCTGGAGCAGCACGCTCAAGAGGTTGTGGAGGTGGACGGCCGGGGTCCGGCTTGCCAGGCGGGCCAGTTCGTCCCACTCCGTGTCGGCCACCGCCGCCAGGTGCCGGGCCTCGGGATGGAGACCAGCCACCAAAAGATGCCGGGCATAGAGCATCAGATCCTGGTAAAACCGGCCCAGGTCCTGGCCCTGGTTGTACAACGCCTCGATGAGGTTGAGGAGGTCCGGTCCATTGCGGTCAATGATGGCTTTGAGGGCGCCCAAGAGCGCCCCCCGGTCGGTCACCCCCAGGATGCGGGCGATCTCCGGGGCAGTGACGCCGTCGCCCCCGAAGGTCACCACCTGGTCCAGGAAACCCTGGGCGTCCCGGAGGCCCCCTTCCGCGGCCCGGGCCACCAGGGCCAGCCCCTCGGGGTCGATCCGCCAGCCCTCCTGGCCGGCCAGCTTGGCCAGGTGCGCCTGGATCACCCCGGTGGGAATCCGCCGGAAATCGTAGCGTTGGCAGCGGGACAGGATGGTCACCGGCACCTTGTGGGGCTCGGTGGTGGCCAGGATAAACACCGCGTGGGCCGGCGGCTCCTCCAACGTCTTGAGGAGGGCGTTAAAGGCTTCCTTGGTGAGCATGTGCACTTCGTCGATGATATAGACCTTGTACTTGCCCTGGGCCGGCAGGTACTTGATCTTCTCCCGCAGATCCCGGACCTCGTCGATGCCCCGGTTGGAGGCGCCGTCGATTTCCAGCACGTCCAAAGAGGAGCCGTTGGTGATCTCCTTACACATCTGGCAGGTGTTGTCGGGGTGGGGAGTGGGGCCGGCTTCGCAGTTGAGGGCCTTGGCCAGGATGCGGGCCACCGAGGTTTTGCCTACTCCCCGGGGACCACTGAAGATAAAGGCGTGGGCCACCCGGCCGGCGGCCAGAGCGTTCTGAAGGGTGCGGGTGATGGGCTCCTGGCCCACCACTTCCTCAAAGTTTTGGGGACGCCATTTCCTGGCCAGTACCTGGTAAGCCATTTAAAGACCGTTTATCGTTTTTGGTTTTTGGTTTTTAGTGATAAAACAATAACATATTTTGATTTTGCGTGGGCTTTCCCGGATCATATCCCCGGGCAATTCGAGGATTTTTTTTTACAAAAAACCAAAAACGAAAAACGAAAAACCGTATTCAGTGGCGGAGAGAGAGGGATTCGAACCCTCGGAGCACTTATTAGGCGCTCACACGATTTCCAATCGTGCCCCTTCAGCCTCTCGGGCATCTCTCCGGCGGGTATATTTTTTATCAATGGTGGCACAGGCATCTCGCCTGTGCCTTGGCGGGCAATGCCCGCCCTACATTACTGACCACTAACCACTGACCACTATTTCTTGGGCTTGGGCACCAGGACCTCGTAATCCTTTTTCTTCTCCTCCGGCAGCGCATTATACTCCTCTGCCGTAATAATGCAATCCAGGGGCAGGCTGCCCATATCTTCCCGGTAGGCGTTGTCCTCGCCCAGATAAATCTCACAATTCTTGCTGATATAGGTCAGTCCCATGGGCACGCCCTCCTGGCCACCGCGGCGAAAAACCCTCGAATGGCCCTACCCTTTTAGGCTCTTCCCCTTTTCGCCTTTTCGCCCTTGAATATGTGGCGGAGGGGGTGGGATTCGAACCCACGTGAGGGTGATTAGCCCCCAAGTCGATTTCGAGTCGACCCCGTTACGGCCTCTTCGGTACCCCTCCGGCTAACAATCTGTATTTCATGATAATCTCCCTACCCCTCGATGGGGGAGGGAGAAAAATGGGTCCCTAGCGCCGCGCTTTAAAAAACTCTTGCAGCAGGCTCCGGCACTCGGCCTCCCGGACCCCGCCGGTGACTTCCAGGCGGTGGTTGAGGCGGGTGTCCTCGGGGAGGCGGTAGAGCGAGACGCAAGCGCCGCCCTTGGGGTCCGGGGCGCCGAACACCAGGCGCCGCACCCGGGCGTGCAGCATGGCTCCCAGGCACATGATGCAAGGCTCCATGGTAACATATAGGCTAACCCCCGGCAACCGGTAATTCCCCCGGAGCCGGGCCCCATCCCGCAATACCAGGATCTCGGCATGGGCCGTGGGGTCGTGGCAACCGATGGGGCGGTTAAAGGCCCGGGCCAGGACCACGCCGGCCTCGTCCACCAGCACCGCCCCCACCGGCACTTCGTCCGCAGCCAGTCCCTGCCGGGCCGCCTCCAGGGCCAGCCCCAGGTAATAACTGTCTGATTCCATTCTTCTATTATATAGGGAGAACCAAAAAATGGGAGGGCTGAAGGCCACAAAAACGGCAGGGTCACCCGGGGCCCTGCCGGTCTCAGCTTGCGAGGGATTGCCTCAACGATTTTTTCGGCTTAGCCTGGCCCTTAAGGGTTCCTATCCGGTCAGGCCCTGTGGACCGGCCAGGTGCGTCAGCGCCTTGGCCTCGTAATCCCGGAGGAGTTCCAGGGCCCGGGTTTCTTCGGTGAGCAGGGCCTGGTATTGCTTCCGGCGCGCCGGGCTCGACTCCGACCGCCAGAGGTCTTGCACCGCCTCCAGACGGCGCCGGTGCCGGGCGCTCAGGAGCCGGAGGCGGAGCACGATGATCTGGGCCAGCAGGGGCTCCTCCACCCACTTCAGGTGGTGCAGGGCCCCGGGAAAATCCTCGGCCTCCAGGGCCGCCAGCACCAGGTGGCGGTAATAGCCGGCGGGCAACACTCCCGAGTCCGCCACCGGTCCCGCCAGGACCTGGCGGCCCAGGCGCACCAGCAAACCCAGGCCCAGCACGTCAGGCCTGCTGGGCCGAGATGCCCGCGTCCACCATGTTCCCCAGGATCTCCCGCAGCTCCGGCAAATCCTCGGTCAACTCCTCGATGCGGCGCTTCACCGCCTGGTAGTCCTGGTTCTGGCCATGCTTGGCCCGGTCCAGGGTTTCGGCCAGGGACCGCGACAGGCGCCGGTCCAGACGCCACATACCCGCAGCGGCCCCCAAGAGCTCCAGGAGACCCGTGGTGACGTGGTGCCCGGTGACTTCCTGGATGGCCACTTCGGCCACCCAGCCGGCCATGCCGCCCACCAGGGCCCCGTTGAGGGAAAGATCTTTTTTAGGCATGGTTGCCTCCTTAATCGCTGGAGTGGCTGTAGGGGCGGGTTTTAAACCCGCCCCTACATTCCCCATTTTTAATCAATTTTTTCAACTGGTTCTTCCGTCAAAGCCACGACCGCCTTCTGCCCCAGCCGCTCGGCCAGGCGCTGGGTTTCGGTGAGCATCTTACCGATGTGCCGGTCTTTTTCCGCCAGGCGGCGCGACAGGACGCGGTTTTCCGCGCGCAGCCGCCCGACTTCGGAGCGCCCCAGCCAGCCCCTGATCCGGCTCACCAGCATGGTTCCGCCGACGCCCAGGGCCAAACCTAGAGTCAATCCGATTACGAAGTCCAGGGCCTTTATCTCCATGGAAAAACCGTTTTCAGTTTTCGGTTTTCGGTTTTCGGTTTTCTGTAAAGGCAGTTACGGTTGCATGCCGCATCTCTGTCCTCAACCCCTGTTAAATATTAGCATTGGCCCGGCTCTATGTCAATTTGGACCAGGGCTCGAAAGGCGCTTGTCAAGCAGGGGCAACTCGTGCCACAATAGGGCTACTTGACAGAATATCGGCTTACTGGTTTTTACCGAGAACACTCAAATCCCCCTAAATCCCTCTTTTCCCAAGGGGGCCTTTTAAAACCCCCCTTGACTAAAGGGGGGGTGGGGGAATTTTTCATCCCCCGCCGGTGGCCGAAATCTGCCTTGAATATTTAGAGCATTACGATTAATAAACATTAACCACGGGGACGGAAAGAAACCCAACCAGGTTTGGTTTACCGATTTTCCCCGAAAACCGAAAACTGAAAACCGAAAACCGTTTTCCGGAGGTTACCGCGTATGAGTGATATCAAGGCCATGTACCGCACCGTGATGGCAGACCATTTTCCCCCGGAGATGACCATCAGCTTTGGCGACCAGCAACTCATCTACCGCAAGCGCACCTGGAAATTGCCCGATGCCAAAGGGGAAGTCATCGAAATGGGGCTGCGCTACGGGGAGAACCCCGGACAGGAAGCCGCCCTCTACGAGCTGGTGGGGGGCAACCTGACCCTGGGGGAGTGTCATTTTCTGGACCCCAATAACGGTCTCACCAGCGCCATCGATGAAGCGGCCATGGTCCAGGCCGGCAAGCACCCGGGAAAGACCAACCTGACGGACCTGGATAACGGTCTGAACATCATCAAGTGGCTCCAGAAACGGCCCGCGGCGGTGATCCTCAAGCACAATAACCCCTGCGGCGCCGCCTGGGCCGGGACCCTGGCCGAGGCTTACGACAAGGCCAATATGGTGGACCGCATCGCCGCGTTCGGGGGCGCCGCGGTCTTCAACCGGCCCCTGGACAAGACCACCGCCGAACTGGTGTCCCGGAACTACCTGGAGGTCCTGGCCGCCCCGGACTTCGAGGCCGGCACCCTGGACATCCTGAAAAAGGCCAAAGACCTGAGGATCATCAAGGTGCCCAAATTCGCCCGCCTCCAGCACCTGATCCATAACCGCTTTGTGGATTTCAAGTGCCTGGTGGACGGCGGCATCATCGCGCAGCAGTCGCCCTTAAACGCCATCTTAAGCCAAGAGGATTTTAAGCCCGCGGTGGCCACCCACCAGGGCCAGGAGTACCGCTGCGTGCGCCAGCCCACCGAGGCGGAGTACGACGACCTCCTGTTCGGCTGGTGGGTGGAGCAGGGCATCACCTCCAACTCCGTCATCTTCGTCAAGGACGGCTGCACCGTGGGCATCGGCACCGGCGAACAGGACCGTGTGGGGGTGGCGGAAATCGCTGTCTTCAAGGCCTACACCAAATACGCCGACGCCCTGTGCTTCAAGCAGTTCGGCATGCCCTATAAAAACCTAGAACTGGAAATCCTCCAGGCCAAACGGGACGCCTCCGACAAGGTGGGGATCGACATCGCCACTGAGGAAGCCAAAGGCGGCCTCATCGGCTCAGCCATGATCTCGGACGCCTTCTTCCCCTTCCGAGACGGGGTGGACGTGGGCATCCGCCAGGGCTGCACCACCGTGGCCCACGCCGGCGGCTCCGTCCGGGACTACGAAGTTATCCAGGCCTGCAACGAAGCCGACCCCCCCGTGGCCATGGTCTTCACCGGCCAGAGGTGTTTTAAGCATTGAGGATTGAATTTTGAGGGGAGGACTGAGGGACGCGAGTCCCCCACCCTCCCCTCAAACTCCCCTCCCAACCCCCTGAAAGGGTATAACAAAAACTGTAGGGGCGGGTTTGAAACCCGCCCCTACGGGGTTTGGGCCAAAATAGTGTAGGGTGGGCACGGCCCACCATATAAAAAGGCGGTAGCAATATATGAAATTCAACGAACGAAACATAGAAAAACTTTATCAGAAAAACTTAATCGAAGCCCGCCAATTGCTTGCTTCTTTGCCTATTGCGGAGGGAAGGGAGCCGAACCTAAAAGGATTGAGCGGATGGGTTTATGAACAGACCATTCGCTACTGCTTGTATCAAGAACTGATTGCAATGGGACTCACTCCAGTTGTAAAAGAGCCAGTACCTCTATATGGGAGAACCAAAATTGATTTATTGGTGGGCAAAGTAGCTATTGAAATAAAAGCTCTTGGTTCTTTCGGAAAAAATGCTAATGAAAAATACACTAGATATAAAGCTGAAGTAGAGAAAAGAGGATGGGTGTATTGTTATTTAACTGGGAGTGAGACTTACAATCCTTATCGTTTGACAACAGAATCAATTTTTGGAAAAGAGTTGGTCTTCTTCTTGGATTCAGAAGGAGACTGGTCGAGATTTGTCAGAGAAGTCACAAAAAACTATGAAGATAGGCCCTAACAAACCATTTTAGGCATGTAGTTCAGGCACCGCGCACCACTTAAAAAGGCGGGCCAGGCCGCCCTCTATCCCTTCTGTCCCTTCTTGTTTGCAAAAATCCGATACAGCACCGTCACCGCGATGGCTACCCAAATTATCAGAGCCGGCCAGGCCTTGCTAAGGCCAGTGGTGCCGATTTCTTGTCCCACCTTCAGCAGCGAGCCCTCATAGGGCATGAGGGTGAGGCCCATCAGCAAGGAGGTGAACAAAATTACCACGGCCACATCGATGAGATCGAGGCTGGTGAAGACGAAATAGCCGGTGATGACCAGCAACGCCAGGTAAATAGCCACCACGACGGCGGCATGCCCCAGGAAGGCTTGCGTCGCTCCCAGCCAGGTCCCCGGACTGATCAGCAAAAATGCCAGCTTGATCAGGGTGAGCCCGGCGAAGAGGCCGGCCAGGATTTTTTTCCCTAACATGTTCCTACCTCCCGATGGGATTCAGGCTCTGTAGCTTGTGTGGGGTGGGCACGGCCCAACCGCTTAAAAGGCGGGCAATGCCCACCCTACATTTTCTGTTTTCTATTGGTGGCACACGCTTTCCAGCCTGTGCACTGAATGTGGCGGGCGGGAACGCCCGCCCTACCACCTGGTCCCTGACCCCTGGCCCCTGCCCCCTGCTTTTAATCCTCATCATCCTCATCGTAGTCGTCAAAGGTCTTGATGCGGTCTGATTTCACCCGAAGGGAGATCTTGCCGGCCGTGGCGGTTTTGGTGGGTTGGGTTTCCTTAAAGCCGTTGTAGCGTTTCATCATCTCCAGGTAGCGCAACGGATCGAAGTCCACCTGCCGGTATTGCTGAAATACCCGGCCCCCGCCCAGATAACTGTGGATCAGGCGTTTCTGGAAATCCACGAACCCCAGGGAGGTTTTGAAGGCGATGTCGTGGCTCATGAAGTTCGGGACCTTGGTGGCCTTGACCTCATTGGCCACCGGGTCGTTGGTGAACTCGAAGGAATGGTAGAGGCCCATCAGATGACCCAGTTCGTGGATCAGCAGGTTGGCCAGCCAGTGCCGGTTGAGGCTGGAGTCCTTGGTATCGGTGGAAAATTCGGCCTTCTTAAAACGTTTGAACGAGATGTGGACGGTGGATAGGTTCATGTGGGCGAAGGCGCACTTGTCCAGGCAGACCTGGAGGAAGCGTAGTTGAAAAGGCGGCGCCACGTCGAAGGCCTTGAAGCTCTGGTTCAGCCACTGCCGGTCGGCGAGTATCTCGATCCGGAGGCGTTTGGCCGGAGCCAGGGACCCGGGCTGGGATTGTCCGGCCACCTCCTCCAGATTTACCCCCATCCCGGCATAGAATTGCCACACTTGCTCCCAAACCTGGGCCAGCATGCGGCGGCATTCGGCCAACTCCTCATCCGGGGCGACATAGAGTTCCACGGTCACCGTCTTGGGGGAGAGGTCCACCGGCCCCAGGTCGGCCAGGGAGAATAGGGCCGCCTCTTCCCGGGAGTCCAGGCTCCGGGCCTGGGCCGCCACCCCCGGCAGTCCTGAGAAGAGCAGCAGCGCCAGGACCACACCCCCTAAATGCCTCATCCAGGAAATTTTCATCCTTTTTCTCTTGCTTCCCCTGAAAATTTTTATAAACTTAAAAAGTTTGAGGAGGATGTGTCATGTCCTATGTCTGTGAGATTTGCGGTAAACGCCCCCAGGTGGGCAACAACGTCAGCCATGCCAACAACCACACCAAGCGCCGCTGGAAGCCAAATCTGCGCCGGGTCCGGGCCTTGAGCCAGGGGTCCGTCAGCTACATGCAGGTGTGCACCCGGTGCTTGCGTTCCGGGAAGGTGGTTAAACCGGCCTGAGCAGTCCGATGTCTTCCCTAAATAAAATTCTTAAGCCTCTTCCGGGCGGGGGGAAAAGGGAAAAAGGCGAAAGGGCGAAAAGGGAAAGAGAATAATAGCTCCCCTTTTCGCCTTTTGACCTTTTAACCTTCTCGCCCTTTTTTCATCCCGTCAGCCGCCGCACCGAAATCACTTCTTTTAAGCGTTTGAGGGCCCCGAAAACCTTTTCCAGGTGCTGCTGGTCCGCCACCTGAATGGTGAACTGGGCAACCCCCTTATTTTCCGCCGTGGTCTCCACCGAGGCCTTGGTGACATTGACTTCGGCGATCTTCAAGGCGCTGGTGATATCCGCCAGCAAACCGGGCTTATCCACCGTCACCACCTGGATTTTAACCGGATAGAGCTTCTGGGGCCCGCCGGCCCCGTCCCACTCCGCCGGGATGTGGCGGAAGGTCTCGGTGCTGGCCAGGTAAGGACAGTCGGCCCGGTGGATGGTCACCCCTTTGCCCCGGGTAATGTAGCCCATGATGGCGTCCCCGGGGATGGGCTGGCAGCAGTTGGCCAGGCGCAACAAAAGATCATCCAGGTCCTTGACCTTGAGGCCGGCGGGTTCTTCCTTGGCCCGTTTCGCCGGCAGCTCGGGGGGGACCTCCTCCTCCACCGCCGGGGCGTTCAGCCGAGACAACCGGCCGGTCACCTGCCCGGGGGACACCTTGCCGTGCCCGATGGCCGCCAGGAGGTCGTCCACCCCCACAAAGGACAAATCCTGGATCACCTGTTTGAGGTCGTCTCCGTCCTTCAACAGCCTCTGCAGGCTGGTTCCAGATTTGCGCAACTCCCGCTCCAGCAGCTCCTTGCCCAGGGCCACGGACTGCTCCCGCTCCGCCACCTTGAGCCATTGGCGTATCTTGTGGCGGGCCTTGGTGGTCTTGACGAATTGGAGCCAGTCCCGGCTGGGATGGTGGTGGGGCGAGGTAATGATCTCCAGCGTGTCGCCGTTCGAGAGTTCCGTGCGCAGCGGCACCATGCGGCCGTTGACCTTGGCGCCGGTACAGCGATTGCCCACTTCCGAGTGGATGGCGTAGGCGAAATCCACCACCGTGGCGCCCCGGGGCAATTCCTTGACGTCGCCGGTGGGGGTAAAGACGTAGACCTCGTCCGGGTAGAGCTCCAGGCGCACCCCTTCCAGGAGTTCCTGGGGACTCTTCAACTCCTTCTGGAGGTCCACCATCTGCTTGAGCCAGGAAAAGCGCTCCGCGTCCTTTTCGTGGAAAGCCCGCCGCTCCTTGTAGCTCCAGTGGGCCGCAATCCCTTCTTCGGCCACCCGGTGCATCTCCCGGGTGCGGATCTGGATTTCCAGGCGTTCGCCCCCCTGGCCGATGACCGTGGTGTGAATGGACTGGTACATGTTGCCCTTGGGCATGCCGATATAATCTTTGAGGCGTCCCGGCACCGGCCGAAACAGGTTGTGGATCACCCCCAGGGTTTCATAACAGTCATGCAGATTGTCCACGATAATGCGAAAAGCCAGGAGGTCATAGAGTTCGTCCAGGGTGATCTGCTGGGCCTGGAGCTTGCGGTAGATACTGTAGAGATTTTTTACCCGTCCGCTCACTTCTCCCTTGATGTGATGCTCTTCCAGTTGGTCCCGGAGGTACTGGCACATCTCCTGGTTGTATTTCTCCAGAACCCCCTTTTTCCGGGACAAACCTTCCTGGATCTGCTGATATGCCTCCGACTCCAGATAATAAAAAGACAGGTCTTCCAGCTCGGCCTTGAGGCGGAACATGCCCAGACGACCGGCCAGGGGGGCATAGATATCCAGGGTCTCCCGGGCGATGCGCTTCTGTTTGGCGGGCTCCATGAACTCCAGGGTCCGCATGTTGTGCGCCCGGTCGGCCAGCTTCACCAGCAGAACCCGGATGTCATGGGACATGGACAGGATCATCTTGCGGATATATTCCGCCTGCTGGGTTTGCCGGTCGCCGAAGACCAGTTGGCCGATCTTGGTGACCCCGTTGACGACATCCGCCACTTCCTCGCCGAAGTATTCTTCCAAATCGTCCAGGGAGGCGGCGGAGTCCTCCACCGTGTCGTGGAGCAGGCCGGAGGAGACGGTGACGGGCCCCAGGCCCATCTTGGCCAGGAGATAGGCCACTTCCAGGGGGTGGGACAGGTAAGGTTCGCCGCTCAGGCGCAACTGTCCCTCATGGGCCTTGGCCGAGAAGATGTAGGCCTTCTCGATGAGGCTGGTATCCGACTCCGGGTGATGTGTCAGCACCTCCTCCACGATGTCCTGGAGGCGGATGATCCGGTTAGCCATGCTGCTCCTGAGCGATGTGATCCTTGAGGTAGGGAATCAGGTCCTGGAGGGGGACCATGACGTTGTTCGGGGCGCGCCGGTGGCGCACTTCCGCATTGCCCTGGGCCAGGGCCTTGGCCCCCACCACCACCCTGAGGGGCAGCCCCAACAGATCGCAGTCCTTGAACTTTACGCCCGGGCGCTCGTCCCGGTCATCCAGCAGCACTTCCACCCCGGCGGCTTCGAGATCGGCGTGGAGTTGTTCGACGCAGCCCCACACCGCCGGGTCATTGACCGCGATGGGGATGAGGCCCACCTGGAAGGGGGCCAGGGCCATGGGAAAGATGATGCCGTTGTCGTCGTGCCCCTGTTCGATGGCCGCGGCCACGATGCGGCTCACCCCGATGCCGTAGCAGCCCATGTAAAGATATTGCTCCTTGCCGTCGGCGTCCAGGTAGGTGGCCTTCAGGGCCTTGGAGTACTTGAGGCCCAGCTTGAAGATGTGCCCCACCTCGATGCCCCGGAGGAGCGTCAGCGCCCCCCGGCACCGGGGGCAGGGATCTTGTGCGCATATCGACCGGAGATCCGCCACTTCGGTGATCTTCAAGTCCCGGCCGGGATGGACGTTCTTGAGGTGATAGTTGTCCCGGTTGGCCCCGGTGACCATGGCGGACATCCGGGCCACCGCCTGGTCGGCGTAGATGGGGAGCTTCAAGCCCACCGGCCCGGCGAAGCCCACTTCGGCCCCGGTGAGCTCCTGGACCCGGATGAGTCCGGCCAGAATCAGGTCGGCGACCCCCAGGAGGTTTTTCACCTTAACTTCGTTGACTTCGTGGTCCCCCCGGATCAGGACCGCCACCGGCCCGTTGTCCGTCTCATAGATCAGGGTCTTGACGATTTCCTGGGGGGTCACCTTTAAAAACGCCGCCACTTCCTCGACGGTGCGCACGTTGGGAGTGAGCACCGGCTCCGGGGCGCCCCCCACCGCAGGACCGGGCGAGCCCGGCTCCGGGGCCACCCCGGCCTTCTCCAGGTTGGCGGCATAGTCGCAACTGGTGCACGAGGCTAACAGATCTTCCCCCGTGTCCGCCAGGACCATGAATTCATGGGAAAAGCTGCCGCCGATGGGGCCGGAATCCGCCTCCACCACCTTGAAGTTGAGGCCGCAGCGGCTGAAGATGCGGTTGTAGGCGTCGTACATCCGCCCGTAACAGGCTTCGGCCCCGGCCTCATCCGCGTCAAAACTGTAGGCGTCCTTCATGATGAATTCCCGCCCCCGGATCAAGCCGAAGCGGGGCCGGATTTCATCGCGAAACTTCACCTGGATCTGGTAGAGGTTGAGAGGCAGTTGCCGGTAGGAATGCACTTCTTTGCGCACCAGGTCGGTGATCACTTCCTCATGGGTGGGCCCGAAACAGCAGTCCCGGCCGTGGCGATCCTGGAAGCGCAGCAGTTCCTTGCCGTAAACCTGCCAACGGCCGGACTCCTGCCACAGCTCCGCCGGCTGCACCGCCGGCAGCAAGACCTCCAAGGCCCCGGCCCGGTCCATCTCCTCCCGGACGATGCGCTCCACCTTGCGAAGCGCCCTGAGGCCCAGGGGCAGATAGTTATAAATCCCGGAGGCCAGTTTGCGGATCATCCCGGCCCGGAGCAGCAGGCGGTGGGAGACCGCCTCGGCCTCCGCCGGGTTTTCTTTCAAAGTCGGTATTAGCAGTCGCGAAAAGAGCATATTTCCCCCGGGGTTATTTTATCACATTCATTTTACGATACGAACTATCTTCGCCACAACCCCATTTGCATTTCCAGCGGCCAGGGCGCCCTCGTTATAGCTACGAAATTCAGGCGGCACCTGCTCTGGCCTGACGCCCGTGTCACTGGTTTGATGGGAATTGGTTAGTCGATATCTGCGGTGGTTGCCGGGAGACTGGGGCGGATGCTGTTGAACTATTGGGTTTCAGTGATGACCGCGGCTAAGCAAGGGCGATGCGGCGAATTTGGCGGCGGCCAGGGACGGCCGCCCCACCAACTCTTTCCCGGTGGGGAGGGCCTCCGTGCCCGCCATCAAGGTATTTGCAGAGTGTAGGGCGGGCACTGCCCGCCATTCCTTTTCTCAAACAGACTGTCGGTCAGGGCCGGGCCGCCTGGCGCAGGCCGGTCTCCCCGGGGCGGGTGGGAAAGAGCCGCTCCCGCTCCATGCGGAAGGCCGCGTCCATGAGCACTTCCAGGTTGACCACGTCCTCCCGGTTGTAGCTCAGGAGCAGATATAGGGCTCCTTTATCCCCCCGCTGGTAGCGCTGCCACAGGAGGACCGCCATATAGCCGTCCATGCCGTTCACGGCCTTGGGGCGGCGGATGCCGAAGAGGGGCTCGATCTTCTTCAGCCCCCCCTTGAAGCCCAGGCGGGCCATGAGAAAGCGCAGGTCCACGTGGGCCGGCGGCAGACTTAACTCGGGGAAGTAGGCCTTGAGCACCGGTAGGTCGAACTGGGTGCCGTTGAAGGTGACCAGGAGGTCGAACTCCGACAGGACCGAGGGAAATTCTTGCAGGTTAAAACCCTGAACGAACTGGCGCATGTTGTGGCCGTCGTAGAGGCCCACCACGGTGACCAGGAGGCCCGGCCAAACTGTGCCGGTGGTCTCGATGTCCAGATAGCCGACCCGGGGCCGGAGGTGGTTAAAGAGGCGCCAATGCTCCCCGGCCGGCAACCGCTCGGCGAAATAAGCGGGGTCTTCCACGTGCACAAGAGACCCCTGCAGCTCACCTTGAAGCAGACCGAGGCGTTGCCGGGACAGGCCCCGGAGCCGCTTGGCGGCGAGAAAATCTTCCCAGGTGGCCACCCCTTGGCGCCAGAAATGCGTCTCGAAGCGGGGCCCCACCCCGGGGAGATGAATGAAAGTGCGCTTTAACATTTTTTAAGCATATCATTGAGAATGGCCTTTGTCACGAGACGTGAATCATCCCTTGCTTGAGCCGCTCGGTCGTAGGCCCTGGACTTTTGTCCCTGATAAAGGTCACCCTGGTTTACCGGAGGGCACGATGCCTAACGCACCTGACCAGGAGAGGGATGCTCGAAGACAAAAGCCGGATCAACCTTTGATCTATTGTAGAGGCCGGGGCGGTAGTAATTGATTTTCTTCAAGATACTCGAATATCAAGTCGGCCGCCAACCGGTTGCCCGCTTCATTCCAATGCGTATCTCTCAAGGTATACAATCGCTCATTTTTGGCCTTTTCTTGGAAATTCCGCAACATGTCCAGGCAATTTATATGATGGGCCCGGCAAAAATTCACGATGAGATTATTAGGCTGGCTCAGATCCATATTGTTCTCTTCAATATTTTTATATCTAGTTAAAACCGCTTCTCTTATTTCTTGGTCCACCTGGAATTGATCGGGCAGAATGGCTATTACCAATTTTATCTTTCTCTGGTCACACCAATCTTGCATTTTCATGAAAACCTCAGAACATTTTCGCCATTCTTTCTGTAACAATTCCCGATTATTCTTATCAAATATCCAACTTCTCATTCTCTCAATTCCTAAAAAGGTTTTCTCAGAAAAACTTCCTTCCTGCTGAGGAGGGTAGCGTTTGGCCTCCTGTTTTTTCAGTTGTTCTTCCCGATAACGAGTATATTGATTCTTGAGCAGCCGGTATAATCTCACATGGCTGAATTGATAATATCTTGAATATCTTTTGAACAAATCCTTAGGTTCGTAAATAATATTTCCTATGAAAATTGAATTTTCAGATTGTTCAATATCATTACCTACAAAAAAACTTACCATGACCAGATCAGGTTTGAATAAATCTCCATATTCATTTAAAATATGACCGTAGTATCCGGGGACAATCGCCTCCATACCGGCATTGACGATCTCCACGTCACCCTGGCCACTATTAATAAATTTTTGCTGCAATAAATTGTTATAGTTTTTCCCCTCATCCTTTAAGTTCACGCTAAACGAATCTCCCAACCCCAATATTCTGACAACGTCTGATCTATTTTTAAAAATATCTTCAGTTAAATAGCGCCTTAAAGTGTAATCACTGAAATCTCCCACGATATCCACATCATCAATTCCGGTGAACCGATGCGGATATACATGTAACCAGATTTCACCCAAAACAGTTAAACTGCAAATGGTAACGACACTTACTGTTATATTTTTTAAAGCACTTTTTAATTTTATTTCATTATCTATAACCCATTTATATCTAAATAACATAACTAATATTATTCCTAATATACAAGCACCGAAAAATAAATAACTATAAAAAAATACAATAATTGACGTGACTATCACACAAATAACTATACTTCTGTCAAGATATTGCATATTTTTATTAATCATCTAAAAACTTCACTTATAGGGGATGCCCTTGTTTTGGGTTTATATCCAACATCACTCTTCCTTCAAAATCGCCGCCAGGTGCGGCTTGATGGCCCGCCAGGCGGGGTAGGCCGCGGCGGCCAGGCTCAGGGACATGACCAGGAGCAGGGTCTGCCAGTAGATGGCCGGGGTCCAGTGGAGCTGGATGGTCCAACCGAAGGCCTGCTTGTTGATGACGAAGATCAGCAGCAGAGACAGGACTGAACCACACATCGCCCCTAACAAAAAGCTCAGGAAGCCGGCCAGGCCCGATTCCACCAGGACCATGCCCAGAATCTGCCGACGGGAGGCCCCCAGGGCCTGGAGCAGGGCCAGTTCCCGCTCACGCTCCATGATGAGCACCAGGAAGGTGGTGATGATGGCGAAGATGGCCACCACCACCGCCACCCCTTCCAGGGCGTAGGTTAAGGCGAAGGTCTCGTCGAAGATCTTCAGGATGCCGTTCCTCAGGTCACGGTGGGACAGGCTGAGGAGGCGGTAGCGGTCGCCGTATTGTTTCTGGAGCCGCTCCTGGACCTGGGGCACCCTGGCGGGGTCCTTGAGGTAGAGACGCACGGCGTTCAGGTGGGTGTCGGGCCAGAAGCGCCGGAATTGGGAGATGTCCATCCAGACGCTGGGGCCGTCGGTGCGGTAGTCGTAGAACACCCCGGCGATGGTGAGCGGTTGCGGCCCCGAGGGGGTTGGCAGAGTAATGACGCCGCCTTCTTTCAGGTGGAAGGTCTCGGCCAGGGGCTCGGAAATCACCACCAGGCCTGGGTTGGTTTTCGGTTCTAACCTATGAAATCCCCCTAAATCCCCCTTTTCCAAAGGGGGACTTTCTTTGTAGGGGGGTTGGGAAAGAGGGTTTGGGGGAGTTTTTCGTTGGGGCAGGGGCAACTTACGAAAAAGCCCCTCGCCCCCTCCCCCAACCTGCATCATAATCTCTTTCGTATCCCCCCGGCGGAACCAGAGGCCGCCGTGGCGGGCCAAGACCTCGAAGCTGCCGCCGATGACCAGGACATAGCGGTCCTGAAAGGGGATGCGCACGCAGCGGTAGAGGTAGATGTCCTCCACGTCCGGGTCCCGGCGCAATTGCGGCAGGACTTCCGGCGGCAGGTACTGGTCATAGGCCGCGGTGGAGAAGACCGCGGGCCCGAAAAAGATATCGCCGCTGATGGCCCGGGTCACCCAGTCATTGACCGTCTGCCGGAAAGAGCCGATCATCACGGTCACCGCGATGAGCATCCCCAGGGCACAGGCCAGGGCGGCGATGGAGACGGCGCTGCGGCTCAAGGACCCGGCCAGGTAGCGGCAGCCCAAATCACCAGCGGGGCCCAGGATTTTCCGGAAGGCCGGCTGCAACCCCTGTCCCAGCATACGGGCGGCCAGGGGGGTGAAAAGGGCGAAGGCCAGAAGAATGAGGAAAGCCGCGGCAAATCCGGGCCAGGGCGGGCCATGGTTGATTTTCCAGGCGGCCCCCGCCCCCGCCAGGACCAGGGCTATTATCCCCCACCCGAAGATGAGCCCGGCCCGGCTGTCGATTTTTTCTTCCAGTTCCTCCCGGTGCCACACGGCCCTCAGGTGGGTGCGGGCCGCCTCCCGGGCCGGCAGCATGGCCGCCAGGAGCGTGGCCAGCACGGCCAGGCCCCAGGCCTGGAGTAAGAGCCCTCCCTGGACCCCGACCTCCTGGGCCACCACCGGCATATAGAGGGAAGAGAGGTTCTGGGTCATCACCCCTAACACGCCCCGGGCCAGGCCCAGGCCCAGGACGAGGCCCAGGAGACCGCCCACCAAACCGCTGGCCAGGCCCTCGGCCAGAAACAGGAGCAGCACCTGTCTTGGGGTCATGCCTAGGGTCCGGAGGAGACCGATCTCCCGGCGGCGGCGCACCACCGACAGGGTGACGGACTGGTAGATGAGGAACATGCCGACGAACAGGGCGATGGCGCTCAATACCGCCAGGTTGAGGCGGTAGGAGGCCACCAGGCCCTCGGTGCGGCTCCCCTGGGCGGCCGGCCGCACCACCTCCACCCCGGGCGGGACCACTGCCTGGAGGCCCTTCTGGACGTCGGCCCCGGGCCCGGCCCCGATCACGTCGATATAGTCCAGGCCCCCCACCCGGTCCAGGAGTTCCTGGGCCGGGCCGATATCCATGAGCAGCACCGCGCCGTCAAAGGGATAAAGGCCGTTGCGGGAGGTGAAGATGCCGACGATCCCCAGGGCCTGCCGTCGCGGCCCCACCATCACCGGCAGCGAGTCCCCGACCTTCAATCCTAACCGGGACGCCAGGCGCCGGCTTACCAGGACCGCGTCGGGTCCGGTGAAAAAATCGCTCCAGGCCGTGTCGCTCAGGCCGGCGGCCTGGGAGAATTCGTAATCCCGGAAAGGCCGCTCCGAGAAGGGATCGATCCCCAGGAGCAGGACAGGACCCCGGTGGGGGCCGGTGAGTTCCAGGACGGATTCCACTGCGGGCGCCGCGGCCTTGACTTCCGGACGGCGCCGCACTTTGGTGAACAGGGGTTCATCCAGAGAAGCGCCGGGGGTCTGGATGCGCCATTGGGCCTGGCCGGCCACGGCCCGGACCCCGGCTTGAAAGCTCTGTAAATCGCTGGCCGCGGCCAAAGATATGCTCAGATAGACCGCCGTCCCCAGGGCGATACCCAGGATTCCCAGGATGGTGCGCCCGGGATATTGGGCCAGGTGGCTTAAGGAAATGCGGAAGAGCCAGGGTTTCATGTCAGCAGCCGGCCGTCCGCCAGCCGCAGCACCCGGTGGGCAACCTGGCCGGCCTCCGGCGCATGGCTTACCAGGACGATGGTTTTGCCCCAGCGGCGGTTCAGGTGAGAGAAGAGTTGCAGGATCTGGGCGGCGGTAACGGAATCCAGGTTGCCGGTGGGTTCGTCGGCCAGAATGACCGCCGGCTGATTGATCAGGGCCCGGGCAATGGCGGCCCGCTGCATCTCGCCGCCGGAGACCTGGTGAGGCTTGTGGCTCCGGCGGGCGCTCAAATCCACCTCCGCCAACCAATGGGCCGCTTCTTGTTGAGCCTGCTCATAAGTGGCCCCCTGGAGAACCCGGGGCAGGGCGACGTTTTCTTCCAGGGTCAAAAGGGGCAGCAGGTTAAAGGATTGGAATACCACCCCCACCCGGTCCCGCCGGAATCGAGTCAGCGCGGGTTCCGCCAGAACCGCCAGGTCGTGGCCGTCCAGGAATACCCGGCCGCGGCTTACGGGCTCCAGGCCACCGATGATATGCAAGAGGGTGCTCTTGCCGCAGCCGCTCTTGCCGGTGATGGCCACAAATTCCCCGGAGTCGATCTCCAGGGTGAGGTTGTCGAGGGCCTGGATCGTTTCAGGCCCTCGGTGGTAAACCTTGCACACCTCCACTAACTTGATCACCTGGAATCTCCGTGTTCTTAACGCTTTATTCATTATACCTGCCCCACCCGGAAAGTTAAAGTTTGTGGGATATCTTGCCGACAGGATAGGTGGGCGCGAGTTGGGGGGCAGGCTGGTCAGAAGGGGCCATTGCGGCCAAAGCAGAATATCCCGGGGGTGCAGGTGCGCGCCAGCCCGGAGAGAGGGACCGTTATTTCTCCATTAAGCCCTGCCGAAGTCACCCGCTACGCCCGCCAGATGACCCTGGATGGGTGGGGGCGTGAAGCTCAGGAACGCCTTAAATCCTCCCATATTCTTATTGCCGGGGCTGGCGGCCTGGCATCGGCTACGGCGCTTTACCTTCTGGCCGGGGGGGTTAGGCGCCATCCGCCTGGTGGATGACTCCCGGGTGAGTCTCGTCGATTTGAACCACCAGGTGCTCTTCCGGGAGCGTGATCTTGGCAAGGCCAAGGCCACCGTGGCCGAACAACGACTCAAAGAAATCAATCCCTTTGTCAGCGTGGAGGGCCAGGTTAAGGCCCTTTCCGAGCACAACGTCTTCCGCCTGGCGAATGGCTGCAACCTGCTGATCGACGCCAGTAATAGCCCCGGGACGGGGCCCCTCCTGAACCTGGCGGCGGCCAGGCAGAAAATCCCCCTGGTACATGCCTGGGTATGGGAGATGACCGGCCGCTTAACCACCTTCTGGCCGGGTGATGGCCCTTGCCTGGCGTGCTCGGGCCTCGAGACCCCGTCCACCCTCCGCCCTGCCCTGCTGGGTCCCCTGCCGGGTATCATGGGGTCGCTTCAAGCCCTTGAGGTCCTGCGCATCCTGGGCGGGATAGGACCGGCGCTTCTGGGCCGGGTCTTAATTTTTAAGGGCAATCAGTTCCAATTCACTGAAAAAACCATCCGACCAAACCCCCAATGCCTGGTCTGTTCCGCCTGATTACCTTAAACTTTTTTTCATATTTTTCATATTTTTCATAAACGTGGATAAACCTGGAGAACTTGGGAAAAACGCTCCCGTTTTGTTCTCCCTTCTGTTTGACTTACCCGCCGATCACCCAAGGGATCAAGTTGACTTTTCTGTCTCATTCCAACCTGATAAGCCAAATGATCATCCGGCCCCGGGCAAGAATATTTTTTTTAAAGTTTTTCCCCAGGAATCTCGAAAAGAGCAATAGGTGGCTCAGCAGGCTGCTAAAGAAGTTGAACCAGAGCCAAGGAAGCAGCCAGCCCGGACCAAAGGAAAGGGAGAGAAAATCTCACCCCATGAACTGAGGCAGGTTGAGAATCTTCAGGGAAACTGCAGATCTTCAGGAAAGGGACACCTGCGCAAATCAGGATCGCCGACGAGGATACCCGGCGTTATGGCAGGAAATGGGGCCTTTTTCCTCATCCGAACGTACCGTGACCCCGGGGAGGTCACCACGAAGAATGAAAATATGTGACACGTCATTTTCAAGAGGAATTATGGCGAGCTCCGCCGGCCCTAGAGGCTAGCCGCGTTGTGCCCACAAGTAGCCGTGCTGATAGCTGAGAGCTTTTTCCGTCAAAAGCTTTGAGGCCCTGCGAGCCTGGAGAACATTATATCGAAAGGGCGACCGGGCCATCGAGACCTTGAGCCAGAGACTTGATCAAGTACAGAAAGGAGGGTTATGGAAACATCGAGTATTTCTCATAGGCTAATGCTAACCATCGATCAGATTTCCCAGCTTACCGGGGTGCGCAAATCCACCCTGCGGTATTGGGAAAAATCCTTCGATGACTTTCTGAAACCCGCCCGCACTCAATCCAACCGTCGGGAGTATACCCTGGAAGACCTGGATCGGGTCAAGGCCATCAAGCGCTTGCTGGAGCAAGAACACCTGACCGCCTTCGGGGTGCGCATGCGCCTGCAAGAGATCTTTGACTCCCCAGGCGAAGGAACTGGGGTCCACAAAGCCAAGGGCAAGCGCGGTAAACGAAGTTCGCCAGTCTCAATGGCGGGACAGGACTCGTCCGTCCAGTAGATTGGACAGGCCCTCCCCCTCGGGAGTGAACCCGAAGACCTCAGTCCAGACTCTGGGGCTTTCCATGCAGAGATAGAGGAGGGCTTCCGGGGCTGCCTGACTCAGCCACTCCCGCATGCGGGCGTACATCTCGACGCGCAAACTCTTGAAATAGCGGAGCTTGCCATCCGGGGCCAGGACCATCTCTTGGGCGGCGATGCGGCTCCTGGGGAAGCGCCGGAAAATGAGCTGGCGCAGCGGCGGTAAGAAGCGCAATCCCCCCATGCTGATCCAGGCGATGGCCTGAGAGGGGACCGCCGCGCCGAGGCGTTCAACCGTACGCTGATAAGCCTCTTCCCAACCCGGAAAATAGATCAAGGGATCGAAGTGAAAGGCCACCCGGAATCCCGCACCCACGGCCCGGGCTGCCGCCTTGAGGCGCATCTCTAAAGAAGCGGCGAATTTCTCTTCGCCTAAAATAATCTCCGGGGGATTGAGGGACCAGGCGAAAATAACCTGGGGGTTGGGACCCAGGGAGAGGAGATGGTCCAGGTGAGGCCACTTACTCTTGATCTCCAAGACGGCCTGCCGCCGACCGGCAAACCGGGGAATCAGGCGCTCATTGAGGCCCATGAGGTCGTCCAGGGCCAGGCTGTCGCCAAATTCCCCGGTGCCCAAGCGCCACACCTGATCCGGATGTTCCGACCACCGGGTCTCAAGCTCTTCCAGCATATCCTCAAGGTTGACAAAGAGAGTGACGGCCGGGACGTTGACATAGCCCTGAAGTATACAGTAGGTGCAGTCCATGGGGCAGTTGAGGGTGGCCTGGAGAACCTGGTAGCCGCAGCAGACATAGTCCCTGGTCCCGGGACAAGGCCGCCAGAAAGGTCCTTTCTGGACCGCCAGCAGCAGGGTGGACTTGGCTTCGGACAGCCAGGCGGCCCGGTCCCGCGCCGCACCCTGCAGGGCCTCCCGGTCCTGGATAACTTCCACCGGTACGCCGGGCAACCGCGCCAGAATCCGCCGGGTCATGGCGTAGTCCCCGGCCTCCTTTTCCATCACAATCCGCTTAATTGATCGGGGCAACATCATAAAAAAATCGGGGTCAAGAGCCCTGGCCCCTGACCCCTTCTCAGTTTTCATGGTTAGGCCGGAGGGGATCCGGCCCCCCACCCTTCCCTAAAGCGCCTTGGACCTGCCCCCGGCGCCCTTTTTCTCCTTGATTACCGCGTGGGCTGCGGCCATGCGGGCAATGGGGATCCGCATTGGGGAGCATGATACGTAGGTCAGGCCGGTGCGGTGGCAGAACTCCACCGCCTGGGGTTGGCCGCCGTGTTCGCCGCAGATGCCGACCTTCAGGTCGGGCCGGGTCTGGCGGCCTTCGGTCACGGCGATTTCCATCAGCCGGCCTACCCCCAATTCATCCAGGATCTCGAAGGGATTGTGCCGCAGTATTCCCTCAGTGTTGTAGATGGGCAGGAACTTGTTCTCGGCATCTTCCCGGGAGAAGGAGAAGGTGGCCTGGGACAGGTCGTTGGTGCCGAAGGAGAAGAACTCCGCGATTTCCGCCATCCGGGAGGCCCGGAGACAGGCCCGCACCACTTCCATCATGGTGCCGAATTTATACTTGATCTTGACGTTGTAGCGCTTCTCCACCTCTTGATGGATGCGGTCGGCCCGCTCCTTGACAAAGATCAGCTCTTGCCGGGTGCAGACCTGGGGGATCATGACTTCCGGCCGCACGTCGATCTTTTCCCGCAGGGCCAGCGCGGTGGCCTCAAAGATGGCCTGGATCTGCATATCGTAGACCTCCGGATGGGAGATCCCCAGGCGCACTCCCCGGTTGCCCAGCATGGGGTTGACTTCCGTCAACACCCGCACCATGCGCAGCATCCGCTCTTTCTGGGCCAGGAGATTCTGGTCCAGCCCCTTGGCCTTGTACTGGCTGAATTCCCGGGTCACCGCCTCAATGCTGGGAACATATTTGTAGAGTTCCGAATCCAGCATGGTCATGGTCTGGGGCAACTGCTCCAGGGAATACATCACCTGATTGAATTCTTTCAGGCGGTTGATCTCATTGAGCAATTCTTCGGAGCTGGGCAAAAATTCGTGCAACGGCGGGTCGAACAATCGGACGACCACCGGCAGCCCGGTCATGGCCCGGAAGATTTCCAGGAAGTCCTGGCGCTGCAAGGGCATGAGTTGATCGCACCAGCGTTTCCGCTCTTCCGGGGTGTCGGATAGAATCATGTTACGCACCAGGGGCAGGCGGTCCGCGGCGTTAAACATCCGCTCGGTGCGGCACAATCCGATCCCCTTGGCCCCATGGTGACGAGCCATGGCGGCCGCCTCGGGGGTGTCGGCGTTGGCCCAGACCTCCAGGCGGGCGATATCATCGGCCCATTTCAACAACAACGGCAGGTCCTGCCCGAACTCCGGGTCCAGCATGGGGACCGCGCCGAGAAAGACGTTGCCGGAGGTGCCGTCGATGGTGATAATATCCCCTTCTTTGATAACGGTCCCGCCGATGCGGGCCTCTTTCAGTTCATAATTGATATCCAGGCCCTCGACCCCGGACACGCAGGGCTTGCCCATGCCCCGGGCCACCACCGCGGCGTGGGAGGTCTTGCCGCCCCGGCTGGTGAGAATACCCTGGGCCACAAAAAACCCATGAATGTCCTCCGGTTTGGTCTCAATACGGGTCAGGATAATTTTCTCACCCAAATTCCCCATTCTTTCGGCCCGGTCGGCATCGAACACCACCTTCCCGGTGGCGGCGCCGGGAGAGGCCGAGATGCCGCCGCCCAAAGGCTCGATTTTGGCATCGGGATCGATGCGGCGGTGGAGAAACTGCTCCAGCATGTCCGCCTCGACCCGCAGCAGGGCCTCCTCTTCGGAAATCAGGCCTTCCTTGTACATGTCCACCGAGGTCTTGGTGAGGGCCCAGGCATTCATTTTACCATTACGGGTCTGGAGCATGTAGAGCTTGCCCCGCTCGATGGTGAACTCGAAATCCTGCACTTCCCGATAGTGCTTCTCCAGGGTGCTGCGCAGCTTTTCTAGTTCCCGGTAGATGGTCGGCATATCGGTGCGCAGCTCCCGCAGGGGCCGGGGGGTGCGGATCCCCGCCACCACATCCTCACCCTGGGCGTTGATCAGATAATCACCATACAGCACATTTTCCCCGTTGCCCGGGTCCCGGGTAAAACCTACGCCGGTGGCCGAATCGTTGCCCATGTTGCCGAAGACCATGGTGCAGATGTTTACCGCAGTGCCATTGGCCAATTCGGGAGTAATGTTGAACTGGCGACGATAATCCACCGCCCGCTTACCCATCCAGGATCTGAACACTCCTTCCACGGCAATCACTAATTGGGCCCAGGGGTCATGGGGAAAAGGCCGTCCGGTGGTCTTCTTGATGAGATTCTTAAACTCATCTATCACTTCAGCCAGGGCTTCGGTGGTCAGCTCGGTATCAACGGTGGCGCGATGCTTTTCCTTAATGTCGTCAAAAATCTTGTCAAAATCGGCATCCGACATCCCCAAGCCGATCTTGCCGAAGAGTTGCAGAAAACGGCGGTAGGCGTCGTTGACGAAGCGCTCATTCTGAGTCAGCTCGATCATGCCTTTGGCCGTATCATCATTGAGTCCCAGGTTGAGGATGGTATCCATCATGCCCGGCATGGAGAGGGCGGAACCGGAACGAACCGATACCAGCAAGGGCTTGGCCGGGTCGCCAAAACCTTTGCCGGTCTTGGCTTCCAGGGCCGACATGTAATCATGGACCTCATTCATGAGCCCATCAGGAAAATGCGACCCCTGGGTGAAATATTCCACGTTGGCTTCGGTGGTGATAACGAACCCCGGGGGCACCGGCAGGTTAATCTGGGTCATGGTGCACAGGCCGGCTCCCTTGCCTCCCAGCAGTTTTTTATTGGTTCCGTCACCTTCTTCGAAGGCATAGCAATAACGTTTCGTCGTTGCCTTGGCCATGTCGCCTATCTCCTTATCTATCTATTTCCCGATTACGTCGGTTTTTTCCCGGTCTGATTTATTTACCATGTTAGCGTGAAAAATCTCAAAAAGCAAATTCATAGCTGCTGCCATCTCCGCCCCTCTCCCGGCTCGGCAAGGACCCGACCCCGGGTCCGGGTATCCACCCAGGCGCCGGAGTTATGGAAAATAGCAGGAACTCTGCTATAATGCAAGCCATGGGATTGGCATCTCTCCGGGTATGGTGGCAGCGTTTCCTGCAGAAATTGGGTCTGGGCCCCAAGGGACAGGCGGTGTGGGGACATGGATCGCCTACCATCCTGGGTATCTGCTCACACTGTGGCGCCGTGGTGCTCAAAGGGTGGCATCGGGAGACCCCGGAGGGGCTCTTGTGCCAGCGTTGCGCCGGCAAAGGATAATGACTCATGTTACCGGTGAAATTTGATTTCAAGGTAAGTGAAGACCGCAGGGGGACGAACTTCGAGGGCGTCGAAGCCGGGCCCGCCGACCCGGAGGGGGCCCTCAATCTCCACCTGCGCATCGCCCGGGATCATCTGGTCCTAAGCGTCTGGCCGGTCCGGGGGGAGCTGGCTCAGGTGACCGACCACCTGGCTCAAATCCTGGGCCCTCCCAAGGCCACCCCATCGGTCTGCGGCTTCGGCGACTGCCAGGATGACGACAAGGACGCCCCCCAGCAGACCACCCTGTGGGAGTTCGACCCGGCCGAAAGGCCGATAGTGTTGGAGAAAGTTAAAACCTTTCTGGGCTTGTCATCTTAAAGATGACATCGGACCTAAGGAGCTGTTCGGCAATATAAAATGAACGGTTCTGGCCCCAGGGCGAGGAAGGTTTATGAGACAGCGAATGCCCTTGGAAGCCAAAGGGGAAGGGGGTTCCCTGAGCTCCTTGCTTAATTCCCTTATCTCAAAAAATCCTTCTCCTCCCCCAGGCCCCTTTCCTTGGCGCGCTGGTAAACCGCCAGCCCCAGGGCCAGGTCCTGAATGATGAGGCCGGTGGAGTCAAACACCGTAATCTCCTCGGGATTCTTCCGCCCCGGCCTCTTCCCGGCCACAATCTCCCCCAAAGAGCCATAGATCTGCTCCGGGGTCAGCTCGCCCCGGGCCAGGGCCACATTGATCTCCCCGGAGTGGGACGCCTGGGCCCAGTCGTCCACCACCACCTTGCCCGCGCTAAGAATCGCCGGGTCCAGTTCCTGTTTGCCGGCGGCATCCGCGCCGATGGCGTTGATATGGGTCCCCGGCGACACCCACTCCCGGGCCACCACCGGGGTCCGGGTGGGGGTGGTGGTAACCACGATGTCCTGACCGGTCACCGCCTCGGCTGCTTCGGTGGCGGCCCGGGCTTTCAGCCCGTAGGCCGCCGCCACTTCGGCCGCAAAAGCCTCAGAGTGTTCCCGGTGCCGGTCGAACACCACGATTTCCTGGATGGACCGCACCTTTAAGATGGCTGCGACCTGGGTGCGAGCCTGAGCCCCGGCGCCTATCAGCCCCAACCGGGTGGCGTCGGGGCGGGCCAGATGCCTGGCAGCCACCCCTCCCGCCGCGCCGGTGCGAAAGTCGGTGATATGGGTGCCGTCCAGGTCGGCGAACTCCAGGCCCGTGTCCGGATCATTCAGGAGGATCTTGGCCATCACCGTCAACAAGGCTTTGGCCGGGTTCCCGGGATGAACATTGACCCACTTCAAACCGCAGATATGGTCGTTGGGAAGAAAGATCTCGCCGTACATGGCCCGGAAGTCACCTTGCGCCAGGGTTAAATAGGCCTTGGGCGGCATGTTCACCCGGCCTTCGCCATAAGCCCGAAAGGCAGCCTCAACCGCGGTCAGGGCCAGGTCCATATCCAGCACCTGCATCACCTCGGAACCCGTCAGCACTAAACTCATAAGCCCTCCATCAGCAGGGATCAGGGGTCGGGGGCCAGGCATCAGCAAACGCGATCCGGACTGGCCAAGACCAGTTTATCGTATAAAATCCTTCATCTGCCCCAGCCCTCAACTGCTGCCAGACGTTCGAGTTTTCTGACTATAGGCATGGGAACCCCCTTGACCAGGGCAGCCCCAAAGCCCCGGGGGAATTATCCGCCTCAATCCGGGCCAAAGAGGGGCACGATCTGGAAGCGGTCCACGTCCACCAGCCCCAGGTCCGTGAGTTTCAAGGCCGGGATGACCGGCAGGGCCAAAAAAGACAAGGCCATGAAAGGATCGGGGAGCACTCCCCCTAAAGCGTGGTAGGCGGCCTTGAGGCGGGCATAGGCGGCAGCCACTCGTTCCAGGGGCCAAGGGCTGATCAAACCGGCGATGGGGAGCGCCAGGTCGGCCACTACCCGGCCGCCGGCCACCACCGCCAGCCCGCCCCCCAGGTCCAGCAGATGGCGAACCGCCTGGAGCATATCCGCCTCGCTGGCTCCCACCACCACGATATTATGGGAATCATGGGCCACGGAGGAGGCCAGGGCGCCCTGGGGCAACCCGAATCCCTGGACCATTCCCAGGCCCAGGTGGCCGGTGCCGTGATGCCGTTCCACCACGGCCAGCTTCAGGAGGTCCTGGGCGGGGGCCGTTGCCAGGCGGCCCTCCCGGACGGGGGCGGGCAAGAGACGCTTTTCGGTGAGCAATTGGTCGGGAATCAGGCCGATGACCTTGACCACACTCCCGGCCGCCGGGGGTGAAAAGGCCTCCAGGCACAAGTCTTTCACGCGCAGGGGAGAGGTCGGAGGCGGCTGGGGGGAAACTTCCGGGGCCGCCGCCAGCTTGCCCTGATCCACCAGCAGTTTGCCGCATTTCAGGACTTTGTCAATGCGGAATTCCCTGAGGTCCTCCACCACCACCAGATCGGCCGCCAGTCCCGGGGCCACCGCGCCCCGGTCCCGGAGGCGAAAATATTCCGCCGGATTAATGGTCACCATGCTCACTGCGGCCAATGGATCGAGGCCCAGGGATACCGCCTGGCGGAGGAGATGGTTGAGATGTCCGTTGCGGGCCAGGTCTTCCGGGTGGCTGTCGTCGGTGACCAACATGGTGCGACGCAGGCTGGCGGGGGTCACGGTCGGGAGAAGATCAGCCAGGTTTTTGGCCAGGCTCCCTTCCCGCAGCATCAGGTAAAACCCCAAACCTAGCTTTTCCTGGGCCTCCGCTAAACGGGTGCATTCATGATCGGAGCCGATACCGGCCAACCGGTAGGCGTTGAGGGCTCTGCCGGAGAGCAGCGGGGCATGGCCATCCAGCGGGCCTTGGGGAAAAAGGGCGAGCTTGGCCAGGAGTCCCTGGTCTCCGGCCACCAAACCGGGAAAATTCATCACCTCCGCCAACCCCAGGATACGGGGATGACGCCGGTATGGCGCAAGGTCAGCGGCTTCCAGGAGCGCCCCGGCGGTTTCCAGGGGAGTGGCAGGCACGCAGGAGGGCAGCATGAAGAAAAAATCCACCGGCAGGGCCGCACTGGCTTCCAGCAGATAATCCAGACCCGCAGGACCCCAGACGTTGGCGATCTCATGGGGGTCCGCCACCACGGTGGTCGTCCCCAGGGGTAACAGGGCCCGGGCCAGTTCCCGGGGAGTAAGCATGCTGCTCTCGAGATGGAGGTGGCCATCGATGAAACCCGGGAGAATATAGCGGCCCGTGACGTTCAGCCGGGGTCCGGGATAATCCCCCAACCCGACGATAATCCCATCGAACAAGGCTACATCGGTGTCCTGCCACGCACCGGTATAGACATTGGCCAGCCGACCGCCGGTGAGCACCATTTCCGCCGGGACTTCACCCCGGGCCGCCTGGAGGCGTTTTTGCAGTCTCTCCATCCACATAAGGGTCCCAATTCGTCAGGGGAATATTGCACCAAGCTTGGTTTGGGGGCAGTTTAGTGGAAATTGGCCGCCGACGCAATGATGATTAAGGAAGGCACGGCATGCCGCGGACCTAAAGCAGGCGGGGTTGATGCCAAGGCAGATTATTTGGGGTTAGATTCAGGATCTTAAGCACCCCCAGGCAAGCGCCCTGGGAAAGGGGGCGTCATCGCAACTCGGTCTCTGCGAATATGAGAGGAAATCGTCGTAGAGGGAAACCAGCCGAGGGCTCGCGCCCTCAACGGCGGATGAGAATTCGGCGGGCGACAGAATCAAACCAGCTTCAGATCTTGTTTGGCGAGCCCGGAGAGGTTAGGTGATTTTGCCTCCTCCACCGATGCAGGGGGGCAATCTTGCTGCTGCGGCAGGTTAAATTCTTGTTGGTCCAGGTAGCTATCGCCCTGTTGGGCCATGGCCAGCAGACTAAAAATCACTAACAACACCAACCCGCCCAATACGACAACTAAGATGAGCACCCCGTAGGACAAGAGAGACACTATCTTCCTCCTTTTCTGGCCGCCAGGCGCATTGCCATGGGTCAGGTAAGCATTGACTAATCCTGCTGCCCCAGGGAGACTTGCAAGGAACGCCGCCCGAAAAAACTCATGGACTCTATTCCCGGGAAATGAGCAGTTTTCAGGTCCAGTTAACCCTCTTCGGAGTATTCCCGGAGCTTATGTTTCAGGCGATACATAGCCTGAGTATGTAACTGGGAGATCCGAGACTCGGTATAACCCATGATCTGGCCGATCTCCTTCATGGTCAGCTCTTCATAATAATATAATGATATCAACAACTTTTCCTTATCCGGCAAGGCTTCAATGGCCCGCACCATAATTTTCTGGAGTTCGGAAAAATGTATGGCCAACATTGAGTCCCGGGCCTTATCGTCCTTGATAGTCTCCAGGAGTTCGTACTCCAGATAGCTCACCTGCCCTCCCAGGGCTTTTCTGCCTTCCTCTAAAGCCACCAGGGACACTGTCTTGGTTTCATCCAGGAGTTGGTAGAATTCTCCCAGCTCCAGACCCAGGAGCTCGGCCACCTCTTCCGCTTCGGCCGGCCTTCCCAAACTTCTTTGTAATTGAACGTAGGCGTTTTCGATGAGGTGAGATTTTTTCCGCACGGAACGAGGGATCCAGTCCAGGCTCCGCAGTTCATCCAGCATCGCCCCCTTGATACGGAATTCCGCATAGGTTTTAAAATTGATGTTCTTCGAGGAGTCAAACTTTTGGACTGCATCAATCAAACCAATGATGCCGGAGCTCACCAAATCTTCTAAGGAGATGTGGGATGGCAGGCGCAAGGCCAGACGAGCGGCGATGTACTTGATTAATGGCGCGTATTGCAGCACCATCTGTTCCTGCCAGTCCTGATCCACTTTCCCGGCGCCATAGCCAGGAATTGATTCCATGTTGATCTGGGCCAAACTCTGCTCTTCCATGATTTCCCCGCTTTCGTATGCCCGAACGCGATCAGAGTAAGCGACGCCAAAAGAATTTGATAGTGCCGTCAATCCCGCGGGGCGGCGATTCCCACAAAGTTTGGGCGATCATGCGGAAAGACCGGCTGGCCGGAGCCTGGGGGTAGAGGGCCAGGACCGGCTGCTGCCTCATGACCGCTTTGGGCACGGCTTCATCGTAAGGAATAACGCCGAGATAATCCAAGGCGATCTCCTGTCCCAAGAAACGCTCGGTCACCCTGAGCAGGGTCTGATAGACCAATTCTGCTTCTCGGTCGTGAGCCAGGCCATTCACCAACACCTTGAAGCTCTTCTCGCCATGCTGGGAAACCATGACCTTGATCAGGGCATAGGCATCAGCGATGGCGGGCGGCTGGTTGTTGACCACCAGGATGCGTTCCCGGGCGCCCATATTGAAAAACAAGACATTTTGCGAGATGCCGGCCCCGGTATCAATCAACACGACATCGACATCTGCGGTGAAATGGTCCATTTCGTTGAGCAAAAAGAGCTGCTGAAATGCATCCAGCATCGCCAGTTCGGGGATGCCGGAAGAGGCTGGCAGGATTTTAAGGCCTCCTGGTCCTTCCACGATCACGTCGGCCAGGTTGAGACGCAGGGACAGGACATCCTGAATAGTGAATTTTGGGGTCAGACCCAACAGGATATCCAGATTACCCAACCCTAAATCGGCATC
This sequence comes from uncultured delta proteobacterium, assembly GCA_963812015.1. Lineage (GTDB taxonomy): Bacteria > Desulfobacterota > Desulfobaccia > Desulfobaccales > 0-14-0-80-60-11 > 0-14-0-80-60-11. The sequence goes on along the minus strand of CAWETI010000003.1, from coordinate 1,349,406 downwards.
AATCAGGAGCACTTTGAGTCCGCGCTGAGCCAGGGCCAGTCCCAGGTTGACCACGACATTGGATTTGCCCACCCCGCCCTTGCCGGAGGTAACCGAAATGACCCTGAGGGGGGTCGCCCCTGCCCATCTCTGGGGAGAGGCACCGTCCTGGGGCACTTCATTGAGTTCAGGTGCGAACGATGCCACGCTGATTTCGGTTCCCATGCTCCCATTCCCCTCATAAAGTGGGGCCACTTTACCTCAAGGCTCGCCAGCAACCAGTTTGATAAGTCTCTGAATTTTGCACCCTAAGCTTTCAGGAAAACTCCGGCCTGGAGAGATGATTTTCGCAGAGGCGCACTGTTCGGAATCGAGGTGGGCCTCTGCTTCCCTTAAACCTTCAAGCAGAGCCGCCATTTCTTCCGGGGTCAACATCTGGGTCATCTCCGCCCTCCGGCGCCAGGTCGGTATGGCGGCATCGTCGCCTCAAGTTCAGTGGCCCCGGGGTTTTTTCGCCAACCCGGCTTTTTGATTCCCTGTATCACGGTCTCACCATCCCTTCGGCCCAGGCTCACTGCTCAACCTTGCCTGTGTTCCTCTAGTCAGCAATGATTGTGCCAGCCTCAAAACGCCCGGTTCATCTTTGCACACCGGTCGGAACGGGGGTGCCCCAAGTTTTGCGGTTTACCTAGACCCCACCGACTATTCCTGTTTAACTTGCTTGATTTATTGATTAATTTAAGCTAACTGCCTTGCGGCTGGTCGGCGGTCCCCGGCCGCGAGGACCAGGAGAGCGCCGGGAAGAGGGGCGTCAAGCGTCGGTCAAAGAGCTCCCGGGCTGTCAGGATTTTGACATACGGAGGATTTTCATTGCCAAAAGTTGGGACCTATGCTAAAAGAAAGTTAATTAATCTACTAAGATAGACATTTTGAAACTATGCCTCGCCCAGGTCTGCCCGACTATTACCGGAGCCGGGCCCGGGCCGAAGGATATGTGGCCCGGGCTATTTACAAGCTCAAAGAGGTGGATGAAAAATACCATCTCTTTCAGGAAGGCCAACGGGTCCTGGACCTGGGGTGCAGTCCGGGGTCATGGCTGCAATATATTGCCTCCCGCATCGGCCCCGGAGGCCTGGTGGTAGGGGTGGATGTGACGCCGGTGACCATCGCCGTGGCCCCGCCCCTATACTTTGTGCACGGCGAGGTCACAAGTATAGACTTAGCCGCCATTATGGCCATATCCCCGGTGTTTGACGTGGTGGTGAGCGATCTGGCCCCGAAAACCACGGGCCTGCGGGCGGTGGACCAGCAGCGCTCCCTGGAGTTGGCCTTCCTGGCCTGGGAGTGGGCCCAAAAGCTGCTCCGAGTCGGGGGCCACTTCCTGGTCAAGGTCTTCGAAGGGCCGGACACCCCCGCCCTGGCGGCAATCCTGAAGAGGAACTTCAGTCTTTGCCGACCCGTGAAGCCGGCCGGGTCTCGTCCGGCCAGCCGGGAAATCTATTTTGTCGGCCTCAGGAAACGGGGCGCCCCGGCCTCCGGGACCCCCAAATCTTGACTTCGGCAGTCATAAGCACTGTGAAAGTAAGTCAAAGAGGAGCACGCCCAGATGTCTGGTCATTCCAAATGGAGCACCATCAAGCGGAAGAAAGGCGCCTTGGACGCCAAACGGGGAAAACTCTTCGGCAAGCTGGCCAAAGAAATTACCGTGTCGGCGCGCCTGGGGGGAGGTGACCCCACCGGCAATCCCCGCCTCAGAGCGGCCATCGCCGCGGCCCGGGCCGAAAACATGCCCAATGACAATATTACCCGGGCCATTAAGCGCGGCGCCGGGGAAGCCGGCGGCGCCGCCCTGGAAGAACTGACCCTGGAGGGGTATGGTCCGGCCGGGGTGGCCCTGATGGTGGAAAGCCTCACGGACAACAAAAACCGCACGGTGTCCGACGTCCGTCACCTCATTACCAAATACGGCGGCAGCCTGGGGGAGCCCGGCTGTGTCGCCTGGATGTTTGACAAGAAAGGGGTCATTGTCTTCGAGCGGGAAGGCGTGGATGAAGAGGCCCTCATGGAGGCCGCCCTGGAATGCGGCGCCGAAGACTTGCAAGGGGACGAGAGTCAATTCGAGGTGCTCACCGACCCCGCCAATTTTATCGAAGTCAATGAAGCCCTGGAGAGCCGGGGTTTTAAGCCCATCCTGGCGGAGATCCAGTTACGCCCCCAAACCACCATCCACATCGAGGAAGAAAAATCCGCCCAAAATTTGATCAAACTGGTGGAGTTATTAGAAGATCACGATGACGTCAATGACGTCTTCGCCAATTTTGACATTCCGGATCAATTGCTTGAGGCCTTGATGTGAGCCCGATTATCCTGGGGGTGGACCCCGGTTCCCGGCATACCGGTTTTGGGGTCCTCCAGGGGGAGGGGGATCAACTCCTCCACCTGGCCTCCGGCAGCATCAATGCCGGCTCCCGGCCGCCGTTGGAATCCCGTCTCTGTCGGATTTTTGACGGTCTGGAGGATTTAATCCGTCAACATACCCCCCAGGCCATCGCCGTGGAAGAAATCTTTCTGGGCACCAATGTGCACAGCGCCTTCACCCTGGGCCAGGTGCGGGGCATAGTGCTGCTCCTCGCGGCCCGCGCCGCGGTGCCCATCTTTCACTACTCGCCCCTGGTGGTCAAGAAATCGGTGGTGGGCTACGGCCAGGCCTCCAAGGAACAGGTGCAGCTGATGGTGAAGCATCTTTTAGGGGTCGAGGTGAAGAACCAACACGCCGCCGACGCCCTGGCGGTGGGCATGTGCCATCTCTTCCACAGCCGCTGGCTCCCGGCCTCCCCATGATCGGTTACCTGGAAGGCCAACTCATCGACAAGTTGCCGGGCCAGATCCTGCTGAAGGTGGGAGGCGTAGGCTATCAAATCTTGATTCCCCTCTCCACCTTTTATGCCCTGCCCGACCCGCCGGCCACCGTCGCCCTCCAGATTCATACCCGCCTGCAAGAGGACGCCCTGCAGCTCTATGGTTTTAACACCCAGGAAGAAAAGTATCTGTTCCTGCAACTCCTGGGCATTCCCCGGGTCGGGGCCCGCACGGCCCTGAACATTCTGAGCGGCATCAACCCCGAGGACTTCGCCCAGGCCTTGCTCCAGGGCGATGATAAACGCCTGGCCGGGATTCCCGGCATCGGCAAGAAATCCGCGGCCCGGATCGTGCTGGAACTCAAAGATAAGCTGCCGCCGGCCCGGCGCCCACGCCCGGCGTCGGCCGGGGAAAAGCTGATGCAGGACGCCCTCTCGGCCCTGCTCAACCTGGGATACCCCAAAAACCTGGCGGAAAAAGCCCTGGACGCGGCGAAAACCCTGGGGGCCGGCAGCCTGGAAGACCTGCTGCGCCAGAGCCTCAAGGCCCTGGCGAAGTGAGGTGGGAAGCAACTTGGGGAAAGGGGCTAAGGGCTTTTTTGTAAGTGGCCCTTACCCCTTCCCCCAAACCCCCATCCCCAATCCCTTATGAGTTGTATAGGAAGCGCGGCCAGAGGCCACAATTTTTCCCCCAGCAATCAACGGGTTACATGCATTCCTTATGCCTAACCGGGCCAAAATTTATCTCGGCGATAGCCGGGCCATGACGGAAGTGGGCGACGCCAGCGTCGACCTGGTGGTGACCTCGCCGCCTTACTGGCAGATCAAAGACTACGGCGCCCCCGGCCAGATCGGCTACGGCCAGAGCCTGCACGACTATCTCAAGGACCTCTACCGCGTCTGGCGGGAATGTTTCCGGGTCCTCGGGGAGGGGGCTCGGCTCTGCATCAACATTGGGGATCAATTCGCCCGGGCCGCGGTTTACGGCCGCTACAAGGTCATCCCCCTGCACGCCGAGTTCATCAATCAATGCGAGCACATCGGCTTCGACTGCATGGGCGCCATCATCTGGCAGAAGAAGACCACCATGAATACCACCGGGGGCGCCACGGTCATGGGTTCCTACCCGTTTCCCCCCAACGGCATCGTGGAAATCGATTACGAATTCATCCAGATCTTTAAAAAGCCGGGCAAGAGCAAAAAAGTCTCGACAGACATCAAGGAAGCCTCTAGACTGACCAAAGAGGAGTGGAAGGAGTACTTCGCCGGTCATTGGTGCTTTGGCGGAGCCCGGCAGGTGGGTCACGAGGCCATGTTTCCCGAAGAGCTGCCCCGGCGGTTGATCCGGATGTTTACCTTCCGGGGTGATATGGTGTTGGACCCGTTTTTGGGCAGCGGCACCACCGTCAAGGCGGCTCTGGATTTGGCCCGGAATGCCATGGGCTACGAAATCAACCGGGATTTTCTGGAGGCCACTCCGCCGAAAATCAGCGGCAGGGAAAGTTTACCCTTATTTAATCGAATACAAATAATCGAGACCGATAAAAGAATTGAACCACCTGCGAAAATTGATTATACTCCGGCAATTCGCGATGCCGCGGCCCCGGAGGAGGCTCCCGGACTTCAGTTGAACCCGGCCGATCTGTATAAGGTAACCCAAATTATCGACGACAAAACCCTCAGAATACATGATGGCCTCCAGGTCAGATTCCTGGGAGTACAGATCGACCAAAAGGAAGAGACCATAGATTACTTGCACCGCAGAATTCTTGGCAAGAACATCTTCATAAAAGACCATGATAGTATCAACAGAGATTTGATTGCTGCGTATATTTACTTAAAGAACAGAATATTTGTTAATGCCTATTTGATCAAGAGTGGCTTAGGTTCTCCAGACCTTTCAGTAGACCATAGATTGAAAGGCAAGTTTATCAAGTTGCAAGAGAAAAACAGATCGGCCACTGAACGCCAGAGGCTTAAATGACCGGCCGGTTATGAACCTATTGCAGATAATCCCCCCCAGCGGGGCCAGAAAACCAGGGGGTAGCGCATGAAGAAAGGTTTAGAAGCTCACGGCATTCGTAATGTCAAGACCATTAATTGGCAATTGCCCACCTCCGCCCTCTATGAGGAGATCGTTTCCCGGGGTGAGGGTCTTATCGCCCATCTGGGCCCGATGGTGGTGCGCACCGGCGTCTATACCGGCCGGTCGCCCCGGGACAAATTCATCGTGAAGGAGCCTTCCAGCGCGCACCACATCTCCTGGGGAGCGGAGAATCAGCCCCTGACGGAGGAAAAATTCGATCTGCTTTACTACCGCCTGCTGGCCTTCCTTCAGGGGAAAGATATCTTTGTCCAGGACTGCCATGCCGGGGCTGACCCTAACTACCGCATGTCCATCCGCATCATTACCACCCAGGCCTGGCAAAACCTCTTTGCCCGGAACCTGTTCGTCCAGATCAAGGATGAGCACGAACTGGAGCGGCACGCCCCGGAGTTTACCATAATCAGCGCCCCTGATTTTCACGCCGTGCCTGAGTTGGACGGCACCAAATCCGAGGCCTTCGTCATCGTCAATTTCGCCCGGAAACTCATCATCATCGGCGGCACCTCCTACGCCGGGGAGATCAAGAAGTCGGTATTCACCATCCTCCATTACTATCTGCCCCAAAAGGAAGTGCTGTCCATGCACTGTTCGGCCAATGAAGGCCAGGGCGGGGATACCGCCCTGTTCTTCGGCCTCTCCGGGACCGGCAAGACCAGCCTGTCTGCGGACCCCGAGCGCAAGCTCATCGGCGATGACGAGCACGGCTGGGGCAAGGGGGGCATCTTCAATTTCGAGGGGGGTTGCTACGCCAAGGTCATCCGGCTGAATCCCAAGGCGGAGCCGGAGATTTACGAATGCACCCGCCGGTTTGGCACCATTTTGGAAAATGTCGGCATCGACCTGGCCTCCCGCCGCCTGGACCTGAACGACGACAGCCTCACCGAGAACACCCGGGCCGCCTACCCCATCACCCATCTGCAAAACATCGTGCGCGGCGGAATGGGGGAGCACCCCCGGCACATCTTCATGCTGGCCTGCGACGCCTTTGGGGTCCTGCCCCCCATCGCCCGGCTGACCCCGGAACAGGCGGCCTACCATTTCCTGTCGGGTTACACCGCCAAGGTGGCGGGCACGGAGCGGGGCATGGGCAACGAACCCCAGGTCACCTTCAGCACCTGCTTCGGCGCGCCATTCCTGGCCTTGCCTCCCGAGGTCTATGCCAAGCTTTTCCGGGAAAAAGTCAACGAGCATAAACCGAGCTGCTGGCTGGTGAACACCGGCTGGACCGGCGGACCTTTCGGGGTGGGGCATCGCATGAAAATCGCCTACAGCCGGGCCCTTTTAAATGCCGCCATGTCCGGCAAGCTGGATGACGTCCCCACTTACCAGGACCCCTTTTTCGGCCTGACCGTGCCCACCAAATGCCCGGGAGTGCCTGATTCCATCCTCTATCCTCAGAAGACCTGGGCCGACCCCCAGGCCTATGAGGTCACCGCCCGGGACCTGGCGGCCCGCTTCCGGGAGAATTTTATCAAGTACGCCTCCAACGTGGAGCCGGAGGTGCTGGCGGCCGAGCCCAAATAACGGCTTGATCAAGGACGGCAATTTTAAGGGGAGGGCCGGGGGGATTTCCCATGAAAAATTCCCCCGCCCTCCCCTCTCTATTGAGAGTCCACTATTTCTTGAAAGCGGGATAGCGGGCCGCCAGAAAGGGCTTGAGCCGCGAGTCGACAATCCCGGCCACTGCCCTCGCCCCGGCCTCGGTGTAGTGGAGGTAGTCGTAGTAATAGGCGGAGTTCCGGGGCAGTTCCCGGGCCAGGTCGATGAGGAGGACCTTCTCTTGGCCGGCCACCTGCCGGGTCACCCCGTTGTAAAGATCCACAACCTGGAACATAAGCCCGCCGTTGAGGTTCTCTCCCAGCTTGATGGTCGCCAGGTTAACCCCGGTGACCGGATCGACGCCCGGCCCGTAGAGGGTCGGCTGGGTGATCATGACCGGCTCAATCCCGTGGTCCCGGGAAATTTTGACGAGCTTCTTTAGCCTGGCGGCAAAAAAGGGCAGGGAGTTGGCCCGGTAATCTTGTAAGGTCTTCTGCGCCGCTGATTCCGGCAGATCCGCTAGAACCTCGACTTTCCTTAAATCAATCTCCGTGTGCCGCAACCCCCGACTCTGGGCTATAAAGTAGTGATAGATATTTTGCTCCAGGGCATAGACCTCGCTCCGATACAGGAGGGCGCGCCACATATTTCTCAAATAATGCCCCCGGTGCTTTTCGGCTTCGTCAAGGTTGGGCGCCCCCACGTCGTTGATGCCCACCAGGAATAACACCACCTTGGGGCGCACCTTGACGACATAGTCCTCCATCAGGATGAGGTGGCGGTAGGTGGTGGCGCCATCCAGGCCGGCGTTGTTGATCCATACTTTGGTAAAAGCCTGCGATAGTTTCCGCCCCAGGAGGTCAGGCCAGGTATGGCCGTCGGAGAGATAGAAGCACTCCGTGGTGCTGCCGCCGATGGTGACGATGGTCAGCCAATCCCGGAAGTTGGGAGGGGGCGGATCGCCCCGAAAACCCAGTCCATTTTTGGTATGCAGGGTCCTGGGGGGCAGCTTAGTGAACTGGCCGGTGTTGTCGAGGACGTAGCGCTTGTTGACCGGCAAAACGATCCGGTCGGGCTTGAAGCGAATCTCCAGGGGATTGTAGACCCTGAGCAGCAGTTCCAGCACCACCAGCGCCACCAGGCCGCCCAACAGGAGAAGCCCCAAGTTTTTCAATAAGGTGTTAATTTTGATCATACTTACAGATGGGGAGGAACGTTAGAGGACAGCCACCCGGACTCGCCGTTAAGGCCCCCCCCGGCTCTCTCCTGACAAGAGAACCCATTTTTAGGGCTGTGCTTCATAATAGCTATGAGGTTCAAAACCTTCCATAAGGGGACTTATGAGCAGTTGCCGTAAAACCCCTGCAGATTTATATCATACAAATTCCGAAGCACAACACTAGCGCCTCCTTCACAGCTGCAAGCCGGGAATCCGGTCCCAGTGGAGCAGATGCAGGCAGATGAACCCGGCCAGAAGAACCGCGGCCACCCCCAGGGCCAGCCAATCCCCGGACGACATCCGCAACTCCAGGAGATAGGTGCGGCGGGGGCTCATCTGGAAGCCCCGGGCCTCCAGGGCCCACGCCATGGACTGGCTGCGCCGCAGGGTCAGGAGGAAAATCGGCGCCAGCAGAGGCAGGTGCCGTTTCAGGCGGTCCAGGGGATTACCCTGCTCCCAGTTCAAGCCCCGGGCCTCCTGGGCCTCCTTGACCCGCAGGGCCGTGGCGAAGATCTCGGGCACCCAGCGCAGCGCCAGGGCAAAGGCAAAGGCCCCGGCATACGGCAACCGCAACTTCACCAGGCCCAGGAAAAGTTCTTCCGCCGGGGTGGTGGCCAGCAGGGTGAGGCCGGCTATCATCATGGCGCCCAGTTTCAGAAAGTTGGCCGTGCCGAAGGCTAGGGATTCCCGGCTGACTCGCCAGAAAATGGGGGTGGGGCCGTGAGCCATCCAGGACCAGACCCCCAGGCTGAAGAGGGCCAGGGCCACCAGCAGCCAGCGGATGGGGAGGAGGGCCCGCCAGGCCCGGGCCAGGGTCACGTGGACCAGGACCGCCAGGGTCGCCAGGGCCGCCGCCTGGGGGCTCTCGGGCAACAGCAGCATGGCGAAGCTGGCCGCCAGCAGCAGCAGCTTGGTCCGGGGGTCGAGGCGCTGGATCCGGGTGAGGCCCGGATGGGCCCCGGGAGCATTATTTTCTTGCATCGGAACTTAACTTTTCCGAAAATCAGACGTTAACATATATATTCATTATTTCAAGGAATGGTGTAATGGTCAAATACGTAGTTCTCATCCTGATCTTAGTGGATGTGGCCCTCAATGTCACCGGTCAGTTGTCATTAAAATACGGCATGGCCAAGATCGGAAATTTTTCTCTCTCCCTGTCAACCCTGCCACCCGTCTTTATCAAAGCGGCCACCAATCTCCATGTGCTGTTGGGACTCGTCTGCTATGGCCTGGGGTTCATGGTCTGGCTCATCGTCCTGTCCAAGGCGGAAGTCAGTTACGCTTATCCGCTCATCAGCCTGGGCTATGTCTTCACCGCCATCCTGGCCCGGGCCATGTTCGGCGAAGCGGTGGGCGCCACCCGCCTGGCGGGCATCGTCGTCACCTGTTTAGGGGTATTTTTGATTGCCCGGAGTTAATCGGGTAGGGAGGATCGGGGCAAGCCGGGGCCCGGTTTCCTGGGAAGGAGTAAGAGCGGACTTCAGGAGGATGAGGGTTGGTGCGGCAGGCCGCCGGGCCCTGAGGCCCCGGCTGATATGCCGCTCACTTCGGGATAGGCGCCCAACCTAAGTGGACCGCAACCGATCCTTCAGGGAACCGCCGGTCGGCTCGGGCGGGTGCTCCTCTTCCTGAAGCACCGGTTCTTCTTCCGGCGATACCCAGGCAATGTTGCGTTTATTTAAGATCATTACCCTCCCGCTTTTGCCCTCCGCCGTGACATCGAACACCACAATAAAAGGATCAGCTTTTTGGGTGAAGACATCGCTCACCCTTAGGGTCGCCCCTTCATCATGAGCCAGATTGATCTTCCCGTGGATCAGGGAGCCATCCACCATCTTGATACTAACCTTGCGGGAATCCAGCCTTCTGCTGATAATCTTAACACTCATCTTCGACCTCACTGCGGCAACGGCTCCTCCCGGGAGCGCCTCTCTGCCGCTTCAACCGCAGTTATCCCCCGGCTTGCCCCTGGAGGTCTTGCCGGGCTGCGAGGATGGGAGTTATGCCGGGTCGCCGGGAATAAAGTTCTTTGATGGGGCCTGGTAGGGGCGCGAGGCAGTAGGCCCCAGGCCGGGATGCATCACGCCCCCTAAACCCAACCATAACTCTCCTGACGCCACCTTGGTTGTACCCCTTGCCACCACGCCTGACGCTAGAACCTATTTCAAGACCTCTTTTTGCGCCAGTTGGTCATGCTGAGCGAAGCGAAGAATCTATTCATTCCAATAACCTAGACCATTCGCTGACGCTCAGGGTGACACAATAACCCGCTTTTGCAATAGCTTATAGACTTATCGGCACGATGTCGTTTTTTCTCAAAAATGCCCGCAACGATACGGCGAGGCGCAACCGCGGGCCGGGGCGCGGGTGAGCTGTCCGAGAGGGGAAGGTGGGGCCAGGTCCCGGCAAGGTCGAAGCGGCCCGCACCGGAGGCGAGGCGCCTTATCCCGGACGGGAGGTCAGGTTGCCGACTTGCTTGGCCAAGAGCCCGCCGGCCAATTCCCGGGCCCGGACCAAAGTCTCTTCCAGGTCGAAGGAGAGGAGGCGGTGGTCCTGGACCACGATGCGACCATTGACCAGGACCGTCTGAACGTCGGCGCCGGTGGCGGCATATACCAGGTGGGAATAGGGGTCATAGAGGGGGGTCAGATGGGGCTGATCGAGGTCAATCACGATCAGGTCCCCTTTCAGGCCCGGGGCCAGGGCCCCCACCTGGTCCGCCATACCCAGAACCCGGGCGCCGCCCCGGGTGGCCAGGCCCAGGGCGGTGGGCGCCGGCAGCACGGTGGGGTCCATGGTATGCACCTTCTGGAGCTTGGCGGCGGTATCCATCTCCTGGATGAGATCCAGGTTGTTGTTGGAGGCGCAGCCGTCCGTCCCCAGGCCCACCGGTATCCCCCGGCGCAAGAGGTCCGTTATCGGCGCGATCCCGGAAGCCAGCTTCATGTTGGACTCCGGGCAGTGGGCCACCCCGGCCCCGCTGGCCGTCAGGAGCATGCGGTCCGCACCGCTTAACACCACCGCATGGTCCGCCAAGAGCCGGTGGTTGAGGAGTCCCAGGCGGTAAAGGTGCCCTACCGGGGTGGCGCCGTAGCGGGTCTGGCAGTCCTTCACCTCCCGAACTGTCTCGGCAAGATGGATAATGAGCCGGGTGTCATACTTTTCCGCCAACTCGCCGCACTGCAGCAATAACTCCGGGGAGCAGGTGTAGACGGCATGCGGCTGGATGGCCACCCGGATCAGGGGATGATCCCGCCAGGCGCGGCACAGGTCTTCGCTGAACTTCAGGCCCGCGGCGGGGGGGCCGTAGTTGGGCGAGGGGAAGTCGTAGAGCACCTCTCCCACCACCGCCCGGATGCCGGTCTCGGCCGCGGCTTTAGCCACCTGGTCGGCAAACAGATACATGTCGGCGAAGGTGGTGGTGCCGGAAAGCAGCATCTCGGCCACCGCCAGCCTGGTGCCCCAATAGACAAAATCGCCGTTGACCCGGCTTTCGGCGGGGAAGATATAATTATTCAGCCATTCTTCCAGGGGCAGGTCGTCGGCCAGGCCGCGAAACAGGGCCATGGCGGCATGGGTATGGGCATTAATGAGGCCCGGGAGGATCAAGCCCTGGGGGTAGTCCAGCACCTGGGCCGGGGTGTAGCGTTGCCTGATCTCCCCGGGGGGCCCCACCGCGACAATCTCGGCGTCCTTGATGGCCACCGCCCCGGGGGAGAACACCTCGTCTTCGGGATTCATGGTCAACACCCAGGCGCCCTGGATGATCAAGGAAACCGGCTCGGGCCCCGGACTGGTCATCTCCTTCTTCATGCATGGCCTCACTTCTTATTAGTCCCGGCCCCGGGCGCGGCCGGGCCGGCCGGCTCCCCCTGGCGCATGAGCGCCTGGAAGCGGGGCGCGGACCCTTTGGGAATTTTCAGGCGGAAGGCCCCCGGGGCCAGAGCATCACCCTTGATCCAGGGGTTGAGGGTCTTGATGGCCTTATAATAGGTGCCGCTGGCTTCGGCCAGTCTTCTCACCGGCACCGCCTGAGCCAGGGTGAGCTGCACTTCGTCATAAGTAAGGGGCGGATAAAGCTGATCCTCGGGAATATCGAAGCCGTAGCGGGTGGGGTCTTCCATGATGATTTTGGCCGCCAGGATGCGGTGCACATAGCGCTCGGTCTCCTCCGGCAGGCTCAGGTGGTAGAAGTTGTTGACCCCCTGCACGGCGATGGCCTTTTGGACCCGGCCTTCCCCGGCGTTGTATGCCGCCAGGGCCAGGGACCAGTTCTGAAACATCTGGTGCAGCTTGTCCAGATACGTCAGGGCCGCATCGGTGGAAGCCCCGAACTCCAGGCGTTCGTCCACGTCTTTGTCTAACCTCAGTTGAAAATGCTGGGCCGTGGGCGCCATGAACTGCCAGGGGCCCAGGGCGCCGGCGGACGACCGGGCCTGGGCGCGCAGGTCGCTTTCCGCCAGGACCACATATTTCAGGTCCAGGGGGAGACGCCGGGCCCGGAGTTTCCGTTCAATTTCCGGAAAATAGCGGTGCGCCCGTTTCAGCCACATGGTGGTCTGGGCCCGGCTCCAGACCTCGATGGCAAACTCCCGGTCCAGGGCCTCTTTGACCTCGGGCTCCTCCAGGGGCACCGGCTCGCCGCAGAGATAGGCCTGGGCCGGCGCGGCATAGTAGGGAAAACGCACGACCTCGGAGGCCGGGACCGGGGGCGACGCCCCCATGGGCAGGCCCGGGCCCGCGCCCACCCCGCCGGGGAACAGCCACAACCCGGCCAACACACAGAGGATAATCAGCACCATGAACGGTAATCCTGTCAGTCTGGAGTATAGCGTTGGCTAAGCATTTATCCCACCGGAAGAGGTCTGTCAACCCGGGGGGGCTGGTTTGCCATGAACCCATGACAGGCTCACACTCTTACCGGCCCGTCAGATCGGCTGCAATCGGTCATTCCCGGGGTCGCCGCCGGCGGTGTGGTCCTGGGGCCGGATGGCGACCGTAAGCTCGGGTACGGACTTGTGGTGCAAGACCCGCTGGGGGAAGGGCAAGTCGATGCCATGCTGGTGAAATCGTTCCCACACCCCCAGGAGGATCTGGCTTTTTATGTTGCTGAGGCCGTTTTGCGGATCCCGAATCCACACCCGCAGTTGAAAATCGACGGAGTTGTCGCCAAAACCCATGAGCAGGCAGGCGGGCTCGGGGTCGGTCAGGACTCGAGGCACCGCGCCCGCGGCCTCCAGCATAAGTTCCATGGCCTGGGGGATGTCGGAATCATAGCCGATACCGATGGGAATCTTGACCCGCAACAGGTTGTTGCTGTAGGACCAATTGATCACCTGGTTGGTAATCAGGTCTTCATTGGGGATAAGATGCTCCGTGGCATCCCGGGTCACCACCGAAATATAGCGGCCACCGAGATAATTAATCCAGCCATAGCTATCTCCCAGTTGAATGACGTCCCCGGGCTTGATGGACTTGTCGGCCAGGATGATGAGGCCGCTGATCAGATTGGCGAAAACCTTCTGCAGACCGAAACCGATGCCCAGGCCGATGCCGCCGCTGAAAACCGCGAAGGCCGTGAGATTGAATCCCATATAATAGAGGACCCCGATGATCACCAGGGTGAAGAGGGTGAGGCTGAGCAGCTTATACAACAGTACCTGGACCGAGGGGGTGACATTTTGCACCGTCTTAATCCAGTGCCCGAAGAACCCCAAGATTTTCTTGGACAGCCAGAACAGCGCCACTAAAATAAGGCCGCCCTTGATAATGCTGAGGGCCGTCAGGGGCACGCCAACGATGGTCAGGTCGATGCTGTCGAGCAGGTCGAGGAAGGGGATGAGCAGATGGACGATATCCAGGGCGGCGATGGACCAGATGATGAGGCTGATGAGCCTGGCCAGGGTACGGTTTTTCATCTGGGAGGTCAGCAGGCGAATGATCACCCAGGCCAGGAACAGGCTCAAGACGATGCGGATGCCGTGATGGGGCCAGTGGAAGCGGCTTGCGGTAGCCAGGGCGAACCATAGGAAGACGACCGTGAAGATGGGGCCGAGTAATCTGCCGGCGACCAGCTTGGTCAGGTGCGGCAAGGTGTGTTCAATGAGGGGGCGCCGCGCCAGTTGCTTACGCAGCCACGGCCGCACCGCCTCGGCGGCCAGGCGAGCCAGAGCATACATGCAGCCCGCCACCATGAGCTGCGCCAGCATGCTCCAAACCAGGATGTGGGTAAGGACATAGTTCTGGGCCTGGAGCCCCACGGCCAAAAAGTGATTGAGATTAATGGCATTACCCATCATGGCCTCCGGGAGGAAGGATTGAGATTTTCCCCGGATTGTACTGTAAAGTCCGGAAAATTGGAAACCGGCAGGAGGTTATTCAGGCTCCGCCTTTCCTCGGCCTGCCGGATAGCCGGGCGCCCCGGGGGCTGAAACCTGCTCCTGGCGCGGCTCCAGGCGGTTCTCAGCTTACGGCCCTCGCGGCTTTGCTGCTCCTGGCCGGCCCCCTTCGGATTCCGGTGGGAAAAATCTGTTGCTTCATGGCAGGTTCTCTTATATTATCTTGCCCAGTAACTCTTTTCGAGGAGGTGATCCAGTGAATCGGCCGCTCTTTTTCACACCCCTGAAATCCTGAAGCGCCGGCGTCCGGGGAGCCTTGGTAAGGCTCTGGATTCGGAGGCCGGACAAGGGATGGGCTGATCGCTGGGACTCCTCCGCACGCTGCACCCCTGGATCAATCCCCCCCTTGCATTAACCCTACATACTTGTCTTTTCAGTCTCTCGGCCTACCGACGTAAACGCCACTAGCTTCTTAAAGCAGTGAATGGCGCCGGCGCGCCCACACGCGCCCGGTTGCCAGCCTCGGCCAGACCCCACCGCGGGGTGTGGTCCAGGCAGCGCCCCTAGACCTTACCCGCCTCCACCAGGCCGGTGGCCTCGTCCGGCCCTGGTCCATCGCCGTTTGATCATAGTCTGAACCCCATGCAGGGTGATGCGTTTGTCGAGAACCGAAGCCAAGCCCAAAACCTGCCAGAAAATGGCTCTGGCCGGCGCCCTCAGCCGGTCCCGGCCCCAATCCGGCCGCGGCGGGGATGATTACGTCACCTGGATTTACCATGGTCTGAGACTGGCCCTGGCGGGGGTCTTCATCTATGCAGGGTTCGTTAAACTCCTGGACCCCCGGACCTTTGCCCACGCCATCGCCCAGTATGACCTGGTGCCCGAGGGCCTGCTGCCCCTGGTGGCCATCGGTCTGCCGAGCCTGGAACTACTGGCGGGCCTGGGGCTCACCCTGGAAGTCCGGGGCAGCCTCACCGTTATCGGTATTTTACTCCTCATATTCCTGGTGATACTGGGATTCGCGGTCTGGCAAAACCTGGACATCGACTGCGGCTGTTTCACCGGGGATGAACTTGACGCCCAAAAAAGCGTCAAAACCGCCTTATGGCGCGACCTCATCATGATGGGGGTAACTCTTTTTCTGTACCGGTGGCGGCGGGGTCGATCACCCCAAAGCCTCTGGGTCAGGAAACTAATAGTACGGTTAAAAGGAGAGGCAAAACAATGACCAAAAAACACGTGTACCTTCTGGGTGGGCTCATTCTCATCGTGGCCTTGGCCCTGGTGGGCTGCGACAAGTCGTGGTCCGGCAAAGAGTTGGATACGGAAACCTCTGCCGTCAATTTATCCCGGGAAGTGGCGCGGGGCGGTTATAAACCGGTGACCACCCCGGAACTGAAGGCCTGGATCGACCAGAAGAAACCCATGATGATCATCGACACCATGCCCCTGAAGGACAGTTATGTGAAGCAGCATATCCCCGGCGCGGTGCAGTATGAGTTTCCCATTCCGGAAGTAAAGGAGATGGACGATGACGCCAAGGCCAAATTCGAGAAATTCCTGGGACCCGACAAGGATAAAACCCTGGTGTTCTACTGCGGCTTCGTCAAATGCACCCGCAGCCACAACGGCGCCATGTGGGCGGTGAAGCTGGGCTATAAGAACGTCTACCGGTATCCCGGCGGCATCAAGGCCTGGGGTGAGGCCGCCTACCCGGTGGCCAAAGGGGATCAATAAACCACTAATCCCAAACGCGCCCCCACCCCAGGCGGTTCGAGGCGGTGGCGGGACAAGGAAACCGACTATGCAAACCTCGTATAATCCGAAAGTCCTGGCTTTCTTATGCCGGTGGTGTTCTTACAACGGGGCCGACCTGGCGGGCTCCATGCGACTGCAGTATCCGCCAAACATCAGGATCATCATGGTCCCCTGCACCGGCCGGGTGGACATCTTATTCCTGCTCAAGGCCTTTGAGTTGGGGGCCGACATGGTGTTTGTCTCCGGCTGTCACGAAGGCGACTGCCATTATATGAGCGGCAACCTGTTCGCCGCCAAGCGGGTGGCAAGGGCAAAAAAGATCCTGGCGGAAGTGGGTATAGAGCCGGAACGGCTGGAGATGTTCCATGTCTCCGCCTCGGAAGGCCCGAAATTTGCCGCGGTGTGCCAGGAGATGACCGACCGGGCCTATAAGCTGGGACCCAACCCGGCCAGAAATATCGTCAAGGCCGCTTGAGGCGCGCCTAAGGCCTTTGCCGAAAACAACCAGGCAAATTCCCCTCAATCCCCCTCCAGGGGTGCGGGGAGAATTTTGCCTCGCTTCTCGTGACCGGACCCCGGCCGTGCAGTAAGTCGGGATCTGGGTCCGCAACCTTCTGGGACTTATGGAACGGAGAGCACCATGCCGAATCCTTATGACGAAATGTGGGAAAAACTCAACCTGGACCTCGGGGCCCACGAAGGGTTGCTTCAGGTCCTGGGCAAATTTTACGGTGACATCTATCTGACCCAGTCTGGCCGGCTCAAGGGCATGGAATATCTGGATTTTGTCCTGTCGGAGGTCCACGGCCTGCGCATCCAGGAATTGCAGGATGCCAAGGCCCAGGGCAAGAAAGTGATCGGCACCTTCTGCGTCTTCGTGCCGGAGGAACTGGTGCTGGCGGCGGACGCCGTCTGTGTGGGGCTCTGCGCCGGGGCCGAAATCGGCAAGGAGGCGGCGGAGAAGATTCTGCCCCGGAACACCTGCGCCCTAATTAAATCCTTTGTGGGCTTTAAGCTCTCCCGTCTCTGCCCCTTCATCGAGTCCTGCGACCTGGTGGTGGGGGAGACCACCTGCGACGGCAAGAAAAAGGCCTACGAAATCTTTGCCGATTATGCCCCAGTCTACGTCATGGAAATCCCCCAGATGAAGCAGGCCTGCGACCTGGACCTGTGGAAGGCCGAGATTCTGAGGTTTAAAGCCGAAATCGAGCGGGTCACCGGCAACACCATTAGCGCCGCCAAGCTCAAGGAGGCCATCAAGCTGGTGAATGCCCGGCGGGCCGTCTTGCAGCGCGTCAACCGTCTCCGGGCGGTGGCGCCGACCCCGATTTCGGGCCGGGACGCGCTCCTCATCAACCAGATCAGCTTCTATGACGACCCGGTCCGGTTTACCGCTAAGATCGGGGAACTCTGCGACGAACTGGAGCAGCGCATCAAGGCCGGCCAGGGCGTGGCGCCGGCGGACACGCCCCGGCTCATGCTGTCCGGCTGCCCCATGGCCATACCCAACTGGAAACTGCCGTTCGTGGTGGAATCTTCCGGCGCCATCATCGTCGGGGAAGAATCGTGCATCGGCGCCCGCAACACCCGGGACCTGGTGGATGAATCCGGGGAAACCCTGGAAGCCATGCTGGACGCCATCGCCGACCGCTATATGCGCATCGATTGTGCCTGCTTCACCCCCAATACCGAGCGCCTGGAGCATATCGTGGAGATGACCCGGGATCTCAAGGCGGACGGGGTGATTCATTACGGCCTGTCGTTCTGTCAGCCTTACGCCATCGAGGCCTTCAAGGTGGAAAAGGCCCTGAAGGACGCGGGCATCCCCATGCTCAGCATCGAAACCGACTACAGCATGGAGGACGTGGAGCAGCTCAAGACCCGGGTGGAAGCCTTTATTGAGATGTTGCATTGAGGGGTCCATGGCGAAAATTTATCCCTTGTACCAGTACTTCGACGGACGGTCCCTCCAGATAGTGGATGACCTCAAGAAGGCGTTTACCGCCGAGCATCTGGCCTTCTTTCTCCTGGCCCTGGATACCTCCACCAGGGTCGGGAGCACCTCGCCCCGGGGCATAAAGGTCTTGCAACGGGCTTATGAGTTGTTGATCGAAGCTCGGAATGAATTAGAACGTGAATTTGATTAAGAGGATGCCCCAGCATGTCATCTCCTGAGGAGCCCGGGGTAGTCGGCCTCGACGTCGGGTCCCGCTCCATCGAGCTGGTGCTCCTGGAGGGCGGGCAGGTGGTGCGCCAGGCCAAGCTGCCCACCACCTTCGATCCCCTGGCCCAGTGCCGCCGGCTGCTGGAGGGCCTGCCCCCGGCCCGCATCGTGGCCACCGGCTATGGCCGCAAGCTCCTGGTGGAGAACCTCAAACACCGCCACGTCACGGCCATCACCGAAATTCAGGCCTATGCGCTGGGGGCGCACTATCTCGTCCCGGCGGCCCGCACCGTATTGGATATCGGGGGCCAGGACACCAAGGCCATCGCCCTGGGGGAAGGCGGCAAGGTGGTAAAATTTGAAATGAACGACCGCTGCGCCGCGGGCACCGGCAAATTTCTGGAATTCATGGCCACCGCCCTCCAGGTGCCCCTGGAGGAATTCGGCGACTTCGCCCTCAAAGCGGACCGGCGGATTCAAATCAACAGTATGTGCACCGTTTTTGCCGAAAGCGAGGCCACCTCCCTCATGGCCCGGGGGGAGAAGGCCGCCAATATCGCCCTCGGCCTGCATCTGGCCATCGTACAGCGGACCCTGGCCATGCTGCGCCGGGTAGGGGTGGTGGAGCCGGTGCTGTTTGCCGGCGGGGTGGCCCACAACCCCTGCGTAAAAGCCCTTCTGGAAGAGCATTTGGGCCTCCCCGTCATCGTCCCGGAGCAACCGGACCTGGTGGGGGCCCTGGGCGCGGCCCTGCATGGGGAGCGGAGCCACCGGGGGAAGTCGGGGCGGGATATTCCCGGAGCGGTTTCAGAGAATTCGCCGACCAAAAGCGCGCATAATGCGTTTCCCCTTCCGCCAGGGGAAGGGGAGAAAAAGAACACCGGGCCTTAATGATACGCTATACTAGCCCGAAGCAAACTGGCGCGGCCGCGTTCCCGGTGGCCGGGCGGCTGCCGCGCCGGGATCAACCATGAGGAGAACCTAACGCCATGGCGGAAAAACATCTGGACTGCCGGGGTTTGGCCTGTCCCAACCCCGTGATCAAAACCAAGGAACTCATCGACCGGGGCGACGTGGAGCGGCTCACCGTGCTGGTGGACAACCCGGCCGCCCAGGAGAATGTCAGCCGGTTCCTCCAGCGGGCCGGTTATGAGACCAAGACCGAGGCCCAGGGAGACAGCTTCGCGATCACCGGCTCCCGGACGGACGCCGGCGCCTGCCAGGTCTTCGTTCCGGCAACCGCAGAGGCCCCCGGCAAGATTCTCGTCCTCATGGGCGCCAACCAGTTAGGACGGGGCGATGAGGTCCTGGGGACCAAGCTCATGGGCAATTTCATCGCCACCCTCAAGGAGATGGGCCCGGAACTGTGGTGCGTCGTCTTGCTGAATGGCGGGGTAAAGCTGGCCGTGGCCGGCTCCGAAGTCCTGCCCGGTCTCCTGGCCCTGGAGCACTCCGGAGTGAGGCTCCTGGTGTGCGGCACCTGCCTCAACCATTTCAAGCTCCTGGAGCAGAAGCAGGTGGGGGAAACCACCAATATGCTGGACATCGTCACCGCCATGCAGTTGGCCGACAAGGTGATTACGTTGACCTGAGCGGTTTAGTCAAAGCCCCCAAGGGGATTTTCGAGTGGCCACGAACCCACCCCGCCCCTGAATTTTTAAGTTGCGGAAGATCGAGGGACTCCTGCCCCCCCTGATGGAGCGCTACCCCATCATGGCGGTGTCCCACAGCCTGAACCAGGCCCGGCGCCTGGCCGATCAGTCCTGGTCATGCAGGACGGGGCCATCGTGCGCACCCTGACGCAAGATGACCCCGGCAGCCGGACCTGCTCCGCAGTCCCCGGGGCCCGGCCATCTTAGGATTGGCCGGTGAACGTCGCCTCTGAGCACCATTATCACACCGGCCCCCCTCCCTCACTCCCCGGATTTTATTGGAAAAGTGCCCGCCGATAAGGTATAGAAGGGGAAACAACAGCTTCCGCCCCCGACGCCCTTATGATGAATACAGCCGACCTGCGGCTTTACTTCCGCCTGCTCACGTACCTCAAGCCCCACACCTGGCGCATGACCGCGGCCATCGTCGCCATGTTGGGGGTCTCGGCGCTCACCGCCCTTTTGGCCTACATGGTGAAGCCGGTCCTGGACGACGTCTTTTTCGCCAAGCGGGAAAACATGCTCTACCTGCTGCCGCCCCTGGTGGTGGTCCTCTACCTCATCAAAGGGTTTTTATCCTACACCCACAACTACCAGATGAGCTATATCGGCAACGCCACCGTCACCCGTATGCGGGACGAGCTCTTTGCCTCCATCCAGCGTCAGCCCCTGTCCTTTTTCGACGGCGAGGCCACCGGGGTGCTCATGAGCCGCCTCACCTACGACGTCAACCTCCTCCAGGACGCGGTGACCCGGGTGGTGACCAGCTTTTTTAAAGATTCCTTCACCGTCATCGGCCTGACCGCAGTGATCTTTTACCGGGAGTGGCGCCTGGCCCTCATGGCCATGGTGGTTTTCCCCCTGGCGGTCTTCTTCATCGTCGGCCTGGGCAAACGCATGCGCCGCATGTCGCATGAGACCCAGGTGGCCAACGCCCACCTCTACACCGTGCTCCAGGAGTCCCTCATCGGCCAGCGCATCGTCAAGGCCTTCGCCCGGGAAGACTACGAGGAAGGCCGTTTCTGCGGGGCCAATTGGGACTATTTCCGCATCCGCATGAAGCTCAACGCCACCCGGGAACTGTCCCCGCCCATCATGGAGGTCCTGGGTTCCCTGGGCATGGCCGGCATCATCTTCTACGGCGGTTACGCGGTGATCCGGGGCACCTCCACCCCCGGCACCTTCTTCTCCTTTCTGGCCGCCCTCCTCATGCTTTACCAGCCCATCAAGAGCCTGAGTTCGGTCCAGAACATCGTCCAGGAAGGCCTGGCCGCGGCGGCCCGGGTCTTCGGCCTCATGGACCGGGAACCCGAGATTCAGGACGCCCCCGGGGCCGCGGCGCTGGCGCCCCTGGCCCAAGAGATCAGCTATGCCGGGGTCAACTTCGCCTATGACGGCCGGGAAAACGTGCTCCACGACATCGACTTTTCCGTGCGCCGGGGGGAAGTGGTGGCCCTGGTGGGCCCCTCCGGGGCCGGTAAATCCACCCTGTTAAACCTCCTGCCCCGGTTCTACGAAGTGACCGGCGGCGCCATCAAGATCGACGAGCGCGATATCCGGGACGTCACTTTGGCCTCCCTCCGGGAGCAGATCGGCGTGGTCACCCAGCAGACCATCCTGTTCAACGACTCCGTGCGCCACAATGTTGCTTACGGCAACCTCACCGCCCCTGAGGCCGAGATCATCAACGCCCTCAAGGCCGCCCACGCCTATGACTTTGTCATGGCCCTGCCCCAGGGCCTGGACACCCTCATCGGCGAACAGGGGGTGCGCCTGTCCGGCGGGGAGCGTCAGCGCCTGGCCATCGCCCGGGCTTTGCTTAAGGACCCGCCCATCCTCATCTTGGATGAGGCCACCTCCTCCCTGGATTCCGAATCCGAGCGGGAGGTGCAGCAGGCCCTGGACCGGCTGATCGTCGGCCGCACCACCCTGGTCATCGCCCACCGCCTCTCCACCGTCAGGAACGCCGACCGGATCATCGCCATGGAAGACGGCCGCATCCTGGAGATCGGCACCCACGCCGAGCTTTTGGCCGCGGACGGCCTCTACCGTCACCTCTACGAGATGCAGTTCGCCCATGAAGACCACCAAACCCCCACCGACACCGGTGAAACCGCGGCCCGAGAAGCGGCGAAGTGAGATGGGGTGAGGATGGGGGATATAAGGAAACAGGGGTGGTTCTCGAACCGCCCCTGCTTCCACATGCCGATCCACCCTTGCATTCCCCCCCAGAGGGATTAGTTTGAATTATATGCTAAATTGACCGAGCGCCGGTGATCGAATCCTGGTGGAGGTGTGCGCGCCCATGGACTGCCCTGACAATCAATTTCCTCACCTGCCCGAGCGTCTGGCGGGGCTGGGCGAGCTGGCCTTCAACCTCTGGTGGAGCTGGCACCCCGAGGCCCGGATGCTCTTCAAGATGCTGGATCGCCCCGCCTGGAAGGAGACCGGCCACAATCCCGTCAAATTCCTCACGGTCTTACCTCCCCAAATCCTGGCAGCCGCGACCGGGGACCCGGACTATCTGCGCCACTATGACGCGGTCCTGGCCCGGTTCCGCCGTGACCTGGACAATAAGGTGTGCTGGTTCACGGCCAATATCACCGACACGGAGTGCGCCCCCATCGCCTATTTTTCTCTGGAGTACGGCCTGCACCACTCCCTGCCGTTTTATGCCGGGGGCCTGGGCTTTTTGGCCGGGGACCATCTCAAGGAGGCCAGCGACCTGGGGACCCCCCTGGTGGCCGTGGGTTTCATGTATCCCGACGGCTACATCCGCCAGTTGATCAATACCGACGGCTGGCAGGAAGGGGCCGACGAAGTCCTGGACCGGGACGCCGCCCCCATCTGCCGGGTCCTGGACGATAAAGGCCAGCAGGTGGTGGTGCAGGTGCCGGTGACCGATCCGCCCATCTACGTGGCGGTCTGGCAGGTCATGGTGGGGCGCATCCCCCTGTACCTGATGGATACCGATCTCCCCGCCAACGATCCCGGCCACCGGCGCATTTCCGACCACCTCTATATCAGCGACCCGGAGCAGCGGCTCCTCCAGGAGATCGTGCTGGGGCTGGGGGGCACCGAGATTTTGGCGGCCCTGGGCATCAAGCATTCGATGCTCCACATGAACGAAGGGCACCCCGCCTTCGCCCTCCTGGAGCGACTCCGGGAACGCATGGAAGACGGCCAGATGACTTACGCGGACGCGGTCCAGGCGGTGCGGGCCACCTCGGTGTTCACCACCCACACGCCGGTGCCGGCCGGGCACGACGTCTTCCCCTTCGACCTGATGGACAAGTATTTCGGGAGCTTCTACCCCCGCCTGGGCCTGAGCCGGGATGATTTTTTCAATTTGGGACGCAACCCCGCCGACCCCAACGCCGGCTTTAACATGACCGCCTTTGCCTTGAGGCTGTCGGCTTACCGCAACGGCGTCAGCGCGAAGCACGGCGAGGTCTCCCGGAAGATGTGGCAGCCTCTGTGGCCGGATAAGCCGGAGGACCAGGTCCCCATCACCTCGATTACCAACGGGGTCCACGTGCCCTCCTGGATCGCCCCCAAGCTGGAGCTGCTCTTTAATCGGTATTTGGGGGCCGACTGGCTGGAAAATCACGACAATCCCGCCATGTGGGAACGGGTGGATGATATTCCTGCCGGTGAGTTCTGGGCAGTGCACTGTCGGGCCAAGGACAAGCTCATGGACCGGGTCAGGGAGCGGGCCCGGCTCCGCTGGGTGGATGACCATATCAATTGCACCAACGTAGCCGCGGGCGGGGTGATGCTGGACCCCACCATCCTGACCTTGGGATTTGCCCGGCGCTTCGCCACCTATAAACGGGCCGACCTGGTCTTTCACGACCTGGAACGCCTGAAAAAAATTCTCCTGAACCCCTGGCAGCCGGTGCAGATCATTTTTGCCGGCAAGGCCCACCCCGTCGACGACCCGGGCAAGCGCGTTTTGCAGCGGGTCTTCAATTTCGCCCGTGACCCCCAGTTGGGGGCCAGGATCGCCTTTGTGGAAGACTATGGGGAGCGGCTGGCCCAGTTGCTGGTGCATGGGGTGGATGTCTGGCTCAACAACCCCTTACCTCCCCTGGAGGCGTGCGGCACCAGCGGTATGAAGGCCTCCCTGAACGGCGTGCCCCAACTGAGCATCCTGGACGGCTGGTGGATCGAGGCCTTTAACGGCGACAACGGCTGGGCCATCGACGGCAGCGCCGATGGGGACCGCGATGCCCATGACGCCGCCTCGCTTTACAATCTCCTGGAGCAGCAGGTGGTGCCCCGGTTCTATCAGACCGACGATGACGGCATTCCCCAAGCATGGGTGCAACTGATGAAGAACGCCATCAAGAGCACCGCGGCGCCTTTCAGCGCCCGGCGCATGGTCAAGGAATACGCCCAAAAATGTTACCAGGAGGCGTTGAATTCGTCTATAAGGTAAACTATGCGGCCTTACTGGCATAATCTGTTCCGGCGCCTTCAGGGAGCGGCGGACGAAGGCCCGCCTCCCGGCCCGGTCGTCCGCGCCGGCGCCGCGGTCCTGGCCCGGCTCTATGGCCTGGGGGCCAGGTTGCGGCGCACCCTGTACGCTCGGGGTTTGCTCCGTACGAAAAAACTGCCGGCCCCGGTGGTGAGCGTGGGGAATCTCACGGTGGGCGGCACCGGCAAGACCCCGGTGGTGGCCTGCCTGGCCCGGCTCTGGCGGGACCGGGGCCGGCGGGTGGCCATTCTCAGCCGGGGCTACGGGGGGCAGAGCCCCGGCGTCACTTGCATCTCCGACGGGCAGAAAACCTATAAAAAACCTCCCGAGGTCGGGGAAGAGCCTTACTGGCTGGCCCGGGCCCTGCCCGGGGTGGCGGTCTACACCGGGGCCTGCCGATATGCCGCGGGGATGGCCGCCTGGGCCGAGTTTAAACCGGACCTCTTTCTGCTGGACGACGGCTTCCAGCATTTTCAACTGCACCGGGACCTGGATCTGGTGCTGCTTGACGCGGCCTCCCCATTCGGCAACGGCCAGCTCCTGCCCCGAGGCTCCTTGCGGGAGCCCCTCACCGCCTTAAAGGCGGCCCGGATTATCATCCTGACCCGGTTTGATGAGCAGCGCCACCATACGCACCTTACGGCCATCCGCCAAGCCTTCCCGGACCACGCGGTGTTGACCGCGACCATCGCCCCGGTGCGGGTCTCGTTATATCCCGGGGGTCAGACCGCAGCGCCGGAGGCCATGCGCCACCGGGCCCTGATGGCCTTTGCCGGCCTGGCCCGCCCGGAAGTCTTTGCCGCGACCTTGCAGGAACTGGGGGTGGACCTGAAAGGTTTCCAGGCCTTCCCCGACCATCATGCCTATAGCCCCCGGGAAGTGCAGGACCTGGCCGACGCGGCCCGCAGCCTGGGGGCCGAGGCCCTCATCACCACCGCCAAGGATTGGGCCAGCCTGGGAGAGCGCTGGGACGCAGGCGTCCCCCTGTGGGTCCTGGAAGTGGAGGCCCGGCTGGGGGACGCCGAGCCTATCCTGGAGGCCCTGGACCGGAGTCGGGAGGCATGAGGCTGGAGGTTCCGCCACCATTTCCCTGAACCTGTTTAAGCACCCTTACCGCCGCCCCTTGGCGCCTCCGGGCTCCTCCCTGCGGCTTCCTCTACCGGATCTGAGGAAAATGTTTTACAATACCTCAGCGGCTAGATTTTCCAGCCATCAAGGAGAGGGGGCGGCGCCCCCGCATCTCACCTCAGGTATGACTGACACCCCCATGGAAAAATCCAACCCACCGAAAGAGCTGCCCCTGCCTCCGGAAGTCTGGCAGCGCTATCAGCAGCTCCAGGTCTCCCGCCGGTTCACCCGGGATCCTGAAGTGGTGCGGCGCATCCTGGTGCGAGCCCCCAACTGGGTGGGAGATGCGGTCATGAGCCTGCCGGTGCTGGCGGGGCTGCGGCGGCTCTTTCCCCTGGCCGAGATCACCGTGCTGGCGACCCGCCGGGTGGCGCCGCTCTTTGTGGCCCAGCCCGGGGTGACGGAGATCATCCGCTACCCGTCGGACCAGGGCAAGTGGCAGGTCTTATGGGAACTCCGCAAGCGCTTCGAGGTGGCCCTGGCCTTGCCCAACTCCATGGAGTCCGCCCTGGGGCTCTGGCTGGTGGGGGTGCCGACCCGGGTCGGGTACAACACCGATGCCCGCCGCCTCTTCCTCAAGGAGGCCGTGTCCGGCCGCGGCAAGCTGGCCGGGTTGCACACCGTGTTCTATTTTCTGGGCTTGCTCAAGGCCCTGGGGGGAGTGGCCACCTTTACGCCCCCTACCCTCTACCTGGAGCCGGAGGAAGAAGCCGTTGGGGCCCAGCTCTTGAGGGAGGCTGATCTCCCCGGCCAGGGCCCCTGGGTGGGGTTGAGCCCCGGCGCGGCTTACGGCCCGGCCAAACGCTGGGAGCCTTCGCGCTTCGCCGCCCTGGCCCGGGTGCTGCAGCAGGAGTTTGGCGCTCGCCTGGTGCTCCTGGGAGGAAAGGACGAAGGGCCGGTGGCCGACGAATTTAAGGAGCATTTCCAGGGACCGGTGCTGGATCTGGTGGGGCGGACCAGTCTGCGGCAGGCCCTGGGGGTGTTGTCCCAACTCCGCCTTTTGGTCACCAACGACTCGGGCTTGATGCACGCCGCCGCCGCGCTTTCGGTGCCGCTGGTGGCCCTGTTTGGGTCCACCGACCCCGGGGCCACCGGCCCCTTCACCTCCCGGGCCACGGTGATTCGCCATCCCTGCCCGTGCAGCCCGTGCTTCAAGCGCACCTGCGACGTGGGGTATTCCTGCCTGGACGCCATCAGCGTGGACGAAGTCGCGGCAGCCGCCGGGGCCTGGCTTAAGGAGTGCCCATGAGTCAACCGGCGGTGTTCCTGGACCGGGACGGCACCATCAACGAGGAGATGGGCTACATCAACCACCTGAGCCGTTTTAAGCTGCTGCCCCAGGCGGTCCCGGCCATCCGCCGCCTCAATGAGGCCGGAGTGAAGGTGGTGCTGGTCACCAACCAGTCCGGCGCGGCCCGGGGCTATTTTCCCCCCGGCCTGGTGGATGAGGTCCACGCGCACCTGAAGCAGCTATTGGCCGCCGGGGGAGCGCATCTCGACGGCATTTATGCCTGCCTCCATGGCCCGGCGGAAGGCTGCGCCTGCCGCAAACCCCAGCCCACACTGATGGAGCAGGCGGCCCGGGACCTCGACCTGGACCTGGCCCGTTCTTATGTCGTGGGCGACCGCTATAAGGATATCCAGACCGCGGCCAACGCCGGGGCCAAGGGCATCCTGGTGCTCACCGGCTACGGCCGGGGGGAGTACCAATATCTCCGGGATACCCAGCCGGTGCAGCCGGTCCATGTGGCGCATGATCTCCTGGAAGCAGTGGAGTGGATTTTGAAGGATTTAAAGGTTGGATGACTTCCAGAAAAAAAATTGTCAAAGCTCCAGGGTTACTATGCGAAACCATAGGCATTTTTTGTAGGGGCGCACCCATGTGTGCGCCCCAAAGCGGGCGGACACGCGGGTCCGCCCCTACCTAAACCGCGGATATTCTCTCCTTGATCCCGAATTTTGGGGACCTGGCATCGAGGATAATGTCTGAAAATAAATTTTCCCGCCAGCCGCGCATTCTCCTGGTCAAACTCAGTTCCTTCGGGGATGTGCTCCATGCCCTGCCCACCCTGGAGGCCCTGCGGGCCGCCTATCCCCGCGCCCATATCACCTGGCTGGTGGAGGCCGCCTATGCCCCTTTGCTGAACGGCCACCCCGCCCTCAACGAAGTCTGGGTAGCCCCCCGCCTGCGCCCCGCCGAATTTTTGTCCGGGGCCAATCCGGCCACCTTGATGACGCTCCTGCACCGCCTCCGGGCCCGCCCCTTCGACCTGGTGGTGGACCTCCAGGGCCTGCTTAAGAGCGCGGTGTGGGTGGCTTTGGCCCGGAGTCCCCGCAAGGTGGGCTATGACCGGACCCGGGAGTTGAGCTACCTGGCCCTCACCGAGCGGGTGCCGGCCTTTGACCCGGAGGCCCACGCGGTGCGGCACTACCTTAACCTAGCCCACTATCTGGGGGCTTCCCCGGCTCCGCCCCGCTTCCGGTTGGGCCTGGACGCGGCGGTGGACACCTCGGCCCTGGTCCCGGTTGAGGCCGGCCAGCCCCTGGTAGTGCTCCATCCCGGGGCCCGCTGGGCCTCCAAACTCTGGCCCCCGGCGTCCTGGACCCGCCTGGCGGAGTGGCTGAGCCATCGGGGCTTTTTGGTGGCCGTCACCGGGAGCCGCGCCGACCAAGAGTTGGCTGAGGGCATCCTGGGGCAGAGTCAGGCGCCCCTCCTCAACCTGGCCGGGCGCACCTCCCTGGCAGAGCTGGCCGCGGTGCTGCGGCAGGCCCGCCTGGCGGTCACCACCGACACCGGGGCCATGCACCTGGCCGCCGCCCTGGGCACGCCGGTGGCGGCCCTGTTCGGCCCCACGGCCCCCTGGCGCACCGGCCCCTTCGGCGAAGGTCATCAAGTAATCCGCCTGGGCCTGGCGTGCAGCCCCTGTTTCAAGCGCCGCTGCCCCGAGCCCCGGTGCCTCACGGACCTCACCCCGGAAATGGTTATGGTTGCGTGTGAGAAAGTCTTGAATCCAACCGAGGTTAGTTGATACTATGAGGATGGTTGAGAAGTTTTCCGGGCATCCTGTGTGGATTCATAATCCCTCTGCCCCCCTTGAGAAAAGGGGGGATAGTGGGAAATCCCCCTTTGGCAAAGGGAGATTTAGGGGGATTTTTCAGAGGCTTCTCCCGCAAAAGCCTGCGGTTACCATCTTAGGGCTATTTTGAGCACTCCTTTACGTATGGGGAGAACGGAAAATGCTTGACGATCTAACCGGCAAAGTCGCCCTGGTGACCGGGGCCTCCCGGGGCATCGGCCGGGCCATCGCCATCGCCCTGGGGGAAGCCGGGGCCGACGTGGCGGTGAACTACCGGAGCCGGAAGGCCGACGCCCGAGCAACCTGCAATGAGATTCACCGGCGCGGCGCCCGGGCTCTGCCGGTGAAGGCCAATGTCGCCCGGTCCGCGGCGGTGGCCCGCATGGTGGCTAGCATCGAATTGGACCTGGGGCCGGTGGATATCCTGGTGAACAATGCCGGCATCGTCAGCCAGAAACCCCTGGCGGACATCACCGAGGCGGACTGGGACGAGATGCTGGCGGTGAACCTGAAATCCGCCTTTCTGGTGACCCAGCAGGTTTTGGCCGGCATGCGGTCCCGGGGCTGGGGGCGGATCTTGTTTGTCTCGTCTGTGGCCGCCCAAACCGGGGGCGTCACCGGGCCCCACTATGCCGCGTCCAAGGCGGGGCTGTTGGGCCTGACCCATTCCTACGCCCGGCATCTCTTTAAAGAAGGCGTCACGGTCAACGCCTTGGCTCCGGCCCTGATCGAAACGGAGATGGTGACCGGCAATCTCACGGTCAAGCCGGATCTCATCCCGGTGGGGCGCTTCGGCGCTCCGGACGAAGTGGCCGCGGTGGCCGTCATGCTGGCCCAAAACGGTTACATCACCGGCCAGACCATCAACGTCAACGGCGGCTGGTATATGAGTTAGTTTTTTATAATTTTAAATAGAATATTTTTTAGGAATAGAGACTATCTATAATGACATTGATTATCTCAAATGCATCTAAATATCAAGTTCTTCAAATTTCCGACCGGCTTGTTACAAAATCTTCTAATAAATTTGATGAACTTGCTAATAAAAGTATTATATTTTGTGCACTAAATGGTATTTTATCAATTTCTTATACTGGCCATGCGTTCATCGGGAAGATACCAACGGATCAATGGCTTTCTGAAATACTTATAGGTAGAAGTTTTATAAATGATAATAAGCCACCTGCAATGGGTTTTGGAAAGACAAAAATTATTCACATTGGTCCAGCTATAAATATTTTAAGAGAATCATTAAGCAAGAAGGCAATTTCTGATATGAAACCTGAATTAAGGAGCCAGTGGATTAATAGTCGTTTCTATCTATCTTTTGCTGGCTGGTTGTGGGGACGCAAAGGATTCAGGCCAATTATCGCTTGGCTCGAAAAGCCTCCAGGCAAAATCGATTTTATGTTTAAGTCCACCGAACGTTATGCATTTCACGGTAACAAATTTGCCATAAGTGCTTTTCCACCATCCAATATAAATAATAAAACTATTGAATATTTAATTAATCAATTATCCCATAATAATATTAAGGAAGCTGAGGCAATTATAGTTGGTGTAATACAGGAAATTTCAAAAATTAATCCTTTGGTAGGACAAGATTGTATGAGTATTTTAATACCTCCCCCACCCTTGGCACAGACCCATCCTTTGCGTGTAAAATACATTTCACATAGAAAAGCAGTCGCAGAATTAAAAATAGAGATAAACAAACAACTTATTAGGGTTTCTTTTACACCATGGTTAATTGGTCCCGGAGCATTTTCCTCTCCATCAATTATAACTGGGAAGGTGGGGATGAGTCTTTGCCTATATAAAGTTACTTTCGATGCTCCTCAAGACCACCAAATTGCTGGGCTATTTAGCAGTCTCAAACGTCCAAAAATTTAATTTAAGGAGACATCATGCCCATAAGCAAAGAACTGCTGGAAATTTTGGCCTGCCCCAAGTGCAAGGGGGACATTCGCCTCAACGATAAAGGCGACGGCCTCATCTGCGAGACCTGCCGCCTGGTCTATGAAATCAAGGACGACATCCCCATCATGCTCATCGACGAGGCCAAACCTTTAAAGCAGTAGTCAGTGGTCAGTTGCCAGTTTCCAGAAAATGCACCAACTGACAACTGACCACTGATTGCTGGCAACTGACTACTAAACCATGCCCCAACTCTCCGTCATCATCATCGCCCTGAACCAGGAGGCCAACATCGGCCCCTGCCTGGAATCCGTCAGCTTCGCCGACGACATCGTGGTGGTGGACACCGGCAGCACCGACCGCACCGTGGAGCTGACCCGGGCCTATACCGACCGGGTGATTGATGCCCCTTGGGAGGGCTTTGGCCGCACCAAGAACTTTGCCCTGGACCAGGCCTGGGGCGACTGGGTCTTCAGTCTGGATACGGACGAGCGGGTGCCGCCGGCCCTGCGGGAAGAAATCCTGGCGGTAGTCCGGGCCGACAGCCCTCTGGACGGCTACCGGGTGCCCCGGAAGAACTACTTTTGCGGCCGGTGGATAAGACATTTGGGCTGGTACCCCGATTACACCCTGCGCCTTTTCCGCCGGGGCCAGGGCCGTTTCCGGGACCGGGAGGTCCACGAAGAGGTGGTGGTGGCCGGGCCTGTGGGGACTTTGACGACCCCCCTCGAGCATTACAGCTACCGGAGCGTCAGCGAATACGTCACCCGTATGGACCGCTACGCCCGCCTGGCGGCCCAGGAACTTGCCAAAGCCGGGCGGCGCCCCTATCCGGGAGAATTATTCGTCAGGCCCTTTTTCTCCTTTTTCCATCTTTATTTTATCCGCCTGGGGTTTCTGGAAGGCACGCCGGGCTATACCCTGGCGGTGCTCATGAGCATGTACAAGTTTCTGAAATATTACTATCTCCGGGAACTTGCCCGGGGGAGGAACCTCAATGGCCATTGACCCCAGCGCCAAGATCGCCCCGGGGGTGGAACTGGCGCCGGATGTTGAAGTCGGGCCGGGGGTGATCATTGACGGCCCCAGCCAAATCGGCGCCGGCACCCGCATCCTGGCCCACGCCTATATTGGCCCCTACACCACCATCGGCGAGCACAACCTCATCGGCTTCGGGGCCATCGTGGGCTACGACCCCCAGGATTACGCCTTTACGGGGGAAGAGAGCTACACCCTCATCGGCGACCACAACCTTATCCGGGAGTACGTCACCATTCACCGGGGCACCAAGCCCGGCAGCGCCACCCGGGTGGGCAACCACAATTTTCTCATGGCCTTGAGCCATATGGCCCACAACTCCTCCCTGGGCAATCGCGTGGTGGTGGTCAACGGCGCCTTGGTGGGAGGCTACGTCGAGGTGGCGGACCGGGCCTTTATTTCGGCCAACTGTCTCCTGCACCAGTTCATCCGGGTGGGCACCCTGGCCATCATGCGGGGCGGCTCCCGGGCCTCCCGGGATATTCCGCCCTTCTCCATCATTGACGACACCCACACCGTCAAGGGGGTCAATATCGTGGGGTTGAAGCGGGCCGGGGTGGCTTCCCAAAACATTGCCGCCCTGCGCCAGGCCTTCCGCCTCCTGTTCTCCCGCCGGGGCAATCTCAAGGCAAGGCTGACACAGGTGGAGCAGGAGGTGCCCCTGACCCCGGAAGTGGCCCACCTGCTGGAATTCATCCGGGCCGCCAAACGGGGCGTGGCCATGGGCCCCAAAGATGCCCGCGATGCCGACCCCGAGTTATAACCGCATCCTGGTGATCAAGCTCAAGCAACCGGGGGACGTTTTGGTGAGCACCCCGGTGATCGGCGCTTTGAAAGAGGCCTGGCCCGAGAGCCGCGTGACCTACCTGGTCCCTAAGGGCACCGAGGATATGGTCTCCGGCCACCCGGGGCTGGACGGCCTCATGGTGGCGGACCGGCGGAACGAGACCTGGGGGCAGGCCCTCAGGTTCATCCGAGACCTCAGGCGGCAACGCTTCGACCTGGTACTGGAACTGTCCGGGGGCGACCGGGGCGCCATTTACTCGTGGCTCTCCGGGGCCCGGGAACGACTCGGCTTCGCTCACCCCCGGCAGCCTTTCTGGCAGCGCCACGGCTGTTTCACCCGGCTCCTGCCCCGCCCGCCGGTGAAAATGCACATGGTGGACCAGAATTTGGCGGCCGTGCGGTCCTTGGGGATCGAACCCGTAAAGCCCCGGTTACAGTTTTTTTGGGATGACCAGGTGGAACAGAAAATACGAAACCTGCTGGCATCCCTGGGACTGGCCGAGAAGCCCTTTGCGGTGATGCATCCCGGGGCCGGCTGGAGCTTCAAATGCTGGACTCCCCCGGGATATGCCCGGGTGATCGAGTTTTTCCAAGAGGAGTGGGGCCTGACCACGGTCCTCACCGGGACCCGGTCCCCCCATGAACAGGAGCTCTTGGCCGCGGTGCATCAGGAGTGCCGGGCCGCGCCCATCGACCTGGCGGGCCGCCTGAGCCTGAAGGAGCTGGGGGCCCTCATCAGTAAAGCCCGCCTCTTCTTCGGCATGGACAGCGCCCCCATGCACCTGGCCGCGGCGGTGAACACCCCGGCGGTGGGGCTCTTCGGCCCCAGCGGGGTGTTCAACTGGGGCCCCTGGGGCGAGGGCCACCTGGTGATCAAAAAGGACTGGGATTGCCTGCCCTGCGGCCGGGACGGCTGCCAGGGGTCCAAGATCAGCCGCTGCCTGGGGGAACTGACCCCGGCGGAAGTCTTGGCCCGCATGCAAGAATGGGTTAGCGGGGGGAAGACCAGGGAGCCAGCTCCCTGCCCTCCCCCCACACCCCCCTCCCAACCCGTGTAAGATGGCCTGTGCAGGCGGGACCAAGGGCCCCGCCTGCACAGGCCAAAGAATAGACTTATCGGGTCTATTATTAGGAATTAAGACCTAATAGATATAAAAAATTACGACTATAAGGGGGAACCATGGCCAGAGTAGTGGGAGATGGACTGAAGGTCAACGTGGCCCGCAAGCCCGGGGAAGAGCAGATCATTGACCTGATGGCTTTATTCAACCAGAACCCCAACCGGATCATCGTGGTGGCCGGGACCGTGGGAGACGACGGCGCCCCCAACACCTGCCCCGTTTCCCTCATCTACGCCCAGGATGAGAAAACTCTGCGGGTGGCCCTACTCCGGAACTCCTCCACTTCCGCCAATCTGCGCCGGGACGGTCGGGTCTCCCTGCAAATCATCGCGGCCGACGACCTAGTCATGGGCATCCAGGGCCTTATGCGTCTGGTCAAAGAGCCCATGGCCATGAGCGACGCCATGGCCATCTGGGAGATGCAGGTTACCAAAGTCAAACAAGACACCTCCTCGGCCCAACGGGTGATCCAGGGCCCGGCCTCGGTGCCCCGGTCGGACAAGGCCGTCGCCTTCGAGCAGGCCGCGATCGCCGAACTCAAGGGCGGGGTTTAGGGGAGGGTGATAAAGGATTTTGGGGAAAGGGACCAGGGGCTTTTTCGTAAGCGCCCCTACCCCTTCCCCCGAGCCCCCATCCCCAACCCCTTATCAATAGAGGCTGTAGCCGCAGGCTGTAGCCTGCGCCGGCACAGGCGAGACGCCTGTGCCACCACTAGATAATCCATGAAAATCGCACTCCTACGACAGCGGGTCACGGCCCTCGGCGGGGCCGAGACCACTCTGAGTTACCTGGTTCGGGGTCTGGCCGCGGCCGGGCACGAAGTGACGGTGTACGGCGCCGACAGGGAACCCGAGGCCCAGGCCGCGCTGGGGCCGGGGGTGGCCTACGTCCGGGTCCCCGTTTGGGGCGGCAAGACCCTCCGTCTCCTCTCCTTCGCCATGCATAGTCGCCGCCTTCTCAAGCAGACCGGACCCCAGGTGGTTTTCAGCCTGGAGCGGGGGCCGGCCCCCCAGGTCTACCGCGCCGGGGACGGCTGCCACCGTGAGTGGCTGGCGCGCCGCGCCCCTTATCTTTCCCCCCTGGCCCGGGCCGGCCAGCGCCTCAGCCCCTTTCACCGGGTGATGCTCCTCATGGAAAGGCGGCTCTTCACCGACCCGGGACTGCGCCGGGTGATCGCCAACTCCCGCCAGGTCCGGGACGAAGTTATCCGGCACTATGGGGTGGACCCCGCCCGGGTCCGGGTGATTGTGAACGGCCTGGATCGAAAGCGCTTTTTCCCCCTGGAGCCCGGGCCCCGGGCGGCTCTGCGCCGCGACCTGGGGGCGCCGGAGGCTGGCGAAATAGTATTATTTGTGGGATCGGGCTTTCAACGCAAAGGTTTGACTTATCTTTTGCAGGCCTTCAGCAGTCTAACCGATAAAGGCGCTCATCTGTGGGTGGTGGGCAAAGGCAACATCGCGTCATACCAGCGGGCGGCGGAAGGCCTGGGGGTGGCTGACCGGGTCAAATTCTGGGGACCGGTGGCCGAAACCGCGCCGTTCTATCAGGCCGCCACCGTGCTGGTCCTGCCCACTATCTATGACCCGTGCAGCAACGTGGTGTTGGAAGCCCTGGGCTGTGGGACGCCTACGATCACCACCGCGGCCAATGGCGCGGCGGAATTCATCACCCCAGGGGATAACGGCGCCATTATCCCGGATCCGGACGACATCGCCGGTCTCACGGAGGCCCTGGCGGCCTTCCTGACCCGGGGCCGGGACCCGGTGGTGGCCCAGGCCGCAACCCGGGCAGTGGCCGCCCTCAGTTGGGAGAGCACGGTGGCCCAAACCCTGGAGGTGTTGGAGGAGGCGGCCTCATGAGGCCTGGCAATTTGGCCTTAGCACCGTTTTTCATAAATGCGATTGCGTTAGATATCACCCCCCTCACCCCTATCCTCTCCCCCCGCCAGCGGGTGGAGAGGGGGAAATTTACTTCTCGTTCCCAAGCTCCTGTTTGGGGACGCAATCCTGTCCCAAGCTCCTGCTTTAGCAGATTGAGCGGGGCAATACGTTAGCGCTTTTATGAACCACTGTACTTTGGTAGACCTTGGAAAACAGGGAATGACTTTAATCAGTCGTGTTTTTGGCTGAAAGCTGATTGCTCTTATGCTTGCCCTCTACTTTGACGGACAACCGGCGATAAAGGAAGTGCCCCGGCCCGAACCCGGTCCCGGCGAGGCTCTCGTAAAGGTGCATCTGGCCGGGATCTGCGGCACCGATCTCCAGGTTTTGCGGGGCTACCACGGTTTTCAGGGGATCATGGGGCACGAGTTCGTGGGCGAGGTGGCCGCGCCTAAGGATTCCCCCTGGCTGGGGCAGCGGGTGGTGGGAGAGATCAATCTCGGCTGCGGGGTCTGCGACTTCTGCCGCCGGGGCCTGGCCCGGCATTGCCGGCAGCGGCGGGTCCTGGGCCTCAAGGACCACGACGGCGCCTTTGCCTCGCACCTCACCCTGCCCGGGGCCAACCTCCACGCCATGCCGCCTGAGATCCCGGATATCCTGGCGGTCTTCACCGAACCCCTGGCCGCGGCCCTGCGAGTCCAGGAAGTTGCCCCCGTGTCGGCCGCGGCCCGGGTCCTGGTGGTGGGGGACGGTTCCTTGGGAATGCAGATTGCCTGGGTCCTGGCCTTGAGCGGGGCCGAAATCCATCTGGCAGGGCATCATCCGGAGCACCTGGCCCTGGCCCGGCCCCGGGGGATCGCCACATACCTCTCAGCCGATCTTCCCCCGGGGGACTATGACCTCGTGGTGGAAGCCAGCGGCAGCCCCTCGGGGCTGGAGTTGGCCTTCACGCGGGTCCGGCCCCAGGGCACGGTGGTCATGAAGAGCACCTTTGTGGGCCGGTATCCCCTGGACCCTGCCACGTTGGTGGTCCCCGAGGTGCGCCTGGTGGGGTGCCGCTGCGGGCCCTTTGCCGGCGCCCTGCGCCTGCTCCGGGACGGGCTGGTGGACCCCCGGCCCCTCATCGACCGCACCTTCCCCCTGGCCCAAGGCCTGGAGGCCCTGGCCTGGGCCCAGCGCCCCGGGGTGCTGAAGGTCCTCATCGATTGCCG
Organism: uncultured delta proteobacterium; assembly: GCA_963812015.1. Taxonomy (GTDB): domain Bacteria; phylum Desulfobacterota; class Desulfobaccia; order Desulfobaccales; family 0-14-0-80-60-11; genus 0-14-0-80-60-11. The sequence continues at coordinate 1,313,151 of CAWETI010000003.1, read as the reverse complement.
GGAGGGAGATTAAGGACGACGATTTCGCCCGAATCGCTTAGGACGATTTTTCCCCAGCGGCAGCCTCGTTTAAAATGATTATTTTTGATAAAATTAATAGTTCCAAGCGTAATTTCCATCTTGATCCTGAGCAGCTTTAGACCCACATGAATCAATATCTGGAATATGAAGTCAAACCCGGAAGCAACGTGGCCCAGGGCCTGCCCCGGCAGCGCCTGGCGGTCCTCTCTCCCTTCTGGCGGGGCCCGTCCCTGGCCCTGGCATATCCCGATGGGGAAGTCCACACCCTGGTGGGCTGGTCGGGTTCCGCCCCTGGAGCCCCCTGCGATCTTTCGGTCTTCTGGACCCGGCCGGAGCCGACGGCCCCCGCCGTAGCCCTGGCCATCGGCGGCGATGGGGGGGTGCGGCATTTCGATCCCGACGCCGGGTTGGACACCGCCCGGGGGTTGCCGTTTTTGGCCCTGATCGAAAAAATGATCCCGGCGGAGGTCCTTGAGGTCATCGGGCCGCGTCCTGCACCCGAACCGAAACCGCCGCGGCTATTAATGTAACGAAGGTATTGGGGCAGATAGATGGGGGACGATGCGCCCCTACAGGAGGACTTACATGCGTCTGCTTATGCGATATTGGTTTACTTCCCTGGCATTGGCCGCGGCCCTGCTGCTGGCAACCTGCCCGGCGTCCCCGCCCCCGGCTTTGGCGGCCAGTGCGCTGGGGCTGCAAGATGACTTCATCCGGGTGGCCGAGATGGTGATGCCGTCGGTGGTGAGCCTCAAGGCCATCCGGGTGGTGACGGTGCAGCCCATGGGCGTTCCCGAGGATTTCTACCGGGGCACGCCGTTTGAGGGTATGTTCCGGGAGTTCGGCGGCCAGCCCGTCCAGCGGCGCATGGTGGGCCAGGGCTCCGGGGTCATCATCGACAACCGGGGCTACATCCTCACCAACAACCACGTGGTGGCCGGGTCCCAACAGCTCCTGGTGCACCTGAGCGACGGCCGGGAAGTGACCGGCCGGCTGGTGGGGGCCAACCCCCGCTTTGACATCGCCCTGGTCCAGGTGCCGGTCACGGGCCTGAGAGCTGCAAGACTGGCGGATTCCACCCAAATTAAGGTGGGGCAATGGGCCATTGCCATCGGCAGCCCCTTCGGGCTGGAAAAAACCATGACCGTGGGCATCATCAGCGCCACCGGGCGCCGGGGCCTGGGCAAGGGGACCTACGGGGACTTCATCCAGACGGACGCCTCCATCAACCCCGGGAACAGCGGCGGCCCCTTGTTGGACATCAACGGCCAGGTGGTGGGCATCAACTCCATGATCTCCGCCCAGGGCCAGGGGATCGGTTTCGCGATCCCCATCAACATCGCCCGGCAGATCATTGCTCCCTGGATGAAGTGAGCCGTGCCCCCGGAAGCAGGCGCCGCCAGGCTTGAGCGCCATTTTCATCAGGTGCGGGAGATCATCCAGGCGGAAGAGATGTGGGAGCGGGTGCCGGAACGGGCCCGGGAATTCTCCCCGGAAAATCTCGAAGGCCTGGTGAAGTTCGCCTACTTCGGCGGGTTCATTGACATGGCCGGGGTGCGCCGCCTCCTCCTGGTGGACAAAAAGGCCATGCGGCCGCTTCTGGTGAAATGGTACGAGGAGGTCCGGGAGCAGGGCTGCTGGCTCTGTTAGTCGGGCATCCGGCTTAAAAAGAGATTACCGTCTGAAAACCGGGCTGCGATAATTCAAAATTCTTCGTTTTGGCCTTATAATACTTTCATCAAAAAAATCGCTTCAGGAGAGGACCATGCAGGAATATATCATCCACCCCCTGGTAATCGGCGCCAACGAAACGGATCAGGGCGTCATGACGTATCTCAAAGGCTACGGCAAGCGCATCTGGATCCCCATCTACGTGTTTTACCTGGAAGGGGGGCCGGAGAAGATCCTGGTGGACACGGGCCTGGAGCAGTTCATGGTGCCCCCTGGGGTGGGGGAACAATACGGCCTAAAAATCCAGGAGTTCGAAGAAGCCCTGGATAGCTTCGGCCTCAAACCGGAAGACATCGACATCATCATCCACACGCACCTGCACAACGACCACTGCGAGAACGATTACAAGTGCACCAACGCCCGGGTCTACGTGCAGAAACGGGAATACGAGTTTTTTAAAGAGCCGCATCCGGTGGACCACCGCTACTTCCCCGACCTCCTGGATGACGTGGAAGTGGTGCAGGTGGACGGGGATGCGGAGATCGTGGATGGCATCAGCGTGCTCTTCACCCCCGGACACACGGTGGGAGGCCAGTCCGTGGTGGTCAACACCCGGGCCGGCAAGGCGGTGATCACCGGGTTTTGCTGCAACGAGGCGAATTTCCCCGCCTCGGGACCTCCCATCCCCTCGGGGGTTCATATCAATGTCATCGACGCCTATGAGAGCGCCCGGCGAGTCAAAGAGGTGGCGGACATCCTCATCCCCCTGCACGACCTGGCCGTGGGCCGGCAGAAGAGTATTCCCGCCTGAGGTTAAGGCCCCGCGTCCGCGGGGTCCAGGGCAACGTTTGGGGGCCAAAGCGCGTTTGCAGGCGCCCGGCTCAGCGTTCCACTTCGACCCGCATGCTGTTGCCGGTTTGGGGAGAAATAAGCAAGCCATAACCCATGGGGTTTACCTGTCCTACAAACGATTCCCCGGTGTCCACTGGGATAATTTCGATGCCGCCCATCCGGTTGACCCGACCGCGCATGATGATTTTGCCCCTGGAGTTCTGGATCAGGATTCCCCCCCAATTATTCGTCCAGCCGGAATAGCTTTTCCCTCCCTGCACCACGGTCACATCACCCGGACTGGCTGGCTGACCGGAGAAAAACACGACCACGGCGATCATGACCATGGCGATTACGAGACGCATAGTTGACCTCCAGCCCGGGGAGATTGCCTGACTTGTGGCGACCCGGCCCGTGGAGTTATACTTCACCCTACGTCGCCCGGCAAAGCCTTCAAGGCTAGTTTTTTGCCGGCCGGTTCATATATATAGTCGGTAACTTGCTGCGTTATGATAATTCGGAGACACCCGAGCCCAAGCAGGGTCCACCCTCGGCCCTGGCTCGCCAACCTAACCGGGGAGATTCAGTCGATGCGGCGTTTTCTCAAGATTTTGGCGGTAGTGGCACTCCTGGCGGTCCCTTCGGCGGCCGGGGCTCAGGACATTCGCATCAACCCGGTGCCGCTGGGCGTCAAACCCCAGTGGACCCAGGTCCCCGGGGCCTCCCCGGTCTTCTGGGCCCCCAACCTCCCCACCGACGTCTTTCGCTACCGGGGCAACTACTATTTTTTCTGGAACGACTTCTTCTACCGGGGCCGTGCCCCCCAAGGCCCCTGGAAATCGGTGAATAAAGTGCCGGAGGTGTTTTACAAAGTCGACCCGGCCTATTTCAAAACCGCCAAGCAAGCCGGGGGCGCCGTGGGTTCGCCCACCACCCCGGGGGAGCCCGTAACCACGCCCAAGGGCAAAATCATCGAAATCCCTCCAGACGAAACGCCGGCTCAAGTTCCTGCGGAGCCGCAGCCCACACCTCCGGCCGGCCCCGAACCGCCGGGAGTACCCGCGGCGCCGCCCAAGGCGATGTAAAAGCTGCGGTTATTTAGCACCGTGAGTAAGGGCGGACACCCAGGTCCGTCCATAGGAGGAGAGGCTAGGAGAAGCTGGGTGGGAACCGCCCCTCGGTTCCCCGACACCCGCCTGTGAAAGATTACAACTCGAACTTCGCGGCAATGGGGATGCGCCGTCCCATGCCAAAGGCCTTGGAAGTGATCTTCAGGCCCGGCGCGGCCTGCCGGCGCTTGTATTCGCTTCGGTCGATGGTGCGGATCACCCACTTCACGGTTTCCGGGTCAAAACCCAGCTTGACGATGTCCCCGTACGCATAGCCCTCGGTGAGGTAACAATTCATGATCCGGTCCAGGATGTCATACGGGGGCAGGGTGTCCTGGTCCTTCTGGTCGGGGCGCAGTTCGGCGGACGGGGCCTTAAGAATGATTTGAGGGGGGATGACCTCCCGGTCCCGGTTGAGGTAGTTCGCCAGTTCATAGACCATGGTCTTGGGCACGTCGGCCAGGACGCTGAGCCCGCCGCTCATATCGCCGTATAAGGTGCAGTAGCCCACCGCGATTTCGCTTTTGTTGCCGGTGGACAGGACCATGTGGCCGTATTTGTTGGAGATGGCCATGAGGATGTTGCCCCGGATGCGGGCCTGAATGTTCTCCAGGGTCACCTCGATCTCACCCAGTTCCAGGGGTCCCTGCAAGGCGTCCCGGTAGCTCTGAAAAATGGCGGTGATGGGAATGAGCCTGGCCTCCACCCCCAAGTTCCGGGCCAGGATGAGGGAGTCGTCGATGCTCTCCCGGGAGGTATAGGGCGAGGGCATCAACACCCCCATGACGTTTTCCGGACCCAGGGCCTGGCCGGCCAGGCAGCAGGTGACCGCGGAATCCACCCCGCCGCTCAACCCCACTACGGCTTTGCTAAAGCCGCATTTCCCCAAATAATCCCTCAGACCCAGGACCAGGGCCCCATGCACCGAAGCAATGGGCTCCATGGGGGCGTACCGCCCCGGAACGCCGGGCCGGGCCAGGTCCACCGTGGCCACTGCTTCTCGAAATCCCGGCAACGCCGCCAGGGCCTCCCCCGCCGGGTCCAGGGCCAGGCTGTGGCCGTCAAAAATAAGCTCATCATTTCCCCCCACCTGGTTTACATAAATGAGGGGGATGCCGTATTTCAGGGCATGGGCCTGGAGCAGCCGGTGGCGCAGCTCCTCTTTCCCCACCTGGAAGGGCGAGGCGGAAATATTGATGAGCACCGTCGCCCCCTGCCGGGCCTGGACCTGGATGGGGTCCAGGGGGTAGAGCCGGCGGAACCACAACTCCGGGTCGTACCAGGCGTCTTCACAGATGGAGACCCCTAAAATTTCGTCTTTGAAGGGGATAACCTCCACCCGGTCGGCGGGGTCGAAGTGGCGGGTCTCGTCGAAGACGTCGTAGGTGGGCAAAAGAGATTTGCCCTGGCGCAGCAGCACCTGTCCCTGATAGATCAACACCGCACAGTTGCACAGGCCTTTGCCCGTGTCCCGGCCGGTGGGCTGAGGCGCCCCCACCAGGAGGCCGGTGCCGGGATATTTGGCGGACAGGGCCGTCAGTTCGGCCAAAGCCGCCTCGACCTGGGCCAGGAGCCCCGGTTTCTCCAGGAGGTCCCGGGGCGGATAGCCTACCAGAAAAAGCTCGGAAAAGACCACCAGGTCGGAGGCGCCCTGCTCCTGCTCAAAGGTGGCGACGACCTTCTGAAGGTTGCCGCGCACGTCCCCCACCACGGGATTAAGTTGGGCCAGGGTAATCTTCATGGGCGTGAGTTCATCTCATTCTCGGTCATTTTTACGCCATCATGGCCCACTATACCACAACCCTGACGGGCCTTAGGAGAAATCTCGCGTCATCCCAAGCTAAGCCCCAAAGGGTAATTCCCTTAAGAAAGGTGCGTCTTGCAGACTTATAACAACTCGGAAGCCAGCGGCATTTTCCCGGTAGGGGCGGGCGCATGTGTCCGCCCCTGATTGAGGGCGCACAGACAGGTGCGCCCCTACAATTCTTCATTTTTCTATTGCGATTTGATATTGGAAGCGCGCAAGAGACATGCCTGACGGTTTTCAGTTTTTAATAAAAAAAAGGGCACGGTAGCCGCGCCCCTCTCGAAGTAAACCGATGCGGCCCGCGCCGCCGCTTAATCCAGTTCGAACTCCGTCCGCCAGTCTTTCGCTTCCTGCCAGGCAGGCTGTTTTTGCTTGTCGAACAGGTAGTCGCCCACCACCAGGTAATCCATTTCGGTGCGCATGAAGCACTGGTAGGCGTCTTCCGGGGTGCAGACGATGGGCTCCCCCCGGACGTTGAAGCTGGTGTTGACGATGAGGCCGCAGCCGGTGTGCTCCTTGAAGGCCTGGATCAGCCGCCAGTAGCGTGCGTTGGTCTCTTTATGCACCGTCTGGATGCGGGCAGAATAGTCCACGTGGGTGATGGCCGGGACGTCGGACCGCAGGTGGTAGAGGCGGTCAAAGAGCTCCAGGTTCTCATAGCCGGGGGGCAGGGGGTTGCGCCGCTCCTCTCTGACCGGGGCTACCAGCAGCATGTAGGGGGACGGCCGGTCCAACTCAAAGTAGGTGGCCGCCTCCTCAGACAACACCGATGGCGCAAAGGGCCTAAAGCCCTCCCGATACTTGATTTTCAAGTTCAGGCGTTTTTGCATCTCCGGGTGCCGGGGGTCCCCCAAGATGGACCGGTTGCCCAGGGCCCGGGGCCCCCACTCCATCCGCCCTTGGAACCACCCCACCACCTGTCCCTGGGCCAGGAGTTGGGCCACTTCCCGGCTCAGGTCGTCGAAATCGGCAAAGTGCTGATAAGGGGCATGGTGCCGCCGGGCCAACCTGATGCTGTCGTTATCCGTAAACTCCGGTCCCAGGTAGGAGCCCTGCATGTTGTCCAATTGGGAATTGGGGACCTGGCGCCCCTGGCCCTGCCAGATGTGCCAGGCCGCCAGGGCCGCGCCCAGGGCGCCGCCGGCATCCCCCGCCGCCGGCTGGATCCAGACGTCTTTGAAGGTGCCCCGGCGGATCAGTTTGCCGTTGGCCACACAGTTCAAGGCCACCCCGCCGGCCATCACCAGGTTGTCGGCCCCGGTGAGCTTTTTGGCGGTCTCCGCCAGGCGCAGCACAATCTCTTCCGTGGCCAACTGGATGGCCAGGGATAGGTCCATGTACCTCTGGTCCAGGAAGGTTTCCCGGGCCCGGCGCGGCACCCCGAACAGGGATTCCCACTTGTCGTTCCGGCACATGGTGAGGCCGGTGGCGAAGTCGAAATAATCCATGTTCAGGAGCAGGGAGCCGTCTTCCCTGAGGTCCACCAGCTCGTCCAATATCAGGGTCTTCCAGCCTTTGGTCTGGTCGGAGTCGGGATTGCCGTAAGGCGCCAGCCCCATAAGCTTGTATTCGCCGCTGTTGACCTTGAAGCCGCAGTAGTAGGTGAAGGCCGAATAGAGCAGGCCCAGGGAGTGGGGAAAATGGAGCTCCCGCAAAATGGTGAGCTCGTGGCCCCGGCCGAAGCCGATGGTGGAGGTGGCCCACTCCCCCACCCCGTCCAGCGTGAGGATGGCGGCCTCGGTAAAGGGCGACGGATAGAACGCCGAGGCCGCGTGGGACAGGTGGTGCTCGGGAAAGAGGACCGGGGGACTGCCGGCTCCCACCTTGGCCAGTTCCTCCTTGAGCAGGCTGCGCATCAGCAGCTTTTCTTTGATCCACACCGGCATGGCCGCGAGAAAGCTCCGGAGGCCCCGGGGGGCAAAGCCGTGGTAGGTCTCCAACAGGCGCTCAAACTTGAGGTAGGGCTTGTCATAGAACGCCACGGCAGCCAAATCTCCCAGGGCCAGACCCGACTCCCCCATGACATAGGCCAGGGCATTGGCCGGGAAGGCGGGGTCGTGCTTCTTGCGGGTGAAACGCTCCTCCTGGGCCGCGGCGACGATCTGGCCGTCCACCAGCAAGGCGGCGGCGCTGTCGTGATAAAAGGCGGAAATACCGAGAATCGCTTCGGGCACGCGGTTATCCCCTTAAAAGATGGTGTAGATGAAGGGCGCGATGGCCGAACCGCTGGCAAAGATCATCAAGGCGCCGAAAAACAAGAGCGTCAAGATGATGGGCAACAACCAGAATTTTTTCCTTACCTTGAGGAACCCCCACAAATCCTTGACAAAATCCATAGCACAACTCCTTGCGTCACTTGCGTGGCTGTAACTTTATAGCCTTGTTCCCAAGCCGGGGTTGGGAACGCCTTTACCAGCCAAGCTTAGTTTGGGATTATTGTCGTTCCCAAGTGCAACTTGGGAACGAGTGGAAAAAACTCCTTGGATATTAATAAGGTCGATGGAAAACCCCATGTAGGGGTGGGTTTTAAACCCGCCCCTAAGCTTACTTTCAATAAGGGTTCAGCATATCCTTCCCCTGAACGGGGCCCTCCCGCATCGTGAACACGGAGTCCTGGCCCTGCTTCCATTTCTTCAATTGCAGGGCATCGGCCCCGGTCAATCGGCGGATAAGGCCGATGGGGGTGACCACCAGGAAGAACAAGATCGACAAAATAACCCGGGAGACGACGCTGCTCAGGAGATGGGAGAGGCCGAACCAGAGCCCGGCCAGGGGCCGGAAGGCCTTGGGCCAGATCATGGTGATGAGCAACAGCACGAGGCTCACGGGCAGAAACTTGGGAAACTTGCCCCAATATCCCAGGAGGAGGCAGATCAACACCATGGCCATGCCCGTATCTTTGGCTTGCTCCGGAGTGGATGTCAGCCACCGGGCCACGGGGCTGGTGCCTTGCAGCTTTTCTGGCGCCATACTTCTCCTTTATACCCTTATCTCAATTTATAATTTTATCATGAATATGGTTTTTTGGGCAATTTTTGCGGGAGACTCAGAGGCAGCCCCTGGACTGGGTCCGGGGTGAGGCTGGTTTAATTTTGCACTTCCCAAACGCCAGGGTACCGGCAGATGGTCGAAAAACCGGGCAAGGAGGCAGGCCGCCCGACCTTTTCCTCCTCCGATTTCCTGGCATAATCTTACCCGCAACCCAAACAAATGTTCGAGGCATTCTCTTCCCCTGGCGGTCCCGGAAAGAGGGACCATGAGCAAACTGATCCCCGATCTGGAAGTCCGGATAACCTTAATCTGCCAGACCAGACGTAATGATCTTCTCATATAAGCACTGAGCAGCTATTTGGTGACCGAGCCGAGATAAATGCATCGGGTCACCAAAAAGATAGATATCCTTTGAACTTAATCCGGATCTTTGGAGAGCTCTATAAATATCTGGCAATAAATCTTTCACCGGCAACTTATCTTTTTCGGCCACCTCGTTGATCAATATTTGTGGCTTGGCAGTCTCACGGTTATTATAGGAGCTCTGACGTAATTGATATTCGTATGGAAATACACAAAACACAATCCATTTGCCATTTCTGGCCGCAAGATCATTTATTTTTTTGAGATTTTCGGATATAACACTTTCTATCCCCGGCATATCATAATATGTTGTGTCTGCTAAAAAGTAGTTTTTTGATTAGTCAAGCATCATATTTTTTATCAACAGATAGGTTTTTGAATTTCCTTTCAAGAAATCATTGAAATTGAAATAGTTATCTGAAATATATCTTATCAACCGCACTACCCTATTCGGATATCTCTTATAATATCCTAGTTGAAATTGTTTTTCTATATTAGCCTGAGACTCAGTAGAGAAATCATTTAGGCAAATACTAACTATTACTCCTTCGAATTTTAATCCAGAATTAATCCAATGACTTAATACATTATAATAATCTTCAGATGAATAACCAATCACTGAGCCATTGATAATTTGGCAATCCTTTACATGTTTTTGCAGCATTAATGGAAATGAATCACGGGCCGCAACCCCCAAGCCAAAACTTACCGAATCTCCTAAAACTAAAATTACATATTTTCCGCTGGACATTTGCGAGGATGGGTCGATCCGGAATCCTCTCGCGTCCGTAATAACTTCAGCCCCGTAAGAATATCCATGATTGTTTGGAGTTAACCCAAAACTACTGCCATATTTATTATATTGAAAAAGATTTTTGCTATTACCCAATACATTTATATTTGGAAATATAATTCTAATCACCATTTCAACTGCGACTACAATTAACAAGAAAATTATTAAATTAATAATTAAGATTTTAATAACTTTCTTAGGCGTTCTTTTTAATTTACCATTATCAATAAGATGCATGAACCCCATGCCCTCTTTCTTATAAAATCTATCCATCCATTTATAAACCCTTGCCTCTCCAATAACCTCATCAGGTCTCTAAACGATATGGATATTTCTTACTCATTGTTCTAATGATCCCCCCCAGCCTCCCCTTCCCCTGCCGCCTTTTTCCTGCCATAATATTACTCGAAACTCAACAATTTTTCGAGGCAATCTCTTCCTATACCGATATCGACGGAGGGACCATGGGTAAAATGATGCCTGATCTGGAAGGATATTTTCGGGGCCTGGCGCCCCCGGGCGATGCCTTGCTCCTGGAACTGGAGGAAGAGGCTGAACGTGAGTCCATCCCCATCGTCGGCCCGGTGGTGGGGGAACTCCTCTTCATCCTGGCCACGGCCACCGGGGCCGCCCGTATCCTGGAGCTGGGCGCCGCCACCGGGTATTCCGGCATCTTCCTGGGCCGGGCCTGTGCGGCAACCCACGGCCGGGTGATTTCCCTGGAATACGACGAGACCATGGCCGGCAGGGCCCGGGCCAATTTGAGCCGGGCCGGCCTGGCCCAGGTGGTGGAGGTCAGGGTGGGGGAGGCCTTAAACCTCATGGCCGGCATGTCCGAGACCTTTGACCTGGTCTTCCTGGACATCGACAAGGAATCCTACCTGCCGGCCCTGTCCCACTGCCGCCGCCTCCTGCGGGCCGGCGGCCTCCTGGTGGCCGACAACGTGGGGTTCTCCGGGGCGGCGGATTTTAACCGGGAAATCTTCGAGAACCCGGCCTGGCGCGCCGTCCACCTGCTGAGCTTCTTGCCCCGTCACTCCCCCGAGCACGACGGCCTGACCCTGGCGGTAAAGGTGGCGAGGTCGGGGGGGCTTTGGTAGTGGTGTCGGGCGGGATTGAAGAGATTATTGAGGGGAGGACCGGTCCTCACGGGGGCAGAATTCCCTTCAACCTGGCCGCAATGATCCGGGCCGCCAGTTGGGACCCGGCGTCATTGAAGTGGACCAAATCATACAGATATTTTTTGTCGGGGGGGACTTCCCGGGCCAGGTCGATGACCATGACGTGATTCTTCCGGCCCACTTCCCGGATGGTGTCGTTGAAGGCGTCATAGAGCTCTTTGAATTGCTGGTAGCTGACGCCGGTGGCGCCGCCGTCGCGGTTGATATAGGCCGCCACCACCGGGTCGGGGTGGTCCGTGATCCGGTTGGCCTGGGTCATCAACACCGGCACGATTTCATGCCCCTGGCAGATGCAGACCAGGGTCTGGAGATTCATGGCGAAGGCGTGGACTAACCGGGCCTGGTCAATGGTGAGCTTTTTACCCCTGGCCCCGGCAAATTCATCCTCCTCTGCCCGGGCCAGGGACTTCTTCAGCTTTCTATAGGCGTCATTGAGGTTGGGGATAAAAATTTCTTGCAGGAGTTTGCCCGCCAGTTGCCGCTTTTTCAGGGTCTCCAGGGGCGACCGGGCCGTCCGCTCATTCCAGTAGGTCCCGGCGTACAGGAGGGTGCTCAGGTCGTTGATGTTCTCCATGTAGACCACCACCTGGGGGTGCAGGGGGATCACCTTGTTGATCAGAATATCGATGGCGTTCAGGGTGTTGTTGCCTGACATCCCGCCGTTGTAGGAATTGATCTTGGCTCCCGTCTCCCGCTCCAGGATGTTCCCCACCACGTAAGGAAACCGGTGGTCCGGGTCCACAAACATGCACTCGGTGGTGGACCCGCCCAGGAACACGATGACTTTATCGGGCCGGTCATATTTCTTCGAAGGGACGATAAAGCCATTTTGGTCGATATCAAACTGGTACTGCTTGGTGAAGACATTGTCGGTGTAGGGCCGGTGATTTTGGGGAAAGGCCAGCCGCAGGCGGGTCCCGGGGCGGTACTCTTTCAGCCGGACATACCTTCTTTCCGCCTCCAGGAAAATCCCCTGCCGCCGGTTGTTGAATTCCAGAAATTTTTCCGAGGCGTAGACTATCGCTAGGATGAAAACCAGGGTGACCACCACCAGGGTTTTCTTGGGATTGCGTTGGAACCAGTTGGTGGCGGTATCGTGGTCGTCGTCCGGCATTATTGACTATTCCAGGATAAACTTGGTCATTGCAGGGAGGCGAGTAGTTCCGGAAAGCCTGCCGCCGGGGCGGGGAGCTGATCCCGGTCAATGGCCAAAATTGCCCCCAGGCCAGGCTCGATAAGAGAGCCCCCAGGACCGTCGCCGCCGGTCACCCCCCTGGGCCGACCTGCCCTGGCCTGCTCAAATGATAAAGTATCGCCGAGGGCATGGCAATCACTTTTGCGGCCCGAACCTGCGTCTCATCTCCGGGCGGGTATCCAACCTCCTCAGGGAAGCAAGGCGCCCAGACGGGAATTTCGGCCCCAGAGAAGACTTTTCCTCACCCGCGGCGGGAATATTTGATATATAAAGTTTCGGGACGCCCCCTTACCGGGAACCCCGGGTCTGGAAAAAACCACCTCAAGGCCAGCGTCGATCCTTTTATGCCCGATAGCCGCCATAACCCGCCGGTCCAGGGGGAGCCCGCCCCTCCCCGCATCCTCAAGAATTTTGCCTATCTCCTGAGTGCCCGTTGGGTCCGGGAGTCCTTGCAAGCCGTTTTCTTCATCTACCTGGCCCGGGTCAGCTCCACCACCTACGGGGAGTTTATGCTGGCCATGGGATTGGGCAGCATCCTCCTGCTGGTGGCGGAATTTGGCCTCAACCTGCCCCTGGTGTCCCTCCTGGGCCAAAAAGACCGCGACTCGGATGCCGCCTTGACCCAGGTGTCCTTCCTCAAGGGGGCCTTGCTGATTTTGGCCCTCATGGGGGTGGTGGGCTTCATGGAGTGGCAGGGCTACCCCCCGGCACTCAAACACGTCATGTTTATGCTCAGCGCCGGGATGGGGCTGGATGCCCTGTCCAACACTTTTTTTGTGGCCCTGCAGGTTCGGGGCCGCCAGGATCTCCAGAGCACGGTCAAAGCCCTGGGGGCCGGCCTGGCCTTCAGCTATGCCCTCATCGCCTTGGCCTTGGGAGCCCCTCCCCTGGTGTTGGCCGCTTTTAAGCTCATTGAGGCCCTGGTCAATCTGGCAGGCAGCTTTATCCTGGTCCGCTCCCATGACCGCTTCCGGTTCAAGTGGCCCTCCATGGGCAGGCTGGGTTCCACCCTGCACCTGGGGCTGGTGTTTGCCCTCATCGAAGTCTCGGCCATTCTCTACAACAAGGCCAACCTCTTTTTCCTCCAGAAGTACGCCGGAGCCCACGGGGTAGCCCAATATAGCGTCACCTGGCAGACCGTGGACGGCATCTCCGGGCTGGTCTCCAACCTCCTCCTCCAAGCCATCATGTTTCCGATCTTTGTCCAGCTTTGGGAGGTGGACCGCGCCAGGGTCGCCCTCCTGGCCCAAAATACCGCCCGTTGGCTCCTGGCCGCGGCCCTGGCGGTCATGTTTGTGCTGTTCATCGAAAGCGACCGCATCATCACCCTGGTTTACGGCCCCAAGTACCCCGACGCCATCTGGCTGCAAAAGGTCCTGGTGGTGACCGTGGCCTTTGCCTTCATGCACAATCTGGCGGGGTTTCTGATGATCAGCATGCGTCTCCACCGGTTGCTCCTGGTCTTTTACTTGAGCGGCCTGGCCTTCAATCTGCTCTGGTGCAGCCTGGCCATTCCCCGGATTCCCTTGTTGGGGGCGGCCCTGGCCATGGTGTTCACTAAGGGCGGGGTGGCCCTTCTGACCGTCTCTTTCTGCCAGCGGCGGCTGGGCCTCATACTCCGGCGCCCGCTGCTCCAGTTGGGCCTCGCCGTCCTGGTGGGCGCTCTGCTTTACCTGGTGGGAAACGGCCGTCTGCCCCGGGAAGTGACCGAGGCCCTGGCCCTGGCCCCCACCCTGTACCTGGCGGGGCGGTGGTGGCTCCGGAGGCGGGGCACCCTCTGAAACTCATGAGATTTGCAGAATAATCCGGTCATCGGGTGAGCCCCCGGCGGGGGAATTTCCCTTGACAGGACCGAAAGGTATCTGGTAAGTGATTTTCAGCTTACGGATTATGCGGCTGGGTCGAGGCACCCGGCCTTTATTTTAGAGAAAGACTGCGGGAGGGATTGATTGACGGCCCTGCTTTTGGCCTCCATGGTCCTGGAGCTCCTGGTCCTGATGGTGCTGCTGGCCCACAGCCGCCACCATCTGCGCCGGAGTTTCCCCGGGGCGGCCCCCGGAGGACCATCCCCGGCGTCCGGCCCCTGGCCGGCCTATCCCCGGGTCGCCCTCATTGTGCCTCTGACCGGGAACACGCCGGAAATGCGGGCCGCGCTCACGTCGCTCCTCACCCAGCCTTATCCCAACTATGAAACCGTCCTGGTCACCCGGGACCTGGAAGACCCTGCCACTTCCCTGGTACAGAGTCTTTTGTCCCGCCACCCGCAAAGCCGCCACATCGTCAGCGGCCCGGCCTCCGGCTGCTCACAGAAAAACCACAACATTCTGGCCGGCCTCGGGGTCCTGGACGACTCGGTGGAAATCCTGGTTTTTTGCGACAGCACCCATGACGCCCCGCCCAACTTTCTCCAGGAGCTCATCCACCCCCTGGCCACCGGCGCCGCGGTCCTGACCACCGGCTTCCACCGTATCATTCCCGGCGATGCCCGGGTGGCCACCCTGGGGATGCTCCAGACCGTGCTGACCATACACCTGCTCCACAGCTTGCCCAGCGTCATCCTGCCCTGGGGCGGCGCCACCGCCATTCTCCGGTCCGTCTTCCGCGAATCCGGGGTGGAAGGGGTCTGGGGGTCAAGCATGCTGGACGACTTGCCGTTAGGGCGGCGCCTCTTGCGATTCGGCATCCGGGTGGTGCCCGTGGCCGCCGCGACCATGAGCACCAAGCTTACCGGACAGACCCTGGACGGCTGGTCCACCTGGCTGACCCGGCAGATCTTATACGCGAAATACTGCCTGCCCCTCTCCTGGCTGGCCGCCTCCCTGGCGGTGATCGGGCTGGCCGGGCCCATTCTCCTGGCGGGGCTGGCCGTTCTCGGGGGCCTGGTGGGACTGACGGCCCCGCCCCTGGCCCTGGCCAGTCTCGGATTTTTGCTGGTTTTCACCGCCATCGGAGCCTGGTGCCGCACCCTGGTGCCCCAAAAGGCGCCGCTGGGGCCCTGGCTCCTGGCCTTTTATGCCAATATCTTCATGGCCGCCTGGTGCTACCTCAAGACCTGGCGCACCAACACCCTCTCCTGGCGCGGCATCTCCTACCGGGTGACCTGGGGCGGCCGGGTCCGGGAAATTATCCTCAAACCGGGACCCCAAAGGCACACTCCATGAATTTCGCCCCCGCCCTCGTCAAAAAAACCTTACCCCGGCTGACCCCGGCCCTTTCCTGGGGTACCTAACGCTATGGCCAGAATTCTCTATGGGGTCCATGGGATCGGACACGGCCACGCCGTCCGGGCCCTGACCATTGCCCGGCATTTTGCCGAGCACGAGTTTCTCTTTGTCAGCCACCAGACCGGGGCCGCCATCCTGGGACAGGAATTTCCGGTGGTGGAATGCCCCAATCCCCCCACGGTGGTCCGGGGCCACCGCGTGGACGTCCTCGCCACCCTGATCGCCAGCTTCAAGGTCAGGGGCCAATCCCGCCGCCACCTCCGCCAGATTCTGTCCCTCATGGACCAGTTCCAACCCGACGTGACCATGAGTGATTATGAGTTTTTCGTGCCCCGGGCGTCCCGCCGGACCGGCGTCCCCTGCCTTTCCATCGACCATCAACACGTCATCACCTGCTGCCGCCACCCGGTCCCCTGGACCCAGTATCCCAGTTATCTCTCCACCAGCTATGCCGTGTCCTCCCTGTTCAGCCGGGCCACGGATTTTCTGGTGATCTCCTTTTTCCGGCCCCCGGTGAAGCCCGGGGCCCGGGCCAAAATACTGCCGCCGCTCCTGAGGGAAAGCGTGCGGGAACGCCAGGCCACCATCGGCGAGCACGTAGTGGCCTACCAGGGCTATACCACCTTCAAGCGCTTTTTCCCCTTCCTGAGCGCCATCCCCTCACCGGTGATGGTTTACGGCTTCAACGAGGCGCGCACCGAAGGCAACCTTCACTTCAAGAAAAATTCCGAGACCGGCTTTCTGGACGATCTGTCGTCCTGCCGCTACGTGGTCTGCGGCGGCAGCCATACCCTGGCCTCCGAGGCCCTGTACTACGGCAAGCCGGTGATCTCCTTCCCCATCAAAAACGCCTTTGAACAGTTTCTCAACGCCTTCTATATCGACCGACTGGGATACGGCCGCTACTTCACCGGATTCCGCCCTCCCCCCGAAATCATCCCCACCTTCGAAGCGCACCTGAAGGACTGCCGCGCCCATATCCAGGGAGGCAATTTCTGCGGCAACCAGGAGATCTTCGCTCTGGTCGACCAGTTTATCCGGGAAAAGAAGTTGGATTATTGAGGGGAGTTACGGGTGGCACGGGCTCAGGGCCGAGGACCCCGGCGGGTGACGATCAGCCATGCACATGGGGAACAGCCACCCCCGGCGGTTCTTTCTTCTGGTTGCCAAGCCAAGCTTGGGGACGAGAAGAAATCCCCCGTTTTCAAAGGGGGACTTTATGCACCGCTCATCTTTGAGGTATGGATAATCATTTACGCTAACTTTTCCAGCCGAGTAATAGCCCCCTCGAACAGCCCCTTCAATTTCGCGTAGTTTCTCAGGGAGTCGAACTCCCGGGCCACCAGGGCCCGGCCCTTCTCAGCCCGGCGCCGGGCCTCATGGGGGTCGGCCAGGGCCGCGGCTACGGTCCGGGCCAGGGCTTCGGGATCATTGGGTTCGGTCAGCCAGCCGGTATCGCCTTCCCGGATGACCTCGGGGATGCCGGAGACCGCGGAAGCCACCACCGGCACCTCAAAGAACAAGGCCTCCATGATCACATTGGGAATGCCGTCCCGGTCTCCGGAGGGCGCAATCAGACTGGGCGTGACCAGGAGGTCGGCCTGGGCCATGAGTCGGGCCACCTCCCGGTGAGGCACCGCCCCGGGCAGGCTCACCCGGTCCGCCAGCCCTTGCTGGCGGATGAGGTCTCGAATTATCCCCCGCTCCGGGCCGTCGCCGGCCAGGGTGAGGCGAAAATCCACCCCCTGGGCGGTCAGATAGCGGCAGCCCCTGATGAGGACCGTAAATCCCTTTTTGGGCACCAGGCGGCCCAGGGCCAGCAGGTGAAAGGGCGGCCGGGCCGGGGGCCGGGGGGCGGCCGGCGCCGCCAGGGAAACGCCGTTGTAAATGTTCACCACCTTCCCGGCCAGGTGGGGAAACAGTTCCGCCAGGTAGCGCTGGTTGATTTGGGTGTTGGTGCGGACAAAGCTGGCGGCCGCCATTTTTTCCCCCAGGGCCCCGTCGGAGGGATAGAGGTCGTGGGCCCGGCCGCTGAAGCTGAAGGGGATGCGGCTGAGGGTCGAGGCCACCCAGGCGGCGGTGGCCGGGCCGTTGGCCCAAGGGGCGTGAATATGGTCGATCCCGTCGGCAGTCATCACCCCAGCCAGGTGCACACCGGCAAACCCGGCCCACAGGGCCTCGCCCCAGGTCTCCAGGTTGCGCCAGCGGCGCATCGCCACCTGCCGACAAAACGCCGCCGCCTCTGGGCCCCAGTTGAGGCCGGGACGCAGCAGATCCCGGCTCAGGAGTCTAAGGGCGCCCGTCCCCAAATGATGCACCGGCGCTAATACCTCGGCCATCCCCTCCAGGCGGGAGGCCGGCCGCGGCCCGAAGAGGGTGTAAACCTTGACGTCCAGGCCCAGGCGCACCAGGCTATTGACCTCATCCAGAATAAACGTCTGGGTGGGTTCGGGAAACCAGAGAAGAATGTAGGCCACCCGGGGTCCGGCCATCTTTAGCGTCTCACCTGCTTGAGGAGATTGAGCAGCACCGCCTCGTACCGTTGCGTCATGGTATCCAGGGAAAATTCTTGCCGCGCCCGCAGTCGTCCGGCCCGACCCATGGCTTGCCGGGTGGCGGGGTCTCCCAGCACCTGGCCCAGGGCCGCGGCCAGCCCTGGGGCGTCCCCCGGGGCCACCAGCCAGCCAGTCAGCCCCGGCCTCACCAGTTCGGGAACTCCGCCCACCCGGGTGGCCACCACCGGCAGGCCCGCCGCCATGGCCTCCAGGACCACGTTGGGCAGGGCTTCGGTTCGAGAACTGAGCACCAGGAGGCTGGCCTGGTGCAACAAGGGCCGCAGGTCCTCCCGGGGGGGTAGGAATCTGACCCGGTCCGGAGGCAGGAGCCGCCGGGACAGGTCCCGGACCTCCTCCAGGCGGGGGCCATCCCCCACCAGCCACAGTTCCGCCTCGGGGTGCTCCCGGACCGTCAGGCGAAAGGCCTCGATCAGGATGTCGTGGTCTTTATCCGGCACCATTCGGGCCAGAGACAATACCCGGGGCGGCCCCGCGCCAGGCTCGGCGGCAGGCTGAAAATAATCCGAGTCCACCCCGTTGGGGATCACCGTGATGCGGCGTTCCGGGACCCCGCAGCGGTCGGTTAAGACGGCTTTTAAGACCTGGCTGTTGCACAGGATATGGTGGGCCAGAGGCCAGAGTAAGCGTTCGTGTTGGCGCCGGGGAGCCCCGCCGCCCCGGCAGTTGCCCACAATCACCGGCACCCGGGCCAGGCGGCCCAGCACCCGGCCCCAGATATTGGGTACCACGGTGAGGGGCATGAGCACGTCGACGGGCTGATGGGCAAGCCGCCGTCCTAACCGGGCCAAGGCCATCGGCCCCACCCGTTCCTGCCGGCCCAGCCAAATCAAAGGGATGCCGTGACGCCGTGCCCCAGGGGCCATCTCCTCCCCCGCCGCCAGCAGCCAGACCTCCACCTGAAACCGGGTGGGATCAAGGCGCCGGGCCAACTCCAGGGCCTGGCGCTGGGTGCCCCCGAACTTTAAATCTTGCAGGAGCACTACCAGGCGCACCGGGGCTGAGGAGGCAGGAATGGTTTTGAGGAGAGGGCCGGGGGATTTTTCGTAAGTCAAGTCCCCCGCCCTCCCCTCAAACTCCCCTCCCAACCCCCTGAACGGGTGTGGAGAAGGGAGGTTGGGGGGGAGGCAACGGCTGTCCCGCTCCTGCACCCCTCCCCCACAAGTTCTCTGCATCTCAATACCCCATCAAACCACAGCAGCGCGAGCACACGGGCATCAACCCCTCGGTGCTCAGGCTGCGGCGGAACCGCCGGTAAGCCGGCGAGTTCCAAAGCTCGGTGATGGTGGCTTCTTTGATGTTCCCTACCACATAGTCATGGTAGTCCCGGCAGGGAGAGAGGTCGCCGTTGCTGTTGACTTCCACGGCCTGGAAGATGGAGATGCACTGTTGAAAGCCGAAGTAGTTCCCGTGGTCGGTGTAATAGGCGCGCAGGTTGTCCTCCCCGGTAATGGAGGGGATCACAGTGACCGGCGGCGCCGGCCCCGGCCGGGACCGGTCCAGCACCGCCTCGAGCTGGCGGTTCAGCTCCCGGTAGTCATCCGGCTTCCATCCGCCCACCCAGCCCCGGGGGCGCACCGGCGTAAACCCGAAGCGGCGGCTAAAGTCAGCTTCGTGGGCCTCGCACCGCTCTTCGTCGATCCACCAGGACAGGTAAAAGACAAACAGGTCCACCTTGTCCCGAAAGGCCTCGTAGATGTCCACCAGGTGCCGGAAATTGGCCTGGGAAATGGTGGTGAGGGAGGCAATCAGGGGGAGGGTGCCGCGGTGGGCCCGCCTGGCCTCGCCCACCGCGGCCAGGGCGGCCTGAATATCGGCGAAGTTGTCGGCCCCCCCCACCCCCGGCCGCGCCTGGTTGTGCAGGGCGGCATCAGGGCCGTCGATGGAAAGCTGCAGCAGAAACATCGGGGCCCGGACCAGCCGCTCGGCGGCGGCGGCAATCCGGGTGCCGTTGGTGGCGATGGAGGTGGGCAGCCCCAGGGCGGTGGCCGCCTCGATCAACTCCAGGGAGCCCTCGTAGAGCATAGGTTCGCCGCCCCAGAGATACACAAAGGGGTGGTGGCCGTGCTGGGTCAGATCCCGCAAGACTTCCAGGTAGCGATCCAGAGAGACTTCGTTCCGTTTCAAGTTCCGTAAATTCTGGCCGTGAAGAAATCCCTGGTCGCCCCACTGGCCGCAGGTGTGGCAGCGGAGATTACAGAGGTCGGTGATGCGGAAGCTCAATTGGCGGATTTTCCGGGCCTCCCCGGTGTGGGCCCGGGGATAGAGCAGGTTGAAGAGCCATTTTTCACCCTGGAGGGTCGCCAGCTTGGTGCCGATCCAGGGATGTTTCGCCAGGCGCCGGAAGTTTTTAAGCACCACTCCCAGCGCGATCCTGCTCCTGGTTCCCATGAAAATTATGTTCCTCGATATTTTGGTATAATAAACGCCGCGGGGCCTGACGAGTCCCAATTTATCAGCCATTATACCCCAATGCGGTTGAATCCCCAACCCCCGGGAGAAAGAATGGTCTTGACAAGCTCCCCTTCCCGGGACAGAGTCCTGGGAAGCACGAAAAAGGAAACCTGTCCCACGATAAATCGAATCCCATGAAAGCCCTGGTTTATTATCGCTCGGTCTGGCGCTACTTACTGGCCAAAGGCCTGAACCGCTTCTGGCATCGGACCTTCTTTGCCCGGGTGGCGCCCCTCAGGTTGCAAGAAGTGGAGTTCAGCCCCCCCGGGCCTTCCTGGGTGGTACTGCGCCCCCGCCTGTGCGGCATCTGCGGTTCCGACCTGGGGCTGCTCAAGGGCGCCGAATCCTTTTTGCTGGAACCCTACGCCTCCCTGCCGGCGGTCTTGGGCCACGAGGTAGTGGCCGAAGTGGCGGAAGCCCCCTCGGGGTCGGAATGGCGGCCGGGGGACCGGGTGGTGGTGGAGCCGGTCCTTCCCTGCGAAGTCAGGGGGGTGCCGCCGTGCCGTTACTGCGCCGCAGGGGCCTATAACCTCTGCGAAAATTTCCTGGAGGGTGAGTTGGCCCCCGGGGTGATTCTGGGCCTCACCCGGGGCGTGGGGGGCGGCATGGCCGAGATGATGGCCGCCCATCCCAGCCGGCTGGTGCGGGTGCCGGACAATCTCCCGGATGAGGTGGCGGTGCTCGCCGATTCCCTGGCCTCGGCCCTTCAACCGGTCCTGGACCACTTTCCGGACGACCGCCACACCGTGGTGATTTATGGCGCCGGCATCATCGGCCAGCACCTGATTCGTCTGCTCCGGGCCCTGGGCTCCGCCGCCCGGGTGGTGATGGTGGCCCGGTACCCCTTCCAGGCGGAACTGGCCATTGAAGGGGGAGCCAGCGTGGTCATGTCGAACCCCGGCCGGACCCTGCTGGGAGACGCCGTGGGGGCCCGCCTGGTACTCACCACCCTGGGGGGCGGCAACCTGGAGGGCGGCGCCGACCTGTTCTTCGACTGTGTCGGGTCCAAGACCTCCTTGCAAGAGGGGCTCCTGACCCTGAGGGGCCGGGGGACCTACGTCCTGGTGGGGACCGCCGGGGCCTTGGGCCCGGTGGATATCTCCAGCCTGTGGTTTAGGGAGCTCAAGCTCACCGGCTCCTCCACCTACGCCTACGGCGTCTGTCAGGGCCAGACCGTCCGGACCTATCCCAAGGCCGTGGAATTGCTGGCCCGGGGGGATTACCCCTCCCAGGGGCTGGTTTCCCACCTCTTCCCGCTGGCCGATTACCGCCGGGCCTTCCAGGCGGCCTTCGACAAGCGCCGCCACCAGAGCCTCAAGGTGGTCCTGGACCTGAGATGATGGACGTCAAGGAACCACAACCCGAGGATCAGCCTATCCTGTTCAATCCCCATGGCGGGAATCATCAGGACCAGCCGGGCGGATGGCCCATGAAATTGGTGATCTCCCTGGACGTGGAAGAGGAAGGGCTGTTTTCCGGCCTCTATCCCCGTACCCCCCCGGGCGTGACCAACGTGGCCGAACTGGAGCGTCTGGCGTTCATCCCCCAGGAGTTCGGCCTGCCCCTGACCCTCCTGGTCACCTACCGGGTAGCCCAAGACCCCGCCGCCTGCCGGGTCCTGGCCCACTGGCGGGACCGCTACGGGGCGGAGATCGGCCTCCATCTGCACCCCTGGAACACCCCGCCTTTTCTTGATCCGCCCGAGCCCGAACCGGTGCGCTCCGAACGCCTGCCCCGGGGACTCCTCCGGGACAAATTCGCCAACTTGACCGCCCAGGTCCGAAACGCCCTGGAGGTCAAGCCCCGATCCTTCCGCATGGGTCGGTTTGATGCGGGTCCTCAGGTCTGGAGCCTCTTGCCGGAGTTCGACCTCGAGGTGGACAGCAGCGTGGCGCCCCTCACCTATAAGAATCCCGATCCCCGGGGTTTTCTGGCCCCGGCGGACCCTTTTCCCCTCTGGGACTCCAGGCCGGGGGGGAGAAATCTGCTGGAGGTCCCCATCACCATGGTACCGACGGTGCCCGGGACTCCGGAGTTGGTGGCGCGCCTGGCCGCATTGGCCTCCCCTCCCTGGGGCAGACGCCTGCGCTGGTTATTCCGGTATTTGGCCGTCTCGGGGGTGCAGCCGGCCTGGTATCCCCTTTATCCCCTTAAATTAGCGGCCTCCCTGCACCGCCGGCGCGGGGGCCGGGTGCTTACCATGTTTTTCCACTCCTCCGAGCTCAAACCCGGGGCCTCCCGACTCTTTCCCACCGAGGCCGCGGTCAACCGGTTTACAGCTAAGATTCGCACCTTCCTGACCTGGCTGGTGCAGACCGGCCCGGTGCAGGGCGTGACCCTGGCGGAACTGGGGGAGGACTGGCGGAGGAGCGGGGAGACGCAGATCGGTCAGGTTGCCGGGCTTAAGGAACCCCCCGGCCTTTGAGCCTGCCCTTCACCTGCCCCGAACTAGCCGGCTGCAATACCTGAAACGCAGTGACAGCCCCCGGCTCATTCAGGGGAGGCAGCCGGCGGCGAGGGGCTGGAGCCAGCCTGGCCCGTCTCCGATTCGGCATAATAATTTCCGGGCCTGAGCCCCCGGCCCTGGGGTGAAAAGATGCGGCAGTGGACCCAGCCGCGCTTTTGCAGAAAAAATTGCACCGAAGTCGCCACTACTCCCAGGCCGTATTTCACGCTCCGGGGAAAATTGATGGAAGAGGCTTCCTCGAAATAGCGGGTGGGACAGGAAACCTCGCCGATGGGAAAACCGAAGTAAATGACCTGGGCCAGCATCTGGTTGTCGAAAACAAAATCGTCAGAGTTCTCCCACAGGGGGAGGGTCTCCAGGACTTTCCGGGAGAAGGCCCGAAAACCCGTGTGGTACTCGGAGAGTTTGGCGCCCAGGAGCAGATTTTGGAAGAGGGTGAGCATGCGGTTGAATAAATATTTATAGACGGGCATACCCCCCTGCCGGGTTTTCCCTCCTAAAATTCTGGAGCCGATGGCCACCTCGTATTCGCCGCTGGCCACCAAGCCGGCCAGGGCCGGGATGATTTTTGGGGAATATTGATAATCGGGGTGGACCATCACCACGATATCGGCGCCCAATTTCAAGGCCTCGGTGTAACAGGTTTTCTGGTTGCGACCATAGCCCAGGTTCCGCTCATGCAGAAAACACCGGATGCCGAGCCGCCGGGCCACCTCCACCGTCTCATCGTGGGAGGCGTCGTCCACTAACAACACATCATCCACCACATCAGCGGGGATGTCCCGGAAGGTGCGTTCCAGGGTTTGGGCGGCATTATAGGCGGGCATGACCACCAACACTTTTTTTCCGGCCAACATACTTTCATTTCTCCTGATTATCTGCTAATAAATAAGGTTAATAATGCTTTGGGTGGACCGAACCCACGAATCTGCTGCGCATCACCAGTCACCGGCTATCTGAGGCCAAATGGGCAAGGACGCCTCGCCTGGCGCGCTGACCTGTCACGTGAATTTCATACTAAGATTTTTCCCAAAAAGCAAACCGCTTGACCTCACCGGGGTGGCGGCCCCAAGAGAATCGGCAGCAATGACCGGATCGGAAAAGGTTATCTGGATATTTTTTGCCGCCACCTCCTGCCAGTTGGTCTTGCAGCACCCCTCGTTCTTGTTGGTGGCCGGGGAGAGAACCAACCTGTTTTCCGGCTTGCTGTGTTTCCTCACCCTGGTGGTGGCGGTGGTCCTCAGCCCCCGAGGCGCCATCAAGCTCAGGTCGCCGGAATGCTTGATTTCCGCGGCCCTGGCGGTGATGGCCGGGGTGGGCGCGGCCTTCAGCCTCACTCCCTTACCTTCTTCCTTCCGGGTGTTCGCTTTATTAAGCTCCGGGTTGGGAGGATTTTGGTGCGCCCGGCTCCTGCTGCAGACTCCGGAAAATCAACGCCGGTTTACCTGGCTCTGCCTGGGATTATTGGGAGGACTGCTGCTCCTCAGCTTCCTGGGGTACATGCTCACCGGCTACATTGAACATTTTATCTGTGACCGCAGCCATCCCCTCACCAATGTGATTCTGCTCCTGTCCTTTGCGCCCTTGTCCCTGCTGGGCCGCAAGTCGCGGCCCTTGATGCTCCTGGGTCTCATCCTCCTGGCCCTCAGCTATATCACTTTGTGCCTCAGCGAAAGGATATCCGTGGTGTTCATCCCCCTGGGAGTCTGCCTGGTGGGCGTCTTATTTGGAACCCTGCGCTGGAAATATTTTGTGATCTTATGCCTGGCCATGGCCCTGGTGGTGGGAGTGCTTCATCAAAAAATCATCTGGCACAAGCTCTCCCTGGCCTATCCTGCTTACCGGGTTGAAAACTTCCCTTTCTCCTGGAGTATTGCTAAAAAATATCCCTGGCTCGGGATCGGCCTTCGGGCCCCCCGGGATATATTTCTTCAGGATTACCAGACCAAATACCCGGACGCCACCAAAACGCATTTTACCCAAAACGTGCGCGACCTCGTCAGCGCCGACAATATGTTGTTAACTTTTTTGGTTGGTATGGGGTTTCCTTTCACCCTGACCTATCTGGCCGCCCTGGGGATTCTCCTGGCCAGATTGATAGGCCTGGCCTTCAAACCCCCGCCGGGGCTGTTTTTCCATCCCCTGGTACTCCTGTTCCCCCTTATCGCGGCGCTGGCGCATTTTCAACTCTTTGATGGGCTGCTTTTTCCCCAAAGTTGTTGGTTTTTCCACCTGCTCCTCGGCCTGATTCCCTCCCGGGGGGTGAACCCGGCAACGGTGGGGATTCGGGACCAGGGATTTATAAGTTGCGCCCCCAGGACGCCGAATGGCTAAGAGGATGCAGAAGGGGTTGGCCAGAAAATGCTCCATCGCTCTCAACCGCGGCTCTCATGCTTTCCCGGCCATAACCCCGGGAGAATACCGTAAGTTTTGTCCTGATGCCTTCCCCACCATCCCGCCCGGCCAGGCCCAGGCGATACGACCTCTGTTGGGTGGGGGCCCAGAGCACTCATGAACGCCTTCCTACCCATGAGTTATGCTGGTCAAGCTGCTGCCGGGATGGTATTCCGGGCTCAAGCCGGGCCTCAGGAAATTGAATATGCTTTATATCAAGGCAGGATTATCAGAGGAGCCCATGGCCGGTATAAGGGATGCCTAAAATTCATTTGAGCACTAGATGGTGGTTATCACCGATTATTCTTACCATGATAATGGTAATGGCTTGGACGGCGGCGGTGCAAAGTCGCGGTCTTGGGCAGAGTAGCGGGTAGGACGGTGGCTTCGGAGCACAGGGCCGCCAGGTATACAATCCCCAGACCGTGACCACGGTTTAAGGACAGGTGGAGGACCTGGGACGCTATGGAATGCAGGGATGGCGGGCAGCCTCGGGGATGGCGATCCAGGGATTGGTGCTTAAGACCGATAAAGGCAATATTACTATCAAGTTAGGTCATCCCTGGTATATAAGCAAGGCTTTGCGTTAAGAAAGGGGGATACCCTGGAGGTGACAGGCTCTGAGGTTGCCAAGGACGAGACGACCTTACTGCTCGCGGCCAAGGTGAAAAAGAACGGCCACACACTGAAAGTGCGGGACGAGAAAGGCGCACCGCTCTTTCGGGGGCAGGGTCCCGATGGGCTAGGGACCGAAGGCAGGGGGCGCGGCGGCATGGGTTCCGGCGGCCGTGGCCGGGGAAATTGGTAACCATCTCAGAAGCAGTATTTTGCTTGGCGGCAAATCCCTGATTTAATGTCTTCAGTTCCTCACTCGCCTGTCTATCTGAAAATTTTGTGTACGCCACGCCGGTTTATTTTATTTTTAGGGTTTAATAATTAAGGGCCAGATATGCGGGCTTAGAAATTCAAGCCAAGGGGGGAGGAAAATGAAAGGTAAGAAGTTATCAGTAGTGGTATTGCTGGCTCTGGGATTATTTTTGAGCCTGGCCTTTGCCTCTTGGGCGCAGCCTGGGGGGATGAAGGGACACCGGGGGCATGGGGGTCATTGGGGTAAATTTGCTAACCTTACCCCGGAGCAGGCGGGAAAACTTTTCGATCTGCGGCAGAAATTTCTGGATGACACCGCCAGTTTGCGCAAGGAAAAGTTAGTCAAAAAGGCGGAGTTGAGGACTCTCTGGCGTGCTGACAATCCGGATGAAAAACAAATCCTGGCCAAGCTCAAAGAAATCAATGCTATCAAGGCTAAGCTGCAGGAGAAGGTCGTTCCCTTTCGGATCGAAGTAAAGAAAATCCTTCCTAAAGGCCCCGGCCCCAAGGGCAGTCTGAGCATGGAGGATTGCGATCCAAATCAGGAGACCATCATGGCCATGGAGTTTGGCGGTCCTGGCGATGCCGGTTTGTAAAAAATGCAGGCGAATGAACTATAAGCCCGGATTTCCTGGATTTCTGGTTCCTTTTCCTGTATAGGGCCGCTTATCAATTTTAGCAGGGGAAGGATTCATTCCATGATCAATCCCCAAGGCTTAACATCAAGATCGTGGGGTTGGTCTAATGATTAATCCCCTGGCAGGGGAACCTGGCCAGAGACGCCGGGGGTTATCCGTTCCCTTGTTCTTTGCCGGTTGGCAGGTGGGCGCCAAGACGGGTTCGCATCCAACTTGCGGATTGAATCAAACCTCATGCCAGAAGGGACCAGCACTGTGAACTTTCTAAAAATTTTTCCGGAGACTAGGGGATTTCAAAAAAAAATTGTTATAATCTTTAATATTTACCGATATATCGCGAGACAGCAGATTTTTTTGTCAAAAAATGGATTCGTTTGTGGTAGGATACGAGATGTCAATGGGCGGTATGGGGGAGTTTATCTACTTGTTAATACAAATCTCATTGACATTTTCTTAAGATAGCACTAAAAAGGTGTAAACCTACCGGAGGGGGAGGGGGTAGAATCCTTTTATGAAACTTAGAAACCGCTGCCAACCTTTTGCTCTTATGGTCCAAGACGCCAAGGAACAAGGGTTTTACCCTTACTTCCGGCCCATAGACCGATCATGGGGCACAGAAGTGGAGGTGTCGGGCCGGCGTCTGATTATGATTGGGTCCAACGACTACCTGGGATTCACACACGATCCCAGAGTAATTGAGGCAACGGCCAAAGCTGCACGTCGGTGGGGGAGTGGCCCCGGGGGATCCCGATTTTTGTGCGGCAACTTGACCTTGCACGAGACCCTAGAGGATCGACTGGCCGCCTTTGTCGGTAAGAAAAAGGCGGTGGTCCACGCCACCGGGTTCACCACAAATTTGGGGTCGATTGCCTGTATGTTGACCCCCCAAGACATCATCGTCTGTGACCGGGAAGGCCACGCCAGCATTTTTGAGGGGTGTCAGGCCTCACGGGCTCGATTGATCCCCTTTGGTCACAACGATGCCGCGGCTGCGTCCCGCAAGTTGGCGGCCGCCCGCCAGAAGAACGCCAACGGCTGCCTGCTCCTGGTCACCGAAGGCGTGTTTAGCATGTCCGGGGATCTGGCACCCCTGGACGAACTGGTGGCGCTGAAGAAGAGCCATCCAGACTTGCTGATCTATCTGGATGACGCCCATGGGTTGGGAGTGATGGGTCGGGGGGGACGGGGAACCGCCGATCATTTCGGACTCACGGCTGAAGTAGACTTCATCATGGGAACTTTCAGCAAGGCGTTGGCCTCCATCGGCGGGTTCATTGCCGCCGACGATGAGGCGGTGCTGGAGTATCTGCGGCACCATTCCAAACCGCTCATCTTTTCTGCGGCGCTTCCCGCCAGCAACACCGCCACCGTCCTGGCGTGCCTGGATATCCTGGACGAGGACCCAGACCGGGTTACCCGCCTCTGGGACATCACTCGCCGTGTCCATGCGGGCTACCGGGAGATTGGCCTCATTACCAAAAACTCAAAATCCCCCATCATCCCCATTTATATTGGGGCAGAAGAGAAAGCCGCTCTCTTCGCGCGCGACATGTTTGAGCATGGCGTTTTTGCCTTGCCTGCCATCTATCCCGCAGTGCCGCGGGGGCAGGCGGTAATCCGCACGGCTTACATGAGCACTCACAAGGAAAGCCAGATTAGCTATGTCCTCGAAACTTTGGAAAAATTAGCTAAGAAACATCGTATCCGGGCTTGTGACTTCACCCAGCCGGATGCTTTCCTGGAGGAGAGTGGGTTTTCTACCACCTATCCCAGTGCCAATGGCACCGCCGTCAGCATGCTGGGCGATTGATTTACACTAATTTGGGGGAACGTCCTGCTTGAGGCTCAACGACCTCATACGCGTAAGTTTGCGCCAAGTACTGCGTCATCGCCGCCGCTATATCGGGGTGGTGTTGGCTATCGCTTTGGGCGTGGCTGGCTTCCTCAACATCGTCACCATGAGCCGGGAGGTCAAGAAAAACTTCAACGAGAATCTTGACCTGATCGGCGGCGTCACCATCCTCAGAATCAGCTTTGATAATACTCGATCTTACCGGCCCCAGTGGTTCCGGGACCAGACCCTCGCCGCCCTGAGAAAGCTCCACGCCGTCAAAGAATTATCCCTCACAGCCGCCAAGTGGGGTCAAGCCAACTGGCATGGCCAGCACTTTGGCTTCACCACCATGGCGGTGGATGCGTCTTTCTGGCAGGTCCGCAATTTCTGGCCGATAACCGGGAGACTGTTCGGGGAGGAAGACGTAACCGGGCATAAGCGGGAGATCGTTTTAGGGGCGGAACTGGCTAAGAAGATTTTTGGCGACACCAACGTCAAAGGCAAAATCCTGGAGATTAACCAGGAGATCTATCGGATAGCCGGGGTGTTGGGGGGAGTTACCGATAGCACCTTATCTAACTCCGCGTTTCTGCCCCTCACCACCGCCATTGATCGCTTTCAAGGCAGACTGTTGGCCGACCGTCTTTATCTGCGGTGCACCACCTGGGATGATGTTCGCGACGTAGCGGCTGCGATTCCCGGGGTGGTGGCATCCTGCCAGTCACCCGAGGAACTTCACGTCGAGGGCGGCTGGGAAGCGTTAAAACGGGTTCAGGAGCTGGCTTGGTGGATCGAGTTTCTGATCTACCTGGCGACCAGCGCCACTTTCCTCCTGGGGGGCGTCGGCATCTGGAACGTCATGATGGCCGCGGTAACCTCCCGGACCCGGGAAATCGGGTTAAAAAAAGCCATGGGGGCCGAAGATCGGGATATTCTGGCGCAATTCCTCGCCGAAGCTCTCTGCCTGAGCGGCGGGGCAGCCCTCTTAGGGGCCGGGATGGGCCGCATCATGATGGAGATCCTGAGTTATTGCATCGGCAGTCGACCGCCGGAAAATCTCTTTCTCTTCGGAGTGACCCTGGCCTTTCTGTTCGCGGTGGTGATTGGCGTGGGGGCTGGCCTCTATCCTTCAATCCGGGCCAGTCGCATGGAAGTAGTTACCGCCATCCGCTATGAATGAGTCGGCATCTACCCTGCAGGCCAACGGCGCCTTGATTCAGGTGTCCGACCTGTACAAGACCTACGACAATGGCATCGATATGATCCACGTGCTGCGCGATGTCAACATGAAGGTCTACCCCGGGGAGATTCTGGCGATCATGGGGCCTTCCGGGTCCGGGAAGTCCACCTTACTCTTTATCCTGGGGATTTTTCTCCATCCCACCAGCGGCTCGTATTTCCTGGGGGGTAGAGATGTGCTCAACCTGGATCGCAACGCCCAGGCGGAATTTCGTCGCAGCCGCGTGGGATTTGTTTTTCAGAGCTGCGATCTGTTTGAAAACTCCACCGTGTATGAAAACCTGGAATTTCCCTTAATCTATGCCGGAGTTGAACGCCGGGACCGACCGGAACTGATTACCGCCGCCCTGGAACGCGTGAACCTGGAGCACCGGATTCACCACTCCTCCAATCGCCTTTCCGGGGGTGAGCGCCAGAGGGTGGCCGTGGCCCGGGCCTTAGTCAACCAACCCCAGGTCATCCTGGCGGACGAACCCACCGGACAGCTTGACCGGAGTCATGGGCACCTGATCATGGAACATTTTGGAGAAATCGTCAGTGACGGTAAGACTGCCGTAATAGTCGTCACGCATGACCCCGAAATTGCCGCTAGATGCACCCGGATCAGTTCGATACGAGACGGCGTCCTCTATGAACAATGAGCCTACTTACCAGGAAGCCTCAATTGCGCCTGACCACCAGAACCAGCCTTGCGGGGAGTTCTCTGTACGCTATGGTTGACAACGCCCGAGCGGCACGGCGTTTCTGGCAAACCCCTCTTAGTTTCTCCTCTTGGAGCGCCGCCACGCAAGCCTGCCTGATCGTCGCCCTACTGGTTATGGCCAGCGGGGTTATCTGCGTGTGCCGGCAGGCCCAGGGCGCCGAGTCGAACCCGACTGCCCAGACCGTTGTTCCTGGCTCCCCGCTGAGCTTTGAAGACAGTGTCAGGATCGCGATAAACCGGTCGCCTCGTTTAATGCAGAGTTCCCTGGATATAGACATCCGCCGGATGGACGAAACCGACAGTCGCTACGGCATGGTGCCCCCCTTAACTTTTCGGACTTATTATTATGTCAACCGTCCTTCTGGGGCAGGATTGAGCGGCGCACCCTATAGTTTAAGCTTTTCGACGGACCCGTATAACCCAATGGGAGCGTACTTCAGTCTCCAAGCCCAGAAGTTGGCCACGCAAGTGGCGGTGCTCACCCATCTCAAAGTTATTTCCCAGGGTCTGTACGCGTTGGGGAATTATTACCTGCAACTGGATGCCCTGAACAAGTTGGCAGGCTATCAGAAGGACCTGATTAAGGTGGCCCGGGAGAACCTCACCTACGGGGAAAATCGGATGAATATAGGGACCGGCACCTCCCTGGAAGTCAAGGTGGCCCAGCAGGAATTGCAATTGGCCCAGGGCGAGGAGGAGGGAATCGCTCTGTCCATTAAGCGGATTTCAGTCCTCCTGAGGAATTTCTTGGGGTTGCCGGCCAACCAGGATATCACCGTTAATTTCCGGGACAGCCAGCGCCAGGTCTTGGGCAATTTCGCTCCGGCCACCGCTTCCCTGGAACAAGCCAAGAGCCGCTCCTACGAACTCAAGGCTCTCGAGATCCATAAAAAGCTGCAGGGTTATAATGTCTCCCTGGCCATCGCCAAGGTCTTTCCCACCATTTTATTCAACACCCAGACGCCGGACCCCTTGAGTGTGACCACTGCCCATGGCCTCTATGTCGGCGTCGGTCTCGAGATCCCGGTGTGGGATGGACTTAAACGGGTCCGCAACGTCTCCCGACAAAAGGCCGTTTTAAAGCAGATCGGAGCCCAAAAAGATGTCAAAGCGAATTTTCTGGAAGAGAAATGGTACGAATACCTGGTGGACATTCAAGAAAAACAAGTGGCCCTGAAAAATTCCCAAGCCCGGGAAGAACTGGCTCGGCTCAAGACTCACCAGAAAGAAGTACGGTACCACTCTGGAGAGGTGACGCTCCCGGTGTTCTTGGAAAGTCGCAAAGAGGTGCTGGAGGCCCAAAAGGAAGCGGTACGCAATGGCTTGCAGTATGACATGGCGGTTCTGAAGCTTCGGGAGCTTTCGGGAGACTTAGGTAATACTTATGTGGATGAGAACTCTTGGCAAAAGTAAGCGGTTAGCCCTGGGCGGCCTGGTTTTGGCCATCTGCCTGGGCCTAGGCAACCTGGAGGCCGGATACGCCGCCGAAGCTCCGGTCGCCAAGCCCTCGCCGCCTCCCCCCTCCGGGGAGTCA
Source organism: uncultured delta proteobacterium (assembly GCA_963812015.1). Lineage (GTDB taxonomy): Bacteria > Desulfobacterota > Desulfobaccia > Desulfobaccales > 0-14-0-80-60-11 > 0-14-0-80-60-11. The sequence continues at coordinate 1,281,262 of CAWETI010000003.1, read as the reverse complement.
GAAATAATCTTTAACGGGAAACTATTCTGCTCCCTGAAACGGCGCATCGATCTGCCCTTTAAGGGGATCATCACGGCCCTACGGGTGGTCTCCGGGCAGCCCGTAAAAGCAGGAGAAATCCTGGCGACCTATAGCCTCGCCCCGGAATCCCTCATGGCAATCCAACAACGTCTCTCGCCGCCCCAACTTGCCGAAATGGAGACGAAACTGGCGGATGTGGAACGGAGTCTCGTGCCCGTGCAGACCAAACAACGGGAACTCACCCAATTGGTCCAGAAAAAGTTGGCCCCACCCCAGACTCTGGCCCAGACTACCCAGGAAATGCAGTTTCTGAATAAACAAAAGTCAACCATCCAGGAGAGGGTGCAAAAGGACCGCCAACTGGCCCAGCAGGACCGGGAGGTCTTGAGCCAGTTGCTGGGGACTTCCTTAAAATCCGGCCAGGTTCCCCGGGAAGTAAGTCTGAAGGCGCCCATCAGCGGTTACGTCATCTGGGTCAACCCCGAAATCCGGGTTGACGCCGAACTGACCCCCTTGCCGGCCGCCTTTCAAGTGGGCGTGATGGACCCCATGGTGGTGCGGGCCCAGGCTTTTGAAATCGAGGCGCTCCAGATCAAAATCGGCGATCTGGCCGAATTGACCTTGGACGCCCTGCCGGGGCGAAAATTCCAGGGCAAGGTCAGCCGCATCTCCTGGTCCTCAATTACCTCCGGCCCGGATCAGCCTGCCTACTATGAAGTAGAGTTAAAGGTCCCCAACCCCGATCTGGCCTTAAAAGAAGGCTTGAAGGCTCGCATCGTTCTGCCCAAATCCCAATAAGAGGTACATTGATGCACTTAACCGAGGAGATTACGGTTTCTCCCGTTGAGAATGACGCGGCCTTTTGGGAATTTCTCCGCTTCCCTTGGCGGATTTACCAGGGAGATCCCTACTGGGTCCCTCCTATCCTCGACCACGAGCGCAAGTTTCTGGACCCCAAACACGGCTCCTTCTTTGAAATTGGGGAAGCGCGATATTTTCTGGCCTATCGTAACGGCAAACCCATCGGGCGCCTGTCCGCCCACATCAACCGGCTCCATGACACCCATCATGGCCCGGAAACCGGCTTCTTCGGGTTCTTTGAGTGTATCCAGGACCAGGACGCAGCCGCGGCCCTGTTTGAGGCGGCGGCCGCCTGGCTCCGGGCCCATGGCAAGACCCGCCTGGTGGGACCTTTGAATTTCTGTATCTATGACGAGATGGGCCTGCTGGTGGAGGGGTTTGACTCCATGCCGGTCATCTTCCAGACCCACAACCCGCCCTACTACCAGGATCTTTTGACTTCCCTGGGGTTTGTCAAGGCCATGGATTGGCATGCCTACAAGATCACCAACCGGAATGTGGATCTTGAGGCCATGGAACGCCGCTATGCTGACATCATGCACGGTCAGAGCGTCGAGGTAGTGACTTACAACCCGAAAGAAGTGAAGCGGCGCGCCGACGAGGTCTTCCAGCTGTTCAATACCGAATGGGAACCCCTGTGGGGCCACGTACCCCTGACCCGGCGCCAATTCAATGACATGTTGGAGATGGTTAAACCCTGTCTACGCCCGGAAATGGCTTTCGTTCTCCTGGACCATGACCGGGTGGCCGGCTTCGGCATCGGCCTGCCGGACCTCAATCCCCTCATCCGGGAGTTAAACGGACGTCTCACCCTCTGGGGTAAACTCCGCCTCCTCTATTGGGCCAAGTACCGGCCGCTCCGTAAGGTCCGGGCCATGGTGGTGGGGATCAGCCAGCCCTATCAACGGCGGCGCCTGCATATTGCCCTGTTCCTGCGCTCATATATTTATCTGGTGAAGCACACTCCCTGTGATATGGCCGATTTTTCCCTGATTCCGGAAACTCACCGGCATTGGATCAAGATTTTAACGGCCTTTGGAGCCCAGCGTTATAAGGTCTTCCGCGTCTTTGAAAAGCCTATCTAACATCGTGGCGCCTCAGGGAAGTCGGAGTGCGCCCCCCTGGCCCGAACTGCTGGTGGCCCTGATTTCCGGGGCCATCTTTGTTTTGGCCCACTACCAGGCCCTGACCCACCCCTATATCATCAATGACGATGTCCGCCAGCAGATCTACTGGATGCAGCAGTGGCAAAACCCGGCCTTATTCCCGGGCGACTTTCTCACCGGCTATGCAAGGGCCTACGTCCCCTGGGGCGTAAAGGGGCTTTACTGGCTGGCTTCCTGGTGGGTGTCCCCCCTCTATTTCTCCAAGCTGCTGCCGGGGGGGTTGTTCGTCTTTTTGGCCATCTGTCTCTTTAGGATCGGGGTGAACCTCTCGGACCGCCGCCTGGGTTGGATGATGGTGGCCGTCTTCTGGCTGATGCCTTTCTTCCTGGACAACCTGTCCGGGGGTCTGTCCCGGTCCTTCGCCGCCCCGCTCCTGGCCCTCTTCTGGCTGGGCTGGCAGGAGCGGCGCCCCTGGGTTATGGGCGTAGCGCTCTTGCTCCAGGCCCTGTTCATCCCCTATATCTTTCTGGTGGCGGCTCCGGCGGCGATGTTGGCCTGGCTCCTGGCCCGGTTGGGCCGGGACCGCCCACCCCCTTTTCCGGCTCAAGCCGGGCACTTCATTCTCCTGGGCATTGGGGCCGCGCTGGTAATGGCCATGAATCTCCAATTCAGCGCCGCAGGCTACGGGCCCCTGGTGAGCGCCAGAGAGATGGTCAACCATCCCGAATATTACGCCAACGGCCGTTACCGCTTCCTGCCGGAGGCTTCCGTCCTGTGGGAACTCATCAGCCCCTGGGAATTCATCCCGCCGTTTCGGGAATGGGGCTTGGTGGCCGGCATCCTGGCTTGCGCGGGACTATTAACTCTGTTGGCGGTCGGGGTCCGGCGACTGGACTGGCCCACCTGGCGGCAACGGCTCAAACCCGCCGGCTACCTGTTATTAGCCTCCCTGCTCCTTTATTTCCTGGCTCGGATCTTCCTGTTAAAGTTATTCGTCCCCGACCGGTATCTCATCTATACCTTAAACCTCTTTAATTGCCTGGTTCTGGCCCTGGGCCTCAGGGCGGCGCTCCGGGTGGAACGCTGGCCCCGTCATCTGGCGATCCTGGCGCTGGTGGCGGCAGCATTCCTGGGCGCCTGGCGCCTCGAAGGGGTCGGTCTCAAAGATTACTCGGCCTATACTAAACTTTATGCCGCCCTGGGCTCCACGCCCCAGGATGCCCTCATCGCCGGCCACCCCCACCTGATGGACACCATTCCCACCTTCGCCCGGCGCCGGGCCTTTGCCACCTATGAACTGGCCCAAGTCTGGAGCCGGGGTTACTGGGCCACAATGCAGCCTCGTTTTACCGACCTCTTCCGGGCCTATTATGCCGCCGATCCCCGGGAGGTGGTGGCCTTCTGTCGGAAGTATGGCATCGCCTTTCTCATCGTCGATGACCGGCATTTCACCCCGGCCTTCCTGAAGGGCGGGGGCTTTCTCTTTCCCGGAGATAAGCCCCATATTCCCGGGGTGTCCCCGGAGCTGGCCGACCGGCTTGACTGCCCATTTTTCGCCCCCTTTGACGAGCAAATCAGACATATCACGGCAGGGCGGCAAAATTATGCCTTGCTCTCTGAACCCAGCTTTCGTAGTCTGGTCATCGATCAGCATGTGCGCCTTATCGACATGCGCCCCTGGTTGACCCAAACACCTTGACGCTCTCAGCCAATCAAGCCTCACCGGCACAAGAAAAATTATGCAGGTATTGTTGATCAATCCTGAGTTTCCACGGTCATTCTGGTCCTTGCAGCGGCGCCGGGGACCGGGTTTGCCGGTTCGTCGAGGAGCACGGTATCCCGGTAGTCGTCCTTAACCTTCTGCACATTCTTTCCGGCACCAAGTTGTGGGACCGCCTCGAAAAAGAAGACCGCCTGGTTCAAGGCGAGACCTCGGGTAATTTTTATAACCTGAAATTCAACTACGTGCCCACCCGCCCCCAGGCAGAAATCTTGTCGGAATACGTCCGGGCTATTGACCGCCTGTACGAGCCTTCCCGCTATCTGGCCCGGGCTTACCGCTACTACCTCACCATGCGGCCGGCCCGGCAGGCCCTGGCCTTGCAGGCCGGGGAGCACAGAACGGCCCCGCCCCCCTCCACCCCGGGCCTCTTTTCTGGCTCCCGTGACCTCAGGGATTGGACTGCCTTATTCCATCTGATCTGGCGCCAGGGGATCCGGCCTCGCCACCGGTGGCAATTCTGGAGACAACTCCTGGGAATCTACCGGCAGAATCCCAGCCGTCTGGTGGACTATCTTCTGACCTGCCTCTTAGGGGAGAATTTATTTGCCGTCAGGAGAGATATGCTGGAGAAGTATCAGAAAACCGCTCAGGCTTGACCCGACCGGACGACCTCTCCCGGCCCCCCGCCAATTCCACCGGCCGCACCATCAAGGCGTAGCCAGCCGATCGACCACATAGCGGGCTACCGGTTCGTGAATCCCTTTCAACCGGGCCTCAAGCTCCCGGATAATCGTCACTTCGCTCTGGACCAGGCGGTACACGGCCTCGGAGACCACCACCTCCCCGCCCTGCCCCCGTCAGGATTCCCGGGCCCAGGGACTGCGGCAAAACCAGTCATAGGTCATTTTTAGCCCTTCGGTAAGAGGGGTTGTGGCCTTCCAGCCCATGGCAGTCAGGCGGCTGACATCCAACAGTTTCCTGGGGGTGCCATCGGGATAACTGGGGTCCAGCACCAGCCGGCCCTGAAAGCCCGTCACGGCCGCTACCCGGCGGGCCATCTCCAGGATTTCCAAATCCCGACCCACCCCCACGTTGATGATCTCCCCTTCCTGATAGCGTTCCATCAAGAAGAGACAGGCATCCGCCAGGTCATCCACGTAGAGGAATTCCCGCTTGGGGGTGCCGCTGCCCCAAACCACCACCTCCGGGGCCCCCGTTACCTTGGCCTGATGAAACTTCCGGATCAGGGCGGGGATGACGTGGGAGTCCAGCAGGTCGAAATTGTCCCCCGGGCCGTAAAGATTGGTGGGCATCACCGAGATGAAGCAGGTGCCGTACTGCCGGTTATAAGACTGGCACAGCTTGATGCCGGCGATTTTCGCCACTGCGTACGGTTCATTGGTGGGTTCCAGCTTGCCGTCCAGGAGATATTCTTCCTTCATGGGCTGGGGACAGAGCTTGGGGTAAATGCAGGAGCTTCCCAGGAACAGGAGCTTTTTGACGTCATGCCGGTAAGCCTGATGAATGAGGTTGGCCTCAATCATCAGGTTGTCGTAAATAAAGTCCGCCGGGAAGGTGGAGTTGGCCCTGATTCCCCCTACCCTGGCAGCCGCCAAAAACAGGTATTCCGGACGTTCCCGCCCAAAAAAATCGATTACCGCGGCTTGGTCCCGCAGATCCAATTCCTGGGCGCTGCGGCACACCAGGTTCTTAAATCCGGCCGCCTGCAAGCGCCGCAGGATCGCGGCCCCCACCAGGCCCCGGTGCCCGGCCACATAGATTTTTGCCTTTGCATCCATTAGGCTGCTGATCCATTCCCCCGTCTCCGGCGGCGTGAGGTCGCCTTTCCAGCTCTCGGGGGGTTTATGTCACGCATATCTTGCAGGAAAAAATTATCCCACCTTCCCCACCCAGGAGACGGGAAAAAGCGGTTTTAGGTCAGTATATGATGGCGCCCACCCCTAGCCCGGTCCCTGGCCTCCGGCCGGGGGGCCGAGGTGGTTTTCCTGACTCAGGTGCCGGATCACGTCTTGGCACTGGCGCAGATCGATTAGATCCTTAATATCGGCATCCACCATGATGCGCACCAGCTCCATGAAGCTGACTTTTGGCTGCCAGCCCAGGATGCGCCGGGCCTTGGCGGCGTCACCCAATAAAAAGTCCACCTCCGTGGGCCGGAAGTACCTCGGATCAATCTCGACGTATTCCCGCCAGTCCAGGTCTGCATGGGCAAACGCCGCTTCCAAAAACTCCCGGACCGAATGGGACTCCCCCGTGGCAATGACGAAGTCTTCCGGGGTATCCTGCTGCAATATGAGCCACATGGCTTCCACAAAGTCAGGGGCATAGCCCCAATCCCGCCTGGCCTCGAGGTTGCCCAGATAGAGTTTCTTTTGCAAGCCAAATTTGATCCTGGCCACCGCCCGGGTAATCTTCCGGGTCACAAAGGTCTCCCCCCGGCGGGGCGATTCATGGTTGAAGAGAATGCCGTTGGTGGCAAAAAGTCCATAAGCTTCCCGGTAGTTGCGCACCATCCAGTAGCCGTAGAGCTTGGCCACGGCATACGGGCTCCGGGGCTGCATGGGGGTTTCTTCATTTTGGGGCGGCGGGGTGGCGCCAAACAGCTCGCTGGACGAGGCCTGGTAAAACCGGGTCTTGATGCCGCTGCGGCGAATGGCATCCAGGAGCCGGATCACCCCCAGACCGGTCACATCCCCGGTATATTCGGGCATGTCGAAGCTGACCCGTACATGACTCTGGGCGGCCAAGTGATAGATTTCGTCCGGTTGAAGATTATAGATCAAATGGCTGAGCTGCCCGGAGTCAGTCACATCCCCATAATGGAGAAAAAACCGGGCGCCCTGTTCATGGGGGTCCACATAGAGGTGGTCAATGCGCCTGGTGTTGAAGGTGCTGGAGCGGCGCACCAGGCCATGCACTTCATAGCCCTTGGCCAGGAGGAACTCGGCCAGATAACTGCCGTCCTGTCCCGTTATCCCGGTAACGAGGGCTTTTTTACCCTGATTCATCATGAAATTCCCTTCATCCTTTCAGGCTTTTCAGCCAGCCCCCCGGCGTTGCCGTTCAATAGGCGTGGCTGTCCTTAAAACCCCGGAAAATCGTCAGAATAATGATCTTCAAATCGAACCACAGTGACCAGCGTCGCAGATAATCCAGGTCATATTCCACCCGCTTTTCCATCTTTTCCAGGGTTTCCGTCTCACCCCGCCAGCCGTTGATCTGGGCCCAACCGGTGAGGCCTGGTCTGACCTTGTGCCGGAGCATATACCCCGGAATGAGACGGCGATAATACTCATTGTGGGCCACCGCATGGGGCCTGGGCCCCACAATGGACATGGAACCGGCGAGGACATTGAAAAACTGGGGCAACTCATCCAGGCTGGTGCGCCGCAAAAATCTGCCCAAAGGGGTCACCCGGCGGTCGTCCCGGATCGCCTGAGGCACCTCGGGGCCGTCTTCGCAGACTTTCATGGTGCGGAATTTATAGACCATAATCTCATGGCCATCCAGCCCGTAGCGCCGTTGCTTGAAAATTATGGGGCCCGGAGACGACAACTTCACCCCCAGGGCGATCAAGACGAGGAGCGGCGACACCAGGATCAGGATCAGACTGGCCAGCACCAGGTCTTCGGCCCGCTTCAGCCAACCGTTCACCCCGAAGAACGGGGTTTCCCACAAAGCCACGAGGGGTATGCCGCGCAAATCGGTGAAGCTGGCCGAAAGCAGGGAGAAAATAAATACATCCGGCACATAATAGACGGAGGCGGTGGTGTCCTGGAGGGATTCCACCACCTGCCGGAGGCGGTCTTCGGCCCGCAGGGGCAAAGCCAGATAGACCATAACGATCTGTTCTTTCTGAACGAATTCCACCATGTCATCCAGGGTGCCCAGCACCGGATAGCCCTGGTGATCCAGATGGACTTCCCCCGTCACCCGATCATCGAAAAACCCCAGCAGGCGCATCCCCAGCCAGGGGGTGTCCACCACATTTTTCGCCAGGCGCCGCCCCAGGTCCCCGGCTCCGGCAATAACCACGGTGCGGGCATTGCGGCCCTGCTGCCGCAGCCAGCGCAAGCCCCAAAAGACCTGCAGCCGCAACATCACCAAGGCCAGAGGGACTACAACCATCCAGGTGAGGAGGACCTTCCGGGAAAAGTGCTGCGAAGTCTTGGTAACGTAACCCATCATCATGAGGATGGCCACGATCACCAGCCAGGCCAGAAAAACCCGGCGCACCAAGCGGATTAAATTGGCGCCGCGCCAGGGCTGATAGAGTTGGGCGGCCCGAAAAACCATGATGGTTAACAGGAAGGTCACCAACCCCAGGGCCTGGAAAATTAACCGGAAGGATTCCCCACAGAACCAACAGACCAAGAACAACAACAATACCACCACGAACCCATCCAGGAGCGACTGCAATCGGGAAATGATCCAGCGGTATTCATCGAAAATGCCCTGGCGACGTTCAAGCACCTGCAACTCTCCTGCCTGAGCCGGTTCTTGACAACAACCGGTCCCGGGCCCTAACCCCGCGGTTCGACCTTATTTATCCGGGTTGCATCAAGCCCCGGCTCTCTGTTGATTTACCAGACGATAAAGTAAATGTTCCCATTCTGCCAGAATTTTATCACGTCCCAAGCCCGCTTCGGCAAATTTGCGCGCCCTAACCCCCATTTTTCTGCGGGCCCCACGGTCTCGGGCGAGTTTCATGATGGCCTGGGCCAGGGAGCCGGCATCTTCCGGGGGCGCCAGGAGGCCGGCCCGGGACTCCAGGGTGACCCTGCCTAATTCCGTCTCCGGCAGGGCCGTGGCAATAAATGCCCCACCCGCGGCCAAAATATTGCCCAGCTTGGAAGGCATGACCAGGTCTGAGGCCTGGCGTTTCTGGACGATGAGGTGGATGTCGGCTGCGGCCAGCAGCAGCGGAAATCGGTCCCGGGATTGTAAAGGAAAAAAGCTCACCCTATCCAGGGCCAGACGCCGGGCCCGGTCCATCAGCCGTTTTCTGGCAGCCCCTTCCCCCACGAAAACATAGCGGATGTCTGGATCATGGCGGGTGAACGCCGCGGCCTCCAGGATCACCTCCAACCCCTGTTTCTCCCCCAGATTCCCGGCATAGAGGACCATGACTTCATCCTCCAACCCCAATTCCGTTCTCAAGGCGTTCCGGCGTTCCCCGGGTTTGATGTCCTCCAGGTCCGCCCAGTTGGGCAGGAGATGAATCCGTGCCGGCGGCACCCCCTTGTCCTTGATCCTGGCCGCCATGGCCCGGGAAATGGTGGTCACCGCCTGGGCCCGCGTGAACAGGAAGCGTTCCAGGCGCTCCAGGAGGGATAGGAGGAGCGGCTGCCGGATGATCGCCAGTTCTCGGGCGGCATCCAGTTGCAAATCCTGAACGTGGAAAATAAAGGGGATTTGCCGGCGCCGGGCCAGGAGCGCCGGAACCAACCCCGATTGCAGCAGGGGGCAGACCGCCAGGACCGCGTCCCAGGGCCGCGCCCAAAGAGCCGGCCACCAGGCGAGGCAACTGGCCCCAAAGGAGAGTTCATGCAGCACCCGGCCTTTGCCGGTCACCCGGGCCGGGGCATAGAGGGGGGCCCGGAGGACCTCCACCCCATCCAGCCATTCCCGCCGCCAGGCCGGCCGGCGGTAAGCCTCCGGCACCCGCCAAGCCGGATAGTAAGGGGGGGCGGTGAGGACGGTGACCGCATGCCCCCGGGCCTGCAGCCAGGCGCCCAACTCCCCGGTATAACGGCCGATCCCGACAAACTCGGGAGCATAATTGATGCCGTGAATCAACAGTCGCAGCGCCACGATTCATCCTTGCCGGGGCCGGGCCCTGACGATCAGGCAGTCCCCGGTCCGGTCCCGATTGAGATGTCTGAACCACGGCAATACCATGGCCCGGGCCAGCAGCGTCAGCCCGGCGGCCACCGGAGCCGACCGCATCACCCGGTTGCTGCGGCCCTCCCGGGCGGCCAGGCTGACACAGAGAGACTGGGCCAGCCAGACAGCCGGGCTCAAGGTGTCGAGTGCCGCGACCTCATAGCCGGCTCGCGCCAGGACCGCTTCCAGGGTGGCCGGAGAAAAGTGCCAGAGGTGGTAGGGCACATGCCAGTTGACCCAGGCGCGCCCGAACACCCGGCGCCAGAGGCTGGCGGCGTTGGGGCAGGAAATCCAGACCTCGCCCTCCGGCCGCACCAGGCGCCGCACCTCGCCCAGCATCATCACCGGGTCCCAGGCGTGCTCCAGGACGTTGGCCAGGACCACCACGTCATAAGGCTCCTCCGGCCTGAACTGCGCCAGCGGCTCGGTGTGCACCCGGAAACCCCGCCGGCGGGCCACTGCCGCGGCCGCTTCGTTCAGCTCCAGGCCTTCCACCTGAAAGCCGTTGCCGGCGTAAAGACCCAAGCCCCGCCCCTCATTGCACCCCACGTCCAGCAACCTGCCGGCGCCCCGGCGCCCGTGAAAACCCAGGTCCCCGTCCCACGAGAGCCAGAGGCGATACAGGCCGGAGGCAAAGAAGCGCTCCCTAAGGCCCCGGTAGAAGCTGTCAGGCTCGACCCCGGCGTTATAGAACCGCTCGTATAACGCTTTGAGTTCAGGTTCCGCCGGTCGGGGCCAGGTCTGCTCCTGGCCGCAATCGGTACACTGGAGGATGGCGTAGGCGCCGGGCGCCCCGAACCGGTCATCAAACAGCCCCTCCAGGCGCACCCGGCACGCCTGGCCGCACATCCCGCAGGGTCGGTCATCGTTTGGCAACGCCCTCATGTTTCCGCCTCTCCCCTCCCCTGCCGGCCCAAAGCCCCTCAGGCTGAAATATCCTTGTATTTTTGGGACAGAGGGGAGTGGGGGTCGCGCAATTCTTCCAGCTTGAGACTGATCTGGTAGTCGTAAAAGGTGTGGAGCAGGCAATAGCGAAACCCCATGCGCCCGTCTAAGAAACCCAGTTTAATCAAGTACATCCACAGAAATTTCATCAAGGCCCGGGCCGGCAGATACCGGTAGGCGAGATTTTTCAAGAACCGACGGCGCTCCGGCCCCGGGGCCCGCAAAGCCGCCGGCAGCCCCTGGGGCCGGCCCGGCGCGGTCAGGGTCCGATGGGCCTCCACGGCCTCCAGGCTGGAATAGACGTTGTGGCGGTCAAAGTAGCGCTCGATCCCCTTGTAATCATAATGGATGAGCGGGTTCTCCAAAAAGCCCGGGGGGCCCTCCAAGAGGATATGCTCGTGGACCAGGCGCGGTTCATAGCGTCCTCGCCCCCGGCGCAACAGCCGCAGATTCCAGTCGGGATACCAGCCGCCGTGCCGGATCCAGGTGCCGGCAAAAAAGTTCTTCCGGGCCAGGTAGTAACCGTGGTGTTCCGGCGAGCCGCTGACTAACGCCGCGATCTCCCGGGCCAGCTCCGGGGTCACCCGCTCATCAGCATCCACAATCAGGATCCAATCATACTTAAAATCAAGGTGGTCCAGGGCCCAGTTTTTGTGGGCGGAAAAATTGTCAAACTGCCGCTGCACCACCCTGGCGCCTTCTGCCTGGGCGATCTTGACGGTCTGATCATCGCTGTAGGAATCAAAGACCGTGCAGTCATCGGCCCAGGCCACGCTCTTGAGGCAATCACCCAGGTTGCGCTCTTCATTCTTGGTGCAAATCAGCACCGATACCGGACTCTTTCGGGATTCGTCGGTCATGGCTTCTTCCGGGCTAGCGGGTGAGTTCTCCGGGTCAATGGTCGCCCCGGTTCCTTTGGTTCGCCTCAATGATCCGGCCGTAGGCCTCGGCCAGACGCTGGGCGATTTGGGGCCATTGGAAGCGCTCCTGCACCAGAGATCGGCCTTGCTGGCCCATGTGCCTCGCGGCTGCGGGGTGGTCCAAGAGGTCCAGGATCTGGTCGGCCAGGGCCGGGGCCGCACACGGGATCACCCGGCCAGCCTCCCCGGTTTGGATCTCCCGCCAGATATTGACCTGGTCGGAAATAATCACCGGCAGGCCCGCGGCCATGGCTTCGATGACCGCCAGGCCAAAATTCTCCGAATAGGAGGGCAGCACAAACATGCCGGCGTCCCGCAGTACGGCCAGTTTCTCAGGCCCCAACAGCATCCCGGTAAAAGTGGTGCGGTCCAGCACGCCCTCCTCCCCTAACCAGGCGCGGACCCGGGCGCCCCAACCCTCATTGTCGGGCCCGGCAATCACCAGATGGACGTCCTCCCGCCGGCGGGCCACGGCCCCAAAGGCCTTGGCCAGAATATCCAGGCCCTTTTTGAAGTTAATCCGCCCGAAAAACAGGACGATGGCCTTGTCGCCGATTTCGGGATGCCGGCCCCTGAATCGGCCCGGCTCCGGCATCGCCGCAAATTCATCGAAGTTGATCCCCAGGGGCACCACCAGACCGGGGGTTTTGAAGGTGAACGGCGCCGCCAATTCCGCTTCCTCCCGGGTAGTGAAGTGGAGGGCCGCGGCCTGGCGGATATTGCGGTCCTCAAACCAGCCTTCCATGAGGTGCTTGCGCCAGCGGTGCCGCCGGCGGATAAAGGGGTCCAGGGTCCCGTGGGGGCGCACCAGATAGGGAACGGCGTAGCGCCGGCAGTAGTGGCCCGCCACCAGGTTGTGGAACAGATAGAGGGAGTGGATGTGCACCAGATCGACTGTCGGGATCTGGCGCCGCAGGGCCAGGGCCAGGGGCAGGGAAGTGCCCCAGAAGCGGGGCGCTTGAATGGGAAAATAGCGGATTTCCACGCCATCCCGCCACACCGGGCGATCCACCGGCACCTCCAATTCTCCGGGCCCGTCCTGGTTGGTGGTATAGATGCTCACCTCGTGCCCTAACCGGGCCACGGCCCGGGCCATTTCCCAGCAGGCCTTGGAAGGGCCGCCGTAACGGGGAGCCAGGTTGGCAATCACATGGAGAATCTTCATGACTTCGCCGGCCGCCCCTTGCCCATGACGAGCCCCACATGTCCCCGGTTGCCGCGCCCTGACCTCATAAATGCACCATCTTTTTGAGTTGCCGCCACTGATCCAGTCGCAGGATATGGCCGGGTACCGCCTTCAACCACCAAACCAGGAGCCCGAGCATGACCAGGGGGGCGAGCCAGGGGATGGTGGCCAGGATTACTAAACTCGTGATATAGGGCGTCATTTCCATGGCGAAAAACTTGCAAGAGAAACTCGCGTGATAACCCCTCAGCAGATACGGGACAAACCAGAAAGGCAGGATCAGGTCCCCGACGATCATGCCCAGGACAATCCCCGGCAACCCCAGATGCCGTCCGCCCAGGTAGGCCAGGGCAATGGTGAGGAGAGAGGAGACGAACAGCATCTTGGCCAGGGTCTGATGCCGGTTGGTGGCCTGCAAGGGATGGCTGCAGGTGAGCCAGAAGATAAATTGCCCCATGTAGATCAGGAACAGGTCCATCACCGGCTGCTCGAAGGGCACCGTTTTCCTCAACCAGAAATGATAGATATAGCCGCCGAAGAAATGAAAGATCGTCATAAAGATGACGGCAGCCACCAAGGCCGTACGCAAGATCACCCGAAAGAGGAGCAGAAATTTATCACTATCCTGTTGGGCGTCCAGGCGCGTCATCTCGGGCCAGGCCGCATGGGAGAGTTGATCGAGAAATGATCGGATCAGGTTGACGATGGTCCGCATGGTGGAAAAAAGCACCACCTGGATCGGCCCCATCACCATCCCCACCACCAGCACGGTCCCTTGCAGAGAAAAAGCCTGGCCGAGCTGAATGAGGAAAAAGTGCAGACTGGGTTTAATGAAACTCACGCCAAAAGAAAAATCCGCCTCCTGCAAGGACAGGATCTTAAATTGGGGAAATTTCCGGTTGAGATCATAAAGGGCAATGCCGGCGGTGAGCCCATAGGGAACGAGCTGGAGCAGGGCGATGGCAACCATACCCCAACCCAGCCACAACCCCCCGGCCACCAAGATGAGACTCATCAGCAGCATCAGGTTGAGCAGCATGACCCCCCGGGGCAGCATTTCCACGGCGAAGTAAACTCTCAATAAAACACTGGTGGGCAGGGAGATGACAATCTGAAAAGCCAAGATGGCCAGGACCAGGATAACCATGGCATGGCTGGTTTGGGTAATATGGAGGAATGAGGCCGGGTTGAAGAAGAAAATCACCGCCACGAAAACGCTGAACACGGCAATGGGGACGATGAGGAATAAGGCCAGGCCGGTGTGCAAGACCTTGCACAGGTGGTCATTGTCCCGGCGGGCGAAGGCCTGGGTCATAAGGTTGACAATATATAACTGGGCCCCCATCTCCGTTAAAGAAAGATACGCCACCATGGAAGAAAGGAGCAGCCATTCTCCATAAATATCTGTGCCCCAGGCCAGCAAGAACAGCGGCACCAGCACAATTCTCGAGATGATATTAATGATCTGCCCCAAGAAATTGGCGCCGATACCTTTGACTAGCCGGTTGATCATGCCCGCCTGCTCTGCCTCTTTAGGAAAATATTGCCGTATTATTCAACTTGTATAATAACCTGAGACTTCTGCCAAAGGCGCATTTTTGGCCTTCTGCGCGCCGCGCAGAATCTCTTATCCTGAGATTCTGCGGTCGCTTCGTTCCCTCAGCATGACCGGGTAAGTGATTTCTTCAGAATCTTTAACATATTATACGCACATTACTTATCTATTTTTGAAGTATGATGAGATTGACTTTGATCAATAAATCATCCGGATGGCACCTATCTTTATACTTATTGACTATAAAATCGAATTTATCAGGATATATTTTCTTAAATTGTAATGCCTTCGGCGATATCTCCAAAATTATCTCCTTAACCACAAAATGCGCGGCCTGATAAATCTTCAGATATTGGCGGGTGGTTAGATAAGAGAATAACTTGAGCTCGATGTATCTGGCGCCACCCTGAAAATCCTCGATCTCTTCCTGGTTCGCGGCAAGGTAGCGCTGATAGGCCTCCGGCTCCAACCCGAGATGGTTGAAGCAGGTCGAAAGCCCGCCACGCCCGGAAAAGTGATCGCCGCTGGCGCAAAAATACAGGGGGCCATAGGACGCATAGATGCAGCCTCCCGGCTTCAGGATTCTGAAGCTCTCCTGCATGACGGCGGACAAATCCCGGCAATGCTCATAAACCGCGTCCGAAGCAATTAAATCGACACTGTTATCAGCCAAAAAAGGTACGGCCTCAATGGCAGACAGCCGGAAATCCACCCTGACCTGATAGCGATCATAACAATACCTGGCGATCTCCCCCCACGAATCTTCAAAAGGAAACATATCCGTGGCGATAATTTGCCGGGGCCTGAGTTGGGCCCAGCTGATCACATCCCAACCGGTGCCGGTGCCCTGGACCAGCACGATGGCATCCCGGATATTTTTTAGGTACTTACTGCCCCAGCGGCGCCGGCTTTCCAACGGCATCCCCCGGGAACCCAGGCAAAAACGCGGCTGATAGGCTTGAATCGTTTCCTGAGAGAGATAGCGAGAATACTTAAAAGATAGTAACGGGCGAATAATAACATAGAGTATTCTTTTAAAGAGACCGGCGCTCAAGCCTGCATGATGACTGAGCCATTGTTTGGTTTTAAATTCCACCATAGAGTTGGCAATCGGCGCTGGGTAATATGCTCCCCCGTCAGGATTAACTAGTCAGCCTCCGCCTTACTTTCTGGCGAAGAAAGGCCACGAGGTCTAGTAGGCATATCGACAATGGCTATGCATAAAACCGCCCTATTCAGCGGATGGCTTCCCTGCGAAATGCTGGCTTATGAACTTCGCCATCGCATTGGCAATGGCCTTATGTCCCTGGGAATTCGGGTGGGTATCCAGGGGAATATACGCCGGATAAACCTTTTCCAGCGCCGGCGTCGTATCTAATGACATGATGCCGAAATCTCCCAAGCGCCTCTGGAGGTATCTGGTCAAGCCGCGGCGCTCTTGCAACGGGAAATTATCGAGGTCATAGCCGCACCTCTTGAAAAATTCGTCATATTTTTCAGATACTTGCAGGCTCTCGGGAAGAAGCAACACCAGGAAATGTTTAACCTTCTGGGCAGAGCAAAAGTCCCGGATGAGTCTTAGGGTGTCTTCGGCCATCGCCCGGCCCTTCGGTGATGATTCACTACATAACTCCTTGTAATACTCCGGGCTGATGGCGCCAATGGCCGGAACCCACGGGTTCACTGCATCGCTCCGGGCAAGTTCGATGATCTTCGGGTCAAGCTTGGCCATGCGGCTTTGGACCTGAGCATCAGTGAGTCCAGCCTTCTTTTGCCGACTCTTTAGGTCCTGATCAAAAGACCCAGACTGCACAACCGGAAGATATTGTTTACTCAGGCGGAAGAGATAATTTAACACTACGCTATGCCTTTTTATAAACCCTTTCATACCGGATCGCGGGGCTTCCGAACCCGACTCGGTTTCCCTCACGTCTAATTTTTCAGAGTAATCATACACGTTGTTGCCAAGGGTCAGACATAGTATTATGGCGTCAGGGGTAAAGTTCACATACCGACGGTACGACTCAATATAATCAATGACATCGGTGCCGGCTTGGCCGAGATTAAGGATCTTGCACCCCTGGGGGGATAAATCCTCCTGGAGCAGGTCAAACATGTTCACCCCTTCTCCCGCCCGCCACTCTGCGAATGAGTTCCCAAGTGCCACGATCTTCATGGGGGCGGAGGCGTCAAACCGTTTCGCCCTTTCGGAAAGCGGCGGGGTGCGGTTCCATCCCATGCTGTCCGAAACCGGCAGCGCCCGGCAGGCAAATTCCAGTCCCACCGCACACAGCACCACCGCCACCAGTATTAAGACAAGGTTGCCCCCCATCCCACGCCAGAACCCTTTGTTCACCGGCATTTCTTGTAAATCTCCCTTTTTTCGAGATTGTTGGTCGGTAACTTTATTTGAGATTATGCGGCAACCCTGGCCGCCGCGGTCCATGATGAGCGGCTCCGCCGGGGGAATTCGCCTCATCATCCCGGTGCAACACTTTCCGGTAGGCTGCGATCATTTTATCGCCGTAATCCGACCAGGCATAACCGGCTTGCACCCGCAGCCGGGCTGACTCCCCCATCACCGCGCCGGCTTCAGGATTCTCATAGAAATAGAGGATTTTCTCTTTGAGGGCGTCCACATCCCGGATGGGCACGATGAACCCGTCCTGGCCCTGCCTGACGATATCGGCCCCCCCGGTATTGGTCGTACAGATCACCGGCAAGCCGCAGGCCATGGCCTGGACCTGCACCATGGCCAGCCCTTCTTCGATGGAAGCCAGACAGAAGACCGAACTCTGCGCATAATATTTATACAATTCTCTTTCGGGAAAGGGACCTTGATGGCGGATGGCCGCCGAGGCAAATTTCTGCCAAAAAGGCTTGATCTCATCGGTCATGCTGCCGATCAACCACAATTCGGCCCGGGGCAGGTTTAATTCAGCAAAGGCTTGCAATAAATAATGGACGCCTTTCCGGATGCTGATCGTGCCGCAATGAATGATCCTGAATAGCGTATCTTGCTTGGGGGCAGGATAGAAATTCGTCAAATCAACGCCAAAAGGAACATGGATGAGCCGTGCCTCGGGTACCCCCTGCTGCAAGAAGGTGTCTTTGACAAATTGCGACGGTACGGCAATAAAATCCGCCTCCTGGTATTCCATCAATTCCCGCTCCACGACTTTGGGGTGCACCACTTCTTTCCTCAGGCCAACTTTGCGGTATTCTTCTTCCAATATCTTTCTCTGGTAAAGCATGTGGCTCGAACCGCGCTCCAGCACGGTTTTGGCCCCCAGCCGGCGGGCCTGCCGCAGCGAATAGAGGGAACAACCGCTCAGCCCCGCAAAGATATCGCTCTGACTCGTTATATGCCTTGAGGCATGGCGGTCAAATAATTCGAAGATCATATATTGCGGATTGAACCATGATTCGGTGAATCGGCTGATTTTCCGCCAGCCGCGATTATGAATCTCATGGATCAACAGCGAATCAACGTTGGCGGGATTAACCCCATATCTGGCAGCCTCAAATTTGGGATAGCTGGTGATTAACTTAGCCAGAAAGTTATGATCTTGGAGTTGTTTGGCAAGATAAAATAACCAGAAACGTCCCAAAACGCTGATCGTGATTTTCACTGAATAACTACCCCAATATGGGTGATTTTTAGAATATCTTGGCTAGAATACGCCTTAGAAAGCGCCGGCTGCTTCCAACATTTTTGCCAGGTTGCGTTCGTTGAAAATGCCGTTCCGCAGACAACGCCTCCGGCCATTTTCAGCAATCTCTTGGCGTATCTTATCATTATTAAGCAGATACTGGCATTTCTCAATGCATTCCTTCACATCACTCCAGTAAACCGCCTCGACATCTTCCTGATATAACTGTAAGTGTTCAGAGGTGCGTTCGGCACACAGCAATCCCCCGCAATAAGGAATTTCAAAAGTTCTGGTGGTGTGCAAATCTCGATTCCCTTTGGACAGAAGCCCTAGAGAAATCTTGGCCAGTTGAATGGCCTTGAGATAATCATCTCCATAAATAGCCGGGCCTTGCCACACCGCTTGCAACTGGGGCCATTCCGGCGCCTTCTGCCAACTGTTGCCATACATGGCCAGGGGCACCCCGGCTTTCATCAACTCCTGCAGAAATGGCCCTCTTTCCGGCATCCAGGTCCCGATAAACAGCACTTCATGGGGAAATCGCCGCCGATCCTGGGGAGTAATTTCCCTCGGCCCATCCAATTCATCCACCGCCATGAATACCTGGAGAACTTTCTTAGCCCCCAGGGAATAAGCCTCAGCAACATTGACCGATCGCACCACGGCCAACAAATCATAGTGCGGGACGGCTTCCAGATATAACCGCCACTTTTTCTTATCCCGGAACCCGAAGGGATCATCGTTATTATAATTAATAATAATGGATGATACTTGTTTTAAAACTTTTAAGACTTTGCATCCAACTAATTCCCCGTTATCCACGAAAATCACATCAAAGCTCGACTTCTTAATAAGCGGGACAATCTTTCTCTTCAAGTAATTCTCTATTAATGAAGCCCCCCCATAATAAATTAATCTCCCGACAAAATTTTTACAAGGGAACAAACTATAGGGATCTATCCGCATTACTGCGTGGCCGAGGCGGCTCAAGGCCTTGGCTCTTTTTAAGGCATTCCCGCCATCGGCCCCGAGAAATAAAATGTTCAATTTATCTTTCCTTCGACCCAATAATAAACCATCACCCTGCTTATGAAGGCTGCATGACATATGCCAAGGCTTGGTTCAGCCCGGCGACGTCCGCTTCTATGCCCCATTTCTCAATGATTTCCAGGCTTTTTTCCCCAAAGGCCCGGCATTTCGGCGGATTACTCACGATGTCGTGCAGCGCCCAACGGAGGCCGTCAATATCCCCGGTTTTGAAGACGTAACCGTTTTCCCCTTGTTTCACCAAATCAGGGCCGCACCCCACCTGATCGCTCACCACCACTGCCCGCCCGGCATTCATGACTTCATTGATTACCAGCCCCCAGGGCTCGAAGACCGAGGGCAACACCAGCACGTCGCACAGGTCATAATAGCGGGGGAGTTCGGTCTGATTCTTGAAGCCCAAAAACTTTATCGAACTCCACTGCTTCGCCCCGGCGCGATCCTCCAGGAATTGCCGCTGGTCGCCATCGCCGATGAATAGCAGATAGGGGACCGGTTCTTGGCCCTGGTCGGGCGACATCCGGATATAGGCATCGAGCAGGTCCGCGCCGCGTTTGATCTCCGATAATTTGCTGGCGTAAAGGATGATGGGCCGGCCGGGTTCCAACCCCAAGTCGCGCCGCAAGTGCTCCCGGTCCCTTGCAGCCTCCCTGGCCTTATCTCGAAAAAAAGCGTTATCCACCGCGTAGGGGACCGAAAAAATCCGGTCCGGGGCAATGCCATAGGATTGATAGTACTCGGCGTTGAGCGTCCCGATCGCCAGGAACCCATCACCTAAGCTCCTGAGAACCAGAAAGAATATTCTCTTCAGCAGCCGCTTCAGCTTATGCCGGGAGCCGCTGCGGCGCGTGGCTTCATCGCGCACCAACACCTTGAGCCCGCGGATTTTGGCCCAGGCCATGGCGAGCCAATGGAACCAGCGGTTATAACCATGGACCCAGAGGACATCAAAATTGCCCTGGTGGAGACGCCTCGCCAAACCGTAGTTGAAGGGGCGCCAGAAGGACAGCCGATCTTGCCTTCCCAGGGCTGGGAGAATTTCATGCCGGTATCCCCCGACCAGGGGCACATCCCAGGCAATGAATTTGCCAAAGCTGGGATCAAGGTAACTTCTCAGGGAAAAATCGCTGCAGAAAAATACCGTCAGATCAATGCCGGGCTCCGCGGCAATCCGGCGCAGCAGGGGAGCCTGGTATTGGATCGGGTGAGTCACCAGGTAGGCTAAGCGGATTTTAGGCTCCATGCCCCTTCAAGTGTTGCAGCTCATCTTTGACCATCAAGGTGATCACTTCCGGCATTTTATATTGGGCCTGCCATCCGAAGGTTTCCCGGGATTTCCGGGGATTACCTCGGCTTATGGCAATTTCGGTGGGCCGGAACAGCCCCGGGTCGATGACGACATGATCACGCCAATCCAGTCCCACCTGAGTAAAGGCGGTGGCCACAAAGTCCTCTAAAGAGTGGCCCTCTCCCGTGGCAATGACGAAATCATCCGGCTGCTCCTGCTGCACCATGCGCCACATGGCTTCCACATATTCCGGGGCCCAGCCCCAGTCACGCTGGATGGCAATATTACCCAGTTGAAGTTTTTCCCGGGAGCCGGCTGCGATACGGCAGGCCGCGCTCACGATCTTGCGGGTCACAAAACGGGCCGGCCGCAACGGCGATTCATGATTGAACAAAATCCCGGAACAGGCGAATATATTATAAGCCTCCCGGTAGTTGGCCACTTCCCAAAACGCCGCGGCCTTGGCCACGGCATACGGGCTGCGGGGGCGAAACGGGGTGGTTTCATCGGCGGCGTCGGCAATATCCCCAAAACATTCGCCCGAACAGGCATTGTACAATTTGACGGGCTTGCCGGTGAACCTGATGGCTTCCAGAAGGTTGAGGGTCCCCACACTGATACTTTCCAGGGTTTCCACCGGCTGCAGAAAAGACAGAGCCACCGAGCTCTGCCCTGCCAGGTTGTAAATCTCATCCGGCTCCACCTTAATGAGAGCCTGCAGCACGCTCCGAAAATCGTTGAGGGCCACGGATTCAACCGAAACCTGATTCCGCACCCCGAGGCGGATCAAATTATCGAAAGATGACATCTGGGCATCCCGGGAACTGCCCACCACGTGGTACCCTTTAGCCAGGAGAAGTTGGGCCAGATACGCCCCATCCTGTCCTGAGATCCCGCAAATCAGCGCTGTTTTCATTTTTATCATTTTTTCATTTTTTCATTTCTTCATAAAGCTAAATTCCAGCCGACTTCCCTGGGGTGGCAATCTGCCGCAGGATTTGATGGCAGCGTTGCTCATAATTTTCGAAGGAGAAATAATCCAGCCCTGCCGGGATGACCCCCCGGGGCCGCTTCAGGGCTTCAAGAATGCCGGCCTGAATGTCATCCGGACGCCGGGGGTCCACCAGGATTCCCAGAGCCCCCTCCCGCAAGGCTTCCCGACTGCCATCCAGCTTGCTGCCCACCACCGGTATGCCGCAGGCCATGGCTTCCAAAAAGGCGAAGCCGAAGCCCTCCAACCGGCCAATCATGACATAGGCGTCAGCCAACCGGTAATGGTCCGGCTTTTCGTTCTCTTCGATGAAGCCGGTAAAAACCACTCGGTCTGCTACCCGTAGGGACCTGGCCTTATCTTCTAGGCGTCGACGATCATCGCCGTCGCCTACGATCAGATAGGCTATCTCAGGGATTTGCTTTGACAGCGCTGGCAGCAGCTCAATGACCTCATCGAACCCTTTGCCATGCTCAATTGCGGACAGGCGCCCCAGGGTCAGTAAGACGATTTTTCCGTTCAAGCCGTACCGGTTCAACAAATCCGGGTTCTTAATCCCAACCCCGTAATGTTTCTGCTCCACGGCATTGGGCAAAATAAAAACCTTATCTTCTTTAACCCCTGCCCAGGTTAAAAACCGATCTTTAGTAAATTCGCTAATGGAAATCACCGCGTCTACTTTTGAGAGGATATTCTTTGTCAGGGTGCTTTCGGGAGGATACCAGGCATCGACCCCATATATAACCAGGATCAGAGGGACCCGGAGTTTCCATTTTGCCAGATAGGCCATGGGCAGCAAATTAATATGTCCACAAAAAATCATATCGTATTTTAGTCGACTTACCAAGCGGCGCAACAACGTCGAAAAATATCTAAATTTACTGTTTATACCGTCAGTAACGTAAGTAAGCTTGGAGGGCAACAGCTCCAGGGGCATGGGGATATGCCGGGGAATGGCTACCACTTCCAACAACCCGGGGTAGTCGCATAGAGCGTCGATCAGGTCCCGGTTGTACTTGGCTATCCCACCGTAGCCTCCGAAGGCATCGGAAGCAAGCACCAGAATTCTCATTGCCACAAGCCTTGATGTTATTAAACCATTCTTGTCATACAACGCAAGCCTGGATGCGTTACGCTATCGCCCTGGCCCCAGCCATTCCCCCATGGACATTACCTGAGAATCCCTCCAGGTGGGCAAACCTTCCGACATTGCTACACCGACACTTCCGCCCCCATCTTGTTTAATGATGTGAAGTGTCGCCATGCTAAGGCAGCAAGAAATGCCCGGGTCAGGGAAAACATCTCGATAAGAGGCCGGAGATTTTTCGGAAAACCTTCTGCATTCGAGGGAAACTTCCGACAAAGCTATGGATGTTGGACATAAGAGGCACCTTTGCCAAGCTTGAGTCGTTCTCAAAAAGATCGTCTCCTCTAGAACTAAGGGCTCGATCGATTTTCTAATTTTGCCACAAGAAATTCGCCCATTTTACATTCATTGGTTAAAAAACGGCTTAATGGGTGTGGAATTATCCTCAAAATAAGATCTTTAATTTTCCCTGCAGGCAATGGGATGAGTCCGGATTTCAGTCCGAACACTGAGATATCTTCAACATGAAAGAATTTAGAACATAACTCCTTCCATTCAGAAGCAGAGTAATACCTTGCAATAGCGCCATCAGTCCAATATTGGGCTGTTTTATGTATCGATTTTGCTCTAAATAAATTACCTTTCAATATTCCGCTAATCAAACCTTTGACTATATAATAATTAAAAAAACCTCGATGGTACACCATCACAATAGCCCGGCCGCCTGGTCTCAAAACTCTTGCCATCTCTGCAAGTATTTTATTGGTATTTGAAGAATGGTGGATCACTCCCCAGCTCCAAATAAAATCGAATTTATTATCATTAAAACTCATTTGTTCAGCATCCATACGTATAATTTCTGCATTATAACCAAAACATTTCATCCGTTTCGATGTGCTTTTAACCGCATAATCGGTAATATCAATGCCAGTAAACGATTTTGAATAATGTGCAAGCAATTGTGCATGGCTTCCACTTCCCACTCCTATCTCAAGAACATCTTTATCTCTGAGAGAATTAAAATCAATTAAAGGATCGAAAGGAATTTTATTCCATGGCATATATTCCTGAGCGCCTGAGAAAAAACGTCTATCCAGATCAAAATAAAATTCTTTTGTAAATTCATCGAAATCGAACTTATGAGCCCAATCATACGTCATCGGGTGTGCTTCCCACCAAGAGCGATTAAAATCTTGCCAAAGGCGTTCTTCCCCCTCATCCCTTGGCAGTGCTATAGGTGAATCAAATCCATTCGGAATATTACACTTTAATTTCGGCATTCTTCATCCCTATCTTGCAAGAATTATGATCGCATAAGGATTTCTAAAAACCAATTTTTTATGGTATCTGAAATTTTCGAGAAGTATAACCTAGACCTCAATAAGCGTCCATGGCCTGAAATTAAGCTCTCACGAGGGGGCGGTATGGTGCTTATAGACGACTCGGGCCCAGGCGCGCCCATGACGGTACCGCTTGGCAGCCAACGGGGTAGAGGTCGGCACCAGCCAGCGTCCCACCGGCACAAAAAATCCAGATTTGGCGCGCTGGAGGACTGCATCGGGCAAGGGAGTCGCAAGCGTAGCGGCCATGTCCAGTTTCCCCGGGCGATAGTCCGCCGCCAGCAAGGGCGCAATCTTTCTCAGGAGCACGATATCCACCAGGGGCACCCGGATTTCCAGGGAATGGGCCATCCCGGCCCAATCAGCCACCCTGAGGAGTTGATTCCGCATATACCATACCATTTCCAGGGCCGAAACCTTCAGAAAATCTGCCGGAGAGTTGGGGATAGTCTCTTCCAGACGCACCAGCGGCTGCAGCTCTTCCCATCCCGCCCGGGCCATATCTGGGTCCATGACTTCGGGAAGTTCCCAGGGCATGAATAACCCCCGCCGCAGCAGGTAGGCCCCGGCGTAGCTGCCGCCATACTCCATCAACCCGGCATATTTCGGCGAAGTGAAGCGTTTCAGCCAGGGCGCCGTAACTCTCCGGCACATCCGGCCCCATCCCGGGAACCTCCCTGCCAGGGCCAGGATCCGGACCATCCGGGGGATGTCCTGAAAACTGGGATAGCCGCCGAAGAGTTCGTCACCCCCCAGGCCCGACAGGGCGGTTTTCATACCTGCGGCCGCGGCCACCTTAGCGACAAAATACATATTGATCCCGTCGATGCTGGGTTGGTCCATCACTTCCAGGATGCGTCGGCGATCGCCTTCAAAATCCTCTCTGGTGACCCATTGGGTTCGGTGAATCGTGCCATAGCGCGCCGCAATCGTGGCGGCAAAAGCGGTTTCATCGCTGTCGCTACCCCGCAATTCCTGGAATCCCAGGGTGATGGAATGTAACTGCCCCTGCCCCTGGCTGGCCAAGGCCGTGATCGTACTCGAATCCAACCCCGACGAGAGGAATACGCCCACCGGCACATCGGCCACCAAATGATGCTTGACGCTGTCAGCCAGGGCTGTCCTTAACTCAGCTTGAACCGCGGCCTTGCCGAGGCCGGCTTGCTTCCCGGCCGCAAAAGCCGTTTCCAGCTCTTGGGGAATCGCACAGAAGCTCTTCGCCGCTGAGTTTCCCCGGAGGTCTCTGAGCAAGGTCGATCCCGCCGGGAGAGCCCGAACTCCCTGGAACAGGGTGTAGGGTTCCGGCACATAGCCCCAGAGGAAAAAACCGGCGTGCCCGGCGGGCTGGGGGCTGGTATCCACGGCCCCGCCGGCCAACAAAGCCTTAACCTGGGAAGCAAACCTTAAAGTTTTCCCATCATCGGCGTAATAGAGGGGCTTGATGCCAAAGGGATCGCGGCTCAGGAGCAGGCTTTTCCGGGCGTCGTCCCAAATGGCAAAGGCATACATGCCCCGCAGTCGGTCCATCATGCCATCCCCGTATTCCTGGTAGAGATGGAGCAAGACCTCGGTATCACTCTGGGAATGGAAGCGATGCCCCCGGTTCTCCAGACCGTGCCGGAGTTCCCGGTAGTTATAAATTTCGCCGTTGAATACCACCCAGACGGATTGATCGGGAGTTCCCATGGGTTGGGCTCCAGCCTCACTCAAATCAATAATTGAGAGACGGCGATGGGCCAGAGCTACCCGTTTATCCTGAGAAATCCATAACCCAGCCCCATCCGGCCCCCGAGGTCGCATGGCCTCCCGAATCTTTAAGGTCTCCTCCACATCTATCGGGGGAGCCGAGTTATGATAGGCGAAGATACCCGCAATGCCGCACATTTACCATACCAATTTACGTAATTTTTACAATTGATTATGTGATCTATTAATTATTAATAATACAATTATCATATATTGACCTAATTAATTAACAATTAATTATCTATTTTTTTATTATTAATATAATTTACATATATTTTATATACCATAATATATAATATAAATAAAACGCTTGTCAATATTATATATCTTAGCATGAAAAATATCTGATTACCATTTTCTTCAAAATTTATTAAATACCACATGATATTTCCTACAAACAACACCATGAAAGTTGGGTATTGTAAAGTCATAGCAATAAGGCCGGCCATCATAGCGGTTATTAATATAATTACTATTGGCACGATTATAATAGAATAATAACTATATTCTAATTGGGCGATGCCGAATATATTTTTAGAAATATTAATATCTCGTTTATCAATGTTGTATAACTCAGCTAACATATCGTCTATAAGGGAAAATTGTTTCCCTGGCCATAAAATTCTTGGTATAGAACTTTTAAAACTCTCCCAAATTACACGTCCATTCGTAGTCATTCCCGATTTATCAATTTGATGATTAATTACCAAATAATTGAATTCCCACGTTCCCGCTCTTACTTTAAGATTGTCTATCGTGGAATTAAAATTAAATGCTGCTGAAAATGGATTTTCTAGTTTTTTCGTATTAACCTGACCTACTGAAAAAAGAACCTGGCGATATGATTGATAAATATTACTAAATAGGAAAAAAGCGCCAACTGATAACAAACCAATAGCTAAATATTTCAATCGATAAATATTTTCTTGCCTATATACAAACCAGAAAATGACTCCCAATACGATCATATTTAAAAAATATCTTCTCCCAAAAATTGTTATAGTTAAAACAAAAATGACCGTCAAGATAATCCACATAATCTGTTGATGTTTCTTAGATTTTACAATCTTAGCAAACAGGCTAAGAAAAATACAAAAGGCAATATAATTATAAATTGTACGAACGGAACTAAACCAATATGGTAGATATTTTCCAATCTTCTCAAAATCTTCTGGCAGTATATAGGTCTTTACCCCATAAACATAGTAACTAACGATCGGAAATGCAACTAAACCAGCATATATTAAAAATAAGACATATTTATTGATGCGATCACATTGCTCAATTATGTATCTAATCTTTATGTATTTAAGAAACCTTATGGGGAAACATGCCATAACCCCCCTGATAATCAATAATATAATTAATATCTGGCCAAAGACTATACCTATTGCAAAAGGATTGCTATTACGAAAATCAATAACAATATCTCTTCCAAAATATAATCCTCTAATAAAAGGATTTAGACCAAAATGCAATAGCGCAAATATAATATATATATCAATTATATCAAGATCTGGCCATTTTTTATACAAATATATTACAATAATACATATAAATATAGTTGAAAATATGAGTAATGAAATATTTCCCATCATTTACTTTACCTTTTCTTGATTTAAATAAGGTGTTTTTGCCAAATTAAGTTCAGGAAATAACCTTAGTGTCCGACATATATACCGAATAGCAAGGATTGTCAATTATCCGGTGGTCTAAGGGAAAGCCTGGCGTAAAGGTTGCGGCGTTCCAAGAGCATGGTTGGGAGCAAGCTGGCAAGTTCCGCCAATCGCCGCCCCCCTTGCTGAAGAGCGCTTCCTCCTCGAGAGGCCCAGGAGAGATCGTGTGCGCCTTTGTCAGACTAATAAACTCCCGGCGCCGCAGAATTATTCGCGGTGCTTAACTGGCCGCATAACATAGCCCCCCAGAGTAACCAGGAAGAAAGTTTTCGGGGTTTTGGTCCGTGATCATCAAGGCCATCCACCGGGTGCTCAAAAACCTGTACCGATATGAGTTTTATTAATTGTCCAATGGGTGTGTTAATATCCGCGATAAGTTTAATAACCTCTTTAAATACTTAATGTTTTTTGATAATTTCCTATAATCCTGAATAATCGCTATGGTGCTATCTCATAAATCACGCCAATAATACCTTCCATTTAATGCCTTATTTGCAGTGTTTCCTAACCGTGATGACTTGTCACCCTCACCCAATAACTACGCTTTACACGTACTATTCTCAATTTTAGCGATAATTCTTGGTACCACTACGGCGCGGTCATATTCCCTTTCAAACAACTTCCTGGCAGATTCCCCTAACCGCTTGCGTTCCTCTGGATTTTTTAGCAATCCCTCGATGATCTTCCGGAGCTGTCCGACATCCCCTTCGGGGATGACGTGGCCACATTGTTCCCGAAGAATCGCCGAGGCTATGCTGTTTTTTTCATCTCCCACAAATACCGCCGGCCTACCCACCGCCAGAATCCCGGCCAGCTTGCTGGGCACGATAAATCCCTGGACTCTTGGATCCAAGGAAATCAGGTGAATATCACCGGCGGACAAGGTTTCCCTGAGCCTTTCCCTGGGTTGGTACGGCAGCATCATAATATTTTTAAGGTTATGGGCCTGATAAAAGGCTTCAATCTGATTTTTCTTGGCCCCGTCGCCGATAAAGACGAATTGGACGTTGCCATTAGGCGACAGGGAACGAGCCGCCTCCAATATGGTTTCAAACCGGTGGCCTTGTCCCATATTGCCTGAATACATCACCACCAACTGATCACTGGCAATGCCAATTTCTTGGCGAAACCGGTTTTCGCCATGGTCCAAGGGCTTGAGCCTGCTGCCGTCTGCCCACGGTGGCGTTATCGCCAGGCGGTCATCGGCAACCCCCTTTTTCTTCAAAACCTCGGCCATGCATTCTCCTAAGGCCAGGACTTGATCACAGTTTGCCAGCCCCTCTTTTGCCCAGCGCTCCAGGAGAGTTGCGATGGGCCCACGCCGGGGCAAGGACCCCAGGGCCATGGCCAGATCAGGGTAGAGATCGTCCACATGGTGAATTACTCGACCACCCAGTTTCCGACGTAACTTTAACACGGTATTTAAAATAAGCGGCGGTTCTGTCATAACGAACCAGGCATCCGGCTTAACGATTAACTTATTGGCGGCGTGTAGCGCCAGATGGAAGGTAAGTGCATCCACCAGGCGTAGCCAGAAATGACGGCGACCGAAGCAACTCGTTCGCAGGCGGTGTATCTTGACCCCATGCCAAATTTGCTCCTCCGGCAATTTGGCCTGGGGTTGATTATATAATTGCCGGGAAGTAAAGACATGCACCTCATGGCCAATGGCCTGCAAGTCTTCGGCGAGGTCGGTGAGCAGCAACGAAACGGCTGACTCATCAGGCCAAAAATACCGGTCCACCAGATATAAAATCATAATCACTTAACTAAAAAATACCGCAGCAGGACATCCATTTGGGTTCAATCCCCAAGGTTTTATCTGCCTATCCGACATTAGTATAGGGTTTATATTCGGGGATAAGTTTTTTCAAAATTTTTATAATTTCAGCTCTGTCGTTGTTTTGAGCCGCCAACTCCAATAATTCGATTTCCCCGTTGAGGTTCGAGTGAATTATGCTACCGGCCTTAGATGCAAGAAATAATTTATCATGAACAGTTTTGACGTAAACTTCCCCCTCTGCAAATAATTCTTCATAAAGTTTTTCGCCCGGCCTGCAGCCGGTATAAATAATTTCAATATTATCCTCGGAATAACCCGAGAGCCGAATCAGGTCCTTGGCTAAGTCCACGATCTTGACTGGTTCTCCCATATCCAAAATAAAAACTTCCTCACCTTTGCCAAGCACCGATGCTTGCAAAACCAACTGCACTGCCTCGGGAATGGTCATAAAATAGCGTTTCATTTCCGGATGGGTAACCGTTACGGGGCCACCGGCGGCTATCTGTTCTTTAAAAGTTAAAACTACGCTGCCCGTGCTACCCAGGACGTTACCAAACCTTACGGTTATAAAAGGACGGCCACTATCAATAGCAGCTTGCTGCACTAATAATTCTGCCACCTTTTTGCTAGCCCCCATAATACTTGTGGGGTTTACCACCTTGTCCGTAGAAATCATGATAAATCGGCTGGTTCCCGTGGACAAACTGGCTTGCAATAGATTGCGGGTCCCGATAATATTGTTAATAATTGCTTCGGTAGGGTTAAGTTCCATCAATGGTACATGTTTATGGGCGGCAGCATGAAAAACAATATCCGGACGATACTCTTCAAAAATTGCTTGTATGCGGTATAAAAAGCGTATATCAGCGATTATTGGAATAATACGGCACTTATTTTTAAAGGTTTGGTGGTTGTTAAAATACTTGTTGATCTCAAAGATCCTATTTTCTCCATGTCCTAAAATTATCAATTCCTCAGGATCGAAATTGAATATTTGATTACTTAGCTCACTGCCGATAGAACCTCCTCCCCCGGTAACCATGACTTTTTTACCTTGAATCAAGGCTCTGACACTATTAAGATCCGTTTTAATCGGTTCCCTCCGAAGTAAGTCCTCGATTTGAACATTGCGCAGTTGATTGATAGCTATGCTGCCGTTCAATAACTCATAGATACCTGGCATAATTTTTATATTAACATCACTCTTTTTACAGATATCCACAATAGATCTAATTTGTTTCCCATGTACACTAGGCATAGCTATAACAACTTCATTTATTGCATATTTCCTTACTAAATGTGGTATGCTATTTTTATCTCCCAATACTTTTACGCCATGAATCACCATATTATGCTTGTCGGGGTTATCATCCAGAAAACCGACAATGTGTATTCCCAGTTGAGGATTTCTTCTGATTTCTCTAACGACCATAGAGCCGGCTTTCCCAGCCCCCATAATGAGAACATGCTGTATAGGATTGGTACAAATAATTTGAGTGTTACCTTGATAGTGAGCTATTAACCGCAACATGATGCGGGAACCAGAAATGAGAATCAAAACCAACGATAAGAAAATTATTGGAATTGATCGAGGAATGATAAATTTATTCGGCAATATTATAGATAACGTAATACTTATAATTGCAACAAATAACGTAGCAACTACCTCAGCACTAACCAATATCAATATTGAGTCTATGGAACCATATTGCCAATAAATAGAATAGATGCCAATCAAATAAAAAACAGTCGGAAAAATGATTATAGCTAAGAATGCAAATAATAACAATCCTGACCAAAATTGTTTAAGGTTAAATATTTCTACCCTAATAACAAAACTTAAGTAAACACATAAAAAAACTATAACTATATCAGTAATTAAGAAAAATCTATTGCGCAAACGCAACGGCATTGGCATTTCCTTATGGATGAACCTTAGGGGCCGACCAGAGCATCGCCATGATTCCGCCCATTATAGTTAGGCCCATATAAGTTATACTTATAAAGCAACTGCTGTAACCAGCTATCGCCAAACGCTGATATATATGGGAGCGATGGGACCGCAGCACATCCTCGCCATTATACAGGCGCCGCAGAAATGTAAAAGTTGTATCTATCAAGAACGGCCAGGTCAGGAGAATCGCGGCCAGGAAGCTACCATCCCACCCCCCCTGTGGATTCAAGGAATCAGTGGCCATGATCGGCAACATGGCGAAAGTATAACCCAGGAAGGCACTGCCCACATCCCCCATAAAAATTCGGGCCGGGGGCCAATTGTGGGCTAAAAATCCAATGCTGCTGCAAGCCAAAAACAAACCCAGGACCATCAAAAGCGGTTGGAGATAGAGCCACCCGAAAACACACCACCAGATTCCGGCAACTGTTGCCTGGCCCGCCGCTATTCCATCTATCCCATCCATGAAATTGAAAGCATTGGTCAAACCCACTATCCAAAAAAAACTCAGTGGCAACCCGACAAGGCCAAGGTGTATTTGGCCAATGAGAGGGAAGCTTACCGTATGCCAGTATCCGAAAGATGCGATGCCCATAATGGCCGCCAAGCTATGGGCGGTGAAACGAATGCCGATGGGAAGAGAATGGAGATCATCCACCCAGCTTATTCCAGAAACCAAGAGACTCCCGAGCATAAAACCAAAAACAACTTTCCATGAATAGCAATATCCTAAAACTTGATAGATTAATATGCCACCCAAGGTGAGTGCTACAATAACTATACCACCTCCACGGGGTATCGGTTCGGTATGAGAACTGCGTTCATTGGGAATATCTAATATATTTTCTCTGATAGCCCACTTGCTATACTCTAATACTCCGAAATATGAGAGCCCTATTGTCATAAGGCCTAAAGCTACGACGGTGGACAGGTTCATTGTAACCATAAGTTCTGATTAAAAGGGCACTCAACCCTATATGATTTAAATATAATTACCTTTTTCGCTAGCGAATGACTTGATTATGCACTGAATTTGCAAATTCACCACATCTGGCGCACTTTTTTCATAATTTATTAATTAATTACGGCCTCTGATGAATTGCGCTTATATTCATTTTTATACCATGTAATAGTTTGTTCCAATTCTTCATTTATCGAAAAAGGCGGCTTCCAATGGAGCACATTACTTGCCTTTTCAATGTTTACCTGAAGAGAACGGCACAATTTATCAAAAGCGTCCTTCTTACCCGTGATCTGGGCAATGATCGACATGATCGGGTAGGGAATGGGTATGAGATACGTCGACCTCCCCAAGAAACCCCCAATCCTTTGGACCAGGTTGGAAGTTGACAAGTCTTCTTGATCGCTTACCAAAAATATTTCTCCGACCGCAGACGGCTTATGGAGGCATATCATAATAAAATCCACTAAATTCCTCAATCCAACCAGGCTGCGTTTATTCTTAATTTTTCCCAAAGGTAACGGTAAACCGGAATCCACCCAGCGAATGAGTTGCAGGAAGTTGGCCCGCACCCCCGGGCCATATACCAGGGGGGGCCTAATGATAACTACCGGGAGCCTGCCTTGCTGGTGTATGTGGAGCAGGCCTTCTTCAGCTCGCCATTTTGACATCGCATAGAAGTCCTGAGGAGCAGGCCGATCTGTTTCCACAAAAGGCTGATCATGGGTTTCTTCACCGTTCACCTTAACGGAACTGAGGAATATGAATCTCTTGACGTGAGCCGCCGCGGCCATTTGCGCCAAACGCATGGTCCCTAAGGTGTTTATCCGTTCATACTCAGCCATTGGGCTCGATGCGCTATCCCGCATAATATGCGCTCGACCGGCCAGGTGAACTACCAGGTGAACCCCTCGCAAAGCTTCAGTCCAATCGGTGTCCGGTCCAATATCGCCCACCGCCACATAGTGCAGGTCGTCGGCTGGGGCGATGGCGGTCTGGCGTATGGCTGCCCTCACCCAAAACCCCTGCTGACTCAAGCTTCGGCAGAGCTGCCGTCCGATAAAGCCGTTGGCGCCGGTTACTAAGATCTTATCCATGGCTTTTCCAGCTTGGGGATTTTGCCGTACCACGCGTGGAAAATTTTCCCCCCTTGAACCATCCTCAGCAAACCGCCTGAATATGAGGAAGTGGTGGTGACAGTCCGTCCATCTATAACACCACTTATCGGGTGGCGCAAAGCAGTTTGTTGAATCTTTTAAGAACAGAAAAACCTTGCCCACAGCCGGGCCATTGGCCTCACGAAACCAGAAGGGAGATAAGGCCAGGATTCCCGGTTCACCAGATCTACGAGGATTATCGCTTAATGGTATAGGGACCCAGCACCAGGACATCCATTCTGGTCCGCAGAAAACAGTCCAGGGCTTCTTGGGGTTGACAGACGATAGGCTCATTCTCATTAAAAGAGGTGTTCAAGAGCAGGGGGATCTGAGTAATTTTTTCAAATTCCTTAATCAAACGCCAGTACAGCGGGTTGTCTTTTTCCGCCACCGTTTGGAGCCTGCCGGTCCCGTCGACATGGGTGACCGCCGGGATGAGACCCCTTTTTTCCGCTCTGATCATATACACTTTGATCATAAAGGGGTCCGGGTAGTGTTGTTCAAAATATTCATCAACCGACTCCAGGAGAATCGAGGGCGCGAATGGTCTAAAGGACTCCCGGCGCTTAATCCTCTCATTCAAAATATCTTTCATCTCCTTTAGCCTTGGATCTGCGAGGATACTCCGGTTACCCAGAGCCCTCGGCCCCCATTCCATTCTCCCCTGGAACCATCCCACAACTTTTCCCGCGGCGATTTCCTGCGCGGTATTCCTGCATAATGCTAGTTTATCATCGATTTTTTCTATCTTGCAGCCCGACTCTGCCAATTCGCTCTTCCTGAGAGTTATTGCTTCGGACAACGCCTCATCGCTAAATTGCGGGCCCCAGTAGGCACTTGCCATCACGCAACTCCGGGGACGATGTAAAGTTTGATTCCAGACATAAAAGGCGGCCCCAATCGCGCCTCCCGCGTCGCCGGCAGCCGCCTGAATATAGACTTCCTTAAATGGCGTTCGGTCGAATATTTTTCCATTAGCCAAACTGTTCATGGCGCAGCCGCCCGCCAGACACAAATTCGGGATTTTCCCCTGCTCGTATACATGGTTCAAGAGATGGAAAAATGCCTCCTCATACATCAGTTGGAGCGAAGCCGCGATCTTCTCATGTCGTGCGGTTATCGGCTCCCCTGAGGCGCGGCGGGGCCCTAAGAGTTGCTCCATTTCCGGAGAAAAAACTAAACCCATCTGGGGCTCACCACCATCCCAGGTCATGGTGGCGCCTTTCACCTGGTGAAGAAAATAGCGCAAGTTCAGGGCAAACCGGCCGGGTGAATTCAGTTTGACAATCTCTCTCATCTTTGACCGTTCCGAAGGCTCTCCATAAGCCGCGAGGCCCATAACCTTGTATTCGTCACCATATTTGGTGAAGCCCAATAATTGCGTTATGGCGAGATAAAATAGGCCGAGGGAATGGGGAAAATAGATTTTTTCCTCTACTTTCAAGGAATTGCCACGGCCAATCCCCCACATAGCCCCGACAAAGTCGCCAAACCCATCCACCGAGACCACGGCTGCTTCTTCAAATGGGGACACCATAAAGGCACTGGCAAGGTGCGCAACATGGTGCTCTATATAAGATACTTTGGCGTTTAACTTGTCCTCGGTTACCGCAAATTCTCTGGCAAATATTTTTTTGATATCTATTACAGTCGAGGCATTTTTGGCTCGATCTTTAATCATTGCTAAGGAAGGGCGCTGACGGAGAATAAACCAGATTTTACGCAACAAATTAGCCTTCGGATTACGATTCATCGCAATGTGATCAATTTCTTCGATACCCACACCGGCTTCGCGTAAACAGTACTTAATAGACTGTGTGGGAAAACCGGCCCAGTGTTTAATTCTTTCAAAACGTTCCTCTTCTACTGCCGCAATGAGTTCTCCATTTTTCACAATACAGGCGGATGAATCAGCATGATATGCATTAATTCCCAAAATAATCATGAGGAATGGCTCTCTCTTCTCGGAGATTATTTATTATTGTCCCCGGCGTTGTATATAAAAATACCCGCCGCATTACGCTGATATTCATTGCGGTCCGGCACCCTATGCGTGGCGCCTTCTCTCTCCGGTCAGACCGGCATAAAGCTCCAGCCATTGCGGCCCCACCGCCTGCCACGCATAGCGCCGCTCCACCAGTTGCCGCAATTTTTGGCCCCGGTCCTGCCGTTCGCTCTCACTCCAGGAAAACACCTGTTCCAGGGCCCGCCTCAATTCTTCAACCCGGGGATGGACTAAAACGCCTCCCCCTTCCTCCCAATCCCACAAACCGGTCTCGTGCGTGGTCACTACGGGCAACTGAACCGATGCGGCTTCCAGGTTAACCAAACCCATCACTTCGGTTTGGGAGGGGGCGCAGAAGGCCCAGGCATGCCGGTACAGGGAAAACTTTTCTTGTGGCCCGAATACCGGACCCAGGAAGGTCACCTTTTGCTCAATCCTTAACAATCTGACCAGGGATTTAAGTTTGGCCGAGTACGCGGGATCGCTCTCCGGCCCGGCGATGAGGAGCCGGAACCGGCGCGTGCTTTCTCGCATACATTGTGCAAAGGCCTCAATGAGCAGGTCGATCCCCTTTACCGGATGGAGGCGGCCCAGAAAGAGCACATACGGCTCGTCCACCGGGGGCGCCGACTCATTTCCGGCATTGGCCCGGAGGTGGTCCGTGGCCTCGAGGTCGATGGCATTCGGGATGACCTGGATCCCTTGCCCGGGTAACCACGTGGCCAGTTCGTCCCGTTCCCGGGGCGTGACCGCATGGATCAGGGGGATATGCCGAAACGCCGGGTAGGCCAAAGCCCGCCAATAGATCAGCTTCCTGAGTTCCTTGAACCCTATATGCCGAAGATGCCATCTATTAAGCATACCATGGGGACTCAGCAAGGCCGGAATTTTTTGTTGCCGCGCCGCCCGGGCCGCCGACCACTGGAATCCCATCCAGACCCCGTGGAGATGGAGAATGGGGCCGTCTATCCGGTTGAGCTGTCGGAGATACGCCTTGAGACCCCGGGGAAAGCGCCAGCCCCCTGCCGGTATGAGGGGAAAATGCACCAGGTTCGCCTCCCCAGGCCCTGCACGGGCGCGACCTGCTGGAGTCAGAATAGTTGAGGCCCATCCCCGAACGGCCAGGTAACGGGTCAGCTGCATGACCATCCCAGTTACCCCGGATTCAGGGGAGAAATCATCCGTGATGTGAAAAACGTGGCTCAATCGGCAACCCGTTGCAGGTTATTCAAACCAGCGAATCGATAGCGGCTGACTCGAGGGTTATCCCCTATGACTCGAGAAAAGCCCTGGGAATAAAATTAATTTCTGCCCCGCCAGTTAATTTTCGAGGCGAAAGGATCCAGGACCAGATGGGCCATCTTGCCTGCATAGAGACGTCCCACGCGGACCAGGAAATTTACTTCAGCAAGCCATCGGGGCAAAGCCCGGTTTTTGATCTGGGCCCGCCGGAATTCTGCCAAGGTGTCAACAATATTGTTGACACAGACACCACCGGCCCGCATACCAACCAGGACCAGGGGAACAAATTGGGCTCCCAGGTCGTCTCGAGCCCGGAGAAAGTGTTCGTAGTCCATGGCCATGCGGAAGGTCTCATCAAAGCCACCCACCCGGTCAAAAAAACGCCGGTGGGTAAAAGCCGCCTGGTGGGGAATCATGTTCATTCTGCGGAATTCTGGCCAGCGCCATGGATGTCCGCCAATCTGGCATAAGGGCGCCGGCTTGGGATATTTTTCCCGGGTCAGGCTTACCATCTGGCCGAATACCACATCAGCATCCTGGTGCCGCGCCAGATGAGCCGCCATGTGCTCGATCCCCGTGGGCTCCAGCAGGAGATCATCGGCGTTGAGAAAAAGGATCCAATCGCCCTGCGCCTGAGTCAGTCCCAAGTTGAAGGCATGGGCGACGCCGCGATCCGGTCGACTATGCCAGTAGGCCAGATGGGGTTCGTGCCCCCGGATGATCTCCACTGTACCATCCGTGGAGCCACCATCGATAATGATATATTCTAGATGCGGATAGCTTTGGGCCACCACGCTTTGGATGGTTTGCTCAATAAACTCCACCGCATTGAGGCATACGGTGATTACTGAGATTTGGAGAGGCTTCACCGTCATGAGTGTCGCACCCGAGGGTTAGCAAAACTGCGGCAGGTTTCCCCTGAAATGTGGCTCCGGGCCAATCAGGCTAATTTACCCCCATTACCCCTTTGACACCGGCGATAATTTGCGCCGCCCCCGGATAATAGGCCATTTCCAAGGCATAAGAGGCCGGGGAAGGCGTATCAGCCAGGGCAACTATGGCCACCGGCGCTTTTAAAAAAGTAAAGGCCTTTTCAGCCACCCGGGAAGCTATCTCTGCCCCAACTCCTCCGGTTCGACAACCGACATCCCCAATGACCAGCCTTCCAGTCTTTTTCACCGATTCGAAGATGAGTTCTTCGTCCAGGGGGTTTAGGGTCCTAGGATCAATAATCTCAATCTCTATGCCCTCGGCAGCCAGGACTTTGCCGGCCTTTCCCGCTTCATAGACCATCTGGGATAGGGCGACAACGGTTACATCTTTTCCCTGACGCCTGATTATTCCCTGGCCCAGGGGCACCTTATAAATCTCTTCAGGCACATGGCCCTTATAGTCATAAACCCATCTATGCTCTATGAACATCACCGGGTTGCCATCATCGAGGGCCGCAATGAGCAGTCCCTTGGCATCATAAGGGGTGGCCGGCATGACCACTTTTAGACCCGGAATATGGAGGAAAAGGGCGTGCAAAGCCTGGGAATGCTGGGCTGCGGAGCCCCACCCCCGCCCGATAATACTCCTGATCACCAGAGGAACGTTGACCTTCCCGCCGGTCATATAATGCCACTTGGCCGCATGATTGATAATCTGGTCCAGGCAAATCGGCAAAAAGTCCATTCTCATATGCACAAAGATCGGTTTCATCCCGGCCAAAGCGGCTCCCATCGCCACTCCGGTCAAGCCATTTTCCGCAATGGCGACATCCATCACCCGGTCTTTGCCGAATATTTCGTAGAGCCCCGCGGTGGTGCCGAATATCCCCCCGGGATCGTCAACGCCCTCGCCAAGAATAAACACCCGTTCATCATGGTGAAGCATCTGCAACTGAGCCTCACGTAGGCTGTCACGATAAGTAATCCAGCGCCAGCCTTCCCGGTCCGGGAGGTTGTCGAAATCATCCTGGTCAATAAAAACCTTAGTCCAAGGCATAGTTATTTCCGTTCATAATAGACATTTTTAATCAGGTCAGTTGTATCAGGGAACGGGCTCTCTTGGCCATATTTAACTGCCGCGGCCAGCTCTTTATCAATGGTTTCAATAAAGAGATTTATTTCCGCGGCGCTCATGATCTTATTGGCCAGAATATGACTTTGAAACAATTCAATGGGACATCTCCTCATCCAATCCCGCAGTTCCCCTTCCGGGCGGCAACCTTTTTCATAATCACAATCAGGCCCTACATGCCCCTTCCAGCGATAGGTTCGGCACTCTATCAGACTGGGCCCCCTGCCCACCCGGGCCCTGGCCGCGGCCTTCTTTACCGTTTGAAATATTTGGAGGACATCATTGCCATCGACCTGCACCCCCGGGATATGGTAACTTGCCCCTCTTTTAGCGATATTGTCGTGGGGTTGCCTGGCGGCCTGCGGCGAATTAGTAGCATAAAAATTGTTTTCGCAAATAAACAGGACCGGCAGGTTTTTTAACGCGGCAAAATTAAGGCTTTCATGAAAGATGCCTTCGTCCGCGGCGCCGTCACCGAAAAAAGCCACGGAGATCTTACCATCTCGCCTGAGCCTGGACGCCAAAGCGGTTCCCGCTGCCAGGGCAATGCAGCCGCCCACAATGGCCGAGGTTCCTAAGATGCCGCATTCGGGGGCAACGGGGTGCATGGAACCCCCTTTGCCTCGGGAGCACCCGGTAGCCTTCCCGTAAAACTCCGCTATTAAAGAATCGATATTTATCCCCTTGGCCAGGCAATGACCATGATTCCGGTGCGTAGTGAAAATATAATCCCCTCTCTTCAGATTCTCACATACCCCCGCGGCAATCGCCTCTTGGCCGATGCATAAATGCACCGGTGTCCTCATATTTTGTGCCGGGTAAAGCTCGATGATCTTTTCTTCAAAGCGTCTGATCCTGAGCATGGTAAATAAAAGATGCTTCATGGTTTTTAAAGGGATCCTGGCCAACGGTTTTCTCCTGTTAATGTTTGAAAGCTAAAGTCGAGAACTATTATGGCCGTCTTTAGGCAGTACCAGGCCGGTTCAATAAATGCCCCAAGCAACCCCTCCCCCACCGGTTCTTCTGTTGCGCACACCTGGTTGGCCTGGGACAGTGAGACTCAGGAGCAAACTCCACCCGGCTGGTGAAAGTGGGGCCGGACCAGCCCCAGATGGGCCATACCGGTTGCTTATGCCGTGCGCGTAATCAGAATAACCCCACTGCAGATTAAACCTATGGCAACCCATCTGAGAAAAGGGATATGCTCGCCCAGAATTGTTTGCGCCAGTAAAGCATTAACCACATATGTCATGGCCAAAAATGGATAAGCAAAACTGAGCTGCAGTCGGGAGAGAACGATCAGCCACATTATTAACGCGCCGGCATAGAGGGGCAGGGCCAATAATATATAAGGATTAGTGAAAACCGTTCCCAACGTTGCCAATGGCCGGCTTATCTCCCCAACTCCAATCCTGCCTACCTGCATCATGCCACTTTTAAACATAAGCTGACCAACACTGCCAATAAGTATATTGAAGAAAATGAGTATTAATGATTTAACCATCGCTACCTCCATATCCATATTAATAAAATAAGTTCCGCATGCAAACAATAACGAACTCAAGCGCAACTGATAATATTAGGTTGCGCTGAAAGGCATTTCGTTCTGCTTGCGGTATAAGATATATTTAAGATACCATTCATGGTTCAGGATTAAGCAAACATGAAATATCATTAGCAAGCAGTACGACATCATTCTCATATCCTTCTTGTTTATCTTTAACCTACTACCCTCGGCTTCAGCCAGCAATCATAGCTACGGAAGACGGGTGATGGTTCCGGGAAAGATAATTCCGCCCCCTGGGCCATAACATCGATCGGTTCTTCCCGGATAACATCCGGGAAATAGACCGGATGGAGATCGCCTTTCACCGCCGTCACAGCAGGCATTGCTTCTTTGAGTTGGGAGCAAAATTGATAACGCCGTCATGTGAGCAGGTAATCACGCTAATGCCAATGACCTCAGGCCGGGAATTCGTCACGCCCTGCAAAAAATCATGGTCGCGGTGCCGATGAGAGTCGATCGATTACCCCTAAAATCGAATTAATCAAACTCTGATTTTTTCCCAATGACCATAAATTTGAGGAAAATTATAATGTTAGCGATACATAATACAGTTGGGTTGCCGATTAGGTACTTATCATTTATTAAAATAACCTGTTTATTATTCAAAAGCCTTGCCATTCGATGTGCTATCACTTCTTTACCACTGTAGAGTTTATTTAACTCAAGTGGCGTAAGGCCATCTTCAGAATCATAAATTTCCCGCAATAATCTTATTCGCCGAGCAGTTTCTCCTAAATTATTAAAATTAAAATAACAATATCCAAGACTGCCATATATTATTATATTTGAAATAAATATTCCCACAAAATAATGAAAGCTATTTTTATAATGAGCCTGAATAGCCAAATCAAGAACAATCATAGTGATCAGACCAGATAAAAAGCCCAAATAAATTGTGTGCAGCAGAGATAAGTTACTCTTAATCCGGAAACCCAATATCTGTATAACAACGTTTATTGTCATGCCGAAAATTGGGGTAAAAATCGGTAGGGCTTGTTCATACATGGTCATCTCAACCACCTTTGCCAGATTTTAAGAGGGCCCGAAAGATTACAAATATTTTAATAAAAGATCGCCCTTGGGGCGTAAGTCGTAATTTTTCCCCCTGCGCGATTACAAGATTATCCCGTAACAGATCATTTATCCTGGGGCGGATCAAAATGTCATCCGTCAATCGGTTTTCCAAGTCCTTTTTTGCCAAGCCACCGGGCATGGCCTCGGCGATCATCCTTATGATTACCAGTGACGGGCTATCCGCCTCCAGGGCCGAATAGGTGATGATGTAGGCCATGGTAAGGGAAAGAACCAGCAAAAAAGCGTGAACCACTTCATAGAAACCCCGGGCAACGAAACAGCCCCAGAGTCCGTCCTGGGGTAATAGCGGGGTGATGATTACCCCAAGGAAAAACGTTCCCATAAAGATCAGCAGAAGGGCCTTGCTCTGGTGATGAGGCAAATGGACTTTCCAGATTATCAGGTGAATCCCAAAGGCAAGAAAAAACAGGGATAGCCCGTACAGCAGAATGTTCATGACTTAATCTCCATCTCCTTATGAGGGAGTATGGCCAGAGAAAGTAGAATGGTCGAGACATTAAAGTATGCCGGGAAGAAAGGCCGCGACAAAGGCGTGTGAAGAAAAAAGAGGTGAGCGGTCTTCCCCAAGATAGACGCCTCTGGTCCAGATTCTGGCTGGCCCCGACTTTTGATGTTAAATAAAATTGATATGCAGTGGTTCCGGTCTGCCGGCTACATCCGGGAGAGCTTCACATCCGTGCCTAAAATTCCAGAGGAATTCGTTGACCTTGTCCTGCAAACACAAAGAGCCGCACATGGTCCGGGCATTAAATTTATCCGAGGCAATCAGGTTGATTACCTCCCAATATCTCTCGCTCTTCCAGATTTCTTTAAAGGGAGTTACGGCAATATTGCCGATATGATATTTTTTATACTTTGAGTTGAACAGCATGCCACAGGGAGCTACCAGACCGGAACCCGAAAATTGCATGATAAAGGGAGGACCATAGCATTGCACATACTTGCGCTTCCCACCGCTCAAGATTTTGGACCATTTGGCCCTGACGATATAGTGGTCGGTGGAATACGTTTCGGCCTCGGCCAGCAGGTCAAGAAGCTCAAAGTATTTCGCATAGTTGACCCCCAGGCTCCCCACCTCATCATCGCTGCAATGTTTGATCACCAGATAATCTACCCCCAGAGAGGCCCCCAGTTTAGCCAGAGGGATGATTTGGTCGGCGAACTCCGGCATGAGGACCATCTGGAGACCGATGGTGACCTCCAGCCCATTTTGGCGTTTCAGGGCTACACTTCTTTGGATAACTTCCAGAACCCGATAATACGCCTCCAGATTGCATCCGTGGATTGCCGCATACCGCTGGGGTTCGGCAGCCGAGACGTTATATCGCAGGTAAGTCAGGGCGGGAAGAATTTCCGGAAGCCGCTCCGGTCTGAGCAGATAACCGTTCGTGCCCAGGGCTATGTCCAGACCATTCTCATGGCCCCGCAGGATGGCATCGTAAAGGTGCGGGCTACAGGTGCTTTCCCCGTCGCTCACAAAACTTATGGCCTTAACCCCAATTTCCGCGGCGTCATCCAAAAAGCGGAAAAT
Source organism: uncultured delta proteobacterium (assembly GCA_963812015.1). GTDB lineage: Bacteria > Desulfobacterota > Desulfobaccia > Desulfobaccales > 0-14-0-80-60-11 > 0-14-0-80-60-11. The sequence continues at coordinate 1,238,851 of CAWETI010000003.1, read as the reverse complement.
CACGTCCCGGGTCATGCGCTTTTCGTCGTTGGCCTGCAACTGGCCATAACAATAAACACACCTATAGGTGCAGCGCCGGGTCAGGGCGCAGTCGATGGTGATGGGCGCGATGCGTTCCCCCCGCAGCCATGCCTCCACCCGCTCCCTATGCCAGGCGAGCTTGTGCCCATCCAAGATAAGCTCGCTCATGGCCGGTAACCGATAACTGAGGGCCCTTGATGCGCGGCAAATTTAACTTCTCGATGATAAATAATTTTTTTGTCTTTTCCAGATGTTTTCGGGGTCATTTTCGGAACGAAGCCGGCAACATTCACTTTTTATTACATTTCAACATAATTCTGGCTAGTGTCAATTATTTTATGGGAATTTTTTAGGTAGGGTAGGCTCGGACGTCTCTTACTCACTGGGTAAGCCGGGTCTGGTCTGCAATTCTTTGCACACCGATTTATCTGAAATCAGCCACGTTCAGGAAGTGCCTTTGCCGGGAACTAAACGCCGCTGCCGCCGATGACAATAAACCTCAAACGCCGCTATTTTCCCTCTGGACGTATACGGCAGCTCCAATCAGGCAGGCCTCTTCATCCGGTTGCCCCAAGGTCACCATCCCGCCGGTGCACCCCCGGAGTAATTTGTAATCTGACAACCTCTGCAATTCGTTCTCCAAGATGCCGACGTAATGGCACCCCAATGCCAGTGCGAAGCCGCCGATCACGATGACTCGGGACAGTCCTATGGCCAGCCAGGTGGTCAGTATAGCCTGGGCCAGTGGTCGCGTGGCATATTCTACGACACCTAAGGTCCATTGGTCGCCCTCGATGACTGCTGGAACGATATGATCCTCATTCGTGAGCTGCTCCGGATTGCCGCACACCGACCGCCCCAGCGCCGAGCTATTGAATTGCTGCCGGTCGCGCCGGGCCCATAACTGGGCCAAACGCACAATACCCCTCCCGGATGAAATCGCCCCCACATGGTTTAAGCCCCCGCAATCACATCGAATGCGCTCTGGAAAGTCACCCACGACCCCGTGACCAATTTCTCCGCCGTATTCAACGTCGTCCAATACCCTTAATGGGTGGCGGCGGTCGAACACCTTGCTGCCGATCCCACTGCTCACGGTAATGACCATAAACCGATCATCGGCCACCTTCTCGCTGAAGTACCAGGTCGCCGCCGATACGTCATTCAGAATGAAGACCCGGCGGCCGGTGCGCTCCTCCAGAATGGACTTGACATCAGGAATGGCCCCGGCATGGCCCACGAGCGTCGGCGCGTCCAATAATATCCTCCGCCCCCGAACCGGTCCGGGCACCGCCAGCACCACTGGCGCTGGCGAAGGCAAGCTGCCCCCGAAGACAGAGACATACGACGCGATCTGATCAAAGAGACTGTTCCAAACCTCGGTTATCGAACTGCCATCCAAAAAATTGCGAACTTTACGTTTCTCGATATTGATCAGGCCGCCACCCTCCAGGACCGTGGCCCCTCTCAGATGAGTTCCGCCCAAGTCAAACACAATTGCTGGTGCACCAAAGCGCATTGCTTTACTCACAGAGCCTGCCTCAATTGAACTCCAACTATCACTCCAACACCCAAAGTATCGTTGCTGCGCAGGAGCGCTTCCCCGCTTCTAACCACCGCAACCTTTCCTTGTCCCAGCCGGGGGTACTCCCCCGCCCATCACTTTCGAAGTGTCGGTTTCCATAACGTAACCTGCATCGTGATGCTGGGGGCGAGGCTTCCAACCACCTTGCCGACAGTAGTTTTTTAGCTATCAGCGACCCCGATTGCCAGCGACAGCATACCAAGAGAAATACCCGGGAAGGCCAATAACACTTTTTTATCGTGGGGCCACCACGTGACGATCAGTTTTACTATTAAGCCGGAAGTAATAAAGGGCACCAAAAGGCAACGCACCAATCTATTTTCCCCAAGATACCACGGAACCCTGCCATAAACTGATCTTCGCACTGCCGCCCGATCTTTTCCCACCTTATAAAAATTCTTAACGAACATCTTAAATGATTCACGATCATGATGATATAAAGAGATATTTCCGTGCAGTCGCAACTCAATATTAAGATTCCGGGCCTTGAGGCAGAAAGCTGTATCTTCGCCGGTACGCAGGGACGGGTCAAAGGGCCCAACTTTTTCCCAAATAGCCCGGGGTATCAACAAATGGGCCGTCACCAGATGTCCCGAAGCCAAAGCAGTGCCAGGAGTTCCGGGGATATTGGTGCCCCAATGACAGTAGTTGTCGGAAAACGCTACGTATCCCTTGCCGAAGCCGACGACGCCCCCGCCGATAATGGCGTGCGGATGCTGCAAATGTGCTGCATGCATGCGAGATAGATGGTCCCGCTCCCTGATGCGGCAATCTGAGTCGATGAAGATTAAGACGCTCCCCGTCGCTTGGGCGCTGCCAAGATTACGCGCCGCGGCCGGGCCGAGATTCTTCGGGGTGCGCAACAGGTTAATATTGGAAATATCTAAGGTGCCAAGGTGTTTTTTTAGTCGCGAATATCCATCACTTAAGGAACAGTCATCAACTATTATGATCTCACGGGCGATGTTTATCTTTTGAAGGGATAGGTCCTTAAGAAGTTCGAAGAAACTATCTGGGGGATTATAAACCGGGATCACGATGCTGATCTCAGCCGCGTTGCTTTTTCCCATAATTTATTGATTCGCTGCCCTATCACAGCTTATACTTAGAGCCCAATATAAATTGTGGATAATGGCTAAACTTAAAGAGAATATTTTCGATCATATTACAATCATGCGTGCAATAACATTTCTTTGATTTAATGTCATTTATGGCCTTTTTCCATTCGGGGCTGTTCAATATATTGCTTAACGGCTTTTCGCGAATAGAACCGATTTCAGGAAGCAATTCGCAGGGCGCCACCCCGCCATTGGCGTAGATCACGGCATGGGCCTGTCCGGCCAAACATGGTATGATTTGTTCTTTTTGTTCAATGATTCTGTTACAAATATCCCGTTTGATGGCTTGATAATTCTTCTGCACCATCGATAATAAACCCTTCCTGCCATAATGATACTTATTTTGAATAGATCGCAACTGCCCTTCAAGATTAGAAATTTCCTGCGGCGCGGGCAGCAAGTAACCCGAATTCTGTGGCACTCCACGCAAAAACAATACGGAATGAAATGCCGGCTTCATTTCGTCCTGGACCATCCGCATGAATTGGATAATTTCTTCGATGTTGTGATTGTGTAAGACCGTGTTGAACTTGATGCGCAATTGGGGAAAGTGTTGGCGGAGCAGAAAATATGTCTCCCGGGTCCGGGCAAAACTGCCAGGTTGCCGGCGAATGGCATCATGGGTTTGGGGAAACCCGTCCAGGGACATAGTGAGGACGAGACGGTTTAAATCGATGGCCGACGCAATTTTTTCCAGGGAGGGGAGGATACGTTCCACCGACCAGCCATTCGTAGGGATGGAATATTCCCGGGCTCTAAATTTGCTAATGATCTCAGGAAGATCGTCCCGCAAGAAAGGTTCTCCGCCCCCGATATCCAGCCAAATCAGGTCGTTTAATTCGGCAGCGATATGTTCAATCTCCGTCATGGTAAGTTCTTGCGTCTTGGTCCCTTGCTCAACGAAACAATGATGACACTTGAGATTACACCGGGTGGTCACATGAAGAATGAGGTGGGTGATCTTATCCCGAACGCGAAACAGGATTGCTTCCTGGGCAACCTTGAGAAACTCTTTCATCTCTTGACCATTAGTGTTTGATGTTGGAATCGGCGCGTTCCCGGTTGACACATTCCTGATAGCGCTTTGCGGTTTGAGAAGAAGACGCATGGCATTGGGTCGCGTTCCTCCGGATCGGCCGGTAGATATCACGGGTCAGACGCAGATACCCCCAGATCACCATGAACAGGCTGGGGAAGGTGACGGCTTTGGAGACCCCCTCGGAGCGCAAGTCCAGACGATAAGGCACCTCGGCAAAGAGATAGCCGCGCTTGATGGTGCGCACCAGGATGTCGGTTTGGAAAAAGAAGCTGGAGCTTCTAAATTCCAGTTCATCCAAGAGCGCTTTCCTATAGAGCACCGTGCCATTGGTGTAATTAAAATTGACCAAAAAAGTCGTATTAATAATAAAGCGGTAAATAAAAGAGAGGGCATTGCGCCAGATTGAACGGACATGTTTGTTAAAGGCAAACGGAATCACGATATCCACACTTTTGAGGAGGGTGTGGTAACGAAAGATTTCCATGGGATCGTTTTCATTATCTCCGGGGAGCATGACGACGAATTTCCCTTGAGCCTGATCCACTCCATCCCAAAAAGAAGCCCCTACCCCCATTGGTCGAACATGAGAAATAAGCCGAACTCGAGGATCGCACCCCATATAAGACTTAATCAGAGCTGCCGTCCTGTCGCTGCTACCATCGTTGATCGCGATAATTTCGCCATTAATGCCGAAATGGTCGATAGCCTCCAAAGCATTACGAATGGCAAAGGTAATGTTCTTTTCCTCATCAAGTGCAGGCATAATTACGGAAAATTCTATACCTTCGCTCATCGATCTACACCTTGCACAATTGCTTTGTGGTTTCTCTCGCAGGATGCATAGAACTGCTCGCCCCCAGCCAGCAACCCGTTGCCCTGCCGGAGGATTCCCCATAACGCTCTGGGGTCCAGCCCTTCGGCCAGGCAATGCCCTTGACCGTGGTGGCCCGTCACCATATAGTCCTCACCCGCCAGACGGGCACACCTCTCAATCGCGATGCCCCCTTGGCCGATACCAGGGCGTACGGGCAACGTTATATCCTCACGGCCGTAAACCTCGATGATCTTTTCCTTGAACCCGCGAATCAAAACTATCATCTTAAAAAGCTCGATGCGAATGTGCGAGGAGATATCGGGCGGCTTGGCGTGACGAAGGCATAATTTCTCTACCTCCGATAAAATTTTTTCATAGTCGCGGCTACGTAGTGTATGTGGGCCTCGGTAAGAAACTGATGGATGGGCAACGTCAGAATCCGACCGGCCTGTCTTTCCGTTTCCGGCAAGTCCCCGGACTTCCATCCCATGGCACGGCAGGGAGTCTGGAGGTGGATGGGAATTGGGTAATGAATCTTGGTCTCAACCTGGTGCCTGCTCAGATATTCAATAAGCTTTTCCCGGTGGTTCACCTGGATCACATAAGTGTGGAAGACTTGTTTAACCTCCGGGTTCCGAGGCGGAATAACCACATCGTCTTCCAGATCAGCCAACAACTGGTCATAAAGCCTGGCATTCTGAATGCGCTTTTCGGTAACCTGATCCAAGAATTCCAAGTTATATTTGGCCACCACGGCCTGAATGGTGTCTAACCGAGAATTATAACCGAAAAAATCGATTTCCTCCCGGTTTTTTAACCCATGATTGCGCAAGAGGGCCAAACGATTATGCAACTCCGGGGAACCGGTGGTCATTACCCCCCCATCTCCCGCAACATTTAGGTTCTTCAGGGGGTGGAGACTGAAACAGCCAACCTCTCCGAAGGAACCCACGCACTTCCCGTTAAAGGCGGCGCCCACAGACTGGGCGGCATCCTCCACCACGAATAGGGAGTGTTTCTTGGCCACCCGAATAATTTTGGGCATGTCTGCCGGGTTTCCGGTAAGGTGGACCGGCAGGATAGCCCTGGTGCGGGAGGTAAGGGCTTTTTCCAGAAGATCTGCATCCATATTATAATCAGGGCCCACATCCACGAACACCGGTCTGGCCCCGGCCGCCGCAATCGCCCCGGCGGTGGCGATGAAACTGTTGGACACCGTGATCACTTCGTCCCCAGAGCCTACCCCCAAGGCCTTCAAGGCCAGGAAGAGGGCATCGGTGGCTGAATTAACCCCCACGGCGAACCGGGTGCCGCAGAGTTTAGCTAATTCCCCCTCAAATTCGGCAACTTCCGGTCCCAAGACAAACTGGCCGCGAGCAAACACCCCGGTGACCAACCGGAGGAGTTCGGGATCATCAAACTGCCGGGGAAGATCCAGGTATTTGACTTGCATGGCGTTTACAAATAAAATTCCCGAATTTTTTCGATAACATAGTCGATATGCTCTTCCTTGAGATGCTGGTGCGCCGGCAAGGTGATAATCGATTGGGCCAGCGCCTCGGTGACGGGAAAGTCGCCTGCCTGATAACCCAAATGGGCGGAGCACTTTTGCAGATGCAAAGGCATGGGATAATGCACCTTGGCCTCGATGCCGTTGCTTTCCAGAAAGGCGAGCAACTTGTCCCGGTCTCGGGCTTGCACCATGTAAAGGTGGTGGACATAGCGTTTGTGAGGCCGTCTTCGGGGCACCGTGATGCAGCCGGAGAGCTGGAACAAGGCCTGGTCTAACCTATTAGCCCATTTAATCCTGGTTTCGGTGATCCAGTGGATCTCTTGAATCAAGTGGTTGCCCACCGCGGCCTGGATCGTGTCAAGCCGGCTATTATACCCGAAGCACGCTACTTCATCCCGGTTGACCAGGCCGTGGTTGCGGAGCAACACCAGCCGATCCCGAATCTCCTCGTTATCAGTGATGATCACCCCTGAGTCGCCCCAGACGTTGAGGTTCTTTAAAGGGTGGAGACTAAAGGCCCCGGTCAAACCAAAGGTCCCGGCGCATTTTCCCTGCAAGGCCCCCAAAATGGCCTGACAGGCGTCCTCGATGACCGGCAGCCCGTGTTGGTGGGCCATGGCCATGATCTTATCCATGTCGGCCGCCACGCCGGCGTAATGCACCGGCATGATGGCCCTGGTCCTGGAGGTGATGGCCGGTTCGATGAGGTCGGCATTAATGACATATTCATCATTACAGTCAACGAACACCGGTCGGGCCCCCGAGGCGACGATGGCCCCCACGGTGGCAATAAAGGTGTTGGGGGTGGTGATCACTTCGTCTCCGGGACCCACCCCCATGGCCTTAAGCGAAAGGAACAAGGCATCCGTGCCTGAGTTTACCCCGATGGCATACTTCGCCCCCAAAAGGGCGGCGAACCTCTGCTCAAATTCGGTGACCGCCTTGCCCAGGGTGTAATCGCCGGTCGTTACGACCTCTGAAATTTTGTCCAGGTAGACCTGGTGGTCTTTAAATTGTTCCTTTAAGTAGGAGAACGAAACTCTCATGGGGCGATCACTTTCATTGGAGATTGGTGGCTATCATGGTCTTGATATTATAGTACCGGCTGTCCTCCATGGAATTGGGCAAAAGACCCGCAACGAATGCCCTCTTTAAGTCCCGGACGGCATCCTGGATGGTGTGCCTGGCCTCGAAGCCCAGCTCCTCCTTAATCTTTTGGGAGGACACGTGATAGGAGCGGATATCATCCGTGGGGGTGGTTTCGATGACGATATCGCCGCTCAGGGTGTCCCGCACCATTTCTGCGAGCTCACGGACGGTGTAATTCTGGTAGCCGACATTGTAGATCTTCCGGTGGATTTTCTCCGGCGGTTGGCCGAGCAGGAAAAGGTATAAATCCGTCATGTCCTCAATGTGGAGGTTGGGTCTTCTCTGCTCTCCGCCGAATACCGTGATTTTCCCGCGGTTAACCGCATGATTTGTCAGGATGTTCACGGTCAGGTCCAGGCGCTGCCGCGGCGAGTAGCCACAGACCGTCGCCGGTCGGATAGTGGTGACGATAAAATCGTCCGTGGCCGCCCCATCCAGGTATTCTTCGCACTTGGCCTTGTACTTGGAGTAGTCGGTCAACGGGGCGAGGGGCAGATCCTCGGTTACCTCGAGTTCATCTTTAATGCCGTAAACACTGGAACTGGAGGCGTAGATAAAGTGCCGGACCCCCGCCTGCTTGGCTATTTCCACCAGATCGACAAAGGCGTCGTAATTGATGGACTTGCCGAGGGTAGGATTCAGTTCATAGCTGGGATCGTTAGAAATACAGGCGAGGTGAATAACCGTGTCATACCCCGAAATCTCTCTGGCCAGCAACCCCCGGTCACGAATGTCTCCTCTCACCTGGATGAGGCGAGGATTATCTTGGACGGCCTTTAAGACGTCTGCACCGTAGATGTAGAGGTCAATAACCTTGACCTGGTGTCCTCGGGCCAGGAGTTTGGGCGCCAAAACCGCCCCAACATAACCAGCCCCGCCCGTGACCATGACTTTTTTGGCTTTGCTCATATATAGGTCTTCTTCCCTTTAGGATGATTCTATCGGCTTTCTCTGATTGATCATGTCCAAGAGGCAATGACAGATGGAATGGTGCAGAATCTCCACCGCGCCGTAAGTGGAGGCCGGCACATAAAAATTATAATTCCCCAGGGAGCGTAAGGGATTGTCAGGCTTAAAGCCCGACAGGGTGATGACCTGGCAGCCTTTTTGCCGGGCTGCCTGAACCCCAAAGAGGATGTTGGGCGACTGGCCGGAACTGCTAATCGCCATCAACACATCCCCAGGATCGGCAAACATCTGGATAGGTTTGGCAAAGACCTGCTCGTAACCGTAATCATTGCCCAAACAAGTCAGGAGGACGCCGTCATTGAAAGCCAAGGCCCTCATCCCCCCGTTTTTCCAGAAGTCCGTGGCCATGTGGCTGGAGATGGCAGCGCTGGCGCCATTGCCGATAAAGAGCATTTTGTAACCCGCTTTGGTCCGCTCGACAATCAAGTCCGCTGCTTGCCCCATCCCCTGAGAAAATTCCCGCGAGCTCCCCTGCGCGTCCGTGACCATCAAACCGTCCACGAGACTTTTTAAATCGTGGTAATATCTATCGGCAAAGTCCTTCAACTTATCACTCCCGGCTTCATGGCCAGCCCTTTACGCCTTCTCCGGGGGTGGTGTAAACCCCATCCCCCTTCCCTAACCGTTAATTGGTCTGGAACTGCCTTGCTTTAGCAGGGTGCTGATAAATTCCAGCACGGCATATTTCTTCACCGCTTCCTTGTTGCCCATGATCTGAACCGCAAGGGCGCCCACCACATTGCCCACGAACGCGGTCAAGTCCAAGGGCACACCTTTGGCGGAACAGGGGCCGGCGTAGGAAAAGACCGCGTCCCCGGCCCCCACCGTATCCACCACCTTGGGGGAAAAAATAGGAGTAAAATGGAGGTTGTTTTGCCGGTCCACCCCTAACGAACCTTTTTTCCCTAACGTGACAATGAGCCTTTCCGTTCCCAGGGTCTTGGCCAGTCCTTTAGCTACCACGCTGATATCGTCGATTTTATTCTGCATGGCCAGGCGCGCTTCCTCCTCGGATAGACACGCAAACCTGGGACTTCGATACTTGGTGATCATGTTGAAGCCGACGTTGGCCGCATTAGTCTGAGTGTTCACGGCTAACAGGTGGGCGTATTGCCCCATGGCCTGGACCATCCGTGGGGTAATCAGGCCGTGGCCAAAATCAGCCACCATCACCAGATCGTGCCGTGGGATTTGTTCCCTCAGGCCGTCAATAATTGAGGTTTCAGATTTTCCGTTAATATTCTGGTTTTTAATATAATTAATTTCAAATAACTTCTGGTTATTGTAGCGATCTATATATCGTTTTTTTATTACTGTAGGCCCGTCCTCCCGATAAAAATACTTTCCTTTGATAATAGGGTTCAAGTTCGCCCTTATAAAGTCTTCCCGGGAATTTTCTTGGCCTAACATCGTTATCAGGGTCACTTCCTGACATACCGCCGCCACATGGTTCGCCACAGCTAAGACCCCTCCGGGGTATACCTCGTGGCTCAAATATTGGTTGACCACCAATTGCGCCTTGGCTGATTTACCCATAGGACTGCAAAAATGGTATTCGTCAATAATGCTATCTCCAATAATTAGCACTTTGAGATCACTGAGACTATCGATCCTGCGGGCGATATCATCAAAAGAATATTTCTGGGCAAAGTCGTGCAAGAAAAGTTGGGTTTCCTCCGGATAAATTCCCAGCAGATGGTTAATGATCTCCGAAGCGCTAAAGGAAAAACTTTTGGTTTCAATAAGCTTGCTCTTCCCGAAATATAGTTGCCGTTCTTCCCTAAAGATCTTGCGGTGGATCTTCCGATCCCGTTCTTTATAAGCTTGCCCTTTGGCAAAAATATCGGGGTTAAGGCTTTTCACGCATTCAAAGGGAATATCGTCGTCCACCACGCAGGCGTAATCCACTAATTCTAGGGCCGCGACATTTTCGGCCCGCAGCCTTTCCGGGAACACCGGCCGCCCCGGTCCCCGCCGCACATCCTTGTCCTTGATGATCGTCACCACTAGCAAATCTCCCAGAGCAGCCGCCTCACTGAGGTGCTGGATGATGCCGGGATGAATGATGTCGAAGACGCCGTGGGATTGGACCACCGTCTTGCCTTGTCTCTGCAGGTTTGCCACCACGTTGCCGAGCTCGACGATGCTAAGGATCTTATCCTTTCCAGGCATGGTGAGGCCTCTTTTACCCTTCCTTGGCCAGAAAATATTTATTCAGCAGTTCTGTGGAAGAAAAGACGATTTCATGGGTAAAACGCATTGTACCGCCCACCTCGTGGACTACCTGAAATTCCCGTTGGAGCTTTCCGGTTTTATCCTCTATCTTTTCGAATTCCTGCCCTTTGACATAATAATCCGGCCGGAGGAGACGCAGCGTTTCCTCCGCTGTGGGCCACTCATTGATGGCCACATAATCCACGCACTCCAGGGCTGCGAGGCACTCGGCCCGCAGTTTTTCAGAGAATACCGGCCTTCCCAGGCCTTTGTCCACGTATTTGTCAGGAGATAACGTGACCACTAAGATATTCCCCATTTGCTTGGCGGCCTGGAGGTATTTGATGTGGCCGGGATGCATCAGATCGAAGCAGCCATGGCAGTGGACGATCGTCTTGCCCTGTTTCTTCAGTTTCGCTATCCGACGGGATAGCTCCCCTAAAGAAAATACTTTTTTCTTGGTCAACCTGCCCCCGTTTGAGTTTCGGCCTCGCCTATGGCCGTCCATAACGCCGGAATGGTCTCGTCGTGTAAGCCCCGGACATAAAAGCTTTCCCCACCTTCTTGAACGGCCCTGACTAACATGGTTTTCCACGGGCGAAAATAATAGGCGGGGGAAGTCTTGGGAGGTTCCTGGGTGAAATCCCCGGACAGGTCCCGGATATCACATACCAGGGAGCAAAAATTCCGGATCCCCCTTCCCTCCTGCCGGGCCACGTTCCTGGCCATGCTCAGGGCCTTGAGAAAAACTTCAGGCGCCATGACCGCGCTCCCGAAGTTCATCACCACCCCATTTTTCAAATCCTGCACGACGGTGACTAAGCGCAAAAAGTCATTGTAAGATAACTGCCCTGTGGCAGCGCCGTTGCAATTGGGATGTTCGTGGATGATATCGTAGCCGATGCCCACATGTACCGTCACCGGCACCCCCCAGCGGACCGCGGCGGCAAACACGCTGACGTCCTTGTAGGGGTAATCTCCCTCCAGGATAGCTCTCCCTACGGTTTCACCCATTCCGCAGGCGGGGTTCTGCTGATAGGCAGCATTAATAAGATCGTTGAGATAACCCGTCTCCAGCCACAATCCGAACCGCCCGTCCACGATGTATCTTGCCACGCTTTCAGTAGTAGCGCCAAGCAAGGCAAACTCAAAGTCGTGGATCATGCAGGCCCCGTTTCCCGCCAGGCAAGAAACGTATTGGCGAGCCATCAAATCAATGAGGTAATGCTGCACTCCGGCGCGCAAGACATGAGCGCCCAGCATAAAAATAATGGCCCGGCCTTGCCGGCGGGCCTGGACCATACGTTGGGCCACCCGGGTAAGTTCCCGGGGAATATTTTCCCTGGGAACCGCCTTGACCTCTCTTATGCTACTGATGTCCAAATCATGGATTCTCTCCGCCAGAGGTGAGAGTTCCAGGCGAGTTCGATCAAACAGAGGATGATTAGTTGAAGGCCGCATAGAATAATCGAATGTAACCCTTCAAACTGCTTCAAGGCAGAATCTGCCCCTGAGTAATGGGACGCTGCAGACTGCTCCATTACAGGAGCGTATATTATTCAAAAAATTATGCGCAGCTTGATGGCCTCTGTCCAAAAATTAGCTTTGGGGAGTCTGAGCCCGGGGAAAGTCTGCATCGGTTCTTAAGGCCGACCCTAATCGCTGCCCCATTATAGCACAAATCTCTCGGAAAAAGCCCTTTCCCTGAATATCGGGAATGCCTAGCCCGTTGAACGCGACACTAGCAGGATGTTTAAAAACTCATCCTTAAGAACCTTAAAAAATCGCTGTTTGTAAGCCTCACAAGGTGTTATAGTCAATGATTACAATATGATATCTGGAGGCAGCGATTATGCGCGGTGACGATGTGTAGCAGCAAGCCATGTTCAGCTACCTTTCCCCCGAAGCTCGAGTGCCCCAGGATCATCCCCTCAGGCCGATCCGGCAAATGGTTAATCGAGCTCTCCGGGAGCTGTGGCACGGGGCGTTCCTCGGCCATCGACAGTCGTACCACCCGCCACCCGGGCTACGCCATCATGTATTTACTACCAGTAATACCCAAAAAACTCCATAATCGACGCTCCCCAACGACGCCCCACCCTTGCAGATGCCTTTTGGGGAACACCGGACAACCCCAGATCCGCAATACCAGCAAGATCTAACGCGCCATGCATTACTTATAGCTTTAATAAGCACCGAAATTATTTAGTGATTACTTTAATAGTCCGGTATATTTCCTCCGGACCACGGCCCGTAATAATTTTATCATCAAGATACTCAATATGATCGATCCCGAATTTATCATGTATATACTTTATTATATTTTCGGAAAATTTATTCCTACCAAATACCACAATATGCTTTGTTTTAGTATTTATATCTTTGACATTATGATTTCCTTTATTAAAAATATAATAAGAATAACTAGATGACTCACTGATTAACATGTATGGCTCACTTATTTGATTCTTTATATTTACATATGACTTATTATTAATGAAATAGATGCCGTCCAACCAGATTAACCTATACATACTAACAGAAATTGTAAATATTAGAATTATTCCTAAAAAAAATCTAAGTTTTCGACTATCATTAAAATAGGTTGTAATGGCCAATAACGTAAATGGCAATATCATTATAATATAACGTGAATCACCCCCCGGCATTATTTGTAAAATAATCAACAAAAGTATTAAGTAACAGAGAATAAGAAGATTTGCAAAACTTTTTAATTTAAGATATTTTTGAAGATAAAGGCCGTAAAATAGAAATAAAAGGAGCGAGAAAGGAAGAGTAACTAACCACTTGCCAGTAACAGCCAAAGATTCACGCGGTGGCGTAAAAAACAAGGTCATGTAGTTGCTGCCAGTAATACCTAAAAAAACGCCCGGTACTGTATAAATCAAACTCATCAGCGGTCGATTAAAAATGAAATTATAAGAATAAACCGAAGAAAATCTTTGAAACCCACTGTAATCAGCCTTAAGCATTGCCAGGATTATGTAAATACTTGCGTATGATATTATAAAGATGATAATAAATATCAATGACTTAGTAAATTTTTTTAAGAGCACATAGGTAACAGCTATGCTTAATATTATTACCGGACCATTCAAACGAAAATTTGCTAAAACTATACCCGATAAAGCAATTGCCGCTATCCTTGCATAACTTTCTTTATTTTCGTTTGAAATGGCTAAATAAAAAACAATTGCGGTCAATACGCACCACACACCCTCGTTTAAAGGCTGGTTTATCGTTTTAAAAAAATGAGCCCCCGACAGTAATATTCCTAGTGACAAGAAGGTGAGTTCTGAAGAAACTTTGAGTTGTTTGAATACGTTATAAAAAATATATATTAATAGAAGAAAACCCAGATAATTAATGAATTTTATTGCTAATAACCTACTGTCGGCCCCATGCAAGCCGATGGCTTGCAATAAAATGTGAATGAAAGCGATACCATTTTGAGGAGTATAAATTGGCTGAGGTGGGTCATTAGTGATATCAGCAAAGCCTGTGCCATTATGAAAAGAATCCGCTAAAGCCAAATAATAAAATGCATCGGCTGATGGATTGATATCCGAGTTTGCAGTATAATACACAAAAAAAGAAACATTGAGCAATAATGTAATTATTATTATTATTTTCTTATAATTATTGGTCATAAACTTCAATTGTTCAGTTTTCTTTATCTAAACTTATATGAAAAATTTAAAAATTCACCCTCTCATCGCCCGGTTTATTCTTGCCGTGAGCCGTTTGCCCTGTCCTGGCATAATCTGGAAGCCAGTCCGGGTTAATCGGCTTTCCCACCCCGAAGTCAGCCTCCTGGCCCTCCTGACGGGGCGGGGCGCCTAGAACCTACCCAAGGCCATGAACCTGGGCTTATCTCATCATGGATTGATGAGTTGCAAAGGGCCGTTTGGAGACGGCATTGATCAGACAATCTTTCCCAACTAGCGTGTTGATTATCAGGTTTGGCGAAAACCGCGAAATGACGTGTCCTTCTCCACATAGAGCTTTCGGAGTTGTTCCATATAGGACTGCTTTTGATGATCGATATAGTCATTAACCAATCTTTTATTGGCGTCGTACAGCAACTGATAGCATTCCTCATCGGAGTGCTCGGTAAAATTAACCGAAAATAAGTCTGAATTTAAATGTTTACGTTCATAGAAATCTTCCGGGCCTTCCAGCAACCCCTTCTCAATGGCGTAATAATAGAGCGGCGAGCCGGGATAAGGAGTAACCGGCCGAATCGTTCTGAATTGGCCAAACGTGGTATATTTAATAATAAAATCCACCCCTTTCCTCAGGGTTGCGGCATTATCTCCAATATTGCCCCAAATAATGTTCAGCCCGGGGTGTAGACCTTCTGCGATAGTATTCTCCACCCCCTTAACGATTTGTGCCACCGTCAGCTTTTTATTCATATTTTCTAGTACCGTATCATCCAGGGCTTCGATGCCATAATTAATGAATGTGCACCCGGCCCTTTTCATGGTCCTTAAAACCTCCCGAGTGGCATAATTCAACCGGCCATTACAGGTGAAGCGAATCCCCAGATTCGCTCGCATCAGTTTTTCACAGAAATCAAGGACCCGTTTTTCGCTGATCATGAACAAGTCATCTTCAAACTCAAAAAAATTGACGTGATAGTCCTTTTGGAGAATCTTAAGTTCTTCGATGATATTTTCCGAACTACGCGGCCGGAAGCCGGGGTCCATGCGGTAGCAGAAGTTACAGGTAAAGGGGCAGCCTCTGCCCGTAAAGACCATCTGGCTCCGTTCCGTCAGACTGATCCCGGGAGCCCGCATCATGGTGTAATAATCCATGCGAAACAGATCCCAGGCCGGCCACGCTAAAGCATCAACGTCCTTGATGAGTTTTTCCCTTTCGTTGATCACCACCTGGTCACCATCCCGGTAGGCTACCCCCTTGACCTTGGCGAGGTTGTCGCCGGCCTCCAAGGCATCTACCAGATTGCCCAAGACCACTTCCCCTTCTCCCATGACCACCGCGTCGGCTCCAGTCCGGCGCAGAAAGAATTCGGGCTCCGGCGAAGGCCCATGCCCTCCCAGCAGGTAAAAAAACCGCCGGTTCGGGATAGAATTAATGGCCGTAGAAATCTTCAACAATTTTTTATACTGGTAATAACCACCAATAACACCAACCCCAACGATATCAAAATGATTATTTTTTAGATATTCTACGAGATGAGTTTCCGGCAAGTGGTATACATCTTGGGGATAGATGCTTACCTCACATCCTTTTTCCCGTAATACTGCAGCAAGATACGCAATACCGAGAGGAAAACTGGTCAGGAAAGATTCATTATCATAAGCTATGAAGAGTATTTTCATCTGCGGCATTTCATCCTTTACTGTTGAGATACTATGGCGGCCTTTTTACGCCAGGCCATTATCGTTTCTCCACCCTCCTCTTGTCTAACTTCCCTCTGGAAAATTTATCTAACTGCAAAGACGGCTGACTGCGGCGCCTCTGGGAAAAGCCTCTTTGACGGGGTGTTTTCCTGAAAAATCGATTTCATTCTACCCTATTTGATTTTCTGGACACAAGTTTTTTTCAGCCACCCGGGCGATTGGGTAGAAAGCAAGCCACTGGGCCCGGCTCGGCAGAGGCTCAGCCAGTCGTGCTTTTCTGGTGGCCGTTTGCCGTTCCCCGCGTCCGCCCGGTCTCCCACCGCCTCCCTAACCGCCGGCAGATTTCGGGATCTCCGGCTACCCTTCGTCTCCAGGATCTCCGGCTTGACTTGAACCCCATTCTCACTTAAAACTGGGTACAGCCACTTGGGCCAAGCGACCTATTCCGGTATACTATAAAGATAATTTGCGGTAATAGGTCAGGCCGGGGACTTGAGGATCACCCTAGCAAACAGAATGGTGGCCTGAATATGAGGGTAAGGGTCCATGCATAACCAATTTTGTCGAGAGAATATACCCCCTCGCCTGATAGTACAGCCCTGTAAACCTGTGAATGGGGATGTTCCTTATGAAAGACTGTCTCATCTGTAAAGCTGCCCTGGAGCCGTTTATCGATTTCGGCGACATGCCCCTGGGAAACGGCTTCCTGCTTCCCGAACAATTCGCCGGTGAATACCGTTTCCGCATGCAGGTGGGTTTTTGCCACACCTGTGGCATGGTGCAGCTGCTGGACCAGCCGGCCCGGGAGCGGATGTTTCACGACAACTACGCCTTTTTCTCCGGCACCTCCCGCTACATGGCGCTCCATTTCAAGGCCTTCGCCCACCACGTCATGGCGGATTACCTTGCCGGGGACGATCCGTTTGTGGTGGAAATGGGGAGCAACGATGGGATCATGCTGCAAAATTTCGCTGCCACCGGCGTCCGGCACCTGGGGATCGAACCTTCCAAAAACGTGGCCCAGGTCGCCATCGATCAGGGGATCAACACCGTCACCGAATTTTTCGGGGCTGACTTGGCGCGGCATATCGTTGCCGAACACGGACAGGCGGATGCCTTCCTGGCTGCCAACGTCATGTGCCACATTCCCTATATCCATTCCATTGTCGAAGGGATCAGGATTCTGCTCAAGCCTGGCGGGGTGGCCCTGTTCGAGGACCCCTACCTGGGTGAGGTGCTGGAAAATACCTCCTACGATCAGATTTATGACGAGCATACCTTTCTCTTTTCCGTCGCTTCCATCAGCTATCTCTTTGCGCAATACGGCCTGGAGGTCATCGATATTGAGCCCCAGACGACCCACGGCGGCTCCATGCGCTATGTCATCGCGCCCCAGGGAGCCCGGCCGGTTTCCTCCCACGTGGCCGCCCAACGGGAAAAGGAACGAGGTCTGGGCCTACACCTCCCCGCCACCTACGACCAGTTCCGCCGGAACTGCGAACATTCCCGGGACCGGCTCATGGCGCTGCTGAAGGACCTGAAGTCCCGAGGCCGACGCGTAGTGGGCTACGGCGCCACCTCCAAGAGCACCACTATCACCAATTACTGCGGCATCACGCCGGAGTTGGTGGAGTTTATCAGCGACACCACTCCCATCAAACAGGGCAAATACAGCCCCGGCGCCCACATCCAGGTGCGCCCCTACGAGGAGTTTGTGCGCCACTACCCCGACTTTGCCCTGCTGTTCGCCTGGAACCATGCCCAGGAGATCATGGAAAAGGAAACCGCGTTCCGAGCCGCGGGCGGCAAGTGGATCCTGTACGTCCCCCAGGTGGCGGTGCTGGATTGACCCAGGGGCTCCGCCGTTACCCGGTGGGAACCTGGACTCTGTATTTTTTCGGGAGAAGATAGTATGATTGAAGGGGTTATTTTCAAGGAACTGACCACCCACACCGATGAGCGCGGTTTTTTCCGGGAGATTATTCGGGTTACCGATGATTTTTTCAGCGATGGGTTTGGCCAGTGGAGTCACTCCCTGATGTTCGACAGGGTGATCAAGGCCTGGCATTTTCACCGTCTCCAGACCGACTGGTGGTACGTGGTCACCGGGGTCTTGCGGGTGGGGCTCTGCGACCTGCGCCTCGATTCGCCCACCCATAAGCAGACCATGGACTTCCTGATGGGCGACTTCCAGCCACCCCGGGTGCTGAAGATCCCGCCTGGCATCGCCCACGGCTGCAAGACCGTCCAGGGGCCGGTCAACCTACTCTACCTGACATCCCGGGCCTACAACCCGGCAGATGAAATCCGCATTGCCTATAACGATCCTGACATTGACTTCGACTGGCTAAGAGGGCCGTCCATAACATGAATATCAGAAAATGCCTGCGGGGACTCGCTGTGCCTATGGTTGTTCAACTATATCGTCAGCTGAGGCCTCAAAAGACCTGGGAGGGCGTGTACAATTCTTTTAGAGAGATTGAGGTTAAAGGAGAAGGTTTTGATGGTGATATCTGGACCAATATTGTTGAAAGGGAAACCAGAGAAATAACCGAAGGAGAGACAATCCCAAGTCTCCTCAAGGGCGATAGTTCGCTTCTACCGTTTCTCGTGGTCATAATCTCCACAATGGCCAATTTTAACAATAATATTAAAATATTAGATTTCGGTGGCGGTGCCGGCGTCGGTTATCTTTACCTAAAGAAAGCGGTCCCTCAAATAGATAACCTCGAATTCCATATAGTTGAATCAGACAAGGTTTGCCAGCTTGGGCGCTTGAATTTTCAAAAAAATCCTCAGGTATTCTTTCATTCTAGATTGCCCGAGCACATTTCAAATTTTGATATAATCCATTATGAATAGTGTATTGCAATACATTGAAGATTATCCATCACTCTTGAAAAACCTTTGTAACTATAAACCTGAGTACTTTTTATTTGTTAGGCTTTCAGCAGGAGATATTCCAACTTAGGTGACCAAACAGATTAATATACCAGGATGTTGTTGGTCTTACCAGTTTATCAATATAGGCTAATTTATCACTACTATGAATCAATTAGGATATAGGCTTTGTTTTAAAAGTTTATGTGATGGGGTGTAACATTCAGGATAATTTTCCAAGGGAATACCGTGTGGGGCATACCTGCAACCTGCTTTTTACAAGAGACCAAACGGTATAGAAGGGGGTTTCATAGTTAATGCATAAAGTGCAGATTAACGGGTTGCCCCTAAGGTGATTCCATATGGAGAACTGGGTGGTGTTCCTTGCTGATGCTGTGGATTACCACGAGAGCAACGGTTATGGGATTGACTCGCAGAGAAATGTATATCATGGTCGGGACGATCGTTTAGTCCAGGCCTACTATTGGTAGTGATGTCACCATCTCAGAAGAAGGGTTATTGATTCTACCCTCAATAAGCATAGCGTAATCAAAGGGCAGAGGGAAAGATCTCACTAATGGTGAGAGGCTTGGAATTATGAATAAGATTAAAGAATTTTGGAATGAGCGTGCCAAGTTGGGGGGAGTAGCTGGCAGCGATGATTTCTTACTCAAAAATCTTGAACAGGTCCTAATCTTAAATACAATAAAGGAAAATTCACGCATCTTGGAGATCGGCTGTGGCAACGGCGATACCCTATTAAAACTGGCTCAAGAAAAGAACTGTGAGGGTATGGGTTTTGATTTTGCGGGAGAGATGGTGAGTATTGCCAAATCATCCGCGGAAGAACAGGGATATGGTGCAAAACTTGTATTCGAACAGGGCAAAGTTCCCGGGTTACCGATTGGCGTCGGCCAATTTGATTATGCCTTAACCGAACGATGCCTCATCAATCTCGATAGTCACGAAACACAGCACAAAGCGTTTGTTGAAATCATGTCTTTTCTGAAACCGGGTGGTTACTATCTCATGATAGAAAGTTTCATGCAAGGGCTCGAACGAACTAATGCCTTGAGGTCTCTTTTAAACCTTGAGCGGATCGATCCACCCTGGCACAATGTCTTCATGGATGAAAATCTGGTTACCCTGTGGGCCAGCGCAAGCTATGCCCTTGTTGACGTGGTGCCTTTTTCCAGCACTTATTATTTCTTGAGTCGAGTCGTCTATGCGGCTCTGGCGCGAGACAAGGGTGAAGAGTTGCGCTACGATTCAGAGATCAACCTGCTGTCTTGCAAACTGCCGCCGATCGGGGATTTCGGGCCTACCAGGCTCTATCTCTGGCAGCGCCGACCATAAATATTTCCTCGGGGGAGAGTTTTATGAGCCAAATTTTTATGGCTGGTCCCTGGATCACGGAGCATGAAATAAAGGTGGTAGAGGATGCTATGCGTAATGGCTGGTATGAAAAAGCCTACTATTACGTTGAGACGTTCCAGAAAGAGTTTGCCTCTTACCATGGGCGCCGGTATGGCATCATGACGCCCAACTGCACCACGGCCATTCACTTATTGCTGGCCGGCATGGGAATCACCGAAGGAGACGAAGTTATCTGCCCCGAGTGCACGTGGATCGCCACGGCTGCACCCATTACCTACCTCCGGGCCACTCCGATATTCTGCGATATCGAGCCTGAAAACTGGTGCCTCGACCCGGACTCGGTGCGGCAAAGCATTACCCCGAAGACTAAGGCAATCATCGTAGTGGATCTGTATGGCAATATGCCGCTGATGGACGAACTGCTGGCGCTGTCCGAGGAGTATGGCATCCCGCTGGTGGAGGATGCCGCTGAGGCCCTGGGGTCGGTATACAAGGGAGTACGGGCCGGTAAATTCGGCATCGGCTCGGTCTTCAGCTTTCACCGCACCAAGACCATCACCACCGGAGAAGGGGGTATGCTGTTGCTGGACGATGATGTGCTCTACGAACGCTGCATGTTCCTGCGCGATCACGGCAGAGTGGCGGGTGTGCCTTATTACAACTCTGAAGTTACTTTTAAGTACATGCCTTTTAACCTCCAGGCGGCCCTGGGCTATGCCCAATTTCAGCGCATCGAGGAGTTGGTGGGGAAGAAGCGCGAGTTCCTCAGGGCCTACCGGGAGCGGCTGAGTGACCTGGAGGACTTGCAGTTCAACCACGAGCCCGAATACGTGATCAACGGTGCCTGGACTACCGCGCTCGTTTTTGGTAGGTTATATGGAGTGACCAAGTTCGACGTGATGCGCGGCATGGAAGAGCGAGGGATCCCGTCCCGGCCGTTCTTCTACCCACTCTCCTCGCTGCCGGCATATCCCGGGTTAGAGGAGCGCTACCGGGTGAAAAACCCCGTGGCCTACGACATATCGTTACGGGGGATCAACCTCTCCTGTGCCATGAATCTGGCCGACGACCAGATTGATGCCCAGTGCAACGCCATCCGGAGTATCCTCGGGAGAAAGGAGAACGGGTCGTGATGGGCATAACTAGCGACAGTTTCACGATTCCTCGGCTCGATGGCCTGAAAATTCTTATCACGGGGGGCTTCGGGTTTATCGGTAGCAACCTGGCTCACGCCTGCCTGCAGAGTGGTGCCCAAGTCACCATCTATGACTGCCTGGACCCTAATTCAGGCGGCAATCTCTTCAATATTGAAGGGATCCAAAGCCAGGTTGAGGTTATCCGCTCCGATATTCTCAATTTCAGCGACGTTTGCCGGGTCATCGATAACAAGGATATCATCTTCAACTGTGCGGCTTCCACGTCCCATCCCTTTTCGATGCGGGAGCCATGGGTCAATGCCGATGTGAACAGCAAGGGGGTCATCAACCTGCTCGAAGCCACGCGGCGGTTCAACCGACGGGTCAAGTTCGTCCACCTTGGCACGACCACCCAGTTGGGGCGGCTGCATTATAAGCCGGCGGATGAGAACCATTCCGAATTTCCCACCGATGTCTATTCCGCCAGCAAGAGCGTCTCCGAAAAGTATGTCCTGATCTACGGCAGAGCCTATGGTATCCCGGTCACGGTTTTGCGCTTGCCGAATATTTTCGGTCCCCGGGCCGCGATACACAGCCCCGATTTTACCTTCAATAATTTCTTCATCGGACTGGCGCTACAAGGGAAGGAAATCACCGTGTTCGGTGAGGGCGAGCAGCTCAGGAATCTGCTGTATATTGATGATGCGGTGAGAGCTCTGGTGATGGCTTCACAACTTGAAGCGACCAACGGCGAGGTGTTCCTTGTCGTCGGAGATGAGCATTACAGCGTTGCCCGGATAGCGGAGGAGACCGTGCGCCACATCGGCTCGGGCAGTGTCCGGTATATCCCTTGGCCTAACGAGCGCAAGGTGATTGAGATGGGGGACGCGGTCCTCAGCAACCGTAAATTCAAAGAGCTCGTCCCATGGTCGCCGGACACCAATCTGGAACAGGGCCTGCGCATAACCGGTACTTACTATCGTTCCTGCAGCCATGAATACCTCCGCTGAAGCGAATGACTCCGTATGAAAGGTAATAAAACCATGTACACCCGCGAAGAATTTGAACAGTTGAGGATCGCTTCCGCGGCGGAAATGTCTGCAGATACGGCCTTAAAGAAAGATGCCCTGGATATCTTGATGCGGGCCGACCACTACCGCTGGATCCACCAGACCACCTGGATGGGGGAGCCGGTGCTGAATCTTCCCCAGGATTTGTTTGCCCTGCAGGAGATCATCTTCGCGACCCGGCCCCAGTACATCGTCGAAGTAGGGGTGGCCTGGGGGGGGTCTCTCCTCTTTAGCGCGATGCTGCTCGAGGTGTTGGGGGGTGAGAAGGTTATCGGCATCGACATCTACATGCCCGATGATCTGAAGGCGCGCCTCGCGTCCCATGGCCGGCTTTCTGCGCGGCTGGAGCTCATCAATGGCGCCTCTACCGAGGACAGGACTCTGGTGCGAGTTAAGGATATTTTAGGCGGGTGCCGCGACGTACTTATTCTGCTGGACTCCTACCACACCCATGAGCATGTGGCCAAGGAGTTGGAACTCTACTCACCCCTGATCGGTAAGGGGCACTACCTGATCTGCAGCGATACCATCGTGGAGTACATCCCAGAACAGACTCACCGCAGCAGGCCGTGGGGGCCGGGGAACAGCCCTAAGACCGCATTGGATGAATTCCTGAAGCATAATGACCGTTTTGAGGTTGACATGCGGATCGATAACAAGCTCCTCTTCACGTGCAATCCGGGGGGATACCTCCGTTGCGTCAAGGATTAAGAAATATGCAGATTTTCATACGCAGAAGGACATAATCATGAATCTGCTTATCACTGGAGCGCTCGGCCACATCGGCTCACGCTTGATCCATTCCATTCCTACAGGCTGGTATAATAACGTTTATCTGGTTGACAACCTGTCGACTCAGCGTTATCCGTCGCTTTTTAACCTGCCCGATGGGATTCCGTTCCGCTTTATCGATGCGGATATCCTGACCGCCGATCTGGAGGAACTGCTGCAAGGCATGGATGTGGTGATCCACTTGGCTGCCCGAACCAATGCCGAGGCCAGCGTAGAGAGCGCCCAGGAGGTCGAGCGTATAAACTTTCAGGGCACCGAACGGGTAGCTCGTGCTTGTACCGCGAGTGGCAGCAGGCTTCTCTTTATCTCCACCACCAGCGTGTATGGGGTCCAGGAGGACGAAGTGGACGAAGCGCTTCCCCTTGACTATCTGAGGCCCCAGAGTCCCTATGCTGAAAGTAAACTGAAAGCCGAACTGCTGCTACAGGAGATGCGGGACGCAGTAGGCCTTAAGTTTGTAACTTGTCGTTTCGGCACCATTTTCGGTGCTTCACCAGGGATGCGCTTTCACACGGCGGTCAACAAGTTCATCTGGCAGGCCTGTATGGGAGCTCCTCTCACAGTGTGGTCCTCAGCCATGGATCAGAACCGGCCCTACCTCGACCTGGAGGATGCCGTCCGGGCCTTCCATTTTATTATTGAACGCGACCTGTTTCCCGGAGAGACTTACAACGTCCTTACCATGAATGCAACGGTGCGGGAGGTCGTGGCCGCCATATCCAAATTCGTGCCGGATGTTCAAGTCAGTTACGTGGATTCCAAGATTATGAACCAACTGTCTTACACGGTATCATGTCGGAAATTCAGCAATCTCGGCTTTCAGTTTACGGGTGACCTGCACCAACGGGTGGCCGAATCGGTGGCGCTTCTGAAGGGTGTCCGCAGGTGGTAGAAAAGGATCATGGACCACAGCCGTTTTTTAGTATAGGTGTAACAACCTATAACCGGCACGATCTTTTGCGGCAGACACTCACCTCAATCCTTGCCCAGACTTTTGCCGACTTCGAGGTGATTGTCGGTAATGATTATCAAGCTGACATTCTGAGTGGCGAGCTGTTCGGTATATCAGACCCGCGTATCCGCTTCGTCAACCATCCCCATAACTTGCAGGAAGTGGGGAATATGAATGCGCTGCTCGCTATGGCTTCAGGGCGCTATTTCACGTGGATAGCTGATGATGACCTCTATGAACTTGGCTTTCTGCGGACAGCCCACGACCTCCTGGTAGAAACCGGATTTCCCCCGGTTTTTTTTTCCTCGTACAGGGTATTTCGGGGGACGGATGCACCACAACCCGAATTCATTTCCCAGAGCTCCGTGTGGGTGCTCACCGGCCGGGAGTTCCTTCACAGATACTTTGCTGGTCGGCTGAAGATAATCTCGCCTTATGGCTTGTTTGATACTTCTAAGCTCCGGAGCGTAGTGGGCGGTGTGGAAGAATTGTGTGCCTCGGCGGTCGGGCTCTATGGCGAGTACATATTCCTGGTGCGGTGTGCACGGTTCGAAAAAATTATTTATAGTGACGCACCGCTGGTTCTCTACCGGATTCACGACGGTGCGTGGGGCTGCACTAACGTGGAATTGGATAAGTACCATGAAGCGGGTCAGGAACTGGTGCGGCGGAGCGGCAAGGTGTTGCGACACCCATCCCTATCCAGCGATCTGACCAAACACCTTTTGACTATCTGTGACAATCACATTCATGCCTACGCCGCCAAGTTAGGAAGAAGGAATGTGGTCCATGGGAATTTAGGCGCCCGTGCTATTTGCCGTTCCATTATGGAATTAGGCCCCGAAACTGTCAGTCTCCGCCATGCATTTAGAGAAGGAGGTGGAAATGATAAACTGCACACCACTCTGGTTTTTGCCTGGTTACGTTATAAGTACAGTCTCTTGATTATGAAAATACATGTCGACAACTGGTTGAGACAACCGAGAAGCCATGATTGAATACGAAAACCTGCGCAAGGTCAATGAGCCGTTTTTCCACGAGTTTAGACGAGTATTCAAGGAGACGCTGGAGAGCGGCTGGTATATCTTGGGCCAGAACGTGGATCGCTTCGAGCGTGAGTTTGCCGACTATTGCGGGGCGTCACACTGTGTTGGTGTGGCTTCGGGGCTTGATGCCCTGATCCTTTCACTCAAAGCCTTTGATTTCCCCGCGGGAAGTGAGGTCCTCGTCCCCTCCAACACCTATATTGCCACCATCCTGGCCATTCTGCAGGCTGGATTGAAACCGGTACCGGTGGAGCCTGACATCCACACTTACAACATTGACCCGGATAAGATTGAAGAACGTATTACTAATGCGACCGTCGCCATCATGGTGGTCCATCTTTACGGCAAGGTTTGTGAGATGGAGCGTATCGCCGAGATTAGTCGTCGGCGGGGGCTGAAGATTTTTGAAGACTGCGCCCAGGCTCACGGCGCCCGCCTGAAGGACCAGAAGGCTGGGACCTTTGGTGACTGTGCGGCCTTCAGCTTTTATCCCACCAAGAACCTGGGAGCCTTGGGAGATGCCGGTGCGGTGGTGACGAATGATCAAGATTGCGCTGCGAAGATCAGTGCCCTGCGCAATTATGGCTCGGCCAAGAAGTATTATAACGACCTAGTTGGCATGAATTCACGCTTGGATGAAATGCAGGCGGCATTGCTATCGGTAAAGCTCCCTGCACTTAACCGCATCAATGACCACAAGAGGCGACTGGCAACGCTCTATCATCAGGGCTTGCGGGGCGACTTCATTAAACCCTGTATCCAGGATGACTTCTTCGATGTGTATCACATTTATAACATCCGTCATCCGCGCCGGGATGAAGTAAAGCATTATCTGGAGGCCCATGACATTTTGACGGAAATTCACTACCCCGTGGCGCCCCACCGGCAAAAAGCTCTGCAAGGTATGTTTGATGCCGCGGCATTTCCCCTGGCGGACGAAGTTCACGCCACGACGCTCAGTCTGCCCATTTCAAGCTACCACACGGAAGAGGATGTGGCGCGGGTGATCGATGTTCTCAACAGCTTCTGTTGCCTAAACTGGCGGTAGAGCAGTCTACGCTGGGACCCATGTCAGGACTGCCCCGTAACATTTGTTATTATTCAGTGCAATAATTAGCTTAAGGCAATGTACAGAAGGCTCTGCAAAAAGAGGTGCGTTAAACAGAAGGTCATGGCACACGGGTGTGTCAAGCCAGATCACCAGAATCCGCGCGCACGGAGGTAATGCCATGACCGACAACAAGTGTAAGGGGAGCAGGATCAATTACTCGGTGCGAATTATGAGTGTATAATATTTTCAAGTCTATCAAAGGGAAACATTTCAAGCCAGGAATCCACAGACAAGTTTATGATGCTTGTTGATATTCCCTTAATAATATTTTGGTAGTATTTATATTGGTCGAACATTATCAAATATCCCCCAAATTCTGCTTCAATGCCATGAATCCAAATGCTCTTGAAATCTTTGCGTATATCTAATTCAGGGGGGTAGAAATTGGAATTAGTTTTGTTGTAATCCCTGATCCTATTGTTGTCACAGCCGAGCAGATATATGCGCTCGTATCCCATATAGATCATGAGCGGCAACAGCAGAATAGACCCCGTCTGGAGGCCGACTACCGGCCGCAGGAGATTGATCTGTCGCCCACTTGCGCATGGCGCCAGATAAAGATAAAACACCTCACGCCCGGGGAAAAGCCCGAATTGTTGCACCATATCGTAGGTCTGGTGGCCGAGCACGATCTTCGTCCGGGGCGGCAGGGCCTGGTCCGCCTGCTGGAGGTTTTCGATATAAGTTTCCAGGATCATTTCTTTATGATAAGGGGCAAATCCTTGGAAAACCGGATTTATCAACTGGATATCACCATGCAGGAAAAAGTTGCTGATACTGAAACAATCCTCGCCCGCCAGAAGTTTGAGGTTTTCCTGTTTGATACTCGGGCCGGTGGCAAGGAGAAAGGCACGTTTCCCCTTTGCCACCCCCTTAAGTTTCAGATTTTTATGCAACAGTTCCTTATGCGCAAACAACAGGAACTTCAATTCATAATTTAAACCGCGCAGTGACCGGTAGACGATTGGCGGCAGCCATTCTGTCAGCAAGGATGTATTCATGTAATCGCCTCATGGTGGTACTGAGCGCCTCGCGGCTGATCATGGCGCCAGCTGAGACCAAGCGCGCTCTTCGGCGTAATGCCAGCGGGCAATAAGACTTGATAGGTGCTCCCAGTACTCGGGTTCATCAATGTCGACAGCCATGTCCTCCGCCTTTTCAACATGCTGATTCCTCACTCGGCGTGACTTCGGGTGCTCTTTCAGAACCAGCTTAGGTTTTTCATGCTGCCCCCGGATCACGGGTGGAGAACAGGATTTTTTTATGGTGGCTCATAAAATATGTTCTAAGGTCCGGGCCTGGCGTTCGAGCCTAACAAATTTGTCCCATTCAGACCTGGGCGAGACGACATGATTAAGCCGATAATGCAGCAGCATAGCCACGGAATACCAGGCGATCTGTCGCATCATCAAAGACAGCCCTTGTAAGGACGTGCCATACTGCTCAGCAACCACCGATAGCCTCTCTCGAAGGAGTGCCTCCTCCGGGTCATCCCCGAGACAAAAGCGTTGCACCAAAAAGGTCAGGTCCCATAAGGGTGAGGTGAAATGATGCACACTCTCCTCGAAATCGACCAGCACGACCTCGCCTTCTTGGGAAAAGATGACATTGCCAGGATGAACTTCTCCGTGTATGCACTGGGCCAATGGGCTGAACTGCAGCCGGGGGTCGAACATTTCAACCAGGTCCCTGAGCCACCTTGCCTGCTCCCTGGCCCACTCGGCATGCTCAGCGAAGAAGTCAAAGTTTCCTCTTGCCAGGCAATGGGCCATACGATCTTTAATTCCGGCAAGCCCTTCATACTGATGGCTGGCTATCTGATGGATTTGTCCGGCCCCTTCAAAATTCGCCAGAGCCCGATGAACCATCCTGAGGTGGCAGGCGACCCGAGCAATATCATCTAAAGAGCCGTTAAAATGTCTGCCCCGCAAAAATGGACGCACATCCAGGCGGAATTGCTGCCCATCCAGCTCAACTAGCTGGAACGCTACGATGGGGTTCACCGTTAATCCGGAGGCCGACAGATGATCGATGACACTTTTTTCCAGTTCAGGATGGCCCAAGCGGGCAGATATTCTGACAAACCAATCACCGCTTTTGCAGGAAAATCGATACCGTCCAGGAATATCTGAGGTGGGCTGTAAGGCAGTAATTTGATGGTCATCGATTTGCGTGTCGGGAAAGACCCCGCGCAGTGCCTTAATTATGATCTCCGCCGCATAATCGGCGACTTTCCCTTTGAACCTGAGTTTTCCCGGGGTATCTCCACCAGGCCAGGCCAATTCCGCCTGTCTTAATTTCATAAAGAAATCCGCTAAAGCAAGTTCAGTACTGCCTATAGCCTCGAAAGCTAGCGTCAGTGTTAAAGTACAGGTTATCGGTTTGCTTTAAATAATAACTTAGTTTAGCTTTATGATAGTTCTCGATTAACCTTGAATTTGCATGATGGAGAGCCTCATGAAACTCCTGATCAGACAATTCAGTAAAATTAACCGTTAGCAAGTCTGAGTTAATGTGCTTGTTTTCATAGAAATCCTGACAATCCTTAAGCAATCCTTTTTCAATGGCATAGTAATATAATGGACTTCCTGGGTAAACATTGACTGGGCTTATTGTTCTCATTTGGGCAAAATCATCATATTTTAATAAAAACTGCACCCCTACATAATTATTAGGTCAGATAATTTTGGAAATGCTATGATCTTTAACAAATTACCCATCAAGGATGGGCATTTTGCCCCACAAAGATTTCAAGACGGCTTAGAAAATAAGCAGAGAACTACATTTTGATATCCTCCCAGACCAGAACCTTGTTCTTGGCGATATCTCTTGCTGCTTCCTTGTCAACGATAAGATCCCAAAAGTTTGGAGGGATGCCCAGCGGGGGCAAGGCAAAACCGAGGTTTTCGATGGTTAGCTTTTCCCCCCTTACGATGTCCTTTTTGGCGATGAGGCATTTCCGGAAGGCGGTCTTTCTGGGCTCCTTGATCTGGGGGGTATCCTGCCCCAGGGCCAGCCAGCAATTACGGACCTGTTGGACGATATCAGGTAACTCTGCCAGGCTGGCAGCGGAAATTAGATCCAGATCAAGTCGATCCGGATCAGCATCAATGCCTTTTTCGATGAGGTTCACCCCAGCCCCGACGGCCGCATACATGATCTCATTGCCACGGTAATGGCAGGCAAGCCCGATGGGGACCTTAAACATTTTTTTGTAGGTCTCGATAACCCGAAGGTGGTGAACTTCCGGGGGAGCCGGATTAGCCGCAGGGTGGTGATTGATGATGATGCCGCCGGTGCCGGATTCCCGGGCAGTCCTCACGGCCAGGGCAAGTTCATCTAACGTAACGTTTCCCGCGTCGAAAAAGAGAACCAATCCGGTGGCGGCAGCATAGCGAATCAAACCGATATTATCGATATTGTCACGCGCAATCTTAATGCCAACCCCGTTTTCCTGAACCACCAGGTCAATGCCTTCAGTATCGAATACGCTGCACACAAAGGGCAGGTTTAACTCGTGGCATTCCCTAAACAACCTCTTGTAACCTTCTACAGGCACGATTTTCCGTTCGATGATCGACCGCAACTCTTCGGCAGCCGTGCCTCGAGAGTGAGTGTAAGTGTAGGTCGTACCCGTACCCGCCAGGCAGATATCAGGATTTAAGAGGATTTCGGTTTTGAAGACCGCCGCTCCGGCTGCTGCGCTGGCATATAAGTAGCTGAGGGCCAGATCGACGTCCTGATCAAAAAAAGCGCCGATTTCTGCCATAAATACCGTGGGGTATGCATCGCCCACCATCACCCCGCCCAGATTAACCGGCTCTATTTCCCCACGCATATTACAGTTCCAGGAAATTTTTTAAAAGTTTCAAGCCAATAGCCCCGCTTCTTCCCGGATGAAACTGGCAGTCAGATAAGTTTTCAGACCACTATTTCCAGTATACTCAGATCGATCATCAATTTTAAGCCATTTACCAATTGATAAGGGTTGTGCTCAGTTCGGATAGTCCAGGACCGCACCGGGTCAGGTTTTGGTGCTAAGGGGATCGGTAGGTGAAACTCATGGAATTGGTGGGTCTTGCACTGTCCCTGGAGGATTTCTCCAATAGTTTCCTTGGAATAGATATTCCAGCCCTTTTCCCAATCTCTTAATTGTCCATTCATGCGCTTACGGTGGCGAATCATGACATCCGCGGGATGATCGTTGAAGTGGCTGGAAACGTAAATCCTCCCTCCTTTGTGGGTGCATCGCAAGAGATTTCCAAAAAATCGCGGCGCTTCTTTAATATCGAAAATCCCCAAAACTCCCATGGCCAGCACAATATCGTAGCGGTCGGTAAGATCTTCCGGTAAATCCGTAACCGAAGCCATTTGAAAATGCGCAAAAGGTGCCAGATGTTGCGCTTCTTCAATAAGCTCTGGAAAAATATCGACTCCGGTTAGCTCCATCCCACCAAAACAAGATTTCAAATAGTAGATCAATTCTCCGGTGGCACAACCCACATCAAGCACCCTGGCGTTTTCGTGGCCCGACTGCCTTTGGATCAGAGAGACCAGCTTCTTGAAAATTTCCTTCGGCTTCTGGCTCCATCCCTCAGTGATATAATGCGCCTGGTTACGATAAGCTGCATTAATCAGGTGATCTTTTCTTGTATCCATCCCATCATTCCTCAAAGCGCCAGGAAATTTCGAATAATGTGCAGCCCCACTTCCCCGCTTTTTTCCGGATGAAACTGACAGCCAGATAAATTATCGGACCGCACCGCGGCGGAAATTATCCGCCCATAATAGTCGGAATCCGCCAGGCGGTCTGCGACGCGGTCAGGGACGCTAGTGTATGAATGGACAAAGTATACCTCAACCCCGGGCTTAATGCCATCAAGAATGGTTTTATCCCATTGGGCCCCGGCCACCGGGATGAGTAACTTGTTCCAGCCCATATGGGGAATCTTGTGGGGGAGGCCGTCTGCCGCAGTGGGCGGAATCGCCACAACCTTGCCGGGGATTAGGCCCAACCCGGTGGTATCCTGAAACTCTTCACTACCATCAAACATCATCTGCATGCCCAAGCAAATACCCAGAAAGGGGTGGCCCCTTTGGGCATATTCTTGAATGGCTGCCACCAGTCCCCTTAGCTGCAATTCGGCCATGCCGTCCGCGAAGGCTCCAACCCCTGGGAGGACCAAGCGGTCCGCCGAGCGAATCTGGTTCGGCGAATCAGTGATCTGGACTTCGCCGCCACAGTGTTTTAAGGCCATATGAACACTGCGCAGATTCCCCATGCCATAATCAACCACCGAGACAAATCGCTTCATAACTCTCGCACCGACAAGCCGGCCGCCAGGGCGGCCTGCCTGATTTGGAGCAATGTTTGGCGGCGGTAGTGGATGATGTCGGCCATGGCCACCGCATCCGCCTTCCCCACCCTAACCACCTCAAGTAAATGTTGGATGCTTCCCATGCCGCCGCTGGCGATGACGGGTACGTCCACGGTTTCGGACACGGCCCGGACCAACTCCACATCAAAGCCCTTCCTAGTGCCTTCCCGGTCCACTGAGGTCAAGAGAATCTCTCCCGCCCCCAGGCCAACCCCTTGTTGGGCCCACGTAACCGCGTCCAACCACGTCCGTTCCCGGCCGTTGTCGGTGTAGGCCTCCCACTTCCCGGAGCCCACGCGTTTGGCTTCGATGGAAAGGACCATACACTGCGACCCAAAACGGTGGGCCACCCTGGTAATTAACCCGGGGTCCTTCACCGCCGCGGTATTAATGGCCACCTTGTCGGCCCCGGCCCGCAGCAACTCCTTAACATCATCGATAGACCTCACCCCGCCGCCTACGGTTAAGGGAATAAACACGGCCTGGGTCGTGTGGGAAATAACCTTCATTAAATTGTCACGCCCATAAAGGCTTGCCACCACATCCAGATAAATGATTTCGTCGGCCCCGTCTTCATAATAACGCCGGGCAAAATCATTGGGGTCGCCCAACACTCGAAGACCTTCGAGCTGGATGCCTTTAATCAGATTGGGGCCTTTAATATCGAGCCTCGCGATCAACCTAACATTACTCATAATAATTTATCAGAGATCAGGCAGCTCCCTTATTTCGCCTCGCCATGATTAATTCTGCCAATAAGAGGTCGACCTCGATGTCGATGTCGATACTGTCTTCCTGGTTCATGATGAAGGCCAAGGCGGGAGGGTTGAAAAACACCAGCTTGGAGAGAAACAGCTCCGACGACAGGAGATAAATTGCCCCGTTCTGGCGATATACCTCAGGTAATTTCTGTCGGACCAGTTCCGGATTCTGACCTTCGAAGAGCGGCTGCAACAAGCCACCTTGCACGAGGAAGTCTTTATACGGGTGATGTTCCTCTTTGCTCACGCTAATGGCGCTGACTGCTGTGGACGCAAAAAATGCATCCAGACAAGCCTGAATGTGGGCAGCTTGGCGTAAGGGCGAGGTCGGCTGCAGCAGAACCAAATAGTCAGGCAGTTGCCCTTCGGCCCGGAGCTCTTCCAGGACATGCGCCACCACTTCATGGGTCTGGGCCTCATCAGTGGCCAAATGGGCCGGCCGGTCAATAACCCTGGCGCCATAAGCCAGACTGACCCGCTTGATCTCAGCATCCTCGGTGCTGACAATGCATTCCGTGATTCCGGGACACGCTTGTGCAGCCAGAATAGTATGCCCAATCAATGGCACCCCGGCCAAAGGCAGCAGGTTTTTCTTGGGCAGACGCTTTGACCCGCCGCGAGCGGGGATGATGCCACAAATCTTTGACACCCTTTGGACCTTCTTGTTAGTGGATTTGGCTCGAATCGGCAAGTTGCCTTGCGGGACCAGGCATGGAGGGAAATATTTTTGTCATAAATTTTGCACCCTGTGCCTCAGCACCCATGAACCATGCTCTTTTTTCCAGAGGTGAGGGGAACGTGCCCGATCAATGACTTCCCAGAATCTTGCTTCGGTGATCCCCATATATTCAAGGATCTCCTGGAAGTAATTGCTGGGAAACTCGTGATCGAAACGGTGCACCAGAGCCACCCCCTCCTCCCGGGTAATCTTCTGGTTTCTGATTTCCTGGGCCGCGTCATAAGTGGCCCGGCCGATGCCGAATTTAATATACGTAGTGTAGTAATGCAAGGGGTCTATGCGATCGTCGATGGAGGAATACTTGGAATAGGAACCCTCGGTGCGCTCCGTATTGGCCTGAAAACCGGTGTGCTCCGCGGCGTAATAATAACACTCCTGGGGATCCCACCTTAAATAATAGCTCAAATAGTGGACCTCGGTCCCCACCTCCCTGAGCCGTTGCGGGTCGATGGACAGGTAAGGGTTCAAATCGTTGCGGCTCACCTCGTATTCTTCCATCAATTGAAGGGCCGGAACCCCACCCAGAACCATAGTGTCCAGGTTAGGCTCCGCCATGAAAAAAGCCGGATCCATGGTCGGACGATCATTCTCCTCAATATTGTTCCCGTATTCCGCCTGATTTTCGCCATAAAAGATTAACGGGATGCCGAACATCCCAGAAAACCGCGGTGCAATAAGCTTCTGGCCGATAATAAAGGGTTGAAATGGGTGGCATAAAATTTCGAACGCCAGTCTGGTCAAGAGCCGGTGTACTTTTCCATTGGGAGTGACCAGGATGTTATCGAAACCCGCGTGCATCCAGTTTTGAAAATTTTTCCAACCCACTTTCGTATACTTATGTGGGGCCCAGGTTACGGTGAGTGGATTCATGCCGTACTGGTATTTTAAGATATGAGCCGCAAAAGTGCTATCCTTACCACCGCTGCCGGGGACGATACAATCATACCGGCCGTCTTTGCTGCGGTGTTTGGCGCAGAGTTCCTTCAGCTCCGCTTCCCGTTGGGTCCAATCAATGATCTTCTCTTTTTTTTCGGCAAAGCGGCAAGCGCTGCAGACCCCTTCCTTATCAAATTCGATGGTAGGCTTAGGATCCCCAGCCTTGCTTTTAAACTCCACCACCGAGCTGGGCCGCTGGTTGGAAATTACGCATTTGCTGCAAAAGACTACGGTCCGGGGAAGACCATAGAAGGCTTCTAGTTCGGCCATACACTCTCCCCGGAGGCATATTGGTACAAGAGATTAACCACATTCCGCACCGCCTTACCTCCCTTCAGCTTTTGTGATTCCTTAAAATACTTGTCGATCATCTCACTGTTGGACCCGATGTCGGCAAGCTGGCGCTCCAAGTCTGTTGCGGTCTCAGCCACGTATCCCACTCCCATTTGCACCAGGGGATTTCTCACAAATCCGTAGTTTTCTCTCATATAAGCCTTGATTTCCTCCCCCACGGCCAAATAGAGAACACAGCCGATGGGGGTGGCGGCTGAACTTGACAGATACGCATGGTCGAGGCAGATCAAGGAGGTGCACAGTATAATGATATCAGAAGCAGCCATGAGTTTCAGATTATCCGCGGGATCAGCAAAAACGAGGGCCGCCACTCCTTTGCTTCTGGCGTATTCCAATAACTTATCGGTTTCTACAATCTCCTTTGGATGAGCCTTAATGAAGAACTTGAAATTCTTCCTCTTCATGTCGCTCAGGGCTGCAATCAGACACGCAAAATTATCCACATAGCCGGCAATCTTAGAAGTTTGGGCAAAGAAGCTTATCGCCAGGGTCTCATGGTCCAGGCCTAGATCGATGCGGCCCTGCCTCCGAATCTCCGCAACATTTACACGACTGCTGACTTCGTGTTTGGGTGAGCCTACGACATGAATCTGGCATTGGCGCCCTGGGGCCGTCAGCTTGGCCGCGAACTCATCCATTACCAGAAGGTGGTGCGCATGTGTCCCGCCTAAGGAATTAAAGCCGCCCCAAAAATCAAAAAAAGTAAAAGTGGTAATATGCGGTTTGAAGGTCCTGGCTACGTACATGAATATTTCGTCTACCCCAAACCCCATCGACGACTGGCCGGTAACCAAAATAACCGGGTCCAACGCGTTCAGGAACCCCCTGGCCTGGTCGACGAGCCCCCGGACACGAGCATTGGCCGGTTGCACTGGGTAATCATTCTGGTCGTAACCACTGGCCACTTCCTCCTCAAAGGGAATGCAATGGTGCCCTGCTGACGTAAAAAACTTCAGGGCCGCGCCCGAAGCCACCACATAGGGAATGAGCCAGTCGTCTTTCTTAACCTGCTCGATGATTGGCAGCAGTTGACCTGCTGCTCCCGGATCCCGGCTGGTAAAAACAATTTTCCGCTTCATGGTTTCCAATTACTTAAAGAATCATTCGACGTTTTTGCATAATAGCGGGCCTGGGACTCCAGGTAAAGGAACTGATTAAGCTCAACTTCATCAAAGGCATGGTCATCGCCCTGTGTGGCTAAAACATTCTTTGTGGTGCTTCTGTAAAAAAACAATCATAGTAAATAATAAATTTCTTGCGATGAATCCATTCGCATAGACCAGGGGAAGATAAGAGAATACGGTATCATCAAAATTAAACAAGTAGATCTTTGTAGGCCGCTTGAATCAATAGTTCTAGATTGATATTGGAGGAAGGGATCTTAATGGCCGCCGCCTGCATCTCTTTAAGAAAAGCCACTGATTCCATATCATATAAGGAAATAATGCATTCTAACCCCTCACTTCTGGCGCACTCAAATATCGCCCGATAAAAATCCTGGGGTTGATCTTTCTTTATAACGATATCGTATCATTTCTCAGCTTTGACATATCCTGCAAATCCATATCTATACATATACCGTGGCCTCATTGGTCATTTTTGAATATTTATATCGGTCCGGTAAAGAATATCAGCAATCAAGGGTCCGGCATTGCCATCACCATAGATGTGTTCAACAGGGTACCTCTTGATTTCTAGTTGCTTCTTAATGGCCCGGTAGATCTCATCAGAATCATGGCCCGTATTGATAACGTTGCTCCCATGTTCCCGTTTATTTTGTCTGCTGCCAATATTTACACAAGGCGTGCCGAAATAGCATGATTCTCTAATTCCACTGCTGGAATTGCCAACAATACATGAAGCATAACGTAAAAGATTAATGAAGGTGTCCATGGGGACATGTTTAAAACAGAAAAGGTAATCACATTCCTGTTTCAACATAAACCTGCGAATCGCGGCCACCATCCTATCCGACCCGGCATCTAGATTGGGGTAAATCAACAAGGTCTGGAGCCTTATTTTATGGATGGCCGTCAGCGTGGCGATCATCTGGTCGTAACACTGGTCATATTCGGTAGTATTCGGATGCTGGATCAACAGGATATAATCTTGATCCGCCGACGGGGACCTGAGCTCCAATTTAGAAGGAATGGGTGGAGTCTCAAAGAGCACTTTTCGGTCCATGGAAGCTATTTGCAGGATGTTATCAATGGAGGGGCAGCCAGTTACAAAGACCCTGTGGGGCTTCTCGTCCATTTGAATGATGAGGTCTTTACTTTTTTCGGTTGCGGGGAAATGCAGATGCGCGAATTTGGTCACCACATGCCGGATGGATTCATCTATGGAACCGGTTTTTTCCCCACCCTGAATATGTGCAATGGGAATATTCAAGAAAGAGGCTGCCACCACCGCGGGCAGCATGTCATACCGGTCGCCGACTACCAGGAGAACATCCGGTTGGATCCGAGAAAAACAGGTGGTAAGCTCTATGATGGCTAAACCGGCGGACTTGGCCATGGCCTCCGGCGTTGAGCCTTCCACCACGTTCTGAATTTTCTCATTGATGACAAACCCGTCATTTTCGATATCAATTACGGTCATGCCGTATCGTTCCAGTAACTGTGACCCACCGACCACAATCTTCAGATCCAGGCCGAGGTGAGCCTCAATAGCCTTCATGACCGATTTTAGCCTGCTGTATTCCGAGCGATTACAGGTATAAACGCATATCGTTTTCTGCTTCATAGGTCCACGTCTTCGTATTTTATTTGGATATTCACCGGCAGGTCGCACCTGGCTCGGCGTCCTAGCACCTTACAAAAATCCGGGGCTAAAATTTCTCCGGTCCCGGGTCGCTTTACCCAAATATTATTCACGGTTAACAGCTCCCCTTGTTTGACGGGCTTGATAGTGACCACCGATGCATAGGCAAACTTGATAGTGGGCCCCTCCTCCGCCAAAATTTCCTTGCTGCCTCCCAAAGCCCGGTGAATGGCCGCAGTGCCTCGCACCAAATCCGCCAATTCCCCGGGGGTAATGGAAATGGGAATGTCGGGGCCTGGCCAGTTCCGCTCGGAGGTGAAATGTTTTTCCACTATGGCAGCGCCCATCGCCACGGCAGCAAAACAAGTATAGTTCCCCAAAGAGTGGTCACTCAAGCCGATAACTGCGTGAGGGAAGCGCTGCGCCAGTTCAACCATGCCCCCTAAGCGGACCTTTTCATAAGGCGTCGGATATAAGGAAGTGCAATGCAGCAGGGCGTAAGAGATTCGACTTCTCTCTAAAATATCCACCGCCACGGCAATGGATCTGAGGTCGTTCATTCCCGTGCTGAGAATTATCGGCTTGCCGAAATCCGCGATGTGTTGAATCAAAGGATAGTTGTTGCACTCCCCGGAACCGATCTTGAAAGCCGAAACCCCCATTTTATTTAGTCTATCAGCCGCGCCACGTGAAAACGGGGTGCTGAGAAAAATCATCCCCTTGGTTTCCACTAGCTCTTTGAGCCCTTCCTCTTCTTTTTCGGAAAGAGAACACCGGTTCATCATATTCCAGATGGATTCACTGGCATTGGCCGGAACCACATCGTTTTCGATCATCTCTTCGTCCAAGATGTGACACTGGAGTTTGACACATTCGCACCCGGCCCTATGGGCGTCTTCTACCATCCGGACGGCTTTGTCTAAACTTCCCTCATGATTTATGCCAATTTCGGCAATAACCAGGGGAGGGTATTCATTTCCCACTAAACGGCCAGCAATGACGATATGATTTCCCATGTACATCTCTCTATCGTGCCTGGGTATTAAACAAGAGGATAATGAGACGGGTTACCAGCAGGTCCATCCCCCATCAGCAAACAATACCTGTCCGGTAACGTATCTGGAGGCTTCCGAAATGAGAAAGATCAGGGGACCAATCATGTCTTCGGGGTCGGCCATTCGGCCCAAGGGAGTCTGCTGGATGTAATTTTTAATAAACGTCGGTGGTTGTTGGCTTTCATCTTTTATGCCACCGGGGCTCAGGCAGTTGACCCGGATGCCGTAGGGCCCGAGATAAGCGGCCAGATAACGGGTGAAGGCATGGACGCCGCCCTTAATAAGGGAATAGGCCGCAGGACTGGTCATCTTGGTACCCTCGTAAATGGAAAAATGCGGCCCCACTTCGCCGTAGATTGATCCCAGGTTCAGGATGACCCCGGTTTTTTGTTCCATCATAATTTTTGCCGCTTCC
The DNA here is from genome assembly GCA_963812015.1 of uncultured delta proteobacterium. GTDB lineage: Bacteria > Desulfobacterota > Desulfobaccia > Desulfobaccales > 0-14-0-80-60-11 > 0-14-0-80-60-11. The sequence goes on along the minus strand of CAWETI010000003.1, from coordinate 1,200,274 downwards.
TGACAGCATAAAAAGTATCCGCCGGCATGATCACACAGGTTCTTGTATAAGGACTCGGCCTCCACCTCTTCGAACTTGACCAGCCAGTCCTCGGTCCTGGGAAAGGCGTTGTTGATAAGGACGTCCAGGTGCTGGAACTCCTCCTTTACTTGGTGGAAAAAACTCTTCACCGTGGCTTGCTCTCCCAGGTCCATATGAAAGCATGAGGGCCGGAAGGTTTCTTGGGGATAGTGAATCTCCCGGAGCTTCTCTTCAAAACGGCCCACGTTTCGCACTCCCAGTACTAGACTGGCCCCGTAAAGGGGGAGATGTCTGACTGCCCTCATGGCGATGAGGCCGCTGCCTCCGGTCAATGCCACGACCTTTCCTTCCAGACTGAAGTAGGTGTCTTTAAGGTCCATCATTTTCCCAGAAAGTAGCAAGCCAGGTTCAGGTCACATTTGGAATGGCACATGAAGTCGGGGAAAAAATTTCCCATGACATGCATTCGCCTGAACTCCTGGTACTTGGGGCTTCGCCAAATATTGGCTAAAGGTTTTTCATTCACATTACCAAAGGTCCAGAGGCCATTGATGTCCTGGGTACAGGGCACCACCGAGCCGTCGGCGAGAATGGTTATGGAGGTCCAGGGGAACTCACAATATTGCTTGCCGTAATGGCTTTTATCTTTCCCTTTGGCTTTCTCATGTTCCCCTTTACGCTTAAGAAGCCATCTATTATCCAGACTCTTTACATAGGCATAGACGTCTTTTCCCTGCCACAAATCCATGAACCGCTTCGGCTCCGAATCGAGACCGTTTGCGCCAATAAAATCTAGCATAGTCATAACAATGACCGTTTCGGCTCGCACAGCTTTTTTAAGCTCTAGAACCTCCTCGATCAGCTCATAGGCTCTGGTAAAGTCGGCCTTCCTGCCGCGAATTTCCCGAGCCCGGGCATCATCCAGACTATCCATCGCGAACTTTATATAGCCGATTTTGGCCTGAAATAGTTCCTTAATGAAATCGAGGCGGATGTTATTGGGATTGCAGGAAAAATAAGAAGGAATTTGCCTCTGCGTCATGAGGGCCACCCGTTCTGGCAGCATGGGGTCCAGCAGCGGCTCTCCGAACCCGTGCAAAGTTATCGACCTAGAAATAACTTGATAATAAAAGTTGTTCTCCGAAGGGCCACTGCTGTCGAACAAATTTTTCCGCACGAATTTCTGCCACCGTTGGTAATCATCAGAAGTGCGAGGCTTTAATTGCTCTATGATATTCTTAAAGGTCTGCATGTCCATGTGCATCAGCGGGCGCTCTAGCTCATTAGTTCGCTGACACATAATGCACGTCATGTTGCAAAAGTTGGTGGTCTCAATATTAAAAACGAAGGGGGAAGGGGTAAGGTTCTGATTAAAAATCTGGTAGATTTCCTCATAATCCCGGGAAGCTGCCTTCCGGCTGATGATTTCCTTTTTCAGCTTAAACGTACTCATGAAGAAATTGGTGTCATACATAAATCTAGCCTCAGAAATAACAGAATACCACCATATTTTACCGCAAGACCCCGAAGAAGAGGTTTTATGACTACAAAAAAGCCACGCGGTTCAGGACGCTGGCTCCGGGTTTATCGTGCAGGTCTTTGGCCACCCCGGGTTACTTGCCCGACGGGTCCTGCCAACGTTAGCCCAATCCCAGGCCAAGGAACTTACCGGTGCCAAGGCCTATGTACAAGCGAATCGTTCCCACTTGGCGGCCCTGGGCGTGGCCAAACATGAGAAACAGAACCAGAAACCTTTAAAATCGAGGTGAAAGCTTTTTAGTACCCGGTAAATCGCCAATTTGAACTCGTAACCGTCGCCTCTCCAGCAACTCACACAGGGGGAATTAATCTTATTACAATCTTATTACAATCTTATTTTATATCATATATTCTAATTTGCCCAATAGCCATCAGATTTTGCTGGATAACTCTTGATTATTACTGATAAATTTATCCAAAGCTTCAGCTCCCATCTTGGCCGAATCAAAAATAATATTTCCGAAATAATTCTTCAAAAAATACTCCTGGTTTTTACGCTGATTTTTCACCCAATCCGCTCTCTTACCGGTATCACTGATCATCATGGTAAGTATCTTATTTAAGGCCTCAAGACTATTCGCCCGCTCCACCGCGTCACCATATACCCTAAACCGCTCTTCGCCATCCAGGAGAATTGAAATTACGGGTTTTCCAAACAACATGGCATCCAGCGCCAGGGTCGAAACTTTGGTGATAACTAAATCTGCAGCATTTAAGGCGTGGTAAGGCAACATTTCCTTTTCGATAACATACACATTAGGCAAGGAAAAGTCTTTAACCAGTTCCTCCAGCCAACCGGGACTATGGGCTGGGTGAGGTTTGATCATCAAGGCGAGCGACGATTGTTCCCGGGTAAACCTTAACAGCGCTTCAGTGACCAGGGACTGTTCTTGTAGCGTGAGATAACCTCTTAGCGTATAGTTTGGATCAAAAAGAATATAATATTGATAAACTTGTGGAATGTTCAGATATGTTTTTGATTGACTTGGACTGTACTCTTTTCTGAAAGTAGGAAGATAATCATACCTGGATAAACCCACCGTTACTATGCGCTGGGCAGGTATGCCACGTTCATTAAGGTAGTTAACTTGGTAATCCCCGTCAACTAAAAAAAGATCAGTCGGCGGAACCTCATAATAAGGATCTTCCATAAGAGCCCCCAACCATAAAAAAACCAGGGGCCGTTGCTTATCATTTAAACTTATTGAGACAATACGCCCTTCTGCCAGGGTTCCTCCGCCCCATAGTCGTATTGCTAGGGGGGAATGGCTGGTGAAATATTGCTTGGCTGCTTGCCGGAGCCTGTATCTCTGGGGCAATTCTTCCCAGAAAAAGGAGACTACGGAGGGCCATAACAAGGGACCCAGGGGGATGTTGCGGTATTGCAACCCCGAATGTGCCAAAAACTCATGGCGCCGGAGCCTGGCCTGGCGCCAAGTTAACCATACCCGCCAAGGGGCATCATAGATGCATGTCATCGGGACAAAAGTTTCCAGCTTTTCAACCCAAAGTCCTTCCTGCTTGAATTTGACCGCTGCCTTCGATGCCCTCCAAAGCAATGCCACCGGATCATAACCCTGGTTTTTTAACGCTTTCATTGAGAGGATAGTATGTTCCACAAATTTATCGTGGGGAATGCACATTTGTATAACTATTTCTTTACCAGAAATTTGAGGTTTATGAAATCTCACGCCCCTCCAAAACTTGTCACGCAGAATAGACAAAATATAATAAGGTTCTCTGGCAAGTAATTTCATCATTGAGAGCAATTTTCCCTTCAAAATACTGAGGCTGAGGTGTCCAATGATTCGAACCTCCGCTCCCTTACTTTGCCCTACCTTGGTTAATACATCATCTTCCCACTCTTTTTGAGGATGGCTCAAAATGATAACAGAGCTAATATTAAAGGTATCTATCAGATATTCGTAAGAGCGGATCAATAGCAGCAAATCTTGTATCCGTTGGGTGGTCACACCTCCTTCACAAACTCGAAGCCAGAAGAGCAGTTCCTCGGGAACTCCTTCAGGATTATTTCCGAGGGAGGCCAGCCACTGATTGATCAATTCAAGATATTTAATCACGTCAGCCGCCACCGCGAATAAAGATTCCATTTTTTCTAAATAACAGACCTCTGCTACCCAAGAATATTTTCCAATCTCCAGATGCACTCTTAAATCATCCGAGCCCACAATATAACGGCAGTCAGGTTGCGGCTGGAACCCCTTAAGCAGGCAAATTTCGCTGATGCTACGGCACACCAGCAGAACGGTCTTATCGCTTCCCAAAATTATGTATCCCCTTTAACCCGAGATTATGCGGCAACTTCGGGCACGCGGTCAAAAAATGGTTTTTGGAAACTCTCCTCCCGAGCTTAACCCCGAGAAGTTTCCTATTGTGTACTCAAATTGTCAAACGACAACGCTGATCGCACAAATCTCCATTAATTTGTCAACCAATAAGTCAAACCTTGTAATTTTTACAGAATTTTTGGGGCATACCCTCCCTTAGAACCCGGATACCTCAATGCAGTGGACCTTAAGAACCCTAGGCCAGTACTGATCGGTAGTCGAAAGCCAGAGGAAAGGCAGAGGCTATATGCACATACCATCTCCGGGCAAGATAAGAAACCCTGGCGCCCACTTTGATTAATCGCTTGATTAGACACTCCATGGACCGTTTCAATTCTTCACCCCAAACATAGAACTGCCGGATCATATGCAGAAGTTTGTAGGCCAGAACCCCCATCTGTAGCCTCGCCTGGTTGGGCTCGAACCTTTGGCAACTGGTTTTGCCCCACCGCAAGCTGTTCTTCCCTTCCTTGATCCGGTTTTCTATCTCGGCCCGGCCGTTATAGATCTTGGTCACCTTGTAGCCTGGAGTTGGTGATCACAAAGCCGATCCTGGGGAAAAGCCCGCACCGATGCCACTCGATCTTGGCCACTACCCGCCGAGGCCGGCTCCAACTCTTGGCCTAGTAGTGGAGCTCAACGATCTTGACCTGAATACGCTCTGGGGCGGTCGGCTGACCGGACTACCGAAATGAGGCGCCACCAGTTTATCCAGGTTTTTATTTGACGGCAACCGAATGAAATACGTCATACGGTGTTCTTCGCAATACTCGTAGGTTTCCGGGTTGGCAAAGGCAGCATCGCTACGCAGCCAAAAGAGCTGAAACCAGAGACGGTAACGGTCCACCAAGGTAGTGAAGTGGAAGAGTGCCGTCGGCGGAATGGACGTTCCCCGGTCTCAGCATTGCCCTCAGACAATCGCGCTCGCTGATAGAGCCAAAAAGCGGATGGAACCAGTTCTTGGCAAAATGGCCGTTGAAGGCAACCCAATCCTGCTTGCCTTGGGCCGGGTCCTCAGTGGAATCCAGGCCGCTAATCAGCCGCTTTTTGTTCTTTTTCTTTAACGGGGTACCCGTGGAACGGGTCAGGGCATCCTCAAAGGCCTGCAGCCAAGCCTCGTTCCCCAGGATGTTATTCTCCCAGCATGGACAGCAAGGGCTGGCCGACCCCAGCCTGATGATCCTTGCCAGGAGCCAGCCTAAGGGCAGGGTCTGTACGAAGAAAATCGGCATCGTTACAAATCTTCATAGCAGGTGGCAATGAGGTAGACCCTTTGACGAATCATTTGGACTAATGAATTTTTCGTATGAGCAGGTTACCTTAGGTCCTCCAAGCAATCTCCCATGGGGGCGATGATTTTGAAATGGTCATCTATCTCTCCCATCAGGAGAAAACCACCGTCTGAGGTGATCTTGGCGCCATAGCAATCTATCCTGATGGCTCGGTTAAAATCCGGCGGAATCACCTCTTTCCTGCTTCCACCACTATCGAGCATTTTTAGACACCCGATTTACTAACATATCTTCCTTATATCATATACTTATACTATTATCCACCTTTTTCTCTGGCATAATCCAGGTTAACCACAAGTTTTTTCAGGTAAATTAACTCTTTGGAAGAAAAGGTCCTAAAAAGCAAAATAGCCAGGCAATATATTATCATCCCAACAATTACTTCACCCATAACATAAGATATTGGAAGAGTGCCAGTTCCGAGGCATGAGGATATATAAAATAAGAGAGTCCCCATGCATAAAGAGGCCACAATAGATTTCATAATTGCTTTAAGATCATAATCAATGAACCAGTCATTATCTACCACATATTTCATAATAACAAATGATATGAGATAACTTATACATGTTGTTATAGCTGCAACTAATATGTTTCTTATAAAGTAAATTATTAATAAATTTAGACTAATATTTAATATTGCCGAGACAATATGTATTTTAAATATTATCGCTGTTTTCATTCTTACAAGCAGTACGTTTGACAGGATGACACATAGGCCATAAAAAATGATCCCTAAAGATACTATTGGAGTTATAAAAAAAGCTTTATTAGCGACTTCAGCATTTGTTAATAACATTAATAATGGCCTACTCATTACCGCGCTTCCCACTACAAATGGAATTCCCACCAGTAAGAACCCTTTTACCGTATAATTGATCATGGTGCGGGCTTCGACTTCGTTGCCCGTATCAACTGCCTTAGAGATAAGCGGTGGCAAAACCACACCTGAGATTGTGGGGATTACAATTATAAAAGAACCCAATGCGTAGGCTGCATTATAGTAACCCACCGCAGTTATCGATATATAGGCGGTAATCACAAACTTATCACTGGAATTAAGAATGAAATCAACAAAATAAGCTAAGACCAAAGGGAAACCCAATTTAATATCATCGAATAGATCTTGTATATTGGGTATGGCAAATCTGAGACCGATCTCTTGAATCATTTTGATGGTCAACGGGAGTGCTACTAAGATGGATGAAAAAATTTGAATAATGAATAGAACGTTTAGTGTCAATTTATAGGCTAAGGAACTTAATAATAAAATCATAGTGATATTAAGACAAGCATAGGCTAATGTAGAATAATTAAAATAATTTATCCTATGAGTATATCTAAAATAGCCTGTGGTTTGCCCATAGAGTGAATTAAATAAATAATATGGAACGACAAGCCATATTAAAAATAATAAATCTCCTTTAAAGAATAATCTATCCAAAATTGGGTACGAAATGATTAATCCTAATGATAATAGCATGAGACATGCTAAATTAATATAAAATGGCGGATAAAATAGATCTCGACGCTCTTGTGCGTCCTGAGCTGAGGGAAGAAATCTATTTCGTCGAAAGCCAACTCCGAAAGAAGCAATGGCCATCAGAAAGCCGACACTAGTAATCAAGATACTATAACCACCATAAACTTTTATTCCTATAGTTTTTATGATAATAGGCATTAGAATAACGCCCTGGGCGTAAATCAGCAAATGTCCAGATAGAACAATTAAATTATTCTTGATGAACGTACGGTAATTGCTCAATTAGATACCTACCAACAAGTCCTGCCGCCATCCACGATCAAATTCGCCTCGGTAATATAAGAGGAGGCGTCTGAGACCAGAAAAAGTGCCGCCGCCCTGTAATCATCGCAAGAAGCCATGCGGCCCAGAGGGATGAGGCCGGTTAGTTCCTTGACGAAAGCTTCAGGCTGATTAGTATGAATGTCCCAGGGGGAAAGGGAGTTCATCCGGACGTTGTTCTCGGCCCAATAGGTGGCCAGATACTTGGTCAGGCCGATTAAACCGTGCTTGATCACCGAATAGGTCACCGGTTTGACCGGTTGCCGATCCGCCGCCACCCCTTCCTCACGATAGAGGCGTTGATCCGGGGCAATCACCCCAAGATCAGAGGCGACATTCAAGATGACTCCACCGCCCTACCTGGCCATGGAGGAACCCACCGTCTGGCTGCACAGAAAAGCCCCCGTTAAGCCCACCGCCATATCTTGCAGGCAAGCGGTCCAGGGAGAAGTTCTCCAGGCGACTCCAGGCAAGATCGGCGGTTGTGGTGACTTTTGGGTCATTAGCCGCATTGTTGATCAGAATGTCGGCCCGGTTAAACCGGGACAACATCTGGTCAAAACCGCTTTTGACCGCCTCGGGGGAGGTGATGTCAACGGCCATGCCCCGGCAATCCACCCCATATTGCGTCGCAATCTCCCGGGCCCATTCAGCCACCGCGGTGCTTTGGATATCCCAAAGCACCGGAACCCCGCCGGCTTCATGGCATAATAGGATATCCTTCTTTGTAAGGATAAACAAACAAGATTTTGCTCATACTATGCCACCATAGCTTGAGTTTTCCAAAAAAACGTTTATGATAGGTGCTCATTATTTATGCAATTGTAGAATTTCTAAAACGTTACTCAATCTTTCAAAATGAGTTTCGCTTTTAATTTTTGATTCGTTGTCCAATCTTGGCGCCTGAAAGCGTTAAACTGCACAATTTCGGGATGTTTTTTCAGGAATGGCACGATGACTCTCAAAGGGGTATCGTTATTGATGCATTGGTAATGTTGGAAAATGGCTTGGAAAAATGCTAAATCCTCCTCATAATCGAGAGTCAGGCGGATATCAGGGTCGAAAAAGATGGGGTCCTGCACGGCGAGCGTCGCTACATTGAACAGGCGGGTATCTTTAAAATAGACCCACATCATCTCCGTATCGCTGGTGCCTTTTATGGTACAGACCTTTTCAAGCGCCGATGACCGGATGCCATAGGTAAAAGAACCACAGATGAGACCTTCAGGGGCCTCTAGGAAATCTACGTCCGTTGTCTTGAGTTGCTCAATTCCTGCCTCCATCAGTTCGGGATCGCAGAGCAAGTCGTCTCCATCCAATGTAACGAAAAAGTCGATGTTGAATTGCCTCGTTGCACCAAGCCAACGATCCAGCTTGTCTTCAAGGCTACCTCGGAAATGCTGGACACCGCAACGAGAGGCTATCTTTACTATTCCATCGTCTATAGATCTTTCTGTGGTGCAGACGATGACGGTATCGGCATTCCTGACGAGCTTCGCTCGCAATATAACCATTTCTATCGTGGGTTTGCCAAGTATAGGGAGAAGAGCCTTTTGGGGTAGTCGGCTCGAATCGGACCTGACAGTTATAAAAATGGCGCTTTTCATAGGATTACTATCCCTTAAGTTTTTTTCTGACTTCTTTTTCTTTTTCCGTGAGCTTCTTGACGCCGTCGCCAAGGATAACATTGATATTCTTTATCCTCTTAAGCAGCAGGCTCATGCCATGCACTTCGAGGCTTGCGAAATGGTCGGAGCCCCACATGTGGTGATCGAGCGTCACGTGCCTTTCAATCAGGCTTGCTCCAAGCGAAGCTGCGATTACCGAGGGCTCCACGTCTTCCTCATGGCCGCTGTAACCGACGACGCAGCCGTACCGCTCCTTTAGGAAGTTTATGACCCGCAAGTTTAGCTCCTCAGGCGGCGCGGGATAAACGGAATTGGTGTGCATCAACACGTAGCCTCCCCCGGCATGTTTTTCGAGCAGATCAACGGCCGTATCGATCTCCGGGACGGTGCTCATGCCGGTTGATAAAACGATGGGTTTACCAGTTTTTGAAGCCTCTATAAGACACGCATGTTCCGTCAGTTTGGCTGATGGTATCTTGATGAAGGGCACGTCATAACCCATAATGAATTCCAAACTCTTCAAATCCCAGACGGACGCCGTCCAGGCGATGGGTTTTTCCTTACAGTATCTGTCTATATAGTCATAATGCTCCTTCTCGAATTCCACCTTGTATCGGTATTCGAGGTAAGTTATTCTTCCCCAGGGCGTATCTCGCATCAGGTTCTTCTGACTTTCGGGAACACATATCGAAGGTGTACGCTTCTGAAATTTGGCGCAGTTCCAGTTCGTTGCGAAGACCGCATCGATGAGCTTTTTTGCTATCTGGATATCACCATTATGGTTGAGGCCTATTTCGGCGATCATGTAAATTGGCTGATTTTCACCAACGAGCTGGCCATCGATCTTGATGGTTTTCATTCAAAACTCCTTCCGAAAAAGATTTTGCCCTTTAGCGCGGCAGGAAATCTCCAACCATTTTCATGTCACACCGTTCACTGCACTTGATCGCCTTGGTCAGATTAATATGGTCGAGCCTGAAACGCTTGTACTTATCGCCGTTCCATATGTTATAGAGTGTTTCCTTTCGGGCGTCACCCAGGATTATCTCGTTGTCGAAGTCCTCCATGCACATGGCTGCTTCACCGTTGGACTTAATTGTCATGGACATCCAGGGATGCTTGCAGAACTCGGACCAGTGGATAGATTTCGTGCCGTGGAAATCCTGCCGGTACCACTGCTGGTCCTCACTCTTAAGGTAGATATATACATCGAGGCCCTCGAAAGCCTTACTCAACAACATAAACTCTTCTTTTTGTGTCTTTCGATTAAGATCTATCATTGTAATGATTATTGTAGTCTTGTAGTTCATCTTTTTCTTGATTTCTAGAAGTTGTACGATCTTCCTATAGCTTTCGGTGAAGTTAGATGCCGCGCCCCTTATCTGCTTATGGCTTTCGTCCTCGACACTCTCAATGGAATATTTAATATAGTCGAGACCGTTTTTGAATATCTCGGTTGTCTTTTCGACGTTGATATTAGCCGGATTACAACTGAAGTAAGATGGTATTCCACGGCTCGTCAGGAGGCCTACGTACTCGGCCATGTCTTTATCGAGGAGCGGATCACCATAGCCGTGAAGTTGTATGACCCGGGGGATAATGTAGAGAAAAAAATGGTTCTCGCTCATGGCGCTTTTCGGGATGCCATATTCCTGCTGGACGAATGACTCCCACTCGCTCCAAAGCTCAGGGGAATGGGGTTCGATCTGGTCTACAATATCTCTGAAAAGTACGCTGTCCATCGTTGCAACCTTGCGCGTCATCATCGTCGTACGAGGACACATCTTACACTTCATGTTGCAGGCATTGGTCGTCTCAATATTGTACACAACAGGTTTCTTGCTTCGGAATTCGTCGAGACTGGCAATGATGTACTGCCTATCCTTTATTTCTCCTCGCGCGAGCTTCTTCTTCAGCTCATTACAGCTCATGAAAAAACCGATATCGAACACAACCACCTCCCTCTACTATTCATTACCGCGCCGCGAATCTCTTGATGACCTTCCTCAGAATATCAGCCTTCCTCTCGGCAAGCTCCACATCGCGGTAGTTCGTCTTGAACTGCATGATCTTCGGCTGAATTCTCTCAGCCACGGGGCACAAGCCCCGGGGATAGCTGACATTCTCGTATATGCAAGGGCACCGCTTCGCAAATTGGCGCGTTACCATCATTGGTTCGAGATAGGGCACGCTCCAGCCACCGTAAATGCCGTCTCCTCCTGCTTCGATATAGGCCTTCCTAAATTCTTCCCAGGATACCCCGATACTGTCCTGACCTTCGTAAACAACGCCGAGGGTATAGTAGGAGTTCACGTATCCATCGGGAATCTCTTGGGGAACCAGGTAATCACAGGTCTTCATAGCATCGATGAAAAGGTTGGCCGATTTTATGCGCAGATCGACTAACTCCTCAACGCGCTCAAGCTGCGCCAAGGCGATGGCTGCGTTGAACTCGGAAAGCCGATAATTCCAGCCCAGCACATCATGGCGCTTGTAGTGAGGGTTCTGGAATACATCTTGGTTTAGCCTGATACGGCCCTCGTCGGCTTTTAGGTTCTTGAAACCGTGTCCGCCTATCTTACGCACCATTTCAGCGTAGGCCTCTTTGTCGGTAACAATCATACCGCCTTCGCCACAGGAGATGTGTTTCGTATTCTCAAAGCTGAAACTTGCCACATCGCCAATGGTTCCGAGCATGCGTCCCTTGTAATAACTCAGTACGGCTTGGGCGTTGTCCTCGATGACTGGTATATGGTACTGCTTGGCAATCTCCATGATGGGGTCCATATCGGGTGATAGGCCGTAAATGGCGACGGTTATAATCGCTTTGGTCTTTGGAGTGATTTTTCGGGCCAAATCCTCAGGATCCATGGTAAAAGTTTTCGGATTGACATCAGCGAATACTGGAACAGCATTGGCGTGCATAGTAGCAGTGGTATCCATGATGACCGTTATTGCCGGCGATATGACTTCATCACCTGCCCCAACGCCGACTGCTTCAAGGGCCGCATGGAGCGTAGACGTGCCTGAATTGAAGGCAACCGCATACTTCGTGCCGATCTTTTTAGCAAAGGCACGCTCTAAAGCTATTGTCCAGCTGCCACCTGTTGCTGACCACGATTCACCCTCCAAAACTTTTTTTATATACTTGAGTTCATTGCCTAAATATTTGATAGGGTTTGTAATGTCGGTCATTCATTGCCCCCGGATACTAATGAAGATAGATACACATCACTTCGTGGGTTTTAACGGACAAACACGCCAGAAATGACAACCCTCATGCATTTCACCATTTTTTACTACTATAAAATTCATCTGTTACAGTATGCTCGGACAAATATTCTTTTACGGCTGCGTCGAACCCTTGCATAGAGAGGTTGATCAAGCGCAATATACGTTCGCGTCCGGCGCAGTCGTGCCTTCTGAAAGTTTCACCGCGACGTCAATCTCGTCATAGGTGCTCATCCCCGTGGAGATGAAGGTGAGTGTACCCTCTTCCGTCACTGCCCTCAAGAGATCCAGGTGGGTGACCATCGGCGAGGCAATCTTGTTATATTTGAGCTTATATTGGCGGAGAAAAAGCTGGCTGGGGACATCCCGGGCCGAGGCAAACCAATCGATGCCGACCGCTCGACAGTATGCATCAATTTCATCTTCATCGAATTCAACCTTGCCGAATTCAAGGCCTTCCTTCTGTTGCCGCTGCGTCGCCCCCCAGGGACTCTCCCTTGGAGAATCCAGAAATTCCTTGGTGTAAACGATGTCGATAGTCCTTTTTTGGAATTTGACCGCATCACAGCCGGCTTATTTGGCCAGGTCAATTAACTGCTTGGCAATTTTGACATCGCCATTATGATTGATCCCCACCTCGGCAATTACCAGCGCGTGCCTCGTAATCGGCCAGGGTTCTATTTGGACGAGGTCGGTGGCAAAGGCAACATCCTTGTTCATTCTATTTTCTCCTCTTCGAAGGACGTTCTGAACTAAAAAGGTCCGCGGGCCGCCGCACCGCAGTCTGGAGACCGGCGACCATGCGCGTACTCGCGGCAGCCGCCCCACTATCGGGAGTGGGCCATCACGATCAGCCACCGGTCCGCCCGGTTGCCTGGACTTAGATTGGCGCAATCTTGGAAAAAAAGTGAACCAACCATACCTCAGGATTAATGTACCTGAGGTAGCTGAGGTTTTCAAGGAGATTTGCCTTGTTCCAGCGCGCCCCGGGGAAATGATGTCCATGGACCTCAGCGATCCGGCGCCAGGTGGGTATGGCCGCAAAAATCGCTGATCCGGCCGGACACGGGGAAGGCGCCAGCCCAGGCTGCGGCTGCCCGGCAAAAAGTAACTAACCAATAACCAGGTGCTTTCCGGGAAAATGAGGACAATTTCCGGTCTTAGGCCTTGAAAGTTTTTTGATAAGAATTATTATTATCCGGTATTTGATATTTTCTGATAGGAGGCAGTACATGGCTGATGATTTACTGGAAAAGGGGGCAATTATCCAGCGGGACAAAGAAAGCTACGCCATCGCGCCCCATATTCCTGGCGGGATTATCACCGATTTCAACCTGCTGCGCCGGATAGCCGACGTGGCGGAAAAATATGGCGTCAAGGCCATCAAACTTACTTCGGCGCAACGCTTTGCCCTGGTGGGACTGAAGCCCGAAGACCTGGACCAGGTCTGGCAGGAACTGGGGCTCGTGCCCGGGGCGGCCATCGGTCTCTGTGTGCGGTCCATCAAGATCTGCCCCGGCACCACCTTCTGCCGGATCGGCATGCAAGACGCGGTGGGGGTGGGGCTCCACCTCGATGAGAAGTATCACGGCATGCCCCTGCCCTTCAAGTTCAAGATCGGGGTCTCGGGCTGCCCCAACAACTGTGCCGAGTCCGCCATCAAGGACCTGGGGCTGGTGGGCGCGGCCAAGGGCTGGCGGGTGCTGGCGGGCGGGTTCGCCTCGGGCCTCAAACCCCGCCTGGCGGACCTCATCGCCGCCGACCTGACGGATGTCGAGGCCATCGCCCTGTCCGAGCGACTGCTGGACTGGTACAAAGACCGGAACCAAAAGAAGCGCCTGGGCCGGATCATCGATGAGATCGGCCTGGATACCTTCAAGACGGAACTAGGCCTGCCGGCGGCATGAACCCGCCTGGGGCGCACACCTGGGTGCGCCCCGACCAGAAAACGGCATAAGATCATACCTACAATTAACGGGGCGCCGGGGGGGGTTCATAGCCTAAAGTCGCGCCCCGTCCCGACCATGAAATCGGTTCCAGGCTCCCGCTTGGGAACGCTCAGGTTCGTCATGCTCCGCTTTGATTTTCCCTCTGACCCCGATATCACTGAGACCTTGCACAATAACCCCATAGCCGTTATAATTAAAGTTTAATAAATTGCTGCCGGGAATTTGCCGCGGACCACAGCCAGCCAAGAGCCACCGGACGGGGCACCTGTCCGGCCCGGAATCGCTGTCATCTCATGTGAAACTCCTGGATCATCGGTGGCGCCGGCGTCCCGCCGGTGCTTTGATATGGTGCGGAAAACGCACCCTACACCGCGGGCAAGGCCCGCCGTGCCCCTACGCCTTCTTTCCACCTCCCTTATGGGGGTTGGGGGAGGGAGTTTGAGGGAGGTGCTAGGGGCCCTCGGCCCCTAGCACCCTCCCTCAATAGTCTTTTTGCACTTATCGGAGAGTTTATGCAAGTTCGCGAAGATTTACGCAATCTGGCCATCATCGCCCACGTGGATCACGGCAAGACCACCCTGGCGGATGCCATGCTCTGGCAGAGCGGCATCTTCCGGGAGAACGAGCAGGTGGTGGAGCGGGTCATGGACAGCATGGACCTGGAGCGGGAAAAGGGCATCACCATCATGGCCAAGAACATGTCCATTATCTATAGGGGCGTCAAGATCAACATCGTGGACACCCCGGGACACGCCGATTTTGGCGGCGAGGTGGAGCGCACCCTGAACATGGTGGACGGCGTTCTACTCCTGGTGGACGCCACGGAAGGGCCCCTGCCCCAGACCCGGTTTGTCCTGGGCAAGGCCTTGGAGCAGGGCCTGCCGGTCATCGTGGTCATCAATAAAATCGACCGCCCCGACCGCCGCATCCAGGAAGTTTTAAACGAAATCTATGATCTGTTCATCGACCTGGATGCCACCGAGGCGCAGTTGGAATTCCCGGTGATCTACACCAACGCCAAGGCCGGCATCGCCCTCACCGACCCCGAAGGCCAGGGGCAGGACCTGGTGCCCCTGTTTGAGACGATGCTGACGGCTATCCCCGCCCCCGCCTACGACCCGGAGGCCCCCCTGCAATTTCTGGTTACCAACCTGGATTACAGCGACTACGTGGGTTTGATCGCGGTGGGGAAAATCGTCAACGGGGAGTTGCGCCAGGGGCAAGAAGTGGCCCTCTTGAAAAAGGGCCAGGTCACCGGCAAGACCAATCTCACCCAGGTTTACAGCTATGACGGCCTGGAGCGGACCTCCCGGGAGGTCCTCGCGGCGGGTGATATCGCCGCGGTGGCCGGGATCCCCCAAGCCTTCATCGGGGACACCCTGGGCGACCCCCTCGACCCCCGGGCCTTGCCGGTGATCACCGTGGAAGAGCCCACCATTTCCATGATCTTCTCCGTCAACACTTCGCCCCTGGCCGGCAAAGAAGGGCGCCTGTTGACTTCCCGGCACATCAAGGAGCGCCTGGATAAGGAAGTGCTCTACAACGTGAGCATCCGGGTGGAGCCGGCGCAGACCCGGGACGCCTTCCGGGTGAGTGCCCGGGGAGAGCTGCAACTGGCGGTGCTCATCGAGATGATGCGCCGGGAGGGGTTTGAGCTGTCTCTCTCCAAGCCCAAGGTCTTGACCCAGGAAGTCGACGGGGAGACCAGAGAACCCCTGGAACTGGCGGTGGTGGATATTCCCGAGGAATTCGTGGGCATCGTCACGGAAAAGCTGAGCAGCCGCCGGGGCCGGCTGATGAAAATGGTCAACCATGGCTCCGGCCGGGTCCGCCTGGAGTTTGAAATCCCCTCCCGGGGCCTCATCGGCTTCCGGGGCCAGTTCTTGAACGATACCCGGGGCACGGGGCTGCTGAACGCTCTCCTGGTGGGCACCACCCCCTATGCCGGGGAGATCGCCGGCCGGATCAACGGCGTCCTGGTCGCAGACCGCCCCGGCCGGGCCGTGCCGTATGCCATCTTCCATTTACAGCCCCGGGGCACCATCTTTGTGAAGCCCAATGACCCCGCCTACCGCGGGTTGATCGTCGGCGAAAACACCCGCCCGGATGACATGGTGGTGAACATCAGCAAGGAGAAGAAACTCACCAACATGCGGGCCTCCGGCACCGACGAGGCCCTGCGCCTGGTGCCGGCCCGCCAGTTCACCCTGGAGCAGGCCATGGAGTTCATCAACGACGATGAACTGGTGGAAGTCACCCCCCAATCCATCCGTCTGCGCAAACGGATGATCAGTTAAGGCCCGGTGCGGCTCTTGGGCGCCGGGGCGGGCGACGCCCGTTCCGGCGCGCCGCATGAGAAATCCTCACCCTCAGCAGAAAAAAGGGTGCAAATCGGAGAAAAACCCTTTTCAAGCGGGGGTGATATGCTTATATTATTGGCACATTTACCGTAATAGGGAGGTCTTCGATGGAAGTACGCACCATCCTGTGGCCCACAGATTTGTCCAAGAATTCGATCAAGGCCGCCAAGCACGTGTCTTCACTCGCCCAGAAGTATCAGGCCAAAGTCATCCTTCTCTTTGTCGGGGTGGATTTGCTGTCTTATTTCAGGGCCTATGGCGATCCCAGTGCGGAGCAATTAGAACATTTTCAGAGTTGGGAATTAAAGCAGGCCAAAAAACATTTGGAGTCGGTGTGTCAAACGGAATTAAAAGCCTGTCCCAATATCGAAGTGAAACTGGTGCAGGGCGATGCCGCCACTGAAATCCTGAAGGTGGCCAAGGAAACCAAGGCCGACATGGTGGTCTTGACCAGCCACGGCCGCGGCCATGACGCGCTCGACCAGAAGAGCGCCGATTTCGGCAGCGTGGCCAAAAAAGTGATGGCCAACTCCCCGGTTCCGGTCCACCTGGTCAATCTCTATACGAAGTGAAACGGGTTGGCTAGCGTGATCGGGGGCACGGCTCTCACGCGATTTTCCTGAATCCCCCTGGGGTAACCCGGGGTTGCCACGTCCCCCCAAGGGGTGGGGCGACCGCAGCCTTGAGGGGGAATTGAGGGCGAGGCAGGCGGGATGGCAACCCCTCCCCCTCCCCTTTTTGTCAAGCGCCCCATAAAAAACGCCGGTCTGAAGTCAGGCCGGCGTTTTCCGCTTATTAAGAGCAAAATAATCGATTCAGGTTTCGGTTACGGTGATGGCGCCCGAGGGGCAGGCCTCAACACAACTTTCGCAACCCAGACACTCGTCGAGATTAACCGCCACGGCTTTATCCCCCTGCATCTCGATCACGCCTACGGGACAAATATTGACGCACTCCTCGTCGCCGGTGCACTTATCGGCATCGATATCAACTTCCCAGCCCATGATACTCACCTCCCTTTATATTATGTATGAGTAAAGACAAAAAGACGCCGATCTGGGCCAGGTCGACGTCTTGGAGCCTGCCAGCTAAGACTAGGTTTCGGTTAGGGTAATGGCGCTCGAGGGGCAGACTTCAACACAACTTTCGCAACCTAGACACTCGTCCTCATTCACCGGGACGGCTTTCTCATCCTGCATCTCGAACACGCCTACGGGACAAACGTTGACGCACTCCTCGTCGCCGGTGCACTTATCGGTATCCACTTCGACTCGCCAACCCATGACGTTTTACCTCCCTTGAGCAAAAAAAGTCAGATATACCTAGGCCTTGATTTCTTCCTTGATGGACACGGCTACCTTGTAGAGCAAGGTAAGGACCAAGAACCCCATGGCCCAGACGCCCAGGGCGATAATGGCTTCGGGCGTGGTGGGCCAGTACTCGGTGACATGCTCCAGGGTATTGGGCACAAAACCGCCGGTCATGAGACCCAGCCCCTTGTCGAGCCAGGTGGTAATAATGACCAGACCGCAGAGAGCCGCCAGGGTGGTTTCATTTTTTCTGAGTTTGGGGTTCACCAAAAAAAGACCCGCAACCGTCATGCCCACGATGGAAAACCACATCAACGGCACCAGTTGGCCCTTGCCGTCGAGCCCGACAAACAGGTATTTGAAATGGGCCATGTGGTCGGGGAGCTGACTGTAGAACACCGTAAAGACTTCACAGAAGAAGAAGAACACGTTGATCAGAGTGGCATAGGTGACGACTTTGGCCAGGGACTGAATCTGCTCTTTGCCGGGATCAAACTTGGAGTACTTCCGGACCAGCAGGCACAGGAGAATAAGCAGCGCCGGGCCTGCGGCAAAGGCCGAAGACAGGAACCGGGGCGCCAGGATGGCGGTAAGCCAGTAGCCCCGCCCGGGCAGACCGGCATACAGGAACGCGGTCACCGTGTGAATACTCACGGCCCAGGGGATGGAAACATAACTCAGGAACTTGACCCATTTGGGCGGCGCTATCGAATGACGCTCGCATTCCAGGACGTTCCAGCCGATCAGGATATTGAGTATAAGATAACCGTTCAGGACGATGATATCCCAGAACATAACCGAGCCGGGAGTGGGATACTTGAAGACATTGAAGACCCGGTCGGGCCGCCCCATGTCCACCAGCACGAACGTGACGCACATGGACACCGCGGCCACCGCCAGGAATTCGCCCAGGATAGTCACCCGGCCGAAGGCCTTGTAGTTGTGGAGGTAATAGGGCAGGACCACCATGACCGCCGAGGCCGCCACGCCGACCAGATAGGTGAACTGGGAGATGTAGAACCCCCAGGACACGTCCCGGCCCATGCCGGTGATCCCCAAACCAACATGTAACTGCTTTAAATAAAAGAGAAACCCCAGCGCGAAGATGCCCGCCAGGATCGCCAGCAATCCGTAGTACCGTTTCGTACCGACCAGCGCCTTTTCAAGCATGACCTACCTCACACGATATAGTAAACTTGCGGGTTCGTACCGAGATGGGCCTTCCGCCGGATGGTAAAGTACGTCCGGAGGTACTCCCGCACCTGGGATTTTTCATCCTCCAGGTCTCCAAAGATCATGGCTCCACCGGACGCTTCCACGCAGGCCGGCATCATGCCCTGGGCCAACCGTTCGGCGCAGAAGGTGCACTTTTCCACCACCCCGATCTCCCGGGTGGGATAGCCGGGGAAGACCTCTTTGACGTAAGGACGAGGATCACGCCAGTTGAAACTCCGGGAGCCATAGGGGCAACCGGCCATGCAAAAGCGGCAGCCGATGCAGCGGTGCATGTCCATCATGACGATGCCGTCTTCCCGCTGGAAGGTGGCCTTGGTGGGACACACCCGCACGCAAGGAGGATTCGCACAATGGTTGCAGAGCACGAAGAAGTTCATGTGCTCCACCTTTTCGGCCAGGTGCGGCTGCTCCTCCCCGGGGAAGGCGTTGTGAAAATGCTCGGTCCAGAGCCACTTGATCTGGTAGCGGTTGGCCACCTCGGGGTTAAGTTTCAGCTTGTCATCCGGGGGATTGGTGAAATTCGGGACATTGTGGACCCGGTGGCAGGCATCGATACACTGCTGGGCGGTGGCATCATCCAGTTTCTTTTGGTTGATCACCATGGCCCAGCGTTTGGCTTGCATCGAACCCGGGGCCGGGATGATCTCGGCCTCTACCCGGCCGGGGGCCAATAATTCAAAGGCTCCTTTACCTCCCAGACCCAAGAGGGTGGAGAGTCCGGCTATCCTGATAAATTCTCTTCTGTCGATACCCATCACTTCGCCTCCGCCAGCTTCTTGCCCGTTTCCAGGTGGCACCCAAAACAATTAGGCGCTACCGACACATAGTTGTGACATTGATCGCAAAATTGAGCTTTGTTGGAGTGACATTCCAAGCAGGTATTGGTAAGGCTGGCAAGGTATTGTTTCCCATCGGGAGCGACAAATTCTCTCCCCCGGCTGGTGGTAACCTGCTGCTCTTTGGTGCGGACCACGTTTTCCCGCCAATCCACGAGCATCTGCATGTGGTTGGCCCGCATCCATTCCGTGGGCATCACGCACTTTTTATCTTTCTCGGCCAGTTTCTGAATGGCCGGCGTATCCAGCTTGGGGGCCGGCGGCGCCACGGTTTTCCCCAGGTTTTGCCACAGCGGAATGGTAATCATCACCAGGAAGATCACCACGCCGGCAATGACCTTATTGCGGTCGAAGAGCTTTTTTTCGACCTTCGGACGCTCTCCAAAAACCCCAAATTCGTTCTTGTAGTCGGCCATGTTATTCCTCTTCCTCCCCGCCCTCCTCCTCGCCGAAGCCTACCAGGTCGCGGTCGCGGAGGTCGGTGGTGCGCTCGATCTCGTCCGGGAATACCAGGGCATTGCCCACCAGTTCGCTGATGCCCGTGATCTCCACTTCCGGCACCCAGTACTGCAGCAGGGTGGGGAGGGTGGCCCGGTCCAGGGCGCAGATGCAGCCCAGGTGGTTCACCCCGTATTTGTCATGCACGTAGCGCACGGCGTTGGCCCGGGGGAAGCCGCCCTGCATGCGGAGCTCCATGTTCTCGTTGGCGTTGATGCCGCTGGAACTGCCGCAGCAGAAGGCCTTCTCCCGGATAGTGTTGGGGGGCATCTCTACGAAGTTCCCCTCGGGCAGAACGTTGTTAATGATGTAGCGCGGCTCTTCCAAGATCCCCATGCCCCGAGCGGTGTTGCAGGAGTCATGAAAGGTCAGTTTGATGTGGGCGTTTCTCTGGGGATCCAGGTTCAACTTGCCGTGGTGGATCAGGTCGGCGGTGAATTCCGAGATGTGCACCATCTTGTGGACCGTGGCGTTCTCGAACTTAGTGCCGGTGATGGGGGATACCGGCTCCTCCAGGAAGTCCACCGGGCCCCACCAGGTAGGCATGTACTGGTTGCACACCCGCCACATGTGGCCGCACTCGCCGCCCAAAATCCATTTTACTCCCAGGCGCTTGGCCTCGTGATAGATCTTGGCGTTGAGCCTTTTCCCCATCTCGTGGGAGATGAACCAGCCGAAGTTGCCGCCTTCGGCGGCGTAGGTGCTGAGCGTGTAGTCCAGGCCGATATGTTCGAACAACAGCATGTAGCCCATCATGGTGAAGGTGCCGGGGTCGGCGAAGTAGTCGCCGGAGGGCATGACAAAGAGGACCTCGGCGCCCTTGCGGTTAATGGATGGGATGGTGCTAATGCCGGTGACCCGCTCGTTTTCCTCGGCCAGGAAGTCGACCATGTCCTTGAAGGCCTGAGGGGTGGCGCCGATGTGGCTGCCTTTGTCGTAGCACTGGGCCACCGAAGCCATGGCCCAGTCGATGTTTACGCCCACCGAGGCCAGCAGCTCCCGGCCCAGGATGGTCATCTCCGCCATGTCGATGCCGTAGGGGCAGAACAGCGAACACCGCCGGCAGATGGTGCACTGGTGCAGGTAGAAGAACCACTCCTTGATGACGTCTTCGGTGAGGTCCCGGGCGCCGGCGATTTCGCCCAGGGCCCGGCCGATCGTCTTGAAGTAGCGCCGGTACACCGACCGTAAGAGCTCGGCCCGGAGGACCGGCATGTTCTTGGGATCGCCCGTGCCCAGGAAGAAGTGGCACTTGTCGGCGCAGGCCCCGCAGCGGACGCAGATATCGAAAAAGACCTTGAGGGACCGGAAGCGTTTCAGCCGGTCTTCCATCCCCTGCAAGATGATTTCCTTCCAATCCTTAGGCAACTGCCAATCCTCGTCGGTCACCGACCAGGCGCGGGGGAAGGGGTAGCTGAGCCATTCCATCCACTTGGGATTGGCCGAATTACAATAGGTGCCCGGCCGAAAGTCCGGCTTGACGTCCATCCAGCCTTTCTCCGGCGGCTTGTAGCTTAACCCAGTGAGCAGATCTGCTGGTGTCGGAACCTTGGCCATAAACTCATTGCTCCTTTTCGACCGGGATCCCCGCTTCGATCATGGGTTCCCTAAACTTATCTTCATATTCCGCATACGAATGGAACTTGACGGGATAGTTCCAGGGGTTGACGTGCAGGACCCAACGGTTGTTGCAGGTCAGGTTCCGGGTGGGACTCATGAACACCCCCGGAGCGTGCATCAGCTTGCTAAAGGGGAAATAGGCAAAGAGCACGCAGACTAAAAAGAGGTGGACGTAAAAGAGGGAACTGATGTTCGCCGGTATCTGGGGATGCAAGGTCACCAGGCCGATGGCCAACTCCTTCACCGCCACCACGTCCGTCTTGAAGTAATACCGCATGAGGATCCCGGTGAGCCCGATGGCCAGGATCAGGAGCAGTGGAAAGTAATCCGCCGCCAGGGAGATGTAGCGCAGGGTCGGATTGGTGATCCGGCGGAACAAAAGGTAAGCCACGGCCACCACGAGGACGACGCCGCTCAAATACACTGCCGGCGTGAAGAACTGGAAGAAGCCGTCCACCTCGGAGAGCAGGTTGATGGGGAATAACACCGGTTCGGTGAAGAACCGGAGGTGGCGCAGAATGACCACCAGAAAGGCGTAGTGGAAAGCGATGGCTCCCAGCCACAGCCACTTGTAGGACCAGTGAATGAGCCGGGCACCTTCGGGGTTGTCCGGGTCCTTCACCAGTTCCGTCCGCAGGTTCCGGAACAGGCTCCGGAAGGCCAACACTTCCAGGGCCATGCGGCCGATGAGATGGGGAGTGTCGGCGGGATTATCCAGCTTCTCCCCCAGGTTCCGCTCGATCCAGGGCAGGGAACGGTTCTGCGCGGCGGTGGTGGGAATCCGGAAGGGTACCGGCGACCGGGCCCACTGGATGACCCGGTAGATCACGCCCTCCACGAAGATGAGCGCGGCCAGATAGGGCACGACCACCCCAAAGACGATCTGCACATTGCCCCTGGCTCCCACGTAGGCGATAATGATCAGTCCCAGGACCGCAGACAAGGCCACAAAGAAATGACGCTTAAAAAAATCCATGTACTGTCACCTCGTTTCAGTTAACCGTTTGCTGCCAATACCTGCTACAGGCTGTCGCCACCGATGCCTGCCTTGCGCATAACTCCGCTGATTCGGCGCTTCATCTCGTCGACCCGGAGATCCTGGAGCTTCTCCCGGCGCTTGGTGTAGACGTCGAAGGCCAGCAAAGCCAGGCCGTCGATCCTGGCCTCCAGGTCCAGGAGTTCCCCGGCCAGGTCTTCTTTCCGGATTTCCTCGCCCACCTCCTCGCGAATGGCGTTCTTCAATAAAAAGACGAAGGCCAGAGCCTTGGAGGGGGCATAATCCTGGAGCGCTCGGATGCGGATGATTTCATCGAGGGAATTCAGGACCTGGTCCCGTTCCGTCTCTTGGAGGAGGGCCTCATACAACCCTTCCAGCCCCTCGGAGATCCGGTAGCCCATGGGATTGTCGAAGCGGTCCTTTTCCCGGCGCAAAAAAATAGCCGTCTCAGGCGGATAGCTCCCATAAAGCATGTTGAGCCAGCGACCCAGGATGGCGGATTTGTTCTGAGATAAGTGCGTGGTTAATTGCATCGAAGGATTTCGTTTCACCAAAAAAAACGGATGAGAGCATTTGAATGTTAAAACATTCACAAAATCGGTGTCAAGGAAAAAATCACCGCCAATGCGCCTCTGCACCTAACCTTTCGGGATAGCATGATTTCTTTGTCGGCTTTATTTTTTCGGGGTGGCGTCCCGGCAGGAAATTTCTCCGGGAACCGCGCCGCTCCTCTCTCCTGCCGGGTGGGGCTGATCCGCCTCAACGAACCGGCATTCAGACAGGTGCTGGGGCGGCTCAGGCCCCGGGCTGCGCCTTATTCCCAGGAGGCTCCCCCGTCTCGGACCCGGGGTCAGCAGGGCCGGGGGCGGTTGCGGCCGGGGGCGCGCTCCGGTCCCGGAACACCAGGTAACTGAACCAGTAAACATTGACTAAAAAGAGGATGGTCAAGCTAACCAGGTAACTTCGCCCCTCCACCCCGATGGCCTGAAGGAGAAATCTGGCCGCCACGAAGCAGAGGAACAGCCTCAGAAAAAAGCTGAACGCGGTGCTCATGGCCTCATCCTAACCAAACTGGCCGCGAATGGCAAGTCGGGGGATTGGCCCCGGTCGTTAATGTTGCGTCCCAGGTATATCGTCCAAAAATATTCCTACTTCTTGGGGATGTTTTCGGTAGGAGCGGTTCGCTAACCGCCCCTATAACGGTTTAGGGGAATGGGAGCCGGAATTTGCAAGAAACTCCCGGGACACGACCATAGCCTCTCAGGTGATCCCCCACCCGTCTCAGGCGGGCCAACTCCGTCTCATGCAGGGGGCCCAGGTCCAGGGCCCGGAGGGCCTCCTGCATCTGGGCCAGGTTCTTCGGTCCGGTCATACACACGTCCACCGCCGGGTGGGACAGGACGAAGCGGTAGCAATCCGCCGCGGAGGGCGCCGGCTCCCCGGGAGGCATGCGCTTGTCCTTCAGCAGTTGCCCCCACCGGGTAGCGGTATAAGTCACCAGCCCGGGTCGCACCTCGGGAGGCAAATCCTGTAAGGCGGGGAAGGTCTCCGTCTCCGCGCCCCGATGGGCGGCGTTGTAGCGCACATGAAAAACGTCAAAGATGCCTTCTTGGGCCAGCTCCGGGAACAGCTTCCGGTTGTGGCCCGACAGGCCCAGAAACCGGAATCTCCCCTGCTCCTTCAGGGCCAGGGCTCGGTCCAGGAGGCGCGCCGGGGGCCGCCGGTTGTGCCAGCCCAGGAGCAGGACGTCGGCGGCTTCAATATCCAGGCCCTTTAAGGCCCACTCACCAAAAATTTCCATCAGCGCGGGCGAGCGGGCGTAGCTCTGGATGACGATGACCAGCTCCTCCCGCTTCCCCCGGCCGCAGAGATTTTTAATGGCCTGGGCCATCCCGGCCCGGCGCAGCGACCCCCAGTAAAAATAGTTGCAGCCCCGCTCAAAGGCCTCTTCAAAGGCCGCGGCCGGGGCCCCGTAGCCGCCGGCCACCCCGAGCCGGCCCACCTTCAGACCGGTGCGCCCCAGGATTCTCGGTTCGTGGAAGTCCATACGCCCCTCCTGCCCTCATTCCCTCCATGCTTAGCGTACTTATACCTCAACAATAATGCCTCATAACCCCGATTGCCACCTTTGCCTGATTCCCGGCGGCAGGGAAAAACCCGCCGCTTTTCTCATCACGCCCATGGACAGCCGAGGGCGGCTGTCCCACATGGTCAGGCCTTCGTGGTGATCCCCCAGCGGGCATGGAACATTGGCCTTTGCCGTTTGAAAATAGCAGACTAATGCAGCTATTTCCGATAAAATGGTGCCCTAACGCCATGAGGCGGTAATTTATTCAGGTATGGCAGGATGCTGCCAAGGAAAGGACCCATGCCGCGAGACATCCCCCTGGGCAACGGCAAGCTGCTCATCTGTTTTGACCGGCACTACGCCATCCGGGAGCTTTATTTTCCCCATGTGGGTCTCGAAAATCACGTGGGGGGCAAGTTCTGCCGCATGGGGGTGTGGGTGGACGGCCGGTTCGCCTGGGTGGGACCGGATTGGGAGATTGAGTTGGGCTATCTGCCGGACACTCTGGTGACCGACGTCAAGCTCACCCATCCTGGCCTGGGGCTGGCCCTGGCGTGCCACGACGCGGTGGATTTTCACGAAGACCTCTATCTCCGGGAAGTCGTGGTAACCAACGTCTCCCCTCAGCCCCGGGAAATTCGCCTGTTCTTCACCCTTGACCTGGCTATCTCCGGCAACGAACTGGGGGATACCGCCGGCTACGACCCCAAGACCGGCGCCGTGGTCCACTATAAAGGGGCCCGCTATTTCCTGGCCGGCGGTTTCACCGTGGACGGGGGCGGGCTGAGCCAGTTTGCCGTGGGTCAAAAGGGCTACGAGGGCTGGGAAGGCACCTTCAAGGACGCGGAGGACGGTCTCCTTTCCGGCAACCCCATCGCCCAGGGATCGGTGGATTCGGTCATCGGCCTGACCCTCACCCTGCCCCCCTTTGAATCGGGGCAGGCTTACTATTGGCTGGCCGCCGGCCAGAGTTGGGAAGACGTTTTGCGCCTGGATGGCCTGGTCAAGCACAAGCATCCCAAAGGCCACCTCAAACGCACCGCCGATTACTGGCGCCTCTGGATCCAAAAGGAATCCCCGGGGCTGGAGCACCTGCCGGAGGCGGTGGCGGCCCTGTACCGCCGCAGCCTCCTCATTATGCGGACCCAGATCGATTGGCAAGGCGGCATTCTGGCGGCCAACGATTCCGACGTGGTCTATTTCAACCGGGACACCTACTCCTACGTCTGGCCCCGGGACGGCGCCCTGGCGGCCTACGCCCTGGACCAGGCCGGCCATCCCACCGCCGCCCGGAATTTCTTCCGGTTCATTTCCGGGCTCCTCCAGCCGGAGGGCTGTCTGCTGCACAAGTTCAATCCCGACGGCACCCTGGCCTCCTCCTGGCATCCCTGGTACCACGAGGGCCAGGCCCAACTGCCCATCCAGGAGGACTCCACCGCCCTGGTGGTCTGGGCCTTGTGGCAGCACTTCGTCTTATACCGCGACCTGGACTTCATCAAGCCCCTGTACCGGCCCCTGGTAAAGAAGACCGCGGATTTCATGTGTCAGTACCGGGATGCCGAGACCGGTCTGCCGGCCCCTTCTTATGATCTCTGGGAAGAACGTCGGGGGATCTTGAGCTTTACGGTGGGCGCGGTGTTCGGCGGGCTAACCGCGGCTTCCCTGTTCTGCAAGGTTTTCGGCGAGGACGAACGAGCGGCCTATTATCAAAAAGTCGCCGCGGAGATTCGGGATGCCGCCTCCGCCCATCTCTGGCGCCCGGAGCTCGACCGGTTCTGCCGCATGATCCACCGCAATCACGGGGGGCCGTGGGAAGTGGACGGCGCCTGCGACGCCAGCCTCTGGGGCCTGTTTGCCTTCGGCCTCTACCATGCCGATGACCCCCGTCTGGTCGCCACCATGACGGCCCTGCGGGAGAAATTATGGGTCAACACCCCCATCGGCGGCCTGGCCCGTTATGAAAACGACGACTATCACCGGGTCAGCCGGGAAGTCCCGGGCAACCCCTGGTTCATCTGCACCCTGTGGCTGGCGGATTACCTGGTGGAGAAGAACGGCGACGATGGCGAATTGGATCAGGCCATGGACCTCCTGGCCTGGGTGGCCGCCCACGCCTTGCCTTCAGGGGTGCTGCCGGAGCAGATCAATCCCCTGACCGGGGAGTCAATCTCCGTGTCTCCCCTGACCTGGAGCCATGCCACCTATATTGCCACGGCCCATCGCATCCTGCGCCGGCTGGCCCGGAAGCGGACGGCCGCGGGGGCGGCCCCTACGCCTTACCTGCGGCAGGAAGACTGGATCGAACGGCTCTATGCTCAGACTTGCGATTCCATCCACGGCATCTGCAAGCTTTAGCCGGCTTCACCGCGGCCTACTTTGTGGCCTTCTGCTGCATCTCCTGAAAACAACCCCAGAATCCCGACGAGTCCGGCGCGTCCACCCGCTGGCAAACCTTTTTCCCCTGGGCCAGGGAGACGTACTTTTCGTAGGCGGCCTGGTCCCCCACATAGAGGATGTTGGAAAACTTATCCGGATAGGCGTGATAGGCTGTGCCATTGGCCCTGAAGGTGGTAATCTGCCCGCTGGGCAGGGCGTCCAAGAGCGACTGGGTCCTGGGGGTTTCCATGTTCGGCTTAAACTTCTGGAAACCGGCCGTGGTCAGCATGTATTCGTCGATTACGACTGAGTCGGTGGTCTGCCCCCCGCCCCCGGGATAGGCCCCGCCACAACCATAAATCATCATGGTGAAAAAAATTACCCAGATTGCCGCGTAAGACCTGGCCTTGCTCCAGTTCGCCATCATGTCCTCCTTCTTAATCTCAGCCTTTTTTCCCCGGCTTCCCGTAACCGGGGCCAGGCTTCAGCCAGAAAAACGACCGCGCCATACCTGTAAGGGGGCCAACTACGCCACCGCCAATCCGGGATTTCTCCCTTTTTAACCCCCCATGCCGGCAAAAAGCGGTGGTTAATCATAGACCAATGATTGCCGTTGTCAAGCAGACCGGGGCGCCTCCGGGGCAGGACATCGGAGCCAGGCGACCTCGGGGCGACCGAACCGGGTTCATCAAGGTATCTGGAGCTCCCTGACCTCTTGGAACCGGGTCACCACGATGTACTTATCCACTCTGATCTGGAGAAGGACGCAGGTGGGCCCGGGCCTGGCGCTCTCCCGGCGCGAGCCAGGTCACTTCCGGCACGGTGGCATCTATATCCAGGGTGGCGGGGAGTTTCTCCCAGGCAATTTCCGGTCTCTCCTGCTGCGAGACCACCGGGTGAGGCGAGAGCGGCGGAAAATCCTCCAGAAACTCCGGCAGTAGCCGCTTCAGCTTGGGCCTCAAGGTGTAGGCGCCGTATTCCGCCTTGGGGGAGGCCGCCCAGCATGGCACCAGGTTGTGGGCGTCCACTTCCTCCAGGGCAACTCCAATCTTCTCCGCCACCGCGGTCTTCCAGCCCCGCATCAGGCGCAGGGGCGAAAAATCGCTCACCACGGCCCGGACCCGCTGGTCCCGGCTCATCCAGTAAACCACCGGCCCCGGGCCGGGGCGAGCCTGATTCAGGGGCCGGACCCGCTGGCGGTTAACCATGACCGCGCCGTTCCTCTCCCACTTTCTTGAGCTGCACCCATCAACAATATTTTACGCTGACCGGTGCGGCAAAGCCAAAACTAATAATGAGCTTATCGATAATTGCCTTGACCATCATGAGCTCCTTCAGGCGATGCCGGCCTCATGGGGGGCCGCCCCACCCCCCCTCTCTTTGGCATCGGGATTTTGCCAAAAATAAATAAATCCAACCGGAATTTCCCTAAGAAAAATTTTAATTTTTTGCCCCGGCGAGCCGATTAATGAGCCATGAACATGGTGCGGCAAGATCCCTTGAAGCCGGCCCGGGCCTGCGACCACCAGCGCGCCGCCTCAGCCACGGGGCTCGGCCCGGCGCCCTGCCACCGGCGGCCCGGCTCATGAGGCGCAGCCCCTATCGCCTGGCGTATCTCGGCCGGATTCTCCCGGTGATTTCCGAGACCTTCGTGGTGCGGGAGATCGTGGCGCTACGTCAACTGGGACTCGATGTTAAAGTCTTCAGCCTCCATCCTCCGGAGGCCGGGGTATGCCATCCGGAGGCTCCTGATCTGGCCCGGGAAGTGGAAGTCCTCATTCAACCCAAAAATCCCCTATTCTGGCTGACCCACCTGTGGTTCGCCCTGCGGTTTCCCGGGCGCTACTTTCACTGCCTCGGCGCTTACGTCCTCGCCGCCGACGAGCCTTGGCGGGCTCGCGGCCGCTGTCTGTCTTACTTTATGGTGGCCCCCTTTGCCGCCTGGCGCCTGCGCCGGGCCGGCATCCAACATCTCCACGCCCATTTTGCCAACGCCCCGGCCAGCGTGGCGCTGATGGCCGCCGCCCTCGCCGGCATCTCCTTCAGTTTCACCGCCCACGCTTATGACATCTTCATCGACAAGCTGTTGCTGCCGGCCAAGCTGGCCGCGGCGGCGTTTGTCGCCTGCGAAAGCCGATACAACCGCCGTTACCTCGAAGAACATTATCCCAAAGCCCACCTGGAGCATCTGGAGGTGGTCAGGAGCGGTCTGGATACCGCCAGATTTTGCCCCCATCCCCATCCCCAGGGGATACCCCCCTGCATTATCGCAGTGGGCCGCCTGGTGGAAACCAAGGGGTTTCACGTCCTGGTGGAAGCCTGTGCCCGGCTGCGCGACCAGGGCCTGGCTTGCCGATGTCTCATCATCGGGGATGGTCCCGAAGCCGGCCGCCTCAGGCATCTGGTTAATGCTTTGGGGGTTTCTGACCGAGTAATACTCAAGGGGAAACTCCAACCGGCGGCCTTGATGCCTTATTTCCGGCGGGCCGACGTGCTGGCCATGCCTTCCTGTGTCCGCAACCAGGATGCCGACGGTCTTCCCAATGTGTTGACCGAAGCCATGGCCATGGAAATCCCGGTGGTGGCCACCCGGGTTTCTGGAATCCCTGAGCTGGTGGTGGATGGCGAGACGGGTTTGCTGATAGCCCCGGACGATGCCCCCGCCCTGGCCGAGGCCCTGGCGCGAGTGCTCCGGGATCAGAATATGGCCCGGCGCCTGGCCCGGGCCGGACGCGACCGGGTGGTGGCCCAATTCAACGGCGAGACCAGCGCCCGACAACTGCGCGGCCTGTTTGAGGCCGCCATCGAGGCCCATCAGAAAAAAAATTATGTGCGGCATTTGCGGCATTTTGCAATTAAATAAAGCCCCCGTCGATCCGGGGTTGTTGCGGCGCATGACCGCGGTATTGCGCCACCGCGGGCCCGATGATGAGGGCTTCTTTGAGGAAAACGGCCTGGGATTAGGATTCCGGCGCCTGAGCATCATCGATCTGACCGGCGGGCGCCAGCCCATGTCCAACGAAGACCAGACGGTGACGGTGGTCTTCAACGGCGAGATCTATAACTTCTTGAAGCTCCGGGCTGATCTCCGGCAACAGGGCCATACCTTTCGCACCTCCTCCGACACCGAGGTCATCGTCCACGGGTTCGAAGCCTGGGGCGATGACGTGGTGCACCACTTAAACGGCATGTTCGCCTTTGCCATCTGGGACAGTCGCCGGCGCAAGCTCCTCCTGGCCCGGGACCGCCTGGGGATCAAACCCCTCTTCTACACCCGGATGGCCGACACCCTGGCCTTTGCCTCGGAAATCAAGAGCCTCCTTCTGCTCCCCGGTTTTGATCCAAGGGTGAGCGATCAGGGCGTGTTTGAATACTTCTCCCACCATTTCATCCCGGGTTCGGGCACCATTTATCAAAATATCCAAAAGCTTGCGCCTGGCGAGGTGCTCACCGTGGCCGACGGTGAGATCAAGACCCGGACCTACTGGCGCCCGGCGGTAACGTTAGGCCCCCAGCGCACTCTGGAGGATTGGTGCCAGGAACTGCGCCAGCGCCTCCAAGAAGCGGTGCGCCTCCAACTGGTGGCGGATGTGCCCCTGGGGGTCTTTCTCTCCGGCGGACTTGATTCCAGCGCGGTCACCGCCGCCATGGCCCGCTTGGGCCGCAAGGAAATTCCCACCTTTAACGTGGGTTTCGAGGTGCCCAAGTATGACGAGACCCGTTTCGCTCGACTGGTCAGCCGGCACCTGGGCACCAGGCATGAAACCTTTCGGATTTTTGCTGAAGCCACCGAGCTGCTGCCCAAACTCCTGTGGCACCTGGACGAACCCCTGGCCGACGCCACCATCATCCCCACCTATCTCCTCTCCCAAGCCACCCGGCGACAGGTCACCGTGGCCTTGAGCGGCGAGGGAGGCGACGAACTCTTTGGGGGCTACACCCACTATCAAGGCATGCAAATGAACCGGTGGTTGAGCGTGCTGCCCCTGTGGTGCCGCCTCGGCCTGGCGGCGGCCACCCGGCATCTGCCCACCGGAGGCTCTCCCCGCCTGGGTTACCTGGAACACCGGCTGGAGCGCATCGCCGCAACCTCGGTCTTTCCGCTGTTCGAGGGATATACCCGCAAGGTGGCGTTTTTCACCCCCCAGGAGCAAGAGCGCCTGTTTTCATCGGATTTTCAGCGCCAGGTTGCCCACCTCCCTTATCTCTCCCACTTCTGGGCCATCCCCGCAGCCTATCCGGAGCTCGACCCCATCGCCCAGGCCAATCTGGCCGACCTCTCGGTCTTTCTGCCGGATAGCCTGCTGGTCAAGGTGGACCGCATGAGCATGGCCTGTTCCCTGGAAGTCCGGGTGCCTTTGCTGGACCACACCCTGGTGGAATTTGCCCTTTCCGTCCCCATCGACCTCAAGGTAAAGGGGATGCACACCAAATACCTGCTCCGGGAGGCGCTGGCACCCTGGCTGCCCCCGACGATTCTGAACCGGCCGAAACGGGGTTTTAATCCTCCCGTGGAATTCTGGCTCCAGCAGCATTTGGTGGACTACGCCCGGGAACATCGCCTGATGGAAACCCTGGCCGCCACGGGGTACTTCAACCTGGCCACGGTCCAGGAAATGGCCGACGCCCATATACGCGGCCGGCGGGATTTTGGCCGGCAGCTTTGGGCCTTGCTGGTGTTTGCCATCTGGTGGCGGCGGGTGCGCGGCCGGGGGGAGGGGCCGTCATGAAGCCCCGCCTGGTAATTATCAGTCCCTGTCGCGATGAAGAGCAGTTTGTGCGGTTTACCCTGGACTCCGTCGTCAAACAGACCTACCGTCCCGACCTCTGGATCATCGTCGACGACGGCAGCCGGGACCGGACCGCGGAGATCGTCGCGGACTACACCATTGCGCACCCCTGGATCAGGCTTGTCCGGCGCCGGCGGGACGGCCCCCGGCAACTGGGCCCCGGGGTGGTCAACGCCTTTAACGCCGGCCTGGCTTATCTGGGAGATGAACCCTTCGACGTCATCGCCAAGCTGGATTGCGATATAGAGTTTGGCCCTGCAATCTTCGCGGGCATCATGGCTCACTTTGACGATCCCAGGGTGGGCATGGCCAGCGGTACTTCTTGGCTGCTGGTGCAAGGCAAGCTCGTATCCGAACGCTATACCTCCTACCACGTTCCAGGCAATGCCAAATTTTACCGCCGGGACTGCTTCCGCGCCATCGGTGGCCTGCAACCGGTCTACGGCTGGGACGTCATCGATGAAACCGACGCCCGCCGCCATGGCTGGCTCACCCTCAGCGATACCCGGATCGTGTTCATTCATCACCGGATGCAAGGATCCAGCTTCGGCGCTCTCCAGGGGCGGATTATCTGGGGTCGGTGCGCTTATGCCATCGGCAGCCACCCCCTCTTTGCCATCGCCCGGGGCATCTATCGCATGGCCGAACGGCCCTGGCTTGTGGGGGGATTAGCCTTCATCTGGGGTTTTTTTATCAGTTACTTCAATCCGGACATCCAGCGCCTCACCGATCCGGAGCTGATAAAGTACCTGCGACGGGAGCAACTCTACCGGCTCACCCACGGCAATCGTCTGCCAGCGGGGGAGAATTGAGCGTGAAGGCCGAAGAAACCATCAATATCACCGGAGTGCCCGTGGGCATCTACACCATGGACACCTTGCTGGCCCGGATCGAGGCATTGATCGCAGCCCCGGGCTGCGCGGTGGCGTATGGCGTCAATGCCCATGTCATCAACCTCAGTTACCATTACCCCGAGTTTCTCAAAGCCTTGCGCCAGGCCGACCTGTTGTACGCCGACGGCGCCTCCCTGGTCCTGGCCTCCCGGTTTCTGGGAGGCCATCTGCCGGAAAAGCTGACTACCACCGACATCTGGCCCCGATTGTGCGAGGCGGCCGTGGCCCGGGGGTATCGGTTCTTCCTCCTGGGTGGGGAGCCCGGCCTGGCGGAACGGGCCGCCAGTCAGGCCCAGCGCCAATATCATGGTTTAAACGTGGTCGGCACTCATCATGGATACTTTGATTTTCAGGATGAGCATCTGATTGCCGAGATCAACGCCACCCGCCCTGACATTCTCTGGGTGGGGATGGGAGACCCCCGTCAGGTCCTCTGGGCCTCCACCTGCCGGCACCGGTTGGAGGTGAACCTGGTCCTGACCTGCGGCGGCATGTTCAAAATCATCAGCGGCGAACTGGCGCGTCTTTCCCCCCGCTGGCGACAGAAAGGGTTTGAGTGGCTGTATCGCCTGTGGCAGGAGCCCGGCACCTGGCGGCGCTACCTGGTGGGTCTGCCCCTCTTTGGCTTGCGGGTCCTGGCCCAGTGCCTCTGGGGGCGAACGCGCCGACCCCAATCCCAGCGGGAACCATCGACCGGCTGATGAAAGTCTCCTACTTTAACTACCATTACGACCTCGAAGGTTCGGCCATCGGCGCAGCCACCCAGATTCGGGCCATCGCCGCGGCGCTGACCCAGCTCGGCCACCGGGTGGATGTGCAGTTTCGCACCGCCAAGCAGCCGGGAGAGCACCGAAATTACCTTGGCCTAAAAAAGGTCCGGTGGTTGCGCCGTTTCGGGCATGTCCCCCGTCTGATTTGGCGTAATCTTGCCCTTATCCGGGAGGAACTGAAGCTGCTGGATAGTTTCCGCCCCGACGTGGTGCTGGCGGTGAGCTCTTTTGCCAACTTCTCGGCTTTGGCGGCCACCCGTCGCCGGCGCCTGCCCCTGGTCCTGTTCGCCGAGGCGCCGCTGGAGTATGAATATCGCCTCTTCTATCCCCAATACTACCGCTACCCCTGGCTGAGCCGCGGGCTGGAGGGCATCAATGTGCGGGGGGCCGACCAGGTAACCTGCATCTCGGAGGTTTTGAAAGGCTACTTGATGCGCTATGAGGTTCCGGCAGCCAAACTCCATGTCGTGCCCAACGGCGTGGATCACCTTGCCTTTAAGCCCCGGGAGCCTGACCCGGAATTTTTGGCGAGTTTGGGCCTCAATGACCGGGTGGTGGTCGGCTTCATCGGCTCTTTCGAATTTTTCAGCGAAGTGGAGCGCTTTCTCAACCTGACCGCCGGCATCGTCGCAGCTCATAACCGGGTGGTCTTTCTCTTCGTGGGCCAAGGCCGGGTGGACGACGCCATCCGATGGGGGGCGGAATCTGCCGGCCTCGGCCCCCATTTCAGGTTTACCGGCAGCATGCCCCACCATCTCGTCCCCCGCCTCCTCAGTCTCGTAGACATTGCCATCAGCCCTTACAAAGAAGATTACCTCTTCTACGGCTCCTCCATGAAATTACTGGAATATATGGCGGCCGGCAAAGCCGTCCTCTTCCCGGCCCTGGGGCAGATCAAGGAAGTCGTCTGCGACGGCTGCAATGGCATGCTGTATGAGCCGGGAGATCACCAGACCATGTTCAATAAGCTCCTGGAATTGATCGCCGATGAAGAATTGCGGCGCCGACTGGGCGCCAGGGCCCGGCAGACTATCCTCCACCACTGGACCTGGGAGATCCAGGGGGCGCACCTGGCTCAGGTCCTGCACCTGGCCTGGGAAAGCCGCCAAAGAGGACGGGTGTGACCCCTCTCCGCCAGGCTGCCAGGGAATGGTCGGAGTTGACCGGGAGGGCGGCCAAGCCGACGGCCGGAAACCCAACTTTCATCCTCTCCCCCCGGCGGCGGGGCCGGTTTGATTGCGTCTGCCGTTGCTTGCTGCTCCTTGGCGCGTTGATCCTGGCGAGCGGGACCCCGGCTTGTTCCCAGGCTGAGGAAGCCAGGATTGTGGTGAATGGGCGGTCACCAACAATACCGTCAACCCGCTGCTGTTCGGGCAGAACCTGCTCTTTGCCGGCAATGCCCTGTGGAGCTCCAGGATCGACGCTATTGATCCCGCCGCCAGTCCCCTGATCAAATCCATCGCTCCCACCATCGTGCGCTTTCCCGGCGGCAGCACCTCCGACCTCTACCTTTGGGAAGACGGCATCGGCCTTAAGACCACGGCCCCGGTGGGCCCCAACTCCGCCAGTATCTCCCT
Source organism: uncultured delta proteobacterium (assembly GCA_963812015.1). GTDB lineage: Bacteria > Desulfobacterota > Desulfobaccia > Desulfobaccales > 0-14-0-80-60-11 > 0-14-0-80-60-11. Next base: position 1,165,131 of record CAWETI010000003.1, on the reverse strand, counting down.
GGAAGGCGTCCCCGACTGGCAAACCGTGACCCAAGCCCGGCTGGTGGACACCCACGACGGTCAGTTCGGCGATCTGTTTCACTTTATCCGCCAGGATGGCAACCGTCTGGAAGGGGTCTTCGGGGTGCAAAGCCATCATCCTGCCGGCACCCCGGTGCGCCCGGAAGCGAGAATCGGGCAATCCCCATGGTTCTCCAACAATTACGGCACCATCGAGCATCTGAAATTGGTGCATTCCCTCAAGGCCAAAGCGCTTTTTACCGTGAATTACAGCACCGGCCTGGAGATGGCGGGCAAGCTCTCCACCCGGGTTTCCCTCGACCAAAGAGTCAAACGGGCCGCCGCCTGGGTTGCCTTTGTCAACGGCCACCCCGATGACCCCCGGCCCCTGGGGGTGGACGGCGAGGGCCATGATTGGCAGACCGTGGGCTTCTGGGCCCAGAAGCGGGCGGCCCTGGGATATCCCCAACCCTTTGGCGTGACCTATTGGGAGGTGGGCAACGAGGTCTATGACCGGAACGAAATCGGCTTCACCGCCGCCCAACAATACGCCCGGGACTTTGTCGCTTTTGCCGAGGCGATGAAAGGCGTCGATCCCCGGATTCAAGTGGGCGCGGTGGGCCTGACGGCCCCCCAGGGCCGGGGCGACGCTGATGCGACGGATGCCTGGAACCCCACGGTGGTCAAGCATGCCAAAGAATACCTGGATTTCCTCATCATTCACCCCTACTACCCCGCCGGCGGCCAGGACCGGGCCCTCTATCGCAGTGAACCCTGGTTTATGGCGATGATGGCCGGAGCGCATCAGGCCATGCTCGATCTCCGGTAAATCAGGAAGGTGATTGCGGCCGACTCCTTGCCCGGAAAACCCATCGGCATTGCCATCACGGAGTATGGCATCTGGCCGGCGGCTTCCCAAGATTGCCGGGATTATGCCAATCTTGGCCGGGCTATCTACGATGCCGACCTCCTCCTGGGCCTCATCCAGGCCAGCTCCGAACTGGGCATCACCCTGGCCTCGGCCTGGAATCTCCATGGCAGCAATCCCACTGCCGCCATAGGCTATAACTGGAAGACGGGAACCAGAACCATCCGCCCTCATTACCATGCCCTGGCGCTGATCATGAATCATCTGGAGCCTGCCATAGTGGAAACTCGCGTCAGTTCTCCCACCTTTGCTGTGGACCGAGTCTTCAATGTAAAATCCCATTCTGCCGTTCCCCTCCTGCACGCGGTGGCTTTCAGTTCCCCGGGGCAACGGCGTCTCTCCCTTATGGTGATCAACCGGTCACTGACGGCTGGGATTCCCACTGCCATCCGGTTCCAGGGCTTTACTCCCCAAACCGGCGCCCAGGTGTGGACGCTTTCCGGCAATTGCCTCAGGGATCATAATGAAAATCTTTCCACCACGGTGGCGCCGCGGCCCGGCCAAATCACCGACGCCGGGGTCAGTTTCTCCTACACCTTTGGGGCTCATTCCCTGACGGTAATGGAGTTCCAGGCCCAACCGTAAGTGGATATGAAATGTTGTCGTTGACGGCGAAGGGAGAAGAGTTTTAACGGTATTCCAGGGATCAATCCATGCGAAAATTTATCAGCGTCTTTTTCTATTCTTTTTATTTGCTTTTGGCAATTTTTGTCTGTTTGGAAATATTGGTGCGAGGGTGGGGATATGCCGGAATGTATTTTTATGACCCCATTTATATGCCTTACAAAAAAATCCCGGAGATTCCGTATGTTATGCAACCAAACCTGACGCAGGTCCGGGCCCAGGGCAACATCTGGATTCATACCGACGCCCTGGGCTTGCGCAGTCCGGTCTCGGCCAGAACTTATGGCAACAAGCCGGCGGATGAATATCGTATTGCCTTTGTGGGTAATGCAGTCACTTTTGGAGTGGGGGTGCCCACGGGCGCGACCTATCCGGAAATCGTGGAAAAGTCCTTGAATGAGTTGCAAGATCACTGCCGGGTGGCGGTATTCAATTTTGCGATTCCATCATATAGTGTCAAAGAAATGACCGCCACCGTAAAGCACCGGGTGCCGGAAATCGACCCCGACCTGGTGGTCATGGGCATCATGATCGGTGATTTCGACCCGGACCACACCCCCCAGGTAGACAAATGGGAGTATAACACTCATACTGGCGCTTCTCAAGTTATCAACAGGTTTCCCACCATTAAGCTCATCCTCAGAAAAATTCATTTGAGTTATGTGATCCGTGATACTTTGTCCAGAATTATTGTGGAGCACGACAAAGATGATGAATCCCTTAACGAAAAACTTACACTAAAGGTTGCTGGTTCTTATAAATATATCAGGGAAGTAAAAAGTATAGCCCAAGAATATGGATATAGCTACCTGGTCTTGACTTTGCCTTCGGGGGAGAGCCCCGGGAGCAAATATATCGGACTAATAAATAATTTGATAAATGATAGCATTAACTATTTTGATACTTCAACCATAACGCCTTTATTTACCGTCAAAGAGTATCATGCCAGTAAATATGATTGGCACCCTTCAGCTCTGGTTCATCAGAAAATCGGTGAAATGTTAAGTCAACAAGTTCTGAATAATTTCATTGGAAAAACGCCCCGGAAATAATTGCTGCATCGCTTTTCCGACCAAGCCACACGAAAGCATCCGAACGCGGGGCCGGGGTGGGGGAATATGGGTGTCCAGGTGGCGGGCCGGCCACCACCCACACATCCTGAGAAGCACCACCGCGATTGGCTCAGCGCTCCGGGATGCAGTCGGCAGGGTTGAGCTCGGGCCTACTGTCAAGGACGAAAGGATAGAACACCAGGTCTCCGGTATACAGCCGTGGACCATCGGCGTAGCCAAAATTGATCGCATACACCCCAGCTTCCAGCTCTTGTTCCGGCACGGCGCGATACCACCCCGGTTTTTTGACCACCGGGGTTAGCCGCAACGGGATATTCCTGTCGACACACCATAAGTTTATGGGCAATAAATCATCATATTTTACTCGATAGACTTTATCGAAATTGGCGGGCCCGACCTTGACTGCCTTGAGATCAAAGGAGTGGGCCGGAGCCGTTTCGATGTGCGCCAGTTTAGACAGCCGCATGGTCGCGCCGGCGGTGTCGGGATCAAATACCATTATTTCAATGGGCTTGATATCCAGCCGGTTTTGGGGTGGACTGGGAATTCCATAGAGCCCTGATTTGTCGGACCCCAGAAAGAGGGCGGTTTTAAAGGTGAGGTCACCCTGCTGCAGGTGAAGGGTCTTGGGACCCTGGATGATATACAGGTCAAAGTTTTTCGGTTCCTGAGATGGTTTCCGGGCCTTTTTGTCTCCGGCCACAGGTAGTGCACTCAGCATCCCCAAGAAAATCATGGTTAAAACAGCTATCAGGAATTCTTTTTTTAAGGTCCTCATGGCACCATCCTTTACCCGTAAGACGCGGCACTGTCCTTCCCAGCGCCGCGATGATTATGGCGCGAGCTCATTTTTACTCGCTTTACTCCCGGAATCCAGGCCGACCAGGAGCAACCCGATACCTTTCCCATCATGACTCATCAGGCAGATGTGCCGGATCTCTACACCCCTTTCTGGAGAAAGCGGCTTTAAACTCACCATCACCTGTCCTTGGATCAGGAATCGTCCTGATCAGAGCTTTAAAAAAACCGCTATCCGGTGACCTCGGGAATTTCAGGTGGACCGCTGGCCACTATAGTATGTAAGCGATCCATCTCTTCCCGGCTCACGGCTCCCAAAGCCAGCACCCCGCCGCCATAGACCAGCATCCCGATGGCAACGGCTAGTAATAAATTCCAGTCCCTCAGCAGAAAAACCGTCAATCCCATGATGGCCCCGCAGAGAACGGGGGCGGCCATGAGTTTCATCAAGATACCGACCCGGAGGTATCGCCGTATTTGCAAACCATAGAGGATAAATCCAAAGATTCCTTGGGTGGTCAGGATGGCCCAGCAGGCGCCGAGGTAGGAGAATGCCGCAATCAAGAGAAAATTGGCGGTGATGTGGATACCGGCAGTGAGCCAGGTCAGCCACAGCAGAGACCGCTCCTCGTTCCGGGCAATGAGCACATTGGTACAGGCATAGTTCCAGAAGCTGAATAAGAGGGGCAGAGAGAGAATCTGCAGCGCTGGAGCCGAGGGCAGGAAAGATATGCCATAGAGAAACCCCACGATGGGGCGGGCCAGAACTGCCAGGATGACCGCCAGGGGAACCGACAGGATGAACAGGTATTTCAAGGTGAAGCGCAGGGTGCGCACGAAGCCCCCCACCGACTTGACAAAAAGCTGGCTCATAATGGGCAGGAAGGCTCCCATGATGGCCGCGGGGATCAAGGTCAGGTTATCAAAGAGCCTCAAAGCTGCGGCAAAATATCCCACTTCCGTGGTCGGCGTGAACAGCTTCAGGATGATGATCCCGATTTGATTACTGAAATAGAGAGACATCAGGATGCCGGCAAAGGGCGTGGCCGCGCTCACGTAACCCCAAAGATCTCGCCAACTCCGGCAAAAACTCCCCGGGGGGGCAATACGGACCAGGATGACGGCTCCCAGTATCCCCGCCACCGTCACATTAAGCAGCTGGACCAACAACACCCCCGGCAAACGCCAACCAACATAGAGCACCAGGAGCCCCAGCAAGAGGTTGCTCACCGAGAACAGGAGGCGCACCGCCAGTTCGAATTCCGGTCTTTGATTGGCCCGGAAGAAAGCGTTCAGAAATTCCATGAAGGAGAACATCAAGGTGAACCCGGCCGCCAGCAGCAGAACCGAAAGGTCTTTGCGGCCGGCAACTACTAAGACGATGCCGTAGAGACCCAGAACTCCCAGGGAGATGAGCCCCTTGACGACGCTGAGGTCTCTGAGATAGCGGCGGGTCCAGGCAGGCTCGCGCCCCACCTGCCTCTGGACCAGATTTTCGAAGCCAAACTTGGCAGGGATCATGACAAAATTGGCTACGGCCAGGGCAAAGGCGTAAAGCCCTACCTCCCCGGCTCCCAAAAAGCGGGCGATCACGGCAAAGAAAATCACCCCGAGAGCTTTGCTCATGATCTCGACCGTGACCAGCAGGGCACTGTTACGGACGAACCTCGGAGTGGTCATGATGGGCTCATTTTCAAACCTCAGCGCCTCGCCGGCTGCTGACCTGGCGATGCTGATGGTTGGCGAGAGGGGATGATACCGGTTCATGGCATTCCCAGCCTGACATCGAGGGCCTTACCGAAACCCTTGAGGCGAAGTCGGCGGCGCCGTCCTGGCAAAACGCCCCACGCACATGGCCAGACCCAGCAAGAACCATAATGGGCGGTTTTGGGTCCATATACTGTAATCCACTTGGGCATGGATGAGAAAAGCCATCAGACCGAAAAAGAGGCCCGCCCCCACGCTGAGGATAAACGGATCAGGGGAGCGCATGGCGGGAATCAGACCAGCCATCACTTTTGCGAGGAAGACCAGGAAACAGATCAGACCCACCAGGCCGATCTCGCCGGCCATAAACAAAAAGAGGTTGTGAACCGGGGCGTTCCAGGCGGAAACGATCTGTTCCTGGGTGAAATCATACCTGCGGGAAGCATGAGTGAAGTTGTTTAACCCCACTCCGAACAGGGGATGGTGCTGAATCATGTTGAGGGCAATTTCGGCCAACGGCCACCGCCCATGGGCGGTCTGTTCAGTGCGGGTCAAACCTTTCTCAAAGGGATTGGGCACTATCGCTAGGAACACCGTTATAAGCAACGCCCCTACCAGCGTGAGAAACAAGGCGCGCACCAGGCCGAAGCGCCGGGCCCCATGGAAGACCGCCAGGGAGATGAGGGCCAGGCTCGAGGCGATGATGCCGCCCCGTGAAAACGTCACCCCCAGTCCCACCACCTGGAGGAATACGGCCACGGCCAGGAAGAACCTGGTGTGTCCGCGCCAGGGGCAGAACAGGAGGCTCAAACTTAAAGGAAGCATCAGATCGAAGAACAAGGCCAGGTTGTTAGGGTGGCCGATGAGTCCTCCCACCCGGGAGACCACTTCCAGGCCTGCAAAACCGTATAATGTCCTGCCAACGCCAGCAAAATCGAGCCCCAGGCTGGAGCCGGTGAGATACTGGGCCAGGGCGATTCCTCCCTGGAGGGCGGCGGAAAAAATCAAGAGCGTCAGAACCAGGTGTAATTCGCGCCGTTGCCGGATTTCGCTGGCGACATAGATATAAATCAGCATGGAGGTGGACAGGGCAAAGAGGTCGAAGGCCGCAAAGAGCTTATCCTGGGCCATGAGGGCCGAAACGGCCGCCGCCCCGAAAACCCCGGCCAAGGGCAACAATCCCCGGGTATACAGGGGGGCGGGCTCCTGGGGCACCACCCGACCCACGGCCCAGATCACATAGAGGGCCGTGAGGGGCAGGAGACTGAGATGGATGGGAAACCCGAAGGTGGAGATTCCGTAGGGAGATGGATGATAATCGAAGTGCTTACCGATCCAGACCGGCAGGGCCAGGACAAAGAGGGCCAGACAGTAGTCCTTTTTGTTTGGCGCCGCCAGAGACGCCATAAGAACCATGGAGCCCAGGAAGAGAAAGGCGAACCATTTCAGCTTGAGTTGCATCCCCAACAGGAAGAGAACCCCAACGAGCACCCCAAACAGAAGCCACCAGCGGCTGAGGTCGTGGTGCCAGGGTTTTCTTCCCGTCCAGGTCGTGTTCATCTTAGAGTTCCGGGATAGAGGCGAAGACCGAGCGGCCCAGATAGCGCTCCACATCTTCCGGGATCTTGAGGGAATCGTCCCAATATTCCAGGAAGAAGGCGAGACTTAAACTTACCACCAGAGAGAACACCAGGCCCAGGACCAGGTTGAGCCAGAGAATGGGAAATGCCGGTCTCAGCGGCACCGCCGCCAGACTGAGGATCTTGGCATTTTCCAGGCGCTGGTCGGTATTCTGGGCCAGCAGGCTGTCCTGGTATTTCCTGAGCATCACGGCCAAGATCGCCTGCTTGGTGTCGATATCCTGTTCCAGATTGCCCAGGTGCATCTCGGCTGCAGGGAGTTGCTCCAGCTCAGCTTTCATATCTTGCATGGTCTGATCGATGGCCTGTTCCTCGGCCTGGAGTTCCCGGAGTTTCCCCAGTTCGCGTTCCAGCAGAATGCTCACCTGTTTACGGATCTGTTGATGCAGGTGGCCGATCTGTTCCCTGATGGTCTGGTACTGGCGGCTCTCAGCGGTATAGCGCTGCAACACGGTTTGGACCTGGAAGTCGAGATTTACCAACTTGTTTTCCAGGTCAGAGACTTGCGGGTCCTGGGCCAGTTCCGGCAGGGGGATGAGCAGGTTGGGCTTGGCCCGCCGCAGGTCCTCAATCTTTTCCACTTTAGACCGGATGCGGATGATCTCCTTCTGGACATTGGTCTTGGAATTATCCAGGGTCTCCAACTTCTTCAGCATGGCTCGGCTCTGCTCGGCAAACGACACAATGCCGCCCTTTTCCTTAAGCTGCAAAAGCTGCTCCTGGAGTCCCCTCAGATCACTCTGCACCTTTTCGATCTGTTCCCCGTAGAAGGAACTCTCGGCCCGGTTGATATTGATGGCCAGATGCTGCTTCTGATACTCTTCGGCGACCCGATTCACCACCTTGGCGACCATTGCCGGGTCAGGGTCCTTATACCTGATCCAGATGATCTGGGAGTCGATGGCGGGCTCGACGATCAGACGTTTGCGCAACCGGTCCACCGCGGCCTCGAAGCGCTGGCTGGGTGTATACTTCCGGAGCACGCCGATTGTGGTCAAAACCCAACGACAGCCCCTAAAGGTGGCCCGGGTAGCGTTCCGCAGGGCCCCGGCGACCCCCTCCTCCGGGATTTTCCGGGGTTGATCGAGATGGAGATCCCGAACCACACGTTCCAGGACGGGACGGCTGCGGATGATTTCGATCTCCGAGTTGATTTCCTCTTTGGGATTCATGATCAAGGTGGTGGGGCCGGCGCCTTTGGCCGGGGTTAACAGATCACTATAGGCTCGCCCCAAAATGACGATACTGCTGGAAGCCTGATAGCTGGGAGGCCATAGCCAGCTGCCCACCAGGATAGTCCCCAGGATAGCCAGGTTGAGATAGACGATTAGCTGCCACCGGCGGAACAGGCCGTGGAGCAGAATACGTCCGGAAGTTTGCATTTTCATCAACGTCTCCTTCAGGCTACCCGCCCGTGGGCGCCACTCCGGCTCAGTCGAAAATCGTCCGATAGGGCGCGGGCAGAAAGTCGGGCCAGACCGCATACATGACCGGGCTAAGGGTTAAGATAAACCTCCGGTTGAGTTTCAATGCCGTGGTTTTGGTGGACAGATGACAATCCAACCGGGTGTAAGGTTCCACGAACAGAAAACTAGGCACCCCGGGCTTCATCTGTTTGCCGAAAATATTCCTTCGGGTGCCATCGGCATAGACCAGGTCGATGGAGAGGCTCCATTCTCCTTGGACCGGCGGCGTTTCAATCCACACGTACAGACCACGGACATTCCCCAGCAGGACCTGCATTTGGGCCGGTCGCTGGTGGGAGATGGGCAACTTCGGGGAACGGAAGATGCGCACTACCCGTTCCTGGCCCCGGAAGACTTCCTCCACCGGGGTGACATTTCCCAGGCCATAGTCCCCGCCGATGATGATGTCCTGGCCAAAATCCGCCAGGGCCACATTGTCGATGCCGGAGGGCAGGGCGTCAAAATAGCCTTTGGGCTCCAAACCAAACTCATCCGCCCTCACGGAGGGCACCAGCAAGCTCATCATGAAGCAACCAGCCAGGAGGACCCGGAACCACATCACACCCTCTTACGGTATGGGGGCGGCAAACGCGCCGCTGGCACTGCCTAAAGTGATGGTGTACGTGCCATACATCGGGTTCAAATCACGCAGGACCTGCTGGACGAACACCCCCAGCTTGGCGATGCCGCTCATGGGCACCACCACGACATCTCCGCCCGTCAAGTCCACGTCGTTCTTGAGATCCATGCCTTCCAGGGGCGAGGCCAGATCAGTCTGGATCCATGTCGCGGTCTCGAAGGGCCCGCGCCTGAGGATGACCACCCGGGACAGATCAGCTTTATCCGTCTTGCCGCCAGCCGCAGCAATGGCTTGGAGGACGGTCAGGTGGCCCTCCCAGGGAATGGCCTTGGGAGCCCCCACCTGGCCGGCCACAAAGACCCACTGGCCGCCGCTCTTGACCACGGCCACGTTGATGAAATTGCCCTGGGTAAAGATGTTTTTGGCGGCGATATCCATGGGAAAGGCGGTGGGGTTAGTGCCCGTCAGGACGGCGATATCGGGTTTGCGGATATCCCGGGAATACACCTTGATAAGCTTCTGGCGCAACTGCTCCGGGGTCAGATCGGCGGCTTTGACCTCCCCCACCAGGGGCAGGGAGACCTTGCCGTCGGACTGGATACGGACGCCGATGTTCAGCTCGGGATTGTAGACGAACTTGAGATCGAGGTAGTCGTTGGGCTTCAACACCTTGCTGTACCCGGTCTTGCCAATGAACTCCTGGTATTGCTTGCCGATGGCCTGCTGCAATTCCGGAACGGTCATGCCAAAGGCATTGACCTCGCCCGCCAGGTTCAAGACGATTTTGCCGTCCGAACGTACCAACACCGGTTTAAGGTCCAGCTCCGGATTCAGGGGGAAAGTGACGTTCAAGGTATCCCCACGCATAATCCGGTAGGGCATAAGGGCCACCGGGCCCGGTGGAGGTGGTTGCATCTCCGGGAAAGATACTTGCCGAACTCCAGTCCCTTTGCCCCCGGGCCCGCAGGCCATGGTGGCAAGGAGCAGCCAAGTTACCCAAAAAGCGCGCCGTTTCTTCATAGCAACCCTCTACTTCCTGTCGAAGCGCAAAAGCTTATTGACCATCTTCTGCAGGGTTTTGAACAAAATTTTCAGATCAAGTTCCAGGGAACAATGCTGCACATACTCAAGATCATTGACGATCCATTCATTAAAGTAGGTCTTGGCATGAGCCTCCACCTGCCAGAGGCCGGTCATGCCGGGGCGCACGGCAAACCGGGCATCCCGCCATTGGGGGTTGTAGCGCATTTCATCCATGGACAGCGGCCGGGGCCCCACCAGGCTCATATCCCCTTTTAAGACGTTCCAGAGTTGGGGCAGTTCATCCAGGTAGGTGTCCCGAAGGACTTTTCCCAGCCGGGTTATCCGAGGATCATCGGTGATTTTGAACATAGGCCCGTTAACTTCGTTCCGGTCCAGAAGTTCCAGCTTCAGATCCTCGGAGTTTTCGACCATGGACCGAAACTTATACATGATGAAGGGCCGCCCTCCCTGGCTGCACCGTTCCTGCCTGAAAATGATCCCCCCGGGGGAATCCTGCTTGATGAGCCAGGCAATGGCCAGCATGAGGGGGGCGGCGAGGCTGACCCCCAAGGTGGCCAGGACCACGTCCAGGCAACGTTTGACCTTGAGATAGCCAGGCCCGGGAGCGGTTTGCCATTCCCGGGGTCCCGCCCCATACCCGGGGAGGCGGCGGCCTGGTTCCCTAAGAGAGCACAGGGTTTGCTCAGGGGGGCTCGACAGAGTCTGCATGACCACCATTTCATGCAAGCTCGTCCGACTGCTGATGACGGCGCCGTCGCTGATGACACAGTGGTAGAGGTAAGCCCCCCGGCAGATGTGGGCATTATTCAGGATCACGCACTCATTGACGACCACGTCGGGCTCAATTTCCACGTGGGAGCCGATGGCCGTGGGGCCCAGAATGATCGCCTCGTCGCCGATATGGGAGCCCGGGCCCACCACTGCCGGGGCAAACACCTTGGCAGAGGCGCTCATTTCGGCCTCGCCGGCATCATCCGGAAAATTCTGGTGAGTTGGCTGATCTGGAATCGGCACCCGGCCGTGCAAAATATCCAGGTTGACCATAAAAAAATCGGCGACACTGGTGATGGCGCAGCAGTATCCCGGAATCTCCCAGATCCCCGTGGACGCGCCCTGTTGATAAAGTGGCTCAAAGAGTTGTTCCTTAAGATCGAAGTAGCGGCCCCGGGGGATGTCATCCAGGACCTCCGACTGGAACAGGTAGAGGCCGGCGGGGCGCAGCATGCTCCGTCTCTCCTGGGCCGGGTGGAGCCGGTGAATGGTTTTGACCCTCTGCTTCGCATCAAACTCGACTCTCTCCATCTCCCAGGGGGCTTCCCGCACCCGCAACACCCCCACGGTGGCCCTGGCTTGCCGTTGCTGATGAAACGCCTGCATCTCCCGGAGGTCGGCACTCAGGAGCACATCGCCGCCCAGAACCCAGAAAAGGCTCCCGGCAATGGCGTCCTCCACTTCCTTCAGGGAACCCCCGGTGCCATACGTGGTCTCCTTGACCAGATATTCCAGGGCGTAAGGCAAGGAGCCCAGGGTTTCGGCCACCCGCGCCCCCATCCCGGTATTTACGCAGACTATCAAGCACTTGACCCCGGCCTCGGCTAAAACCCGGGCCTGATAGTGCAATAAAGGATGGTTGGCCAGGGGCAGAAGAATTTTTGGGTAGGGGGCCAGGGCAAACCCGTGAAAAGTGGCTACACCACCGGCCAGGACTACCGCGATCTCGGCCACTTGGCTCATAGGCGCTTATAAATCCATGGGGGGATGGGAAAGGCCCTCCGATTAAGGACCAGATCTACTCGCTCGCAGCCGCCGGCGGTCAGCCTATCCAGCGCATTGGCCACCACCTGGACCCGGGTGACGCTGGCGTGGACCACCAAGAAGGTGCGATGGACTTGAGCGGCATAGAGCACTGACTCGGGAAACATATTAATGGAGGGCCCATCGATGATGATGAGTCGATAATCCCCGGATAATCCCTGGAGCAGGTCCTTGAAAAAATGGGGTTCCAGGGTGCTGACGCAATCCAGGGGGGGCGCCCCGGCTCCCATAATCCGCAAATGGGGCACGGTGGTGGTCTGGATGGTGCCGTTGATATCCGCGGTCCCGGCGATGAGCTCACCCAACCCGGAGAGTTCCGGCTTATTAAATGCTTTACATACCTGGGGATTGGCAAAGTTGCCATCGATGAGCAATACCGGCCCGCTTTGCACCGCCGCTGTCGTCAGGGCCAGGCCGATGGCCGCGGTAGTGGTCCCTTCTCCCGGGTTGGACGAACAGATGAGCAGGCTCTTCAACCGGGTGTCGTCGGCCGCCAATAAGAGATTGTTGTAGATCCCCATGAAGACCTGACGCGCCTCAGGACTCAAAAATCTCTGCAAGCTTGGATGGTCACTCAAGGCCGGGGAATAATGCATGATGCCTCCATCATCGGATTAAAAGGTTAGCTAAAAGCTCTTTACGCACATTGAGCGCCTGGGGCCTGAGTCAGCCTGAACCGGGCGGTTGATAAGCTGCCACTTTCTGCACCTGGTCATGCTGAACAACGCTAATAACCTTCTTGCATTAATGAGTTTTAGATCAATAACTTTCTCTGAAACAAAACCGTCACCGGCAGCGCTTAGCCTTGAAGAAGATTCATGTACGGGGGACACTGCCCGCCATAATTCCTTTTGCACCTGACAGCATGCGTCTGTCCCACATTTTTCATCTTTCGTGGTCACCCCAACCGGGTCCCGCGGCGGCTCCTCTGCCCCCGGCAGAGGTTTGCCTTGCGCTCCTTAACTTGTGGACCCGTCAGGGATATCGGCAGGTTATTTCAAAAACTTTAGACTTCCATCAAGCCTGCCTCATAAAAAATCTGTCGACCCCATACAATCATAAGATGCCGGAGCAAGGGCTGGGCCTCCCGCAGGCCAGGAAACCGGGCAGGGAAATGATGGCCGGGGTGAGTGAGGGGCGGATTTCCCCGGGGTATCGCCGGGGTTGGCCCCCCTGTCGGCAAAGCTCGCTGATTAATTGCCGGTCTTTGAGGGGATGGGGATGGCGTGGTCTTTGAGGGGTGCAGCCCGGGGAATTAGCCGGACGATGGGGCAGAATTTCAGGCCAGGAGGGAGAGAAAACGGATGCAGCCCCCAAAGGGGCCGGCAAGGAGCCCTGCAGAAATCCAGCTTAGTTAAACCATGCGGCGCGGCAGCAATCGGGCGATCTGCTCGCAAACGCTCACCATGTCATGGGGGTGGGAGCACCAGGTCAAATCGGGCACGTGGGAGCGGAAATAGAACTCATAGTCATCCCGCCCGGGACCCTGAAACCGGAGGGGCGCGATCTCATAAATTCCTTCCAGCAACCGGTATTCCGAAATGATCGCCCCATAGTCGTTTTTGAAGCGGATGATCACCTGGCTGCCGCCTTGGTGGGTGCGGCGATCCAGAAAGTCGATGACGTGGCCTAAGGGAGCCAGAAACTGGCCGGGAAAAAGCCGGTCGTTCAGCGGTTCGGCCTGGGGAGCCGGGACGGTGGGTTGCCGCTGATCCACCGGGGTGGCGGCATCAAGGTGGAGATTGTAGTTCAGCATAGGTACTCCCTTTCACAGGTTTGGAGGCTATTAGATGATGAGTTTATCGGGCATAAATTAAATTAAAGTTAAGCAATAATGAATTTTTCGTTGCGATGAAGAAAAATTCCGCCCCCCAGGTCACCGGAGCCGCTGGTGCCTCAGTTCAGTGAGCTGGAAATCCGCCCGGATGGCGCGGCCCATCTTGCACCGCGGGGCCCGGAAACCTTGGCCCTAAAAGGCTCTCCCGGCCTACCGGGGGGACACCAGGAGCCAGGGGGGACACCTGTTGCCTTTCTGAATAAATTTTTGCCCTGAACCCAAGGTCATGATTGCCGCCGCGCTTATGGCGTCGGTCGGTGAACCCGGCTGGCGCCAATTTTTTGAGGCAGGAAACCTGGCAGCCGGGGCGTTGGAAAGCCTTGGCGCATCCGAGGCAACCGCAAGCGCCGGCCGCCTCGCCGCCCGGGCTACAGTGCCAGCCGGGTATTAAGGATAGGGTGATGGTGAGCTTTTAGGATTTTTTTATGGTAAATGAAGATAAAGGGGAATCCCTGCCTCCCTTCCTTATATAACCACTGAGGAATTGGGCCAAAGCTGGTTTAATCTTGACAGACCGGAATGGTTTGGGGAAAATTCTCAAGCGTCTTGAGCGAAAGGAATTATCTCATGACAGCGGTGAAAAAATGGCGGTTCTCGGGAACGGTGGAAAATATAGTTTTCGGTACGATCAATACTCTCCTGAACTTATTCGTCGAAAAGACTGGTTTCTCAAAAAGATTGTTTGATTTTTTTGGGCGAATCCTCCCCATTCCTAAAACAATCGTTAGAGGGGTCCCGATAAAAGTTATTATGCCATTGAATGAAGTTGGAGTTTATAATACTTTTAAGCAATGGGAAGAAAGAGAACCTGAAGTCCTGGATTGGATCGATAGCTTTGAAAAAGATTGTAATTTTTTTGATGTCGGAGCATCTTTCGGCACTGAAACATTATATGCCGCTCTTAAAAAAAATGGCCCCAAAAAAATCATTGCCTTTGACTTAGCTTTGCAATCTTCATTTAATCTGGCCTACAATCTTAGCTTGAATAATATCAGTAATGTTGATCAATATTACTTAGCATTGTCCGACGGACTTAAAACCCATACATTTTCTGAGCCGACTCAATACTACTTTGTGGAAAATAGAGAGAAATACGATTTCGTATCCTATAAGACCATATCGATTTCAATGGATCAATTCATTGATATGATTAATATTTTTCCTGATTACCTGAAAATCGATGTTGACGGCGCCGAACAAAATATCATCGCCGGGATGACGAAAACCGTGCGGAATGCACGATTACGCTCTGTGGTGATCGAGGTGAGCGGCCAATCGGAGCCGGCCATCACCGATTTCTTCCACCGGGCGGGGTTTATCATTGCCTATGAACGCAGATTGGCAGAAGAGGGCGCTGGTTTTAAAAATCTTATCTTTACCAGAAAATAAATCTCTGCAATCTAAATTTCCGGGACAGTTAGGCATCAAGGAGCAGTGAGATCCTTGGCAGCCCCCGTTAGCGGGGGTCCAGCAAAATAGCAGCTTGAGCTTACTTTATGCAGATCAGTTTTCACGGGGCAGCCCAGACGGTAACCGGTTCTCAGCATTTGCTCGCGGTGAACGGGCAGAATATTCTTCTCGACTGCGGCCTGTATCAGGGGAAGCGCGAGGAGGCCCGGAGACGGAACCGGGAGTTCCCCTTCGATGCCGCGGCCGTTGATGTGGTGGTGCTGTCTCACGCGCACATTGATCATTCGGGTAATATCCCTAACTTGGTGAAACAAGGCTTCAGGGGCAAGATTGTTTGCACCACGGCTACGGCTGACCTCTGCGGCGCCATGCTCCTCGATAGCGGCCATATTCAAGAAGAAGACGTGGAGTATGTCAACCGGCAGCGGCGGAAGCATGGCGAGCCTCCGGTCGAGCCCATCTACACCCAGGAAGACGCGACTGAGGCACTGCAGTATTTTGAGGGGATTGAATATGAGAGGCCATATCGTCTGGGACCGGGCGTCACGTTAACCCTATACGATGCCGGGCATATGCTGGGCTCGGCCATCGTCGTCCTCGATTTCCCGATGGGGCATGGCGGGCCCAACCAGCGCTTGGTCTTTACCGGCGACCTGGGCCGGCCTCACCTGCCAATTTTGCGCGACCCCACCATTCTTACGGCCGCCGACATCCTGCTCATCGAGAGCACTTATGGCAACCGGACCCACCCACCCCTGGAGGAGTCGGCGGCAGTTCTCAATCAGACGATCAGACGCACCAGCGCCCGGGGGGGCAAGGTCATCATTCCAGCCTTTGCCGTCGAACGCACGCAGCTTCTTGTATACCTCCTGAACCAGCTTTACCACCAGGGCGACCTGCCTGACATCCCTATCTATGTGGACAGTCCTTTGGCGGTCAACGTGACTGGCATTTTTCGCCGGCATCCGGAATATTTCGATGACGAAACCCGGGACTATCTGCGGCAGCTAGACCAGGATGGCGATATTTTCGGCTTCAAGCGGTTGCGATACATCCAGGACGTGGAACAGTCCAAGAAACTTCACACCCTCAGAGGCCCCTGCGTGATTATCAGCGCTTCCGGCATGGCGGAGGCCGGGCGGGTCCAACACCATCTAAAAAACAATATCGAGGACCCCCGCAACACGGTCTTGATTGTCGGCTGGCAGGCCCCCAATACCTTGGGCCGCCGCCTCGTGGAACATGCGCCGGTGGTGAGGATCTTTGGGATGGAATACCACCTGGAAGCTGAAGTGGTTACGCTGAATGGCTTCAGCAGCCATGCCGATCAGCCGGGCCTCTTGAGTTGGGCGCAGGCCTTCAAGAAGCGCCCGGAGCAAACCTTTGTCGTGCACGGCGAGCCGGACGCGGCCCAGGTACTGGCCACCCGGCTGCGCGATGATTTGGGTTACCGGAGGGTCATGGTCCCGGCCCTGCACCAGACTATTAAAATCTAACGATCCTTCCCCATTCATTTCATATCGCCACTTCACCCTGCCGCTTCAAACGTCCCAATATGGCAAGCTATAAGCTATTTTTTCTGCAACGTCACGGTAAGCAGGTACTGTGAGCCTCATTGCAATCATCCAACCCCGAGCACCGTTCTGAGCTTGTGGAGCAGTTCGCCTGCATCGCTCCTCTTGGGATCGTTTGGCAGCCGGCCAAGAATCCCGAGGCCTTCGCTCACCTCGTGGAACTCCTCGTCGGAAAGTGAACTGACCACTGCGGTATTCACCATGGCATTGACCATGAGGAGCTTCTGGACGAGATCCAAAGGCGCGGTGTCCGGGAGATCAGCATCAATAATCACGAGATGGGGGGCAGCGGTGCGCGCCGCTTCCAGGGCCTCGGCACCGGAGATGACCTGCTGAAGGTTCACCTCCGGGTTTGAGGATAGAGCTTCGGCGAAGGCCTGCATTGCTTTAGGTCGAGCGGTGGCGAGAACGATGTGCAGCATGGATTCACCTCTCAGCAAACGTGGCTCTCGGAACCCGGAACCAGGCCGCCATCGGCTCCTTGAGCTCCGAGTCCCGAGGTCCGCCAGGACCTTCACATCTGTGAAGCCCCACCACCGCCGCCGCAGGTGAACTCGGTGGTAAAACGCGTCAAGGTTCCGTTCAAGAGCGCCTCCACTGCCTGGCTCACGGTTTGGGCGCCGTTACCATACAGGACGTCGATTCCCGCCTGATTGAACCCCATGAGCGGCCGCATGCCCATGCCGCCGGCGATAAGGACCTGCACGCCGTTTTGGGCCAGGTGGTTGACCGGGGCCATGCAGCCCCCCTGCTGGTGTGGAACATTGGGCAAGGTGGTGACCTCCAGCACTTGGCCTTCAGCGATTTTCACCAGGGTGTAGAGGTCACAGTGGCCGAAATGCGCTCCAATCGCAGCCTCAAGTCCCCCGGGATGGGTTGAGGGAATTGCAACAAGCATACTCTTCATTGATATTCTCCTTAAGGTGCTTTTAAATGTATCCTGCCTTAATGGTGCAAAACCTGGCGTCAGCAGCTCTTCAAGCTATCTTGCTAAAATCTTCTCTGTCCGCGGCCTTCCCTACCGGCCCAGGCCGGCCAGTGCCTCGATCCGGCTCCAGGCCTGGCCCAGCTCACGGCTAAAATCCGACTCGGGCAGCTCGGTTACCACCAAACCCTGGATCATGGCTTTGGTAACCAGCGAATCGTGGGGCAGGTGCGCCAGCACCGGATAACTCTCGCCATGGCAAAAGACTTCGATCCGGGCGGTCTCGTCCGGATTGAGGTCATACTTATTAATGATGACCGCAAAGGCCGTCTGAAAGTGTCGGCAGAGAGCCGCAACCCGCTCCAGGTCATGTCGCCCCGAGGGCGTGGGCTCCGTGACCGCCACCGCCAGGTGGGCCCCCGACAGCGAGCTGATCACCGCACAGCCGATACCTGGGGCGCCGTCGCACAACACCAGATCGGCGCCCCGGGCTTTGGCCAGTTCCCGGGCTTGTTGCTTAAGAACCATAACGAGCCTGCCCGAGTTCTCGGCGCCCGGAAAGAGCTGGGCATGGACCAGGGGGCCGAAGCGGGTGGATGAGACGTACCATTGGCCACAATGTTTCTCGGGGAACCCGATGGCCGCAGCCGGGCAAAATACCACGCAGACCTTGCAGCCCTCGCAGCGCACCGGGTCAACCGCAAAACCTGCGCCATTCTCCCGAATCGCCCCATACTGGCAGAGAGAGGCACATAAACCGCAACCATCGCATTTTTCGCCATCGATCTGAGCCTCATGCCCCGAGAAGAATTCCTCCAGGCGTTCTTTCGTCGGCTCGACCAGCAGGTGCAGATCCGGAGCGTCCACGTCAAGATCGCAGATGACCTTGTTACTGGCCAGATGGGCGAAGGCTCCGGTCAGCGAGGTCTTGCCCGTGCCCCCCTTGCCGCTGATGATAATGATCTCACGCATGGGCGGCCTCCCGGGACCGGCCGGGTTTCGCCAGGCCGCGAATCTTATCCCGCAGAGTGACAAAGGTCTCCTTGAACCCGGGGCTTAGGTCCGCGATGATCCTGCCCCGCGCATAGGCCTCGGCGATGGCCCGGTCGTAAGGGATCTCGGCCAGAATCGGCAGCCCCTTCTCCTGACAGAACCGGTAAATGGCATCATTGCCCAGTCCGGCCCGATTTATCACGGCCCCCATGGGTTTTTCCAGTGGCGTAAAGGCTTCCCAGGCGAGCTTAAAGTCATAGACGCCGAAGGGAGTGGGCTCGGTAACCAGAAGAATCACCTCGCTGTCCATCACCGCATTGACCGCCGGGCAACTCACCCCCGGCGGCGCGTCGATGATGGCATCCCCGCCATGTGCCAGCATCTGATCCAGCCTGGCCTTCACCCGGCGCATCAGGGGCGGGCTCATGGCCTCGCCGATGCGCAGCCGTCCGGCAAGAAAACCCGCGCCGCCGGCCCGGCCCCAGCTGATTTCTCCAAGCTCCCGCTTTCCGGCCGAGAGCGCCTTTTCAGGGCACACGGCGATACAGCCCCCGCAGCCGTGACACATCTCGGGAAAGATTAAAATCAGCCGGCCCATTACACTAATGGCCTTAAACTGGCAAAGCTCCGAGCAGGCGCCGCAGTAAGTGCATTTTGACTCTGCCAACGTCGGCACCGTCATCTGGGCCATTTCGCTCCCGGCAATGGCCGGATGGAGAAAGAGATGCAGGTTGGGCTCTTCCACATCAAGGTCCACGCCTGTCACCGGTCCATCCCAAATAGCGGCCAGGGAAGCGGCCACCGTGGTCTTGCCGGTGCCGCCCTTGCCACTTGCCACGGCAACGATCATCGTCCGGCCCGGTTGGCTGCTTGAGCTATTTCGACTTGGTCGCGCTTGAACCGCTCCACGGCGTCGCGTACGGTCAGCCCCTCCAGGTTCTGCCCCACCTTGATGCCGACGGCAGAAAGGGCCTGAAAGGCCTTGGGACCGACGTAACCGGTGAGCAGACAGCTCACACCGGCCCGGGCCACCAGCTCCGTGGCCTGGATACCGGCCCCCTGAGCCATCGCCTGGGACTGGCCATTATCAATGTATTGGGTATCCATGGTTTCCAGGTCCACGACCACGAAGCCGGCGGCCCTGCCGAAGCGCGGGTCGACCTGATCGTCCAGTGAGGGACCTTCACTCGTCACGGCAATCCTGTTCATGCTTAACACCTTCACTTTTTATTAATCTCAACTAGTATGCCCTAAACCGCCGGTCGCCAGGCTTTTCTCCCGCGCCTCTCTCATCAAACATTCCTGACATAAGGTTATTATACCAATTAACGCTGAATTGCACATTGGTTAATTTAAATTTCGCCTTCCGAGTCCGCCGAGGCGCCATTTTGTTCCCCTAAGGGTCTTAGGGAGGCGATATTCCCCCATGCCCATGAAACCCGCCTTGGCTAACCGGGAACCGCATCCATCTCTAATAAAAATAATGGAGATAATGACTTAATGCGAAAAAGGATAAGATTTGAGGCGCTGCGCCTGGTCCGGGCTCGGGCCTTGGGTTCTTTCCCGGGCCGCGGCCTGGTAATCAAATTCTTTAGCTCTCTGACCGGTCAGCTTCTCTTGTACACCCGGCCGGGCCCGACGCATCCACCTGGCCGTGTCCTCCTTTGGAAGTAAATTATTGATTTTCAAAAAAGCTTATGCTATCAAACATCTCATAAGAATTCCGCCTTCCAGAGATAGCTAAAAGGAGGAACAACCATGTCCAAGAAAGAGCACAGCAAAGATTCACCGGCAGCCACGCAGGATGAATTTCTGACCAGGCGTGCGGCCATGAAACGGATCGCCGCCGGTCTCGCGGGTGTAGGCATCGTAGTCGTCGCAGGGATTATCTGCCCGGCGAAGAAGAGCCCCTACTCCGATATAGTAAAGGAGCAATACGGCGATTCAGCGCCAAAGTAATAGTAGAGCACTTACAGTATCTGAAACACTATACCTCCTAGTGCAGGTAGTTATGGTTCGGCTCCTCCGTCGGGAACGCCTCGTTGGCCGTCCCGTAATAAGGTGATGTGTGCCATCGGAGACGACGACCATGGCGAACATACTGCTGACCTCACCCTGCCACCGCTATTGCCCCCCTTGCTCCGCCAGGAACGAGATGCCAGTGGCCCCCGGCAGCCAGTCGTTGTCCTGGGAGAATCTCATCTACATTGCGGATTTTCTCTGGGCGTCTGGCCACCGGCGGGTATCCCTCTCGGGAGGCGAGTCGACGGTTCACCCGCACTGCATCGACTTCATCCTCTACCTGCTCCATCGTGGTTTCGACGTGACGGTTTTCACCGATGGGATGCTGAGCCCGTCCCGCCTCGAAGCGTTCGAGCGTCATCTCGCTGAGGTGCCCATCGAGCGGCTCAATTGGGTATGCAACCTGAATGACCCGGTTCAAACCCCGGCTGCGCCGCAAGCAACGGCAAGATTGCAGGGTTTCCTCACGGTCATGGGACCATGGACGCAAGCGGCCTTCGACATCCAGCGGCTGGATTTTACCCTTGATTTCCTGTTCGATTACCTAAGCCGTTTCCACCTGAAGCGGAACATGCGTCTCGGCCTAGCCCATCCTGTCCCCGGCAGTCAGGACGGGTTCATCCCTGCCCAGGATATGAGGCGGGTCGTTGAGCGACTCTATTCCCACCGTCATCTTTTCGATGCCCATCGCGTCCGCTTGCGCCTCGGCTGCGGATTTCCCCTGTGCAGGTTCAGCGATGCAGAACTCGGATGGCTACACCGCTCCAGGGGTCATGCCCCTTTCGGGTGCGGGCCGGCCCTCTCCATATCGCCGGACATGACCGTGTATCACTGCCTGCCTCTCGCCGATTATCAAAGAAAGTCCCTGTTCGAGTTCGATACCATGGAGCAGATCGACAGACATTTTGCGCGGCTGCGCGACGCAATCAAGGCGGAGATCGCCGGCAGCTTCGAAGAATGCGATGGCTGCCGTTCCCAGGAGGATGGAGGGTGCGGCGGCGGGGGGTTGTGCCAGATCGTCGGTGGCGTCATCGACGAGGCGCCCATAAGGCATGCGGGGGGCGAGGATGGGATTTCCAACCATCGTCTGCCCAGGTAGCGATAGTTTGCTGCAGAGTTTCACGGGGTTCTCTGTGACCCTGAGGCTGAAGAGTTGCGATCACATCGGGCCAGGCGTGGAAAAAGTCTGGAAGTCCGGCAACACCCTTAATGGTGTTATCGTGGAATCGGATCGTCCCCTGGCCGACATTGAACTCGATGACCACCGCCAAGGCATCCCCCTGGCGGTCATGGCCCCTTCGCTAGGGCATTTCCGCCACCTGGCGAAGCATCTTGACAGGCTGCGTAATCTCAGCCTACGAGTCTATCTCCCTTGCGACCACCCCGACAACCTTGCAAGTTTAAGGATCTTGTCGTCAGTAGGCATACATTGTTGCGCTGATTTCAGGCCTGGCAGGACGGATTGGGAATCCCTGGCCGATTTAGCGACCTACGCTCTCCTGGGACGGGTGCCCCACGCCGCCATCGAGCCTTTTGTCTTCATGGCGGCAAACTACCATTCTTCCCAGTACATCGACTGGGGCCGCGTCACCTTTGATGATCCCCGGTATTTCCTGCATCTCGACGAAGCTGGCCGTGTCGCCCTTTCCCAGGCGGAATTGGACGAGAAGCGGTTCGTGGCCCACCGCCTTAGTGAAATCGGCACGCCGGAGGAATTTCCGCCGATCCGGGAGCGGCTGCAATCGTGGAAACATTACTTCGCCGACAACCATCCCTGTGCCTCCTGTGCCGGCTGGAAGATTTGTCATGGGAAATTCTCGGATGACCTCACCCGGAAGCCCGGATGTTCCGAATTTTTCATGGACCTGATTGATCTGATTCGCCAGCGCCTGGCTTTGCAGGTTGCCCAGGAGGAACGCCGTATATGGCAACCTTGATCTTCAAACCCACGGAGGCCTGCAATTCGAGGTGCATATACTGCGAGGTCGTTAAGAAGAAGACCCGTGGTCCGAAGCACATGACCTTCAAGACCCTGGAATTATTGTTCCGGCGCGTCAACGAGTTCCTGCTCGAACGGCCCCAGGAAGACCTGGAGATCATCTGGCACGGTGGGGAGCCTCTTCTCCTCGGCCCCCGCTATTTCGCCAGGGCTCTTCACTATCAGGAAAAACATTGCTCAGGCACCGTCAGCCGCATCCGGCACTCAATCCAGAGTAACCTCACCCTGCTCTCCAGGGAATTCCTTGATCCCATGAGAAAACTGGGGGTCACGCACATCGGCACGAGCTACGACCCCATCGGCAACACGCGCGGCCTGGGGAAAAACCGGGATTGGAAAACGTATAATCAACGTTTCCTGGACGCAATCTGCCTCCTGGAGGACGAAGGGTTTACTTGGGGAGTGATCTATGTGGTGACGCAGCGATCTCTGGCGAAGCCGTTGGAGATATTCAATTTCCTCACCAATCTGTCACCCAAACGAGGGCTCATGTTTAACCCGGTCCTCGTGCACGGCTGCGGACTGGACCACATCAAAATTACGCCGAACCAGTATGCAGAGTTCCTGGGGACCATATTCCCCGTGTGGTGGCGGCATCGCCATGAGTTCGGGCGCATCGAGCCGTTTTTTTCTCTCACAGAAAACCTGGTTGGGGATCGCAAGTATTTGATCTGCACCGACGCGGGCGCCTGCGCGGACAGCCATCTGGCGGTGCTGCCGGATGGCAGTGCGTCCCTTTGCGGCCGCTCGGCCGATTGTGGGCTGCTGGATTATGGCTCGATCCACGAAAAATCGTTCTCTCAGATTTTTGCGGATCCCCAGAGGGAGGCCCTCCGGCGCCGCCTTGTGGTCCTTCCGGAAACGGCGTGCAAGGGATGTCGTTTCTGGGATATCTGCCACGGCGGCTGCCCCTTGGATGGGTGGTTCGCCGGGGGATCGTTCCGCCATAAGAGCGAATGGTGTCAGGCCAAGAAGGGGTTAATCGAAAAATACCTCGAACCGATAATTAATCAACGGATTGTCCGAGCCGAGCCGTACTCTGCATGAAGGCGTTTGGGGGAACCATCCGCGACGCCGTCATAGGTCTCCTGAAAGAGGACCCGTACGTGGTTGTCGGTCGAGGGGCCTAGGGCTACTGTTCCATGCACGAGGGATGACCATGGATTTACGATGGACTATAGGAGCGTTACTCTGGGTTGTCTGCGTGCTTGGTTTTTGTCAGGTCGCTTGGGCTGACAAGGCCGATATGAATCGGCTGGCGAAGGCAGGCCAACGGGCCTACGATGGCGCCAATTATCACCAGGCCCTGGTCAAATGGCAACAGGGATTGGATCTGGCTAAAAAAGCCAAAAACCAGCAAGCCAGCGCCGATTTTTTAGGCAACCTGGGGCTGGCCTATGATGCTTTAGGGCAGTATGGCCGGGCTTTGGAGTATCACCAGCAGGCCCTGGACCTCCACCGGCAAATCAAGGACCTCCGGGGCGAGGGCAATGATCGGAATAATCAGGGGGTGGCCTATCGTCACCTAAATCAGTATGACCAGGCCCTAAAGCATCACCAGCAGGCCCTGGACATCTACCGGGAAATCAAGGACCTCCGGGGTGAGGGCTATGCCCTGGGCAACTTAGGTCTGGTCTCCTGGAACTTAGGTCAGTATGATCAGGCTTTGGAGTTTAACCAGAAGGCCCTGGACACCCACCGGCAGACCAAGGATCGCCGGGGCCAGGGGCAGGCTCTGGGGAATCTGGGTGTTGAATATTATCGCTTAGGTCAGTATGACCAGGCCCTGGAGTGCCATCAGCAGGCCCTGGACATCCACCGGCAGACCAAGGACCTCCGGTTTGAGGGAAATGAACTGATCAACCTGGGGGAAGTTTACTATGACCTGGGTCAGTATGAACGGGCCCTGGAATGTTACCAGCAGGCCCTGGCCATCCACCGGAAGATCAAGACTCGCCGGGGCCAGGGGCAGGCTCTGACCGACCTGGGCGAGGTGTACTATGCCTTATGTCAGTATGAACGGGCCCTGGAATGTCACCAGCAAGCCCTGACCATTTATCGGGAGATCAAGGATCGCCTTGACGAGGGGGGGGATCTGACCAGCCTGGGCTTGCTCTATGATAAGTTAGGTCAGCATGACCAGGCCCTCAAGACCTTGCAGGAGAGCCTGAAGATCTCCCTTGAGGTAGGCCATCCGGAAAACCTCTGGCGGGTGCAGCGTGCCCTGGGCCAGGTCGAAGCTAATCTGGCAAGCTATGGCGAAGCCATCGAGCATTACCGGCAGGCCCTGGGCACCATCGAAGGCCTGCGGGCCGGGTTGGGCAACAAGCAAAGCAAGTCCACCTACATAAAGAATAAGCTTTTTGTCTATGACGAATTAATCGAGCTGTTAAGGTCTTTGCATGAACAGGATCCAACGAAAGGCTATGACCGGGATGCCCTCGAGATCTTTGAGCGCAAGCAAGGACGTCTCTTTCTGGAGGAGATGGGCCAGAGCGGCGCCCGTGAATTCGCCGGCCTCCCCGAGCAGGTGAAAAGCCAGGAAACCGCGCTGGAAAATCGCCTGGACGAGGTCCAGGTCACCCTGGTAAAAGAACGGTCGCAACCCCAGCCGGACCCGCAGCGCCTACAAATCCTGGAAACCGAATTACAGCAGACGAGAGAGGCCCTCCAGACCCTGAAAGGCGAACTCCAAACCAAATACCCCGACTACTATGCCCTGAAATATCCCCAACCCGCCAAGCCGGAGGAACTGCAGACCCAGGTGCTGCAACCGGGGGAGGTCCTGCTGATTTATGGCGTCATGCAAGATAAGACCTGCCTCTGGGTAATCGGTAAAGAGGTCTTCCGGCTGGAGACGCTGCCCATCGGGGAGGAGGACCTGAGCCGGAAGATTGCAGCCTACCGGAGCACGGTTTTGAAAACCAAAGATGAGGGAGGGAAGATGCGCCAGGGCGCCAGCCCGGAAGAGCGGGATAAACTCCGGCAAGAGATGTACCCCTTGCTCGTTCCCGCCTCCATTCGAGCGAGTCTGGCCCCCGGCAGCACCCTCTATATCATTCCCACGGGCCCCTTGTATTCTCTCCCTTTTGAGGCCCTCGAAACCCAAGCCCCCGGCCAGCCCCTCCGCTATCTGGTGGAAGATTATCCCATCGCTTACCTGTCCTCAGCCTCGCTGCTCAAAACTCTGCGGGAAGTCCAGGCCCGGAGGCAGGCCCGACCTTCCTATCCCCTCTTGGCCTTTGCCAACCCGCGTTATGAGGAATGCCCCGAAAACCAGGGGGATGATAAATCTATCAGCGGTTTGCAGACTCGCGCCTATCGCGAGATCGCCGGGGGGACTTTTCCGGAATTGCCGGAAACCGAAGGCGAGGCCCAGGCCATCAAGGAGCTGCTCCATGCTCCGGAGCAAAGCAACCCCCTGCTCGTCAAAGAGGCCGCCTCCCGGAGCACGGTTCTCAGTCTGAACCAGGCGGTTAAACTTCGGGATTATCGGTATCTGGTCTTCGCCTGCCATGGTATCCTGCCGGGAGAAGTGGATCGCATCGTGCAACCGGCCTTGGTCCTGTCTTACCCGGAAAAAGACGGCTACCTGACCATGGCGGACGTTTTTGGTCTCCAGCTCAATGCCGATCTGGTATCCCTGTCCGCCTGCAACACCGGGCGGGGCGTCGAAGTCAAGGGCGAAGGGGTGATGGGCCTGACCCGGGCCTTCATGTATTCCGGAACCCCGGCGGTTTGCGTCACCCTGTGGTCGGTTGAATCGCAATCCGCCAAAGAGCTAAACGTGGGCACCTATCGCTATCTCAGCCAAAAATTAGGCCGGGCTGCTGCCCTGCGAGAAATCAAACTGGCCCTGCTCCGGGGCGAGAAAGGCGATAAATACCGCCATCCGTTCTATTGGGCCCCACTGGTGGTTTTTGGCGATGGCCAATAACTGCCGACGTCAGGTGATGCACCGGGTGAGCTTATTTAACCTGCTGGCTCAGACGGGCCTATAAAACCCCTGAGGTTGCTGCGAGAAAAATAGACAATTTTATCGGCGCCAACGGGATGATTGCAAACCTCAGGTTTGGTAAAGGGGGCATCCGTGGATAAGAAAACTGGGAAAGAGCCGAGAGTTGGAACCTGGTTCCGCATAGGTGGTGTTATCCTGTTAGTGCTCCTGGCCGGACCGGCTTTGTATCTGGGGTGCGGGCCACCTTCTGAACCACCGCCGGCAAAAATCAGCGCCAAGCCAGGGCCGCCAGTGACGCCTCCTCCAGAGCCTCCCGACGAAGATGTGACTCGTGGGGGCCCTGCTGCCCAATTAGGCCAGTTCAAAGTTATTGACCGCATTCTAGAAAAATTGCCGGTGGGCAATATTGCTTTCAATGCCCCTACTGCTATCGGTCTCGAGGATACGGCCTCGATTCAACTTATCCTCAGCTTGAGCAAGCCGGTCGAAGAATTGAAGCAGATGATCGAAGCCGAGGGTGAGAAACAAGGGGAGAGCATCAAGGTTGCCAACCAAATGGAGGCTCGGTTATCAGGCCCCCATTTTCAAATTCAAACCGTCACCCCCGAAACCCAGGTAATAACTTCCGAGGACGTGACTAAATGGGCCTGGGAAGCCAAGCCCCTGAAGCCTGGTCGTCAAAAACTCCATTTGACTTTGAGCGCCAAGTTTACCGTTCAAGGGCAGCCCACCTCGAGAACGATCCGCACTTTTGATAAGATTATTGAAGTAAACGTATCCTGGAGCCAGAAGGTCACGGAATTTTGGGAAAAGTTCGGACAGTGGCTGTGGGCCGGGATCATCATTCCCATCGCCGGCTGGCTCTGGAAAAGGCGCAAGGCATCCCAGGGGAGCCCTCCTCTTGAAGCAGATGACTCCCATTGATCGTCTCGATCATGGCGTTGCCTATTATTGAGAAGGGGGCATCAGCATAAGACAGCTTGTCTTTCCGGGGCGGTTTTGAGCCTCAAGGTTGGAAATAGAGTTGGAAATAAAAGGAAGGGGTTAAGCTTGTTAGCCTAACCCCTTGAATTTTCTGGGGTGAACGACGGGACTTGAACCCGCGACCGCCGGGGCCACAACCCGGGGTTATACATTTACCACCATTTACCATGACCATCTAAAACTCCTTTATCTAAAAGCATTTAGCGATTTATCTTTTCCCTTGACATACCGTAAAATACGCCTAAAATTAACTCAGATGTTGGGGATATTGTTGGGGGCTGGAGGACGCTATGCCTAAGACAGATCGTGAGAAAACGAATTATCCAGGGGTCTATTTTATTATGGGAAAGGCCAGTAATGGCAGACCAGAGAAGATTTACTACATCATGTATCGCCGTGATGGCCGCTTGATTGAGGAAAAAGTTGGCCGGCAATATCAAAACGACATGACCCCGGCAAGGGCGGCGGCGGAGCGAACCAAACGCATTGAAGGTGCCGCCAGCAATAAGGAGCGCCGGGAAGAAGCGACGGCTATCAAGTGGACCATTGACCGGCTTTGGCAAGAGTACATCGGACCTAAGCCCGATACCAAGGGGTTCAGAACAGATCGTTATCGCTATCAGAAATTCTTACAAGCCACTTTTGGGGCCAAAGAACCCAAAGACCTATCCCAAATCATGGTACACCGGCTGAGGATTAACTTATCCAAGACCTTGAGCGCCAAGACCGTCAAGAATGTTCTGGAATTAGTTGAACGGATTGTTAATTTCGGAATCAAGAAAGGTTTGGCCCCTGGCCTGGGGTTTAAGATCGAATTTCCCCGAGTAAATAACCTCAGAACTGAGGATTTAACCCCGGAGCAGCTATCGAACCTCTTGACCGCCATTAATGAAGATCATGACATCCATGCCGGTAATTTTATGAAGATGGCCCTGGTAACTGGTATGCGCAGGGGCGAACTGTTCAAACTCAAATGGGATGATATTGATTTCGAGAAGAACTTTATCCATATCATCAGCCCCAAGGGCGGCAAAGATCAGACAATCCCATTAAATCAATCGGCCAGAAATATTTTAGAGAATCATCCGAGAACCGACTCGCCTTTCGTGTTCCCTGGCCGTGGCGGGGGCCAAAGAGTTGAGATCAGACGGCCTATTGACCGCATACGAAAAGCGGCTGAACTCCCCAATGGCTTCCGGCCCCTCCACGGTCTGCGGCATACTTTCGCTTCGATGCTGGCATCATCGGGCGAAGTGGACCTCTACACCCTGCAAAAGCTGTTGACACACAAGAGCGCCGCCATGACGATGCGCTATGCTCATTTGCGCGATGCTACCCTACGCCGGGCCTCCGATCTGGCGGGGGACTTGATAGGCCAGGCCATGAACAGCCGTATCTCCCAGGTGGCGAATTTAAGGAAAAAGAAATAACGGTTAATTGACAGCGCGAAAGTTACGGGTATCGCCTGTTTCCACTTGACTTTAAGGGTACAATGTGGTAGAAAAGTTAATAGCTTGGTATTACGGTTTTCGTCCTGAACCGAAATCAGGATGCGCCCACCGGCGCTAAAATGTTTGACTTTGCTTCGTGTGTAGAGTAGGGAGCCCACGCCAGCCAAAACGGCCAGAAGGAGGGACCTCTCGATGATCCTACTTTCCACGAGGAGAAAGTCAAATGAGCGCCAATATCAGAGAATTGCCCTCCGACCTGAAATCCCAGCGTTACATCACTGAACAGGAAGTTTCCGCCCTTACCGGCCGCGCCGTTCAAACCCTCAGAAATGATCGGTCCAAAGGTTGCGGATTTCCTTACCGAAAAATCGGTAAATCCGTCCGGTACTATCTCCCGGAAGTTCTATCGATAATGGAAGCCAACCGCGTCACGCCGCCGGGTTTTTAATCATGCGGCCCGGTGTAGTTGGCGGCGCCCCTGCCCAAGACCGGGGGGTGACTGGCGGCGGTTGCCTGGCGGCGGCCCCTGACCTTGACAAAATACCCCAGGAATTAAAGGACCGGCCACAATGGGTGTGCTACCGGTCGAACAAGATTCCCGTGAACCCTAAGACCGGCGACAACGCCAAGGCGGATGATCCGGACACCTGGGGTGACTTTGACCAGGCGGTGCGACATTGGGAGGCGCACAGGGGTAATGGCATTGCCGGGATTGGCTATGAATTTTCCCCTGATGACCCTTTCACCGGCGTGGACCTGGACAAATGCAGGGACCCGAAAACAGGGGAGGTCGAACCCTGGGCCATGGAAATCGTCAGAAACCTTGATTCCTACACCGAAATCAGCCCCAGCGATACCGGACTTCACATTATCATCAAGGCCAGCGTTCCCCCAGGCGGTAATCGCAAGGGAAAGATTGAAATGTACGACTCCGCCCGGTACTTCACCATGACCGGGCGCCACCTGGAAGTCACCCCCACCACGATAGAAGCCCGGCAGACCGAACTTGAAGCCCTGCATCGGGAAGTATTTGGAGAACCTCAGGAACAGGCTCAGGGGTCCCCCAGGTCTACCATGCCTCTTGGCCTCACCGATTTAGAAATAATTGCCAAGGCCAAGTCAGCGCAGAACGGCGGCAAGTTTGACCGGCTCATGGTGGGCGACATCACCGGCTACCCTTCCGCAAGTGAGGCGGACATGGCCCTGTGTTCCGTATTGGCTTTCTGGACCCAGGACCCAGGCCAGATTGATCGCATATTCCGGGCAAGCGGCCTTTACCGGGAGAAGTGGGACAGGGCAACAGCCAAGAGCACTTACGGGGTTAAGACCATTGACAAAGCCCTGGCTGGCACAACTGAAACCTACGGGGGCGGCGCCAGCCGGATCAACGGCACCCGGATCACGCCGGCTGAATCCGCGGCGGTGAACAAGGCGGCAAATGAGGCCCCCAGCCCAGGCCCGGCCATGGGCTACAACCTGACCGACATGGGAAATGCGCAGCGCCTGGTGGCTAAGCATGGTCAAAATATCCGCTACTGTTACCCGTGGAGCAAATGGCTGGTCTGGGATGGCACGCGGTGGATTAAGGACGAAACCGGAGAAATAGACCGTCGAGCCAAGGAAACGGTTCATGGTATCTATGCAGAAGCCGCGGCTACCCAGACAAAAGAATTGCGGGAAGCCCTGGCGCAACACGCCTTGAGATCGGAAAGCGAATCCAAGCGCAAGGCCATGATAGCCAGCGCCACAAGTGAGCCCCGCATACCGATAATGCCCACAGAATTTGACCAGGACCCCTGGCTTTTGAATGTTCTCAATGGAACCATTGATTTGAGAACCGGGGAACTCCGGGCACACCGGCGGAATGACCTGATAACCAAGCTGGCTCAGGTTGTATATGATGCCAAGGCCGAATGTCCTACCTGGTGGAAGTTTCTTGAAAGAATTTTTAACAGGAACTATGAACTCATCCTTTTCCTTCAAAAAGCTGTGGGGTACGCCCTTACTGGGATCACCTGGGAGCAATGCCTGTTCTTTCTCTATGGCCTGGGCTCTAACGGCAAGAGCACCTTCATAAAAGTCATTCAAGCCCTTCTGGGGGATTATGCCACTCAGACTACCAGCGAAACTTTCATGGTAAAGCGGAACAGTAACCCTATTTCAAATGATGTGGCTGATCTTAGGGGGGCGCGGTTTGTGGCCGCGGTGGAAATCGAATCAGGCCGGCGCATGGCGGAAGTGCTCGTTAAGCAGATGACCGGCGGCGACAAAATCAAGGCCCGGTTCCTCTATTCAGAACATTTCGAATTTGATCCGGAGTTCAAAATTTTCCTGGCGGCAAACCACAAACCGGTTATCCGGGGAACCGACAACGCTATTTGGCGGCGGATTCATCTGATCCCTTTCACAGTCCAAATCCCAGAAGAAGAACGAGATCGCGAACTCGCCGAGAAACTCAAGGCAGAACTTCCCGGCATCCTGAATTGGGCTATCGAGGGGTGCACCAACTGGCAAGATCAAGGGTTGAATCCTCCCCAAGCCGTCCAGGAGGCGACTCAGACCTACCGACAGGAAATGGACACCCTGGCAGAATTTCTGGCCGAGTGCTGTATCATTGCGCCGGGGGCTTCGGTCCCGGCCTCAAACTTATACAAGGCCTATACCAAATGGGCGGAAGAAAACGGCGAAAAGAAACCGTTAAGTCAAACGGCATTTGGCATAATCCTTACGGAGCGTGGGCTTGAAGGGAAAAGAGGTACAGGGGGGGCAATTGTCAGGCAGGGAATTGGGTTGCGGGATTTTAGTGAAGGGTTTGAATAGTGGTGAACGCTATTCCCATAAACTTCCTATATATCCCCCTCGTGTAGGAACTTTATAGAAAAAAGGTTCACACCCTTCACTACCCTTCACTAAGGAAAGGTGGAAAAATGGTTCTTAGAATCAACACTCATGCCCATCTTTACCCCTTGATTTACCCCTCTCATTCTGATCGGAGTCCTGCGGGGCGCCGGCGTCCAGTACTGCCTCGAGGACCGGCGCCGACCCTGCCCAGGATCGACTTCACCTTCCTTGGCGAACTCCACGGCTTCCAGGTGGAGCCGGTTCGGCCAAATTTATGGGAGGTCTTAGGGATTAAAAGCAGACCGGCCCGAACTGAGGGATGCGAAGCCCGAGCCGGTCAACTTTTTGGAACGGATTGCGTACCAGGTTGGTATTTATAGGATAGAAAAGCAATTTCAAGATGAAAACCGGGGAAATCCTGATTTTGATTGAGAAATCCCTGATACAAAAGACAGTCCGCCCAGTTTATGAGAAATAACTTCTATTTCCAAATTGGTGGGGGCTGGTTGACCGGGAGGACTGAGAGGATTGAAAATGCCTCCCGGCAAATCACAGAAAAAATTAACCGCAAAAAAATTTAGTCCTCAGCATGGGAAATTAACCGATGAGTAGCAGATTATCTGACCTACAAAGAGAGATTTTGCTTCTATGCCTCGAAAGCAGATTTCTTACCTGTCAGGACATTTTGCGCCAGGTATTTAGTGGGCGAAATTACAATGTGGCTCATGCTGGCATGAGCCGGAGCCTAACCAGACTTTGGCGCCGGGGGCTGGTCCGATATTGGCGGACTCTTAGCCACTACTCCACAGCAATTACCCTAACGCCCGAAGGGGAAACGATAGCCCAGGCCATTTTGGCAGATGCAGAAAACGAACAATAATTTCGGTTAAGTTGTCTGGATTATTAAAAATAAATCTGACGCAATAAAATTAAATTAAATTAATCATCCTTAATATTCAATGTTTTTAATGACTTGAACGATTTTCTTAATCCACATCCATTAATTATTTATGATTTTTTTTAATTTCCTCCGCCTTTCTGCAATGTTTTTCCCATATTTTTCCTAATCTTTTTCTGATTTTCACCCAAATGCGCAAATTACCCTGTAACTATGATGGTTACGATAACATAGCATTTTTTCAGCCCCTTTTTTATTTGGCTCGTTCCCTGGAAAGCCTGGTTAACTAATCTCTTGCCAGCTATAACCGCCTGACGCATAATGCCCCCATGAATGATGTTCAGCTTAATCAAGCCCGTGAAGCCCTCTCTCGCTATTGTCAAAGAATCCGGCAAATCCGTCACGACCCAGGCCATCAACCCGAAACCTCCCTTTATGCCCCTCTGGAAATTTTGCTCCACGAGTTAGCCGCGATTCTTGACACCAATCTCACCATAATTCAGCAATATTCTACTGGAGAGATTGGCGCACCGGATTATGGTATCAAGCCAGCGGGAAGGTCCTTGTCATTCCTGGAGGCCAAGGAACCAAACAAGGCTTTGGACAACCTTCATGGGCAGGATCGGAAGCAGTTGGAGAAGTACCTGGAACTGCCCAATTTGCTTTACTCCAACTTTTGGGACCTGAAACTCTTTCAAGAAAAGAATGAAGTCCAACGAGCCATATTGGTGCCGCGGTCATGCCTGGACCCCACTGCCCCTTATACCGCCTCCCTCGCCGCTCACGACCCGACTCCGGCCTTGGATTTGCTGACGCGTTTCTTCGCCTATTCCATCCCCTACATCACCAAACCCGCGCAACTTTGCCAATATCTGGCTCGGGCAGCGCGCCTGGTGCGGGGCGCGGTAGAAGAAGCCATGGAGGTTGCCCCTCCAGATTCGCCCCTGGGGCAAATTTATTCAGAGTTTCGGGATATTCTCTTTTTCGAGTTGGAACAAAAGGAATTTGCTGATGCCTACGCCCAAACCCTGGCGTATGGATTGCTGTTGGCCCGACAGGCGGCTACCGGCCAGACTCTAACTCTTATTACAGCCCATACCTTCATCAGTCCCGAAAGGCACCGTCTATTAAACGCCACCCTCAACCTCCTGGCCCAGCCGCCGGTCACCGACATGGTGGGGTGGAGCCTATTATCCTTGCTGGAAATAGTGAACCAGGTGGACCCGGGAGTACTGGCATATGAAGACCCATCCCATGATCCGTTGCTTTACTTCTATGAAGATTTCCTCGCGGAATATGACCCGGAATTGCGGCGCAAACGGGGTAGCTATTACACACCCCCGGCGGTGGTGAATTTTCAGACACGGGTGATTAACCGCTTGCTGGTGGATGCTTTTCAGCGGCGCTTTGGTTTGGTGGACGAAGGTATTGAAATCCTCGACCCGGCTGTTGGCACCGGCACCTACCTTGTTTCGGCCATGGGGGAAGGCTGTCGTCACATGCGCCGGGCCATGGGGGAGGCCGCGGTCGCCCAGGCCGCCACGCATTTGGGCAACCATCTTCACGGGTTTGAAATTCAAGTAGGACCTTACGCCGTGGCCCATTACCGCATGGCCACCGCGGTGCAGGAATATGGTGGACACATCACCGGGCGCTTGCCCATCTATCTGACGGATACTCTCCTGCCTTCCTATGGTCAACCCCAGGTCACGCCGCATTTCGGCTTTATGTCCGCACCCATCACCGAAGAACGCCAAGGGGCGGATCGGGTCAAGTCCGAGGTTCCCATTATGGTGATACTGGGCAACCCCCCTTACGGTCGGGG
This sequence comes from uncultured delta proteobacterium, assembly GCA_963812015.1. Classification (GTDB taxonomy): domain Bacteria; phylum Desulfobacterota; class Desulfobaccia; order Desulfobaccales; family 0-14-0-80-60-11; genus 0-14-0-80-60-11. The sequence continues at coordinate 1,130,739 of CAWETI010000003.1, read as the reverse complement.
CAAGGCCGAATCAGGTTGGATTTGGGAGGTGATGGAGGACTTCCGGAGGGAGGTGCCCCCGGAATATCGGGGGGACTTGAAGAACCTTGCTGAATGGTATGCGTATTTCTATCGCTGGGCTTTGTGGAAGCTGTTTGAGCAGGATGGCGCCCCCCGACAGGGGATCCTGAGTTTCATCACCAACTCTCGGTGGCTCATCGGCGGGGCCTTTGGCGGTATGCGTCAAATGTTCCGCCGCTATTTCGACCAGATTTATCTTCTGGATCTGCACGGCGACGGTCGCTCCCCTTTGCCGGCTGGTGTTGCGTCTGATCAGAATGTCTTTGACATCCAGGTCGGAGTAGCCATCGCGGTGTGTGTGGCCGACGGCTCTCAGGGCGATGCTGAAGCGGAGGTTTTTTATAGCGACTATTGGGGGACCAGGGCCGGGAAAGAAGAATGGCTAAAACTATTTCCTCCGGAGTTGCCCCTGGATAGATTTGAGGTAGTTCCGGGTAGCGGCCTGGACCCTTTTTTCCCTGGTCTGGGGGCTGACTTTGCCGTTTGGCCGGATTTGCCTACAATATTCCTAAAGAAATTTAGCGGCATTGAAACTAAAAGAGATAGATTGGTTGCCTCTCCAACAAAACAAGAATTAGAAAAAATGATTAGATCCTTTATTTCAGGGACCATAGAACAACAAAAAGAATTATTTCATGAAACTTCGATGAGAACTGTTGATAGAGCCCTAAAATATCAATTTGATTTAACGAGAATTGCCCCCTATGCTTACAGGCCCTTAGATAACCAATATTTTTATAACATTTCTGCCTATATTGACCGTCCAAGGGAGAAACTACAAAATTCTTGGGGACGAACTAACATTTCGATGTCGTCGCAGCATTGTAGGCATGGTCGAGGTCCTTCAGTTACCTTGCAATATAACATTCCAGACCGAAATATTTTTGCTGGAAATGGTGGCTCTATTTTTTCATTATGGGACTATTCAGCCGGGCAATTAAGCACCCACAACTTTCGTCCCGGCCTGTTGGAAAATCTATCATCACATTGGGGCCGGGAAATCACGCCGGAACAGCTTTTCGCCTACTGCTATGGGGTGCTGGCCTGGGAAGGGTACAGTTTGCGTTTTTCACGGGAACTGGCCCGGAGTTTCCCCAGGGTCCCGTTTCCGCGAGATTTTGTCCTGTTCCATGAAGGCACAGAGTTGGGACAACGCATAGTTAGCTGGCACAGCTTCCAGGAGTATTGCCCCGCCGGCTCAATCACCATCCAGGGGCCAGCAACCGCCATCGAGAAGGGGGACTATGACCCCCAAAGCCGCCACCTGTACCTGGCGACGGAAACCTACGCCGCACCGGTATCCCCGGAAGCCTGGGGCTATGTGGTGAGCGGCTATGAAGTCCTGCGCCAATGGGTGAAGCGCCGCATCGGTCTGCCGCTAACCCTGGAAATTCAGAGCCAGTTGCTTGATACTATATGGGCCGTGGAGCAGACGGTGAATCTACGCCCGGCCCTGAACGATTTCGGAGAGAGGTTGCTTGCCGCCCCTCATCTATCTATTCAAGAGTTGGGTCTTGGCTGAACGCCAGCGTCGCTAACCACTTTAAGAGGGTCATCGAGCAGTTTTAATCCTGCTGATATGCCCCGGCGCCTGATAATTTTCGTTAGGTGACAATATAGAAAAAGGAACAGGTTTTGACCGATAATGATACAGATAAGGTCTTTATGCTTCAGGCCTACTTTGATGACTTGGAACAACGAATAGCCTTTCTCAAAGAGCTCTATAACGGAGGGCATGAGGACGAAGCACTAATGTTGTGTTGCTGTTATATTGAAGCGCTTGGAAATCGGCAATACCATGATTCAGATAGGAAGGCGAAAAATTATTATCGGATACTTGAGGAACATAGCGGTAATAAACTATTCACTCTTGTCCACAAAAAACAGCTAAAAAATGTTTTATTGAACAAAAAACTTTTCAAAGGGACTTTTATACATATTGAACAAATAATTGACGCCTTTGGAAATGAATTAATTAGGCAAGAGATTGTCATTGAAAAACTATCACCTGTAATAAATAAAAAACAGTTAGACTGGCTTAATGATAATCTATTCAGAGGAACAATGGCAGTAATATCCTATGAAAGAGTTAGAAGCGAGTTGGTCCATGATATTTCAACACCAAACCTCACCTTTGACGAAACAATATTTGATGGCAAACCTGTCCCAGATATAAACTTTGAGTTATTGTATCAAGCGCTAATAAACATCTTTCGCAGCCTAAAAGACATTTCTCTAAAAATAACAAAATGGCATTGGGAACAATAGCTCTAAATAAGTGTCGCCCGGCTGAATTTTTGGTTTGAAAATTTTTGGGACCGGGGTTCATAGGGGGGCAATCCCATCCGGGGAAAGCGATATAAACGAAAAATTTGAGTTGGTGTCCGGACGGAGCATAAAGGGAGGGGGGGTATGGGACCCACCCCCGGGGTTTCCCTTTTTGCCTTTAACCCTGGGCAGGGATCACAGTAGGACAGTCACCAAGCCGGGTTGCAGGAGCAGGGCCGGGGGGGCTCCACGGGCTGGGGCAGATGCCGGGTGCGCCAGCGGTGTTGGGAGATTCAATGTATAGACCCTTTGTCTGGCCTGTTCCCTGGCGGGTCCGGTTAAATGATTCCTTGCCAGCCATTACGGTAGTTCATAAACTCTCCACAGAATATTTATTTCTATCTTGCGGGTTTCTTTTCAAGAACAATTTTGTAACTTGAGTATATACCAATAGATATATCAAATATCATTTGATTTTCTTTTATTATTACGACAAACGGATCATGACCCATATCTTGTAGTTTAATGCGTCCATCATCTAAAATTGTCCATTGTCCATTAGTAACAAAACCTTGCCAGAGTGATCCTTTAGCGATGTAAGTTTTATCACTAAAAAACTCTATACTAACACCCTTGAATAAATCTTCTTCACTTTTCGGAACAGATTGTCCAGGAAGAAGTGCTTTAGTATTGACTGCTCCCGGCTGTTCCTTTACAACTACCCATGTACCGATAATTTCTTTTGCTGGATCCTTAGAACTGCAACCAAAAGATATACAGGCTATAATTATTAACAATGAAAGAGTGCTGAAAAAAAATACTTTCCTATACATGGTAGCCTCCTTGTTTGATTAAGTTTTCCGTGGAAACCAGGATAGCACAAATTAATTTATAAGAAAATATATAAAACCCCGTTCCCAAGAGTAAGGGACGGGGGTTTTATTTTAGCCAGTTGAGGCAAGTTCCGCCACGATCTCCTGTTTCCAGTCTTGGCCGGGCTTCAAGAAACTAAAATGGTCTTAAAACGGCGCGAGAAGTTCCCAAGGTTCTTGGAAAGCCCAAAAGGGCTCTCCCGCTTCATGGAACGAGGGTGAATGACACGGGGCTGAGAGTCATCCTGGGGGCCAGGAAGCCACGATCAGGGGTTGGGGGCAAGGGGTAAGGGGAGTCCCTAAGAAGCCCCGAATCAGCTTTGAAGGCCCCGTCACACTCGGATTTTTGCTTAAAATTTTTTGGGAATATCGAGGCCGGGGGGGGTGTTTCGAGCAGGGATTTTTCCGGGGGACAAAAACGGTATGGACGAAAATATGGAGGTCGGGTCCGGATCGTGCATACTTGGCAGGGGGGGTAGGAGTCCCATCGGGGGGTTTCCGATTTCGGGCTGGGGCTGAGAGTACCCCTCTTTGGGACCGAAGGGGCCGGGGCGCGACCAAGGTAAAGAACACCAGGATGCGCCCAATCGCCTAAGGACGGCGCTCTCAGAGCCTCAGGTTGGGCTTCGGCCAGGCCGTGACCTTGCCCAGCGGCGGCTCCACCGTGGCAGGGCTGGCCGTGGCGGAGTGGCTGGGGATGAGGGGCGGCATATCACTTTCGACATCACCTTCGATTCGACAGACGACTCCCCCCTTGGCGGACCTCTCCTAAACCCTGATTTTCGATGATTTTAGGCTTTGGTGTTGGGGATAGTGTTGGGGAAAAATAATGAGGGGTTAGCCAATATCAGCTAACCCCTTGAATTTGTTGGGGTGAACGACGGGACTTGAACCCGCGACCGCCGGGGCCACAACCCGGTGCTCTGCCAACTGAGCTACGCCCACCATGAACCTAGTTTTTAACACACGAATCGACTCCTGGCAAGAGCGCGGTAACCACGGCCGGGGCAAATCCGCAAAAGTCTTTCGGCCCGCCCCCCCCATTTTCCCCCACGGCCGGGACGCGGCCTTACGCCTTTACATTGGCCCCCATTAGGATATATTTAATATTAATAATGGATTAAGGAGAAGTTATGTACCAGGCCAGGTTTTGGGAGAGCGCCGAGGACCAGAAGGTCCAGTGCTTTTTATGCGCCCACGAATGCAAGATCGATCCGGGCAAACGGGGCCTCTGCTACGTCCGGGAAAACCAGGATGGCACCCTCTACAGCCTCAACTACGCTAAAGTCGTTGCCGAGCATATCGACCCCATTGAGAAAAAGCCCCTGTTTCACTTCCTGCCGGGCACCCGGTCCTACTCCATCGCCACCACGGGCTGCAACTTCATGTGCCTCCACTGCCAGAACTATGACATCTCCCAGTATCCCCGGGTCCACGGGGGCAAGATCCTGGGAGACGAACGCGACCCGGAGGCCATTGTGGCCTATGCCCTGGGGTCTCATTCGGCCAGCATCTCCTACACCTACACCGAACCCACCATCTTCTTCGAGTACGCCCAGGACGTGGCCCGCCTGGCCCGGGAACACAACCTGCGCAACGTCTTTGTGTCCAACGGCTTTATGACCGAGGCGTCGGCAGACGCCCTGGCGGAGTTCATTGACGCCGACAACGTGGATTTGAAAAGCTTCAAGGACGATTTCTACCGCAAGGTGTGCAAGGCCCGGCTGCAGCCGGTGCTGGACACCATCATCCGGCTGAAGCAGAAGGGAGTCTGGGTGGAGGTCACCACCCTGGTCATCCCGGGGCACAACGACTCCGACGCCGAGCTCACCGAGATCGCCAACTTCATCAAAGGCGTAAGCCCCACCATCCCCTGGCACGTAACCGCGTTTCACCCCACCTTCAAGATGATGGACCGGCCGGCCACCCCGGCGACCACCCTGCGCCGGGCCCGGGAGATCGGCCTTAAGGCGGGACTCCGCTATGTCTACGTCGGCAATATCCCGGGGGAAGGCGGGGAGAACACCTACTGCTATGCCTGCCAGGAACTGCTCATCGACCGCCAGGCTTATACCATCCGGCGCTACAACCTCAAAGACGGCCGCTGTCCCAAGTGCCAGGCCGAGATCGACGGGGTCTGGAAGTAATTCGTCAGGGGCGCCCCGACCACCATCATGCCTCTGGGAGGGGGGAACCGGGCCGCCGGCCCCTCCCCTGCCCTCAGCGCGCCCTTAAGGCCAGTCCTATAATTTTTCCTCAATCGCCTTGAGCCTGGCGTCCCCGTCCGGCGCCTGCACCAGACGGTGCGTGAGAATATACCGGGACACCAAGAGACCCACCAGATGCTCGCCCCTGATGCTCCAGTGTGAATTGTGCCGCCAGTACAGGTCCTTGTCCGGGTCCAGGGACGGGCAGGGGGTTTGATCGGCATAGCTTCGCATGAGGGGGAGCAAATCGAGATAATCGATGCCCTGGGCTTTCAGGAACCGCCCCAAAATCTTGTTGGGCCTTTCCAGATCAAGGCCCTGGTGCGGCGCCAGGAAGGGATAGACCTGGGTGTTGGTGGGGATCAACACCACCAGCAGATTGGCCTGATTGGCCGTGGCCAGGTCCTTGAAGGCCGACAGATTCTGCAAGTGCCGCTCCCAGATCTTGCCGTTTTTGGTCTCGTCCTCGAAAGCCAGGAACTTGTTGGGGTTGGTGTAGATGATTTTTTTCCCCGGGAAGATCCTGGCGGTGGCGTCATTGATCAGGTTCATGATAATCAGATGCTGGGACAGATAGTACCTGATCATTTCGCCCCAACTTAAGGGGTAGGCGCCACTGAACAGCTTCTCCCACAGGGTATATCTTTTGGTCAATTTTTCCGTTAGGAGTTCATTAGTCTTGGGGTCCTTATATTTGGCGGACTCCACCAGAAATCCATCGACCACGGTGAGATCGGGGAAGGAGTAATCGTCGCTGAGGTCATTCCAAAAATAACCCACGATGATCAACTGGGGTTTTTTCTTGATTTTGCTAATAATCTCTCTGGCCTTCTCCAGCTCCTGATAGGTCCCGTACCCGTTGACCCCGCATTTCAGCACCCGGTAGTGCAGCAACTTTTCGATCTGCGTCCCCCACTTTTCCGGGAAGGGCGCAAAACTGTGCGTAAAACTGTCGCCCGCAAGCAGGATAAATTCCTGTTCTCCGTGGTAAGGCTCATCGAAGCACCCCAGTTCATTGGACCAGATACGATATTCAATGCGATTGTCCACCGACAGGGTTATGTCCTTGACGTTGGGCTTGATGTCGAAGCCTTTCACGGGGTCGAACTGGTAATAATAGCGGAGATGGCGATCCCGGGTTAACAGGCATCGATAGGGAGTGAAGCGGAGGGCGGTCTCCAGGAGAACGATCACCGCCATGACACTGAGAACGATCAGCCCGGCGTTGAGAGCCCACCTGGACAGTCGGTTCCGGGATTCCGGTTGAGCCTTGAATGCTCCCACCTTAATGCCTCCATCCTTGGAATTGGCGACCGAAGGGGGTCGCTCCGGGGCTTCATAGCCCCTCTTTGCTCAAAGCCCGCTACCATTCGATGCCGCGCCGGGCCCGCACCCCAGCCTGGTAATAGTGTTTCACGGGCCGCATTTCCGTGACCAGGTCCGCCAGTTCCACCAGTGCCGGGGGCGCCTGGCGGCCCGTCAGGACCACCTCCACCCACGGGGGCCGGTCCCGCAACACCTGGAACACCTCCTCTTGGTCCAGGAGGTTGAAGGTCAGGGCCAGGTTGATTTCATCCAGGATCACCAGGTCGTGCTTCCCGGCCAGGATGACCTGCCGGGCCAGCTCCCAGGCCTCCCGGACCAGGGCCAGGTCTTCCGGGGCGGGGGCCCGCAGATTGACCAGGCCCGGCTGGCCGAAAGGCCGCAGGGTCAGGTCCGGGGCCAGGCGGTCCGCCGCCGCCCTTATCTCCCCGGTCTCCCGGCCCTTCATGAACTGCACCATGTAGACCTGGAACCCCTGCCCCACGGCCCGCAGGGCCAGGCCCAGGGCGCAGGTGGTCTTCCCCTTGCCGTCCCCGGTGTACACCTGGATATGCCCCCGGGTCAGTCGCGTCTCAGTCATCATGCTTCCTTTTGCGGAATAAGTAAAGTATGGAGCCGGGCGGGCCGGGGGAAGCCCTTACGAAAAAACGAAAAAGCCCTTAGCCCCCTCTCTCAAAAAACCTGGCGCCGGTCACGACCCTTTCGGCTATCATCCCAAATTTGCCGGTTCCGGTCAAGGCACTCCCCGGGGCCGGGCCGATCACTCCCGGGCTATTACCGACCCAGGCGGGTTCGGCCGCGGCGCCCCCGATTATTTTGACCCCGTAACTTGGCAGTTCGATGCAATTAAGATACATTTTTAGGTTAGACACAAAATCCAAGAAGGTATTGACGTGAAGAGCCAAACCCTTGCCGTGGCCTTGCTTTCCTGGGTGCTCCTGACCCAGGCGGTGACACCGGTCCAGTCCCAGGGAATCGCCGCGCCGCGCCTGGCGGCCGTCATCAACCTGGAGAACCTCCTGGAAGGGAAGCCAACCGCCACTGTAGATGCCGGCGGCGGCGTCAGCCTCGATCTCGCCACCGTGGATGGGGGGATACGGCAGGATCTGAGTATCCGGGCTGACGGCACCACCCTGGAGAAATTGGCGGGGGGCCGGTTCATGGCCTGCGCCCGGCTGGATGTAGGTCCCGCCACCTTTTGGGGCATCTCCGAGTTCACCGGAGGAGCCCATTGCTGCGGTCAATTCGCCTTCCTGGCCCGGGCCGGGGCCGGCCAACCGGTGCGTTTTCTGGGCCGGACCGCGGGGTATAATGGCGGGCCCCGGGATTTTCCGGGGTTATTCGCCTACCGGCAGGGACAGCTCTACTTCGAGAGTTACGATAACCGTTTCGACTATTTCCATGCCAGCCATGCCGACTCCCTCCTGGCCAACGTGCCCCGGATTTACTACCATCTTAGCCCCACCGCCCTCACGGTCGATAATCTCCCTTTTAAGGATGGGTATATGAAGGAAGCGGCCGCGGTGGACCAGAAGATCTGCCAGGAGGCCACCCCCCAGGATGGCAAATGCGAAGCCATTCTCAGACCGGGTTCTTCCCCGGGCTTTGAGGGCATGGCCTTCTCCGACCATCTGGGGCAGCTACTGGTGAAGCGCACCATCCTGTACCTCTATGCCCGGGAAGACCAGACGGCCTGGGATACGCTGAAGCGGGACGTGTCGCGCTACTACCTCACTGACGCCTGGGTGCCGCAGTTGCAACAGGAAATTTTGCAGCTCATGAAGGCGAACCCCTACTGATACCGGGGTTGCCAGAGCCGGGCGCTGATAACTCGGGCGCCGGGAATGCTTCACCATGGAGAACGCACCGCCAGCTTTTCGGGTGGCCCTGGTTTTAGGAGGGGCTCGCAGCGGCAAGAGCCGTTACGGCCTGGGGCTGGCCGCCCACTGCCCCGGGCCCCGTCTCTTTGTGGCCACTTGTGAACCCCGGGATGCCGAAATGGAGGCCCGCATCGAAGCCCACCAGCGCGAGCGGGGCTCGGACTGGACCACCCAAGAGGTCCCCGTGGAACTGGCGGCAGCCCTGAGCCGCGCCCAGCATGGCTATGGGGTCATCCTGGTGGACTGCCTCACCATGTGGGTTACCAACCTCTTGTTGCGGGAGGGCGCTCTCCCAGGTAGCATCCAGTCGGCCGGCGAATCCCTGGTGGAGGCTTTGGCAAAGACCGCCACCCCCACCGTTCTCATCAGCAATGAAGTGGGATGGGGGATTGTGCCGGACAATCCCATGGGCCGGGAGTTTCGGGATCAGGCCGGCTGGCTGCACCAGCGCCTGGCCCAGGTGGCGGACCTGGTGGTCCTGATGGTGGCGGGAATGCCCCTGCTCGTCAAGGCGGGTCCTGTGGCCCCGGCCCGGCCTTGAGCCCCCTGGCCGGGGATGATTAACCATCCCTTGCCAGGACCGTCTCAACGCGTCCGGCCCGGCTGCTAGCCGCTCCCGGCTAGGCTGGCATACTTGCATAAAGGCAGGGTGGGCCCTCCCACCCTCCGGATAGATTGGTCTTGCCAATCCTGATTTTTTTTCTAAAAGCTGACCGCTGACTGCTGATAGCTATCTTACGAATTGAGGTCTGTTGCTATGATGACGGAATTATCCCAGATAATCTCCCAGATCGAACCCGTTAATCCTGCCTGGCTGGAACAGGCCCGGGGGCGCCTGGACTCCCTTACCAAGCCCCGGGGCAGTTTGGGCCGCCTGGAGGAACTGGCGGCTCTCTATGTGGGCATCCGCGGCGAGTTGATGCCCGTCCTGGAAAAGAAATGGGTGGTGGTCTTCGCCGCGGACCATGGGGTCGTGGCCGAAGGGGTGAGCGCCTATCCCCAGGATGTCACCCACCAGATGGTCCTTAACTTTCTCCGGGGGGGCGCCGGGATCAATGCCCTGGCCCGGCATGCCGGGGCCCGGGTGGCGGTGGTGGATATCGGCGTCAACCACGATTTCGGCCACATCCCGGAACTCATCGACCGGAAGGTGGCCTATGGCTCGCGCAATATGGCCCAGGAGCCGGCCCTGACCCGAGATGAGGCCCTGAAGGCCCTCCTGGTGGGGGTGGAGTTGGCGGAACAGGCCACCGCCACGGGGGTGGACGCCCTGGCCGCCGGGGACATGGGGATCGGCAACACCACTCCCGCTGCGGCCCTGGCCTCAGTCTTCACCGGCCGGCCGGTGGCCGCGGTCACCGGCCGGGGCACTGGCATCGAGGACGACGTCTGGCGCCACAAGGTGGCGGTGATCAACCGGGCCCTGGCCATGCATAAGCCCAGCCCCGAAGACCCCGTGGGGGCCCTGGCCGCGGTGGGCGGCCTGGAGATTGCCGGCATCGCCGGCCTCATCCTGGGAACCGCCGCGGCCCGGCGGCCTCTGATGCTGGACGGCTTCATCGCCACCGCCGGGGCCCTGGTGGCCGCGGCCCTGGCCCCCGCGGTGACCGATTACCTCATCGCCGCCCACCGCTCCGTGGAGCCCGGTCATCAGCTGATGCTGGATTCCCTGGGCCTCAAGCCCCTGTTAAACCTCCAGATGCGCCTGGGGGAAGGCACCGGCGCCGCTCTGGGCCTCACCCTGCTGGAAGCCGGGGTCAGAATTTACCGGGAGATGGCCACCTTCGGCGAGGCCGGGGTGGCCGAACAGGAAGCATGAATTTCACCCTCCCCCTGGCCCTCACCTTCCTCACCAAGCTGCCCTGGCCCTGGCGGGGTCCCGCCGATTCGGCGGCCCTGGCCCGCTCCCTGTTCTGGTTTCCCTGGGTCGGGGCCTTGCTGGGCTTGGGTTTCTGGGGGGCCTGGGCGGGCTTACAAAAAATCCTCCCGGCGCCCGCGGCCGCGGCCCTGCTCCTGACGTTTACGGTGTGGATCAATGGCGGGCTGCACCTGGACGGCCTGGCCGACACCGCCGACGGCCTGGGCGGGGGCCGGACCCCGGTGGACGCCCTCCGCATCATGAAGGACTCCCGGGTGGGGGCCTTTGGGGTCATCAGCCTCAGCCTGGCGCTTATCCTGAAGTTTTCCCTGTTTCTCTCCCTGGCCGCCCAACCCGGCAAAACGCCAGTCCTCCTGCTCTACCCGGTGGTCAGCCGTTGGGGTATGGTGCTCCTGGCTTATCTCTCCTCCTACGCCCGGACGGAAGGCGGCCTGGGGCAGGCCATGACCCTGGGAGTGAGCCCCCGGGTCCTGGCCGGGGCCAGCCTCAGCGCCGGGGCTTTAGCCTTCCTGATCCTGGGCGTCCCGGGGCTGGCGCTCTTCGGCGCCGCCGCCCCGATAGTCTGGCTGGAGAGCCTCTACTTCCAGCGCCGCCTGGGGGGCATCACCGGCGACGTCCTGGGCGCCACCAACGAAGTCCTGGAGATCCTGGTCCTGGCTGGGGCCTTGATCCTGGCATAAAAGCACGTCAAGCCAAGGTCCCCACCCCTACCACGCCACGCCACCAGCCGCTTCCCTTTTGCCCTCTTCTTCCCAAGCCCCTGTTCCGAAAAGTTCCAGGTTCAAAGTTCAAAGTTCAAGGTTAGGGGTATGCGCCTCAGGAACTTTTCATAATTTCGGGGGAGCCAAGGACTCATGAATTACTGCTCGAAAGAGCAAATTTTCGGCATAGGCCCTGCTTGGGCAACCTACTGTAATAAACCAGGAAATTCCTTCTCATCCCGAATCAGTCTTGCAAAGCAGAGCCTTCTCTCCGAGCCGGTCCCCCAGAGGGAACTTGAAAAGCAGAAAAAATTTACCATCCGATTGGGTATGAGATTCAGCTCTGATAACCATATAAACAGCTAAATATTTTATTTAAGGTGCTCATACATCGCAGATATACGGGGCTGTTCCACCCTGCTACTTCGGGAGCGGCGCAAGATTACCGAGATGCGCGAGGGCGTTGCGCAGCGGCGCACTGGAGACCTTTATCAGCCCTTCGTACGGGGTGTCCAACTCCAGGATCAGAAAGAGTGAGCCCGCGGCCGACAAGGCGCAGACGAGCAAAACGGTCATTACCGTGGCGTTGCGGGGGGAGAACAGGCCAAAGCTGGCGAAAATGAAGGTGAGCCAGAAGACCAACATCACAAAGAACGGCATCGGCAGCGACCTCTGCCCTAACTGCTCGATGAGGAGCCAGCGCCCTTCGGCAATATCACTGCTGATCTGTAAGGCACGGGACTGAAGCCAGCGTTGGGCGTCGTTCCGTGGGGATAGTTGGCGAAGTTGGTCCTGGATAGTTTCGATATCGACCCTCCCCTCGGGGACCTCGGTAATCGCTTGCCCAATCTTGTCTTCCGGCCATATTCGCTTGATCGTGGAGGCGAGGCTGCGGCGCAGCAGATCGCGGGCTTCTTTCGTCTCCGGTTCATAATGGGCCATGACGCGGTCGAGCAGTATGACCCGCGACCCAGCCTGCCTGAGCTCACTGCTCATCGTGTCAAAATTACCCTTTGCCGAGGCGATCAGCAGGCCGAGGACCAACGCAGCCAGCGTCGCGATCATACCGATCCCCAGCTTCACCGCATCCTTTGACTCATCGCTCACATGATGTTCGGGCAGAATAGTGCGAACCAACATACCGAACAGCGTGCCGCCGAAGATGCAGGCAAAGGCGACCAAAGAAATTGCCAGTGCGCTCACCCTTCACCTCCCTTTCTTGATCCGAGATTATGCGGCAGCCTTGGCTACCGAAATCTAAAAATGCCATTGGTAGACATCTCTCCCGGAGTTCAACCCCGAAAGGTGCCCCTTTTTGTGGCCAAATTTTTTCTTGGGAGGCATAATAGCAAAATCTTGCCAAAAGAGAAATTTTTCCCAGATTTTCGAAATATCATCCCCCTCACTTTGAATCAGGCGTTTGATCCACCAATCAATGGAAGGCCTGACTATTACTGGTTATGGTCTCAGGGGGATGTTACATAACTTGCCACTATCAGTTGATCTATCTACAATACCAACTAATTGCATATATGATCGTTATAACGCAAGGGGTTATGGGAGGGGGGATTTGGTAAAATCGAGGGGTTGGAAGAAAATGCCTGACAAATCAGGGCGTCGCCTCCCATTGGGTTCCCACCCGAGAGCTTGGGAGCTGGGGAAAATTGGTCATCCCGTTTTTCCCTCGCCGGATTTTTCCGCCCCCGGGGTTATTGATAACAAGAGCCCTCATCTTTGCCCCAATCCGGTCTCAGGAGGACGGTGCCATGTCCGGTGAACACCCCCTGGCCAAGAAGATCGCCGCCGCCGGCGGCATCCTCTTTTTCTTCGTCATGGCCTTCGAAGTCATGATCATGATCAGCCCCTTCGCCTTTTTCTTCTATTCGGTGTTCAGCCCGGTCTTCAATTTCCTGGGCGCCCACGCCGCCACCCGCTGGACCACCCAGTTCTTTCTGCCCCACATGATCCTCCCCCCCACCCTGTTTTTACAGGGCGTGCGGGTGGCCGGGTCGGTCTTGTTCCTCTTGGGTCTGGCCAGCTTCACAGTCTGCGCCCTCCAGGTCTATTTGGGCAAAATCTTTACGTGGGGCATCGCCGATAAGGGGCTCTATCGGCGTATCCGCCACCCCCAGTACCTGGCCCTGGGCCTCTGGGGCATCGGCATGGCCATCCTCTGGCCTCGGTTCATCGTCCTGGCCACCCTCTCCCTCATGTTCGTCCTCTATTACTTCCTGGCCAAGGACGAAGAGCGCCGGATGCTGAGCCTGCATGACGAATCCTACCGGCGCTACCAGGAGCGCACCGGCATGTTCCTGCCCCGGTGGCTGGAGGCCCCCTTCGCCGCCCTGGGACGCCGGCTGTTCCCCTCCACCACCGTAAAATACCTGGCCATTCCGGTCCTCATCGTCACCCTGGTCATGGGTAGCGGGGTCCTGCTCCGGCAGATCACTTTGCGCTCCCTGCCCCTGGCGACTTCGGGCAACCTCACTTTGGTGCCCATTCTGCCGGAGGATTACGGCCTGGAGGCTCAAGTCCTGACCGAAATTTTCGCCGCCGCCACCGCCGGCGAGGTGCCCTTCCTCAAGGGGGATAAGTCCTACCTGGGCTACGTCATGCCCGCCGATTACATCATGCAGGGGATGATCGCCGATACCGGGGACCGGGCCCACCTCTTCAAGCACCACCACACCGTGGCCCTGATCACCGACTGGGTCTTCCATCCCTTTGCCCATCTGAGGCGGCCACCGTCGGCCCACATGGCGGCCATGCATGGGGTGGACCCCGCGGTGGCCCGGCGGCACCATTGCCCGGTGGAGCTGAACCTGGCGGGTATGGACTGCGATACCTGCAACATCCGCCGGGTGATCCTGGTGGAAGTGACCCCGGCCCCGGGGACCACGGTATCCGGGGAAAACCTCCTGGCCGGCAATGTTACCCGGACCCCGGTGGGCTTCATCGATCTGGACGCCAAGGACGGCCGCATCATCCATGTGCGGCCGGTGGCCAAAAGCACCGCCTGGAAAGACGTGCCCACCCCGGAGATTTGAGATGGTCTGGTTAGGCCGCAGGGGCGGTTCGCGAACCGCCCCTACAGGTACCTCCTGCTTTTAGCCCCGGATTGCATAAATCCGGCGATGAGGTCATAATCTCGCCAGGAGATTATGACTCATGCTGCCAACCCTTCACCTCACCGACGCCCTGAAGGGCTATACCTACGACCAGGACAAGCTCCTGACCCCGGAGGAAACCATCCGCCGGGTGCGCGACCGCCTGGGGCGCCTGGACCTCAAGCTCCTCCAGGAGACCTTGCGCATCGACTCGGGCCGTCTGGATATCCCCGTGTACCTCAGCATCCTGGGCGTGGACGCCCGCCGGGTGGTGCCCACCCACAAGCAGATGGGCAAAGGCGCCACTCCGGTCCAGGCCGAAGCCTCCGCCCTCATGGAGTTGGTGGAGCGCTTCAGCTTTTTTACGTATCTGGATGAAGGCCCCCTGGACTACGGCTGCCCCCGGGATCTGGCCGGCAAGGCCCTGCCCTTCTCTTACCTGGCCCGCTCCCTGTTCGACACTTCTCCCACGGTGGCGGCCGCGGCCCGGCTATACGAGGATTGGCCCCTGTATTTCGTGCCCGCCACCAACTTGACCCGGGGAGAGGCGGTCTATCTGCCCATCCATTGGTTTTACCTTATCGAGGAATACAACGGCCCGGCCGCGGGCAACTGCCTGGAGGAGGCCGTGCTCCAGGGCCTGGGCGAAGTGGTGGAGCGCCACGTGGGCTCGGTCATCAGCCATGAGCGCCGCCCGACCCCGGCCATCGACCCCGATTCGGTCACCGACCCCGCCGCCCGGGAGCTGCTGGAGAAATTCCGGCGCAACGGCATCGTCCTCCATCTGCGGGATTTTTCCCTGGACACCGGCATCCCCACGGTGGCGGCCCTGGCCTACGACCCGTCCACCTTCCCCCAGGACAGCGAAATCGTCTTCGCCGCCGGCACCACCACCGACCCCACCAAGTCCCTGGTCCGGGCCTTGACCGAGGTGGCCCAACTGGCCGGGGATTTTCACCGCCGCACCAGCTACCGGCCCACGCTTCCCAAGTATGAGACCCTGGAGGAGGCGGCCTATCTCATGGCCCCCGGCCCCTTTATGAAACCCCTGGACAGCCTTCCCAACCTCTCCCGGCCCAACCTCAAGGACGAGATCCGCCTGTGCCTTGAGGCCCTGGGCCGCCTGGGGCTGGAGGTTTTTGTGGTGAATGTCACCCACCCCCGCCTGGACCTCCCCGTGGTTTACGTGCTGGTCCCCGGCACCCATTTCCTGGACCGCACCCGCAACACCAACGCCATCTTTCACCTGGCCAAGACCGCGGCCTTGTATGCCCACCCCCTCGAGGGCCTGGCCGCCCTGGGGGAACTCAACGCCGCCTTTCCCCACCGCTTCGATGTCCACTTCTTCCTGGGCCTGGCCCTGGAAAACCAGGACCGCGCCGGCGAGGCCTTGGAGCACTTCCGCCGGGCGCTGAGCCTCGATCCCCCGGCCCACGAACTGCCCAGCATTTACGTGCATCTGGGGACCTGCCAGAAGGACCTGGGGTATTTCACCGAGGCCGCCGAGTCCTTCACCCAGGCCCTGGCCCTGGACCCCCACCTCAAGGAGGCCCACCACTTCCTGGGTTTCTGCTGCTTTAAGCTGGAGGAGTATCAGCGGGCGGTGGAGTGCTTCGAGAAGGTCATCGAACTGGACCCGGGCTCGGCCATCGACTACGCCAACCTGGGGATCAACCTGCAGCGCCTGGGCCATGTCAAGGAAGCCGCCTACGTGCTCAAACAGGCCCTGGAACTGGACCCCAGCCTGGACTTCGCCGCCCGGGCCTTGGCTGTTTTGGAGGGATAGGTTATGGGGAGGGGGCTAAGGGCTTTTTCGTAAGATGCCCTTACCCCCTCCCGAAACCCCTCTCCCAAACCCTTACAGGGGGTTGGGAGGGGAGTTTGAGGGGAGGGCGGGGGAAGCCTTGCGAAAAACGTCCCCCGGCCTTCCCCTCAATTTTGTTTCCGCCACAACTCCCGGCAACGCTGACAAAACCCGGGCCCCTTCTGGTCGGTGTCGGCCAGGGAGTTGGAGAAGAACATAATGCAGGCCGGGGCGGGGCAGTGGCCCAGGCCCAAAAGGTGCCCCAGTTCGTGGACCGCCTCTTTAAAAGCCCGTTCTTTGAATAGGCGGGGGTCCCGGGGTTGGCCGTAAAATTCCGGGTAGAGGCGGGCCAGGGAGATGAGGGCGCAGCGACTCCGGGGATCGGCCAGGCCAAAAACGAAGTTAAGCACCGGCACCGTGAGGTCCACCCCGGTAACCCCCAGGATCACCTCCTCCCCGGGGGGGCGGGCGTCCACCAGCGCCGCCAGAAAAGCGTCCGCCGGATACTGCCCCCGGCCTTCAGGGCAGGATTCCGGGAAGGGGAGGTTCTTCCCCATCCGGACGATGGCCCCCAGTTCCCGACTGAGGCCCTCCTCCAGAAAGCCCAGGATGACCGGAGGCAGGGACCCCACGGGGATAAGCCTGACCGCCAGGGGGGCGGGGGGGGCGGCGGCCCCCAGGACAACCCCCAACCCCACCAGGGACAGAAGCGGCAACCAGAAGTGCATGGATCGTTCTCCGCATGGGATGGTGGTGGTTCAACTAATCCTTTGAACACCCAGGTGATCTTGTCCCGCGACGTCGGCTAATTCTCGTTTTCTTAAACGTAACCCACCCGTGGGGTTCGGGTCAATTTTCATTGACCTCTCTGAAAAAAAGATTACTATTATTATTTGTTAGTCAAATCACCACGAGGCTGACCGCCGAGTTCTCCGATACCCCATCGGAGAAGCGGGGGACCCGTTTTGTTGGGGCGAATCCGCATTTTTCGTAAATGCGGTAGGGCACGCAACCTCCCGCCCGAGCCCGACAGCTAACCCCGCAGGCAGGAGGAGGATATGCCGGACATCTGCATAGATGCGCCCGAGGCGCATTCTTTTAAACCTAACGGGCGCCTTCCCGCAACATACCAACCTCCGGTTCAGACAGGCCAACCCTCCGGCGGGCCTGGTTTCGCCCCGGGGGCCGTCACCCATACCGCCCATGCTCCTTAACCACCCATCGGCAGTGGATAATACTCCCATCAGATTAAGCTTTATACCGGTTATGGTAGCTTGCGGTTTTCCCCAGCCTTTTTATTTTGTGACATTATAGGGATCAGCCTTCATGAAACCCATCATCCTGACCATACTCAATCTGGGCCTGGCAGTTTTCTTTATCTATCTGTTCCGCCGGAAAAACTTGCTCTCCTATCACCAGGACGGCCGCATCTGGCTTACTTATCTGGCCGTAGGCATCATCACCTTGATGGATGAATTCACCTCGGTCTTTTACGCCCCCGCCGAATCTTACCGCTTCATCGGTTTGAGCGCCATCATCTTTATCGCCATCACCAGCCTGCTGGTGCGCTTCATCAGCACCCGGCTCACCGAGATCGCCGAAATCCTGGAGCATCACCAACTCATCGGCGGCGGGGTTTACTCCTTTTCCTACCTGGTCCTGGGGCCGTTGGTGTCATTTGTGGCGGTGTCCTCCATCATGGTGGACTATATCCTCACCGCCTGCATCTCCGCGGTCAGTGCGGTGTCCAACGCCGCCTCCTTCTTCCCGCTTTCCAAACCGGCTTTGATCCTCACCGTGCTGGCCATCATCTGGGGCGTGGCCGGCCTGAATATTTTGGGGATTCGGGAAAACGCCCGGTTTACCTTCCTGATCTTTGTGGCCGCCGCCGTCATCATGCTCAATCTCATCATCTCCGGCCTGCTCCACCTGGATGCTTATGCCCTGGGGCAGATTCACCAGGCGGCGACTCAGACCGTTAAACGCGTGAGCGGCGGCGGAATTTTAGGAGACTACGGCAGCTTTATCTCCAGTATCGCCTTTTGTATCCTGGCCTATTCCGGGGTGGAATCCGTTATCCAAACGGCGGGATTTGTCCGGAGTTGGAAGGAGATTCGCAAAGCCTACTGGTTTTTGGCCCTCACCGTGGGCCTGGTGACCCCGTTGATGGCCACTCTGGTATTATCGGCCAACATCGATTTCAAGGCCCACGAAGGGGACCTCATCACCCATTTCGCCACCCTATTAAACGGGGTTGCTTTTGGTATTGCCGTAGCGGCCCTGGCCAGTTTCACCCTGACCATGGCAGTGAATACCGCGTTTGTGGCCTCCAGCGAACTGCTGGAACGGGTGGCCCACCGCTATGGTTTTCATTGGTTCATCGCCGTCAACCGCCGCCATTCCCTCTATCGCATCCACCTGTCCAGCGCCTTCTTCTTCTCCATCATTGTGGTGCTCACCATGGGCAGCCAGGAAGAATTGGCCAACATGTATGCCTTAGGGCTGGTCGCTTCTTTCTGCATCAACATGGGTTCTCTGATTATTTATCGGTATTTCAAGGGTACTGCCGAAGGCATGACGTATTATACCAGCCGCCTGGGCACCCTCATACTTTGGATCATCCTGGTAAGCTGCTTTGTCTTTCTGGCCATAGATAAGCCTCACGCCACCATGCTCTGGGGTGGGGTAACCGGTCTGATGCTCATTTCGGGTTTCCTGGTGGCCCGGAAACGGGCTCCGGAGTTAAAGCATATCGAGCAGGCCGACACGGAAATGGAAATGGTCCTTTATCTCGCCGAGGCCGAGGCCCCGGAGATCCACCTTTATTTCCGCCGGTCCGAGGAACGGGAACAGACGGTTCCCAAAGATAATGAAGCTTACATCACCTTCTATTCTCCCCGGGTCGGCGGCATACCCCCCAAAAATGCCCCCAATCATTTTCGCTTTCCTCTCACCAAGATCAGTCTCTATCACCGCATCGTCAATCTTCTCAAAGTGCTGGAATATGAACTGGCGGACCGCCAGGTGGTGGTCCACTTCGGCTGGCCCCTGTCTTCCTGGCTGGACCGGATCTCCGTAGGGGTCATGGTCTTCAACCTGATGCGCCTGCCCCGGCTGTTTCCCCAATTCGAGTTCGACATCCGGTATTTCCGGCGACCCCAGGAGCAACGGGCCGCATAGCCAGCGGCAGCCTGCGGTAATCCGCCGTCCCGGGATCGAGGGCCGGAGTGGACCCGCCTTTACCCACTCTGGCCCGGGGGTTACAGACCATGCATGGAGCTTGGAGGAAATTGCGGCTTTGGCGGATTAATTCTATCTTGCTTCTTGATGTTTTTTCCAGGCAGAACTAAATTCTGGTTTTAGCAAGTTTAGGGCCTTCAAAAGATCAACCGTATTTATAACTGTTTTATTAGCTGTTTGAAGGATTGCTCCATTTACTTGCACACCAACAACCATATAACCCCCACCATCCCACCGGATAGTCACATTCTCAAATACACAATTATCATAATATTTTCCATCAAGTACAACTGTCGTGTTACGAAATGTTTGATTGGCGACATGCTCTAATTCGACGATGGAAGGAAACTTACTAACCATAGGTCGGGCAATGAGGGTTATCGTGGCAATAATAAATAGTGCCGCTGGCACATACGCCCATTTCCCGCTCTTAAGAAAGGTAGGGAGCTTTTCAAACATGACCAAATAATCTTTCAAAAATCTCATGATTGCCAAACCGATGGCCGTGATGCCTAAACAGCTATAAGCAATCCAACCCCAAAAATCCCAATGGTCCATAAATTAAAGCTCCTGTCTGGGAAAGTAGACTCCCAAAGCGCGTTATTTTACCCTCCCATGGTAGAGCCTCTTTGTCAAGATGACCCTGTTTACCTGTTGATTCAGTCATTTGCACATAACCTCCTTATATCTTTATTAAAATTAAACTGATACACTGCCCTGGGACGCAACGCTAGCTGATTTTTCATTGCGCTCTTGTAGATATAATTCATCATGCCCATGAAGGCGCAATGCCTTTTGTCCCCCTCAAGGGATGAGATTGTTTGGGATTTTCGTTTTCGGTTTACAGCCGGAGAGGTTAACTGATCGATGTGGTGGGAGGGTAAAGGGACTTGATGTATTCCAACCATTCTTCCAGGCCCAGCCCGGAAGCGAATTCGTCTTCCGGCAGATGGGGCGGGCTGGCTTCATCCACGACGGCCTCGGCGGTGACCAGGCAGACGGGCCAGCCGGGGCGGCCGGGAGGCACATGACCATACTCCACCAGGCGATACACCGCGAAGGTGTGGGTATCGCAGCGCACCAGATAGTTCTCCCCCCGGTAAGCCAGGGTCACGGTGGATGCGAAGATGCCCCGATCTCGAAACATCGCCTGGATTCGGCGCAGCAGCTCCGCCGGGGAATCTTTCGCACTACGGTCGACAGCAGTCATCGCCTCATGATGCTCCTTCAGACTTGGGAATGAGTTCGTCATCAGCAGCTCGGCCGCCACCTCGGGGCGTTATCGACCGGCCGCCTCCGGGGGAGGCCCGAAATTCTCGGCAAAGCGCCCCCAGAACTCCGAAACTTCCAGCCGGTGTTCCTGGGTGCCCTGCTGTTCCACGCAGAAACTGGCCAGCACCGCCCCCATGCGCGCGGCTTCGGGCCAGCCCAGCCCCAGAGCCAGGCCCTTGAGGAGACCGGCCCGGTAGGCGTCCCCGGCCCCGGTGGGGTCCAGCACCTGGCTGGCCGGCACCGCCGGGATCTCATCTACGCCCCGGTCAGTCTGTACCAGGGAGCCCTGCTCTCCCCGGGTGGTGAGCAGATGAGGGGTGAGCTTGAGGAGGTCGGCGGCTTCCCGGCCGGTCTTCTGCCGGAACATCTCCAACTCGTAGTCGTTGACGATGAGGGCCAGGGCGCCGTCCGCCATCTCCCGGAGCTCTTCACCCCCCCAGGCCGGGATGCTCTGCCCCGGGTCGAAAATGTAACGCACCCCCGCACCCTTGTAGAACCGGGTGTAAGCCAGCATGTCTTCCAGATTCCCCGGCGCCACGATGGCCAGGGCGGCCGCCGGGTCCAAACTGTCGAAGCGGTATTCCGACGCATACTTCATGGCCCCGGGATTGAATCCGGTAATCTGGTTGTCGGATAAATCCGTGGTGATATACGCCCCGGCCGTAAACTCCTGGGGAATCTCCTTGATGCCCGTGAGGGGCAAACCCAACTCCCCCAGCCGCTCCCGGTAAGGCCCGAAATCCCGCCCGGCGGTGGCCAGAATAGAGGGGCTCTCCCCCAACAACGCCAGATTATAAGCGATATTGCCCGCAGTGCCGCCGAACCGCTCGGTTAACCCGTTGACCATGAAACAGACGTTGAGGATGTGAATCTTCTCCGGCAGGATGTGATCCACAAACCGGCCGGGAAAATCCATGATCCGATCAAATGCCAATGACCCGGAAACAAAAATGTGCATGGGTGCCTCTTAAGATTTCTCGTGATGGTGTGGGGGGAGGGGGTAAGGGCACTTATGAAAAAGCCCTTAGCCCCCTCCCCCAAAATACTCTTTCGCTTCTCCCACCGTATACAAAGAGCCGGTGATGACGATGCGGTCCTCGGGGCCGGCCAGGGACTGGGCCTGTTGGACAGCCGCGGCCACCCGGGGGGTCTGGAGGATTTCCAGGCCGTAGGGTTGGGCCCGTCGGGCCAGGTCCCTGGGGGTGGCGGCCCGGAAGTACTGCGGTTGGGTAAAAATGACCATCTGGGCCAGGGGCAGCAGCCGGGCCAAGATGGCGTCCACGTCCTTGTCGGCCATGACTCCCATCACCAGGATGAGACGGCCGGTTTTGTGGATCTGCTTCAGATTCTGGGCCAGGGTCAAGGCGGCGGAAGGGTTGTGGGCCCCGTCCAGCAGGACCCGGGGGTCCTGGGGCAACTGTTCCAGGCGGCCCGGCCAGCGGGACGTCTTCAAGCCTTCCCGAATGGCCGCCTCGGGCACGGGGAAACCGTTCCGGTCGAGCAATTCCACCACCGCCAGGGCCACCGCAGCATTGCCATATTGGTGCCGGCCCTTGAGGCTAAGGGTCAGGCCGGAAAACTGGTGGTGGAGGCCGGCATAATCGAAAGACCCCCCGGATTTTCCCCTGGTTTTAAAGTCTATCCCGCCCTGGTAGAGGGGGGCTTCCACTTCCCGGCAGCGGTTGCGGAACAGGTGGAGCACCTGTTTTTGCCGGGCGTAGGTGACCAGCGGCGCCCCGGGTTTGATGACCCCCGCCTTTTCTCCGGCGATGGCCAAGAGCCCCTCGCCCAGATGTTCCTGGTGGTCCCGGGAGATGTTGGTGATCACTGAAACCAGCGGCTGGACGATATTGGTGGCGTCCAGGCGCCCCCCCATACCGGTCTCCAGGATAATGGGGGCGGCCCCGGCCTTCAGGAAGTAGAGAAAGGCCATGGCCGTGGCAAACTCGAAGAAGGTGGGGGGTTCGGCGTCGTCCACCGCGGCCCGTACTTCGCTGATCAAGGCCAGCAGCTGGTCGGGCGACACCTCCTGGTCTCCGAGGCGGTAGCGCTCGTTAAAGCTCACCAGGTGCGGCGAGGTGAACAGGCCCACGGGATAGCCGGCCCGGCTCAACATGGCGCTGAGCATGGCCGCCACCGACCCCTTGCCGTTGGTGCCGGCAATGTGGATATAGCGGCCCTCCTGGTAGTTCAGCCCCAGCCGGGCCAACAGGCTCAGGGTAGAGGACAGGCCGAACTTGATCCCGAACTTCTGTAAATCAAAGACCCAGGCCGTAGCCTGGGCCAAATCGGCAAACGCCGTCATGCGGGCTCCCGTTAGAACTCTTTGTATTCGTGGCTCATCACCGTGTCTCCGCCGGGTTTGAAGCGAATGAGCAGGGTGCTCTTTAAAATCTTGCCTTCGGTCTTCAACGGCGCTTTCTTAATCTGCTTTGTGTCTTTTGAGTCATCAATGACGTAAAGCTGGTCGGACTGGGGGTTGATCTTGCGCTCTTCCGGCTTATAAGGCAAAGCCGGCGCATCCTTGAAGCTTTTATATAAATAGTTGACGCCCTCCGGGGTGCGGTCGATTTCCTGGGGATCGCCAAACAGCAAGAGGACTTCATTTTTGGTCGTCTGGCCGTCTATGATGCGTTCCACGTGGCGGCTATCAATGGTGTCGCCGCTGATGATTTTCCAGGCGCCCAGGAGCCCCGGCAACAGCAGGACCAGGAGGACCATTGCGATCCGGCCCCAGCTGCGGCGGGCCGAGCGCCCACCCTTGACCGGATGAAGTTCCTGACTCATCTTTGCTTGATACATAGCCTGTCTACCTCCCTTTTATAGCACTATCGCACGGCGACTGGCGGCCCGCCCTTAGCTGAGCAGCACCGCAATAATCCCGCTGAGAAAGATGGCGTCAAAGGTGCCGGCCCCGCCGATGGAGGCCACCGGCGCCCCTAACTGCCGGATCTGCCCCAGGTTCAGGAGATCCGCCCCGATCAAGATGCCCATGGTGCTGGCGATATAGGCGCAGGGAGCCCGAAGCTCCGGAGGACACAAGAGGTAAGCTCCCAGGGCCGCCACCAGGGGGGGCACCAGACCCGGCACCCCGATCCCCATGCCTCGCACCGGGCGGGCCAGGCGGTTCACCACCACGGTCACCACCACCAACAGGATCGGCAGGCCGACGCCGAAATTTCCTTTGGACATAAGATACAACGACAGGGCTATCGGGATCAAGGCCCCGCCCACATTTACCGCCAGCACGGTCACCTGGGGCCGCTCCATCCGGGGCACCTTAAAGCGCATGCCAAAATAGGAGACCACCTGCTCTCCCACTACCGCCCGGTTCTCAAATGTGTAAATGGGGATGTTGACCAGGCTGCCCACCAGGGTCAGAATAAGGAGCCAGAACATCTGGCCGGGGGAAATTCCCAGACGCATGAAGGCCTCGCCGATCAGCCCCACCATCAAGAAAGGAAGCATGATCAGGGCCACCAGGAAAAAAGCCACCATCAGCAAGAAGATTAACGGAGGAAAAAACATTGCCGGGTTTAGCCTCGCTCCTGCAGCCCATAGGACCTGATCTTGAGGTTCAATTCATCCAGGGAGATTCCCAGGATTTCAGCGGCCCGCCGGCGCTGGCCGGCCACCCGCTCCAGGGTGCGGCTGATCAATTGCCGTTCCAGTTCGGGCAATCCCGGCTCGGTTTCGTCGTCCGCCGCCGGCCAACCGCCCTGTTGCTGCAAGGCCGGGGGCAAATCCTCCAGGGTGAGGACGTCCCCCTGGCAGACGATCACGCCTCGTTCAATGACGTTTTCCAACTCCCGGATGTTTCCCGGCCAGGGGAAGCGCCGGAACGCCTCAAGCACCTCTGGCGCCAGGGAGATAACTTTCCGTCGGTTCTTCTCGCCGTATTTCTTGAGGAAGAATTCCGCCAGGGCGGGCAGGTCATCCAGGCGCTTCCGCAGAGGCGGCATCACCACGGGGAACACATTGAGACGATAATAGAGGTCGTCCCGGAACCGGCCCTCCCGGACCATTTTTTCCAGGTCCCGGTTGGTGGCCGCGATGATACGCACCTCCACCTTCAGGGTGCGATTGCTCCCCAGGGGTTCGAACTCCCGGGCCTGCAAGACCCTGAGGATCTTGGCCTGGATGGGCAGGCTGAGTTCAGCGATTTCATCCAGAAACAAAGTGCCGCGGTTCGCCAGGAGGAAGCGTCCGTCTTTGCGGCTGGTGGCCCCGGTGAAGGCCCCCCGTTCATGGCCGAAGAGTTCGCTCTCCAGCAGAGTTT
Organism: uncultured delta proteobacterium; assembly: GCA_963812015.1. Taxonomy (GTDB): domain Bacteria; phylum Desulfobacterota; class Desulfobaccia; order Desulfobaccales; family 0-14-0-80-60-11; genus 0-14-0-80-60-11. The sequence continues at coordinate 1,105,847 of CAWETI010000003.1, read as the reverse complement.
CGGGCAAGGCGGCGCAGTTGACCGCCACGAAGGGACCCGCCGCCCGGGGACTATTCCGGTGGATGGCCTGGGCCACCAACTCTTTGCCGGTCCCGGTTTCTCCCAGGAGCAGCACCGTGGCCTCAGAAGGGGCCACCATCTCCAGGAGCTGGAAAATCTCCCGGATACGCGGCGATGACCCTAAGATACCGGAAAAGTTAAACATTCTTCCTATAAGACCTCTTGGCCAGACCCTGTATGACCCCGTGACAGCGGCAGGCCGTGGCGATCAAAACTTTGTCCTCAAGGGCGGCCACATCCCGGGCTAGTTCCAACAACCGCCCTGGGGGATACCCCCCCACCCCCGGGGCCAGTTGCCGGCTGGGAATCACCCTGATCTCCCAGCCGGCCAGATTGAGAGAGGCCAGTTCCTGGTGAAGCGAGGGTTCCCGGGATTCCCCGGTAACGGGACAGACCTCCGGTTCGGCGCAGTCATCCGGGCACAGGTGTTGGGCCCGGCTCAGAAAAAGCTCACCTGCCGGACCGCGCCGGGCCCCGGGAACCAAACCCGCCAATGCCTCCGGCACCGCCGCCGGCCGCCAGGCCGACCCGGCCAGGGGGCCCGCCATGAGCCAACCATAGGCCACATGCACCGGCACCATGGGGATGATCCAGTCCCACCGGCAGTCGGTTCCCAGATGCTGCACCAGAAAGGCGATGGCCTCTGCCTGCACCCACTGCCGGCCCGGACCGCCGTCAACCCCAACCCCCGGGTCGCGATCCACCACCAGGAAACTGCCGGCGGTATCCAGCCGGGTCAGGCGTTCGAGGGCCAGCCGGCCAAATTTTCCGGCCCCCAGAATAAGGTAGTTGGCCATGGGGATCAATCCGGGTGCGGAAACACCCCCACTACACTGGGCAACCAGAACTTCTGCTCATCGATGAGGTTGCCGATGGATTTTTCCCAGGTTGGGGGAGAATAAAACTCAAAATCCTTGGTTTTGATCAGGAGTTGCGCTTCCGTGCCGCCATCCAGGTTCAGGGCGGAATCAATAGCGAAGGCGCTCCCCTTCAGGAACTCGGCAAACTCATACAAGGTAAAAAATCTGTTGGAGGTGTTGAACACCAGGATATTACCGTTGCGGTCCGTGGCGATCACCGTGCGGTGGGACCTTTTCTCGCTGTTTCTTACCCTGATCTTCCCTTTATAGTCCAGCAACAACGGAAAGGATTGCACTCCTTGGGTCCAGGGTAATTTTTTCGGGTCAATCGGGGTGGTGAGCAAATCCAGGATAGTGGCCCGGGGCAGGTCCGGGGACATGCCCTGGGGTTCCGCCACGAACATCCCCCGCATCTGCGGGTTGCGGGAAGGGCCGATGGGCTTGCCGTCCGCAATCATGAGGCCGCAGGGCTGGCCGTCGCCTTTATAATAGCTGGCATTAAACACGATGGGGGCCTGGATCCCCTCCTGCCACTTGGTTATGGGCCGGGGCGAGCCGTGAAACACCCGGAACGAATTGGAAGCGGGGTCGATCTTTACCACCGCCAGGCCGGATACCACCTCACCATCCTGGAGGACCTCCACCTGGGTAAGGTTAAGCCCCCGGCCGATTGCCTGCCATTGAACGGGGGTATGCGTCAAACCCGCCGCCCCCGCTGACAGAGCTGCCCCTAACACGAGCCATCCGACAACAACAAGAGCAAAAACCCTGGCGGCCACTACCTCTCCTTGCAGCCCGGAGAAATTTCGTATATTTTACCATGCAGAGGGAAATTGTCCACAAGCTTGAAGATATGACTATCCGCCTGGCTGACTCTCACGCACATTTGGATCTGGAGGATCACTTTCCCGACCAAGCCGCGGTCCTGCGCCGGGCCCGGCAGGCCGGGGTGCGCCTGGTGATCAACGTGGCCATCGGTCTGGCCGACGCCCCCCAGGTTATCGCCACTGCACAGCAGTCTCCCGGCATCGTCGCCGTCATCGGGGTCCATCCCCACGGCGCCGGCGCCATGACCCAGGCGGACCTGGAGGCCCTGGTCCCCCTGGTTGCGGACCCCAAAGTCGTTGCCATCGGGGAGATCGGGCTGGATTTCTATCGGCGCCGCTCGCCGGAAGAGGTCCAGCAGTACTGGTTCCGCCAGCAATTGGAGTTCGCCATCGCCCATAAAAAAGTCGTGGTTATCCACACCCGGGAGGCCACCCCCGTCACCCTGTCGATCCTCCAGGATTACCGAGGCCGCCTGGCCGGCGGCGTCATGCACTGTTTCGGGGGGAGTCTGACGGAGGCCCACGCCTTTCTGGACCTGGGTTTTTACCTCTCCTTTGCCGGACCTCTGACCTACCCCAAGGCCGACCCTTTGCGCCAGGTGGCTCAGAAAGTCCCCCTGGACCGGATCCTGGTGGAGACCGACTGTCCCTATCTGACTCCCCAACCCTGGCGGGGCAAGCGGAATGAACCGGCCTATGTGGTGGCCACGGCCCAGAAGCTGGCCGATATCCGGGGCCTGACCCTGGAGGAGGTGGCGGCTCAGACCTGGGAGAATACCCTGGCGGTCTTCGGGTTGACAGAGGAAGAAGTTTTAGAGGAATATGTAGGGCGGGCACTGCCCGCCATAGATTAATCTGTCTTCAATTATTGTTGGGCGATGCCCACCCTACATTATGTGAGCAGTTTAAATCATGGCTATCACATTTAAAAAGATCGAAACTCATTGGAACTACCTTCTTGCAATCGAAGGTGACTTGGGACGTTTATCCAGATTTATTGAGTTTGACGAAAGGAACTTCGACTGTTTTTCAATAGAAATTTCAAGAATTTTACTGACATCGGGGGCAGAAGTCGACGTTGTGTGCAAACAAATCTGTAAAAAACTGAATCCAAGGTCCTCTGCAGACCGGATACACCCCTACCAGAATGAAATCCTGGCATCTTACCCTACTATTCCTGATTTTAAAGTTTTGCTGCCGAGATATGGCCTAACGCTAGCCCCATGGAGTAATTGGAATGTGCCAAATAATCCACCTGACTGGTGGACTGCCTATAACAAAATAAAACATCACAGGGACGCTGAATATCATCAGGCCAATCTAAAAAATGCTCTTAATGCGGTAAGCGGATTATTCATTATGGTTCTTTATCTTTACAAAGAAAAAGCTGAAGAAGGAGAGTTATTCCCGACTCCGCGCCTTTTACATGTCGGTGAAAAACACGATGGAGGTTCTAATTTCATTGGCTATGAATTTGGAAATACCTATATTTTGTAGATGCATTAGCAAGTCATTTCAGCTGACCCCCCACCGCTTAGCCAATTTTCTATCCTTTTTGGCTGAACGATAAGAGCCGGAACTGCCGTGACCCAAATCGCCCAAAATCTGGCAGAAGTTCGGAACGCCATAACCGAGGCCTGCCGGCGAGCCGGCCGGGACCCCGGCGAGGTGCGCCTGGTAGCGGTGAGCAAGACCGTGGACCTGGACCGGATTCGGGCCGCCATTGACGCGGGCCAAAACCTTTTTGGGGAGAACTATCTTCAGGAGGCCAAGGACAAGATCGACATCCTGGGGCGGCAGGTGGGCTGGCATCTGGTGGGCCATCTGCAAACCAACAAGGCCAAACCCGCCGTGGAACTCTTCGACCTGATCCACGGGGTGGACCGGGGCAAACTGGCCCGGGCCCTGGATAGCGCCGCGGCCCGGCTGGGCAAGGTCCAGGACGTCCTCATCCAGGTCAATCAGGGGGGCGAAGACACGAAATCCGGGGTGGCGCCGGAAGCAGCAAGGGAACTGGTCCAGGAGGTCGCCCGGCTCCCCCACCTGCGTCTTTTAGGCCTGATGACCATGCCGCCGTGGTTTTCCGATCCGGAGGCGGCGCGCCCTTACTTCCGGAGCTTGCGGGAACTGCGGGACCGGCTGCGGGGCCTGAGCGGCCTGCCCCTGCCGGAACTCTCCATGGGCATGTCCGGCGATTTCGCGGTCGCGGTGGAAGAAGGGGCCACCCTGGTCCGGGTGGGCACCGCCATCTTCGGCCGGCGGCAGTGAGGCTTTCCAGATGGATGGGGGCCAGGGACGCCCGTCTCCACGGCGAATACCGCCCTTTAAGGGTGGGGTGGGCTTCCGGGCCCGCCACCAGATCGCTGCATCTTTGGTTGTGGCCCCCGGGCCATGACTTGTGGTATTGAGGTGAGATAACCGATGCCGACTCGGCCATTAGACCCGGGGCGTCAAACCGCCCCGGCTTCCCCCAGGCACTCTCTGTCCACCCGGGCCTTGCAGCTCATGTGGCAAAACCCCCGCTGGGTTTACAACCTGCTGAGGGAGGCCTACCGCCGTAACTTCGGCATTGCCCTGGACCGCCGCTTCCGAAATGGATGGAGCGGCCCGCCGGCGAATCTCAACCTCCACCTCACCCGGCGCTGCAACCTGAAATGCGTCATGTGCGAGCAGCACCGCCACACTCCCGGCCCCACCGGGCTGAGCTGGTATGACCCCCGCCAGGAGCTGCCCCTCTCCATCTGGCTCAACCTCCTGGATCAGGTGGCTGCCTTCCGGCCCCGGCTCTATCTCACCGGCGGCGAACCCACCTTGTACCCCCATTTCCCTGAATTCATCAAGGCAGCCAAACAGCGGGGCTTTGTGGTGCAGCTCCAGACCAACGGCACCTTGCTGGACCGGGTGGCCGACACCCTGGTGTCCCAGGGCGTGGAGTTGGTGACGGTCTCCCTGGACGGCCCCCCCGAGGTCCATGACGCCATCCGGGGACAGGAGGGGGTCTTCCGGAAAACCTGCGCCGGCATCAAGGCCTTGGTGGCCGCCCGGAACCGGCAGCGCTCCCCCGGTCCCATCATCGGGGTCAATTGTGTCATTTCCAAAGCCAGCCTGGCCACCCTGGATCAGATGGTCCCCCTGGCCCACGAGTTGGGGGCGGATATCCTCCAGATTCAGCACACCATCTTCAATACCGCCGCCAACGTCCAGCGTCACAACCGGGCGCTGTCCCCTGAGTTTGCGGCCAGCCAGGGACTGGACCTGACCCCCCCCTCCATCCCCGAAGGCGAATACTATGAGAGCGCAATCACCCCCACCGACCTGCCACAATTGCTGGACAAGCTCCAGGAGGTCCGGCGACTGGCCAAAGGCCGGGTGAAGCTCCTCTTTTTGCCGAACCTGCCCCTGGAACTCCTGGAACCCTATTACCTGGACCTGACCCATCCCTTCCCCCAGGTGTGCAGCGCCCCGTGGAAGGGCTCACGGATTTTGCCTGACGGCACCGTCTCGCCTTGCCTCCACCTGGCGGCCGGCAATATCGCGACCCAACCGTTTCAGGAGATTTGGAATGGTCCCAAGATGCGCAGCTTCCGGCAGATCATTGTCCGCCGTCTCTTCCCCGGATGCGCCCGCTGCTGTAGCCGGAGTTTTATCTGAATGCGGCTTAAAACCCTTTCCTGCCCTCTTCGGATCAATACCCCGGCCGCCCCTTTTTGCCCGCCTGCGCCTTTACCTCCCCTTCCGGGGATTAATGTCAATGGCACGCCAAGGAGTGGATTATGTGGGACTTGAACCATGTTACCTGGGAGTTGGCCAGGCTGATCATCGCCGCTCTCGTCGGAGCGGCCATCGGCTTTGAACGGGAGGCCCATGGCCAGGCCGCGGGGCTCAGGACCTTCATCCTGGTCGCCGTGGGCTCCTGCCTCATGATGATGCTGTCCCTGGAAATGGAGGAAATCCATCGGCACCTGGCCGTGGACCAATCGGTGGTGCGGCTGGACCCGGCCCGGATCGCCTCCTATGCCATCGCCAGCATGGGTTTTCTCGGGGCCGGCGCCATCATCACCGGCAAAGGCTCGGTGCGGGGCCTGACCACCGCCGCGGGCCTCTGGCTGGTCACCGGTCTCGGCCTGGCCATCGGCGCCGGGTATCTCATCCCGGCCCTGTTTGCCGCAATGATCAGCATAATTATCCTATACGCCCTGCGCCTCATTAAAAAGATCTTCGCCCACGATCTGTTCACCATCCTGACCTTGAAATATCACGGGGTGGAGGACCCCCTGGACCGGATCAGGCAGATCCTCAAAAGCTATCGCATCAGCATCCAGTTCATCAACTATACCCTGGAGCCGCCCAGTAACCTGACGACCTATCGCATACACCTGCAGAGCAAGGATACGATAATTTTCAAGCAGGTGATCCGCAGCCTCTCCGAAACCGGAGGCTTGCAGGAAGTTAACTTGCAGGAAGGCGAAGTGCCTTGATAGAGTGACGTCATGCGCCAATCCTCGCCTTTCGTTCCCGGCGCCCGGCTGGGCCTGACCACTACTATCCCGGTGGAGGTGGTGCTGGCCGCGGGCCTGACCCCGGTGGATCTGAACAACCTGTTCATTGCCGATCCTGCGGCCCTGGCCCGGGTGAGCCAGGCCGAGGCCGCCGGCTTGCCCCGCACCCTCTGCGCCTGGATCAAGGGGATCTATGCCGCTCTCAAGGCCCACCCGGAGATCCGGGCGGTCATCGCCGCCTGCCAGGGGGACTGCTCCAATACCCAGGCCTTGGGAGAAATCCTCACGGCCGAGGCCATCGAGGTCATCCACTTCAAGTTCCCCTATCCCCGGGACCGGGAGCAACTGGCCCGGGAAATCACCACCCTGATGGCCCGCCTTGGCGCCACCCCCGACGCGGTGGCCCGGGTGCAGGCCCGCCTGGCGCCGCTGCGCCGGCAGCTGCGCCGCCTGGACCGCCTCACCTGGGAGACCGGCCAGGTAAGCGGCCGGGAGAATTTTCAGTGGCTCATCGCCACCTCGGATTTTGCCTCGGACCTTACCGCCTACGAGCAACAGCTTACGGCTTTTCTCCAGGAGGCGGAGCGCCGGCCGCCGGCCAATGGCCGGGTGCGCCTGGGGTTTGCCGGCATCCCGCCCATCTTCACCGACCTGTGGGCCTACCTGGAAGAACTGGGCGCCGCCGTGGTCTTCCATGAATTTCCCCGGCAATTCAGCATGCCCTATGAGACTGCCGACCTGGTGGACCAATACCTGCGCTATACCTATCCCTACGATATCTGGGGCCGCCTGGCGGACCTCCGGGAGGCTGCGGCCACCCGCCGCCTGGACGGCCTGGTGCACTACACCCAGAGCTTCTGCTTCCGCCAGATGTTCGACCAGATCCTCAGGGACCAACTGCCCCTCCCTATCCTGACCATCGAAGGGGACCGCCCTACCCCCCTCGATTCCCGCACCCGTATGCGCCTGGAGGCCTTCGTCGATGTCCTGCGGCCTTAAGAGAGTTTGGGGGGAGGGCCAGGGACCGGGGGTCCCTCCCCTCCCCCCAATCCCCCCTCCCAACCCGCTTAAGGTCGCCGGAGAAGTCGGCTCCGACTTCTCCGGCTCAAGCCTAACCTTAAGGGGTTGGGGGAGGGGGCTCGGGGGAGGGGGCTGTCCGCCCCTGGCCCCCTCCCCCCGCACTTCTCAAAAGCTCACCTATGGCCTGGACTTTGGCAGCCGGGCGGTGAAGTTGGTCTATTCCCGGGGGCGGGGCGCTTGGGGGCGGCGGAAGCTGGACAGCATCATCTTTTACCGGGATTATCTGGTCCGGGCCGCAGGGCAGTTGTCCATCGATTGGGACCGGCTGGGGCTGGCCCCCCCTGAGGCCCTGGTGGCCACGGGGTATGGCAAGGACCTCCTCAAGGCCCATTTCCCCACCATCACCGAAATCCGGGCCCATTTCCTGGGGGCCCGGTGGGTCACGGGCCTGGACCACTTCATCCTGTTGGAGATGGGGGGCCAGGACACCAAGGTCCTCTATATCCGGGAGGGCCGGGTCTTCGATTTTCTCACCAACGACCGTTGCGCCGCGGGCACCGGGCGCTACCTGGAAAACATGGCCCGGTTCCTCAAGATGCCCCTGACGGAATTTGCGGGGCACTGGCGGGACCCGGCGGACATCTCCCAGACCTGCGCCATTTTTGGGGAAACCGAACTGGTGGGCCACCTCCTGGAGGGGATGGCGCCCGCCCGCATCGCCGCCGGGGTCAACGCCTCCGTGGCCCGCCGGGCCCTGGCCATGGTACGCCGCTACCGCTGCCCCACTCTGGTCTTTGTGGGGGGCGTGGCCAAAAACCGGGCCGTGGTGAAACTGTTGGGAGACCTTGGCGATTATCAGGTGGTGGTGCCGCCCCACCCCCAATTCAACGGCGCCTTGGGCTGCGCCCTGGAAGCGGCCCGGGAACAGCCATGACCCGGTTACCCGCCGCTGATCCCCTGGCCCGGGCCCTCCGGCAACTCTTGGGGCCTGAAGCTGATTCTCACCCCCCGGCCGGGGAGGTGTATGTCGAACCGCTGCGGTCCTCCCGCCGGGTGCTGCGCTTCACCTTCCCGGAAGGCGACTACGCGGTGGTGGGGAAATTTTTTTCCGCCTATCCCCCCCAGCTTGCCTCGGATGTAAGCCTGGCCCGGGAATATGCCAACTATATGGAACTCCCCGCCCTGGGCCTCGGCAACGGCCGCCGCCTGGTACCCCGGCTCCTGGGCCGCTGGCCAGAGAGGTCCCTGGGCCTCTTGCTGGAGGCCGTACCCGGCCCGGACCTGGATCATCTCGTGCTCAAGGCCAGTGTCGGCGGGGACCCGGCGCCCCTCTCCCGGGGTCTGGAAAAACTGGCCCACCTGCTGGCCTTTTTTCACTCCCGGCCGGTGCCGGTCAGCCCGGTTTTGCTCGACCCCGCCCTGGCCTATCTGGACAAGGTGATGGGGCAGTTAGAGGCGGCGGGCCTGTTGAGCCGGGATGACTGCCGGGCCCTGGCCCACGAGCGCGGCGCTTGGGAGGAACGCTTCCGGGATTTTCCCGACCGGCAGGTGCTGATTCACGGCGACGCCACCCCCACCAACTTTCTCTTCCCCGACGGCCGGGCCGTGGCCCTGGACCTGGAGCGGCTGCGCGCCGCCGACCGCCTCTGGGACCTGTCCTGGGTGGCCGGGGAACTGAAACATGCCTGGGGCTGGCGAACCTCAAATTTCCATGGGGCCGAAGAAGGCATCCGGCAATTTCTCCGGGCCTACCTGACGGCCATGGACCTTGACCCCGCTTTGACTCGCCGCGTCTATGGCCTCAACCCCTTTTACATGGCCCTGGCGGAGTTGCGCATCGCCCGAAACCTCTATCTCACCCGGAACTACCGCCGGGAACTGATAGCCGAAGCCCGGCGCTGCCTGGCCCACGGGCGGAAGCTATAAGAAGGTTTTCAGTCTTCGGTTTTCGGTTAAAATAAATTAAACTATCAATACGTTACTGGTTGGTTGGATGTGCAAGGACAAATGGCATAACTCATGAAAACCCTGCTGATTATTGCCGGCTCCGACCCGGGCGCCGGCGCGGGCTTGCAACAGGATCTGAAAGTGGCCACCCTGTTGGGGACCTACGGCCTCACGGTGGTCACGGCCCTCACCATCCAGAACAGCCAGGGAGTCCTGGCCGTCCACCCGGTGGCCCCGGAGGTGGTAGCCGCGCAACTGGACGCGGTGCTGAGCGATTTTCCCGTGGATGCGGTCAAGGTGGGGATGCTGGCCACGCCGTCGATTGTCCGCACCGTGGCCGACCGGTTAAAGGACCTGGATGGCGTGCCCCTGGTGCTCGACCCGGTGCTGGCCGCGGGTGGCGGCTTCCCGCTGCTCACGACAGACGGCATCAAGGCCCTCAAGGAAGAGCTGTTCCTCCTGGCCCACCTCCTCACCCCCAACGCCCCGGAGGCCGCTCGGCTCACCGGCTTGGAAGTTCAAACCCCTGAAGACCTGGAAGAGGCGGCCCGCCGCCTCCAAGCCCTGGGTCCCCGCTGGGTCCTGGCCAAAGGCGGCCACCTGCCGGGGGAGCCTGTGGACGTGCTCACCGACGGCCAGAACGCCTACCACCTGCCCGGCGTGCGTCTGGACGCCCCCAATCACCACGGCGGGGGCTGCCTCCTGGCCTCGGCCGCCGCCGCCGGCCTGGCCCAGGGGTTGTCCTTGCCGGAGGCGGTGAACCGGGCCCGGAGCCTCACGGCCCAGGCCCTCAAGTACGGTCTGCCCCTGGGGCGGGGCGCCGGCCCCGTGAACCCCTACGCCCCGTTCGCCCGGGACCTGGCCCGCCCGGAAGTCCTGGCCGCACTGCAAACCGCCGCGGCCCGCCTCAAGAAAGAGGGCATCGAACCCCTCATCCCGGAAGTCATGACCAATTTTGGTTATGCCACCCCGTATCCGGAAGGACCCCAGGACGTGGCCGCCTTCCCCGGGCGCATCCGGCGCAGCCCCCAGGGCCTGCTGATTTCCGAAGCGCCGGCCTTCGGCGCATCCCGCCACATCGCCGCCATCATCCTCACCGCCATGGCCACCCATCCTGAGCTGAGGAGCGCCATGAACGTGAAATTTTTCCAGGGCGTGGATGCCCTGGCCCCCCTCCTCCACCTGCGGGTGGCCGGCTTCGACCGGAGCGCCGAACCCCCGGGGATCAAGGCCCGGGAAGGGAGCACCCTGGCCTGGGGCGTGGCCTCGGTCCTCAAACCCGGAGATCCGCCCCCGGACCTGATCTACGACCGGGGAGAGTTTGGCAAGGAACCCATGATTCGCATCCTGGGACCTACCCCCATGTCCGTGGCCGAAAAAGCCCTGGCCCTGAAGTACGCCCTGTTGGCGGGAGGCAGGTTAAAATAAGATGAGGGGAGGCCCGGGGGACGAAAAGTCCCCCGCCCTCCCCTCAAACTCCCCTCCCAACCCCCTGTAAGGGATTGGGGGAGAGGGCTTGGGGGAGGGGGTAAGGGCTCTCGCCCTTAGCCCCCTCCCCCAAAAAATCTACTTCTCTGCCAATATGGCCCGGTAGAGGGCCAGGCCCGTCAGGAAGTCGGCCAGGGCGATCATGATATCCGGGAAGGTGGTGGCCAGCAGCCAGCCGATGAAGTTCTGGCCCGGCATGACCTTCACCTGGCCCGCCAGGGTGGCGGCAAGGGAGAAATCCGCCATCATGATGATCCCCAGGAAGGCCAGAAAGCTATTAAGCAAGAGCCCCAACAGCGCCGTGGGCCGGAACAGGAACAGGGCGCTCACCAGGACCAGGTCGATCAGGGAAAAGAGATTGGGCCACAGGTCGGTGGGGTCCTCCCCCGGAGTGTGAATCCGATAATGCAGCATAGTGGCGCCCACGGCCAGAGCCACCAGGGCCGCCCAGAGTTGCCAGCGTTGGCTTGACATGGGGGCCATCCTAAAACTTCACGCTATAGCCCAGGGAAAATATCAGGGCGATGACGGTGGCGTGGAGGATAAACCAGCCGGGCCGGGGAAACATCACGTGGGGGAGCCACCGGTTCATCGTTTACCTTTTCAATAACGTGGCGGTCAAGCGCCCTGCGGTGTAGATCAGGGCGAACCCCAGGAAATGAACGACCCACCATCGCCATGACAGAAATTGCCACCCTGTTCTCATGGGCTCACCTCTGAGATCGCAGCCGCCAGCTATCAGCTTGCCGCCAAGGCCACTTAACCCGCCAGCGGCGGTTAACTATTCACTTTTTTTTGAAATTAATACTCTTTTTAGAGAAATCACCCCTCCGAGCCCTCTTTTTACGAAAAAATAATTACCTGGATTGAGGAAATGCAGGATGCGTTTTACGCACCAGAAAGTGGCGCGTGGGGCGCGCCCATCTGTGCAGACCAAAGCAGGCGCCTGCAACCAATACCGCTGCGATGGCGACTCAGGATTACCCGGCCTTGGAGGTCTCTGGAAATCCCGACAGCCGGGCGATGCGGGCCATGAGGGCGTCGGTCAGGGCTGGAGCCTGGCGGGGGCCGGGGGCCAGGAGCGGCGGGCCCAGCTTGACGTGCACCGTCCAGCCCCAGGCCCGGGGCTCATAGGCCACCCCCACAGGCACAAACGGCAGGAACCCCAAGCCCTCTTGCCCTTGCAACTTGAGGAGCAGTTGAATCAGGCGATGTTTGCCGGGGCCGACCCGGCCCGGGACGTAAGTGCCCTCGGGGAACAGCACGAGGAACGCCCCCTTTCTCAAAAGGGGCAGCAGGCGCTTGAAGGACGACAGGGTGGCCCGGGGGTTTCTCCGGTCTACCGGCACCCCGCCCCAGGCTCCCAGCACCTCTCGCACCACCGGCTGCTGGAACAGCTCCACCTTGGCGATATAATGGAGCAGCGGCGGCAGGGCCATACCGATGAGGGGGATGTCTTCCCAGCGCTGGTGCTTGGGGCAGATGATGGCGGGACCCCGGGCCGGCAGGTGCTCCAGGCCCTGAACTTCCAGTGAGCAATAGCGTCCCACGGTCTGCCGGCAAAGCCAGCGGCCCAGGCGGTAAGAGGTTGGGGATAGAGAGCGGCTCATGGGATCAATTTGCGGGCATCGGGAGCGGGTCAGGGTTTCGAGCCTGTGAGGCTCGCTCCTGCACGGCAACTCTTTCGACCCAAATTCCACCTTTCGGGTTACAATATCAGAGGTCGAATTCAGGTGTCAATCGGGCCCAGCCGGGAAAAGTCCAGGGTCAGGCCTACCACTGCCAGGAGGAACCGGCCATGATCTATCTGGATTACAATGCCACCACTCCCGTGGCCCCGGAAGTCTACCGGGCCATGCAGCCTTATCTTGAAGGGGAATTCGGCAATCCCAGCTGCGATTATCCCCTGGGTCTTGCGGCCCGGGACGCCGTGCAGCAGGCCCGGGGGGAAGTCGCGGCCCTGCTGGGCTGCGGCCCCCAGGAAATTGTTTTCACCAGCGGCGCCACCGAAGCCAACAATACCGTCCTCAAGGGCGTGGCCGCGCATCACGGCCGGGGGCAGATCATCACCGCGGCCACGGAGCACCCGGCGGTCCTGGCCCCCTGCCGTTATTTGCAGTCCCAGGGGTTTCGGCTGACCATTCTGCCGGTGGATGCCACCGGCCGGCTGGACCCCGATGCGGTGCGCCGGGCCCTGGCCCCGGACACCATCCTGATCAGCGTCATGCATGCCAACAACGAGACCGGCGCCCTCCAGCCCCTCAAAGAGATCGCCGACTTGGCCCGGGAAGCGGGGGTAAAATTTCACACCGATGCGGCCCAAAGCGTAGGTAAGATCCCCGTGGACGTGGACGATCTGGGGGTGGATTTTCTGACGGTGGCGGGACACAAGTTTTACGCCCCCAAAGGCGTCGGGGCCTTGTACGTGCGGGCCGGAGCCGCCCTTACCTCCCTGCTCCACGGGGCTTCCCAGGAAGGGGGCCGCCGGGCCGGCACCGAAAACGTCCCCTATATGGTGGCCTTAGGAAAAGCCTGCCGCCTGGCCCGGGAGCGCCTCCCCGGTGTAACCGCGCACCTGCAAAGCCTCCGGGATCGTCTCCATGAGCTTCTCGGCGCCGGGGTCCCCGGCCTGGTGCTCAACGGCCCGGAGCTGGAACGCCTCCCCAACACCCTGAACGTCTCTTTTCCGGGGCGCTCGGGGGGCGAGCTGATGGCGGGGCTGCCGGAGTTGGCGGCCTCCCTGGGCTCGGCCTGCCACGCCGGTCGGGAGGCCATCTCCCCGGTGCTGGCGGCCATGGGGGTGCCCGTGAGCCTGGCCCGGGGGGCGGTGCGCTTCAGCGTCGGCTGGCCCACCACCCGGGCCGACGTGGAGGTGGCCGCCTCAATGCTGCTCCAGGGCCTGCGCACCCTGCCCCGGGGCGTGATCGAGACCTAAGCTGGCGGATTGCCGGGGATTGAGGGTCGGAGGGCATTACCCAGAGGGGCGAGCTTGCAGACAGGCGGACTCGTGGGTTTAGACCGGGGTATCAGGGTCCTGGATCAGTTTGGTAATGAGGCTATTGGCCACCTTCCGGGCATCGATCTCGTAGGCGCCCTGCTCCACGGCCTCTTGCAGCGGACCGACTCTCTCCGGTCGAATCTCCGGGGTCTCCGCGATAATCTGGCGAACCTTCTCAATCACTGGGTCATTCCTGCTGGGGTCGGCTGCCGGGGCCGGACGGGCCTGCAACGACGCTGGGTCAGCGAGGCCCTTGCCATTCTTGCCGGGCGGCCGCGACCCGGTGCCGGGAACCTTATTCCGAGGTTTGCTCATCTTGATTTACCTGCAACCTGCCGGCTGGTCCGTCCATTGCCTCTTCAGACCTGCTGCGCCAGGTGCTGGAAAGTCGAAAGCCATAGTAAAGATCGTGCGCCTGCTTTTTACCCGGCTCAATCAGCCTATCAGAATATTATAAAATAATATAATATTGTTATGTGCCGAAGTAAAGCGCCGCCGGGTCTGAAAGGTTGCCTGCCGGTAACCTTCGCCTCCTACCCGGGAAGCTCACCTGTACTTGTTTTCCTTATCGGTCCCGGGACGTAGACCTCGAAAAAAAGTCGGGGTGCGCCCGCGCCTCTAACCTCAGGCGCCTCCCCCCCACCACAGATATAAGAACTGGGGCCCCACCATGTCCAGATCAGGCATCATCGAGTAAATCGTCGGCTTATAGCTGCCGGGGCGGTGATAGGTGATGACCCTGGCGCCTTCTTCCAGGCCCGCCTTGACCCTGGCCAACTCCAGGGCATCGTCCAGATACCCCAACTGATCCACCAGACCCAGGTCCAGGGCCTGGGAAGCGGTAAAGATCCGGCCGTCGGCTACCTCCCGGGTCTTTTTCAGGCTCAAATGCCGCCCCTGGGCCACCACGTCCACAAACCTCCGGTAGAAGTCGTCGATGACCTGCTGCATCATCTCCTTTTCTTGGGGGGTGGCGGGCCGGAAGGGGGACCAGAAATCTTTCCATTTGCCGCTCTTGACGACGTCATCATCAACTCCCACCTTGTCCATCAAACCCCGGAAATTGAACTTCATGGCGATGACCCCGATGGAACCGGTGATGCAGGTGGGGTAGGCAATGATCGTATCCCCCGCCTGGCCCAGGTAGTAACCCCCGGAGGCGGCCAGGCCCTGGAAGCAGACCACCACCGGCACGCCTTTGCTCGCCTTGAAGGCCTTGAGTTCGTGGAGAATGACATCCGCGGCGCTCACCGTGCCCCCCGGGGAATTGATCTTCAAGACCACCGCCTTGATGTGGTCATCTTTGGCTGCCTTTTCCAGTTCTTCCTTGATCCGGCTGGGGGAAGTCGCCCCCTGCATCAGCCCCAGGAGGCGGTGCGGCCCTTCCAGGATGACCCCGGAGACCTCCATGAGCAGGATCTTATCCCGGCCATAGCCCGAGATGGTTTTCTCCTTCAAAGGGGCCGGCTCTTCAAACAGGCTCACCTTGACGGTAACGCAGCCCGCCGCTAACATCAGCCAGACCGCCAATAAGCCCAGGCAGCTAATTTTTGTGCGCCACATACCCCTCCCTCAAGGTGCATTCTCTCGCGCCCCTATGATACGCTAAGGAGGGGTCCTGCGGCAAAAAAATTCTCTCGAAGGCGGGAGATTCCTGTAAACATAACTTTCTTCGCGAAATCCTCTTGACAGTTTTGAAATAGATGATAAACAATAAACGTTTCAAGAACGATCACCATATTGGCCTGCCCACCTTTTGGCCTGACAAGTAAACGGACCAGGGGGGCAGGGACGATAGGTGCCATCTGACTACGGGGGGAGGCGAAATGGATGCCCGGCGTCAGGGTAAAACCCAACGAACCTTTCGAGGTCGCCTTAAAGCGCTTTAAAAAGCAGTGCGAAAAGGCCGGGATTCTCTCTGAAATTCGCAAACGGGAACATTACGAAAAGCCCAGCATTAAGCGAAAGAAGAAAATTTTGGCGGCCAAAAAGCGGGCTTTGAAGAAGCTGCGGAAAATTGAGGGCTCATAATGACCCTTTATCAGCGGCTGGATCAGGCCTTCAAAGAGGCCATCAAAAACCAACAACCGGTGGCGGCTTCCACCTTGCGGCTGTTGAAAAGTGCTATCCGCTACCGCGAGGTGGAGGTGCGGCGCCAGCTCACCGAAGACGAGCTGCAAGCCTGCATTAACACCCAGGCCAAGCAGCGCCGGGAGGCCATAGCCGAGTACACCAAGGCTAACCGCCCCGAACTTGCCAAACAGGAAGAGGAGGAACTTAGTGTCCTCCTCTCTTTTTTGCCACCGCAACTGAACCCCGAAGAATTGGCAGCCGAAGTATCCGGAGTCATTTCCGAACTGGGGGCCACCGGCCCCAAAGACCTGGGAAAAGTAATGAAAAACGTCATGGCCCGCCTCGCCGGCCGGGCTGATGGCAAGGTGATCCAAGAGATCGTGCGGCAGCGTCTGAGTTCTTAGACCTTCCACCCTCAAACCACAACCTGGAGTGCCATGCCAGAGCCAACTTTGACCGCCCTGGAGTTTCCTGAGCTTCTCCTGGTGGTTCAGACTTACGCCCTCTCTGACTCGGGGCGGGATTTTCTGGGTGCGCTGGCTCCCCTCGCCGATCTCCACCAAATCCAGGCGCCATTCAGGCAAATCCAGGAACTCCGGGAACTCCAGTACCGGGAGGGCCCCCTGCCCTTCACCGATTTTCCCCAGCTGACTACCTGGCTGAGCAAGGCCACCGTCCGGGGCAGCTTACTGCTTCCCGAAGCCTTTAACGACGTCTTGCAGGTGCTGCGCCTGGCCCGGCACCTCAGACACTACGTCGGCTTAGGGGGCGATCTGACCCCGCGGCTGGCCGCCCTGGCCGTCGATCTCAAGGACCTGAACCCGCTGGCGGAAACCATTTCCCAGTGCATCAGCCCCCACAACTTTATCCTGGATCAGGCCAGTCCCGGCCTGGCCCAGGTGCGCCGGGAGCTGACCGACACCCGGGAACAGGTCAACCGCCAGATCAAGCAGGCCTTTTTCCAACCGGCCTACCAGGACGTCCTCCAGAGTCCCCTCATTTCCCAGCGCCACGGCCGCTACGTCATTCCCATCAAGGCCGACCACAAGGGCGTTATTCCCGGCATCATCCACGACCAGTCCCAGACCAAGGCCACCCTCTACCTGGAACCTTTGGCCATCGTGGAGCACAACAACACCCTCAACCTCCTCCACAACCGGGAAAAGCGGGAGGAAGAGGCGGTGCTGAGAAGGCTTACCGACCTGGTGCGCAATCATCTGGACGAAATTCGCCTGACCCTAATGACCCTGGCCGAACTGGACGCCATCCAGGCCAAGGTCAGGTTTGCCGAAGAGTTCCGGGCCCGGGAACCCATCTGGCGGACCAAGGGCGGCGTCGATTTCCGCCAGGCCCGCCATCCCCTCCTGGTGAAAAACCGGCGAGACGATGCCGGGGCCCCGGACGTGGTCCCCATTGATCTGGAGCTCAGCCCCGAACGCCGCTTTCTCATCATCTCCGGGGCCAACGCCGGGGGCAAGACCGTAGCCCTGAAGACCCTGGGGCTTTTGAGCCTCATGGTCCAGAGCGGCATCCCCATCCCCGTGGACGAAGGCAGCGAGTTCTGCCCCTTCGCCGCGGTCTTCGCCGATATCGGCGACCCCCAGAACCTGCGGCAGAGCCTCAGCACCTTTTCGGCCCACCTGAAGCGGGCCCTGACCATGCTCGCCGATCTGCCGGAAAAAGCCCTCATCCTCCTGGATGAGCTGGGCACGGCCACCGACCCCACCGAGGGCGGCGCCCTGGCCCTGGCCCTGCTCCAGGCCTTCTACCAGCGGGGGGCGTATGGGGCCGCCACCACCCACCTGCCCATCCTCAAGAGTTTTGCCCAAAAAACCGATGGATTTGAGAATGTGGCGGTGGTGTTCAACGAGACGACCCGGCGGCCCACCTATCGCCTGGCCTACGGGGTGGTGGGGGCCTCCAACGCCTTGAAGCTCGCCCGGGAGATGGGTCTGGACCCGGAGATCCTCACGATGGCCGAAGGCTATCTCAACCAGGACGAGCTCAGGGCCTACCGCCTCCTGGCCCAGGTGGAGGCCTCCCAGCAGCATCTGGCCCACCAGGAGATGGAATTGCAGGCGCGGGAGGCGGAACTGGCGCAGCATCAGCATGAGCTGGAAGCGCGACAAAGCGAGTTAGAGGCGGAGCGCGCCCGGCTGGTCAACGAAGCCAGGCAGGCGGCCCTGGAGCGCATCAAGGAAGCCGAGGCCGAATTCAAAGCTATTGTCCGGAGGCTCAAAGCCGGCAGTGAGCCCTGGGGTAAGCTGCGCCAGGAGTTTTCCCAACACCAAGCCCGCTTGCTGGCGGACCTGTCCCCCGGACCCGCCCCGGCCCCGGTCGCAATGCCCCGGTTCCGGACCGGCCAGCAGGTGTTCCTGCCGGCCCTGGGCCTGACCGGCAATATTTTGGCCATTGACCCCCGGGACGGCCGCCTGGAGGTCCAGGCAAGAAATGTCAAACTCCGGGTCAGCCCGGAAGAGGTCAGTCCCGTCGGGGGCGCCGCGGCCAAGGCCATCCGAGGCGGCACCGCCTCGGGCTACCACCGGCCCCCGGCCTGGCTCCCCAGCCTCAACCTGGCGGGCCTCCGGGTGGACGAGGCCCTGCCCCTGGTGGACCGGCTCATCGACCAGGCGGTGCTCCACGGCCAGGAGAAGGTGGACATCATCCACGGGGTGGGCACCGGCCGGTTGAAACGGGCCGTCTGGGACCACCTGAAGAACCACGGTCTGGTGAAGGAACTCCACGCCGACGCCAACCCCGGAGTGACGGTGGTGGATTTGAAAGAATAGGGGGAAAGGCGAAGAGGAAGCAAACGCCACCTGCTTAACCCTGTGTTCCATGCTCCTGTTTGAGAGACCAAAGCAATGATGAGCTCCTTAATGGCGCGGTGAAAGAGATATTATCAGACCAGAAAAAAGTAGCAAAGTTATTTTTGATAAGGTTATATTCAGTACTAAAGATAGCTCACGATTCATCCGATGTAATTGTCAAGTAGGGATTTTGTTCAGAAAGACCAACAGAGATAGACTAGTTTATTTCATGATCGGTCATTGTGCTCGGGTGATAACCCGGATCAATCATGACCAGAAAAGAATGAAATTTCACCCCTGGTTCCCAAGCTGTGCTTGGAAACGAAAATAAAGATGAAGAGGATATTAAGATGTAGGGTGGGCACTGCCCACCATTGATGAGGCGGGCACGGAGGCCCGACCCACCAAGAAGAAACAGGAACCCCGTAAGGGCGGGGTTACCCCGCCCCTTCAACTGGCCACTGGCCACTGAATACTGGCAACTAACCATGGCGTTCATCCCGGAAGACAAGCTCCTGGAGATCAAAGACGCCGCCTCCATCGAGGAGGTGGTGGGCCAGTACGTCAAGTTGACCCAAAAGGGCAAAAATCTCCTGGGCCTCTGCCCCTTCCATGCCGACACCGCCCCCTCCTTCACGGTGGCGCCGGAGAAGGGCATCTTCCACTGTTTCGGCTGCGGCGCCGGCGGCAACGTCTTTTCCTTTCTCATGCAGTACCACCGCCTGAGCTTCCCCGAGGCGGTCCAGGAGCTGGCCCGGCGCTACGGCATCCCTTTGTCCTTAAAGGAATTGGGCCCGGAGGGGGCCCAGCAGGCCAAAAAACGCACCCAGGCGTATGAGGCCAACGCCGCGGCCGCGGCCTTCTATGCCGCCACCCTGGCGAGTTCCCAGGGCATCCCGGGCCGGGCCTATCTCAAAAAACGCGGCCTCACCCCTGAGATCATCCGGGCCTTTCAATTGGGCTATGCCCTGGATGAGTGGGACGCTTTGCGCCGCCACTTCCAGAACCGGGGCATCTCCCTGGAGCTGGCCCAGGAAGTGGGGCTCTTGGCGCCCCGGACCCATGGCGGTTTTTATGACCGCTTCCGGAACCGCATCATCTTCCCCATCTTCGACCGGCAGAGCCGGGTCATCGCCTTCGGCGGCCGGATCATCGGCGAGGGTGAGCCCAAGTACCTCAACTCCCCGGAAAGTTTTTTGTACTCCAAGGGGCGCACCCTCTATGGGCTACCCCAGGCGGCCGAGGCCCTGCGGGCCACCGGGGTGGCCCTGGTGGTGGAGGGGTATCTCGACCTCATCGCCCTCCAGGTGCACGGCATCGGCAATGTTTTGGCCACCCTGGGCACGGCCCTGACCCGGGAGCAGGCCCGGCTCCTGAAGTCCCTGGCGGAAAGAGTGGTGCTGGTCTATGACGGCGACGCGGCGGGAGCCCGGGCCATGAAGCGGGCCTTCCCCCTGTTCGCCCAGGAGAACCTGGCGGTGCGGGCCCTGCCCCTGCCGGCCGGGCTGGACCCGGACAGTTACGCCCAGGCCCACGGGGCGGAATTATTCCGCACGGCCTGGGAGTCGGCCCACCCCTGGTTCAGCTACCTCCTGGAAGACCTCATCGCCACCCACGGCCTGGATATCGAAGGCCGGGTGCGGGTCTTGGAGGAACTGCGCCCCTACGTCCAGGCCCTGACGGACCCGGTGGAACAGGACCTGTGGCTTAAGAAGGCCGGCGAGCGGTTGGGGGTGGACCAGGCGGCCCTGCGCCGGAGCCTCACCTCCCTGGCCCCCATCTCGGCCGCCCGGCTGGACCCAACCCGGGGCATTCTCGTAGACCAGGAGAGAAAGCTGCTGCGATGGGTCCTGGGCCACCCGGAAGCCGTGACCCCGGAGGAGTTGGAAGAGTGGGTTGCGGAGTTCAAGAACCTTGATTTAAAAGGGCTTTTAGAACTAATCATCAATAGTTATCGGGAACACGGCAGATTGGATCATGGCCTCCTGGTCCAGCAGGCGCCGGGAGAAACCCAACGGCAGCACATCTGTGCGCTGACCTTAGAGGAGGACGACTCACGCGGTCCCTTGGGGGATTTTCTGGCCGACAAATGGCGTCGGAATCTTAAGTTAAGGCACCTCAAGAATGCCCAGACCAGGTTGAAAGCCATGATGGCAAAGGCGCTCGGGGATGACGACCTGGTGGCCTTGCAGGTTCAGTGGCGGGCAATCGATCAGCAATTGAAAGACCTATCGGCTGTATAGCAAAAGGAGAGAATGGATGAATAAGGGAATGGGAATGGACGGCTTTCAGGATATCATGCCTAGGGGGGATGATGACAACTTGATCACCGTGGATGACCTGAATGACTCCCTATCTCCCGAGAGCCTCTTGAATGAACAGATGAAGGACATCATGATCTTTGATGACCTGGAAATACCTCCTCCCGAGGCCTCCAGCATGGCCATCCCCGCTCAGATGCACCTAAACGGCGGCGAGGGGGATTTGGGCCTGGAAGCGGATAGCGCCGCCAAGTTTGATGACCCGGTGCGCCTCTATCTCAAGGAAATGGGGACCGTCTCCTTGCTCACCCGGGAAGGGGAAGTGGAGATCGCCAAGCGCATTGAAGAGGGGGAAAGAGAGGTGCTCCACTCCCTGCTGGAGGTGCCCCTGACCTTTAAGCAGATTATGGGGCTGATGAACCGCCTGGAAGAGGAAAAGCTTGCACCCCAGAACACCCTGGATGATTTCGGCGAGGATGACCCTTCCATCGACATTTCCACCCAGAAATCCCGGATCCTAAAATTGATCCAGAAAGTTCGGTCCCAGGAAGAAAAGGTCCGGCAGATGCTGAAAGAAGCCGCGGCCCTGTCCCGCAAAGACGAAGCCCGCCTCCAACTGGAGCACAAGATTGCCGCCCAACGGGGCCGGATGGCGGATAACTTCAAGAGTTTGCGGCTGGAACGCCACCACCTGGAAGACATTCTCGACCGCCTGCGCCACTTCGGCTATATCGTCCGGGATTGTCAGCGCAAGCTGAACAAGCATCTCGGGGCCGCGGGCCTATCGGCCACCCGGTTTCGCCAGTTGCGCCGGGAGATGCGCAATGGCGACCCGAATCCGGCTGTACCGGTGGCCCTGACTCCCCAGTGCCTGGCGGAGTTGGAGGAGGCCTGGACCCAGTCCCGGCGGCGGCTGCGGCGGATCGAGACCGAGGCGGGACTGCCGGCCAGCCGCCTGGTGGCCACCCTGGTAAAGGCGGAAAAAGGGGAGTATCAGGCCCAAAAGGCTAAACGGGAACTGGTGGAGGCCAATCTGCGTCTGGTGGTGAGCATTGCCAAGAAATACACCAACCGGGGCTTGCAGTTCCTGGACCTGATCCAGGAAGGCAACATCGGCCTGATGAAGGCCGTGGAAAAATTCGAATATGAACGGGGTTACAAGTTCAGCACTTACGCCACCTGGTGGATCCGCCAGGCCATCACCCGGGCCATCGCCGACCAGGCCCGCACCATCCGCATCCCGGTCCACATGATCGAAACCATCAACAAGCTCATCCGCACCTCCCGCTACCTGGTCCAGGAGATTGGCCGGGAGCCCACCCCGGAAGAGATTGCCGATAAGATGGAGTTTCCCCTGGAGAAGGTGCGCAAGGTGTTGAAGATCGCCAAAGAGCCCCTCTCGTTGGAAACACCCATCGGTGACGAGGAAGACAGCCACCTGGGAGATTTCATCGAAGATAAAAAAATCTCCACGCCCATCGAGGCGGTGTCCAACCTCAACCTGGCGGACCAGACCCGCAAGATGCTGGCCACCCTCACGCCCCGGGAAGAGAAGGTGCTGCGCAAGCGGTTCGGCATCGGCGAAAAAACCGACCATACCCTTGAGGAAGTGGGCCGGGACTTCGAGGTCACCCGGGAACGCATCCGCCAGATCGAAGCCAAGGCCCTGCGGAAGCTCCGGCATCCTTCCCGGAGCACCCGGCTGAAAAGTTTTATCGAGACGTGATTTTGCCCCTGACTAGGGTCTTGCTCTTGAAGAATTGGGGAGGAGAGGTATAATAACTCAGGTGGGGGGCAGACGCAGGCACATGGGCCAGACCCTGAAGGGGTGCCCCCCCGGTGACTGCCATACGCGGGCCCATAGCTCAGCGGTTAGAGCAACCGGCTCATAACCGGACGGTCCCTGGTTCAAATCCGGGTGGGCCCACCAGGCTTCCGGGAGCAGTATTTTGCGAGAACAATCTAGAGCCGCAATTCCACAGGGGTTTATCCCCGGGGGTGCTCTTTGCGCACCCCTTTTTTATGTTCTATGAGCGAGCTGCTGCAAGACATCGTCAACCTGCTGGAAAGCCGCTATCCATCGGCGTGGGCCGTAACCGGCGACCGGGTGGGGCTTGAAGTGGGACATCCCGGGCACCAGGTTGAGGCCATCCTGGTGGCTTTGGAGGCCACCCCGGCCATTGTCGCCGAGGCCGGCCACAGGGGCGCCCAACTGCTCCTGACCCACCACCCCCTCCTCTACCAGCCCCTTAAAGACGTACGGGAAGATCGCCCCGGGGGCCGGCTGCTGGCCGCTCTGCTCCGGGCCGGGCTGGCCATGGTGTCTTGCCACACCAATCTGGATATCGCCCCCGGCGGGCTCAACGACTACCTGGCCCAGAAACTGGAACTGACCGGGGTGGAGGTCCTGACGCCCACCACCCGGGACCCCTGGTACAAGCTGGTGGTGTTCGTGCCGGCGGGCTATGAGGACCGGGTCCGCCAGGCCCTGGGGGACGCCGGCCTGGGGGTCATCGGCCGGTATTCCCACTGTTCTTTTACCTCTCCGGGACAGGGCGCCTATCGTCCCCTCCCGGGGGCGCAGCCCTTCCAGGGCGAGGTCGGGCAACTATCCCGGGCCGAGGAGTTCCGCCTGGAAATCCTGGCCCCCGAGTCCCTGCTGCCCGGGGCCCTGGCGCGCCTGAAGGAGGTCCACCCTTACGAGGAAGTGGCCTACGACCTCTATCCCGTGCGGCATCCAGGCACCCCCCTGGGTTTGGGCCGCATCGGCGCCTGGCCCGAACCACGGCCGTTTTCCCAGGTGATCGCCGCGGTGAAGCAGATTTTCGGGGTTGAAACCGTGCAGGTCTGGGGGAGCCCCCCCCAACAGGTGCAGCGCCTGGCGTTGTGCAGCGGCAGTGGCGGCGACCTCCTGGCCGACGCCCTGGGCCGGGACGCCCAGATCTACCTGACCGGGGAAGTCCGCCATCACCAAGTCCCACCGGGGCTTGCCGAGGACTTTGCCGTGGTGGCGGTGGGCCATTTTGCCAGCGAAGTGGTGTTTATGGAACCCTGGACCCGGCAGCTCCGGGAGCTGTTCCAGGAGGCGAACCTGCGGCTCGAGGTCATGGTGGCGGCCACCCAGGCCCCCCCATGCTGCTACCGGTGAGGCGACCCTATTGTTGATAACCATGACTGTAACCATGATTTCCGGCGGCCGCGCCCCCAGCGCCCGGCCCCACCGGGGAATAATGCCAAACAGCGTGACGAAATACGGAGGTTGAAACTTGCTTACGGAGTTAAGTAAACTCATCGATGTCCAGGAAATCGACAAGGTGATCCGGGAAGTCACCCAGGGGTTGGAACGGCTCCCTGAAGAACTGAAGGCCGGCGAGGCAGCCTTAGAAGAGCTGAAAGCCGGGCAGGCCGCTCTGCTCCAGGAGTTGGAGGATATTAAGGCCCGGCGCCGGGACACGGAAATGGAAATGGCGGAAATGGAGGAAAGCATCAAAACCAGCCGCCAGCGCCTCATGGAGATCAAGAGCAACATCGAATACAAAGCGATGATCAAGGAGATCGCCTTTAAAGAGGATCAGCGGGACCAGCGGGAGACCCGGCTCCTGGAATTCATGGATCTCATGGAAACCCAGAACCGCCTCATCGCCGATCTGCAAGGCCAGGTGGAGGAACAGGATACGGTCCTGGCCAAACTTCGCCAGGAAGTGGCGGCCCAGTTGGGCGAATTGCAGCGGGAGCTCGCCAAACTGGAGGAAAAGCGCAAAAAGCAGCGCAAAGGGGTGCCCGCCTCCCTCTTGAAACGCTATGAATTCATCCGCCAGCGGCGCGACGGCAACGCCGTCGCCCCGGTGCATGAAGGCGTCTGCCTGGGCTGTCACATGAACATTCTCCCCCAGCAGTTCATTGACCTGCAGAAAGGGCTGGAGATTTTGCAGTGCCCCCATTGTCAGCGCATCCTCTACTGGGCCGATGAGGGCGAAGAAGGGGAAGCTAGCGAACAGCATGCCTCCTGAGGCGGCCAGGGAGGCGGGTTGAGCAAGCGCGCCGCCATCTTTGCCGCGCTGGCCCAGGGACTGGACCTTGCCGGGGTCCGGGAGCGCTTCGGACTGACCCCCGAAACTCTCCAGGAGTTGTTCCGGGATGCCGCCGATCTCTATCGGGTGCGGGAGGAGGGCTTCTGGCGCCTCCACTGTGACGGGGCCTCCCGGGGCAATCCCGGGCCCGCCGGCGCCGGGATAGTCTTGCATGACCCCCAGGGGCGCCTCCGGGTCGACACCGGGCGCTACCTGGGAGAAACCACCAACAATGTGGCGGAATACCAGGCCCTGCTCCTGGGCCTGGAAGAAGCCCGGAAGCTGGAAGTGCAGAAGCTCCGGATCTTCGCCGATTCCGAACTCATGGTGAAGCAACTCACCGGCCGTTACCGGGTGAAAAGCCCCCACCTCCTCCCCTTGTGGCACGAAGCTCTCCAGGCCCTGAAAAATTTTGCCGCCTATGCCATCGCCCATGTGCCCCGGGAGGAAAACCGCCTGGCCGACGAGGCGGCTAACCGGGCCATTGACCAAAAGGCGGCGGTGAGGTAAAATATAATAATGGGGTAATTTTTCCCGGCGCCCCGAAATTTTTGACCCCACAGGGTCGCGAAGCAGGCCAGATGATCGCCGGCGGCCTTTGAGCCGCCGGAGGAAAGTCCGAGCTCCACAGGGCAGGGTGCTGGGTAACGCCCAGCGGGGGCAACCCTAGGGAAAGTGCCTCAGAGACCAGACCGCCGTGGTACGTCCACGGTAAGGGTGAAAGGGTGAGGTAAGAGCTCACCAGCGGCAGTGGCGACATTGCCGGCTTGGAAAACCCCACCTGGAGCAAGACCAAATAGGGGAGCGTTTGAGGGTGGCCCGCCCGAAGCTCCCGGGTAGGTTGCTGGAGGCCCCGGGTAACCGGGGTCCTAGAGGAATGATCATCACCGGGGCAACCCGGGACAGAACTCGGCTTACGGCCTGCTTCGCGCCTCCTTTGGGACCACCGGTCCATCAGTGCCGGTGGATTTTTTTTTCGGACTGAAAACCGGTTCCCCCTTTACATGAAGCCCTCCGCCGCATAAGATGCAAGCATTCCCCTTGGTGGGGGCGGCGGCCCGGCCGCCTTGCGGAGAAATCGGTCTCCCAGTTCCTCATCCGGTCCGAAAAGGTAAGGAGCCATGTCCACTCAAATCCTCCCCTTGAGCGAGCCTTCCCCTCTCCCGGATATCTCCGTGGTTATCCCCGTGTTCAACGAAGAAGACAATCTCCGGCAGTTGGGGGAGAGGTTGATCCGCACCCTCACCGGCATGGGCCGGCCCTTTGAAATTATCTTTGTGGACGACGGCTCCACCGACCGCTCCTGGGAACTCTTGACCGAGCTGAACGGACAATATCCGCAGTACATCCGGGCCCTGCAATTCCACCGCAACTTCGGGCAGCACCCGGCCATATTTGCCGGGTTTCAGGCGGCCCGGGGCCAGGTGATGGTCACCCTGGACGCCGACCTGCAAAACCCCCCCGAGGAGATTCCCCGCCTGGTGGCCAAGCTGGAAGAGGGCTACGATACCGTGGGGGGCTGGCGGGAGGACCGCCAGGATTCCCTTTTCCGGAGACTTCCGTCCCAACTGGTGAACTACGTCATGTCCCGGGTCACCGGGGTCAAACTCCGGGACTACGGCTGCATGCTCCGGGCCTATCGCCGGGGGGTGGTGGACAGCATCAACCAGTGCCAGGAATCTTCCAGTTTCATCCCCGCCCTGGCCAACCTGTTTTCCCACCGGGTGGCGGAAATCCCCGTGGGCCACGCCGAGCGGGAGCGGGGCCAGTCCAAGTACAGCCTCTTCAAGCTCCTCCGCCTCAACTTCGACCTGATGACCGGGTTCTCCAATCTGCCCATTCACCTGGTGGGGTTCATGGGGATGGCCATCGCCCTCCTGGGGCTGCTCTTCGGCCTCTTCCTGATCATCCGGCGGATCTTCGTGGGACCGGAAGTGGGCGGGGTGTTCACTCTTTTCGCCATCCTCTTCGTCTTTGTGGGCTTGAACACCCTGGCCCTGGCCCTCATCGGTGAATACGTCGGCCGCATCTACCGGGAGGTGCGCGGCCGCCCCCGCTTCATCATCCGCCAGACCCTAGGACCGGAGCCCTGAGGAATCTCTGCTTTCCCCTGCCATAAAATCCGGTATAATAAGGGCGAAGATCGCAGCCATGGCCGGGACACGTAAGGGGCAGCGCTTCTCCTTAACCCCAGCGGTGCCCTCACCATCCGACCGGAGACTTATCGCCACATGCGCATCATCTTTATGGGTTACCACAATATCGGCTATGTCTGCCTGGAAGCCTTGATCGAGCTGAGCCGCAGGTTAGGCGATGAGATCGCCGCGGTGGTCACCCACGCTGACGACCCCAAGGAAAATATCTGGTTCGCCTCGGTGCGGCAGTTGGCCTTCGAGAACTACCTGCCGGTCTACCAGCCGGCCAATCCCAATGACCCGGCCTTCGTGGCCGTCATGCAGGCTTTACAACCAGATTGGCTCTTTTCGTGCTATTATCGCCACATGCTGAAACCGCCCCTGCTGGACCTCCCCCGCCTGGGGGCCTTGAACCTCCACGGCAGCCTCCTCCCCCGGTACCGGGGCCGCTGCCCCCTCAACTGGGTCCTGGTCCACGGCGAGGCCGAAACCGGGGTGACCCTCCACTATATGGAGGCCAAGGCCGACCAGGGCGACATCGTGGGCTTTCAGCGCGTCCCCATCACCTTCGAAGACACGGCCTTGACCCTGTTCGCCAAAATGACGGTGGCGGCCCAGGCGCTGATGCGGGAAGCCTACCCTTTGCTGCGGGCCGGCGCCGCCCCTCGCCTGAGCCAGGACCACGCCCGGGCCTCCTATTACGGCGGCCGCACCCCCGGGGACGGCCTCATTGACTGGCGGCATTCGGCCCTGCAAACCTATAATCTGGTCCGGGCCGTGACCCATCCCTACCCCGGCGCCTTTACTTTTTTCCAGGGCCGGAAGCTCTTGGTCTGGGCCGGCCAGATCATGGCAGCCCCGGTCACGGGGCCGGTTGAGCCCGGCCAGGTGACGGCCGGGGTGCCGGGAGAGGGCTTGCTGGTGGCCACGGGCGCGGGGCACTTCCTCATCACCCAGGCCCAATGGGAGGGCGAACCGGAATTTTTGGGGCCGGTGTTGGCCACCTGGGAACACCTGGTGGGGCAAAATTTTTCGTAGGGGCGCACCCGCGGGTGCGCCCTCAAAAGGGCGGACACATGGGTCCGCCGCTACAAAAGAAAATGTAGGGTGGGCAGTGCCCACCCTACATGACTACAATTGAATAGGGAACGCATGAAAATCCTGATCTTAGGCGTCAACGGCTTCATCGGCAACGCCCTGACCCGGCGCATCCTCACTACCCGGGACTGGGAGGTCTATGGCATGGACCTCCACTCCAACAAGCTGGATGAGTCCTTGGACCACCCCCGGTTCCACTTCCTGGAAGGCGACATTGCCATCAACAAGGAGTGGATCGAATATCACATCAGGAAGTGCGACGTAGTCCTGCCCCTGGTGGCCATCGCCACCCCCATGACCTATGTCAAGCAGCCTCTGCGGGTGTTCGAGCTGGACTTTGAGGAAAACCTGCGCATCGTCCGCCAGTGCGTCAAATATGGCACCCGCATCATCTTTCCCTCCACCTCCGAAGTCTACGGCATGTCCCCGGACGCGGAGTTTTCCGAAGACCACAGCACCCTGGTGCTGGGTCCCATCCACAAGCAGCGCTGGATTTACAGCTGTTCCAAGCAGCTCCTGGACCGGGTCATCTGGGCCTACGGCGAGGCCGGGCAGCTCCGGTTCACCCTTTTCCGACCCTTTAACTGGATCGGCCCGAAGCTGGACGACCTCTACGCCGCTAAAGAGGGGAGTTCCCGAGTGGTGACCCAGTTCGTCCTCAACCTCCTCCAGCGGGAGCCCATCTTGCTGGTGGATGGCGGCCATCAGAAACGCTGCTTCACCTATGTGGAAGACGGTATCGACTGCCTGATGCGGATCATCGAAAACCCGGGCGGCGTCGCCGATAGCCAGATTTTCAACATCGGCAACCCCGAGAACGAAGCCTCGGTCAAAGAGCTGGCTCATCTCTTACGAGACCTCTTCAAGGCTCACCCGGACCATAAGCATGACGGGGGCTACTCGGAGATCGTGGAGACGCGCCATGAGGACTATTACGGCAAAGGCTACCAGGACATTACCAGCCGCAAGCCGTCCATCGCCAAGGCCCGGGAACTCCTGGGCTGGGAGCCCGTTACCGACCTGACCACGTCGCTTCAGATCACCCTGGACGCCTTCCTCAAAGAGGCCAAGACGGCGCCGGTATAGCGTAGGGGCGGGTTTAAAACCCGCCCCTACCGGGGAGAAGCCCGGCAGGAGATAATGTGGCCCCTCGGTTGGGTTTAAAAATCGACGTGGACACCCTGGAGGGTTTTCGTAAGGGGGTGCCCGCCCTCATGGAGGTCCTGGCCAATCATGAGGTCAAGGCCAGTTTCTTTCTGGCCCTGGGCCCGGACCACTCCGGCCGGGCCATCTTCCGGGTCTTCCGGCAGCGAGGTTTTTTGGAAAAGATGTGGCGCACCCGGGCTCCGGCCCTTTACGGCTTCAAGACCATGTGCTACGGCACCCTGCTGCCGGGCCCCAAGATCGGCGCCGCCGCCCCGCACCTGCTGCCGCGCCTGGCCGCGGCAGGCCACGAGGTGGGACTGCACGGCTACGACCACGTGCGCTGGCACGATCACCTTTACAACCTCCCCCCGGCCAAGGTGGCCCAGGAGATCACGCTGGCCCAGGACGCCTATACTTCCTTTATGGGACGCCGGGCCTATTCTTTTGCCGCGCCCGGCTGGCAGTGCAGTTTGAGCAGCCGCGCCAATCTGGCGGCTCAAAATTTTCTTTACGCCAGCGACACCCGGGGCGCCGCCCCGTACTTTCCCGCTTTCGGGGACACGGTGACCTCGGTCCTGGAAATCCCCACCACCCTACCCACCCTGGATGAACTCCTGGGTTTTCACGGCTGCCGCTCCCAGGATTTTACCAGCCTGGTCCTCTCCCGCCTGGACAATGGGCTGCCCCAGGTTCTGACGATCCACGCCGAAGTGGAAGGCGGGCCCTTCCTGGGTGAATTTGCCCGGCTCCTGGCCCGCTGCCGGGAACGGCGGGTGGAGTTTTTCCGGCTGGAGGATTGGGCCCGGGAACTTCTGAAGGAACCGGCCGGCCTGCCGGTGGCCCAGGTCAACTCCCAACGTCTGCCCGGGCGGGCCGGTTACGTCTCCTGCCAGGGATTACCAGAGGCGCGTCCCTCATGATTGCCGCAATTATCGCCGCCGCCGGGGTGGGAAAGCGCATGGGGCACCACATCCCCAAGCCTTATCTCCAACTGGCCGGGAAACCTATCCTGGCCCACACCTTGAAAATCTTCGAGGCCATGCCCGAAATCCGGGAGGTCACGGTGGTGGTCCACCCCGAAGATCTGGACTACTGCCAGGAAACCGTCATCGCCCCCTACAACCTCAAGAAGGTCCTGCGCCTGGTGCCCGGCGGCAAAGAACGCCAGGACAGCGTCTATCACGCCCTCAAGGCCTTGCAAAACGAGGATGAGCTGGAAATCATCCTGGTGCACGACGGGGTCCGGCCCTTTGTGACCCCGGAGCAGATCCGCCAGGTCATCGACGCCGCCCGCCGGCATGGGGGCGCGGTCCTGGGGCTGCCGGCCCATGATACCCTGAAAAGAGTAACTCCCGAAGGCAAGGTGCACCAGACCCTGGAACGCACGGATATCTGGCAGATTCAGACCCCCCAGGCCTTCCAGGCGCCCCTGTTGTGGCGCGCCTTCACCGAGGCCTACAGCCGCGATTTCTATGGCACCGATGAGGCTTCCTTGCTCGAGGAACTGCACCAGCCGGTGGCGGTGGTAACCGGGTCGCCCTTTAACCTGAAGATCACCACCCCGGAAGACCTGCTGCTGGCCGAGGCCATCTTTTCTATGCGGCGGAGGAAAAAACATGCGAGTCGGCCTGGGGTATGACGCCCACCGGCTAGTGGCGGGACGCCCCCTGATCCTGGGCGGGGTGGAAATCCCGCATGCCCAGGGGCTGTTGGGCCATTCCGATGCCGACGTCCTGAGCCACGCCATCGGCGACGCCCTCCTGGGCGCGGTGGGGGCCGGCGACCTGGGGACGCATTTCCCCGACCGGGACCCGGCCTACGAAGGCATTTCCAGCCTCATCCTGCTGGAACGGATCATGAATGTGGTACGGGACCGGGGTTTTGCCCCGGTGAATGTGGACGCCACCATCGTGGCCCAAGCGCCCCGGCTGGCCCTCCACATCCCGGCGATGCAGGCGCACCTGGCCCCCATCCTGGGCCTGACCCCGGCCGACGTCAATGTCAAGGCCACCACCACCGAGCACATGGGCTTCGCCGGCCGGAGCGAAGGCATGGCCGCGTATGCGGTGGTCCTGGTTACGAAAACCTGAACCTAATTTGATCACGGGGGAAAAGGCGCAAAGGAGTAAAAATGGGGTTCTGGTTTTTCCCCTTTCGCCTTTTACCCTTTTCCCCTTTTCGCCCTAAAATAACACCGATGGAAAAACGAGACTCAATACTCCTTCCTTCTCATAATCAATGCGTGGAGTTAATGGCCGCCCACGGCATGCTGCCCAATATCCGGGAGCACAGCTTCCGGGTGATGGAGGTGGCGGTCTTTTTGGGCGAGGCCCTGGCGGCGGCCGGCTTCGATCTGCACCTGCCCTTGGTTACCATCGGCGCCCTTCTCCACGACCTGGGCAAAACCCCGTGCCTGGGGACTTTGGAGAATCACGCCGAGTTGGGGGCCGGCATCCTGGACACCCTGGGCTATCCCCACGTGGCCCAGGTGGTGCGGGAACACGTCTATCTCGACGTCAACATCATTGACCCCAGGCCGCTGCGGGAGGCCGAGGTGGTCAATTACGCCGACAAGCGGGTGCTCCACGAAGAGGTGGTCACCCTTGAGGTCCGCTTTGCCGACCTCAAGGTGCGCTACGGGCGCACTCCCGAGGCCCTGGCCCGCATCGCTGCCACGGCAGTCAAGAGCCGGGCCCTGGAGGAGAAAATCTTCGCCTCCCTGGCCGTCGATCCAGCCAACCTGTTGCACCTCAACCACAGCCGGAGGGAATCATGGGAAAATTGCGGGTGGCCCTCATCGCCGGGGGCAAATCCTCGGAGCGCGAAGTCTCGCTGAAAAGCGGCAACCAGGTTTATCAGGCCCTCAATCAAAACAAATACGACATCCGGCGCTATGATCCCCTGTCCGATCTGGAGGCCCTGGTGCGGGAGGCCAAAGAGCTTGACGTGGCCCTCATCATCATGCACGGCCGGGGCGGGGAAGACGGCTCCATGCAGGGGCTCCTGGACCTCCTGGAGGTCCCTTACCAGGGCTCCGGCGTCCTGGCCTCGGCCCTGGCCATGAACAAAGAGCTGACCAAGACCATTTATCAACAGGCCGGCCTTAAGGTGCCCCGGGCCCTCACCTTTGACCGAGTTGCGGCGCCCTCTCCCCGGGAAATCGAAGCAGGCCTGGGACTGCCAGTGGTGATCAAGCCGGTCAACGAAGGCTCCAGCATCGGCATCTCCAAGGCCACGACCCCGGAGGCCCTAAAAACCGGCCTGGCCGCCGCCTTTGCCCTGGATAACCGGGTGCTGGTGGAGGAGTTCATCCAGGGCACCGAGGTTACCGGCGGGGTGCTGGGCAACGCTATCCTCCAGGCCCTGCCCCTGGTGGAGATCATCCCCACCGACAAGTATGACTTCTTCGATTACGAAGCCAAGTACCAACCCGGGGCTTCCCATGAGATCTGCCCGGCCAGACTTGACCCGGAACTGACCCGGCGCGCCCAGGGGTGCGCCCTTACCGCCCATCGGGCCCTGGGCTGCCGGGGATATTCCCGCACCGATATGATGATCCGGGACCAGGAGATCTTTGTCCTGGAAACCAATACCATTCCCGGCATGACCGCCACCAGCCTCTTCCCCCAGGGGGCCAAGGCCGCGGGCATCGATTTTCCCACCCTCCTGGACACCCTGATCACCCTGGCGTTGGAGAAAGAGTAGTTGAGTGGATAAATTTGAGGGGAGGGCCGGGGGAAGCCCTTACGAAAAATTCCCCCGCCCTCCCCTCAAACTCCCCTCCTAACTCCCTATAAGGGCTTGGGGATGGGGGTTTGGGGGAAGGGGTAGGGGCTTCGGCCCTAGCCCCTTCCCCCATCAACATTGTTTAGCGAGGCTCCCCATGTCGGACCGTTGGCCCCCCCTGCAGCAGCTGTTGGAAGCTGGCGTCAGCCAGGGCGTCTTTACCGCGGCGGTGGCCCTGGTGGGGCTTAGGGGAAAACTCCGGTGGGAAGGCGTTGCGGGGGCCTTGTCCCAAGACCCGGGGGCGGCGGCCGCGACCCTGGACACGGTCTTCGACCTGGCCTCCTTGACAAAACCCCTGGCCACGGCCCTGGCCCTGATGGTCCTGATGGACCGGGGGCGGCTAGACCCGGCCGCCTCCCTGGGAGAGATTCTGCCCTCCGCCTGGCTCCCCCCGGACAAGCAGCCCCTGACCCTCAAAAGCCTCCTCACCCACCGGGCCGGGCTGCCGGCCTGGCGGCCCTTTTACCAGGAACTGCTGGCGGCCCCGCCTGAAGCCCGCCCTACCCTGTTGGAACGCCTGGCCGCGGCCACCCCCCTGGAGCACCCCCCGGACACGGCAACCCTATACAGCGACCTGGGCTTCATGCTGCTCAAAGCGGTGGTGGAGATAGTCTGCGGGGAGAGCCTGGATCAGTTCTGCCGGGAAGAAATTTACCGACCCCTGGGGCTGAACACCTTGGGCTTCATCCCCTTGCCCAAACCGGGCCAAACTGTTCCGACAACCGAAAACCGCCTTTATGCCGCCACCGAGCCGGGCCTCATCCCGGGACGCCCCGGCGGGGGTGAAGTCCACGACGAAAACGCCTGGGCCGCCGGTGGGGTGGCGGGCCATGCCGGCCTCTTCGGCCCCGGCCGTGAGGTCTTTCGTATGGTGGCCAGCCTCTGGCAGGCTTATCGTGGAGAAAAGACCGGCCCCCTCACCCCGGAGGCGGTACAGCTCTTTTTAACGGTTCCCCCCACCGCCGACCGGGCTTACGGCTTCGACACCCCCGGCCCGGACCCGGCCCTCCGGGCCGCCGGGCGGTACTTTTCCCCCAGGAGCGTCGGGCACCTGGGCTTCACCGGCACCTCTTTTTGGCTGGACCTGGAGACCGGCCAGATGGTAGTCTTACTGACGAACCGGGTACACCTGGGCCGGGATGATAAGACCAAAATTCAGGCCTTCCGCCCCCGCTTCCACGAGGCCGCCTCCCGGGCCTTGGGTCTCTGTTAGCCTATCAGGGCCTCAGTTACACCAGTTTCTGTTTTTGTAAGGGCGGAATTTATCACGCCTTTTTAGGGCGCCATATCATGCGCCCTGACGCTTATCAGTATCGGCGGCGCGCCCGATTCCGGCGGACCCACAGTTCCGCCGCTACTCCATATTTTTGGCGAATTGATCCCAACCATGTCTGAAATGTCAAAGCATTCTGCAACCCACGTCCACCTCCTGGGCATCTGCGGCACCGGCATGGCCGCCCTGGCCGGCATCCTGAAGGAACAGGGCTTTCGGGTGACCGGCTCCGACGAACACGTCTACCCGCCCATGAGCACCTTACTTGAAGGCCTGGGGATAACCATCCAAAACGGTTACAGCCCCGCTAACCTGGACCCCGTTCCCGACCTGGTGGTGGTGGGGAACGTCATCCGCCGGGACAACCCCGAGGCCCAGGCGGTGCTAGCCCAGAACCTCCCCCGCCTCTCCCTGCCCGAGGCCCTGAACCGCTTCCTGGTGGGAGACCGCCAAAGCCTGGTGGTGGCCGGCACCCACGGCAAAACCACCACCACGGCCCTCATCAGTTGGCTGCTCTTTGCCCTGGGGCTGGACCCCGGCTTCATGGTGGGGGGCATCGCCAAAAATTTCCAGACCAATTACCGGGTTGGGAGCGGCCGCTTTGTGGCCCTGGAAGGGGACGAATACGACACCGCCTTTTTCGACAAGCGCCCCAAGTTCGTCCATTTTCACCCCCGGGTGGCGGTGCTCACTTCCATCGAGTTCGACCACGCCGACATCTACCCGGACCTCAACGTCATCATCCAGGCCTTCGAGACCTTTCTGGGCACCGTCGCTCCCGGCGGCCGGGTCTTCGCCTGGGGGGATGCCCCCCTGATCCGTGAGGTCTGCGGGCGGAACCACGCCCCGGTTTCTTTTTATGGTCTTGGCGGCGACGTCGCCTGGCAGGCCGCGGCCATCACCCCCGTCCCCGGCGGCATGAACTTCACTGTCCTGAAGGAGGGCGCCCGGTGGGGCGATTTTTTCCTGCCAATGGTGGGTGAGCACAACGTGCTGAACGCCCTGGCGGCGTTGGCGGTCCTGGCTGAGGTGGGGGCCGCGGCCCCGCCCTTACAAAAAGCCCTGCCCGGGTTTAAGGGGGTCAGGAAGCGCCAGGAGGTGGCCGGGGAATTCCAGGGGGTGCTGGTGGTGGAAGACTTTGCCCACCATCCCACCGCGGTGGGGGTGACCCTGGCCGCGGTGCGCCAGGCCTACCCAACCCGGCGCCTGGTGGCCGCGTTCGAGCCCCGCACCAACACTTCCCGGCGCAAGATCTTTCAGGAGCCCTACGCCCGGGCCTTTAAAGATGCGGACCTCATCCTGCTGCGGGAACCCCCGGACCTGTGGAAAGTTGAACCCGAAGAACAGTTCTCCTCCCGGCAACTGGTGGCGGACCTGTCGGCCGCAGGCCAGGCAGCCCTCTATTTCCCCGACACCGATGCGCTCCTGCAGGGCCTGCTCCGGACCCTGCGCCCCGGCGACGTCGTTCTGGTGATGTCCAACGGCGACTTCGACCACCTGGTGGTCCGCCTCTGTGAAGCCTTGGGCGGAAAAGGCCGATAAGCACCAATAGTAGGGGTGGGGAAACCCCGCCCCTCCCCTTGAACCCCCAATTCCTGGTTTTTTTCATGTTTTTCATGAGGGCGCGCCCCGAAGGGTGTGCCCGGCTGAGCGCCGCCCCCCTGGGCCAACCACCCAGAACATGAGAAGCCATTGCCAAACCTGGATTGATAGAGAATTGTCATTCTGAGCGGAGCGAAGAATATCGTATTTTTAATGAGTTGAGATCCTTCACGCCGTTCAGGATGACAACAAAGCAGGTTTTGAGATGGCTTAGACTCAATCATCCCGGCGAAAAATCG
Source organism: uncultured delta proteobacterium (assembly GCA_963812015.1). Taxonomy (GTDB): domain Bacteria; phylum Desulfobacterota; class Desulfobaccia; order Desulfobaccales; family 0-14-0-80-60-11; genus 0-14-0-80-60-11. The sequence continues at coordinate 1,069,655 of CAWETI010000003.1, read as the reverse complement.
CCAGGCGCCCGCTGGCGCCTGCCGGTCCCGATGATTATTGTATATAATAAAGAAAGGCGAACCTGATATCTTCCCCGGCAGGGTTTTTGGCTGCGGAAGATAATCTCACCGAGAAAGTGGACCTGGATTCAGGTGCGCTGAAAAGGATAAACTGATGTTAACTGAGACTGGTCAAAGCCTTGAAGATGGCCCGGAATCTCCCGAGGCCGTGAATTTTATCACCGCGATCTTCCCGCATCCCATCCACGGCCGGCTGGTGGAACGATTTATGCTGATGGTGACCCACAATATCTCCCTGGAGGGGGTGCGTTACGCCCTGACCTGGCGTGACCGGGACCTGGCCTTCTATCAGCCCGTCACGGCACATTAACCGCAGTTGCAAGCTGAGGGGAGGGGGGGGACCCTTACGAAAAGACGAAAATGACGAAAATGTCCCCCGGCCATCACCCCCTCAACTTTCTTCCGGTCGTCTCGCTCTCTGCCCATCACACCAGCCAGGGTTTAAACCGGTCTTTCCCGGGGGTGGTGAGGCGAAAGACCCGGCCCTCACCGGCCGGTTCCGTGGTCACCGTCACCGGAGCCCCCGGGGGCGCATCGCTGTAGGCCGCAGCCAGCCCCGCCGCCTTCTCCAGGTCTTCCCCGGCTGCAGCCTCGCCCACCAGCACCAGCGGGCCGGGATAGTCATCCACTTTCAGCAGCACATCCCCCGGCAACTTCAAGGCCAGGATCGCGTCATTCTCACGCTCGGTGCGGCCCACCACCACTTTGGCCCCGCCAGGCAGGCGAAAGTGCCGGCCCCATTTGAGCAGTTCCAGATCTTGCCGGGAAGCCACCTGAACGTGGCCCAGCAACTCCTTGAGCCGGACCGCATACCTCGGATCGGTCAACAAACACCCCCCGGCCGGGGCGGGATACCGGGTGATGCCATGGGCCTCGGCCAGGGCCATCTGGCGGGTGCGCCCCCGGCCGCTCAGATTCAGCAGTCGTTCCCGGTCCACCCAGCCCTGCACCTCCGGGGCCGTCGCCTTGAGGGATTTGGCGCTCAACGGCCGGAGTACCAGGTCGGCAAACCCCGATTCCCGGGCGATGAGGTTCAGGGAGCCCCGGTTCTGGCTCATGGGCCGCTGTCCCAAGACTTCCCCGGTGAAGAGAAAATCAAATCCCCCCGCCCGCATGAGCGCCCCGGCCTCCCGGAGCATGAGGATATGGCAGTCGATGCAGGGGTTGTGGCCCCGGCCCCAGCCATGGGGCGGATCATAGATCAGGGGCAGAAATTTGTCGCTGAAGTCCACCTCCAGGAGGGGCAGGCCCAGGTGGGCGGCGGATTCCCGGGCTCGGGCCGCCCCGAAAAACGGCGTCACCCAACAGATGAGGGTGACGTCGATGCCCTGGTCGCGCAGCACCGCCGCGGCCAGCATGCTGTCCAGCCCTCCGGAAAAGAGCCCCAGGGCCCGGATGATCTTGGTCATGGTCAAGGTAACTTCGATTTACCGTAAGGGTAGTTGCTCATAGAGCGTTTGCCAAAAATTCCTTCTGATTGCTGGTTTTTAAATCCCCCTAAATCCCCCTTTTTCACAGGGGGACTTTCAAAGGAATTTCGCTAAGTTCCCCCCTTTGGAAAAGGGGGGTTAGGGGGGATTTGGGTTCTTAGAGCATGTGTCATAACGGAAAAAACTTTTGGCATTTCCTATAAGATAGAGGTCCAGCCGTAAAGCCTGAAAAATTTCTCCCCCCTGCCCTCCCGCTTGTTTGGACCGGGGAGATGGGCGGCCTGGGGAGAACGTCTCAACGCGGAAAGTCAGGAAAGGGGTACCGGCGCGCCCCGAACCGGCCTGGCCGGGGCTGGTCTTCCTTGGGGCCGCACTGCTCAAGGATGGGCCACGTGTTCTGCCAGCAGGGGTATGAGCTTCTCCCGCATTTCGTCCCGCACCCGGCGAAAGACCGCCATAATCTCATCTTCAGTGCCTTGGGCCCGCCCCGGGTCGGGAAAACCGACGTGGAGCATTTGAGCCGCCCCGGGGAAAAACGGGCACTGCTGCTGCGCCGAGTCGCACAGGGTGATGGCCAGGTCGAACTGCTGCCCCGCAAACTCGGAGACCGACTTGGCGCGGTGGCGGCTGAGATCAACGCCTAACTCCGCCATCACCCGGATGCCCCGGGGATTGACCTCTTTGGGCGCCACCCCGGCGGAGAAGGCTTCCACCTTCCCGGCCAGGAAGTGGTTCACCAGCCCTTCCGCCATCTGGCTGCGGCAGGCGTTTTCGGTGCACAGAAAGAGGACTTTGAGCATGACACCCCCCGAGGCCAAGCCTCGGTCGGTTATTCCTGCGCCGGAGATCCGCCAGGTCAGGCGATGGCCTTAACTCCGGTTCACTTGGTCCCATCCAGGCAAAGTTCCGTGAAACCCAGACCCGTTATAAGAGCGGTGAAGCGGCGGCGCACGGCCGGGGCCATGAAGGCCGGCCACTCTTCCGGGGCCAGTTCCAGGCGGGCCCGGTCCCCCCGGACCCTCAGACGCACCCGGGAATAGCCCCGCCGCCTGAGCCAGGCCTCCCCCCGGCCCACCCGGGCCAGGTCTGCCTCAGTTAATTCGGTATCATAGGGGAAGCGGGTGGCCAGGCAACTCTGGGCCGGGCGCTGGTCATCGAGGCCCAGGTCCCGGCTCAGGGCGCGAATCCCCGCCTTGCCCAGTCCCGCCGTGAGCAGCGGGCTCTCGACCCCCAGTTCCCGAAGGGCCCGGAACCCCGGGCGAAAATCGGCCAAATCGTCGACGTTGGTGCCGTCCCACAGCACCGCATGCCCTCGGGCGGCGGCAATCTCCCAGGCCCGGGTAATAATGGCCTGTTTGCAGGCATAGCAACGCTCCCGGCGGTTATGCCGGAATTCCGGCAGTGCCAAAGGATCAAACTTCCGCACCACGTGGTCGACCCGGCAGCGCCGGGCCAGGGCCCAGGCTGCGGCCAACTCCCCCGGCACGGTGTGAGGCCCGGTAAAGGTGATGGCGGTCAACCCCGGTCCCAATACCTTCGCCGCCGCCGCCAGCAGGAGACTGGAATCCAGCCCCCCGGAGAACAGCAGGGCCGCCCGCCGGTGGCGCCGGAGATATTCTTCTAAAGGATTGACCACCTCATCTCCCGGACCATACCCCTGACGCTGCGCCGCTTCCCTCAGCTATCGTGGCCGGCGGTGCTGAGCCAGGGGCCCTCATCATTCAGGGGCAGGGGCTCCACCGGTTCCCCCAGGAGGAACCGGCCGGATTCGATCCACTTTTTCAGGTGCTGGGCGATCTCCCGGGCCCGGACCATGCTGGACAGAGGCACGGTGGGCACCTCTTTGCCGTTCAGGGTGAGCGTGCCGCTCTTGAGCTGGGCATAGCTCACCTGCCCCAAAGTCTGACCCGTGCCGGCAGGATAATCGCCGCCGTAATCGACGATGGGAGCCAGGAGATCGGCGTCGCTGATCCCGCAGAAGTGGGCCATCTCCTCATTCAACAGGGGGATGGGGATCCCCACCCCCACCGCCAGGGAGCAGCCGTAACCCAAAAAGCTCACCCCCACCAGGTAGCGGGGGTCCATCCGCTTCATGTCCCCCACCAGCATCAGGGTCCCAGCCGGACCCAACGGCACCCCGTTTTCGGCCCGGGGTTTTTGCGGATTGTGCTGGGTGCCGGGGAAGGCCACGTAGCCCACCCCCCCTCCCAGGAAAATACGGGTGCCGATGCCGATGGTGCGGTAGTAGGGATCATTGAACAGAGGGCTGAGTTCCCCCGCGGTGCAGTAATTGGCGTTGCCGGCCCCGGGCCGGAGCGGCCCCATATAAGTATAGATGGTCCGGTTCGACAGGTTGACCGCCACGTTGTAGTTCTGATAGCAGTTCCGGGGGTTGCACAAAATGGCGTTGGTCATCTGCTTCAGGGTGATATCCCGCTCCAGGCGCTTGTTGGGGTAGCAGTCGGTGCCGTAAGCCTCCGCCACCAGGTGAACGGACTTGCCGGACACCAGGTCTTGGAGAACGTGGCCGCCGCCGTATTTGAACTCCCCGGGGTAGACCTTGTTCAGGGGGTCTTCCTCGCAGGGCTCGGTGGCGCCGAGATAGATATCCACCGCCGCAATGCCGGCGTAGGCCGGCACGTGATTGAGCCACACCCTGGAGGCCTTGATGGGGGGCTTGGCATGGCCGAAATTAAGGAAGGCGCCCGAAGAGCACATGGGGGAAAAGGTCCCGGTGGTCACCACGTCCACGGTCCGGGCCGCGGCCACCGCGCCTTTGCGGCGGACGATATCGATAATCTCTTCGGCGGTGACCACCACCGCTTGCCCTTGCTTAATTTTGTCATTAATTTCCTGGTAGGTTTTATTCACTTGGTAGTTGGCCATAATTTACCCTTCTGCCGCGAGGCGATTTCACTCATGGAACATAGTTTTCTCGGTCCTACAGGGGCCTTGCTCATCACCAGCCTGATCTCTCTGTTCATCATTATGGACCCGCCGGGCAACATCTTTCCTTATCTGGCCCTGTCGGAGGGATATGCCCCCGCCATTGCCCGGGGCCTGGCCTGGCGGGCCTGCCTCTACGCCTTCCTCATCCTGGCCCTGTTCATTGTGGTGGGGCGCTTCTCCTGCTCTCCCGGCTCATGGCCTGATCATGGCCGCCCTGGCGGTGCAATTCTTCCTCGAGGGCCTGGGCGCGGCCTTCCCTTTCCTGCATCACTAGCTTAATAAAAATCCACCGGATCAATCTTGCGCATCGCCGACCAACGGAAAAAAAGGTTGCTGGGCAATCCCTGAAAGATATAGCGGGTCGGTGGCATACACAGACGGCGGAAGATGGAGGCAAACGAATAAAATTTTTGAAAGCAGCGCCAGACTCCAGCCTCGCACTCATCGGGCGTCATGTGCCGGGGAAAGAAGTTGCATACCATCCCCAGATACCTCTCCGCGTCCGGGTTGTGAACCCGGCCTTCAGTCTTGAGCCGGCCCCACATGGGAGTGCCCCGCCGCGGCGTGGCCACGTTGAAGAAGGCCATGGGCGCCTTGATCTTGTCCAAAAAGGCCAGGGTTTCGTCGAACAGCTCCCGGTGGTCCCCATCCAGGCCGAACATGAAGTTCAGGGAGTAGAAGATACCCCGTTGCCGCAGTCGGCCCAGGAGCCACTCATATTCGGCCACGGGATTCTGCACCTTCTCGATGGAGGAGATGCTCTCCGGGCAGACGTTCTCGATGCCGATATTGACGTGGTTGCAGCCGGACTCCTTGGCCAGGTCCAGCAGCTCTTCGTCCCGGGCGGTGTTGATGGTCCAGAGGCAACTCCACTTCAGGTTCAAGGGCTGCAGGGCCTTGAACAGGTCCTTGGCGTACTCCCGGTGGCCGGTGAGGTTGTCGTCAATAAAATATATCTTCTTCAAGCCGGTAATCCGCACGTTGGCCTTGATCTCTTCCATCACTTCGCCCAGGGGCCGGCGGCGGTAGGTATGGCCGTATACAATGGGGACTTCACAGAAGGCGCAGTGATAGGGGCAGCCCCGGGAGGTCTGGGTAGGGATGATCTTGACCCGGTAGCTCCGGTAATCTACCAGCTCCAGGCGCGGCCGGGGGAGCCCCGCCAGATCGTGAAACCCCGGCGTCTGATAACGGGGCTTCAGGCGTTTGACCCGGGCATCCGCCAACACTTCCGTCCACACCGTCTCCGCTTCACCCACCACCACCGCGTCGCAATGCGGCAGGGCCTCTTCCGGATGGAGAGACACGTGAAACCCGCCCATCACTACCTGCCGGCCTCGCTGCCTGAACTCCGCGGCAATTTCGTAAGCCCGTTCCGCCGTGGCGCAGGTGGCGGTGATTCCCACCAAGTCATATTCCCGGTGGTAGGGGATCGGCGCCAGGCGGTCATCCACCAGGTCCACCCGGATGCCTTTGGGAGTAAGACTCGCCAGATACGGCAGGGTGATTCCCACCAGCCATCGGGTTTTACTGCGCAGGGGTTTTAGATGAGAATATTTGGTAGTGGGTTGAACCAGTAAAACTCTCATGAAAAACTCCGGCCGCAAAAACCAGGGCAGCAAGCCATCTCTGTAGTTAGTTTATGAAAATCGTCAGTTAACTACAACCTATAAGATTCCGGCCCAGCCGGTGCAAGGTTGACTTCAGGGCCGTTATCGGCATATATGGTGACATCTCTGTGGATGACCCTATGCGTACTATCCTTTGCCCTCTCTGTGAGCATGACCACACCGCCTTGGTGGTCCGGCGTCGGGAACGGGGCCTCACCGTCACCACGGTGGGGTGCCGGGATTGTGGCCTCGTCTATCACAACCCCGTGATCGAGGATCAGGATCGCCTCGAGCTGGATGTGAGTCCTCGAACCTGGCACACGGGTGATGCGGGGTTGCCCCGCCAACTCCGCAAGCTGGAGAAACGCTGGAACCTGCAATGGCCCATGCTCCAGCCTCTCTTCCAACCCGGCTGGCGTATCCTGGAGGTCGGCTGCGGCCTGGGCCTGGTGGGCGGCAGGCTGAAAAGCCTGGGGGCCCAAGTGCGGGCGGTGGAGCCCGACCCGGATCAGGCCGCCCATGCCCGGGATCACTTCGGCCTGACGGTTTTTCCGGGCCGGTTCGAGGCCGCGGCCTTCGAAGCTGGACCCTTCGACCTGATCCTGGCCTCCCACGTGATCGAGCATTTTCCCGACCCCCTGGCCTTCTTGCGCCAGGCCCGGACCTATGCCCACCCGGAAACCTGGCTCTTCCTGGAAACCCCCAACATCCTGGCCCCAAAGGTCAGCTTCCGGCGGATGTTTTCCCCGGCCCACAACTTTTACTTCGCCCCCCAAACCCTTGACTGGCTGCTCTTGAAGGCCGGTTGGCAACAGCACCAGCTTCAGGTGTGGCGCCGGGATGCCTTCCAGGTGCTGGCCCGACCCGGCCCCCCCACCCAGCCGGGGGTGGACCCCCGGGTGGCCCGGCAGGTCATGGGGGCCATTGCCCGCCACCGGCACCTCTATTACCTGAAATTGCTGTTCATCTGGCGCAAAATGCCCTGGTGGCAGAAATATTGGATGTACCAGCCGCGGGAGTCCGGCCGGTGAACCCCGGGCTCAGGTCTTCCGAACCAGGGGGATCACCTTGGCCTTGCCTGCCGGAGGGGGCGAGCCCGGTTGGGGTGGGGCTTTGGGGGGAATAAGCGTTAGTTGCACCGGCCGCCCCCCCATGCTGAACTCTTCTCCCTGGAGGTGCGACTCTTCCAGGATCCATACCAGGGTCTGAGAGGGCAGGGAGAGCACCAGAAATTCCACCTGATACCACCCCCGCTTGACGTCCGGGCTAACATCGTTGATGCGGGCGTAAAACGCGGGTTTGCGGTCCAGGTGGACCAGCACTAAATCGTTGATCGTGGCCATAGCTGTCTGTTCGCGGCTGGCCGGCCCGGAATTTTTCTTCAGCATGGACCGGCGGCATCACTCTACCAAATCACGGCAAAAATGCAAGATTAAGGAGTTTCAGCCGGAGTGGCTTGAGGGGGGAGACCGGATGGCAGAAGTTCATTTCATCGATCTGAGCGGCGAAATCAAGGCCGACGCCCGGGGCATGAGCTTTTTCCCCTGGCAGGCTCGGCGGAAGGTCCCCGGGGGGGTGCTGTCCACCTTCCATCTGATCTCCACCCATTCCGGGCCAGACCCGGGGACACCACCTCCACCCCGGTCATGAAGAGTGGCTCTACCCCTTCCACGGCGTCGGCGTCTTCACCTGGGAAACCGCCTCCGGCCAGGTCCGGGAGCGCATCATCTCCGGGGACCGCACCCTGATCCGCATCCCGCCGGGCTGCGCCCACGCCATCACCAACCCCGGGCCGGGGATCCTCCACCTCATGGCCTGGCGAGAAGTTGCCGGCCCCGGCCCCACCGATCCCGAAACCGTGCCCCATCCCCTGGGGGGCTGAGGGCGGACCACACGGCGGAGGGCGGCCCCGGCCTCACGCCGGCCTGGCGCCACCCCCTTCGAGAAAACGATACGGAACGGCAAAAAAGAAAGCCACGAACGCTCTCTCCGGCGTTCACACCGGATACGGCCTTCGTGGCTTGATGGTTAGCGGACCCGTGGCTTTCCGTTAATGGCAGCACTTGTGATCGTGCTGATGGTGCCCATCAGCGTGGGTATGCTCATGACTATGGACCCCGGCCTCGTGCTTATGCTCGTGCCCGTCATGGCTGTGGCTACAACCTTCGTGGCTATGCTCGTGCTCATGCTTGTCTTTGTCGTGGCAACACATCTAAGATTCACCTCCCTTTTCCTTATCTATTAAATAAAAATAAGCATTAGTCCGTTTGTCGTCAATACGAACCCAGCCTAAACCAGCGGAACTATTGGAGCGTTTCACCATTAACAGGACATAAAATCGGGGTCGGAGCACCGGACTTGGCAGGTAAATCCCCCTTTGAAAAAGGGGGATTTAGGGGGATTTCAAACGCTTATAACCCGCCCCTGGCCCCCCTTCAGGAAGGGGGGGTAAAAGACCGTTTTTTACCTTGTTACTTTAATTTGAAACACACCACCAGCAACTGGCCCGAATCAAGCCGGGTGGCACAGGGGGCAGCCCTGCATCCTCAGGGGCTTCTCCAGGTTGCAGGACTCCAGCAGGTCTTCGTCCTGCATGATCTCTCGGGTGGGGCCGTCCGCGGCGATACGGCCTTCCTTGAGCACCAGGGTGCGGGGGCAGAGGTCCAGGACCAGGTCCAGGTCGTGGGTGGCGATGATCAGGGTGTGCTCGAAGGTCTTTAAAAGCTCGATGAGTTGGCGGCGGGTCTTGGGGTCGAGATTGGAGCTCGGCTCATCCATCACCAGGATGGCCGGGGTCAGGGATAGCACCGCGGCGATGGCCACCGCCCGTTTTTCCCCGCCGGACAAGTGGTAAGGCGGGCGGTCCTTCAGATGGACGGCGCCCACCGCGGACAGGGCCTTCGTCACCTGCCTTTCCACCTCCTCCGGGCTCAGGCCCAGGTTTAAGGGGCCGAAGGCCACGTCGTCAAACACCAGGGGCATAAACAGCTGGTCGTCGGGGTCCTGAAAGACCAGGCCCACGGTGCGCCGCACGTGCGTCAGGGTCTTTTTGGTCACGGGCAAATCGCCGATGCGCACCCGCCCGGACTCCGGCAGCAGGCAGCCGTTGAACTGGAGGAGCAGGGTGGACTTGCCCGCGCCGTTGGCCCCCACCAGGGCCACCTTCTCCCCATGGGTGATCCGGAATGAGATCCCCTTTAAAACCTGGTTGCCATCCGGGTAAGCATAGCACAGATCTTCCAACTCAATGATATGGTGACTCATTTTACCAGCCCCATTACCCAGGTCCCCCACCATTGGGAGATGTTATACAGCCTGAGCAGCACGAACAGACCGGACCAACCCAGGAAAAACCCGACATCCCGGCGGTTCAGGTGTAAGGGCCGGAGCAGGCGGATTTCGCCGTCAAACCCCCGGGAAAGCATGGCCTGATGCAGGCGTTGGGCCCGGTCCAGGGTGCGCAACAGCAGGTGGCCCAGCATAGAACTGTAGGCCCCAAAGCCCAAGCCGCGGCCCTCAAAGGTCCGCAAGGCCCGGGCCCGCACCATCCGGGCGGCTTCGTCCCCCAGCACGAACAGATAGCGGTAGAGGAACAAGAGTTGGAGCGCGAAGGCCCTGGGCATCCCCAGCCTCTCCATGGCAAAACAGACCTTGTGAAAGCCGGTGACGGCCACCAGAATCAGGGCGGCGCTCACCGTCAGGATGAACCGGAGCATGATGGAGGCAAAGGAGACCCAACCGCCGGAAATGGCCAGGGGCCCGAGGTGCACCATGACCTGCCGGTCCAGCAGGGGATTGAAGATGCCGATGCAAAAGGCAAAGGGCGCGGCGATCAAGATTTTCTTCCCCAGGTACTTAAGGGGCACATTGCCCAAGGCGATGAGCGCCACCGGATAGAGAAAAAAGGGAATCAGGCTCGCGACGGCGTACTTGGGGAAGGAGACCACCGCGACAATAAAGACCATGGCGGTCAAAAGTTTCACCCGGGGGTCCAGCCGGTGAATGACGGTCGCCTGGTAGGACAGCGTCTCCAGATAGCCGATATTATAGAGAGAATTTTCGATGGTGCCCATGCTGCCGCCTTAGCAAGACCGGGGGCGGGGCCGAACTGCGCACCCCGCCCCGGATGTGCCTGCCCGGGAAAACCCGGGATCAGCCGTGGCGCGAAGCATACCTTTTCAGGCCAAAGCCGATGGCCCCGGCCAGGAGCAGGGTAATGCCGGCCCCCAGCACCCCTGCCAGGGATTTGCCGGGATTGACCTCGGGCCAGCTCTCTTCTTTCTTGGCCTCTTTTTCGCCTGCCGGCTTCCTGAAGTCATAGTCCGGCAGGAAGGCGAGCTTCTCCTGGAGCGCAGCCAGCGCCCCGTGGGCCCCGGTCTTGGGCGCCTGAACCTCCTCCTTGCCGGTTACGCCCTTGACGGACCACTCCAGGCCGTCCGGGTGGGTGGAGGCGAACCAGGAGAGGAGGCCGCCGGTGAAAATGGCCAGGGCCACCAACCCCAGGATGACCGGTTTAAAGGAGCGCGGCGCGCCCGGCGCCGCGGCTGGCGCCGCCTCCACCAACTCCGGGCGGGCCTTCCAGACGAAGGTCACCACCGCCGCGGTGATGAGGCCTTCCACCACGCCGATGGCCAGGTGGATCGGCAGCATCAAGAGCACAAAGGTGAAAAAGGGTAATTCCGAGATGCCGGACAGCAAGGTCTCGATAACCACCGAGAAGGCGCCCAGCTCCACGCTGACGAGGGCCGCGGCCATGGCGCCCAGCAGGATGCGGCCCGGGGCCGGTCGGTCTCCCGCGATCTTTTTATAAATGAACGGATAAGCGATGAAACAGGCAAAAAATCCCATGTTAAAGATATTGCACCCCAGGGCCAATAAGCCGCCATCGGCAAAAAACAGGCATTGCACCGTGATGACGGAGGCCAGGGTAATAAAGGCGGCATAAGGTCCCAACAAGATGCTCAGAATAATGGCGCCCACCAGATGGCCGCTGGAACCGGTGGCGGGAATGGTGAAGTTGATCATTTGGGCCGCGAAGACAAAGGCCCCCAGGACCCCCATGAGGGGGAGCTTGCGGTCGTCCATGTCCTGCTTGAGCTTCCTGGCGCTGTATAAGGTGAGCCCGGCGGTGGCGGCCCACATAGTGCCGCCCACTGCGGGGGATATCAAGGCATCCGCCATGTGCATAAGCAAATCTCCCTAAATCGGTATATGAGGGTTGCGCCCCCGGCTTCAGGCGGCCGGCCCGGCCGCTCCCCAGCCCGGTGGCTGGGCAACCCCTGGTGCAGGAACAAAAAAAACCACGACTACCCGGCGCTTTCAAGCACCTGTGCCTTCGTGGCTTTCTGGACGTGTCGATCTTCTTGACTTCCCGGGGTTCATCCCCGGATTATCCCTTTTTTACTCCGGATGGGGCGATTTGTCAAGAGTATTGTCGGTGGACGGCCGGAGGCCGCTACCGGGGCAAAGGATACGCTTGCCGGTGCCAGGCCTTCAGGGCTTCCACCAGGTTGTAGGTGAGCTTCTCCTGGCAGGGCATGTTCCCCAGGGTGATCTCCGGCTTGTTGAGGCCGTGGTAGTCGGAGCCGCCGGTGATCAACAGACCCAATTCCTGGGCCAGCTTCAGGTACAGGGCTTCCTGCTCCCGGGTGTGCTCCGAATAAAAGACCTCCAGTCCCGCCAGCCCCAGGCCTTTCAGTTCGATGACCAGGTTCTTCAGGGCATAGGCCGAGCCCAGGCCCAGGGTGAAGGGATGGGCCAGGACCGGGATGCCTTTCGCCTCCCGGATCATGGCCAGGGCCTGGCCCGGGGGAAACCGGAACTTGCCCACGTAGGCCTTACCGCCTTTGCGCAGGTAAATATCAAAGGCCTGCTGGATGCTGGTGACAAACCCCGCTTCCTGGAGGGCCCGGGCGATGTGGGGCCGGCCCACCTGGCCGCCCCCGGAGATTTCCTCCACCCGGGCCATGGTGACGGGGATCCCCAGCGTGTTGAGTTTGGCGATGATCTGGGGGTTGCGGTCGATCCGGGCCTGCTTGAGTACCGCCAGGCGCTCGTCCAGGCGGCCGTTGTGGTAATCCACGAACAGGCCCAGGATGTGCATGGTGCCGCCGGGGAACTGGGCGCTGATCTCCACCCCGGGGATGACCTCCAGCTCGATTCTCTCCCCCTCGGCCACGGCCTCGGACAGGCCGTCCACGGTGTCATGGTCGGTGAGGGCCATGGCCGTGAGGCCCCCTTCTTTAGCCTGGCGCACCACCTCCGCCGGCGCAAACGAGCCGTCCGAGGCCGTGGAATGAACGTGCAGGTCGATGAGTTTCATAAATTTTTTGATATTATCCGTTAATTTCATTACAGATTAAACAATGATGACATGTAACTATTGATTTTCCATATATAAATTGATCGATCTCATCTTTGGGAAGCATTTTCATAAGATCTGTTTTCGTGAGAGAATACTTGTGGACAACGCATAACGGATTTGCAGGATTTTCAACAAATGATACATGATCAAGGTTAGCTTCCAATATTATGGCAAATGCGTTTACTTTATTGTAAATATTTCCATCAATATGTTCACATTCATGGGTTCCGCAAATATTACAAATTTCATCAAAATGCCTCGCAACTACATTATTATATATTTCCCCCTTAACATGATCACAATCAATGATATTGTTTCCACATATTGAACAAATAGCTTTTCCAGAACCGCCAACACTAAATACTCATTTTGAATGTGACAATAATACAGGGCATGTCACCCAATACATTTCTTCTCTATAATCAAGTTTACATCCGAAAATATCATGAATTTTGTGTCCAACTTGATGGAGATATATCTTATACGATTCAACATCAGGTTTCCAAAGCACTGCTTCACGAATTTTTACCAAACTTTTTCTTAAAAGTTCTTCGCAATTGTCTCTTTCATTTTCTGAGGTAGCGTCAGAAGACTCTCTAATTAATTTTTTGGCTTCTATTATCGCCTCTTTTGCCATTTTATCGCAATGGGCAATCCACCATGATTCATCTTTACGATTATTAATAGTCTTATCAATTTTATATGTCTTTTTTTTTAAATTCTGTGACTCCTCAATTAGCAGTTTTTGCACTTCATTAGCAGCTCCTTCTATTTTGCGCCACCTAATGATGGAACCATTATTATCAATTTCTAAATACTCAGCTTTTAATTTTGGTATTTTTGCTACATTATTTTTTACCCATTTATCATAAATCATATTAGCTAATATATTTAAGCCAAGATTGACTACATTTGAACCTAAAAATAAAAGAATTGGCAAGACAATATCGGTAGATTTAAGTATTAGTTCCCTTTTTTCCTTCTCATCAGAATACAGTTGCGCTTTAATTCCTCCTTCATTAAATACCTGAATTACATTTTTACTACATTCAGAGAATAAATTATAATCTGATAAGTTATTTGTAAAAAATGTATTATTAGGAATAACGAGAGCATCGTTTTTGGATAATTTCAGTTTCTCAGAACAAAGATTATTTAAATGGGCAAATGTATCTATGCTGCCATCATTCGCGATATCCTGCCATTTAGCTGAAAAAGTATCTTTATTCATAATGAATATTTTTCCCCTCGCTCCCAAGCTCCTGCTCGGAAAGCGAGTATACCCGTGCTAACTTATAATTGATTATCTATTTAAAATTCTGCACGCAGCCGGCCCAGAAATAGAGGACTTTATCCGACACTGGGCCCATCAAGTGAATTTTTTCTTCCTGATTGAGGGGCTGGATAAAAAGGTTATCCAACAGATAGCTCACTGTAGTCGGGCATGACAGGGCTATGGGGTCGGAGATATCCTGTTTGAATTTTTCCCCATACTGCGCATATCTGCCTCGGCTGAGATCATAAAATTTATCAGCGACCGACTGAATCTCGGCGGCATCGGCAATTTTATGATCAGCGATGATGACCTTATGAATGAAATAGCTTTGCATATCGTCATAAAAACCATGGATCACTTCTAAAGCCTGGTCCTTGTCGGGTTTGGCCAAAGCATACGTATCGGCGATGATAAACATGGCGAAGACCAGGGCTTCCACGATGTCAATGGGCTTTTGACCAAAACCTTGATCCGCCAGCATCCGGCTGATATCGCTGGCCATGCCGAAAGAGAGCGATTTCATCTGCTCCCTTTCTTTTTTCCCATTGCTTCCCTTAGGCTTATCAAGATTTTCCATAGGACCTTGCCGCCCCTCGTGCCCGGGAATGAACTTGGCAACGAGAAGCTGGTGCACCGGACACACCCTATCAGGCTGTTGAAAAATCGGCTTTTTTGTCATCCTGAGCGCAGCGAAGGATCTCATCTACCTGAAAATACGAGATTCTTCCCTTCGGTCAGAATGACAAACTGGGGAAATTGTGGTTTTTCAACAGCCTGATAGGCTTCGCCAAGCTGAATGCTTGGCTGGCCGCTGATCGCTGACCGTTATGTTAACCCCTGATCAGCGCCACCATCTCCCGAACCGCCCGGTCGATCCCCACCAGGATGGCCCGGGCCATGATGGCATGCCCGATGGAGAACTCGGCGAACTCCTCCCGGCCCCGGAACGGCTTGATGTTTTGGTAATTGAGGCCGTGGCCGCATTTGACCTTCAACCCCAGGCTCCGGGCATGCCGGGCGGCGTTGAGAATCTCCTGAAAGAGCCGGGTGGCTTCGGCCCGGGTAAGGGCGTCGGCGTAGGTGCCGGTGTGCAGCTCCACCCACTCGGCCCCCGCTTCCTTGGCCGCATCGATCTGCGGGGTCACCGGGTCCACGAAGAGGCTGACCCGCAGGCCCACTTCTTTCACGTCCTGGAGGTAATTTTTAAGAAAGGCCATGTTTTTCGCCACCTCCAGGCCCCCTTCGGTGGTGAGCTCCTGGCGTTTCTCCGGCACCAGGGTCACCATGTCGGGCTTGATCTCCCGGGCAATGGTGAGCATCTCCGGGGTGGCGGCCATCTCCAGATTGAGGCGGGTCTTGATGGTCTGGCGCAGCAGCTCCAGGTCCCGGTCCTGGATGTGGCGCCGGTCTTCTCTGAGGTGGACGATGATGCCATCGGCCCCGGCCAGCTCCGCCAGGGCCGCGGCCGTCACCGGGTCCGGCTCGTTGCCGAGACGGGCCTGGCGCAGGGTGGCCACATGATCAACGTTTACTTCCAGTCGGGGCACGCAGATCCTCCTTGAAAACTCATTCTTCGCTTATCTTTTTCTTCATAATGGGGGCGCACCTGTGGATTTCCCCCGGAGGGCGGACAACGAGGTCCGCCCCTCCGGCGCGCTTCAGACCTTTTCTCCGGTCGCCTCCAAGTCCCAGGACCGGCCGGGGTAGAGCCGGTCCATCAACTCCCAGGCCCTGGCATCCATGCGCGCCGCGGCCGCGGGCTCTTCGTGGTCGTAGCCCAACAGATGTAATATACCGTGAATCAGAAAAAAATCGAGGAGTTCTTGCCAGGGCCAGCCAAATTCCTGGGCCTGACGGCGGGTGGTCTCCAGGCAAATCACCACTTCGCCCAGGAGCGCCGGGGGACCAATGGGGCTAGGGACGTCGTCCACCGGGAAGGAAATGACGTTGGTGGGGCCGCGCCGCCCAAAGGTTTCCCGGTTGAGGCGCGCCATGGTCCGGTCGTTCATCAGGGTGAGGCTCAGTTCCCCTTTAGGCCATCCCAAGGCGTTTAAGATCTTCGCGGCTTTTTTCCTGAGCTTCTCCTGACTTAAGACTGTTTTTCTTTGCCGGTTGTTTATCCAAATCTTCATGAGGCTTCTTCTTGTCCACGGACTGGGGGTAGTGGATACGCTGGTGAAAGATGCCGCTCAAGATCTTGTTGAAGCTCCTGGCGATGTGATGCAGGTCCTTCAGGGTAAGCTCACATTCATCCAACTGGCCGTCGGCGAAGACATTGTTGATGATCTTCTGGACCATGCCCTGGATGCGGGCCGGGGTCGGGTCGGTCAGGGTCCGGGAGGCCGCCTCCACCTGGTCCGCCAGAAGCACCAGCCCGGCTTCCTTGGTTTGGGGCCGAGGCCCGGGGTAGCGGTAATCTTCCATCTTGACCTGGTTGGGGTTGGCCGCCTGGGTCTTGGCCTTGTGGAAAAAGTAGCTGATCATGTTGGTGCCGTGGTGCTGGCGGATGATATCCGAGATGGCCTCCCCCAGCCGGTGTTTCCGGGCCAGGTCCACCCCGTCCTTGACATGGGAGGTAAGGATCAGGCTGCTCATGGAGGGGGCCAGCTTCTCGTGCTTGTTTTCCCCGCCCATCTGGTTTTCCACAAAATAGCCCGGCTTCTTGATCTTGCCGATATCGTGGTAATAGGCGGCGGCCTTGGCCAGCATGGGATTGGCCCCGATGGTCTCCGCCGCGGCTTCCACCATCTGGCCCACCACCATGGAGTGATGATAGGTCCCCGGGGTGATGAGCATCAGCTCTTTGAGCACGGGCTGGTCCAGGTTCAGGAGCTCCAGCAGGCGGATATTGGAAGAGTAGCGGAACAACGACTCCATGATGGGGGTCAGCCCCAGGGCCAGGATGCCGGTGAGGACCCCGCCGCCCAGGGCGAAGGCCTCCCCGATGAGCAGGTCGTTGCCGGTGAAGGGAAACTCCAGCAATTTAAAGGCCACTACCAGGACCATATTAGCCAGGCTGATCCACAAGCCGGTTTGGATCAAGGCGCTGCGGCGGCGGCAACTTTTCACCCCCCAGACCCCCACCAGGCCCGCAATGACGAAGTAGATGAACAGGGGGAAGGGCTTCCCCACCGCCAGGGCCGCGAACGTGGCGCAGAGAAAGGCCACCCCCACCCCCATCTCCAACCCCATAAACATGGCGGCAAAGATGGCGGCCAATCCCTGGGGCAGAACGTACACCAGGTTTTCCCCCACCAGGGTGAGGTTTCGGGACAGGTTGTCCCCCAGCACCAGGAGCCCCTTGTTCAGCACGATACCAGCCAGGAGCAGGGCCGCGACAAAGGCCAGGTCCCGCCAGCGGGTGGAAAAGCGCCGCAAGGTGATGCGGCCCAGGTGATAGGAGACTCCCAGGAGGGCGGCCAGGCAGAGGAAGAGCCCCAGGAATATCAGGACGCCCCGGCTGCGGGGGTAGATCTTGCTCTGGGCCTGCAACTTGGCCAGGTGCAGGGGGGTAATCCGCTCGCCTTCCCGCACCAGCATCTCGCCCCGCTTCACCTTGAAATAAACGGGCTTTAGTTCTTGCAGGCGGACCTGCTGGCGCTCATGGGTTTCGGCCCAGTTGGGGGAGACGTTGGGCACCAGCAGGAGCTGAGTCAGATCGCACACCAACCACCGGTCGGCGGGGGACACTTCTACGGACACGTCCCGGCAATATCCCGCCGCGGATTTCCGCCCCTCATCCAGTTCAATAAAGCCAAAGGGCGGACGCTCCACCGTCTCCTTGCGGGAGGGCAGGCGGCGCACCAGGATCTCCCGAGGCTCCGTCTGGAGGAAGGTGCGGCTGCTAATCACCCCCTGCCGGAAAAACTGCCCCAACACCTGGCTGACCATGGCTTCCAGGTAGGGGGAGAACTCGGCTTTGGCCAGGAGGTGGAAGGTGGGCTTGGGGATGGTGACCCCCAGGATGCGGTCGAATTCGGACTTGTGCTCCAGGAAGACCTTATAGGGCACCGGGGACTTGGATTTGGCGCCGGCCCCCTGGGGGGACGCCACGGCTTCCTGGGCGATGCGCCGCATATAGTCCATGGCCTGCTGAAGCCGCTGCTGCACCTGGTCCCCCAACTGCTCCTGCAAATCAAGCACCGGGGGCATTTGCCTCATTAGCTCCTGCTCCCGCTTGGCCGTGGTCTCCACGTCCTCCACCAGGAATCGGCCGGTGGCCTTGAGGTTCTCCTGGGCCACATCCCCCAACCGGTAATCGTGCAGCGACTCCGAGATCCGGGGCGACAGGATGAGGGCCAGCACCAGGCTTAAGAACAGGAGCAGCGCCACCTTGGCGCCCAGGTCTTGCCAGGGGGACAGAACGGTTTTGTGGCTGAAGGTCTTGGGCAACCTGGCGCGCAGGCTGCGTCCCATGCCAAAGATTCGGCTGATGGCTTTGGGTACGTCTTTATCAGACATAAGGTTGCTCCAACGGTCCGGGCGCCGTGCCCGGGCCTCCCCTGCATTCCGACTTACGTGGGAAAGGGTTCTGTCTCGTGGCCGGCCCGACGCGGACGGCGGTTGTCATACGCCCGGATGATGTCCTGTACCAGGGGGTGGCGCACCACGTCCCGCTCGGTGAAGTGGACGAAGGCGATGCCTTCCACCTCCTGGAGCAGCTCCCGGGCTTCCACCAGCCCGGACCGCGCCCCCGGGGCCAAATCGATCTGAGTCACATCCCCGGTGATCACCGCCTTGGACCCGAACCCCAGCCGAGTCAGAAACATCATCATCTGCTCGGACGTGGTATTTTGGGCCTCGTCCAGGATGACAAAGGCGTCGTTCAGGGTCCGGCCCCGCATGAAGGCCAGGGGGGCCACCTCGATGGTGCCCCGCTGCACCAGGTGGGTGGCTTTCTCAAAATCCATCATATCATGGAGCGCATCATAGAGGGGCCGCAAATAGGGGTTCACCTTCTCCGCCAGGTCACCCGGCAGGAAGCCCAGTTTTTCCCCGGCCTCCACCGCCGGCCGGGCCAGCACGATGCGGATGCAATCGTTGTTCACCAGGGCGGCCACCGCCATGGCCATGGCCAGGTAGGTCTTGCCGGTGCCCGCGGGGCCGACGCCGAAAACGATGTCGTGGGTGCGGATGGCCTCGATGTAGCGCTTCTGGTTGAGGCTCTTGGGGGAGATGCGCCGCTTCATGGCGGAAATATAGACCGTGTCCAGGAAAATATCCTTGACCGAAGCGCTCTCCTTGTCCTGGAGAATCTTAATGGTGTATTGCACGTCCTGGGACAGGACCGGATAGCCCGACTGCAGCAGCCCGTAAAGTTCCTGAAGCACCCGCCGGGCCAGGCGCACCTCCACCTCCGGCCCGTCCAGGGTCACTTGGTTGCCCCGGACGTGGTGTTTCACCCCCAGGCTGCGGCTGACGATGGCCAGGTGCTTGCCATGTTCGCCATAGAGAGCCTGGGCCAGGGAATTGTCCTCAAAAGTCAGTTGGGAGGTAGCCATGGGGTGGATTTTACGATGAGTGGAGGTTAACCCTGGTCCGGCTTGAGTCCCATAACCTGCCCCTGGATGCGGCGCTGCCGGGGCCGGTTGTCAAAGTCCAGCAAAACGATCTGCTGCCAGGTCCCCAATTGGAGGCGGCCCCCGGCGACGGGAATGTTGAGGGAAGGCTTGAGAAATGCGGCCCGGACGTGGGCGTAACCGTTGCCGTCGCCCCAACGGCGGTCGTGTTCATAGGGCATGTCCCGGGGGAAGAGGCGCTCGATGGCCGCCCGCAAATCATTGACCACGCCGGTCTCAAACTCAATGGTGCTCAAGGCCGCGGTGGACCCTGAGATGAACAGGGTGAGCAACCCCTCCGCCACCCCGGTTTGTTCAACCCGCGCTGCCACCGCCTCGGTGAGGTCCGGGATGTCGGTGCCGGCCGTGGTCATGACCTCAAGGGTAAAGGTTTCTAAGAAAAACATAATTGCTGTCCAATAGTAACAAAAACCCGAGCTGTCCACAAGTTTTGCGTACTTAGGCGAAAATTATCGGATAATCTTTCCTGGAGATCAGCTGGCCCGGGTCAGAAAAACCCGGTTGGCCCGGCGTTGAAGGCAGAAGCCGGGCCGGGCCAGGCCGAGGCGCTGCCCTCTTGGTCGGCCATTAACCCTTGACTAAGGGCCGGGAATAATCTAAAAATTATAGTTTGAGGACCAATTCATCGGCACCATAGTTAGGCTGATATCGCATGGCTCAATCAGACCACATCCGCAACCAGCGTCTGCAGAAGCTTAATGAGCTGCGGGAGCAGGGGATCGACCCCTTCTGCAACCGCTTCGTCCCCACCCACGCCATCGCCCCCATCCTGGAGGAATTCGGCGCCCTAGCCGGCCCCGAACTGGAGGCCCTCAACCAGACCTTCCGTCTGGCCGGCCGCCTGATGCTGCTCCGGGAGTTCGGCAAGGCCACCTTCTGCCACTTCCAGGACGGCACCAGCCGCCTCCAGGCTTACGTCCAGAAACAGGTGCTGGGCCCGGAGGCCTTCGCCCAATTCAAGCGCCTGGACCTGGGCGACATCGTGGGGTTTACCGGCACGCTCTTTCGCACCAAAACCGGGGAACTCACCCTGGCGGTGAGCAGTTTCGTCCTGCTCACCAAGTCCCTGCTGCCCTTGCCGGAAAAGTTTCACGGGCTCACCGACATAGAAACTCGCTATCGCCAGCGCTACCTGGACCTGATGGTCAACCCCCAGGTGCGGGAGGTGTTCATAAGGCGGGCCGCCATCATAACGCTGATGCGAAAGTTTTTTGAAGCCCGGGGCTTCCTGGAAGTGGAAACCCCCATGATGCAGCCCATTCCCGGGGGCGCCACGGCCAAGCCCTTCGTCACTTACCACCAGGCCCTGGACATGACCCTGTACCTGAGGATCGCCCCGGAACTCTATCTGAAGCGCCTGGTCATCGGCGGCTTCGACCGGGTCTTCGAAATCAACCGGAATTTTCGCAACGAAGGGCTCTCCATCCAGCACAATCCCGAATTCACCATGCTGGAGTTCTACCAGGCCTACGCCACCTACGAAGACCTGATGCGGCTAACCGAAGAGCTAATCGCCTATGTGGCTCAGGAGGTTCTGGGGACCCTTAGCCTCACCTGCCAGGGCGTCGAGATCGACCTCACCCCGCCCTGGCGACGCCTGGATCTGAGGGAGTCCCTCACCGAGATCGGGGGCATTCCCCCTGAGGTGGTGCGGGACCGGGAGGCTTTAGTGGATTTGGCCCTCGAGGAGGGGGTCACCCTGCGTCCCGGTGAAGGCTACGGCCGGGCCCTTACGAAACTCTTCGACCTCAAGGTGGAAGCCCGCCTCCAGCAGCCTACCTTTATCCTGGGCTACCCCCGGGAGACCTCGCCCCTGTCCCGGGGCAGCGATACCGACCCGGAGGTGGTGGACCGGTTCGAACTCTTCATCAATGGGCGGGAGATGGCCAACGCCTTCTCCGAGCTCAACGACCCCCTGGACCAGCGGCAGCGCTTCGAAGCCCAACTATCCGCTCACTCCGCCGGCGATGAAGAGATGCCCCACGCCCTGGATGAAGACTTCGTCACCGCCCTGGAGCAAGGCATGCCGCCCACCGCGGGGGAGGGCATCGGCATCGACCGCCTGGTGATGCTCCTCACCGATTCCCCCTCGATCCGGGACGTCATTTTATTTCCGCTCCTTAGGCCGGAGAGGTAAGGGACTTGGGGTTCTTTGAGTCTTTCGTGGCCCTGCGGCTGCTCAAGGGGGTCAAACGCCAGAAAGGTTTTCTGTCCCTGTCCACCTTCATCTCCGTAGCCGGGGTGATGGTCGGGGTCATGGCCCTCATCGTGGTCATCGGGGTGATGACCGGCTTTGATTTGGACCTGAAGAAGAAGATCCTCAGCGTCAACGCCCACATCATTGTGCTCAAACACGGGGCCAGCCTCACGGACGCCCCCCAGCTGGCCGCCACCATCCAGAAGATGCCTGGGGTGGTTTCGGCTGACCCCTTCATCTACACCCAGGTGATGTACTCCGCCCCGGGAAATGTCTCCGGCGGAGTCATCCGGGGCCTGGACCTTGCCTCCATCCGCCAGGGTGGGCCCAAGGCCCTGGACGTGGTGGCGGGTAAGTTCGCCGACCTGGCCGGGGGCGAACCCGGCGAACCGCCCCGGATCGGCGTCGGCAACGAGCTCGCCAAAAACCTCAGCCTCAAAGTGGGGGACTACCTGAACATCATCTCCCCCCTGGGCACCCTGACGCCCATGGGCAGGTTGCCCCGGATGAAGGCCTTTCGGGTCACCGCCGTCTTTCACTCGGGCATGTACGAGTTCGACTCCTCCCTGGTCTACACCAGCATCCCGGCCCTCCAGGAATTCCTGGGTTTGGGGCATCGGGTCACCGGCCTGGAAGTGGAAATCAAGGATATCTATGGTGCGGAGCAGCTCGGGACGGTCATCGAGCAAAAGCTCGGCCCCGGCTTCTATACCCGCAACTGGATGCAGATGAACCGTAGCCTCTTCGCCGCCCTGAAGCTTGAGAAGATCGCCATGTTCATCATCCTCACCCTGATCATTTTGGTGGCGGCTTTCGGCATCGCCTCCACCCTCTTCATGATGGTCATGAAGAAGACCCGGGACATCGCCATTCTCAAGTCCATGGGGGCCACCCGCCAGAGCATCATGCAGATTTTCATGATTAACGGTCTGGTCATCGGGGCCCTGGGCACGGCCGGCGGCCTGGGGCTGGGCCTGGGACTCTGCGCCATTCTGAAAAAGTACCAGTTCATCAAGCTACCCCGTGATGTTTATTATATTTCCACCCTGCCGGTGACGGTCCAGGGGCTGGATGTGCTGGCCATCATCGTTGCGGCCATGGCCATCAGCTTCGTCGCCACCCTCTATCCTGCCTGGCAGGCAGCCCGTCTGGACCCGGTGGAGGCGATTCGCTATGAGTAAAGCTCGTTTCGGTTTTCGGTTAAAATCTGAATTATCCGTAAGTTAGCGTCGCATGTCTCGCCTGCGAAAAAAGATGAGGGACGTATTCGGTTTTGGTGTGCAGGGTAAGCTGATTTATGTCGGCCAGGGGTTGCCCCGGGTCTCGCTCTCAGAGTATAAGATTTAACAGTTCTTGATTCGGATTATCCAATAACCCAGAGGGTGCTAAAAAAGGCGCAAATTTGCCCCCGAAAACGGATAACTGAAAACCGAAAACCCACATTGACGCTCCCTGGGATAAGTGATAAGGTGGCTTACCAATCAGCAAAGCTCATGACAGAACAGGCAACACTTCAGGCCCCGGTTAAGATCGAGCTCAGAAAGCTGGTCAAAACCTTCAGGCATAACGGCATCCAGGTGGAAGTCCTCTCCGGGGTGGACCTGGATATCCGCCAGGGAGAAACCCTGGCCGTGGTGGGGGCTTCGGGGGTAGGAAAATCCACGCTGCTTCACATCTTGGGGACCCTGGAGCGCCCCAGCGGCGGAGAGGTCCGATGGGACGGCGAAGACGTCTTCTCCCTGGACGACCGTTCCCTGGCGGCCTTTCGCAATCGCAAGGTTGGGTTCGTGTTTCAGTTTCACCATCTGCTGGCTGAATTCAATGCCCTGGAAAATGTAATGATGCCGGGGCTTATCGCCCGGATCCCCCAACCGGTCGCCCGGGAGAAGGCCGAGGCGATTCTAGTCCGGGTGGGGCTCAAAGAGCGTTTGACCCACCGCGTCTCCACCCTGTCCGGTGGCGAGCAGCAGCGGGTAGCGGTGGCCCGGGCCCTGGTGCTGGAACCGGAGGTGCTCCTGGCGGATGAACCCACCGGTAACCTGGATCCCAAAAGCGGGGCCCGGGTGCAGGAACTCATCCTCAACCTGAACCGCGAACGGGGCCTCACCTCGGTTATCGTCACCCATAACTTGGAGATGGCCCGAACTCTGGACCGACAGATCACTCTGCTGGAAGGTAAGGCAGTAGTTTTATAGGGGGAATAAGGTGGCACAACGCCTGATAGTGGCATTGCTCCTGGTGCTGTTGGCTGTGGCGGCAGGCGGGCCGGCCCGGGCCCAGGAGCAGGGACTGGTTTTTAAGAAAGTCGCGGTCTTCCCCTTTATCGTCACCAGCAAAGAACCCTTGGATAACCTGGGAGTAAAGATCAGCCAGGAAATTCAAGAGCGCTTGAAAGCCGACGGCTTCACTATGATTTCCCAGGAAGATCTCCATAAGGGACTCTCCCAACTGACGGAACCCTTGGATGACGCCCAGGCTCAAGAAATCGCCCGGAAGCTGGGGGCGGATATGGCCATTTGGGGCACCTTGCTCAAGGTGGGGGACATGCTCTCCCTGGAAGGCCGGGTCCTGGACCTCACCGGCCGGAAAGGGGCCACCAGCACGAAACTCCAGGGGACCGGAATCAAGTCCTTAACCGGCCTTTCTCGCCAAATGGCCCAGGAACTGAGTCTAAAAATTTTAGGGAAAGAACGGATTGCCCACATTGTGGTCAAGGGCAACCGCCGTATCGAAAAGGATGCCATCCTGGGCGTGATGCAGACCCGGGAAGGCGAAACCCTGGCGCCGGCCCACATCCGGGAAGATTTGAAAGCCATCTATAAAATGGGCTATTTCACCGACGTCCGGCTGGATGTCAACGACACCCCGGAAGGGCGGGTCCTGACCGTCCTGGTGCAAGAAAAACCCGCCATCCGCGAGATTCACGTGGAGGGCAACAACAAGCTGAAGAAGGACAAAATCATCGAGGTCATGAATCTCAAACCCTTCTCCGTGGCCTCGGAAGGCGCCATCAAGGAAGATCTCAATAAAGTCCAGCAGACCTATCGGGAAAAGGGGTTTTATGAGGCCCAAATCACCTATGAATTGGTCCCGGTGGCCGAACACGAAGTCAATCTGGTGCTCCATGTCAATGAAGGCGGCAAAATGTCCATCAAGGATATTGAGTTCGAGGGCAACACGGCCTTCAAGGCCAAAGAACTCCGGAAAGTGATGGAAACCAAGGAGCGGGGCGTGTATCTTGTTTCCTTAATCACCGGGGCGGGCAAGCTGAATCGTGATGTCCTGGAACGGGACCTGGAAAAAATCGCCGCGTTTTATTACAACCATGGCTATATCAAGGCCAAGGTCGGGGAACCCAAGGTCGACATCAAGGGTGGGTGGATTTATGTCACCATCCCTATACAAGAAGGCCCCGAATATCTGGTGGGCAAGATTGATTTGTCCGGCGATCTCCTGGAAGACAAGGATAAGATTCTAAAATTGCTGGCTATCCCCAAAGAGAAGGTCTACAGCCGGGAGCTCCTGCAGCAGGACCTGACGACCTTGGCCGATTACTACGCCGACCACGGTTTTGCCAATGCCGATGTCGTGCCCCTCATCAAGGAGAACGCTGAAAAATTGGTGGTGGACGTCAACTTTGACATCCATAAGGGGCAAAAGGTCTATTTCGAACGCATCGACATCGCCGGCAATGTCAAGACCCGGGACAAGGTGATCCGCCGGGAACTCCGGGTTTACGAGCAGGACATGTTCAACGCCACCAACCTCAAAGAAAGCATCAAGAACCTGAGGCGCCTGGAATATTTTGAAGATGTGAACTTCGCCACCACCCCCGGGAGCGCCCCCGACCGCATGAACCTGAAAATCTCGGTCAAAGAGCGCCCCACCGGTACCTTCGGCCTCGGTGCCGGTTACAGTACCGCGGACCGAGCGGTGGGGATGGTGCAGATCAGCCAGAACAACCTCTTTGGGCGGGGCCAGTCACTCAAGGCCGAGGGAATCATCGGCACCATTTCCCACCGGATCCGGCTCTCCTTTGTGGAGCCCTATCTCTTCGACCGGCCCCTGGGTTTCGGCCTCGACGCCTACAACTGGGAGCGGCAATACAGTGAATATACCCGGGTCAGCAAGGGCAGCACGATGCGCCTGAGCCACCCGTTGATCTGGAAGTACACCCGTCTCTTCTGGATGTATCGCTTTGAGAACGTTCACCTCAACAACCTGGTACCCAACGCCGCCGAGGTCCTGCAGCAG
This sequence comes from uncultured delta proteobacterium, assembly GCA_963812015.1. Lineage (GTDB taxonomy): Bacteria > Desulfobacterota > Desulfobaccia > Desulfobaccales > 0-14-0-80-60-11 > 0-14-0-80-60-11. The sequence goes on along the minus strand of CAWETI010000003.1, from coordinate 1,043,936 downwards.
GCTGCCACGATCCATAATACCAGCGCCACCTCCTTTACGGTCCGCCGGGATTCCCGGGATTCCCTGTTCGCCCCCACCAAGGGATCGGACAACAGCGTCTCCACCGAGTTGGCCGGGTTGGGAGGCGATACGGCTTTTGTGCGCTATATCGGTGAAAGTGGGTGGTATTTCCCCCTTGGATGGGATCTCGTCGGGGTGCTGCATGCCCGGGCCGGCGGGATGAACAAGATGCATTGGGGGCAAATGCCGGCCTACGAACTGTTCTACCTGGGCGGTATCGACACCATCCGGGGGTTTAAATATGCTGAAATCAGCCCCCGGGACCCCGTCACCAATGAACGCATCGGCGGTCCCCGCTTCCTGCAATTGAACGATGAGATCAGGTTCCCGATCTATAAGAAATTGGGCCTCAATGGGACCATCTTTTTCGATGCCGGTAACGTTTACGGCCCCAACGAGGTTGGGCCGTTTTTGCGCACCAGCGCCGGGCTCGGCATCCGCTGGTTCTCCCCCATGGGTCCCCTCCGGGTGGAATGGGGTTACAATTTATCGAAACATCCTTGGGAACGCTCCAGTGCCTGGGAATTTACCATGGGCGGGTCATTCTAAGCAGGGGATAAAAGCAGATTTTTCTGGTGCGGGATAACCCGCCGGGAAATTACCTTATTCGATCAACTCAGGAGGTTGTAATGTCTAAATTGGGTGTGGGAATAGTGTTAGCCGCGGTTTTAATTCTGACGTCGGCATGGGCGGCGCACGCCGATTTTAAAGTCGCCATCGTGGACAGTATGGACGTGGTCTCCAAGTCTGCCGATGGAAAACGGGCCCAGGATGCAATTAAACGGAAATCCGAGGAACTGGGCCGGCCGATTGCCCAGGAGCGTCAGGACCTGCAAAAACAGGTGGAAGAATTTCAAAAGCAGGCTGGCGTGATGAAAGAAGATGCCCGTAAGCAAAAGGCGGAAGCATTGGAAAAGAGGATGCGGGACTTTGAAAAGAAGCAGGCCGATGGCGAGAAGCAAATGCAGCAGTTCCAGGAACAACAAATGACGCCGTTACTCCAGAAATTGGATACCGTCGTCAAAGCTGTAGCCCAGCAAGAGAAGCTGGATTTAATCCTGGACAAGCGCAATTCCGGCCTCCTCTTCATGGATCCCAAAATGGATATCACCGATAAGGTGCGCAGCCACTACGGCCAATAGAGGCTTCATGACACGGACCCTGGGCGAACTGGCGGTCTTTCTGGGAGGCGAACTCCAAGGACCGCCCGATCTTGCCATTGAGGGCATTGCCCCTATCGATCAAGCCACGTCCCGGGAGATCACCTTCATCACCCAGAGGCGGTTCGCCCGCCTGGTAGATCAGAGCCGGGCCGCGGCCTTTATCGTTTCCCCGGAATACGCCCGGCTGCCCCGGCCCCTGATCATCGTGCCTCACCCCTATCTGGCCTACGCCCGGGTGGCCGGCCTCTTCGCCCCACCCTTGCGCCGCTGGCCCGGGATCAGCGATCTGGCCTGCCTGGGACCGGGAGTGGCGCTGGGCCAGGAGGTCTCCATCGCCCCCCTGGTCTTTATCGGCGACGGCGCCCACCTAGGCGACCGGGTCACCATTATGCCCGGCTGCGTCATCGGCGATGAAGTCCGGATCGGCGCCGACACCCTGGTCTATCCCAACGTCACTATCCGGGAGCGATGCACGGTGGGGGCCCGGTGCATCATTCACAGCGGCACGGTGATCGGCTCCGACGGCTTCGGATTTATCCCCGGAGATGAAGGCGTCGTCAAAATCCCCCAATTGGGGACGGTAGTTATCGAGGATGACGTCGAGATCGGAGCCAATTGCGCCATCGACCGGGGGGCTCTGGGTGCCACCCGGTTGGGCCGGGGCGTCAAGCTGGACAACCTGGTGCACCTGGCCCACAATGTCGAAGTGGGGGAATATTCTTTCCTGGTGGCCCAGGTAGGAGTCTCCGGGTCCACTAAACTGGGCAAGAGGGTGGCCCTGGCGGGACAGGTGGGGGTAACCGGTCACCTTGAGCTGGGAGACGGGGTTCAGGTGGGAGCCCAATCCGGCGTGAACCACTCCGTTCCCCCCGGCCAGACGGTATCAGGCTCTCCGATCCGGCCTCACCGGGAATGGCTCCAGATCATGGGCCATCTCCCCCAACTCCCTGAGATGTATCAACGGCTGAAAAGGTTGGAACAAAGCGTGAGCGAACTCTCCGCCAGACTGAAGCTGGAGCCGGAACCATGACCCCGCCGCAGACCCTGAGTCTGGAAGAAATTCAACGGGTTCTCCCCCACCGCTATCCCTTTCTCCTGGTAGACCGCGTCATTAACCTGGAGCTGGGCAAGCGGATAGAGGGGCTGAAAAACGTCACCATCAACGAGCCCTTTTTCCAGGGGCATTTCCCCGGCCGCCCCATCATGCCTGGGGTCCTCATCGTCGAGGCCATGGCCCAGGTGGGGGGCATCCTGGCCCTGTTGTCCACCCCGGAAAACCTGGGCAATCCTGCCCTCTTCCTCCTGGGTATGGACAAGGTGCGTTTCCGCCAGCCAGTGATCCCGGGAGATCAACTGCGGATCATGGTGGAAGTTCTCCGGAGCGGCAAAAAGTTCTGGAAAATGAAGGCACAGGCCCTTGTCGACCAAACCCTGGTAGCCGAAGGCGAGGTCATGGCTGCGGTGGGTCAAGGGGAGGAATAGGCATGGCCCAGGTTCACCCCACCGCCCTGGTGGATAAAACCGTCGAGCTGGGTAATGGCGTCACCGTAGGCCCTTATAGCATCATTCAGGGCCGGGTGGTGATCGGCCACGATACCCACATCGGCTCCCACGTGGTGATTAAAGACCTCACCACCATCGGCAACAAGTGCGAGATTTTCCAGTTCGCGGTCATCGGCGAAATTCCCCAGGACCTGAAATACCAGGGTGAGGAATCCCACCTGATCATCGGCGACGGCAACACCATCCGGGAGTTCGCCACCCTGCACCGGGGTACCGCCGGTGGCGCCGGCACCACCCGCATCGGCCACGGCAACCTGTTCATGGCCTATACCCACGTGGCCCACGACTGCCAGGTGGGCAACGGCGTCATCATGTCCAACGCCGCGACCCTGGGCGGTCACATCACCCTGGAGGACTACGCCATCCTGGGGGGGCTCTCGGCGGTCCACCAGTTTTGCCATATCGGCCGTCACGCCTTTGTGGGCGGGTGTTCGGCGGTGCATCGGGACGTTCCCCCTTACGCCATGGCGGTGGGCAACCGGGCCAAACTGGTGGGTCTCAACCTGGTGGGCTTGAAACGGCATGGCTTTACGGACTCTACCCTGCAACCCCTGAAACGGGCCTATGAACTCCTGTTCCTCTCGGAGTTGAACCAGAAAGAGGCCCTCACCCGGATTAAAGAAGAATTGCCTCAGACCCCCGAGATTCAGCACCTCCTGGCGTTTCTGGAGGCTTCGGATCGGGGCCTGCTCCCGGCGGATGTCCGAGAACATCGGCTTAATCGCGGGTAAGGGCCAGTTCCCCCTCCTGTTCGCCCGGGCCGCCCGGCAGCAGGGCGCCGCGGTCATCGCGGTAGCCCACCGGGGAGAAACCGATCCGGCCCTGGCCTCCCTCGTAGCCGAACTCCACTGGATCTACGTGGGCCAACTGGGCAAAATCATCCGCATTTTCAAGGCCGCCGGCGTCCGTCAGGCGGTCATGGCCGGCGGCATCAGCCGGGGCCGCCTGTTCCGGGAGTTGCGCCCGGACTGGCGGGCCCTCAGCGTCATCCGCCGGGCCGGCGCCGGCCGGGACGACCGACTCCTCAGGGCCGTGGCTGACGAGCTGGCCCGGGAAGGCATCACCATCGCCCCCTCCACCCTCTTCATGGATGACCTCCTGGCTACCCCCGGCCAACTCAGCCGCCGCCCTCCCACCCCCGGGGAGATGGAGGACCTCAACCTGGGGCTTCACACGGCCAAGGAGTTGGGCCGTCTGGACATCGGCCAGTGCGCCGTGGTGCGGCGCCAGGTAGTGGTGGCCCTGGAGACCATCGAAGGCACCGATGAGACCATTCGCCGGGGCGCCGCCCTGGCCGGTCCCGGCGTCGTGGTGGTCAAGGTGAGCAAGCCCGACCAAGACCTCCGGTTTGACGTGCCCGCCGTGGGTCTGGACACCATCGCCACCATGCGGGAGGTTAAGGCCGCGGTGCTGGCCATCGAGGCCGGCAAGACCCTGATCTTCGACCGCCCGGAGATGCTCAAAGCCGCGGACCAGGCCGGGATTGCGGTCTGGGGCCTCTCATAGAACCTCTACCCCTCATTCTTCCCGCAGGTCTCCAGCCTCACGTTCATAGGGGGCCTGGGGCTGACGGCAGTCAGCAACCTGTCAAAATTTCGCAATGATCCGCAGCACTATGAGTTCCCAAGGTTAAAGGAGAACGGGACATGACGCCTCATGATGGGGAGATTCTTTTCAGATTGCTCTTGGCCGCAATCCTTGGAGCGTTCGTGGGATTCGAGCGAGAGGTGCACGGCCGGCCGGCCGGCATCAGGACCTATCTCATCCTGTGCCTCGGTTCAGCCTTGATCATGGTCATTTCCATCTATCTCTCTACTCACATGGGTGATAAGCTACTACCGGAATCCCTGCGCATGGACCCCGGCCGGATTGCGGCTCAGGCCGTCACCGGCATCGGCTTTTTGGGAGCCGGGGTGATCCTCACCTATAAGGATACCATCAGAGGCCTGACCACGGCCGCCTGTGTCTGGGTTGTATGCGCCATCGGCTTGGCCATCGGAGCAGGATTTTATCTTTATGGCTCCGTGGTGTCTGGCCTGACGGTTTTCTCCCTGGTGGGTATCAAGTTCTTTGAGAAGAGATTAAAGAAGGACTGGTATCAGGAAATGACCATCCTCTCCCAAGATCTGGACGGCCAGTTCAGCCGCATCCAGGAGATCATCAAGAAACATGCCTTTGAGGTGATCAATTTCGGTTTAAGAAAGGACCTGGAAAGGCAGGAGGTCACCGCGAACTTTCTCCTGCGAATTCGGACCGCTCACCCTGACCGCCAGATGCTGCAGGAGGTTTTTGAACTCCCCGGCGTCAAGCGGGTGGATTTGACCTGACGAATCACTGCAAGCGGACACCCGGGAAATGAGGGCCTCTCCGGGCCGGTGGGTTATCCACCCGGGGCCCTGCCCTCCCAACCCGGAACGTGCTGATGGGCCGGACGGCGCCGGCCGCCTCGGATGCTGCGCCAAAAATTTTAGGGGTATCGGGTCGTGAAGAAACGTCACCCGGACGTCGGCCCGGCCTTGGCGTCCTCCAGGTATTCCTGGAGGAGGCGGAGGGGATGCTCCTGGGTGAACCGAACCGTCAGCCGGTAATGCAGGGTCCAGGCCTCGTCGGGGGTAGAGGTTGCCACGGTGAGGTCCGGCTGGTTCCAGCGCCGGGGGATATAGAAAAAATTGGCCTCGAAGATGGCGGTTTCAAAACTGTCTTCGCCCTTGCGGATGGTGGACACCACGAACCGCCGCCGGGTTGGCCGGTTTTTCACTTTATTGAATAAGCCTTTTGAGGCCAAAGCCATAGGATTCTCCGGGGTCTCAGGACTCTTCCTGCCGGCTCTTGGACTTTCTCTTGCTGGCCGCTTTTTTCTTGGCCGGCATCGACGCCGCGGAGCCCATCACCACCTTGCACCGCCGATTCCGGCTGGACCGCTTCGAGGCCCGGGCGGCCTTCCCCCCGCCACTTTTGCCGAACCAGAGCTTCTCTTCCGCCGGCGGCAGTTTGGCGATGGGCGCACCGTCCAGTTCAAACCCCTTTTCAATCAGCGGCCGCAGATCGGCCCATTTCTTCGTGCTCCCCATCATGGCGACGATGATCTCCTGGTCGCCGTTCTTAAACATCCCCACATAGGTGTGCTTGGAGGCCCGGGTGTAGCCGGTTTTCCCCGCCACGGCCATGGGCGTGGTGAACAGGAAGCGGTTATGGTTCCTTAGTTCCCGGTCCCCCTGGATAAGGTAATATTTGGTGGACATGATCTTGGCCAGCTCCGGGTTGCTCATGGCCCGCCGAAACATCAGGGCCAGGTCCTGGGCGGTGGAGTACTGATTGTCCGCCGGCAGGCCGTTGGCGGTGGCGCAGGTAGTCCGGTAGGCGCCCCACTGCCGCACCTCCTGGGTAAGCTGATGGGCAAAGGCTTGCTCACTGCCGCTCACCTTTTCCGCCAGGGCCCGGGCCGCGTCATTGGCCGAATTCAGCAGCAGGGCATAGAGCAAATCCCGCACCGTATAGGTCTCTCCCGGTTTAATGCCGATCTTGGACGGCGACGCCGACGCCGCGTACTGGCTGACGCTCACCTTGTCGTCCATCTTCAAATGCTCCACCACCGACATGGCGGTCATGACCTTGAGGGTGCTGGCCGGAGGCCAAAAGAGCTGAGGGTTGAGGGATAGTAAGATATTGCCGGTTTTGGCATCCATCAGGACGAAGGAGCGGGCGGATACCTCGAACCCTTCCTCCTCGCCCGCTGCAAATCCTGCTGCCACGGTGAAAATTGCCAAAACCACCAAAACCAAAAATGCATGCTTGGCGCGAAAACTCATGTATCCCCTTGCTGCGCTAATGATCTCCGGAGGCGCCGGCCTCGGAACAACGTGCAGCCTTATACTATAAAAATTTTCCCCGCTTGGCAATTCAGAATGGCCGGAATGAGGTAGGAAATCCGCAGTGAGCGTCGTTCAATGAGGCTGGCGTCCGCAAGGCGACCCGGCCAACAGGGGTAACCCGCCGGCCCGGAAACCCCGCGCCGCCGGAACCGACCCAGGCCGGGAAATCGGGCCCCCCGAAACCGTTCAGGGAGCCCGTCGCCAAAGCCGGCCCCGGGGAAGCCTTGGGCCGTTAGAGGGCCTTCTCCAGTTCTTTCAAGTATTCCAACGGCGAGTAATAACCGGGAAACCGGTGCAATTCTTTGCCGTCGGAGTCGAAGACCAGGGTGGTGGGCGCCCCGGTGACGTTGAATTGTTTGACGATGTCCATGTGACTGCGCCCTTCCAGCTTAACCGGGATGTATTTGGAATTGAGCTCCTGGACCACACCCGCATCGATATGGGTTTCATTGTGCAGGTGCGTACAATGAGGGCACCCGTCCATATAAAGTTCCAGCAACACGCGGCGGTTTTCCTTTTTGGCCTCTTCCAGGGCCGAGGGCCAGTTATCCCGCCAGTTTATTGCTCCCATCATGTGCCTCCTGTGCTTGAGGGGTTTATCGCTGATCCACCGGCTGGCAATGGTTGCGCCCGGATTGGGCCCAAATTCCAGCCAATACTGGCATTAAGATAAGATGGATCACACCAAAGGCAAGAGCCCAAGGCGCCGGTTATGCTATCTGGTGGCTTTTTCCCGGGAAGATGCTATGATGGGCCAGCATTTCCGGGCAGTTGACTCCCTGACCGGGCGCGGCGCGCGATGGGGCCGCAGCCCCCCCCTACATGAGAACCTGAGATTTGATGGGTGCCATGGCTTATCCGATTTTTTTCCTCCTGGCGGCAGCCTGGTTTTACCAGTTCCTCGCCCTGGTCTCCCTGGGGCGGTTTTTCCGCCCCCCCTCCCCTGCCCCGCTGGTCCCTAACGGCCCCGGCATCACCGTCTTCAAGCCCCTCAAAGGCCTGGAGCCCCTCTCCCGGGAGTGCCTGACCAGCTTTCTGACCCAAAATTACCATCCCTACCAGGTGCTCTTCGGGGTCCGGCACCCCGACAACCCCGTGGTGGACCTCCTCCGGGAGTTACAGCGAGCCCATCCCCGGTGCGACCTGGAAATTGTCATCTGTCCGGAGGACCTGGGTCTCAATCCCAAGATCAGCACCCTGCGCCAGCTCATGCCCCGGGCCCGGTATGACCTCCTGGTGATTGCCGACGGGGATGTGTTGGTGGGCCCCGATTATCTCGCCCAGGTGGCCGCGGCCTTCAGACAGCCGGGGGTGGGCCTGGTGAGCTGTCTTTACCGGGCCGGCCGCATCCGTACCCTGGGGGCCGCACTGGAGGCCCTGACCATCGCCGGGGATTTCATCCCTTCCGTAGCCGCAGCCAAATCGGTGGAGGACATCCGCTTCGCCCTGGGGGCCGCCATGGCCCTGACCCGGCAGGCCCTCACCGCCATCGGCGGCCTGGCCCCCCTGGCCGACTTTTTGGCGGACGACTATCAGTTGGGGTTCAGGGTCGCCCAAACCGGACTGCAGGTCAACATCCTGGCTACCGTGGTGGAGACCAATAACCCGGAGATGAGTTTTTCAGCCTATCTGGCCCACCAGCTCCGCTGGGCCCGCACCTACCGGGTTTGCCGCCCCGGTGGTTATCTGGCCTACGGCATCACCCACGCCCTGGTCTACAGCCTCGCCATTCTCCTGGCCGCAGGCCTGGCCCCCTGGGCCTGGGGGCTGGTGGCGGCCACCCTGGCCCTCCGGGGAACTTTGGCGATTTTCTCCGAGCGCCGTTGCCTCAAGGGCGAGCTGCCCCCTTGGGCCTTTGCCCTCCTGCCCCTGAAAGACCTGCTCTCCTTCGGCCTCTGGCTTTCGAGCTTCCTGGGTAGCCGGGTCTCCTGGGGGGGGCGCTCTTACCGGGTGACCCCGGAGGGTAAACTGGCGCCCCGATGATTATCGCCATTGCCAAAAGTCCTTTCTTCTTATTCCCTCTCCCCTTCGAGGGGAGAGGGTCAGGGTGAGGGGTGAATTGAGACAAGACTTTTGGCAATAAGTATAAATCCCAGGGAAGGCCTGATCGGCAGGGGGCGCGCCCTGCCTAGGTCCCGGCCAGACCCTCCCCTTCCATTTGACTTTCGCGCCGGTCTCGGTTAAGGAATGATGCATGGATAGCAAAGTTCTGGAGCGCTTGTTGGAGGAGGTTCGGGAGGGGAAGCTGGCGGTGGACGCAGCCCTGGAGCGCCTCCGGACCCTGCCCTTTGAAGACCTGGGGTTCGCCCGGGTGGACCATCACCGCCAGCTCCGCCAGGGTTTCCCCGAGGTGGTGTTCGCCGCCGGCAAGAGCCTGGACCAGATCCGGGGCATTCTCACCTCTCTCAGCGCCCGGGCCGACCATATCCTGGTAACGCGCCTGGCCCCCAACCAGGCCGCGGCGTTGCAGCTCGACTTTCCCACCGCCAGCTATTACCCCGATTCCCAGGCCTTCACCCTCAGCCGGGGGGAAGTTCCCCACCGGGGCCGGGGCTTGATCCTGGTCATCTCGGCCGGCACCTCCGATATCCCCGTGGCCGAAGAGGCCCTGGTCACCGCCCGGATCATGGGCCACCGGGCCGAAGCCCTCTACGACGTGGGGGTGGCCGGGCTCCACCGTCTCCTGGCCCACCAGGACCTGCTGGCCCAGGCCACCTGCTTCATCGTGGCTGCGGGCATGGAAGGGGCCCTCCCCAGCGTGGTGGCGGGGCTGGTGGACCAGCCGGTGATCGCGGTGCCCACCAGCGTAGGCTACGGCGCCTCGTTCGGCGGCCTGGCCGCGCTTCTGGCCATGCTCAATTCCTGCGCCACCGGCCTGGCCGTGGTCAACATCGACAACGGTTTCGGCGCCGGCTACCTGGCGGCCCTGATCAACCGGAAGGATTGATTTCACCCTGATGAAATCCTGCCGCGCCCTGATTCTGGCCTTATTCCTGGTCCTGGGCCTGATTACCGGTCACCTTGACGCCGCCGAGAACCACTCCCTCTTCCAAACCTCCACTCTCCAGGCCCTCATGGCCGGGGTCTACGACGGCGACCTGACCTATGAGGAATTGGCCCGGCATGGCGACTTCGGCCTGGGCACCTTCGATGGACTGGACGGCGAAATGATCGCCCTGGACGGCGCCTTTTACCAGGTCAAGGCCGACGGCCGGGTCTATCCCGTGGCCGGCGCCATGAAAACCCCCTTCGCCGAAGTGACTTTCTTCAGGGCCGGCAAGACGTATATGCTCGAGATGCCCCTGAACTATCAGCAACTGCTCGATTATGTCACCCTCCTGCTGCCCAGCCCCAACCTCCTCTATGCCATTAAGATTGAGGGGTTTTTCCCGTACGTCAAGACCAGGAGCGTCCCCCGGCAGCAGAAACCCTATCCGCCCCTGGCTGAGGTGGCCAAAAAACAGTCGGTGTTTGAAATGACCAAGGTCAAAGGCGTCATCGTGGCCTTCCGCTACCCGGCTTGCCTGGCCGGTGTCAACCTGGCCGGCTACCATTGCCATATTATCACCGCCGATCGCCGGGCCGGCGGCCACCTCCTGGACTGCCGGGTGGAGAGGGCCACGGTGACCATAGATGCCATCTCCAATTTCTCCCTGCGCCTGCCGGAACACCAGGGGTTCTTGAAGTCAGATTTAGCCCCGGGCGGGCAGGACGAGCTGGAAAGAGTGGAAAAGTAAGAAGATCTAGCTGGGACGCAACCTGAGCGCACGGAATGCAGTCGGACAGGTGCCCCCCGCCCACCCGAAATCGTCCTCTCCGGGTGGGCCGGGGGGAAGCAAAAGCCGTGGCCATGTTGCGGGATGGCGATAATTACGGCGTCTGCAGGGAATAATACATCTCGCTTTTCAGGCCAGGAGCTTTGGCTTCCGTTACCCGCATCAGCAACACGGCCACCGGGGTGTGGGCGATAACTTTCTTGGCCACACTTCCCAAGACCCAGGCGATCTCGCCACCGCCATGGGAGGCTATGGCGATGAGATCCATCTCATTCTCATAGGCATAGGCCACGATTTCCTTGGCCGGCTGTCCCTGTTTATAGACCCAATTCACTTCCACACCTTGGGCCCGCAGCTTGCCGGCAGTTTGCTCCAAATATGCGGCGAGGGGGAGTTCGGGGCAGGAGGCCCCTTCCTTAACGGGCGGGACCGGCGCCCCGCCGCCCGCGCAGATATCCGAAGACCCAACGGTGAGCAGGGTTACCGCGGCGTTCGTATGCTTGGCCAACTCCTCGACCTGGGGCAGGATGCTTGCCGCCAGGTCCGAGCCGTCCAAGGGCACCAAAATCTTTTTAAACATGATCTTCTCCTCCTGATCGGGGGAACGAATTGCGCCATGTATGGGTGGTAGACCGATCCGGCTCCTTACTCCGGCACGATTTCCAAGACCTTTTCCCCGTATTCATCCACCACGGTAGTTTTCACCTTCAGCAATTCAAACCACTTTTTGATGGCCCCCACAAACACAATGACCATGAGAATCATAATGATGATCGACATGACCATGAGCAGGTAGAGATGCTTGGGGAGATAGTTGCCGACCACATTCAGGTATCCGGCGTACATGGTGATAAAGGCCATGAGAATACCCGGAACCGCGGTAATCCATGCGTACTTGACTTTGTTCATCCTCATGATCATGGTGGTACCGATGATCAGGGCGCTGGAGGCCAGGAGCTGGTTGCTCATGCCGAACAACGGCCAGATGGTGGAGATATTCCCGGTATAAACCAGATATCCCCAGAAAAAGGTGAACACGCCGCTGGTGATGATAATGCCGGGCATCCATCTCTTTTCGGCAAATTTGGGGATGAATTTCCCCACCATTTCCTGGAGAAAGAACCTGCCGACCCGGGTGCCGGTGTCCACCGCGGTAAGGATAAACACGGCCTCGAACATGATGGCGAAGTGATACCAGTAGCCCATTAAGCCTTTCAGAACCGGGATGCCATCAAAGATATATGCCATGCCCACGGCCAGGGAGACGCCGCCACCCGTCCGACCCTGAAGGGTTTCCCCCACCTCCCGGGAAAGATCGGCCAGATGCACGGTGTTCATGCCGAGTTTGGCAAACACCGCCGGCACGGAGTTAATGGCAAAGTAATCGGCCGGCACCAGCACGCAGGCGGCGATCAAAGCCATAATGGCCACAAAGCCTTCCAACAACATGCCCCCATACCCGATGAATAAGATGTCCCGTTCACTGCCAACCATCTTGGGGGTGGTCCCGGTCCCGATGATGGCATGGAATCCGGACAAGGCGCCGCAGGCGATGGTAATGAAGACAAAGGGGAAGACCGCCCCGGGAATTATCGGCCCGCCGCCGCTGACAAACTTGGTGATCGGCTCCATCAGCAATGTCGGGCGCATGAACGCGATGCCGATGGCCAGCATAGCGATGGTCCCCACCTTCAGATAAGTGGACAGGTAATCCCGGGGGCAGAGTAACAGCCATACCGGCAAGGCCGAGGCGATAAAGCCGTACACCGGAATAATCACGGATATTTGGTTTTTGGATAAGGTGAATATGGAGGCCAGGGCGGGGTTAGCCACCACATAAGGACCGGCAATTACCGCGGCCGCCAAGAGGACGACGCCGATAATACTGGCGCCCAGGACATCGTCATGCCGCCAGACGTGGAGGTAAATCCCCATCAATAAGGCAATGGGCATGGTGGAAAAGACCGTGAAGGTGGCCCAGGGGCTGGCGAACATAGCGTTGACCACCGCGATGGATAGGCCCGCCAGGGTGAGAATGAGAATGAAGAGAACGGCCACGGAGGCCACGCCGCCGATGGTGGAGTTGATTTCTCTTGAGGCAATGTTCGCCAGGCTTTGCCCCTTATGCCGGACCGAGGCGAACAGGATGACCATATCATGGACGGCCCCGGCCAGGACCGCGCCGAAGATGATCCAGATAGCGCCGGGCAGATAACCGAACTGGGCGGCCAGGACCGGCCCTATGAGCGGCCCGGCCGCGGCAATGGCCGCGAAATGATGTCCAAAGAGGACGTACTTATTCGTCTTCACATAATCGTGACCATCAGCCATTTTTACGGCCGGCGTCAGCCGCTCGACTTTTAGTTCCAAGACCTTTCTGGCGATAAACAAGCCATAAAACCGGTAGCCGATGGTAAAGACGCACAATGACACGAAAACCAGGGTTAATGCATTCATATGAGCCCCATCCTCTTGGTTTGGTAAAAGCCCTGCCCATCCGGGCTAATGAAGACCGAGATCAGGCGGCAACCCGCCCATCTCCGTCACCCTCGGTGCTTAAGGCCGATTTTCCCCATAAAACCAGACAATCAGCCTCTCTGCAAACGTACCCCTCTTTGCTTGTGGCTAAAAACTATAGCAGAATAAATGTCAAAGACAATTTATTTTAGGGGAGGGAGGTAGCGGAGCGTCGCTTACCCGATAACCGATGGAAATTGTGACGTAATAGCCGAGGTGCGAGGTGGTCGGGACAGGCTAAGAGCACTGTCAAAATTAGATCCGGGGATGCTCCTTTTTCGCCTCCAGGACCGCCCGAAAGTGGGCCACTTCCTGCTTGGCCTGGAGAAGCTCCATGGCCAGCCGGTTCCGCTCCGGGAGCGCTTCGGCCTCTAAGGCCGCCAGGGCCTTTTCCAACTCTTCCACCTTGCGGGTCCAGCGGTAGAGTTCTTCGGCCAGATAGCGAATGGTCATGTTCTTCTCAGACCTCAGTCAGAGGACTCCAGGTCCACGGGCAGCGGTTCTTCCCGGGTCACCACCAGAGGCAGCACGAAGTAGAGATTGTTGCCCCCCGGGGTGGCCTGGTAACCCACCTCGCCCCCATGGGTTTCCACCACGGTGCGCACAAAGAAGAGCCCCCGCCCGGTGCCCACTTCACCGTCGATATTAGTGCCCCGGTAGCCCTCGTCAAAAATGTGAGGCACATCTTCCGGAGGGAGATGCGGCCCGGTGGTGAAGACGTTGAACTTGATCCCGTCTTTTCCCGGTCCGAAATAGTCTTTCAGCAGATCCCGGCCGTAGGCCATGTACTTGCGCCCCTCATAGTTGCGCCGGGCATACTTCACCGCGTTGGAAAAGAGGTTGGCATAGACCTGGGCCATCAGGCCTTTGTCCACCGACAGGGGCAGGTCTTCATCGGGCATGACCCCGGCCCCCGTGTCGATCTCGATGTGGCGTTCTTTGAGCTTATCCAGGTAGAGGTTCAGTTGGGGTTCGATGATTTCTTTAGTCACCCGGGTGGTGCGGCGCCGCAGCACGAACTGGCCTTTCTGAAAATGGGACAGCCGGAACAGGGACTCGATGAAGAGGCTGACCCCCTTGTAGTGCTGCTCGAGGTTCTCATAGTCGACCTCCAGATCGTCGATCAGGGCGCGAAAGGTCTGCTTGGCATCCGGGTGCTCGGCACATTGATCGCTTCTGATGGTGCAGACGCACTCCAGTTCCTTCAGGTTCTTGATCTTTTTCCGCAAATGCCGGAGGTAGAGGCTGAGGCTGATATTGGGAATGATCACATTGTGTTCGATATCCGCCACCAAGCTGTTGATGAAACGGATGTGCTGAATATTCTGCCGGGCAATGATCTTCACATGCAAGTTGTAACCTAGACGGTTGGCATACTTTTCAAAGAAAAAGCGGTCCGCCTCCGAGATCCGGTCCGCGGGATACAGTTCCAGCATCCCGATAATCTGTTCCTTGGCGTAAAAGGGCAACTGGTTGACCAGGAGCAGGTTGCCCCGGATGGGGATCACCAGAGCATCGTTAGCAGCGTAGGCCTGACTGGCCAGATGGATTTGCTCGGCAGGCAGGGTCTTCTCAGGATAGAGCCCCCGGAGGCTGTCGCACGTTAACTCCAGCCGGCCCTCGGAGCAGACCAGGTAAAGGCGTGCCTCCAGATCAAAGAACTCCTTGATCACGCTCACTGTGACCCGGTAAAAGTTTTCTATGGTCTCGTATTCCTGGGCCAGGTCATAGAAAGTCTTTAAGGCATCGTCCTTCAGGGGGCCGAAGTTATAGTCCTTAAAGATCTGTCTTTTTTCCTTAACCCGGGCCGAAACCTCGGCCAGATCCATGGGGAAAACCATATCGCGTCCTTTGTCCGGGGTCATGCGCCAACCCGCCTCATCCCTGGGGGTCCCAGGGATCATCGAGCTGCGGTGCGCCGGTACTGCCCGACCCCTTGTTCGTAGAGATCATGGCCCTGACAATCATTGATGACAATGACGGGAAAGTCTTCCACTTCCAAGCGGTGGACCGCCTCCGGCCCCAACTCGGGAAAGGCGATCACCTCGGCAGCCTTGATACGCTGGGAAATCAGGGCCCCCGCCCCTCCGGTGGCCCCCAGGTACACGGCCTTATATTCCTGCATGGCGGCAATGACCTCGGGAGAGCGCTTGCCTTTGCCGATCATCGCCTTTAATCCCAATCTGATCAGGGTGGGGGCGTAGGAGTCCATCCGGTAGCTGGTAGTCGGACCGGCGGCGCCGATGACCCGGCCGGGTCGCGCCGGGCTGGGGCCCACGTAATACATGATCTGTCCCTGCAAATCCATCGGCAATGGCTGCCCGGCAGCCAGCATATCCACCAGACGTTTGTGGGCCGCGTCCCGGGCGGTATAGATCACCCCGCTCACCAGCACCGTATCGCCGATGCTCAGCTGGATCACGTCCTGGTCAGTCAGGGGCGGGGTCAGTTTCACCGTCTTGATCATGATTCACCTTTTTTGCCAGTTTTTCATGCAAATACTGCAATCCAAATGGTTTACTTATTGATATTTCTATCTTCTTTTAACCGAAAACCGAAAACCGTATTACAGCACCACTTCCTTATGACGAGAAGCGTGACATTGAATGTTGACGGCCACCGGCAGCGACGCGATGTGGCAGGGCTTCATCAAGACATGTACGGCCATGGCGGTGATCCGGCCGCCCAGTCCCTGGGGTCCGATGCCCAAATTATTTACTTCCTCCAGGAGCTGCCGCTCCAGGTCAGCTACTTCCGGGTCGGGGTTGGGCTGGCCGATTTCCCGCAGCAAGGATTTTTTGGCCAGCAAGGCAGCCCGCTCAAACGTGCCGCCGATGCCCACCCCGACGATAATGGGCGGACAGGGGTTGGGGCCGGCTTCCGCCACCGTGGCCAGCACTCTCTCTTTGATGCCGGCCAAACCTTCCGCCGGCTTCAACATATAGACCCGGCTCATGTTTTCGCTGCCCCCGCCCTTGGGAACCACCGTCAGTTTGACCCGGTCCCCCGGCACAATCTCGGTATGGATGACTGCCGGCGTGTTATCCCCGGTATTGGCCCGGGTCAAAGGATGGCACGAGGACTTCCTCAGGTAACCCTCGCCATATCCCTGGCGGATGCCTTCGTGAATCGCCTCTTCAAAATCCCCGCCCACCAGATGGACGTCCTGGCCCACCTCGGCAAAGACGACGGCCAAACCGCAATCCTGGCACATGGGAATGCGCTCCTCTTTGGCGATCCGGGCGTTCTCCAGTAATTGCCGGAAGATCTCTTTGCCGCTGGGGGATTCCTCTGTCTCCGCCCCCCGGGTTAGGGCGGCTAACAGGTCGGCCCCGGGCTCATAATTGGCTGCAATGGCCGCGGCTTTCACGGCCTGGGTGACCTGCGCCACCTCAATCTCTCGCATAAATACTCCTGATTATTGATGGGGGCAGGCCAGGGCTTGACGAACCACGCCCCGCTCTCTTCCCCCCTTTTGGTTTGGCTGGTTGAAAGTCAGTCGCTCAGGTGAAGTTCACCGGCATGGCTGCCGCGTCCCCCGGCGACTTTGCCTCAGTTCCTTGGCTGCGCCGGACCCAAGCTTGAACGTATCTGCCTTGCTGCACCGACGCCACGGGCAACCGCCCTTAGTCATCCAGATCGTTTTTGTAGAATTGCTGGCTGGAGGCCTGGGGGTTCGAGGTTTTTTCCTTCAGGCCTTCATCCTCGGGGTAGAACGTCTCATCCACCGGGGCCGCCGCCTCATCATCGGTGGGACCGGCCTCTTCACTGCCCCGCTTGGCCAGCACCGTGCCCGTGGCCGTCGTAAATGGCTGCACCGGCGTCCCCTGCAGGGCCTCCTTCATATAGGCGATGAAGATGGGGGCCGCGGCCTGGGAACCGGTTTCCTTGGGGCCCAGGCTGTGTTCGTCATCCATGCCGACCCAGGTTCCGGTAATCAGCGACGGTGTGAAGCCGATAAACCAGGCGTCCCGGGTCTTGTTGGTGGTGCCGGTCTTGCCTCCCACAGGCCGCCCCAGGACCTGCACCCGGGTGGCGGTGCCCCGCTCCACCACGCCCGTCAACAGCTGGGTCATGGTCTCGGCGGTTTGGGGACTGATCACCTGCTGACCCGTGGGCCGGTTCTCCACCAGTACCCGCCCGTCCCGGTCCTCAATCCGATCGATAAAAATGGGCTCAATCAACTTGCCGTCATTGGGAAAGGCGGAGTAGGCCCGGGTCAACTCCATCAAGGTGACATCCGAGGCTCCCAGGGCGGAGGCGTAATTGGGAAAGATGGGGCTGGCGATTCCCAGAGTCTTGGCCATCTGCACCGTGGCCGGCACGCCGATCGCCATCATCAGCCGCACCGCCGGCACGTTGCGTGAATGGGCCAGGGCGTAGGACAGGGGGATAGGCCCGTAAAACCGGTGGTCATAATTTTGCGGCGACCACACCTGTCCGTGCTGGCCCCCCGGCAGGGAGATGGGGGAGTCCAGCAAAGTTGAATCCGGGCGGTAGCCCTTTTCCACCGCCGCCGCGTAAAGGATGGGTTTGAAGGCCGAGCCGGGCTGCCTCCGAGCCTGGGTGGCCCGGTTGAAGGAGCTGTCCCCAAAATCCTTGCCCCCCATCAGCGCCCGGACTTGGCCGGTCTTCAGTTCCATGGAGACCAGGGCCGCCTGCACCATGGGCGCGGCGATCAGTTCCCCGGTCCACTTGCCCTGGCGCTCCCGCTCCACCAGACGGACCTGGACCACATCCCCCGGCCTCAGGGAAGCCACCGAAGTAGTGGCCCGGGACTTGTCCCCCCCGGTCTCCCTCAAAACGCCCCACTGGTCCCCCAGGCGGAAATAGCCGCCCCCAGCGCCCCGCTGCCGCCCCGGCGGGCCCACCACCAGGGCGGTCACCGCCAGGCCTTTGCGCGGCGGGTATTTCCGGTAATATTTCACCTGGTGCTCCTGGAAGGCGACCATTTCCTTGCCCCGGACGTGCTTGAGCGGCCCCCGGTAACCGTTGCGCTGGATCAGGCCGTCGATGCCTTGCTGGATGGCGGCGTGGGCCACCTGGTGCAGGTTCACGTCCGCCGTGGTGTAGACCCTCAGCCCCAGACTATACACCGATTCCCGGCCGAACCGGTCTTCCAGTTGGGTCCGCACCTGCTCGGTGAAGTAGCCGCAATTCTTGACCCACTCCGGCCGATAAGGCTTAAGCTTGATGGGTTGCCCGAAGGCCGCCTCTTCTTCGGCCTTGCTGATGAACCCCACCTCGGCCATGCGCCGGAGCACGTAGGCCTGGCGCTCCTTGGCCCGCCGGGGGTTGAGATAGGGGTCATAGCGGCTGGGGGCCTTGGGGATGCCCGCCAGGATGGTGGCCTCCGCCAGGTTCAGGTCTTCCACATGTTTGGAGAAGTACTCCTGGGCCGCCGCCTCCACACCGTAGGCCCCGTGACCCAGAAAAATGTGGTTCAGGTAAACGTTGAGGATCTCTTCCTTGGTCATGTAATGGTCAATCCGGTAGGCCAGCACCGCCTCCCGGATTTTCCGGGCGAAGCTCTTCTCCGACGTCAGCAGGATGCGCTTCACCACCTGCTGGGTGATGGTGCTGCCGCCCTGGACCACCTCCCCCGCCTCCAGGTTGCGGAAAAATGCCCGGACGATGCCGGTGACGTCCACCCCCGGGTGATCGAAGAAGCGGGCGTCTTCCGCCGCCACAAAGGCCAGGATCACCTGCCGGGGCAGGCGGCTGTAAGGCACCTCGATCCGCCGCTCCGAATAGAACTCTCCGATGCGCTGGCCGTCCCGGGCGAAGACCTGGGTGATCACCGGGGGCCGGAAGGTCTTGACCGCGGTAAAATCCGGCAGGTCCTTCAGGAAATGGTAGTACACAAACACGCCGGCCCCGGCCACGCCGAGAATCCCGGTGAACACCAGGCCGTAAAGGATCCAGGTCAGGCGCCGGGCCCAACGTCGCTGCTGATGATATTTTTCCAGCCGGTTAGGGCTGGGTTCCTTGAAAAATTTCATGGCTGCCTAAGTTAGAGTGACGTTTGGCTAAAACGCTAAGGGAAACTTCCGCCTTAATGAGCGCTCCGGAACCGCCCCCCCTTTTATCAGGGGGATTCAGAGGATTTTGCCCTTTTCTCCATCCCGGCCTTGAGAAACGGGCGCCGGATTCCTCCTTATTAATCGGAGCATTTAATAAATTGCAGTTCATCCTGAAACCCTTAGAGATATCACCCCTACCCCCCTTTGCCAAAGGCGGTGAACTTTCCGAAATCCATCAGAAAGTCCCCCTTTGAAAAAGGGGGATTTAGGGGGATTTTCATTCAGGTTATAAAAACCTGGTGAAACTCATTTTCTGCTCCGAGTAATATCTCCCGTGGGCTTCAGGGACGCCGCACCGGTGCCCTTATGTCGGATGGTTGCGGATTAACGGGGGAGGGAGAGCATGTTTCGGCGCCAACTTCTCCCTTCACCCCGCCGTCCCTACATTTTTTTAAGGCGGCGCCGGCCTCCCCGCCGGCCCGCCTAACTTTCATACCTTTTCGACTGAAGCTACTTTACGTTTAATTATATATCATTATCATACCTTTTTGAAGTTTTCCAGAAATTGCCCGATCTGCACCCCCAGGTGGATACATTCCACCCCTTCCATACACTTGTCCGCATCTGCCTTGTCGATATAGGTGGACAGGTGGTTCGGGCCTTTTTTCAACTCCAGGACGTAGGTTTTCTTCTCTTTGTCAAAGGTGACCGTGGCGGCCACCCCGTGCTTGTCGATCTTCGGGTACATTTCGTGGATCTTGGCCTTAACTTCGTCCAGCGTGTGTTTCATGATCATCACTCCTTCCGGCGAAATGGGGCGGCCAGAGCCCGCCGCCCGGCCCCACACAGGGCTCTTGTATGAAAAATAAGGCCCCCAACCCGCCCCGGCAAGGGACCTCATGACATTCTCATAAAAATTCCTGGGGCTTGCCCTACCCCGCCTGACCTTTCTTCTCGTCCCCAAGCTCCTGCTTGGGGACGCATCTTCTTACGCCAAGTTCCGCTTGGCGACAGATATCTGCCATTATATCATCACCGCGAGAGCAAAGCAGACCTTTGCAAAAAAAGGGTTCCCAAGTGGGAGCTTGGAAACCCGGGAAAAATAAATCAGAAATAATAAATCAGAAAAATGTCACCCCCCAAACCAAAAGCCATTACCATTGAGCCCCCGCATTCTGCATTGTTTTCTTTGCCTGATCCGTCGCCCGCTCTGATTCCTCAAATTTCTTAGCTAAATCCGGTGGCAGTTTCATGTGGTAGTATTTAAGAGCCTCGAATTTTAAGTTGTCTCGCTCATTTATAAGTTTTTTTATGTTTGATATTACACCAACACTGACTGCTTTAGCATTTTTTGGATCAGATTGAGCCAGTATACCAAACTCGCTCTTCATTCTGCTGTGAAGTTCATCAATTCTGTTACTATAATTTATTTTTTGTCTATCATTAATATCAGGAATATTTTTAGTATCTGCTTCAGATTCACCAGATGGTGTTCCAATTAGCCCCATATATTTTTTAGCCAGTTCTAATTCTCTGGTAGCTGTATCCATGCCTTCCTTAAATCGAGTTGCAGGGTCAAGACCAGCATTACCCTTGCCTTTTTGTTTTTCCATGAGAACGAAACCCATAATCATATTAGGGTCCCTACTCAATTGGACCATTGCAAGACTTCCTATAGCTTTTTTTATATGGGATGTAAATTCAGGGTTTTTCTTTGCCTCCGGGCTATCGTTAAATAAATCGAACTCGGTTTCTGCATCGGTCATTGCACTTGCAAAAGTTGCCCGAGGCCCTGTTGCGCTAAGCTCAGCTTTTTTAACGGCTTTATAAACATCTTTTGCCGATTGACCATAGGCTAATCCTACTGACCCAAAAAGCACAATCAGAATTACTGATAGAATTCTCTTCATGAGGCGACGCCTCCTTTAACGATTAATTATCAGCTTTTCCACTATCATCTTCATTACATATATATAAGGATTACTGTCAAACGCAGGAGCTATGGTTAGAAGCTTACGTCTCTCGAAGCGCCACTAAGTAAAAAAAACGTCAAGGAAATTTAAGATTAATACCTAATTTCTTAGTTCCCATCAAAGCTATAATGAATTCTGAATCATTAACCAGCTTAGATACAGCATCTTTTAATGCTCCTTCTAAGGCAAGTTTAGCATTATTCCCAGTAGATAATTGAATATTCTGCTCTACGTAATTTCCAGTGATTATTTTATTATAAATTATATTGCCATTTGACAGTTTAACTTGTGACCCCATTAAAACTTCCGCAGATGCATCACCTGCAAAAAATCCCATCTTGAAATCATTAAAAAATTTTATTAATTCAATATTAATAATTATATCACCGTCATTTACAATAAATCCGCGGTTAGTCAATTCAGTTTTGATAGAATCACTAACTAATTGAACAACATCGTTATTAGAGATAATTTCGCCTAGTTCCATCCCATAGCCATTCTTTTTATAACATACCTTATCCCGCATACTTCGACCATCATTCACATTTACTTTAAGATGAATATTTTCTGCCCCTCTAATAGGCTCGATATTTTTTTGAGGTGTGTAATCCACGGTTATATATTCTTTCGTTAAGGCACACCCTGATACTGAAAAATCAAACAATAGAACCAAACATATCATCAATAAATGACATCTATTTTTATAGTTCTTCATATTAATCTCCCACCAATCATTCATTGCACAAATGGAGGGTTATTGTCAAATGTTAATTATTAATTATTAAATTAAAAAAAATGTAACCAATTGATAAATGGTCGTTTTTATAAGGGAGCCCGTAGCCCGTAGGGCGGGAAAGCATAGCGTATCCCGCCTTGAGCCTTATTCTATCTCCAGACTTCCAACGTTATCATCGGCTGCCCCTAGGTAAATATTAAGGTAAAGCCCTAATCATCCTGCCTCACCAGGTCGTGGGCGCCACCCTAACCAGGCCCGCCTGAAAACCACGTCATCTCTCCCAGCGCTTCTGGAGGCCGGCCTAATCCTGAGTTTATGATGCTCCCATGCCTTGCCGGGATAAAAGCGCCACACTATTGGTCAACCCGTGGAAAATGACCCGGATTAAGCCGTTTCACCTGTACCGCGTCCCGGCACCGGGAGGCCCACTCATCCTGAATCCCTTGATATTCATTACTAAATTTGGCGAAAGCCGGATTTTTAACCCCGGGACCAGGCCGATACGACCGCGGCACAGGCTTGACCATGACGCGCCAACCACGCGGGTCCTGCCTGGGTCGAGGACGACGCGACCTCGCCATAGCCCGGCACGCGTCCCGGGTTTTACCTGCTTAACCGGCCGGCGGCCGGCCCTTTTCAGCGATTTTCGGTGCTTTTTTAGGTCTTTTTGGGGTCTTTTTGGGGTCTAAATTGACGCGAAACCTCGTTTTTTTCCCTGTTTTTATGAAAACGTCGCCCCAGGCTTCAGCCTGTGCCACCCATGCTTTGCCTGGTTTTGGGTGTTCCCTTGGAACCTGAAGCACTCTGGTTCCCAAGCCGGAGCTTGGGAACCAGAGTGCTTCTCACCCAAACTTCCTATCCATCGTCCGATACTGAATGGCCTCGGCCACCTGGGCCGGGCCGATACTGCCCTCCCCTTCCAGGTCGGCGATGGTCCGGGCGATCTTCAGGATCCGGTGGTAGGCCCGGGCCGAGAGGCCCAGGCGCTCCATGGCCGTCTCCAGCAGGCGCTGGGCCTCGGGGCCCGGGGCGCAATGCTGCTTGATGAGCCGGGGCGGCATGTGGGCGTTGGCGTAGATGCGGGTCTTATGAAACCTCCCCGTCTGGAGCTCCCGGGCCGCCACCACTTTCTCCCGAATCTCTACAGAGCCCTCCCCTCCCGCCGGCGCCGCCAGGTCCCGGAACGGCACCGCCGGCACCTGGACCTGGATGTCGATCCGGTCCAACAGCGGGCCGGAGATGCGGGAGCGATAGGCGTTAATCTGGTTGGGGGTGCAGGTGCAGGCCCTTTTCACGTCCCCCAGGAAGCCGCAGGGGCATGGATTCATGGCCGCCACCAGCATGAACCGGGCCGGATAGGTCAGGGAGGTGGCCGCCCGGGAGATGGTCACCTTGCCCTCTTCCAACGGCTGGCGCAGCACCTCCAGGGTGGAGCGGCGGAACTCCGGCAGCTCGTCCAGGAACAGCACCCCGTGGTGGGCCAGACTCACCTCTCCGGGCCGGGGGATGGTGCCGCCGCCGATGAGGCCCGCATCCGAGATGGTGTGGTGCGGCGAACGGAAGGGCCGCCGGGGCACCAGGGACTGGCCGGGCCTTAAGCGCCCCATGACGCTGTAGATCTTCGAGGTCTCCAAAGCCTCTTCAAAACTCCAGGGCGGCAGGATGGTTCGCACCATTTGGAATTAATCACTGGAATTTTCCCCTCTCCCATTAACCGCTCAAAAGCTGCTTTATTGAATGAAATTCCAAAGCCATGAACCCCCCATGAACCTTTTTCGTCAGGGTCGGAGATTGAAACCAGAATTTTCCCCTGAACGAGATTTTCT
Organism: uncultured delta proteobacterium; assembly: GCA_963812015.1. Classification (GTDB taxonomy): domain Bacteria; phylum Desulfobacterota; class Desulfobaccia; order Desulfobaccales; family 0-14-0-80-60-11; genus 0-14-0-80-60-11. The sequence continues at coordinate 1,020,427 of CAWETI010000003.1, read as the reverse complement.
AAAAGTAACTTTTTATCTTTTGGGGATAGCTCATACAAGCTCTTTTGGAGAGAATATATCCAATCTGGATTATTTTTGATAAGTTCCTTAAATGACACTATATTATGGTTAACCTCACTTAGTGTAATTAATTTGTTCTCAGTTTTCTCAATGTCAGACTTTATTTTTCGAATATCATTATCATTTTCCTTCAATTTCCTTGACATTTCATCTTTATCAAAATCATCATCTTCATAACAAATGAAATACCTGTCCCTTGCAATCTTCTTCTTTCTCAAATTAGCCTTTAACGTATTAGAAACCGTTTTAAGTTGCTTTATTTGTTCATCAAGTTGTTCGGTACTATACAAAGATTCAAATTTGCTTGGTTTTGGCTGTCTTTTGATTCCAATTGATGAAAAACTTTCAATCATTGTAGACCAGATATGTCCTTCTAAATCATTAGCATTGATATGAGGCAACTCACATCTCTTTTTTCCGTGAATTTCTAAATTTCTTTGGCTCGTAGAACTCCAATAGCAAGCGTAATATCTGGATATGCTACCGTCTTTTCTCTTATAACCATGATGTGGTTTTATTTTCCCTCCGCATTCTCCACATATCAAAATATCTCTAAGCCAATAACCTTCTGATATTGAAATATTTTTCCCTTTTACTTTGTTACGTTCAGTATTAACTTGAATCTTATCCCATTCATCTTTTGAAATTATTGGTGGAATCATAAATGAAATAAATTCATTATCAGGCTTCTTCACTTTAGTTCGTTTTGTACCATCGTAAACGTACTGATTTACGTAATAATAGCCGTAGTACGCAGGATTTTTAAGCATATAGCTGATTGTGCTATTGCTAAACCATGACCTCTTACACTTAATTCCGTCTTTCCTAAGTCTTACTACGATATCTCTAAAAGTCATTCCCTGGTATACATACATATTCACAATGTTTTTATAAATTACTGACTGCTTATCATCAATCTCTATTGCTTTTGTTTTTTTATTCCATTGGTATCCAAATGGAGCTTTACCAATAAATGTTTCATTGTTCCTCCATCTTGCTAATTTATTTTCTTTCATCTGTTCTTCGATAATATCTTTCTCAAGCTGTGCAACGCAAGATAACATACCAAACATCGCTCTCCCAACGTTGCTACTCAAATCAAATTTATCTTTTAGGCTTATCAATATAACTTGACATTCTTCCAATTCATGAACGATATTGAGTAAGTCTCTTGCATTACGCCCAAGACGTGTGACCTGCCCCCGATAGTTGTACCAAGTTTTAAGTTAGAATTGGGGTCAAGTCAAGCCAGAGATCCTGGCGGAGCATAGCGTAGCCAGGATCTCTGGAAATCACCTGGATGGCCTCGGGTGCGGGTGGCCGATAACCCAAGGCGCTGTGAGGCCTTGCCGTATTGTATTCCCGCCGCCAGCGTTCTATAAGGATCTGGGCCTCCTTCAGGGTGGTGAAAATCTCCCCGTTGAGCAACTCATCCCGCAGTTTTCCATTGAAGCTCTCGTTGTAGCCATTCTCCCAGGGACTGCCAGGTTCAATGTAGAGCGTTTTGACTCCTACTCGGCTTAACCACTCCCGAACCGCCCTGGCCGTAAACTCCGGCCCGTTGTCTGATCGGATATAGTCTGGTGGGCGCCGTGACACAAACAGCTCTGTCAACCGATACAACACCGCATCTGCATCAAAACGCCGGGACACCTCGATGGCCAGGCATTCCCTGGTGTACTCATCAATGATGGTGAGCATTCGGAAAGCTTTGCCATCGTGAGTCCGCGCCATCACGAAGTCATAGGACCATACATGGTTCGGCCAGCAGGGCCGGAGACGAACACAAGATCCGTCGCTTAACCACAACCTGCCCCGCTTTGGCTGCTTCTGGGGCACCTTCAGCCCTTCCTGTCGCCAGATCCGTTCCATTCTTTTATGGTTCACCACCCAGCCGTCACTTCGCAGCAACGCCAGGATACGGCGATAGCCGTATCGCCCATACCTGCTGGCATGGCCAATGATGGCCGCAGTCAGCCCCACCTCGTCATCAGGCTCGGTGGCTTGGTAACGCTGGGTCGCACGCGGTTGCCCAATCACCCCGCAGACACGGCGTTCCGACACCGGCAGAGCCTTCCGGATATGCTCAATGCATTGCCGCCGACGGGTCGGGCTTAGAAGTTTCCCCTTACCGCCTCCTGGAGGATCAGTTTATCCAGTGTGAGATCCGATACCGCCCGCCTCAGCCGGGTATTCTCTTGCTCCAGGGCCTTGAGGCGCTTGGCCTGCTCTATCTTTAAACCACCATACTCCCGGCGCCAGCGATAGAAGGTCTGTTCGGCAATACCCAGGGTTCGGCAAACCTGGCCCACCGTCTCCCCCTGGGCCAAGGCCACCTCTGCTTCCCGCAACTTCCCAATGATCTGCTCCGGCGTATAACGCTTCCTGCTCATCTCCCTGCCTCCCTTCGATCCACTACTCTAACTTAACATGTGGATCAGTTTTTGGGGGGCAGGTCACCACTCCTTTGCTACTCACGATTTAGGGGTAGTAAGGGGGGTGATAGGGCTGGAGAAAAGAGCCTCAGGGGGGCGGGGTTCACAGATCATCAGACTTTGCCACCTTCTTGCGCAGGAAGTATGCTGAAATTGAGGCAATCTGTGCATAAGAAATTACCTTGATCCAATGTGGCGGTTAACCCTGCCGGGATTTCTTTCTTACACTTAAAACATTCGACTGTGTGCTTTAGCCGAACAATTTTTGAAACCTTATATCCTCTTTCACAAGAGTCCTTATCATCGACTTTCATCAGTTTCCCCTCTTAAATCACAGCTATTTTGTGGATGGCCCAGCCAGGAGGACAGAAGTAGGCATCAAAATTTTATAACCTTCAATATAGTCGAAATTATACAGGGGTTCAATAGAAGCCTGGGGGAATAGAGGTGGTATCAAAGATAGCAGAGGGGGCTCGGAGGCCCCCGCGGTTTCTTCTTTATTTTGCCCCCAGAGCCCCTCCCACCAAGATTTTTATCAAAGCCGAGATCCTGGGAAGATCGACTCGGGCCTCGGGGATGGGTCGACACTAAGCTCCCTCAGCCCTCCTGAGAAGTCTTCTTCTTCTTAGGTTCTGTCTTCTTTTTGGGTTTTGTCTTCTTCTCGGGTTCTTCGATTTCAGCCTTAAGGCGGTCTTGCTCACTATATTGCTCCACCTCAGCCTTGTTCACCTTGGGAGGCTCGTAGGCGGGGGGTTCCGCTTTCTTGCATGCAGTGGCTTTGGCTTCTTCATAGCCCAGATAAATTGCCAGGCCCCCACCCAGCAGAAGTAGTAAGGGAATCCCACCGGCCAACAGATTGAGGAACTGCGACCAGCCTAAGATAAGGCCGATAAGCCCCAGGATTAATGCGACCAGTCCCATGATTAGAGTTTTCATACCAACCTCCTTATTAAAGTGCTATCCACCGAGATTATGCGGAAACCGTTTCTTCCTCTATTCCAAAGTAATGTTAGGATCTATTTTTCTGAGTTTAAGCCCTAAAATGCGCATCTTCCCGAAAGCAACCTCTCTCGTGTAAGCCCAAATATATTCCTTATGCCAGATATAGGCGAAAATTTCAATGGAAGGTCCCATAGGTTATATGCAGATGTGAATGGAGGTATGGGTTATGCGAGTGGGGGTGTTGCCCCGACTCAAGATCCAGCTCTTATAGGGTCATAAGGCCACCGCTGGCGACAGTCCCAGGCTGCAAGTTGCGCATTAAGAGCCATAAACCATGCCCGATGGGGGGGGCAAGGCCCAAAATGATAGGCCGACCTGAGTGTCATGGGGAGGGACGTAGGTCGGCCTTATGTGAACCCCCCCGCGATATGGGGGTCATAGGGGAGGTAAGTCAATAATAATTAATTATTGGATAAAAGCAAGGGATATTTCTGGAACGGCAATGAAACTCCAGCGAGAGTAGTCATCGGAACGGGCATGATCGGGCAGGGCTGGCTTGACCGAGAAAACCTGAAAGAGGATGGGCAAGAGGGCCAGGAGATGACTGTCAACTATCTTTAATTAGGCAGTCAAAGAGCTTGGCCGAAATAAACTCAAGTGCGACCCCGGTATCATTAAAGCCTGTTTGAGGGATATCTATGCGAACAACTCGACCTGTTCCGTCAATGAGGGTGATACCAGGAAGGTTGGGGTTCTCTTCAGCGGGTGTGATGGTAAACCCTTTAATTTGTCCTTGTTCCAGGGGCGGTTTTGCCTTGGTGCTGAAATAGGCCCCCTCGTAGCTAATATCTTTTAGAACTCCAAGGGTGCTCCATGAATCCTTTGGAGATTCAGTTCGTTGGACATGGATCTTAACGGGAATAGAAGCAAAAATCCGCTTATGCCTTCGCCGTTCCATCGCAATATCCGCCAGGGAAATTTGTAGGCCGAAGGATAATATATCTTTTCCGAATTATCAATAATTAATTATCCTTTTGTATGATGGGTACAGGATCAGGAAAGAACGGTTAGCTAAAGGGCGAAGACCTGGATGCCCAGGACAATACAAGCAATATTGAGCGAAGCGACCACAATGGGCTAAGTTTAAAATCTGTGCCCAGCCGCCCCTTTTTCCCAGCCCCTTCCTCCCTACGGTGGATTGCTCCTGGCCGACCTCGCCAGGAGGGAGATAACGGCATCTCAGGATGCCTGCTACAAATGATTCTCTCATTGATGGTGAGGCGATCGGGGTGCAGTCCAGGGGGAAAGGTCGGGGTCAAGCCTGGGGGGGGCAATTGAACCAAAAATGATCCGATAGCCCTCCAGGGGCCAAAAACGACCCCTGCCCGACCCTGTGCTGGGGGTGGTGGATGCCCCTGCCTTCTGTTCTATGGTGCGCTACGCCCGTGCGCGTTTTCCTGTCCCTGGAAGGCCCGGAAACCCAAACCCCAAGTCCGGGACTCCCTCCCCCCGTATCCGATAGAGCGCTTCGTACCCCAACCCCATTTTTTAAAGTGTTCCGAATTTCTCCCTTGAGGGCCTGATTGCGGTTCCGTGGGGCACCTGGCCGGGAGGCTTTCTTGGTTTCTTGGGGCGGGCTGGTAATAGGTGATATTGGCGCACCATCGCACCAAAATCAGGCTAACCTTCATTCGGAGCCAAACCATGAGCTTCTGGCGGCATATAAAAGCAGATATTAGAAGGATATCGCACCATTTTTCTGCGGCTTAAAGCAGAAAATATATAGCAGATATGCTAGTCTGGGTTCACCCTGGCCTCTATCGAATGCGGCAACCAAAAATCTCACAACTTCAACAAACTCCCCCTTGACATTTTATTGATAATCATTATTAATAAAGAGAAACTTTCAGGATAAAGTTATTGGCTGATCCCCAAAAGCGTTTAGACCAGATAATCAGGTTGCTGAGGGAAAGAGGGGGCCGACTTACCCCTCAGCGGTTGGCTATGCTGAGAATTATAGCCAAGAGCGAAGGGCACCCCAGTGCCGAAAAGATTTATGATCAAATAAAAGCTGATTTTCCCACCACCAGCCTGGCCACCATCTATAAGACCTTAAGCCTGCTAAAGGATATGGATGAGGTGTTGGAGCTTAATTTTGCCGGTATGGGCAGTCGCTATGATGGCAATAAACCATACCCTCATCCCCATGTCATTTGCACCAAGTGCGGCCAAATCCTTGATCCCGAGTTTACGGCTATGGCTGAGCTTACTCAAGTAATGGCCCAGCAGACCGGGTATGAAATCACCCATCACCAGTTAAACTTTTTCGGCCTTTGCCCCAAATGCCAGAAGGGAGGGCAATCGGTTTGAAATCCAGGAGGTAGGAAAAATGGCCAAAGAGAAGAAGGTAATGACAACTGCTTTTAGAGGAACGTCGAACCGGGACTGGTGGCCGAACCAGTTGAACCTGAACGTTCTACACCAGTACTCTCCCCTGAGAAATCCGATGGGCGAGAAGTTCAACTACGCTGAAGAATTCAAAAAACTCGATGTGGAGGCTCTGAAGAAGGACCTCTATGCGCTGATGACCGACTCGCAGGACTGGTGGCCGGCCGATTTCGGTCACTACGGGGGACTCTTCATCCGGATGGCCTGGCACAGTGCGGGCACCTACCGCATCGGCGACGGTCGCGGGGGCGGGGGATCCGGCGCCCAACGCTTTGCGCCTCTCAACAGCTGGCCCGACAACGTGAGCCTCGACAAGGCGCGCCGGCTGCTCTGGCCGATCAAGCAGAAATACGGCAAAAAGCTTTCTTGGGCTGACCTCATAATTTTCGCCGGCAATTGCGCCCTGGAGTCCATGGGCTTCAAGACCTTCGGCTTCGGCTTCGGGCGCGAGGATATCTGGGGGCCCCCGGAGGACCTCTACTGGGGGGCCGAAAAAGAATGGCTGGCTACGAGCGACAAGCCCAATAGCCGTTACTCCGGCGACCGTGAACTCGAGAACCCTCTCGCCGCGGTGCAGATGGGCCTGATCTACGTCAACCCGGAAGGGCCGGACGGCAATCCGGATCCCCTCTTGGCGGCCAAGGATATCCGGGAGATCTTCGCGCGCATGGCGATGAACGACGAAGAGACGGTGGCGCTCATCGCCGGTGGTCACGCCTTCGGCAAAACCCATGGCGCCGGCCCGGCGTCCAATGTGGGGCCGGAGCCGGAAGCCGCCCCCATCGAGGAGCAAGGCCTTGGCTGGAAGAGTAGCTTCGGCACCGGCAAAGGCAATGACACGATCACCAGCGGCCTGGAGGTCATTTGGACCCAAACGCCCACGAAGTGGAGTAACAACTTCTTCCGGAACCTGTTCACCTTCGACTGGGAATTGACGAAGAGCCCGGCCGGGGCGCATCAGTGGCAACCGAAGGCTGGCGCCGGCGCCGGTTCGGCCCCGGATCCTCATGACCCGTCGAAGCGTCGTACGCCAAACATGCTGACCACGGACATTGCCTTGAAGGCCGATCCGGTCTATGAAAAGATCTCCAGGCGCTTCTACGAGAACCCGGACCAGTTGGCTGACGCCTTCGCCCGGGCGTGGTTCAAGCTGATCCACCGCGATATGGGCCCCCGCTCCCGCTATCTCGGCCCGGAGGTGCCGGCAGAGGAACTGATCTGGCAAGACCCGGTGCCCGCAGTCGACCATGAGCTGATCGACGCACAGGACATCGCCAACCTCAATGCCAAGATCCTGGCCTCGGGCCTGTCGATTTCGGAACTGGTCTCCACCGCCTGGGCCTCGGCAGCCACGTTCCGGGGTGGCGACAAGCGGGGCGGGGCAAACGGGGCGCGTATCCGCCTGGCGCCGCAAAAGGATTGGGAAGTCAACCAGCCGGACCAACTGGCGAAGGTTCTCAAAGTCCTGGAGGGCATCCAACAGGAGTTCAACGCTGCCCAGTCTGGCGGGAAGAAGGTGTCGCTGGCTGACATGATCGTTCTGGGGGGTTGCGCCGGCGTCGAGCAGGCCGCGCAGAACGCGGGTTATAAGGTGACTGTACCCTTCTCGCCGGGACGCACGGATGCGTTGCAGGAGCAAACCGACGTGGAATCATTCGCCGTCCTCGAACCGGCTTGGGACGGGTTCCGTAACTACCTCAAAACCAAATACGCCGTATCGGCCGAGGAACTGCTGGTTGATCGGGCGCAACTGCTGACGCTGACCGCTCCTGAGATGACGGTTCTCCTTGGCGGTATGCGCGTCTTGAATGCCGATTTCGGACAGTCCCAGCACGGCATCTTCACCAAGCGGCCCGAGACGCTCACCAATGACTTCTTCGTAAATCTGCTTGACATGAGCATGATGTGGAAGACAACCTCAGACGAAAACGTGTTCGAGGTTCGAGATCGCGCCACGGGCGAACTCAAGTGGACCGCCACCCGGGTCGACCTCATCTTCGGTTCGAACTCCCAACTCAGGGCCCTTGCGGAAGTCTACGCATGTGAGGACTCCCAGGAGAAGTTCGTGCACGACTTTGTAGCTGTGTGGAACAAGGTAATGAACCTGGACCGCTTCGACCTCGCCTGATCATAGCATAAACGTCTTCGAGGGCTTCTGAAGCGTATTCTGAACTGAAAACGGCGACTGCGGCTTGAGCCGTGGGGGAAGAGATGAGGTTAAGATACAGGCAGGGTCAGCCTTGGCCCTGCCTTCTTATTTCCCCGAATAGCGGCTATCTTGCCACAATGGACAATTATCGGTGGAGTGAGGAAAATTGCGGATATAATCTGGATATGGGAAGTTTTTGGCTTTGTGATAACTGTCGGATCATAGCAGCAACATCGCACGTCCCATGATCCGGAATCTGGTCCTCGATAGCCTGCTTGGTTAGAGGTGAACCTGCCATTTTACCATCTTCTCCTTTAGATTGATGGTCCTGCCATCGACAACGAAGGTACCATCCCCATTGTGGTGGATCGTCCGGCGTTCCTCGCGCTCTGGATCGGTCCAGGCCTTGACCACTTCCAGGATGAAGAGATTGTACTTATCAACCATGCTGGTATCTGCTACCTGGCATTCGAGATTGACGAGACACTCGGCCACGAGCGGCGGCTTGACCTTTTGGGCTGGCATCGGGGTCAGGCCAAAGGCATTAAACTTATCGATCTCATCACCCGAACAGTTGCCGATTTCGACCACCTTGGATGCAAGATCAACCGTAGGAATTGCGATCACGCATTCTCTAGTTGTACTCAACGCCGTGAAGCTGTAATCCCAGGGGCCAATGATGCAGCCGATCAATGGGGTAAAATCCATCACCATGTGCCAGCTCATCGTCATGATGTTAGCGCGTTCCTCATTCGCGGTCGTCACCAGCACGACCGGACCTGGCTCAATGAAGCAGTATGCCTTAGATAAAGGGAGCTCGTTCATGATGACTATCTCTCTAAGAAGTTTTCCTCTTTTGTGAGCCAGGTTATCTGAGCCGGAGGTGGCAAGAGGCGGCCATCTCCTGCGCCGAAACCGGGTTGTGTATGGATTGCAGCTAACCTCAGCTTATCTACAATATGTTTAGCATCATCGAAGGGCACATGGCTAAAGACCACATCCAAGTGAAGCTTGTCGGAGAGAACCCGAGATACTATACTGCGCCCATCATTTCCGCATATTCCCCCCCGCGGCTCTTACAAGGTCTTCAAGAGCCTGGTAAGGCTGGGCGCCGACCACTTTCCGCCCATCAACCATGAAAGTTGGAACTGCTGTAATGCCGCAGGTGCGGGAATAATCCCAGTCACGGTCTACTGCTTCCTTGAAAGTCCTCTCAGTCAAGGCCTGTTCCGCCATTCGGCCATCAAGGCCAATTGCCCCGGCGATCTCTTTCAAGACCGAAATATCGGCGATGTTCCTTCCATCAGCGAAGTATGCCTGAAATACAGCCATGTGAAACTCAACCCCTTTGCCCAATGCCTCAGCCCATTTCCCGAGTTCTTGCGCCCGGCGGCTATTGTAGGTTCTCGTGCGCATACCCCAGGGAAGTCCCAACTCGGCAGCGACTTTCTTCAGATGCTCCATGGACGAAGGGAGATCTATTCCCCGTCCCTTGAAAAGCTCCTCGAGGCTCAAGCCCTCTTCCGGTGTTTCCGGATGAAGGGGGAAGGCAATCCACCTGATCTCTATCTCGTGCTCTTCCTTTAGCCTTTCAACACGCCCGGTGATGAAGTAGCACCAGGGTCAGACGTAATCGGAGAAAACCTCCAGGATGAATCCATCGTTTTGGTCCATGGTATGTTATCCTCGATAGTGATATCCGAGATTATGCGGCAGCTTCTGCCACCTCAGTCAAAAACATTTTTTGAGAGCCCTATAAACGAGTTTAACCCCACACAAGTTTCCACTTTTTTATCCAAATTTCCTCGTCTGAAAATGCCGATATCAATCTAATCAATGTCACATATCCGATACGAAAGTTATCTATACTTGATTTATGCACTGTCGTTTGCGCCACACCTTTCCACCGTGAAAAGGCAGGCTCACAGCCCCCCGTGGAATCGTCCGAATGCGTTGGCAAGGATTAGCGACATGATCAGGATGCCCGCCCCGAGGACGAGCACGTGCTGGGTCTTGCGCAGATTGAAGCTGCCGACACGACAAACGAGCAGGTAGCCGACGGCAAGGTTGAAGAGTCCCCATAGGACATTGACCATCGAGGAGGACAAGCCTACCCCGGGTGGTGATGCGAAGGGACTCTGGAAGGCATGCCCCGAGATCCCATTGCCGAGATGGGGCAGGGTGTTTGCGAGGAATGCGCCCCCGAAGAAGTACGCCACATAGTGGTACCAGCGCATTGTTGCTCCCTTTTGGCTGCCAAGCCAATGGTAGCAGGTTTCAGCAGAATGCCAACGACATTCACCGTGGATCACATACAGCCACGCTCGAAGGGTGACGGTGGCTATCAAAATAATTTGGTTATCGCTTGCCGCGTCTGCAATTAGCGGTGCGGTGCGCCTGTCGCATAAATTCCTAGTATGACAACTGCACGGAAGGCGTCTGAAAAATCTTGCTCAGAGTCTTCTTTCCCCGGCCCGCTCCCCTCTTCAGGATGTGACCTATATAATCCGAGATTATGCAACAGCTCTTGCCACCGCAATCCAAAAACGATTTTGGCGACCTTTCTTTCCGGGTTTAATCCCGAGAAGGTTCCTCTTTTTGCAGCCAAATTGTCTCATGGGAGGCATAATAGCACAACCTTGAGTGAGACTTTTTCAACAAATTGTCATACCAGGGCTTCAGGGATCGTAGTCGAGTCGCATGGAGGAATCTCCCCCCACGCCCTCACAGAATCGGACATGAGCCCGAGCCCAGAGCATCGCTAGCTTGCCAAAACCTTCCCTTATCACCGGCCCAGCAAAAGCTGCAGATATGATCTGCATATCTTCCAAGGGCATTTGTGGGGAGGATGATTTCAGCTGCCGGTGAGAGAAGGAAGCCCTAACATCTGGCGGGAACGAAGGGAATTTTTCAGGCTAAAAATTGAAGTTATGATCCAGATAGGTAGAATTTTCACTAGGTTGATAAATCTCGAATCATAGCAGTACCTGACACTTTTGCCTGATTAAATCCTTATCCAAACCGCGCAATATGCAAATAATATAACAGACCGCCGGGGCTCTTTATCTGGCCTTGAGGGACAACCGGCAAGCCCGGTGCAGCCCAGCTCTTATCTGATGCCTTCATCGGCAGCCGGATTATGCTTGATCGGGGATTGGAAACCCAATATCAGGCAGATATCCAGGTGTATGCCAATCAGGTTCGATCTCCAATTGCGGTTTGATCATACTACCAAACTTCTTCCATTGGTACCATTGCTCTGGGTAATTTTCAACTGCCTTTTCTAAAACCGATAAGCACTGCTCGTTAATGGATGGGTTGAAGGCCCCGTTGCCGACGGCCGTGAGGTTACAGGTATAGTGTTTCTTCCCTTGCCGTTGTACCAGGGCCGTGATGACCTGGGCACCCGAGCGTTTCTGTAAAAGCTCCAGAGTTCGGTCTGAAGGCAGCTTGCATTTGAGAAAGGAACCATCACGATTCGGATCAGGCCGCCACTCGTCAAACTCGTCACATTCGGTGATGAGGATGCCGCCTTGCTTCAAAGCCTTCATGGCCGACAGAATGATGTTGCCCTCATCCGCATCAATAAGGTGCAGGCCGACCGCTTCGGCCCGCTCCCCCATGGATTGCCGGAGGCGGTTGGTTTGGAAACGGCAGATCATGGAAGTGGGATAGCCTTTCAACGCCAGGGCGCCGGGCAGGAACTCCACCGCCCCGAAGTGACCGGTTACCAGGATGACCCCCTTGCCAGCGTGCAAGGCTGCCTGAAGATCCTCTTCCCCGGAAAACCTGACCTGGGATTTTAAGAACTTCACCAGCGTGGGGAAATGAGAATAAGCCACGAACAGCTTCTCATGGTAATGGTCGAAGATCCCATTGAAGGCCGCTTTGATCTTCCGGTTCAAGACCGGGGCGGGGAATTTTCTTTGAAAAACATGGTGAATGGTTTTCCGGATCAGGGCTTCCTCCATACGGTTCAGAAAATAGTAAAACTTTCCCAGGACCATAAGGTACCATCGGGAGACGGAGAAGGGGAGGAAACGGAACAGAAAGCTGTTCAATCTCATTTGCATAAATTTGCTTAGGCTCAGGGAGAACTTAACCATTTGATAAATATGGGAAAACATTATTCCACTCCTTTCCGAAATGAGGTAAATCTTTTATTATATTAACCTCCATAATTCAAGATAATTAGGGTTTCCCTAATAATATTTGCTTAATTCCCTATCTTTAGCCTTCGAAATTCCTAATATTCGTTTAGTTAAGATTTCGGAAGTGCAATTTAGATAGGGAGGGGTCGCCGATTCCTGGGATTGGTCAGGCTGGTAGGAAAGGAGAAGCGAGAATGGCTGATACCTTGCCAAAACCGAAGCTTATCCCCAAGCTAGCAAAAACTGCAGATATGATCTCCATATCCTCCAAGGGCCATTGTGGGGAGGATGATTTCAGGCACCTACGTTTGAAAGAGACCAGATTGCCGGGGAGAAAGAGAGGGAGCTATCAGGTCGAAAAGAGTCGATATGCTCTAGATATCTGAATCCCTTCTTTTACCTTGAAGTTAAGTAATCTTGTTTTTTCATTTGAACTAGATGCATGTCCCAGCGCCCAAGACCCACCTGGAATCAACCACCTTTGCCATCCACCGCTACATGTCATTGGCAGCTTCAGACGAAATAGGTTAAGGCTCCTTGGGCCCTGGAGGCCAATTCTGGGGAACGGCCGGTGGACTATCAGCCGCTAACGGCTCCAAGTAGCGCCGGGAGGCCCAGCCGACGAGATTGCGCTGATCGTCTCGTACTCTCCCCCAAGCGCCGGCGGTTTCGATGAGCTCCACCTCGTCTTGGAAGTTGAGGGTGGCGATTCGAGAGGCAGACCTTGTGGGGGCATCCCGGAGGGCCAGACTACGGACCTTCACAGAGTACCGCGGCGGCGATGGTGCTGGTGTCGTCTCTTCCGGGGGAGCAGGGGTTGCTGGTAATGATGGGACTGCGGGTTCTTGGGCCGCAGGAGCCTGGGGAGCCGAGGGGGCTATCTCTTTCGTAGGGATCGGCGCAGTAGCAGGAGTCTGCACTGAACCGGCCTGAGGAAGCAGCGTTGCCATCCTCTGCGGAGGTTCGGGCTTTTGGTGGCGGAGGAAGATCCAGAGAAGGGCGACAATGGCCAAACCCGTAGCCAGGAAAATTAGTGCCCTGGGAAAGAGCCTCCAGGAGTTGGCCGTGACCGCAAGAGCCCCGGCCAACTGGGGCAGGGTGGCCTTACACTTGTGGCAGAGTTTCTGTTGGGGGGCCACCTGGATGCCGCATCGGGGGCAGAAATAATTCGCTTCTTCCGGATGGGGGAGGTAGTTGTCACAGGTGGAGCAGTAGCGCTGCCCTGCCCATACGGCTGTTTTGCAGATAGGGCACTGGGACATAACGTACCTCCAGATCAGGCCGCATCCTGCCGTAAGAACCGCATTGCAACAGCGGCGTTCCCATACTTGTGACCGTCGGTTTCAGCCGAGATAATGCCTCACTTTAGGTAGCTAAATTATTTTTCCTCCTGAGTCAACGATCCTATTAGCCTCTTCTATATTTCTCTTAACCTTTTTAAGTAATGAATCCATTGTGCCATATTGACCCCTTCTGTACTCAATCGGATAAACTTCTTTCGCTATTTTCTTTAGAGATTTGCCCTCCTTATTTAAATCAAATATTTTCAGATAGATATTCAATTTATCAAAAGATATTCTCTTTTCTTTAATGCCCTCTCTCTCCCGAGTATAGTTAACTAAATGCTCGAAAATTAGACCAATCAACCAGTTAGGAGCCTCTAAATTAATTGACACATTAAGTCTTTTCTTCTTTGAATCTAAAAGGGAGGTCAGAACGTCTGGATGGGTTAACCCTGGTGTAATCGTGACGTTATTACCTGATTCAAGAATATCCATAGTTCTTGGAATTCCAAACTCCTTTCGAAATTCCTCGTTTACTGGTGATAACAATTCCTGTTTTCTCTTTAAAAATTCCCATTTGTAATATAAATAAGTCTCCCATTTTTTTTCGATTTCTCTCTTTGACAGTGGCTTCATCGCCGCCTCTCCTAACGGCTCTCCAAGGTTATCCCGCTAATTTATGAAACGAGGCGCTGCGGCAGCCTTGGCCACCGCAGTCGGAATTGTCTCCCGGAAGGCATGATCGCACGGAAGCGGTTTTCGGGTTACAGGGTACCGCTATCCCCCATCCAATACGACCAGGTTGTGATAATAGCTCAGCGATCGACGCGTTCCCGCAGTTCCTTGCCAACCTTGAAAAAAGGCAATTTCTTGCCATCTACCTTGATGAGATCGCCGGTCTTGGGGTTCCGGCCTTTATAGCCATTGTAAAATTTCACTTTGAAACTGCCAAAGCCGCGAATTTCAATGCGTTCCTTCTGCACCAGGGCATTGGCCATATTCTCAAAAAACGCTCTGACCACCATTTCGGCCTTCTTCAAGGTGAGATTCTCAGCTTTGGCCAAAGCTTCGATGAGTTGCGCCTTATTCATCCCGCTCTACCCCTTAGTGTTGTGCGCCGAAGCCCTTATGGGTGCTGGCGAACCCAATTCTTCTCATAGGGGGCAAGTTACCACAAATCTGGACGTATAGTCAATTTTTCCTCAGATTTCGAGCATACCAGCCTATCCGCGACCAAAAGGCACTTTTTTGGGATGACTAAAAACACCAGGCACCACCGCCCGGCAGTGGCCAACCAAAGAGGCCAGACATTATTAATGGATGTGCTGATGACTTGCCAAAACCAAATCTTCTCAAAAATTCCCAATACTTGCGGATATGATCCGCAGATCGAAAATGGTGGCACGAAGCCCCCCCACCGAAAACAAGTATTCCGCCCCCGATCTTCTTGGCCCACAATACTCCCTTGACCGCATAAGATACATAGGAGCACCAGCCCTTGAGAAATGGCCATGGTCTGGCTTGCCACAATCAGTATAGCTTTCTGGGGTTCATTAGTGGCCGAAAGGCGTTACCCATGGGATTCTATGGGGGTCCTGAGGGCGGGCCTGTGGGTATGCTTAGCTCTTATGATGCGGCCAGGATAAAAGATCAAACAATACTTGTCCCTTTTGGGAAGGGAATGCCAAGCTTAGTATGCAACAGACTAGGGCAAATAAACCACCGACAAAAACAAGGCCGAAGCTGATGAATAAAGAAGCATCCATAGTTCTCATCCTTTTTGGAACAGAGCAAACCGTTAGGGTTGGATTTGATTTCGAAGCACAACCCCTTTAATTTTTAGACCATGGATGTTTGGATGTATTAACTAAAATTATGCGGCAGCCGTAGCCACCGCTATTCACAAATGGATTGTGACCTCTCTCCCCGAGTTTAATCCCGAAAAGGTTGGTTTTGGCAGGTTGATCTTGCCTGAAAGTAGCTAAGGGAAGATAGCGAATATCTTGCCAAACCCGACAATTATCCCCAAACCCGGAAAAGTTGCAGCTATGATCCGCATATCTTGTGCGGGCATTTGTGGGGAGGATGATTTTGGAAGTCAACGATTGAAAAAGGCCAGGTTACTGGCGAAAAGGCAGGGGGCCATCAGGTCAAAAAGAGTCGATATGATCTGGACATGGAAGGTTTTTGGTCCGGTGATAACTGTCGGATCATAGCAGTTAGTGAAATCTAAGATGTTTGTCTAACAGCCTGGTCTGGGAGAATGGGCATAACAATACTTTCTGCGCAAGCTGCACCCAATCTGCCTCCGCGTTTTTGAAACCGTTTATCGAGCTTTAGGTTCGATTCGCCTTTCGACCTGGGTTCCCAGATGCTTGCCCAAAAACTCTTCCATGGCCCGATAAAAGTCGAAGCGGTTCTCCTCGTTGCTGAAGCCATGGCCTTCGTTATCTTTGACCATGTATAAGACATTGATGCCGCGTTTTTTGAGAGCGGCCACAATCTGGTCGGACTCCGCCTTTTTCACCCTAGGGTCATGGGCTCCTTGGGCCACGAACAACGGCCCCTTGATCCTATCGGCGTGAAACAGCGGGGAGACTGCCGTCAGCAACTCTTTGTCCTTCACCGGGTCGCCCACCATCTCGTAAAACTTCTGGAGTTCCAGGCCCCAGTAAGGTGGGAATGAGGCGAGCAGGGTGAAGAGGTTGGAGGGGCCCACGTAATCCACCCCGCAGGCATAGAGATCCGGAGTGAAGGTTACGCCCGCCAGAGTGGCATACCCTCCATAAGAGGCGCCATAAATTCCAACGCGTTTGGGATCGGCGATGCCCTGTTGGATCAACCATTGCACCCCGTCCGTGATGTCGTCCTGCATCTTGCGGCCCCACTCTTTGAAGCCCGCCAGCCAGAAAGCTTTGCCATAGCCGGTGGACCCCCGGAAGTTCATCTGCAGGACCGCCATGCCGCGGTTAACCAGGAACTGGACTTCAGGATCAAAGCCCCAACGGTCTCGGGCCCAGGGCCCGCCATGGGGGTTAATTATCACCGGCAAGTTTTTCGGATCTGCCCCCTTGGGCAGGGTCAGATAACCATGAATGGTGAGGCCATCCCGGGATTGGAATTGAATCGGTTGCACATCGGCTAACTCGCTTTCCTGGAGCCAGGGGCTGACGTCGGCCAGTTTTTTCAGCTCGTGGTTCAGCTGATTGTAGAGATAATACGCCCCCAGAGATTTATCGCTGTAGGTGCGGACGATTACCTTGGTTTCATCTTTGCTCCTCAGGTTTCTGCCCTCGTCGCCTGCTACTACCTCGTAGCCGGGCAGCTGCTCTTCCAGGGTCTCCTGCATCTGTCTTCGGGCCTTATCGAAGAAATAATAATGCCGTTTATCGGTAAAAAACGAAACCCCGGTAATGACCTTGCGTGCCTTCGACCGCAAGAGCACTTCCACATCCACCTCCGGATGTTCGTAAATCAGGTCCAACAATTTATCATTTTCAATATCGTAGCGGTAAATCGCCTGCTTATCCCGGCCCAGGTTGGAGGATAC
This sequence comes from uncultured delta proteobacterium, assembly GCA_963812015.1. Lineage (GTDB taxonomy): Bacteria > Desulfobacterota > Desulfobaccia > Desulfobaccales > 0-14-0-80-60-11 > 0-14-0-80-60-11. Next base: position 1,003,409 of record CAWETI010000003.1, on the reverse strand, counting down.
ATAAAGATATTTATTATCAAAGGTGAAAAAAAGAGGCGCTAAAGTATCCTTAAAGTTGGTGGTGACAATGGCTCTGAAGGGATCGGCTTCGGTTTTCCGGTAGAGCAGGGTCTCATTAACCCCATCGGTAGCCACTGCCACGCGGAGCTGGCCGGCGTTATCAGCCATCCATCCCGAGATGTTGCCAGGGTTCTCCCCCACCATCTTCATTGCGCCGGTATAGATGTTGAGCCGGTAGGCATCGAAGATTTTCGGATTACGTTTATTCATGCCGATCAAGATTTCGTCCTTGATATCTTCCTGCCCATCAATGATACTGACCCGGACATTCTCAAAGGGCGTCAGCTCTTTGAAGTCGGAGCCGTCGCGGTTGACGCCATAGGCCCGATAGTTCTCATCGCCGTTTTTGTCCATCAGGTAGAGGAGCCGCAGGTCGTTAGCCCAGCGATAATCGGTAATATCACGTTGGGTCGACTCGGTAATCCGGATGGCCTGATCTTGTCCGATCTTCTGGACAAAGATATTGAGCCGATGTTTCCAAGGCATCAGAAAGGAGAGGTATTCGCCGTTGGGGGAAATCTTGAATCCGGCTTTCTCCGGGTTGCGGAAGAAATCCTGCATCGGTATCAGCCGCACTTCTTTCCGCGCCGGTGGGGTCTTTTCGCTACACCCGGTCGTAACGATAAGCATGCCAGCTATCCACCAGCAGAGCACATTCTTGATGGTCATGAAAATTTCCTTAAGTTATGAGCCGATGGAACAGTTAATAGATTTAGACAGGGTTGTCCCATAAGTCTCAGAATCTATATGGCTCAGTATCACTGAACTCGAACATGAAAGGAGTTTCCGGCTCTTCCGTTCCAACGATGCTGGCCGGGACCAAAATATGAGAATCGCACAAGACAGTCAAACGAATCTCTTTGATGCGCAGGTGAGGCTTTGGCAACTTCTTCGACAGGCTCCTCAGGGTCCCATAGACCTCCACCCATTGCCCATCCTCAAGTTCATTCAGCCGCTCGTACTTCACCCTGAACCCCACCCCTACCGAATCAGCCAGACAGCAAACTACCGCGCTCCTGAGAAGCACAAAGTACCCCAAACGATCCGTTTGTTTAGTGCGTTTGACGATCCCCCGGACTACGTAGCGACTGGCTATCTTGTCTGGTTTGGGTTCTTGGCAGAGTGAGTAAAGTTCGCCAAGATTGATTTTTATGTACTCAAGGCCATTCAGGGCCAGGCGAGATTTCTCTTCAGCAAGCCTTTCACCTCGGGACACCGCGTCAGCCGGGCTTTCCAAAAGAGCCTTTGAGTGGGCTTTTGGGCTTACCGGCCTTCCTGAATTTCCCCAAAAGATGATTCCCAGAAAGATAAGGAAAATGCAAATCCTGAAATAGCTTGCCCGTTTGTTGGTCTTGAAGATGGCTATTGTGCCTATAAGAATCAGCATGGCCGCAGTCAAACCGGTCAGCCATTTAAATTTAGGATTCAGGAATCGCCAATAATCCCCGTAAATAACCAGCAGACCGGCATAGGCACCTATCGCCAGCAGAATGAGTCCCTCGATAATTCCACCGATTCGTCCCATCATTACCTGATCACTATCCCCAGCAGGAGCGATAAAATATAAATAAGGATTATCGGCACTACGATGAGCGTGAGCGCTATGCGCTTGCGGAACACCGCCCCATACATGGCGACGAGTTTAAGGTCAACCATTGGCCCAAGCGTTACGAAGGAAAGCTGGGCCACAATGGGAAAGGTGACAAAGGATGCTGCCACAAAGGCATCGGCTTGCGAGCAAATTGATAGAAAAAAAGCCAGGAGCATCATCATCCCAATGGCCAGGAAGACGTTGTCTTGAAAAAAAGCCAGCCACTCTTGGTGGAGCAAGGCCCTGAAAAAACCGACCGCCAAAGCGCCTAGAATGAGATACGTTCCCATATCCAAGAACTCCGAAGCTGTATGCTGGAACACCTGGATCAGCCTGGAGCCTTTGGGGACTGCACAACCGCAGCCACACCCATGGGCCACGTCAAGATGGACATGAGGCATATGGTTCACATCAGCAGGGCTACAAATTGTGTGGTCATGGTCACAGAGGTCCGGCTCGGTTTCCCTCCCTCGCAGCAGCAGAACCGGATTGATCCTGGCCAAGGCCAGTCCTATACAGGAGGCGCAGGCCGCGACTATACCGATTCTCCCCAGGACCATCCAGAAATTCCCACGAAAAGCAATATAAGTGGCGGCTATAGTCAGCGGGTTGATAACCGGCGCCGAGAGCATATAAGTCATCGCCACATGCGGTGGAACGCCCTTTTTCAATAACCGGCGCACGATTGAAACCACGCCACACTCGCAGGTGGGGATCAAGATCCCGGCACTCAGCCCGAAAAGCAGGCCTAAGAGAAGGCCCTTGGGCATAAACTTCTCCAGGCGATCCGACGGCAGATAAACCTCAAAAACCGACGAAAGCAACGCCCCCAAAAGTAAAAAGGGAGAGGCCTCCAAGAATACCGCGGTCGCCGTAGAGGAGAAAAGTTGCACGTCTTGATTCATAGCGATCTTAAAGTGCGTCTACTGGACGCTGGTGAAGTTTTTCCGGTGAGCTGTTTTGCCAGGTTCCAAAGTGCCCAGTAGTGCCCGTTTGCACCGGATTGTGCCCGACCTCGACCTAGCCATGAACAAGCACATGACCTGCCCCCAGTAGTTGTACCAAGTTTTAAGTTAGTCTGGGGTTCAAGTCAAGCCAGAGATGGTTTAGCAAAGAGAAAACTTCGGATACAAAAGTTTCTAGAACTTGCCATTATCAGCACAACCCAAAAGGTTGCGATATGATCTGCATAACGACAGAGGTTTCACAGGGCTGGGGAACTCTTTGGCTCAGGGATGGAGAAATCTGAAGGCGGCGAACCAGCTCTTTTTGTGCATTTTCAATGTTCATCCTTACCTCTTTGCGGCACCCCGCCGTAATTTTTGGTGGTGGTTACCAGACCTTTCGAGCCGGTGATATGGTATCGGACCTCCGGTCCCCGGTTGCTGGCCCGTTCGGTGAGCCGGGCGGCCAGCTCCTTGTAATAGTAGAAAAGGCCCAGGCCGTCCCCCTGGCCCTGGCCCCCCGCCAGAACCAAAGCGCCGCAGGCGGAATTCGCCACGTCGTCATGCCCGGCCGGGCCGTGGGTTATCATGTCCTTGCCCATGGGCCGCACCCGCCGCTCCAGGCCAAGCAATTCCGAGAGCAAAGCCTGGTCGTCCAGCAGCTCCACCTGGCCCCTGGTGAACAGGGGCAGGGCCTCCAGGAAGATCTGCGACCTGTCCCTTACCGAGCTCCGATAGTCAATGCCGTGCTCCCGGAATGCCGAGACGACCCACTCGGCCGCGTACTTGTCCCCCGTCACTTGAGAGCATTTGAACTCCTTGAGCACCTGGGCATATTCGGCCACCACCTCACCCGGATTGAAGGGGGGGACCCGCCGCCGGATCACGTCCAAAACAATTTGGCCATCGGCTTCACGGTGCGCCAGGCCCAGGGTGAAGCTATCCTGGCGGCCCCCGGAGGGGGCTGCGAAGCCGAAGTACCGCAAACCTTCCTTTGGCGGCAGCTCTCGCCGACCATGAACGACCAGGGGCTCCAGGGTCTCGATGTCCAGGAACCCCGAAATGTCGTCCCGGAACAGGGCCAGGTACTCGGTCTTGGCGCTTGCGTGGTCCTCAGCCAGTGCCTGCTGCACCACTTCCGCGGACAGGGTCGGGTTCATGGTCCGGGTGGCCGCCTGCCAGACCAGGACCCGCCCGTCCTTGCCGTAGTAGCGGGAGAATGCCTCCCACATGACACCCTGTTTGGCGTAGGGTGAGCTTATGGCGATCAATGGCCCACCAGTGGTGGCAAGGCCGGGGCGCAGACTCCGCAAGATCTCCTTGCCGGGGTCCCTGCCCTCCACTCTCCAGAAACTTGCTTCTTCCAGAATCACTGCCAACAGGGTGTATCCACGAACGGCCGCCGTGGAGCATGTCAGAATCTTGATGCTCACCCGGTTCTTCAGCCTTATCTCCTGGGCCAGGTCCGCCTCCACCATGCCCGCCAGGATGGGGGAAAGGCGGAATATCTCCCGGCAATATGAAATGATTATGCCGGCCTGCTCCCGGTCGTTGGCGATCACGGCCACCAGGCCGATCTCGCCGGGGGCCAAGACGGCCGTATCGGCAAAGGCCGCACTGAAGCAGGCCGTAGCCGCCGTGATCCGGGACTTGCCGCCCCGCCTCCCCACTATGAAGTAGACCTCCCCGGCAGGGCCTTGTGGGGCCGCTTGCCGCCCCGTGCATCTCTGATAGAGGGGGAGGTCAATGTCTGCCAGGGGGAGGCCGTAGGCGGCCTTTAGAGCCGTCCTCCAGGGCTGCCAGGGTGCGAGGTCTGGGAACCCCGCCCCTATCAAATTTCTGTCTCCAATGGCTTGAATTATATTCATTGTCTCCCCAGCAATGCCTTTTTATGGGGTCGGGGCGTATCGCTTGAAATCGGACCCGAAACGGGGTTTAAAGACAGGGTCCGCCGGCCGATTTCATGGCCTCCATACCCCGTTTCCTGCCCTCTGCGAAAGAGGCCATTTGCTCCGGGCTCAAGGGGCGCCCCCTCCTGGCTATCCTGGCCCCGGCCAGTTCGCAGACCTGCTCCAAGACCGCAGCCGGGAAACGGATTTCCTTTCCCAGGCGCTCATCCGTCTCGAGGGCCTGCTTGGCTTCCCTCACCCCGGCCTGAACCTTCGCGGCCGTCTGGGTCGTGGTCAACAAGGCGAAGGATTTCTCTGCCTCGTCGTAAAGATGGATCACCCCGCCGTTCTCGCAGATGATCCATTCGTACCAATGGAGCTGACCTTTTTTGAATTGAGGTTGCTCGCAAACGAAGGCAGGGTCGAGTCCCATGTGGTATCGGTAGCGGGTTAGTTTGGCGATCGTGAACGGCCCGGCCCAGTCCTTCTCCAGGATTCTTTTCCATTGGTAATGCGCCGGTGCCTTCCCTTCCGAGACTATCATCAGCACGACGCCGCCCACATTGGCCTTGCCCGGCAAGCTGTCCATGATGTCCCCTCCTTTTTCTCCACAAATTAAAAATGCCCCCGATGGATAGGTTGATACCTACCTCAAGGGGGGCCTTGTGGGCGCGCCTTGTCAGATTAAGTTTTTAAGGGGCACTACTTAACTATGCCAACTGTCCTCAACGCCGCCTTGACCATCTGCATGATGGCCCGGTACATTTCCGGAGCAGCCTTTTGCAGCTTGAGCAGGTCTGCGGCAAGTTCGCGCTCTGTCATTTTGGGCCTGCCTTATTTTTAGGAAAATATAATATTTTCCTAAAAATACTGTCCTTTTCCTTTATCTTTTCCTTAATTTATTATATATTTTCATTAAAATAAATGGGGGGCCAAGACCATGGGACAGTACAAAATCACCCGTGACAAGTTCCTTTCCACCGATGAAGTCAAGCGGCTCTTGAAGGTCTGCGAGGAGCAGGCCGACCTCGACTTGCTCAAGGGGCGGCAGACTTGGGTCACCCGGCATATGCTGGTGGCCCTGGCCCTGCGTAGCGGCCTCAGGGTGGGCGAGATCGCCGCCCTCAAGATCGGGGACATCCACCTGGGAGGACGAGAAACCTATATCAGTGTTAGGCGCGGCAAAGGGGACAAGCCCAGGGATGTTTTTTTCAACGGGTCGCTGGTCAAACCCTTGAAGCGGTACATCGACATCAAGGCCAAGACCTGGAAGCAGCCTGTCAGCCCCAGTGATTCCCTTTTCTCTCATGGGGAGGGAAAGCCCTTCACCACCATGGCCCTGTACTTCAGCTTTAAGAAGGCCTTGCAGAAGGCCGGGCTGCCCCTGCATCACACAATCCACCATGCCCGTCATACCTTCGCCACGCATTTGCTGGCGGACACGGGAAACCTCAAATTCGTGCAAAAACAGCTTGGTCACGAAAACATTGCCCACACCGCTCTCTACGCAGACATTCTCCCGGAGCAGCGGCAGGCCCTGGCGAACAAATTGTCCATTTAGAGAGGATTGCATCTCATTTACCCTCATCCTGGGCTTCGCCCTGCACCGGCACGATCTTGCCGGATTTTAGGGCGGCCAGGTATTCCTCAAGGCTGGGAGGTCTGTCAGAAGGCTGGCCTTCTTTCATCAGAGTGCTCAAAGCCATAATGTCCGCCCTAATGCTGTTGCAGAGCATCAGATAATCTTTCTCCGTCCCGGCCCCCAGTTCCACCTTGCCCCCCAGCAGCGCCGCCTCGTAGGATGCCGCGCGGATCAGCTTCACGGCGCACCGCTGGGCCAATAGCTGGGCCGGGCCGGGTGCTGGCTCCTTGTGTCCCTCAAGCAGCAGCTCCGTCGCCCGCCTGAGGATTTGTGCAAGCCTTGTCCGCCCGTCAATCTCGTGGCGCTCCAGCGCCATGTAGAGGCCGTGCTTAACCTTGCGCAAGGGCTTAGGGAATATCGAATATGGGCTTTGTTCCCTCTTTAAACCCTGGTCTGATTTTTGCTTTGAAATCCTATTCATATTAATCTGTTATCCCATATTGCATCGTGATCATTAAACCCTTACCAGGGGGGCTGGGCATGGGGTGGCCTGGTGGGGGCTTCAGGCCGTCTCCCACGTCTCACATCATCAATTCCTTTGCGGGTCTTGGACCGCCCGCGCAAAGACCCAGAGATTGATTTCGGGGATGATTAATCATCACTTTCCCCAGAGGCCCCTATAGGGAATCTCGGGATGATTTTCTTTTAAAAACGCTCCCTGATATTCCAAAAAATCTTTTGGAGCAACACGGGCTTTCGCCAGAAAGCCCAGACAGTTCCTTAAGGAACTGTATGTTTCGGTTATTGTCGTTCAATTATTATCATTTCCTTATTCTTATTAGGGGGGGGATAATGCCTATTCCTACAAATAGGCTTTATCCCTATTCCTATAAATAGGTATTTTGCCTATTCTTAAACGTAGGCGTTTCCACTATTCTTGGACTTCCCCTCCGCTCTCCAATTCATCCTTCGATTCCGCTTCCCTTCCCTGCAATGTGAGCATTTCAACTCGCCGGACAAGGGTCCGGGTCCTGTGGCCTCTAACTTTCTTCACATAGCCCCGCCCATCAAGGACCTTCCACGCCTCCGATATGGAGGCCTTGTCAGCGCCGGACCTCTTTGCAAAGGTCTTGTTCCCGGTGAAGAACTCCCCCGGACCCATCCCGGAGATGTTCTTCTCGGGACCGTTGTGCGCGTCGCAGCAGGCCAGGAGGAAGAGCCGGAGTTCGACGTGGGATAGTTCCCTCGCTGCTCGCTCCATGGTGTCCTTGAAGCCTGGAAACCAGGCCTTCGGGTTCTTTTTTCCTTCTTCCCCGATGATTGATATGGAGTCGTACAATTTGAGGTGTTCCGGTTTGAAGTTTTGCCGCCATTGGCCCGGAATCCCTTTCTCAAGATTATCGAAGAGGAACTTGATCTCACACAGGATCGCCTGCACGCCCCTTCCGGCAATTTGAAAATCTCCCCATCCATCCCATTTGCGAACAATGTCGAGGATCTCCCTGCGCCAAGCCTGCAAGTCCTGATAGTTATCATCATAAATGGTCGAAAAGTAATACATGGTTGCCCTCCTTCTCGGGCAGGAAATTCCCGGGCTGAGGGGAGTGAGAAGGCACTCCCCCCTGGTGGACCGTCCCTTCAAACGGCAGCCCGGGAAATCGTTTATTCATGTCATCTTTCAAAAAGTTCATCGGGCCTCACCCCGAAAATTTCGGCCAGGGCCTCGGCCTCCGCAGGCTTAGGGTTCAGGCCACGTTCCAGCATGCTGAGGCGCACTTGGCTAATCGGCGTCCCGGCCAGGGTGGTCAGATGCGCCACCCCGGCTTGGGTCAGGCCCCTTTGGGTTCTTTCTCGTCTCAAGCGAGTCGGCATCTTATTTCCTCCACAGACAAATAAAGGCGATCGTGGAAATTACCTAATAATTAAATTAAAATTAAATTAAAATAAAATAGTCAAAAAGACGGTGTTCTTAACTATCTGACTATTTCGCACACCATTTCCATGCCCTTTGCATACAACAACCGCCGCTTTTCCGGTTTCCAAATTGAGTAGTCTATTGGCTGGCCTATCATCTTGCCGGCATGTTCCAAAAAATGGATAGCCTCCTTCTGGCTCAAGGCAGCGGTTAAGTTCTTATACACCTTATTGTATGCGGTGAAGATTCTCTTATAATTTTCTTCCCCTTCCTTGTTAGTAGCGTATCCCTTTCCGGTCGTTGTTTCAGCCTCATTGATGTATTTGGTAATGGCGCTATCTATCGTTGTTGACCTGTCCCTGTTTAATATCTTCAAAAAGAACATGAGGTTGCCAAAGACGATTCTCTGGAGATCCTCAGGTTTGGATCTCTTGTGGAAGCCGCGGTATTCGATCCGCGTGGCTTTAAGGATTTTGTCAAACGTGCCCCGGGGCAAACTGCCGTTCAGCTCTGATTCCCTCACGAAGGCCACCAGCCCCCATATCGTCGGATTTCCCAAAGACTCTCCGGGGAACTTCCGGATGGCGCCCGCCAGGTAGTCGATGCTGACAGAAATTTCGTGAGGAATGTTGGAAGTGAAATCTATGAGGCGTGTGGCCTTTGCTGCATCGAATATGGCATAGCCCTGCCAGTATGAAAGCTGCTGACCAATTTTGGGTATCGCCGGTTTCGTTTTCCTTGCCATCACCGCCTCTCCCTACGGCTCTCCAAAATGATTGGCCCCCCAAAGTGGCGGAGATTTCCACTCTGTCCCTCCGGGGATCAGCCGGGGGTTAGAGAGGCCAAGTTTTCTGTCCCTATATAATTTTAACCCGGAATCCTTCTTGGCCTTGAGGTCTTCCACTAAAGATAAACCCCCGCTCAGGCGTCTGCCTAAACTGGGGTTTCCCCAATAATAAATGGTAGTTAATTAAATTAGGTTGATAGTGACGCGGTTGCCGGGGAACTTATAGCCGGAGTTCTTCACCGCGGCCCTGACCCGGTCCTTGCTCTCCTTCACCGCGGTCTCGGGCAGCCCCACGGTGGTAAAGGCCGGCAGACCCGGGGCCAGGTCCACCTCCACCTCCACAATGTAGGCGTCCACCCCCAACAAGGCTCCGCTTTTCACCCTGGCCAACATCTGCTTCCCCTGTAGAGCATCCTTGCGTCTTTCCCGGAATTCCGGCCAAGCCCCCGAAACCCGGCGGGCAGACCATGGAGGGTTTTAGTGCAGTAAGGGCAGGATAGTCCCTCCGAATATGGCCAAGATAACCACGAGGATCATGAGAACCATGAAGACATTTTCCCTGGATAAAGGGAAGCTCGCCTCCCTCAGCCGGATATTGGCGTAAGGCCAGATTTTTCTGGTGTCATAAAAGACTAAAAACATCCAGGCCGCCAACAACCCAAGCTTATCTAAATGATAGAATAGCGCATCTTTTTTGACGCCAACTATAATATTGATAATCAGTGCAATGGTAATGAAAAATATAAGGACTTTTTCCATCAGAATAATGGGCCAATACCAGGCGGTCTTGCTGCTCAGATATTTGCTGATGCGGTTATACTTGTCGTATACCCAAACCGGGTCCGTGCCTTCCACACTGAGTTGAATGGAATACTTGCTGAAATCGAGTAAAATATTTTTATCGAAGCGGGTCTTCTGGTCCCATCCCTCAATCCAAAACGACAGGTCGGCCACCCGGTCACCCAATCCTTCCAGGCTCAAGAGATGGTCAATGGAGTTGGAAAAAACCCGGGTGTGATTGAGGGTCGTGGATATGCGGAAATAACGCTCGATTTCCGGTTTACTGAAGGTTTCCTGGATTATCTGTCCTAAACTAAGAATGTCCTGGCGGTTTATGACGCAGGGTTTGATGGGCCCATGCCGTTCATATCGCTTCTCAATGCCTGTCATTGGACCGAGTTCTCCTGCAGCCGAGTTCACCATAAGGCATGCAGCCGGGATTTTCAATAATTTTTCTCCCGGAGACAAACCTCGGCCCTGGCGCCTCATCCTCCCGAGGCGAGAGATAACCGGGGTTTCTTCAGACAGCGAAAACTGACGCGGCGATCAGAAGCACCGCGTGCCTCCGAGCGGGGGGATAAGTTGAGGCGGATCGTGCCGGGATGGGGTCGCCTGCCCTTGGGGCGGTTAGGCGCGCCGCCTCCGGGCCCCGGCCGGCCCGGCGGGGTCACCGGGGCTGGGAGGCGCTCAATGTTTGCCCGCCAGGTCCAGGATGTCCTCTAAATTCTTAGTGGAGTAGCCATAGCATAAAATCGGCTTGATCACCTGGGACTGCTTTTTGCCTTTGACCGGTTTGAGGTGTTTATGGGGTTTGATCGGTTCCACCTCCGTGGCGATGGGGGATTTAGTCTTGATAAAACCGCTCCTCAAGCCATAGATGTCAAACACGGTGCCGTTGGTAAACCAGCCCACTTGCCTGCCGTTCCAGTCATAGACCTGGTCGTCGACGATATAGGCCACGGGGCGGCCGTCCCACAGGTAGATGGACTCGCCGTCATCGGCGATATAGGCCACCGGCCTGCCGTTTTTATTGAACAGGGTGATTTCCATGCGGTGCAACTCCTTACCGGCTCACAGGTGGGCGCCCCACCCGGTTTTTTCCTTGCTTAAAGACGGCGTTGGTCATGCTCGATCTGCGGTGCAACTCCTTACCGGCTCACAGGTGGGCGCCCCACCCGGTTTTTTCCTTGCTTAAAGACGGCGTTGGTCATGCTCGATCTTCAGACAACGGTCCATAACCACCCGGAGGCCGGCCTTTCCGGCTTTCCGGGCCGAGTCGGGCTCTGCCAGCCCCTGCTGCATCCACACTACCTTGGCCCCCACAGCGATGGCGTCAGCCACGACCCCGGGGATGGCATCAACGACGCGGAAGATGTCCACGATCTCCACCGGGAAGGGGATGTCCTTGAGACTGGGGTAGCACTTTTCCCCCAAAATTTCCTGGCAGCCGGGATTGACCGGAACTATGCGGTAGCCATGCTCCTGGAGGTATTTGGCCACCCGGTAGCTGGGCCGGTCGGGATCAGTGGAAAGCCCCACCACCGCCACCACCCGGTAATCTTGCAGGATCTCGGTAATCTCCGCCGCACTCGCCTGAATCTCTGGGGTTGGGGTCACGTTGCCTCCTGGTCTGGCCCCGGCTGATTGCGGGAGCTCTCACGGCTGCCGGGTTTAGGGCCCCTTCAAGGAATGGGGCCGGAGGCGGCGCCGCCGCCCTCGGCCCCCCCTGGCCCCGGGAAATTGAGCAGCAGGGCCGGGACCTGAATTCCGGCCCTTTCCCCGCGATTCAAAAGGTCATGGTCGTGGAGCCGGGTCCCGGACCCAGAGGCTGATTCACCTCCAGGGTATCCTCGATCTTTAAAGCCATTTTGAGGTATTTATACCCGAACTTCAGGAGTTCGTCATCATCGTCCCAGATCCTCTCCTTGACCTCGTCTTCCACGTTGAAGACGGTCAGGAAGCGGCTCTTGAAAACGAATCTCCGGAATTCGTCCAGATCATACAAGACCATGGCAAAGAGCCGGTTGCCCCGCTCATCGGTGACCGGCCCGCCATTTTCGGCCCGGCGCAGCATCATGGCCTTCCAGTCACGGTTCATCTCGTCGTATTTTTCCACCCCTTGGTCTTCCCGCCAGGTGGCCACGGTCCATTCGGCCTCCTCTTCGTAGCCCTTGCAGTGCGGCTCTCTGACGTAGAAATAGAACTCATCCAGGCCTTCCTCGGTGATCAGGCTGCCCTGGCCGATGGGATAGTAGCGGCAGGTGGCCGGGCGATCGCTGTAGACCGTGCACCCGGTGACCGGCCGCACAAAGGGGCAGCGGTTCTCAAACCGGGGCATGTCCATGATCACCATGGGCAGGCCGGATTTGTCGTGGGCCTCCATCCGGGTGTATTTTTCCAGAAAGTCAGCCGCCTTCAGGTTGAGGCGGGTTTTGAGGCGCAGGATATCATAGGGGGTGAGGATGATGGTGGTCTTGCCGCAGCACTCGGTGAAGCACGACACTCCAGGGTGACAACGGAACTTAAAGCGGCTCGCCATAGTGAGCTTCCGGGGCTCCACCACCTTCATGTTCAAATCTACCATATTCAACTCCTTAGGTTTTTTCTTGGCTCATTGATATCTTATCAAAATTTCAGCCAAATAAAAATCCTATAATGCGTTGGGGACCGAGGCCCTGATCCCGCCCGCCGGCCCATGATTACTTAAGCATCAATGCCGATACGCCGATAAGGAAAGAAATTCTTAGGGAGGGGGGGCGGCCATGTCTGAACCCACAGATCTTGCCCAAAAGGTAACCGAACTGGAAACCAAGGTCAAACAGCTCCAGATTGCCACCTTAGTCATGCTCAATTTGATCTTCGTGGTTTATTTATTAGCCCGATAACCGCGGCGATCTGAAAACGCCCTCTGACCAAGGAAAGGCAGGCCGAATCCCGGTTGCGGATCGGTAAGCGCCACTTGGCAGAGAAGGCGGCCCAGTCATAAACCCTGGGAGCATCGAGCCGGCTCCGGCTCCGGACATCGCCGGCGGGCGTCGGGGCTGGCCAGATACCAGGTGGGTGCCGACCCCGCCCGGCAAATCCGTCCTGCGGCATCGATCCGGGGTGGCCAGGTTTGTGGACTAGGTATACCCCACAAATTATCAGAAATCGTGTTTGTGGGCTCTCTTGCTGTGAACCCTGCCATCAAATTGCCCACCAATTTCTTAGCCCAGGAACGGGCCGCGCTCCCATGGTTTTTCAATAATTTGCCCACCCATCAGTTCAAAAAAAAACCGGCCCCCGCAATGGGGGCCGGCTGGGTTTCACGTGCCGGTTGAGGCGGTTAGAAGCCCCGGCCCGACATGCGGGCATGGAGCATGGCCACGGTGCGGTAGACGATGTGGGCCAGCTTGGTGTACGGGGCGTAGAAGAACAGCATGAAGATCGCCGTCAGGTGCAGGAAGTAGGTGGGGTAGGCCAGAACCCGCAGGCCCACCAGGCGGAACAGCCAGGAGAGCAATCCGGTGGCGCCCACTACAAAGATCACGTAGATCAGGAACCAGTCATAGTAGGAGCCGTATCCCGCCTTTTCGGCGTTGGCCTGGCGCTCTTTGATGATGTTCCAGATCCCATAGAGCAAGGACGCGGTTCCCGCCATGGCCAGGAGTTTTATCGGTGATAACAGAAAGTAGGGGGATTCGTGATGTAACACCCACTCATTGAGGAACCCCCACGTGGTTACCACTAACAGAAAGATAAACCCGAACACCAAGAACAGGTGGTTGGTGGAACGGTTATAGGTAACTTCGCATTGCCGGAAGCGGTTGTGAAACAAGATATCTTTCAAAGTGGCGATCAGGTTGCCCACCAGGTTGCCTTCCACTTTTACCCGCCAGGGGTGAGGAGCATTGATGTCCTGCCAGTAGGCCAGGGCGCCTTTGGCCAGCACCGCCACGGCAAAGAAGAAGGTGGGGACAAAGATGAAGTCCACCAGCAGGGTGGGGAAAAAGTGTGAGTAAACGATGGGCCCTTCCGGGATGTTCCAGTGGCCGGTGGCCTTCAGGGCCAGCAGCAGCAGCAGCATCGGAAAGGCGATGAGCAACGGCAGGAACTTGGGGTCCCCCACCGCCTTGGCTACCACCGGCGGCGTGGCATACTGCTCGATGGTCATCTGCCGGAGCACGCCCAAGACCTCACCGGGCTTGGCGCCCCGGGGGCACAAGACGGTGCAGTCGCTGCACTGGTGGCACAGCCAGATATCCGGGTCCTGGAGCACCTCCTTCAGACCCCACTGGGCCTGAAGCATCTCCTTCCGGGGAAAGGGCTTCTGATCGGGGGTGAGGTTACACACCACCGAACAGGTATCACATTGGTAACACTTCTTGACCGTGTCCCCCCCGGCGGCCATCACCCGCTTCACGAATTGGAGGTCCGGTTTAATGAGAATTTCACCTGCCATGGATCATACCTCCTATAATTCCTTGAAGGGGTTGGGGCCGATCTCTCGCACCCGGGCCACAAAGTCGTCAAGAAGCTTGGGCAGGAGGTCGAAGTCGGAATGGCCGATCTGGTACTGTATCACCCGGTCTGCTTCCAGGCCCAATTTATCCAGGGTCTCTGACAACTTGCTCATACGGTATTCGCAGAGCTCGCTGCCTTTGGCGAAGTGGCATTGATAGTCGTCCCCGTGCTTGCAGCCCAGGAGAATGATGCCGTCAATGCCCCGGGAGAAGGCGTCGGAGACCCACACCATGTTGAAGGACCCCAGGCAGCGCAGCGAGATGAACCGGATCATCGGGTTCAGGTGCAGCTTATGCAGGGCCGCGGCGTCCAGGGCCGGGTAGGCGTCGTTTTCGCACACCAGGCCGATGACCCGGAGAGGCGCCAGGGGATCGTCCTCATCCTCGATTTCCGGGACATCCAGACTCTTGAGCATGGAGCCGATTTGGTCAACGCTGTAGTCCTTAAAGGAAACGATGCGCTCCGGACAGGCCCCCATGCAGGTGGCGCACCGGCGGCAGCGGTTGATCTTGAAAAAGGGCGTGCCTTTTTCATCTTCTTCGATGGCGCCGAAGGGACATTCCTCGGTGCACCGCTTACAGGAAGTGCAGCGCTGCATGAACGGGTCCGGGAAGGTAATGTCCCAGGCCCGGGGAGACACCGCCATCCCTGCGGCGACGTGCTCCGCGGCCTGAATGGCCTTGCAGGCGGCACCGACGCCGTCCTCCACGGCCATGGCCATGTTCATGGGCTGGTGGACGCAGCCGGCGGCAAAAATGCCGGTCCGCCGGGTTTCGTACGGGAAGCAGATGAAGTTGGAGTCGGCGAAACCGCTGAACAACTCCAGGTCGGGCAAATTCGGTCCCTGACGGTAGCCGAGGTTGAGCACCGCCTCGTCCGCAGTCGCCGGGACCATGCCGGTGGCCAGGACCACCAGATCGGCCTCGAAGATCACGTTTGCCCCCAACAGGGTGTCGGTGGCGCTGATCCGGAGTTTGCCGCCGTCACCGAGGCCCACTTCGGCGATCTCCGCCTTGGTGAGCATGACGCCGGGGTCGCTCTGCACCTGCTTGTAGAACAGCTCCATCTGTCCCGGGGTGCGGATATCCTTGTAGAGGATATAGGCGATGGCGTTGGGGTTCTGCTCCCGGACATACAGGGCCTGCTTCAGGGAGGCCGTGCAGCAGAAGTCGGAGCAGTAGGGGAGATGGTCCGGGTCCCGGGAACCGGCGCATTGAATGAAGGCCACCGATTCGGGGGCTTTGCCGTCGGAGGGCCGCACGATCTTGCCCGCCTTGGCCATCTCCTCCATCTCGATATTGGTGATCACGTCTTTAGACAAGCCGTAGCCCAGCTTGGTGAGCTTGGTGGCATCATAGGGCTTCCAACCGGCCGCCATGACCACGGTGCCCACCCTGAGGGTCTCCAGGTCGCCGCCCACCTTGATGTCGGCGTCCAACAGACCCGGCTGCCCATCGAGTTTCTCCAGGGTCGCCGCGGTCATCACCTTGATTCTGGGGTGACTCTGGACTTCCTGGATCTGCTTGAAGACCACGGGCTCCTGGAGGGTGGTGTAGGGGTAGCTGGAAGGCGTCTGCCGGTACATCCTGGCGGCGAACCCGCCCAGCTGGGCCTCTTTCTCCACCAGGACCACCGAGTAGCCGTTGTTGGCCGCTTGCAGGGCGGCGCTTAAGCCCGCGGTGCCGCCGCCGATGACCAGGATGGTCTTGTCGCATTCGGTCTGGTACGGCTCCGGCATCTCGACCTTCTTGATGCGGGCGCAGGCCATGCGCAGATAGTCTTCCGCCAGGGCCTGGGTATGCTCGTTGTTGGGTTCCTGGGTCCAGGCCACCTGCTCCCGGATGTTGCAGCGCTCCACCAGGACATTGGGGAAATCAAACTCTTCGTATTTCACCCGGGGCGAGCAGGCCGCCACGACGATGGCATTGATGCCCTCGCCTTCCGGCTTGAGGTCTTCCAGGATCAGGGCCCGGCCCTCGGGGCTGCAGAGGATGTCAGCTTCTTTGATGTGCTGGATCTTCCCCGATTTTTTGATCACCTTGGTGAGGCTCTCAAAATCTATGGCCTCGGCGATGCCACAGCCCTTGCACAAATATACGCCGTATTTCTTTTCGATTTCCATCATGACCTCCTGCCCAGGGCGATGAGACTCTTAAGGGCGGCCCCGGTGCCATCCTGCACCGACTTGGTCACATCCAGGGGGCCCTTCAAAGTTCCCACAGCGTAAACTCCCGGCGGCAACAGGTCCTGAATGACGAAGCCATCCGGGGTGTAAGACAACGGCAGGGGGAAGGGGGAGGCTTTGGTGGAGGGCACCATGCCCGCCGCCAGGACCACCATATCGAAAACCATGCTCTGCTTGTCGCCCGTGGCGGTATTTTCCGCCACCACCACGACGTTGTCGGTCCCGGGTTCCTGGGTGATCTTGGCCACCTTACCCCTAATCAGATGGACATGTTCATCGTCCCGGACCTTCCAGTAAAACTGCTCGTAGCGGCCCGGGGTCCGGATATCGATATAAAAGATATAAACCTCGGCCTCCGGGGCCTTTTCCCGCACGTAGGTGGCCTGCTTCAGAGAGGCCATGCAGCAGATATAGGAACAATACGGCAGATGGTTTTCATCCCGGGAGCCGGCGCACTGCACAAAAGCCACCTTCTTAGGCGGCTGCTGGTCGCTGGGCCTGAGAATCTGGCCGCCGGTGGGGCCGTTGGACGCCGCCAGGCGCTCCATCTGCATGTTGGTGATGACGTTGGCCACCTGGCCGAACCCCAGATTGTCCATCTTGGTGGCATCGTAGAGTTCCCAGCCGCTGGACATGATGATGGCGCCCACGTTGAAATTCAAAGTCTGGGGTTTCATGTGCAGCTCAATGGCGTCGTACTTGCAGGCCTCCAGGCACTTCTGGCCGCAGTCGCCGCTGCACACGCTCTTGTCGATGACGTATTGCTGGGGGAAGGCCATATCATAGGGCAGATAGGCCGCTTTGGTCTTGTCCAGACCGTAGTTAAAATCGTTTACCCGCCACTGGGGACACGCTTCCGCACAGGCATGACACGCCACACAGCGATCATTGACATAGCGGGGGTGCACCTTTACGGTGACGTCGAAATTGCCGGCGCTGCCGCTGACCTGGGTCACTTCCGCCATGGTGTAAAAGCTGATGTTGGGATTTTCTTTGATCCGGCGAAAGTTGATTTCCAAACCGCACGTGGGAGGGCAGAGCTTGGGGAAGTATCGGTGGAGTTGGGCAACCCGGCCGCCCAGGTACGGGCCCGCCTCGGTGATGATCACCTGAGACCCGGCTTCCGCCGCCTCCAGGGCTGCGGTGAGGCCGCTCATGCCTCCCCCGATGACCAGAATTTTGTTATCGGCGTTCACACAAGTCCTCCTTGGGGACATTGAAGCGATCCAGAGCATTGGCCGAGTCTCGGCTCCGGCCCAGGCCCTGAGACCCACTTTCTCATTCTATAATACATTGTGAATATGGGTTCAAGGAAAAACGTCGCTCTGGTGGGGGGATGGTGATGCATCCCTCAAAAAATTGGCCGTGGCTGGCCGGAGGGCCTGAGACCACGGCCAAAAAACAGCCCGGGGCTTCGGGATCACCCGAAGCCCCGGAACCTAGCCGTTCTTACTTAATCAGCTGCTTGTAAGGCTCGGTCTCGAACTTCCACTCGTTCTTGTTCTTGTCGTACTGGGAGATGGTGAACACCCTCCACTTGTTGTCATCGATGCTCAGGAAGTCGGAGCGGTAGTAGTAGCCAGGATAACGGCTCTCTTCCCGGAACAGGATGTGGCGCAGGTGGGCCTCACCGGAGAGGATCCGGTGATAATTTTCCCAGGCCCGCATCAGTTCGTGCAGGTCCCGAGCGGCCAACCGGGTCGCGTCTTCTTTCAGCAGGGTGAGGCGCTTCAGGCCCTCTTCCAGGCTGGGTTTGTTACACATATACATGGTGGAGCAGCCCGCCACGTATTCGTCCATCAGCTTCTGCAAGCGGGTCTGGACCTGCTTGGGCATCAGGTAGTTGGGGTTGATCTCCGGGGCGGTGGTGTAGCCTTTGTACTTCTCGAAGATCTCGAAGGGCAGGTAGATCTCGGCGATGACTTCGTCGATGTTCTGCGCCGCTTCCAGCTTGTCGTTCTTGTGGTCCAGGATGAAGGCCAGGGCGCCCTTGGCGGCCATGCGGCCCTCAGCGTGGGCCCCGGAGGAGAACTTGTGCCCGGAGGCGCCGACGCCATCACCGGCGGTGAACAGGCCGTCAACGGTGGTCATGCGGTCATAGCCCCAGAACCAGCTGTCGGGCGCGCCCATGTAGTTCTTGGCGGGACCGGAGACCCACAGACCGGCGCAGCCGGCATGCGAACCGAGCAGGTAAGGCTCGGAGGGGATGATTTCCGACGGCATCTTGTCGGGCTCCATGTTGAAGGAAGCCCACAGACAGGCGGCGGAGATGGACATATCCAGAAAGTCTTCCCAGGCTTCGGCTTCCAGATGCTTGAGCTCTTTCTTGCTCAGGGTTTCGGCCAGCTTCGCCATGGCCTTGTCGGTGTGCATCATGATGGGGCCGCGGCCTTCCCGCATTTCGATCATCGCCGCGTGGTTCCGCAGGCAGGTGCCGGGATTATCGGCATAACCGGGGTACTCTTTCTTGACCCGGTCCCAGTTTTTGGCCATGTAATCTTCGCCGTAAGCGTTGGTGGCCTGGGCCTTGAAGAACAGGAACCAGGCGCCGACCGGGCCGTAACCATCCTTAAAGCGGGCGGGGACGAAACGGTTTTCCATCAGCACCATCTTGGCGCCGATTTCGGCGGGCATGGCGTAGGTGGAGCCGGCGTTCCATACGGGGTACCAGGCACGACCCTGGCCTTCACCCACCGACCGGGGCCGGAAGACGTTGACCACACCGCCGCAGGCGATGATCATGGCCTTGCATTTGAAGACATAGGTCTTGTGCTCACGCACGCTAAAACCCACGGCCCCGCATACGCGGTTGCTGTTGTTCTTGTCGGTGAGCAGTTTGACGATGAAGACGCGCTCGTAAATGTTGTCCATCCCCAGGGCGTTCTTGGCGGCTTCGGCCACGATCACCTTGTAGGACTCACCGTTGATCATGCACTGCCAACGGCCGGAGCGGACGCACTTACCGCCGTCTTTCAGGAGGGGCAGGCCCTCGTCTCTGGCGACCTGGCCGTCAACGGTGTGGCCTTCGTTGTCTTTCTGCCAGATGGGCAGGCCCCAATCCTGGAAGTCATGCACGGTCTGGTCGACGTGGGCGCCCACGCTGTAGACCAAGTCTTCCCGGATGATGCCCATGAGGTCGGTGCGCACCATGTTCACATAATCAGCTATTTTGTTTTCCGAACCGATGTAGGTGTTGATGGCGGACAGACCCATAGCTACCGCGCCGGAGCGATCCAGGGCGGCTTTGTCAACCAGGGTGACCTTCAGCCCGGCGGCTTTCGCCCAGGCAGATGCTTCAACCGCGGCGCCGGTGCAAGCCATGCCACCGCCTACCAGCAGCAGGTCGGTTTCAACAGTGACTACTTCCGGTTTCGCACAAAAAGACCATTTACAAAATTCTCTTTCCAGAGCCATATCTCAGTGTCCTCCTTAAATTTTCGCTGCGGTGGAGACTACTCGGGGCGGGCCGCGCCGGTGTAGAAACCGGGTTTCTTCAGGCCGGCCATGTCGGTGGGCAAGGTTTTGCCCTTGAAGCAATCGATGGACCCTTCCGCCGTGGTCCGGATGGGGAACTTGAACCGCTTGATGGTCTTCTGGTCCCGGAATTTGATGGTCCACATGATGTTGTCGCTGCCGCGCAGCGGGATGGTGCTGGAGCCCAGGGGCATGATGTCCGCATAGTGGCGGACTTCGATGGCCTGCTGGGGGCAGATCTTCACGCAGTTGTAGCATTCCCAGCACTGATCCGGTTCCTGGTTGTAAGCCTTCTTTTGTTCGGGTTCCAGGACCATCAGGTCATTGGGGCAGATGTACTGGCAAGCAGTCTTGTCCAGGGCTTTACAGCCGTCACATTTTTCCACGATTACGAAACTCGGCATAACGTAAAACCTCCTCATTAGGGTTAAGCAGTTATCTTGTTATATACCTGCATTATGCGGTGAGAGGCGGAAGAGTGCTTCCGCCCCTGCACCACCTTACTCTACACTACTTTTTCTTCCCCGAGATGTCGCCGGTGGCGAAGCCGTGCACCTTGACTTCCACTTTCTCGGTGAGGCCCCGGTAATACTTCCGGAGGACGGTCAGGACTTCGGGGCGGCTGAAGTGATCCGGCACTTCCATGTCTTCGGACAGCATCTTGCGCAGCATGGTGCCGGACAGCATCAGGCGGTCTTCCTTGCCGTGGCAGCAGGTGCGCATGGAGGCCATGCCGTCGCACTTGTGGCAATAGAAGGTCCAGTCGATGTTCAGGGGTTTCAGCTCCAGGGCGTCCTTGGGGATCGTGGTGAAGATCTTCTGGGCGTCGAAGGGGCCGTAGTACTCGCCCACGCCGGCGTGGTCACGGCCGACGATCAGGTGGGAGCAGCCGAAATTCTGGCGGAACACCGCGTGGAACAACGCTTCCCGGGGACCGGCATAGCGCATATCCAGGGGATAGCCGGACTGGATGCTGGTGTCTTTCACGAAGTAGTACTGGGTGAGGACGTTGATGGCCTCGGTGCGCACTTCCGCGGGGATGTCGCCGGGTTTCAGTTTGCCCAGGAGCTGGTGGATCAGAATGCCGTCGCAGACCTCGATGGCAATCTTGGCCAGGTACTCGTGGGAGCGGTGCATGGGGTTCCGGAGCTGCAGGGCGGCAATGGTGTTCCAGCCCTTGTCCTCAAACATCTTCCGGGTTTCCCAAGGCCGCATATAGAGACCGGGATACAGTTTCGGAAAGGGGCCTTCACTCCAGACCTTGACGGTGCCCGCCAGGTTGACTGCTTCCTGGCCCATGACCATCTGCACGCCCGGGTGGTCCATCTCATCGGTGGTGAAGACCTGCTTGCATTCCCACTTTTTGTCA
Source organism: uncultured delta proteobacterium (assembly GCA_963812015.1). Taxonomy (GTDB): domain Bacteria; phylum Desulfobacterota; class Desulfobaccia; order Desulfobaccales; family 0-14-0-80-60-11; genus 0-14-0-80-60-11. The sequence goes on along the minus strand of CAWETI010000003.1, from coordinate 982,330 downwards.
ACCTTGTACTTCTCGGTGACCTTCATGGTCCCCATCATCTCTTCCGTCTCTTCGTCCACCAGCAGCACTTCCTGGCCGACCTTGATGGAGTCGGCTTTGCCCTGGTTGACGGACATGGTGACGGGGATGGGCCAGAAGGTGCCGTCCGTCAGCTTCATAGCATCGCTGCAGGAGCCTTTCCAGTCATCGTGGCCCATGAAACCGTCCAGGGGGGTGAAGCCGCCGATCCCCATCATGATGAGGTCGGCCGTTTCCCGGGAGGTCATGGTGACTACCGTCAATTCCTTGGCCCGCTTTTTTTCTTCGGCGATCTGAGTCGGCGAAAGCAGTAAGGGTTTTAACTTCTTCTCTTTACCGTGTGGGTTTACCAAAGCCATCTATTTCCCTCCTCGGGCTGTAAGAGTTTTTTGTCAGAAACTTAAGTTACGGGTAAGTTACAGGAATAATGTGAAAAAATTCACATGCTATCCAGATTCTCACAATAAATCATCTCTCGACACTTGTCAATAACATTTTTCACGAACCCGTTTTTTTGCCTCAACCATGGGAAGCCGCGCCTTTTCCTGCCTCAAGCTTCGAGGCGATAGATGGGCGTCGGTTCCTTGCGACCTCGCAGCACCACCGCGGGCTCGGGGGCCGCCTCAAACTTCCCCCCCAGTTCCCGAAAGGTGGCCTCGCTGATGAGGGTGTCGGCTTCCAGCTCTTTGGCCAGTTCCTGAAGCCGGGCGGCCACGTTGACCGCGTCCCCCACCACGGTGAAGTCCATGCGCTTGGCGGAGCCGATGTTGCCCACGATGGCCTCCCCAGTGTTGATACCGATGCGCATGCCCTGAATGGGGGTCTTACCTGCGGCCTGCATCTGCCTCAGGTGGCGCTGCATGGCCAGGGCGCATTCCACCGCCCGGTCCGCGGCCTGGGGGAGGGGCAGCGGCACCCCGAACACCGCCATCAGGGCATCTCCCACAAACTTATCCAGGGTCCCCTGATAGTGAAATACCAAATCCACCATCGCGGTAAAATAGGTGTTGAGCACCTCCACCACGGCTTCCGGGGCCAGGGATTCCGACATGCTGGTAAAATTGCGGATATCGGCAAAGAGCACCGTCACCTGCTGGCGCCGCCCCCCCAGGGCCAGCAGCCCCGGATTCTTCAAGATCTCTTCGCACAACTCCGGACTCACATAACGGGAGAAGGTGTCCCGGAGCACGTGCCGCTCCTGGTAGAGGCGCAGGCGGCTCCGGAGCGACGCCTCATGGCTGGCCTCTTCCATGGCGATTTCTTTCAGGAGGGTCCTGAGCTCTAGATCGTCGGTCTCCTGGGACAGGGACAGATAGCTCTTCCGGGCCTCGGTCTCATGGGCGATGGCCAGCTCGATGGCCTGAATGATATTCAGTTCCGGTTTAGATTCGGCGTCGGGTTGGGGCTGGTCGGCTTCCATATGATCCTTGGGGACCGCGGGGGCAGGCTCCACGTGCTGCGGTCCAGGCATAGCGAATTATATCACAATCTTTTTGGGAGGGAAGACCAAGCGAAGCCTTGACCTAAATTTATTCCATGGAGCCTGCATGCGCGGCTATCTGGCGCCGAGGCCCCTGACCTCAATACCTCACTTCCACCAGATAGAGCCCCTGGGGCGGCGCCGTGGGTCCGGCCAGGTGGCGCTCGCCGCTCTTGAGCAACTCCGCCAGCAACTCCGGAGCCGCCTTGCCCTTGCCGACATCCGCCATGGTGCCCACCAGGCTCCGCACCATGCCCCGTAAGAACCCGGTCCCGGTGATGCTAAAACTCAGCCACCCCCCGGGAAAGTCACGCCAATCAGCCGCCAGCACCCGGCGCACGGGATTTTGATTGTCGCTGCCGCTGGCCCTGAAGGCGGTAAAATCATGCTCACCCGGTAGAGCCGCGGCGGCCCCGGCCATGGCGACCAGGTCCAGGGGCGGGTCGATCCACCAGGCGTAGTGGTGATAAAGGGGTGAGCGTGTGGGGCGGTTGAGGATACGGTACTCATAGGTCTTGGCCCAGGCCGATTTCCGGGCGTGAAACTCCGGCGGCGCTTCACTTGCCTCCAGCACCGCGATGTCTTTGGGGAGCAGGGAGTTCAAGCCTTGATGAAAAGCCTTGAGGGGGATGGCGCTTATGGTGCGGAAATTGGCCACCTGGCCCAGGGCGTGAACCCCGGCGTCGGTGCGCCCCGAGCCGATGAGGGCGATCCCTTCCCCCGTCAGCCGCGCCACCGCCGCTTCCAGCACCTCCTGAATCGTCAGGGTATCCGCCTGGCGCTGCCACCCGTGATAACGGGTGCCGTCGTACTCCAGGAGGAGGCGGATGTTTCTTCGAAGGTCCATGCGCGATGGTTATTCCCGGGGGAAAATCAGAAAATTGCCAGGTGGGAAAAGGCGAAACGGATAGGTTATCGCGTTTGCTAAAAATTCCGTCCGATTGCTGGTTTTTAAATCCCCCTAAATCTCCCTTTTTCAAAGGGGGACTTTAAAAGGGGTTCCGCTAAGTTCCTCCCTTTGGTAAAGGGGGGTAGGGGGGATTTAGGTACTGGCGCATGCGGCATAACGGAAAAAACTTTCGGCACTCGCTAGTAAAAAAACCTCCTTTGGTTTTTCCCCTTTTCGCCTTTTTCCCTTTTCCCCTTTTCGCCCCTCCTTTTAAGGGACAAAAGGCACCACGTCCAACCCGGTGGTTTCGGGGAAACCCATCATCAGGTTGAAGTTGTGCACCGCCTGGCCGGCCGCCCCCTTGGTGAGGTTGTCGATGGCCGAAATGACAATGACCCGCTGGCTTTCCCGATCCACCCTGAGGGCCAGATCGCAGAAATTCCCGCCCCGTACGTCCCGGGTATCGGGAAGACTCCCCGGCGGATGGAGGCGCACAAAGGGATGGCCCTGAAAGAATTTTTCGTAGAGTTCCCGGAGTTCCCCCTCGGTCCGGGGCGCCGTCAAGTTGGCGTACAGCGTTCCCAGGATGCCCCGGCTCATGGGAACGAGATGCGGGGTAAAGGTGACTTTAACCGCTGTGCCGGCCAGCCAGCTCAGCTCCTGCTCCATCTCGGGGGTATGCCGGTGCTCCAGCACTTTGTAAGCCCGGAAGCCGTCATTGACTTCACAGAACGAGATGCCCAACAGGGCCTGGCGTCCGGCGCCGCTCGTCCCGGATTTGCAATCGGCAATCACCGAATGGGGCGCAAGCAAGCCGGCTTTGGCCAGAGGCGCTAACCCCAGGATGACGCACGTGGGATAGCAGCCGGGGTTGCCCACCAGGCGCGTCCGGCGCACCTCTTCCCGGTGCAGTTCGGGCAGGCCATACACCGCCTCGGCGTTCAACTCCGGCGCCGTATGCGCCTGATACCACTTCTCATAGAGGCTGACATCCCGGAAGCGAAAATCCGCGCTCAGGTCCACCACTCTGCACCCCTGGGCCAGGAAAGTAGGGATCATGCCCATGGCGGTTTGATGGGGCACCGCGGTGAAGACCACTTCGGCGGCAGCCGCAATTTTCTCGGGGGTCGGGTCCTGGCTGAAGGGCAAGTCGACAATACCGGCCAGGGCCGGAAAGATCTGGGAGAAAGGCCGGCCGGGGTATTCCAGGGAGGTGAGGGCTGCGAGCTCGCAACCCGGATGCCGCACCAACAGGCGCACCAACTCCAACCCGGCATAACCGGAAGCCCCGATGACTGCGACGCGGATTTTGGTCATGGTATTGGATATAAAACTTTGAGGGGAGGGCCGGGGGAAGGCAGTTCCCCCGCTCTCCCCTCAACCTCTCCTCCCAACCCCCTGTAAGGGATTGGGGGAGGGGGCTCGGGGGAGGGGGTAAGGGCTGGCGCCCTTAGCCCCCTCCCCCAAAATCCTCATTAATTACCGTTTCGAATACTGACAGCCGCGGCGGGCGCCCCGGAGGCCGTATTTCTTCCGCTCTTTGATGCGGGCGTCCCGGGTGAGAAAACCGGCCTTTTTCAGGATGGGACGCAGTTCCGGGTTGAGCACCACCAGGGCCCGGCTCAGGGCGTGTTTGACGGCCCCGGCCTGGCCTTCCAGGCCGCCGCCCCGGACATTGACCAGAATGTCGAACTCCGGGCCGACGTTCACCAGGAGCAGGGGCTTGCGCACCAGGTTCCGGGTGGTCTCCCCGGGGAAGTAGTCTTCAAACTCGCGCTGATTCACGATAATCCGGCCATTGCCGGGACGCAGATAGACCCGCGCGATCGCGGTCTTGCGTTTACCCGTGGCGTGAATGCTTGCTTGCGCCGCCATTAATCCTCCCAGGGAAGAGGCGCCGGCTTCTGGGACTCATGCGGATGCTCCCCGCCGACGTAGATCTTCAATTTTTTCAGCAGGTGCCTTCCCAAGCTGTTTTTGGGCAACATGCCCCGGACGGCATGGCGCAAAATCTCCTCCGGTTTCTTCTGGAGGAGTTTCCGGGCGGAAATCTCTTTGATCCCGCCAGGATAGCCGGAATGCCGGTAGTAGAATTTATTGTCTAACTTCCTGCCGGTCAGTTGCACCTGAGCGGCATTGACCACGACCACGAAGTCCCCGGTGTCGATGTGGGGCGTATAGGTGGGCTTGGTCTTACCCCGCAGCACCATGGCAATGCGACTGGCCAGGCGACCCAGGACCTTGTCCTGGGCGTCCACCACGTACCACTGGCGCGGCACTTCCCCTGTCCGGGCGGTATAACTTTTCATGGTTTCCATATTATTCATATTATTCATAAGGGACACTCCTGAATCAGAACCATATATATATAACGGTCTGCCTGGGTTCTTGTCAAGAGGCCAGACAGTTTTGCCATGAATTTGCCCGGTTTTTTCCGAAAATGTTCCCGGATTATTCGACAAAATTTGCTGGCTATTTGGGTAACTATTTGATAATAGAAGTTAATATTATTTATTTTCTGGGCCGTCCCGAGTGCTGCGGCTACCAAATCCTTTCTTGTGCTCAACCTCTGGCCTGGGAGAGTCCGAAATCCGGGGTTCGCTTTTGCAAACGATGATGGATTATTATATCTAAAAGAAGCCGGGCTGCCCCCAAAAAAACGAATGTTGCTGTATTTCTTAAGAAAATTTCGAACCCCACCCCCCGGCGGGAAACCGGGGGATCATTGGCAAGAGTCGCCTTCGGCATCGATGAGGGATAGTCCCAAGCCCGGCGGCGGCCGGATCTCGAATGAGCATCAGAAAATACCCGAGGTTAGGAGGACGAGGCAGATGAAAAAGTTAATGGGAGTTGGAGCACTGCTCTTGGCAGGTTTACTGCTGATTTCCGGCGCCGGCTGGCTCGCAACCCGGGCCTTTGCCCAAAGCGGCCCGGGCAAGTTATCGGATCAGGAGTGGCAGGAATTGCAGCAAAAGCGGCAAAAGGACTGGGAGGATTCGGAAAAGGAGGATAAACGGCGGGAAAACACTTACCAGCGCCGTAAAGATGCCGAACAGCGCCAACGGGATGCCGAGAAGCGACAGCGGGAAGTGGAGCAGCAAATGCAGCAGCTCCAAAAATAGCGCTCCGTCGATAAGACCAAAAAATTGCGCTTGCTGGTATACTGCCGGTAACTTTGCCTCTACGGCCTTCGCGGCGGCCACCCCTGGTCCCGGGGGAGTCGGCCGGGGCCGGCTTCTTTCCCGGGTCCCTTTCCCCGGGCCGGAACTCTAATTTCCTTTGCTTTGCCGGGAGAATGTGTTAGACAATTTTATGCGACTGTTGGTGAGAAACTATGCCGTATTGTAATCAATGCCAGGTAATCCATGGAGAGGAACATCGATTCTGTCAGCGTTGCGGCCAACTGTTGAAAGGCGCTTCCAATGCCTCGGCCCGGCCTTGCGCCCGCTGCGCCACCTCGACTTATCCCGGACAAAAATTCTGTACCGAATGCGGTCTGCCTCTCAGGACGGCCCGGGTCAACCAGGAAGAGGAGGAGACCCCCAACCGTCCGCCGCTTTTCTACCCCCGGAGACCTGAAGCCATGGCTCGTCGTCGCCAACGGCGCCCCGGCCGTTTTTTGTCGCTCATCGTCCTGGCCCTTCTCATCGTGGGCGGGATATATCTGTGGCGCCATCTCCCATCCCGGGCGCCCGTTGCCCCGATTTCCACCCCGTCGTCGCCCCAAGACACCCTGCGCCCGGAAGTGGAAAAGATTGCCGAAAAGATCCGCTCCGCCCATCTCAACAAAGATATCAACAAATGGCTCAGCTGTTACAACTCCTCTTATCCCAATCTGGGGCGGGTCGAGAACCAGATGCTGGAGCTGTGGAAAAACTATGATATTAAGGAAGTCTCCTATCGCATTTCCAATGTGCAGCGGTTAAACGATACGGAAGCCACGGCGGATATCGTCTGGAACATCCAGCTCTACGATCACCGCACCCATGACTACACCCTGGTGCGGCAGAATTATAGAACCATCCTGGAGATGGGTCCGGGAGGCTGGAAAATCCGCGACAGCAAAGAAGTGGCAGGGGGATAAGCCTACCATGGGGTTAGCGGCCATGCATAAATCCTGGTGCACCGTGTGGGTGGGGTTGGGGTTGACCTTATGTCTGGCAGGCTGTCAAGGCCTGTTTCCCAAGCCGGTATATATACCGCCGGCGGCTCATGCTCCGGCGCCCCCGCCGCCCCCGCCCCAGGTGGCCCGACCCACGTTGTATGTGGCCGTCAACCGCCTCAATCTCCGGGCCTGCCCGGGAATGGATTGCCCCAAGATCGCGGTTCTGGACCGCAATGCCGATGTGGAAAAAGTTGGCGATGCCGAAGATTGGACCCAGATCCGGGTCAAACGGGATGGCACCATCGGCTGGGTGAACTCCCGGTATCTCTCCCCCACCCCGGTGGCGGCAGCTCCGGAGGTCACGCCGGCGCCCATCCCGCCCGAAGCGGTGACGCCGCCGCCGCTCCCCGAAAAGCCGAAAGAGGCCAGGCCGGCAGTGGAGAAACCCCCGGCGGTGGAAAAGCCCCCCGCGGTGGAAAAACCCAAACCCGCCAAGCCCGGGGAAGCCCCCACCCCACCCATAAAGAAAAAGCCTGAGGAGGCTCAGCCCGCCAAACCGGTTAAACCGGTCAAGCCGACCAAACCGGCGGAGGAAGGAGCCCCGGCGCCGGAAAAACCCGCCAAGCCGGAAAAACCGGCTAAGCCCGAACCGCCGGAAAAACCGGAAAAGCCGGCGGCTCCGGCCACACCCGAGCCCGAAAAGCCCTCCCCGATCCGGATTATGTAGGGCAAGTCGCCAGTGGTCAGGTAAAGACTAACGGCCGGAGTGTTAGTGAACCTTGCAGGTCCGGTGCGGAAAAAAATAATTAGGCAAAATAAGAGGGGCGGGATAACCCGCCCCTTCTTTTTGGCCTCATGCCGGGCGTTAAGATTTATTGAGATTCGGGAACTCCAGGATAGTAACTGGCAACTGACTGATTACCATTCCAGCAGCGTCGCTCCCCAGGTGGCCCCGGCTCCAAAACTGATGAGCACCACCTTGTCCCCCGGCTTGATCTTGCCCTCCTGCAGGGCTTCATGCAGCGCAATGGGCACCGAGGCCGCGGAGGTATTGCCGTAGCGGTTGATATTGACGAAGACCTTATCCATGGGCACCCGGGCGAACTTGGCCCCGGCCTCCAGGATACGGTAATTCCCTTGGTGAATAATGAGATAATCGATGTCTTCCCGGGTTATGCCGGCCATTTCCAGAATCCGGGGGATGGACATTTTCACCGCGTTCACTGCAAACTTGAAGATCTCCGGGCCGTCCATCTGGAGAAAATGGCGCTGGGTTTGGGTTTGGGGCGGGAGAAAGGGGCTCACCTCTTTATTAAATTCGCTTTCGCAAAACAGGTTTTCGTTCAGTTTGGAGGCGATGAAAGATTTGAGGATGCGGCCCCGGGTGCTCGGGCCGATGACCACCGCCCCCGCCCCGTCGCCGAACAGCAAGCAGGTGGCCCGGTTGGTCCAGTCCGTAAAGCGGGAGCAGACATCACTGCCGATGATCAGGGCATATTTGCCTTCCGGGAGCACCAGGCGCTCCCCCACATACAGGGCGTAGTTAAAGCCGCAGCAGCCCGCCTGGAGGTCGAAGGCCGCGGCCTGCCCGCCTATCCCCAACTCCTCCTGGACCTGGATGGCCCCGGCCGGGAAAAAGTGTGCCGGAGTATTGGTGCCCAGGACAATGTAACTCAACTGCTCCGGCTCGATCCCAGCAGCCTGCAGGGCCTGGCGACCCGCTGCCACCGCCATGGTGACGGTGTTCTCGTGGGGGGCGGCAATGCGCCGCTCATGGATGCCGCTGCGCTCCACGATCCACTGGGCCGTGGTCTCCACAATCTTTTCCAGGTCCTCATTGGTCAGGACCGCTTCCGGCAGATACACCCCGGTGCCCAGGATGCCGATTTGCTTCTGGCTCAACGTTACCACCTATCTGTGCGTGAGTATTCGCGTAATGTATACCGCAGCAGGGGGAAAAAGGCAAATGAATTGGCGGGCCGTAGCTTTGAGAGGAGAAACCGGGTTGATTAACCGGCGGCCAGGCTCGCCGCAGCCATCGGCAGGAACGTTATGGCGCTACTGGTCATGCGGCTTATCTTGGCTCTGGCTCGGCAAAATCTTATCGGGGGCGACGAAGAGTGGACAGCTTTCCGGAAAGTCCTCCAAAGACAAGGTCTTGATGCGATTGAAGGCCATGCCGTGGTCGTCCTTTTGCGGCCCGCCTGGCCGGGGCTGGATAAATGAGTGGACCCTGCCCTCTACAAAGTCGCCCTTCTCGTTCATCTCCACCCATAATAAAGGAGCATAGCCCCTTTCATCCACCAGATTCATCCCCTTATACGTACAGAAATTTCCCAGGCTATAGGCAATCAGCTTCCCCTGGTAGATCTCCATGGCTCTGGGCACATGCGGGCCATGGCCCAAAATCAAGTCAGCCCCCCGGTCAATGGCCTCGTGCGCAAACCTCACCAGGTTTCCCCGGTCCTCCCCCAGGAAATATTCATTTTTATCCGCGGTGTGCTGGGCCGACCTGCCTTCTTTCCCCCAATGGACGGATACCACCAAAATGTCGTATTTTTTGGCGAGGGCCTCGATCTCCCGCAAGGCGCTTTTGGGGTGGATAATCGACCTGGGCGGGGGTCCGAAGGCAAGGGCGATTACGCCTAGTTGCACGCCCTTGAGGTCGAATTCGGCCACTTCGCCATCCTGGCCGGAATATTTGATCCCCGCGTCATCCAACGCCCTTTTCGTGGATAATTTCCCGGTATAGCCGAAATCCATCGCATGGTTGTTCGCCACAGAGACCACTTTGAGGCCGGCCTCGTGAAGATTAGCGGCAAATCTGGGGGGGGTACGGAAGACATAGACATTACTGCTGTCCACATCTTTGGCAGGACAACCCCCGGCGCCTAACACCCCCTCCAGGTTGCCGAAGGCGATATCAGCTTGGGTGAAAATCGCCTTGGCCTCCTCAAACAATGACTTCCCATCCTCCGGGGGCAGTTCCGGGCAGGGGAAATCGTTCCCCATCATGATATCCCCCACCGCGGCAAGACTGATTTTTGCCTTCGGCGAGGCAGAGTCCTCGGGGACCGGGGCGCTGCCCACCAGCGCCAGGGCCAGGCCAAGCACCAGGATGAGCCTCACTTGTTTGCGCATCTGCTTCACGACAGTCCCCTGTGCCGGTCAGAGCCGTCGGCGCCGTTATCCCCGGCCAGGCCCGCCTCCTCCCGGTTTGACGTTCTTTTCCTCTATCTGATTCTCTTTTTCTGTCAAGATAATTCTTGCTGAACCTGCCGGTAAGGCCCCGGCGGTGACGGCCTGATGACCGGATTTTTTTCAGGCCCGGATAGGTGCCGTTCTCGATGCCGCTAGGCTCGACCATCCCATCGACGCAGTTTCTCCCATTTTTCCCGGGTACTGATTGGACTGAACTATCTTTTTCTCTCGCCTTATTATATACTATCTATATGTATAGTACCTATAAGCTCATTCAGCCAATTTAAACCTTACAAAAAATTTTCTTGACACCCTATATATAGTATTTTAAAATAGCCATTAATACAACATGTTGCTATTTAAGGGAATTTCGCCAACCGCTTAAATTCAAGGAGGAAATGATGCCGCCGCAGGGGGAAATCAGGGAAATCGCCGGGGAGCTGCCGTTAAGCCACAATGCTTTGGTAGTGCTGAAGAAACGCTACCTGAAGAAGGATGAAGCCGGGGAGGCCACCGAAGCGGCCCCGGATATGTTTCGCCGGGTGGCCGATACCATCGCCGAAATCGACCGGCGCTACGATCCCCAGGCGGACGTGGCCGCCACCGCCGCCAAGTTCTACGACCACATGGCGTCGCTGCGCTTCATGCCCAACTCCCCCACCCTGATGAACGCCGGTCGGGAGCTGGGCCAGCTTTCCGCCTGCTTCGTCTTGCCGGTGGAAGATAACATCGAAAGCATCTTCGAAGCGGTGAAGCAGACGGCCCTCATCCACAAGTCCGGCGGCGGCACCGGCTTCTCCTTTTCCCGCATCCGCCCCGCCAACGACCCGGTGCTCTCCACCAAGGGGGTGGCCTCCGGCCCCATTTCCTTTATGAACATCTTCGACGTGGCCACCGAAACCATCAAGCAGGGCGGCACCCGCCGGGGCGCCAACATGGGGATCCTCCGGGTGGACCACCCGGATATCGAAGCCTTCATCACCTGTAAGAACGACACCAAGCGCCTCACCAACTTCAATATCTCCGTGGGCCTCACCGACGCCTTCATGGAGGCGGTCCGGGCCGACCAACCCTTCCCCCTGGTCAACCCCCGCACCGGCCGGGAGGTCCAAAAGGTGAGCGCCGCCCGGCTCTTCGACCTCATCGTCCAGAGCGCCTGGTCCACCGGCGAGCCCGGCATCATCTTCCTGGACGCCCTCAACCGGGGCAACACCGTCCCAAACCTGGGCGAGGTCGAAGCCACCAACCCCTGCGGCGAGCAACCCCTGTTGCCCTACGAGTCCTGCAACCTGGGCTCCCTCAACCTGGGCCAGATCGTCAAGGGCGGCCGGATCGACTTCCCGGCCTTGGCCGACATGGTCCACACCGCCGTGCATTTTCTGGATAACGTCATCGACGCCAACCGCTTCCCCCTGGAGATCATCCAGCAGAAGACCAGGGAAACCCGGAAGATCGGCCTGGGGGTCATGGGCTTTGCCGACATGCTCCTGAAGCTGGAGATCCCCTACAACTCCGAGGAGGCCGTGGCGGTGGCCGAGCAGGTGGCGGCCTTCATCCAGCAGGAGTCCCGGCTGGCCTCCGCCAACCTCGCCGACCAGCGGGGCAACTTCGCCGCCTACCCCGGCAGCAAATTCGACGGCAACGGCCTGGGCCGCATGCGCAACGCCACCACCACCACCATCGCCCCCACCGGCACCATCAGCATCATCTCCGGCTGCTCCAGCGGCATCGAGCCCCTGTTTGCGGTCTCCTTCGTGCGCCGGGTGATGGAAGGCACCGAACTGGTGGAAGTCCACCCCTACTTCGAAGAACTGGCCAAAAGCCGGGGCTTTTACACCCCCGAGCTCATGCAGAAAATCGCCCAGAGCGGCTCCATCCGGGATTTCAAGGAAATTCCCCAGGACCTGCGCCGCCTCTTCGTCACCGCCCACGAAGTCTCGCCCCAGTGGCACATCCGCCTCCAGGGGGCCTTCCAGAAATTTACCGACAACGCCGTGTCCAAGACGGTCAACTTCCCCAAACAGGCCTCCCCGGACGACGTCCGGGAAGCCTATCTCATGGCCTATGAACTGGGCCTCAAAGGGGTGACCATCTACCGGGACGGCAGCCGGGAGGAACAGGTCTTGAGCTTCGGCGGCGACCGGCCCAAGATGAAGTACATCACCCCTCGCCCCCGCCCCGAACGCACCACCGGGGTCACCGAACTCATCACCACCGGCTGCGGCAAGCTCTACGTCACCGTCAACCAGGATAACCTGGGCTTCTGCGAGGTCTTTGCCCAGATGGGCAAGACCGGGGGCTGCGCCTCCTCCCAGATCGAGTCCACCGGCCGCCTCATCTCCCTGGCCCTGCGCTCCGGGGTCAAGATCGACTCCATCATCAAGCAGATCACCGGCATCCGCTGCCCCAGCTCCAACTGGCAGAACGGCAGCCAGGTGCTGTCCTGCGCCGACGCCATCGCCAAGGTCCTGGCCCACGTCGCCGATGTGGACCCCCCGGCCCCCACCCTGGCCACCATGGGCTCCTGCCCCGACTGCGGCGGCACCGTGGAACACGAAGGCGGCTGCCTGGTCTGCCACGGTTGCGGCTTTTCACGGTGTAGTTAAAGAACCATTGTAGGGGCGCTTCGCGAAGCGCCCCTACGGGATTATTGCCGAAATGCAGATGTTTTGTGGGGGGAGGGCCAGGGACTTCATCCCTGCCCTCCCCCCACACCCCCCTCCCAACCCCCATAAGTAGGGGCGACCCGCTGGGTCGCCTTTATAACCATGTAATGAATATTACGCACTTGGCTGAGGCTAACAATTAAAGGGGATCATCTTTTATGGATGCAGAAACAGCTTCTATAAAATATATTTTTTTAGATGTTGTTGATTTTACTAAGGATCGCAGCGCTGAAGCTCAATCAGATATTATTATTAATATGAATAAAATTGTTAATGATACTATTTCACATTATTCTATTCCAAAGGAACAATTAATAGTCCTTCCAACTGGTGATGGCCTTTGTATTGCTCTCATTGAATTTAGAGATTACGATATTCATCTTCTGCTTGGCTTAGGCATCCTTGAACGTCTGCAACTTTATAATTTAGAATGCACAGATGAGAAACGCCGGTTTTCTGTAAGAATTGGAATTAATTCAAATGTTGATAATTTAATTACCGATTTTAATGGCCAACCAAGTGTTGCGGGTGCAGGAATAAACATGGCCCAGCGCGTTATGGATAAAGCTGATGGAAATCAAATTCTGATTGGAGAAACAGTCTATGAAACCTTACGGCACCGCGAAAAGTACATAAAATGCTTTCAAGCTTTTACTGCCAAAGGTAAACATGGCCAGATTTTTAATGTGTATCAATATATAAAGCCAGAGCACATTGGACTCAATACTGACAAACCTTCTATTTTTGCTCCTCGCCAATCAGCACCTCTGCGTTTATCACTAAAGATTGCATATTATTTAGCTCATGCAATTTCAAATCGAGAATTTTTTCTATCAAAAGTAAACGTGATAGGGTTTGAATATGCAGGGATTATATTACTTTATTTCCTTGCTTGGGACTCTGAAGAAGCATCAGAAGCGACTCCTTATAAGCGGCCTTACGTAAGGACAAGATATCCTGGTGCTGGCACAATTGAAGAACAATTTGAATATTATAAACAATCAGATTTCTGGGTTTTGGCTGAATTTTCCGGTGACATTACGGAAAGATACTTAAGTAAATTTTATGACTGCTTTGAAGGCCACGACGGTGACCGCAATTATATCTTTCCCAATGACAAAGGCAAGTCGAAGCTAAAAAATGATTGTCCAGATATTTGGAAAGAATTTTTTGGATAATTAGTTTTGTAGGCCGGGCACTTCCCGCCATCATTAACCTTAAGAAACGGTGGGCCATGCCCACCCTGCCTGGTGGCACAGGCTTTCCAGCCTGTGCTTTTTTTTTGCACCGGCCGGGTGCCGGCGCCGCCGGGGATTCTTTCTTCTCCTTTTCCCCTTTCCAAACCGCGCTTTTTGCCTTATAGTGCCTGGTGAATCCGCACCGAGTAGGTGAGCCATGAAAGAACCAGAGCCCCAGACGGAGACCGCCGCCCCGCCCCAGGCGGAGACCTGCCCCCCCTGCCCTCCCCCGGAGTTCCGGGAAGGCTTTCCCACCCGGTTCGCCCGGCTGTTTTTCGGGGTCATCACCCTGGCGGTGCTCTACTTTTCCTACCTCATCATCAAGCCCTATCTCCTGGACATCTTCATGGCCCTGGTGCTGTTTTTCACTGCCAAGCCCCTCTACCAGGCCCTCACCCGGCTCTTCAGAGGCTGGAAAGCCCTGGCCTCGGCCCTCACCTGCCTCATCCTGCTCCTGGTGATCCTGATTCCCCTCTTCAGCCTGATGAGCATCATCGCCACCCAGGCCCTGGAATTTTCCAGCCAGGTGACCAAGGGCATGCAAAGCGGCCACCTCTGGAGCTGGGTCGCCGCCAAGATCGACGCCTTCAAGCTCTCCCTGACCCACCTCAACCTGCCGGTGCCCCCGGGGGATATCAACCTGGCCCAGATCGTCCAGACGGTGGTGTCCAAGGCCAGCGCCTTTGTCTACACCAACGCCATCGGCCTGATCAAGGGTTTCTCGATTTTCTTTTTCGACCTGCTCCTGGTGCTGTTCATCGCCTTTTTCATGTTCCTCCAGGGCGATGACTTCATCGCGGCGATCAAGCAACTATCTCCCCTGGAGGCGGTCCACAACGACGAGATCCTCCGGGAGACGGAAATGACCATCAAGGCCACCCTGTGGGGCACGGTGATCGTGGCCTTCGCCCAGGGGACCCTGGGAGGGGTGGGCTTCCTGATCTTCGGGCTGCCCCAGCCGGCCTTCTGGGGCACGGTGATGATCCCGGCCTCGGTCATCCCGGTGGTGGGCAGCACCATCATCTGGGGGCCCGCCGCAGTTTATCTCCTCATGACCGGGCGCATCGCCGCCGGAGTGGGACTGATCATTTGGGGCGGAGTGGTGGTTAGCGTCATCGACAACGTCCTGAAGCCTATCCTGGTGAAAGGCAGCAGCGAAACCCCCAGCATCTTCATCCTGTTCAGCATCCTGGGCGGTCTCACCTATTTCGGCATGATCGGCTTTATCCTGGGGCCCCTGATCCTGTCCTTTCTCCTGTCGCTGCTGCGCATCTACCAGAAAACCATCCTGTCCCCCCAGGCCCTGGCGCCGCTGTCGGCCGCCGGAGACAGCAAAAGACCCACCCCCGCGGTGGGGGATGGGTCTTGAGATTGTTCGTCAGATAATCTTGGGACTTCGCGCCGTGCCGGAACGGGGCTGAACCCCTCCCGGCCGCAATCGCCTGCCCCGGGTTAACCCGGCAACGCCAGTTCCCGTTTGACTTCCGAGAGATCCAGTTCCCCCAGGGAGATGGGGGCCCGGGATTCCAGTTGCTCGATTTCCTGCTGGACCAGTTCCTTCTCCAGGTGCCGGTCCTCGTGGATAAACTGGCAATATTCTTCGAACAGCTCCTTTTTCAGGTCAAGGGAGAAGAGTTGCTCCTTCTTGAACTTCTCCTCCAGGCTGAGGATATTGTCCAGGAGGTAGAAATATATGGAGCGGGCTTCCGCCAGGCGGCCGCTCTGGGCCAACCGGTCGGCCCGGGCCTGGGCGCGCCTGAGCTTAACCTCGGCCTCGGCCAGGGAAGCGGCCTCATCCGAGACCTCCTCCATCACCCGGTCAATGGACTCCAGAATGTCGTCCAAACCCTGATCTTCTTCTTTCAGGACATCCCGGGCTGCATCCACCCGGTCCGCCACGTCCAGGATAATATCCACCAGTTCCCGTTTGGAGTATTTCTTTAACCGTTCTTTCAGTTCTGTCTGGCTGAGAAATTTCTCCGGTTCCTGGTTCCAGGCCCGCAGCAATGCCAGCACGTGGGTGCAGAGAGCCTCGCCTTCTTCCTGGGGGCAGGCGCACACATAGGTGAGCTGGTCATCCTGAATCCTGACCTCTACCCGAAAAGGTTGTCCATCCAATACCAAGCCCCGCATACGGTCAGGCAAGCGGTATCCATGCTTGACCTGATGGTTCTCGACCAGCAACCGAGCCTTGTCATTATCCTCCGGCGTCCCGATCTGGTCCAGCGTTTGGGCGTCTAAGTCTTCAAACCGCATAGCAGTGCACAATTCCTTAATTATTTTATTAAAATTTAACACATTGGCAGCACAAGGCAACCGTTTATTGACCAATTTGTCGGACTAGGAGAATTATTTTTCTCCGGCGAGATAATACGATTGGCTCTCGAGGAAAAGGCGGTTGAGGCAGGCTTCCAATTCCAGGCGTTTAGGCTCCAGGGCCGGCCCCCGATCCTCCCGCCCAACCCGGAGGGGTTCTCCCACCAGCACGGCCAGGCGGCCAAACGGCAGGGGCAGTTCAAACCGGTCCCAGGTGTCAAAGGTTAGTTTGCGGCGGGCGGCCACGGCCACGGGGAGGATGACTCCCTGGGTCTCCCGGGCCAGGTAGAGGACGCCGGGCTGGGCCACCCGGGCCGGCCCCCGGGAACCGTCGGCAATCATCCCGCAACTGTATCCCCGGCGGTACCATGGGGCCATCTGGCGCAGGGCCTGGACCCCGCCTTTGCGCCGGGACCCCAAAAAAACCACGAACCCCAGACCCCGGGCCACCGCCGCGATAAACTCCCCATCCCGGCTGGGGCTGGCCATGAGCACCATGGGAAGTTGGCCCCCCCGGTACCGATCCGCAATGAACAGGGGGCTCAGCAAGTGGCAGTGCCAGGTGGTGTAGATAACCGGCGGTCCCGAAACGATGAGCTGCTTAATCGCCGGCGTCGCCACCAGTTCCGACGGGCAGGTCCGGAGGTAGGCCTGGATCAGGCGACGCACCAGGACCGGGGCCTGGCCGCGCCACAGGGGATGGTCCCAGCGAAGTTTCATTCAGGTTCCGGGGTGCGGTTCGGCATGGGAAGATTTGGGCCCGGCGGGGCGCCTCTCGTTCTGGCCAAGTCCCGGCTCATACTAAGGATTACCGTCTGACGCCAGCCGTTCCAGGACCTTGGGGGTGTAGAGGTCGTGCTCCAGCAACTGGGGTGACACCGGCCGGATCATATTCAGTTTCATCACCAGAAAATTGAGGCGCCGCATCTGCTTGAGCTTCTCGGCCGTATCCGGCATAGTGGCCACCAGGTCCTGCAACTGCACCACTTCTTTACGCAGTTCCAGTTCCGGGGGCAGGCAGTCGGCGTTTTTCAAGATCTTGTAGGCCATGCGCAGCTCAGGGGGAATGTGGCTGTCATCCTCCAGGTTGAGGGGTCGGCCCTTGCCACTGAGGTTGTCGAATTCGCCGGCCTCAATGGCTTCCTGGATACGATTTTCGGCAAGTCTGGCAAAACAGTCCATGCGATGGTCTCGCAGTTATTTCTGAGAGAGGGGGCCAGGGGCACCTGCCCCTGCCCCCTCCCTCAGACTCCCACCCCCAACCCCTTATTAGGGGGATGGGAGGGGAGTTTGAGGGGAGGGCGGGGGACTCTCGTCCCCCGGCCCTCCCCTCAATTTTTACCGCCGCTTCCGGGCCCGCTCCATGTCTCGCTTCTCTTCCCGGTTGCGAATGCTCTCCCGTTTGTCGAATTTTCTTTTCCCCCGGGCCAGGGCGATCTCCACCTTGGCGTGCTCATTCCTGAAGTACATCCGCAAGGGAATCAGCGTGAAGCCCCGCTCCTGGGTCTTGCCCAGGAGGCGCCGCAATTCCCAGCGATGCAGCAGGAGCTTCCGGGGCCGTTCCGGGTTGTGGCTGTCCAAGGCGGCATGGGTATAGGGGCTGATATGGACGTTGTACAGGTAGATCTCCCCGTCTTTGAAGCGGGCGTAGGCGTCGTTGATGCTGGCCTTTCCCTGGCGCAGAGATTTGACTTCCGTCCCTTTCAACACCATACCGGCTTCATACAAGGCATCGATGCTGTATTCGAACAAAGCCTTCCGGTTGCGGCAGATGATCTTGAGGTTGTCTTCTTTCATAGGATCCGATTGGTGGCCAGGGGGCGGCCGAACCGAAAAATATCCGGAAAGCGGTGATCCATCTCCCGGCTGACGTATTCGTTGACTTCTTCCACAGTGGCCAGGGACAGGGCCTGGCGGGCGATTTCCTGGGCCTCGCCCATGGAGGTCATGCGAATGACTTTCTTGACCACCGGGATGGAGGTGGGGTTCATGGACAGCTCTTCCACCCCCAGCCCCAGGAGGACCGGGATATAGAGCGGGTCGCCGGCCATCTCGCCGCACATGGCCACCCGGATACCGGCCTTCCGGCTGACCTGGACCACCTCCCGGACCATGCGCATCACCGCCGGGTGCAGGGGTTCATACATGTCCGCCACGGACTTGTTGCTCCGGTCGATGGCCAGGGCGTACTGGATCAGGTCATTGGTGCCGATGCTGAAAAAATCCGCTTCCTTGGTCAACAGGTCCGCCAGGGTGACGGCCGCCGGCACCTCGATCATGGCCCCCACCGGCAATTTCTGATCAAAGGCGGTATGTTCCCTGGCTAGCTCCCCCTTCACCGACTCCAGCAGCAACCGGGCCTCGTGCAACTCCCGGGGGCTGGAGATCAGGGGGAACATGACCCGGACTTTGCCGAAGGCCGAGGCCCGGAGGATGGCCTTGACCTGGGTCCGGAAAATTTTTTGCTCCTTGAGGCAAAAGCGGATGGCCCGGAGCCCCAGGGCCGGGTTCATCTCAGGGGCATACTCCAGGGGAGAAAGAAATTTGTCGCCCCCGATGTCCAGGGTCCGGATGGTGACCTCCAGGGGGGCCATGGCCTCCACCACCTGCCGGTAATGGTGGAACAGCTCCTCCTCCGTGGGCAATTGCCGCTGCTGCAGATAGAGGAACTCGGTGCGGTAGAGGCCGATCCCATCCGCCCCGTATTTTTGGGCCAGGGAGACTTCATCCGGCTGTTCGATGTTAGCCAGCACCCGGTTGGGGTGGCCGTCGCTGGTCACCGCCGGCAGGGAGCTGCCCTGGGCCACCTCCAACTTGAAGGTCTCGAATTCCTCCCGGCGGACCTGGTAACTCCGGCGCATCGCCTCGTCCGGGTTGACGATCACCCGGCCGGTCAGGCCATTGATGATGACCTCGTCCCCGGAGGCGATCTCCAGGGTGGCGCTGTCCAGACCCACCACCGCGGGAATTTCCAGGGAATGGGCGATAATGGCGGTGTGGGAGGTCTTGCCGCCCCGCTCCGTGATAAATCCCAGCACCTGGTCACTGGACATCTGGGTGGTTTCCGTGGGGGACAGGTCCCGGGCCACGATGATCACCGGCTCGTCGAACTCAAAGGCTTTGCTGGCGCCCCGGCCGGTCAGATGTCCCAGCAGGCGGCGGTACACCGCCTCCACGTCCTGGATGCGTCCCCGGATGTGTTTGTCCCCGATGCGCTGGAACACCTCCTTGATCTTCAGGAACGCCTGGTACAGGGCCCGTTCGGCGTTGAAGTTCTGTTCCTTGATGAGCTTCTGGGTCTCCAGGAGCAGCATGCGGTCCCGGAGGATGAGCAGGTGCAGCTCCAGGATATGGGCATGCTCTTTCAAATCCGCGGCAATTTCCTGCCTGAGCCGGGTGAGTTCCTCCTCCGTCCGGTCTACCGCCCGATTGAAGCGCTCCAACTCGTCGGTCACTTCCTGGTCGGTGTAGAGCAGACGCGTCGAGACCTGGCCTTCCTGGGTCAGGACACGGGCCGGCCCTATGACAATGCCCGGGGAAGCGGCAATACCCTCAAGTAGGCGATTTTTCTCGGTCATGACTCCTCAAACTTCCGGGCAAACAAGGAAGTAATGGAGGTGGCCGCCTCCCGGGCCTGGGGGCCCCGGGCCCGCAGCACCAGCCTGGTTCCCTGAGGGCAGTCCATCGCCAGGACGTCCAGTAAATCCCGGGCGTTGACCGTTAGGCCATCTTTCTCCAGGCTGATGTCGGCGTCGAACTGCTGCGCCGCGGTGGCGATTTTCGCCGCGGGCCGGGCGTGCAGCCCCAGGCGGTTTTCCACCCAGAGTTCCTTTTCTACCGTCCAAAGTTTCGTTTCGTCGGTCGCCATTGTATCATGAAATCAGGTTTGGAATAAGGTAAGCCGCAGGTTTGCCCTGTCAGTTCTTCATAGGGTTCTTTCCACGCACCAATTAATCAGAGGGTCAGAGGAATTGGTGGGCAGTGCCCACCCTACATATCTGTCACTTCGAGGTAGGGGCGGGTTTAAAACCCGCCCCTACGGCCCCACCGCCTCATTCCAACCGGCCTTGCTCCTTCAGGGCCAGGTAGGTCTGGTAGACTTGTCGCCGGGGCGCCTTGAGATCACCGGCCACCTGGTCCGCCAGACGCCGCCCTCGTAAACCGCTCTTCCCGGCGGCCTCCAGCAAAAACTCCTCCAGATCCGCCGGCGATGCCGGCGCCTCTGACGTGGGGCAGGAGAGCACCAGGGCGCATTCCCCTCTGATCTCGGCGTCTCGAAGCTGGGCGGCGATATCCGCCACCTGCCCCCGCCAGGTCTCCTCGAATTTCTTGGTGAGCTCGCGCCCCACCATGATTTGGCGATGGGGCATGGCCCCGGCGATTTCCGTCAGCGTCCGGGGCAGGCGGCGGGGTGACTCATAGATAATAATCACCCGGTGTTCTGGCGCCAGCCCCTGGAGCATTTTCAGCCGCCGGCCCTCGCCCCGGGGCAGAAAACCCACGAAGAGTATATCCCCTTTGAACCCGGAAAGCGAGAGCGCCGCCACCCCCGCGGCCGGGCCGGGCACCGCCTCCACCTTCACCCCCGCCTCCCAGGCCCGGGCCACCAGGTCGGCGCCGGGGTCCGAAAATCCCGGGGTGCCGGCGTCGCTCACCAGGGCCAGCGTTTCCCCATTCTCAAGGCGCTGGATCAGCT
Organism: uncultured delta proteobacterium; assembly: GCA_963812015.1. Taxonomy (GTDB): domain Bacteria; phylum Desulfobacterota; class Desulfobaccia; order Desulfobaccales; family 0-14-0-80-60-11; genus 0-14-0-80-60-11. The sequence continues at coordinate 961,721 of CAWETI010000003.1, read as the reverse complement.
CCGGCCCCCGGGACGCCTGGTTGTGGGCGTGGTAGCTGATGAGCGGCGTGCTGATGCCGAAGTGATTCAGGAGCTTTTTGGTGTGACGGGTGTCTTCCGCGGCAATGAGGTCAACCTCTTTCAGCACCCTAAGGGCCCTTAAGGTAATGTCCTCCAGATTGCCGATGGGGGTGGCGACGATATAGAGCGTGCCGATGGGGCTCACCTCAAAACGCGTTCTGAATAATCTCCACCTGCGGTTCAGCCTCTGCCAGGCTGACGGCCACCACGTCGAAGCGCACCGTGGTTCCGGCCAGGCGCTTGTCCTTCAGGTAATAATCGGCCAGACGCCGCAAGCGCTGCTGCTTGGTGACGGACACCGCCTCTTGGGGGCTGCCGAACCGGGTGCTTTTCCGGGTCTTGACCTCTACCACCACCACCGTGTGCCCCTGCCGGGCGATGAGGTCGATCTCCCCCAGGGGGGTCACGTAATTGCGCTCCAGGATCTTGTAGCCCTGTTTTTTCAAGGCCGCCGCGGCCAGGTCCTCGCCGGCATCGCCCAGTTGGCGTCGCAAGTCTTTCAAAGCCACCTCATCAAGCCACTTTTAGCACAGGCGAGATGCCTGTGCCACCCTCCCCTGATGGGGTTGGGGGAGTGGGTTTGGGAGAGGGGGCAGGGGCCGTCGGCCTCTGGCCCCCTCTTCCAAAAACTATTCCTTCCCCCCCACCCACTCCTTCACGCCCCGGAAGGTGCGGCGGTGGAGGATGCAGGGGCCCCAGCAGCGCAGGGCCTCCAGGTGTTCGGCAGTGCCGTAGCCCTTGTGCCGGGCGAAATTGTATTGGGGGTAACGGTGGTGCAGCGCCTCCATCAGCCGATCCCGATAGACCTTGGCCACCACGGAGGCCGCGGCGATGGAGGGACAGCGGTCGTCCCCCTTGATCACCGGTTGCTGGGGGTATGTCAGGGGCAGGGGCTGGTTGCCGTCCACCAGGACCATCTCCGGGACTAGGGACAGGTCTTGTATGGCCCGGGCCATGGCTCGCAGCGAGGCAGTCAGGATTCCCTGGCGCTCGATCTGGCGGGGTCCCACTTCCCGGATGGCCAGGGCCAGGGCCTGGCACCGGATGTGGCTATCTAGTTCCACCCTTACTTCCGGGGAGAGGCGCTTGGAATCCCTGAGGCCGGGCAAAGCAAAGCCGGCAGGGAGGATTACGGCCGCAGCCACCACCGGCCCCGCCAGGGGGCCCCGGCCCACCTCATCCACACCGGCAATTAAGGTCAATCCCTGAAAACGCCAGAATCCTTCCGGGTCAGCCAGCACATCGGCGCTGCCCGGAAGGCGGCTCATAGCACCGGGGACCGCTTTTCCTTGATCCGGGCCGCCTTGCCCACCCGATCTCTCAGGTAATAGAGGCGGCTGCGCCGGACTTTGCCCCGGGTAAGGACCACCACCTGGTCAATGTTAGGGGAATGCATGGGGAAGATGCGTTCCACCCCCACCCCATAGGAAACCTTGCGCACCGTAAAGCTGGCCCCGGTGAGGCCGCCCCGCTTCCGGATAACCACGCCTTTGAAGACCTGGATGCGCTCCCGGTTGCCTTCCACGATCCGCACATGCACTTCCACGGTATCCCCGGGGCGAAACGCGGGCAGGTCGCCTCGCATCTGCTCCCGGGCCAATTGATCTACACGTTCCATATCCTCACCTATCTTTCGCCTGGCGTCTGGGCCAGGGATTTGATGAATTCTCGGTCTTCTTTACTGAGCACGGCTTGGGCCAGCAAATCCGGTCGCCGCCGCACCGTCCGGGCCAGGGCCTGCCGGCGCCGCCACCGGGCAATACGCTGGTGGTCGCCCTCCAGCAGCTCCTGGGGCACCTCGCGGCCCTCGAACACCCGGGGCCGCGTGTAATGGGGATATTCCAGGAGGCCTTCCTGGAATGACTCTTCCTCGGTGGCCCCTTCGCCCCCCAAAACCCCGGGCAGCAGCCGGGTCACTGCATCCAGCACGATCAGGGCCGGGATTTCCCCCCCGGTTAGAATATAATCGCCTATTGACAGCTCTTCATCAATATAAAAATGAACCCGTTCGTCCACCCCTTCATAATGCCCGCAGATGAGCAGGAGGTGGCCGAAGCCGGCTAATTCCCGGGCCTTGGCCTGGTTAAACACCGCCCCGGAGGGGCTCAGCAGGATCACCCGAACTTGGGGGTCGTCCTCCCGGGCCGCCCGGATGGCCGCGGCCAGCGGTTCGATCTTCATGACCATCCCGGGCCCGCCACCGAAGGGCCGGTCGTCCGTCACCTGGTGCCGGTCGCCGGCATAGTCCCGCAGGTTCACCACCCGGTAGGTGACCGCCCCCTGGGCCTGGGCCCGCTGGAGCATGCTCTGGCTTAAGGGTGACCTGAAAAACTCGGGAAACAGGGTCAACAGGTCAATCTGCATAAGCTTACAAGAATCCCCCGGCACGACAGGCCTCGATCACCGAAACCCTTGGAGATGCGAGCGGCCTGCCCTGCCCCTTACAAAAGTCCTTCAGGAAGCAAAGCCCGGATCAACAGGTTCGGCGCATCGCTGATCGGGCGGCTGCCTACCCTTACAAAAGTCCCTCGGGAGGCGAGGCCTTGATCACTCCTTCCTCCAGGTTGATCTCGACGATCACGTCCTCCACCGCCGGCAGCAGGACCTCCCGCTCTCCTTCAACCACCACGTAGACATCATGCCCCGGGGTGGCGATGATATGGTCCAGGTATCCCAAGCGGCCGCCGTCGTCCACGTTGATCACCGGCAAACCCAGCACCTGGAACCAGTAGTACTCCCCGGGCGGCAGCGGCGGAAACCGCCGTCGGTCCCCTTTAACTGCCCGGCCCACCAGCGCTTCGGCCTGGCTGCGGGTATCGACGCCGCCGAGCTGGAGGATCACCTGGTTTTTGTGGCGCCCGGCTTCGAGGACTGCGTAGCCCTGGCCGCCGATCCACACCTGGCCCAGGGCGGCGAACACCTCCGGGTCCGTCGTGGCCGCCTCGGCATCCGGCCGCACCTTGACGGCTCCCCGGAGGCCCTGAACTCCGGAAATCTGCCCCAAACCAATCAACGGCTCAGGGGTTTTCGAACTGTTATTCAAGGATCTCCAGGACCGCCCGCTTGCGGATTTTGGTGGACGCGGCGCTGAGAATGGTGCGCATCGCCCGGGCGGTGCGCCCCTGCTTGCCGATCACCTTTCCCAGATCTTCCTTGGCCACCTTCAGTTCAATTACCGAGGTCTGCTCCCCTTCGATTTCATTGACCTGGACCTGTTCAGGGTTATCTACCAGTGACTGTGCGATGAACTTCACCAATTCCTTCATAGTAGCCACCTCTGTCAGGGGATCGGGCGATCAACCTCCCTGCTGCGCCTAGACTGCGCTCAGGCCTCCGGTGCGGCTGCTCCTCTGGGCTGCTTCAGCAAGCTGGCCACCGTATCGGTGCAGGTGGCGCCCTTGCTCACCCACTCCTGGAGCAGGTCTTCCTTCACCGATACCGCCGCCGGTTCCTGGCGCGGGTCATAGGTGCCGATAATTTCCAGAAATCTGCCATCCCGGGGAGCCTCACTGTTGCTCACCACGATGCGATAAAATGGGCGCTTTTTGGCGCCGTAACGGGCCAATCGGATTCGTAATGCCATGCCGCTGCTTTCTCCTCCTTAGGTTTGATAACGTCTTGGATATGCTTTCTCTAGAGGCGGTTCGCGGACCGCCCCACGACAACCATCACATTTCTTTAGAAAATATTCATGGGAAAGCCGCCCTTCCCCTTCTTGCCGCCTTTGGCCACCTGTCTGATCATCTTCTGGGTCATGGCGAAATTCTTCAGCAGCCGATTGACGTCCTGGACCGAGGTGCCGCTGCCCAGGGCGATGCGCCGGCGGCGGCTGCCGCTGATTATGGTGTGGTCGTTGCGCTCCCCCGGGGTCATGGAGCTGATGATGGCCTCCACCCGTTTCAACTCCCCCTCGTCCGGCTGCATGCCCTTCATAGCCTTGAGCTTGCCGCCCAACCCCGGAATCATGCCCAGAATCTGTTCCATACTGCCCATCTTCTTGATCTGCTTGAGCTGCTCCCGGAAATCATCCAGGGTAAAGGCCTCATGGCGCAGCTTCTTTTCCAGATCCTTGACCTGGTCGGCGTCAAAGGCCTCCTGGGCTTTTTCTATCAGGGTGAGCACATCGCCCATCCCCAAAATCCGCGAGGCCAGGCGGTCCGGGTGAAACACCTCCAGGGCGTCCAGCTTTTCCCCCACCCCCAGAAACTTGATGGGCTGGCCCACCACCTCCCGCATGCTCAGGGCCGCCCCGCCCCGGGCATCGCCTTCCACCTTGGTCAGGACCACCCCGGTGAGCTTGAGGAGGTCATGGAAGCTCTGGCCCACCGCCACCGCGTCCTGGCCGGTCATGGCGTCCGCCACCAGCAGGATCTCGTTGGGCTCGACCTTCTCCCGGATGGCCTTCAACTCCTCCATCAGGGGTCCGTCGATGTGGAGCCGCCCGGCGGTGTCCAGGATCACCGTATCAAAGCCCGCGGCGTAGGCCGCCTCCATGGCCGCGGCGGCTATGGCCACCGGGTTCTGGCTGGCCTCGGTGGGATGCACCGTTACCCCGATGTCCGCCCCCAGGCGCTTGAGCTGCTCGATGGCCGCAGGCCTTTGCACGTCGGCGGGCACCAAGTACGGCTGCCGGCCTTGCCCCTTCAAGCGCTTCGCCAGCTTGGCCGCGGTGGTGGTTTTACCCGAGCCCTGGAGGCCCACCAGCATCAGGGCCACCGGGGGCCGGCCGCTCAGGTCCAGCTTGGGAGATTCCCCGCCCAACAGCCCGGTGAGCTCCTCGTGGACGATCTTGACGACCTGCTGGGCCGGGGTGAGGGACCGCATGACCTCTTCCCCCACGGCCCGCTCCCGGATGCGCTCGATAAAAGCCTTGGTGACCTTGTAATTGACGTCGGCTTCCAGCAGCGCCAGACGCACCTCGCGCAGGGCCTCACCCACCTGGGCCTCAGTGAGCTTGCCGTGCCCTTTCAGCTTCTTAAAGACGGCGTTTAATTTGTCGGACAGTCGATCAAACATTTTAGAAGACTGTTTTCTGTTTTCGGTTTTCGGTTAAAAACCTGTCATTCTGAGCCGCTGCTCTGCTTGGACAGCACAATTCTTAATCATCTTTTATGATGGCGCGCAATGCCCGCCCTACATTTTATATGCTAAGCCACTATGTAATGTTCAAACATCCAATGGGTTTTTGACCAGCCAGCAAAAAGGTACCTATCCCTTTTCGACGTTTGACGGAAATTGGTAATCCATATCTTCATTTTATTAATAATATCATTAATATTTTTATCTGAATCAGATTGAAATATCATTAATTTATATGGCGATCTTGAAATTAGTAATTTCTCAAAATCATACTTAATTGCTCCTTCTCCGCCCCATTCACATTCAGCAACAAGAGGAACATCAGTCATATATTTTTCATTATCTGATTGGTACCAAACTATATCATATAGCCATTCTTGCCCCTCATCTGAATCGGTCCCACTTGCAGCTGTAAGGTAACTAAATTTTCTCCCCACATTTACTATGGCTTGTTTTACTCCTTTTGTCCACGGAGTTTCACCAATCCATTGCTCAGTTTGTGCCCTCCCTGGAATCTCCTCCAATGAGCTTTTTATTTCTAATTCGATAAAATCCATCAGTTTAGCCATGATTTTACCTCCCGGCGAGGCGTGCTCGCGCCCTGCACCACTCCATTCCCCTTATTTGTACCTTTGTTATACCAGAAAACCGCCAACCGGAAACCGAAAACTATCCTTTAATCACTCCCAACGGCTTTAATTTGGCCACCTTCTTCGAAATCCCGGCCCCGTGGACCACGTCCACCACGCCCGAAACATCCTTGTAGGCCTCGGAAATCTCTTCGTCGATGGTGCCCCGCCCGGCGCCCCGGACGATGATGCCTTTTTCGGCCAACTCCTGGATGATCGACCGCCCCCGGGCCACCTTTTTGGCCTGGTGCCGGGACATTTTCCGCCCCGCCCCATGACAGGTGCTGCCAAAAGTTTCGGTAAGGGCTTTTTCGGTCCCCACCAATACGAAAGAGTACCGGCCCATGTCCCCGGGGATGAGCACCGGCTGTCCGGTCTCCCGATAGGCCTCCGGCACCTCCGGGTGGTGGGGCGGAAAGGCCCGGGTCGCCCCCTTGCGGTGGATACAGAGCTTCCGGGGCTGGCCCTCCACCGTGTGGGTCTCGATCTTGGCGATGTTGTGGCATACGTCGTAAATCAGTTCCAGCCCCAGATCCCGGGGGCCCATATGCAGAACCTGCTCAAAGCTCTCCCGCACCCAGTGGGTGATGAGCTGTCGGTTGGCAAAGGCGAAGTTGGCCGCCCCGGCCATGGCCGCCAGGTAATTCTTCCCTTCCGCCGAAGTGAGGGGGGCGCAGCAGAGCTGCCGGTCCGGCAACTCGATGCCGTACTTGGCGCTGGCCTTGAGCATCACCTTGATATAGTCCTCGCACACCTGGTGCCCCAGCCCCCGGGAGCCGGTGTGGACGATGGCCGTCACCTGGCCCGGGAAGAGCCCCAACTTCGCTGCCAGCGCCGCGTCAAAAATCTCATCGACATACCCCACTTCCACAAAGTGGTTGCCCGAACCCAGGGTGCCCAACTGGTCCTTGCCCCGGTTCATGGCAAACTCCGAGACCAGGTCCGGGTCGGCCCCCTCGATGACGCCCCCGGCCTCGATGTGCGCCAGATCAGAAGCCCCCCCGAAGCCCTCCTTCACCGCCCAGCTCGCCCCCCCCTTGAGCACCTTCTTCAGGCCGGAACCGGTGAGCTTGAAATCCTGGCGTCGGGAACCCACCCCCGACGGGATGTTGGTGAACAAAGCATTCACCAGGGCTTCCATCTGGGGCTCCACCTGCTCTTTGCTCAGCTTGGTGCGGAGCAGGCGCACGCCGCAGTTGATGTCGTAGCCCACGCCGCCGGGGGAAACCACCCCCTCCTCCAGGTCGAAGGCCGCCACGCCGCCGATGGCGAAGCCGTAGCCCCAGTGGATGTCGGGCATGGCCAGGGAGGGGCCCACGATCCCCGGCAGGGTCGCCACATTGGCCACCTGCTGGAGGCTCTGGTCCTCCTCAATGAGCGGGAGCATCTCTCTGGAACAAAAGATCAGCCCCCGGGTGCGCATCTTGCCTTCCCGGGGTATCTCCCAACGGTATTCGTCGATTTGCCGCAGCTTGACCATAGAGTCAGTTGCCAGTAGTCAGTTGCCAGTAGTCAGTTCTCCGACTCCTGCCACCTGACGGCTCGGAAAGATGATTACAAATCCAGCACCACCGTGGCCAGCCAGCCATCTTCGGCCGGCACGATGCTCAACTGATGGAAGGTCGCGGCCTTGACCCCGGTCCGCTCCGGGTGGCGGGCGGGATCGAAACTCTCCCCGCTCACCCTGGCTTCCAGACGCTCGGGGGTCAACGACACCACCTGAAAGTCCCGGCCCAAAAATCCGTCTACATCAAAAAGGTAAAGCAGGTGGTTGAGCCAATCAACCAGGAGGGCTTCCCGGTCGCTGGAGGTCAGCCTCACCTCCCGGGTGTTCCGGCGCCTGAGATACCTGCGGTCGGTCAGGGTGGCGCTCAGGGCCCGGCCGGCGTTTTCAAAGAGCTCCGCCAGACTCCCCCCCCACAGGCGCCAGGCCAGGTCCGCGGTGTGGGGCATCTGGCGGTAAGGGCGGCGCCGCCGCCGGGAAGAAGTTTCTGCTTTATTTTGATCATGCACCAATTTACCGCCGCAGCCAGTTGCGGGGCTCCCGGGCCGCCGCCGCCCCCAACTCAAAGGCCTGAAGATTCGAGGCCAGAAACTTTTCCTTGGTGCGGGTGCGGATCACCGAAAGGAGGTCCTCCGCCGCAATCGGCAGGATATCGGTGGCGGCCAGGGCGCCCAACAGGACCATGTTCACCGCCAGGGGGGTGCCGGCCTGTCGGGCCAGGGCCCCGGCGTCAAAGGCCAGCAGCGCCCCCACCCGCTCCGCCAAACGCTGGAACATCAGCTCCACCGGCGGATACTTGGCCTGGCCGATGGCCACGGGGTACGGCACCATGGTGGCGGCGTTGGCGATCACCAGGGTCCGGGCATGGCAGCGGTCCAGGGCCCGGAAGGCCTCCAGGGCCTCAAAGCCCAGGACGATGTCAGCCTCCCCCGGAGAAATCAAGGGGCTTTTGAGATCCCCCAGCACCACCGTCGAGACCACGATGCCGCCCCGCTGGGCCATGCCGTGGGTCTCGCTCACCATGGGGTTATAGCCGGCCGCCAGGGCCGCCTCCCCCAACAGGCGGCTGGCCAGCAGCGTCCCCTGGCCTCCCACCCCGGTGAGGAAGATGCGGAGGTTTGCTTGAGGGTTTTCGGTTTTCGGTTTTCGGTTTTCGGTGAACGTCATTGCTTCAAAGCCTTATCGTCATGTGGGGCGGGCATTCCCGCCTTTAAACACGGGTGGTACGCCGGGCCACTCTTCTACTGGTTGGGAGGGGGCCAGGGGGAGGGCAGGAACTTTTTTGTAAGAGTTCCTGCCCCTCCCCCAAAATCATTTCTTCCCCTCACTCGCCCCCACCGGCCGAATATTGTCGCACCATTGGACGCAGAAGGCGCAGCCGGAGCACAGGTCCGAGTCGATCTGCAAGCGGCCCTCTTCCCCGGATTCCAGGTACATGGCCGGGCAGCCGAAATTATCCAGGCAGTCCCGGCAGGCGCCGCACCCTTGGGTCACCTTAAAGCGCGCCGTCCGCTTCTTGCCGGACAAACGCTGGGCGTAGAGGTGGCAAGGGGCCTGGGAGATGAGCACCCTGACGCCGGCAGCCCCCAGGGCCTCCTTCATGGCCGCCAGGCTCTCCTTATACTTGAAGGGATTCACCACCCAAAGCTGTTCCACCCCTAACGCCTTCACTACCCGGGCAATGGGCACGTGCTCTCCGGGATACCCGGGAGGCATCAGGCTGACCCCAGGGTGGGGCTGGTGTCCGGTCATGGCCGTGGTGCCGTTATCCAGGATGACCAGCAAAAAGTTGTGCTTGTGGTGCACGGCGTTGACCAGGGCCGGCAGCCCGGCGTGGAAAAACGTGGAATCCCCGATGAAGGCCACCACCTTCTGGCCCGTGGCCCGGGAAATCCCCGCCGCGGTGCTGAGGCTCGAACCCATGCAGATGAGAAAATCCGCCATGGACAGGGGCGGTAAGAGCCCCAGGGTGTAGCAGCCGATGTCCGTGGGGAAGACCCCTTCCACCCCCAGGTCCTTCAGGGCGATCTTCACCGCATAATACGTGGCCCGGTGGGGACACCCGGCGCAGAGATTGGGGGGACGGTCCGGCAGGGGCTGCCCCAGAACCGCCTCCGGGACCAACGGTTTCGACGCCTCTGAGGATATCCCAAAAAACCGGGCGATCACCTCCCGCACCAGGGCCGGATGGTACTCGTAGAGGCGGGAAAAAAGGCCTGGGCCTTTGCCCCGGATGCTCACCGTGAGCCCCCGGGTCTGGGCCACGGCCTTGAGGGCTTCCTCCAGGTAGGGCTCCAGTTCCTCCACCACCAGCACCTTCGAAAGCGGCGCCAGAAAATCTCCCAGCAAGGTCTCCGGCAGCGGGTGAGTGAATCCCAGCTTGAGCAGCCTGACTTTATCGGCCAGGCCCAATTCCTTGAGGGCGTCCGCCACATAGGTGCTGCTCACCCCGCTGGTGACCACCCCCCAACTCCCCCGGCCGCTGATCTCGTTGAAGGGGGAAGTCTCGGCCAGGGCCCGGGCCTGGTCTTCCGCAGCCAGAAGCCGCACGTGGGCCTGGCGGGCCACCGCCGGCACCATCACCTGGCGGAAGGGGTCCTTGTGAAATCGCCCGAGACCCGGCCGGGGCGCCAACTCCCCCAGGGTCACGGCTCCCCGGGTATGGTTCACCCGGGTGGTGGTGCGCAGGAGCACTGGGACCTTGAGGTCCTCGGAAAGGGCGAAGGCCGCCCGGGTCATGGCATGGGCTTCCTCGGGGGTGGCCGGCTCCAGCATGGGCAAGTTTGCCATCTTGGCATAATAGCGGTTATCCTGCTCATTCTGGCTGGAGAACAGGGCGGGGTCGTCGGCGCTGACAATGACCATGCCCCCCTTGACCCCCACATAGGCCAGGGTCATGAGGGCGTCGGCGGCCACATTGAGGCCCACATGTTTCATGGCGCAGAGCACCCGCCAGCCGCAAGCCGCGGCCCCCGCCGCCACTTCCAGGGCCACCTTTTCATTGGTCGAGAATTCGAACTGCAGGTCGGTCTGCCGGGCAATCTCATAACACCGGTCGCCGATCTCCGAGGCGGGAGTCCCGGGGTAAGTGGTGACCAGGGCCACCCCGGCTTCCAAGGCACCCCGGACAATGGCCTCATTTCCCAGGAAAAGCCGCCGCTCCCCCCCTCGTCCGGATAACAACTCTGCCATAAGGTCTCTACCTGAACCGTTTCCCAGGCCCGGGGCCTGGCCCGGCCGCTCCCTTAAAGAACTTAAAGAAGTGGCCCTGCCGACCCGCAGCCCAGGCACCATAGAATTTGCGTAAATTATATTTCATAACATATTCGGGGGGAAATACGAATAAAAAACCGCTCACCGTCTGGTGAGCGGCGCGTCAGGAGGGCCGGACCTGCCTGTGGGGCACTGCCGGGCCGGGGGTCATCACTCAGGCATGCCCTTGGGCCGGGTAAGGTGTTTGGTTGGTTTTGGGCTTTTTATCAGTGAGAACCGGCGGGCCTGCCATATAAGGCTGACCCCATGGGTACGGTTACTGGCTGAGTCTCCAACAACTAAATATTTTTCAATAATACTATTTAAAGATTATTGAATAACTTACAAATGACAACCAATCATTATTCTTCCAGCAGGGGTGACACGAAGGTCCTGCCCTGGCGCACCGCCTCGATGGCGGAAAAGAGCCCCAAATCTGCTTCTTCTTTCAGAAGATACCCATTCACGCCTTCGGCCAACGCCTGGTACAGATACTCTTTACTCCGATGCATACTGAGGATCAACATCTTGATGGCGGGATAGAGCTGCTTAATCTGTCTCGCCGCCGCCAGCCCTTTGAGGCGTGGCATGGTAATATCCAGGATGACCAGGTCTGGGGTTATTTTCTCAAGTAATTCCAAGAGTTCTACCCCATCCCCAGCCTCGCCCACCACCCGCATGTCGTCGTTTTCCTGGATTATTTTTTTGATACCCTGGCGCACCAAAATATGATCGTCCGCCAACACGATGTCATACGGAGCCATGTTTGGGTTCCTTTTGACCAGAACCTTTCTGGGCAAGGACATTACCGAAGTTATGGCAGATAGTTATCCTTAGGTATTACTGATACTTGGCCAAATTATGCCAGGACCGCACCGTGATAATTACCAGGCATCCCGGCGTCTCCGTGCCGTTTAAAACCATCCCGAGCAACGCTAACGCCGGCCAAGAACCTGCGCCTAGACAAATTCTAATAACTGACAGGCAATCCTTTTAAAAACCAAAGTGCATAATTATGGGGGACTGATTATAGTATTGTCATTACGTGGTTGGGATTTTAATTTAACTAAGCATCCCGGTTGCACCTGTCAATGGAATTCCTAACAAAATATGGCGCGTTTTATTGGGAAAGGTGTGGTGCGAAATCTTCGGTGGCTCAGGAAGAGAGAGTTCCCAGAAGGGATGAGCACGGCGCAGGGTAACGTTCCTTGACCCGGTTGGGGTTACCACGAAAGCTGAACAAGGTGGAGCAGACGCATTCCGCCATGTTCAAAATGAATTATGGCGGACAGTGACCGCCGGCCAGAGCGGCCGCCAGCTTGCCCCCGGCCCGGAATCCCGGCCGGGCCGGCTATAAACCTGCAACTCCCGCCGGCCCGGGGCCAGCCGGTGGGAGCCAGATGAGTTGCCGGGGTTCGGGACGCCTATTTCCTCCTGCCCCGCATCCAGAAGGGGAGGTCGCCGGGCCCGGCGCTGGCCCGGAGCCGGGCCAGTTCCTCCTTGAGCTGCCCCACTTCGCCCCCGAGGGCCTTGACTGCCGCCGCCTCTGCCTTGAGGGCGTCGACCTCACGACGCAGTCCGGCCAGCTCCCCTTGCAACCTGGCGTTCTCGCCCTTCACGGCGGCCGCTTCCCCCGCCGTTGCCTTGAGCTGCGCCACCTCGGCCCGCAGCGCCTTGAGACCGGCTGATTGTTCCTGCAAGTGGGCCTGGACCTCGGGGGGTAACCCCGGCGCCGGTTGACCCCGGCCGGTGGCGCTCGCCGCCGAGAGGCCGGGCATTACAGTATCCAGCGGACTTTGCTGAATAACCGCATCCAGAGGATTTTCGCCAATGGTGCTGCGTTTGGCCATGTCGTTCAACTCCCTTCTTGGCTGATGATCTCGTCGGCCAGGGCCCGGTAATCCGCGGCGCCGGCGCTCTTGCCGTCATACTCGGTGATGGCCTGGCCGAAAGAGGGACATTCCGCCAGCCGGATGTTCTCCCGGATGATGGTGTGGTAAACCAGGCTGCCGGAACGCTGGCGCAGTTGCTCCACCACCTCCCGGGCGTGGCGGGTGCGGGAATCCACCCGGCAGGCCAGGATGCCCGTGACCCTCAGGTCGGGATTGAGGCGCTCCCTGACCACCTCCACGGTTTGGAGCAGCTGGGCCAAGCCGCTTAGGGCCATGACGTGGGCCTCCACCGGCACCAGGAGTTCGTGCACCGCCACCAGGGCGTTGATGGTGAGGACCCCCAGGGTGGGAGGGCAGTCGATCAGCACGTAGTCCCAGCGGTCCGGCGGCAGACGGCCAAGGTTGCGGCGCAAGATGGTTTCGGCCCCCACCTCCCCGGCCAGCATCTTTTCGGCCCCCATCAGCCATTGGGAAGACGGCACCAGGTCCACTCCGGCCACCCCTGACTCCTGCACCAGCTCCAGCATCGAGCCATTTTCCGCAAAGATCCCCAGCACTCCCTTGCCGGCATTTTTGACCCCGAACCAGGCCGTGGTGGAATATTGCGGGTCCAGGTCGATGACCAGCACCCGGCGGCCCTTCTCCCCCAGGGCCGCGGCCAGATTGACGCTGGTGGTGGTCTTGCCGCTCCCCCCCTTCTGGTTTGCAATGGCAAAAGTCCTCATGGCGTGCCTTTCTCCCTCATGCCTCGGTGCCGGGCGGCAGGCGCCGCCGGGCCACGGTTCCCCGCGCCTGGATTAGGGGCGGGCTGATCCCCGGAACGCCTTGACTCACCTCGCCGGCCAGATCGCCTGAAAACACCACAGCCCGAGCGCGGTCAAGACCCTTTTGGGTCTGGGACACTCGGGCTGTCGGTCTTCTCAGGGAACGGCCTCAAGCGGCGGCCTCCCGGTTATTTTTTTACCATTGTCACCATGCCACAAGGAAACCCGCCTGTCAACTTGCGGTCTCCGCCCCAAGCCTTATCAACCTGTTTCAGTCACCGGGCCGGATCAGGCGGGGCGTCTACCGGCAGGGGGAAAGGCCTCCGGGAGGCGCACCTGATTGCGTCCGGGTAATTTTCCCTCCCGAACGGTTTATCTTGCCGGAAAAATCAGCCTGGAACCATCCTGGGGGTGCAAAACGCGGGGCAATCTGAGAGAATGGTAAGGAATCGCCACCCAAACTTCGGACGGTGGACCATGGGGCGGCCGCGAATCCGGGGGTTGTTGTTCCCGATTTTCCACACCTTGGCAGATGAGGTCCAGGATCGAACCATGCACGCGTGGCTTAAACTTCTGACCGTGTTCCTCCTCCTGGTGACCGGCGCCTGTCTGTCGGCGGGCACTAAAGCCATCACCGATGCCGACGTCGTCTCTAAAATCGAAGTGGGCAAATCCACCCGGGCCGACGTCACCGCCCTCCTGGGTTACCCCCTGACGGCCTCTTATGGCGGGGCCGGGGAGGAGACCTGGCACTATTTTTATACCACCGCGGCCCCCAAACCCACCGAGTTCATTCCCGTGGTCAAGGCCTTTACCCCCCTTTTAAGCGAAACCACCCGGGAGTTGTCCGTGACCTTTAACCCGGACGACACCGTGAAAAACCTGGGTTGGGCCCAACCGCCCCAGAGCCCCGGTCCGGCCAGCTAAACCAATTTTTTATCCGCGGTGGGCAAGGCCGCCGCATAATCACGGAATAAGTTATTTTTTTAAAAATATGATTCTCAGGAGCCAGTCCCATGAAAGTGACCGAGATGTGGAAGAAAAAAACCCCGACCATATCTTTTGAATTTTTTCCTGCCAGGAATGCCGAAGCCGCCGAAAAACTGGAAAGGGTGATCCACCAGTTGGCCCTGATGGAACCCGATTTTGTCTCGGTCACCTTTGGGGCCGGGGGCTCTACCCGGGAAGGCTCCCGGCAGTTGGTGGACCGCCTGAAAAATGACCTAAAGCTGGAGGTTATGGCCTACTTTGCCGGTTACGGCCTGGGGCCGGAGGATATCCAGGGGGTCATGGACACCTATCAGAATCTGGGAGTGGATAATATCTTGGTGGTGCGGGGCGATCCCCCCCACGGGCAACCTGATTTTAAGCCCCATGCCGCCAGTTTGGCCCATGCCTCGGATATGCTGGAGTTTATCCGGCCACGCTACCCCTTCTGTCTGGGAACGGCCGGCTATCCGGAGGGCCACATTGAGGCCGAGAGCCGGCAAAAAGACCTGGCGTACCTGAAGCTCAAGGTGGATAAAGGGGCTGAATTTATCCTTACCAATTATTTTTACGACAACCGTTATTATTTCGATTTTGTCGCCACCTGTCGCGGCCTGGGGATCGAGGTCCCCATTGTGCCCGGCATCATGCCGATTTTCAGTCTCAAGATAATGAACCATCTGGCCAAACTCTGCGGGGCCAGCATCAGCGACGATTTACGGCAAAGATTGGCCGCCTTGCCGGAGGGCGATGCCTCGGCGCTGCTCTACTTCGGCATCGACTTTGCTTTTGAGCAATGCAAAGAGCTGATCCAGGCTGGTGTCCCGGGGCTGCATTTTTATACCATGGACCGGAGCAAATCAACGGCGGGGGTCTTGGTGCGCTTGCGTCAGGAGGGGCTACTCTAGCCGGTGGAGTGCCCGGCTAAAATTTCATAGGACCTATTGCAAAACCTCTTGTTGCGCCGGTTTGTCATTCTGAGCGAAGCGAAAAATCTTGTCTTTCCAATACTCTAGACCCTTGGCTGGCGCTCAGGGTGACACCATAAATCGCTTTTGAAATAGCTTCCCGTCTCATAGCTGGTAACCGTCCTGGTCCCTGTCCAAGTCATGGCGCCTCGCCTGCACCAAGCCCAAGGTTGCGGCCCGGCAACCTTCCCCTTGATTCGCAGATTCTTGGTGGGGCGTCGGCCCCTGCAGCCCAGGCCAGCACCGCCGCGCAAGGGTGAGCCACCTCCTGCCGCCGCGACTTTTCCGCCACCCCCCCCGGAAAGAAACTTCCGGTAGCCGACCCTGATTTGCCACGCCAGGACGCCTGGCCCGGACCGGGGATGAAATCGGCGAAATCAACCCTATTATAACCTAATTAAGGGGTGACCGGCGGTCCGAAGCTGAGAAGCATAATTGGCGGGGAGGTTTAAACTTCCTGACCGGCGGCGGACCCGGAGCCTGGCATCATGATTAGGCTTTCGTAAGGGAGGAGGTTTTGGTATCATATAGCCACATGATGGATTGAGCCGGGGACGATGATGGATCAGCGAAAATCCTCTCAAGCGCTGCCCAGCTGAAAGCATATCTGGATACACGGCTTCGTGCTGGGCGTCGGGTGTGTGCTGATCGGTTTTGTCGTATGGTTCTTCCTCACGGGAACCCCCTCCTCACCGCCCTCCCACCAAGAGGCGCAGCCCCCGCCAGCTCAAACCCAGCCGGATAAAGGCTTACCTGTGTCCCCACCGGTCCCGGCCCAGGTCCCCGCCGACCCGAGCGCTCTCCTGAAAGGCCAATTAGCCCAGGTACTTGCCGGGATCGGGGCGGCCAATCAGAAAAAGGATTTAGCCCAACTTTTAAGCTATTACTCGCCAAACTTCCCCCGCTTGTCCCAACGGGCCCAACATATCTCAGCAAGCTGGAAAATCTATGACTACCCGAAAATGGATTTTCAAATAAAGGAAATCAGCCTTTTAGATGACACGACTGCCCTGGCTCGGGTAAATTGGAACGTTGAGGCGCAAAATCTCCGCACCCGCCAAAATAAAACGATTGTAAAGACCTACTTGATCAGATTCGTCCGAGAATCGGGGCAATGGCGGGTCAAGGCCTTGGATAAGGCGAACTAGAAAAGTGCTGCATGAGCTATGCGATCATACACTGATTTAACCGGATTAATCATCCTTTGCCTGCTTCTGGGTCTGGCTGGGTCCTGTGCAACCTCTCCGGAGGTGAAACCCCCGGAAGGTCCTTTCTTTGTTACCCCGGAAATCACCTATTTGCTGGACAGCCCCGGATACGGCGAGAATGTCGTGGGCCCGCTGTATCGAGGCGATAAGGTGAGACGGGTGGATGGGGGCGAATCTGCCTGGTGGCGGGTTGAACTCCAGCGGAGTGGGCAGACGGGATGGGTTCACAAGGATTTACTCAGTTCTGAGTCGGTTGCCACCGTTTTTTTCTTTGTCAAAGAGGACGGCATGCCGCTGCGGGAGTGCCCTCGCCGCGATTGCCTGCCCTTACAGGTCCTTTTCCGGGGCGATCAGGTGCAACGAGTCGAAGCGGGTGATCAGGGTTGGTGGCGGGTCTTGGTGATGAAAAGCCGCAGCCTCGGCTGGCTGCCGGCCTCGGCCCTGACGGAGCACCTCGAGGAAGCTTTGGAAAAGCCGTCCCAAAAACCCTATTACTATGTGGCCGTCAGAAAACTTATCTTGCGAGCCAAACCCTCGAACCTCTCCGAGGTCGTGAGAACTTTGAGCGTTAACGATCAGGTGGAAAAAATCGGGGAAACCGAGGGTTGGCTTAACGTTCGCCAACCTTCCAGCGGCGCGGTGGGCTGGGCCATTAGCCGTCAGCTGGAACCTCTCCCGGTGATCGTCCCCCAGGGCATGCCCCCCAAGAAGAAACCCAGGCCGGTCAAGCCAAGCCAAGAACCGCTCCCGGAGCCGGATTTTATGTAGTTGAGGTAAATGGTTTTAAAAAGCAGGCCCGGGGCCGGACCGGCGCCCTATTCCCGGATTACCTGGGTTTATCATACCTCAGTCTGGGGATAGTCTCGGTTGTCCTTGCCTCTGGCTGATTTACCCTTCCTTACGCTGATCCTTGAAATCAATCCCAAGTGCACGGATGCGGGTAGGATACTAAAACAACCGCGTCTCCCAACTCCTCCAACCCCTTCAAGCCCAAGCGGCGGAACCCTCCTGCCACAAAAAGCCTGAGGGTCCGAAGGCGAGGCATTTTTTGCGATCACATCCTGTTTATAGTGTAATTCCTCTAAGTTAAGTGGCCATTGGGGAGGGCTGCGTTTTGCCTGACGCCCTCGATCCGGCATTTTGTGGAGAGCCCGAGTGAGGTGTTCTGGCTAATTTCCCCACAGCTGTCTAAATATTCAACAATTCGAAAGTATGAAGAAAATTAATGCCTTATATAACTTCACCTGATTTACTGTGGCATTATTCGACAATTGATAGAGCCCGGATTTTCCCGAATTATGAATAAATGTTCGTTAAAGTAACGACTTAAGGACCAGGCCGGGACTTGGCATATCCTTTGCTTGAATAGAGGTAATGTCCAGGCCAGCCAAAATGATCAGGAGAACGTACTGCGGCGCATCCGGTTGCCGCCATCCAGGCCCGGCCGGCATAAATCTTCTGCTCAGTAAGATTGCATCGGGGCACCTTGGACATACTCGGAAATACCGGCCGGATTGGTGAATTTACCATGAACCTGGCTATCCTACTTATAGAATATCCAGAGAAGGCCGCCGGTCGCCACGCTTTCACCTGGATAGCCGGCACGAGAGGCAGATCTTCTCATTGGAGCTAATCTTTATGGAAATCAACCCAACCCAACCGCTGGTCCCTGCTTTTGCTTTACAGGAGCGCCTGGCCAAGGAAATGGCCACTCCGCTGTCCTCCTGTTTTCAATGTAAAAAGTGCTCCGCCGGTTGTCCCCTGACTTTTGCTATGGATGTGCTCCCGGACCGGGTCATCCGTCTGGCTCTCCTGGGTCAAACGGAAGCGCTCCTGGGCTGCCGGACCATCTGGGTCTGCGCAGCCTGCGTCACGTGCAGCACCCGCTGCCCCAATGGCATCGACATCGCCGGCGTCATGGACTGGCTCAAGGAGGAGGCGATCCGGCAGGGAAAGACCATCGATCAGCCGGAGGTCGCGGTTTTCCATCGCTTCTTCCTGGCAAGCATCCGCCGGGCTGGGGGGCGCTTGCCTGAAGTGGCGCTGATGCGACGCTTTACCCTGTATAAACTCCGGCGGCGGCCTCAAATCAGAGAGCTCTGGGAAAATTTCAAGCTTGGCTGGGGCCTCTTAAGACGCGGCCGGTTGCACCCGGCCGGCCCACCGGCCCTCAAGGGGCGCGATGAGATCAAAGAAATCTTTCGACATTCGGGGGCTTAAGGCACTCATGAAGGTATCCTATTACCCAGGCTGTTCTTTGGAAGGCACCGCCGCAGATTACGCCGCGTCCATCGCCGCCGTCACTCCGCTGCTGGGCCTGGAGTTGGCCGAACTTGAGGATTGGAACTGTTGCGGCGCCAGTGCCGCCCACAGCCTCAATCATCAACTGTCCTTTGAGCTTCCGGCCCGCAACCTGGCCCTGGCCCGGCAGGCCGGAATGGACGTGGTGGTTC
This sequence comes from uncultured delta proteobacterium, assembly GCA_963812015.1. Taxonomy (GTDB): domain Bacteria; phylum Desulfobacterota; class Desulfobaccia; order Desulfobaccales; family 0-14-0-80-60-11; genus 0-14-0-80-60-11. Next base: position 942,925 of record CAWETI010000003.1, on the reverse strand, counting down.
CCTGCGCCCTGTGCTTCAACCGGCTCAAAGCCGCCGAAAAGGAGCAGCACCGCCGGGAAGAGGGCTTATCGGTTTCTCCCCAAAATGGCGTCAAGATCTGGGACCTGCTGGACTTCCTCACCCAGAAATCATTTCTGTCCAACCTGGAGCAGAAGATGGTGCGGCCCCTGACCGGCCTGAAAGCGGTGGGCTATTACGGCTGCCTGGCATCTCGGCCACCGGAGATCACCGACAAAGCCGATTGGGAAAATCCTCAGGATTTGGAGCGATTGCTCCACGTGCTGCAGGCCGAGCCCCTTGATTGGTCCTACAAGACCGACTGCTGCGGCGCTGGCCTAGCGATGGCCCGGCCGGATATTATCGATACCCTGGTGAACCGCCTCTATGACCGGGCCATGGCGGCAGGGGCCGAGTGTTTCGTGGTCGCTTGCCAGATGTGCCAGGCCAACCTGGATCTGGCCCAGGCGCGCATCTCGGCAAAGTTTGGCCAAGATTACTACTTGCCGGTGTTCTATTTTACCGAACTCATCGGGTTGGCCCTGGGGCACCCCGAGGCCGAGGCCTGGCTCGCCCGCCATCTGGTGGACCCGCGGCCGTTGCTGAAGGATAAAGGATTGATCTGATGCCAACTGACCACACAAAAATCGGCGCCATCACCGTGGTGGGGGGCGGCATCGCCGGCATGCAGGCCGCCCTGGACGCAGCGAATGCGGGTTTCAAGGTCTACCTGGTGGAGCAGGACATCTCCATCGGCGGGGTCATGGCCCAGTTGGACAAGACCTTTCCCACCAACGATTGCTCCACCTGTTTAATCTCTCCCAAGCTCATCGAGGTGGCCCGGCACCCCGACATCGAGATCATCACTCAGTCGGAGGTTGCCAAGGTGGAGGGTGAGGCGGGCCATTTCCGCGTCACTCTCCGCCAGGAGCCCCGCTACATCGACCGTGACAAGTGCAACGCCTGCGGAGCCTGTGCGGAAGCCTGCCCGGTGGAAATGCCCTCGGCTTTCGATGAGGGCCTGGGCGTGCGCCATGCCGCCTACCGGCACTTCCCCCAGGCGATTCCGGCCACCTTTGCCATCAAGAAGCTGGACCGGGCCCCCTGTGTCCGGGGCTGTCCGGCAAATTTGAGCGTGCAGGGCTATGTGCAGCTCGTCAAGGCGGGGAAATTCCCCGAGGCCCTCTCCCTCATCATGGACCGGCTGCCGCTCCCCGGCACCATCGGCCGCATCTGCCCCCATCCCTGCGAAGTGGACTGCCGGCGCCAGGAAGTGGACGAGCCCGTGGCCATCTGCAATCTGAAGCGTTTTGTGGCCGACTCGGTGGACTGGAAAACGCTGCCGATGCCCGAAGTGGACCAGCGGTCCGAGGCCGTGGCCATTGTCGGGGCCGGACCGTCCGGTTTAAGCTGCGCCTATCATCTCGCCCTCAAGGGCTACCAAGCGGTGATCTTCGAAGCGGCGCCGGAGGCCGGCGGCTGGCTGCGGTACGGCATTCCCGAGTACCGCCTGCCCAGGGAAGTCCTTAAGCGCGAAGTAGACTACATCCAGCGCCTGGGGGTGCAGATCAACTATAACTCCCCCATGGGCGGCTCCGGCCGCACCATCAACGATCTTCTCACCCAGGAAGGCTTCCGGGCGGTGTTCTTGGGGGTGGGGGCTCAAGATTCGCTCCGTTTGCCGGTGCCCGGCGCTGACGCCCAGGGAGTCCTCTGGGGCGTCGAATACCTGAAAGACTCAGCTTCCGGTCAAGAGTTCGACTTCACGGGCAAGAAAGTAACGGTCATCGGCGGCGGCAACGTGGCCATGGACGTGGCCCGGACGGCCCGGCGCCAGGGGGGCGCGATCACGGTCATCTCTCTCGAATCCCGTGCAGAGATGCCGGCTTCCTCCTGGGAAGTGGCCGAGGCCGAGCACGAGGGCATCGAGATCATCCACCGTTGGGGCGTCAAGCAGATTCTCGCTCTGAAGGGCCTGGTCACCGGCCTCGAACTCAAAGCCGTAGAACGGGTCTTTGATGAAAACGGGCGCTTTGCTCCCACCTACCGGGAAGATCAAACCACAAGCCGGGACACCGATATCGTCATCATGGCCATCGGCCAGAAGACCAACCTCAAATTTATCACCGAAGCGGATGGTATCAAACTCACCCCCCGGGGCCTGATCGAGGCGGACCCGGATACCCTGGCCACCAGCCGTGCGGGTGTCTATGCCGGCGGCGACGTGGTCTCCGGTCCTTACATCGCCATCGCCGCGGTGGCCGCGGGCCGGGAAGCCGCGCTGTCCATCGACCGCTATCTCAATGGCCAGGATCTGAAAGCCGGGCGGGAGATGCCCCTCCGGCCGATTGCCAAGGAAGCCGGCCGCTGGAGTCCGGTGCCGGCCGACCGCGTCAAAAAGCGCCGGCCCATGATGCCGGAGTTGCCCAAGGCAGAGTGGATCAAGGGCTTCCAGGAAATCAACCTGGGCTACCCCGAAGCCAAAGCCATAGCCGAAGCGGCCCGCTGCATCAATTGCGGGGGGTGCTCCGAATGTATGCAGTGTGTAACTGCCTGCCAGGCCGGCGCCATTAACCACCAAGATCAGCCCCGAACTCGGCAAATCGAGGTGGGGGCCATGATCCTGGCTCCGGGCTTCAGGCCTTTCGACGCCGGGCAGAAGCCCGAATACGGTTACGGCCGCTACCCCAACGTCGTGACTTCCCTCCAGTTCGAGCGAGAGCTCTCCGCCACCGGGCCTTATGGCGGGCATGTGCTACGCCCCGGCGACGGGGACCCGCCCCGGAAAGTGGCCTGGATCCAGTGCGTGGGCTCCCGGGATGCTTCCTGTGGCCGGGAATATTGTTCGTACGTGTGCTGCATGTACGCCACCAAGCAGGCCATCATCGCCCGGGAGCACGACCATAATATTGAGCCCACCATCTTCTTCATCGATTTTCGGGCCCAGGGGAAGGGCTTTGACCGGTACTACGAGCGGGCCAAGACCGAGCACGGGGTGCGCTATATCCGGGCCATGGTCTCCCGGGTGGCCCAAGACCCCCGCACCCATAATCTGGAACTCAGTTACGTCGACGAAGCCGGTCAGGTTCAGACCGAGATCTTTGACATGGTAGTGCTCTCCGTGGGCCTGAACCCCCATCCGGCTACCCGGGAACTGGCGGCCAACTGCGACATCGCCACGGACCGCTGGGGCTTTGTCGAAAGCCGGCCCCTGGAGATGGTGTCCACCTCCCGGGAAGGGATTTTCACCTGCGGCGCCTTCCAGTCTCCCAAAGATATTCCGGAGACCGTGGGCCAGGCTTCCGGGGCGGCCGGGGCGGCGGCGGCCTTGCTCGCCGAGGCCCGGGGCACCCTGCTCACCAAAGAAGCATACCCCCCGGAAAAGGAGATCATCGGGGCCAAGCCCCGGATCGGTGTGTTTATTTGCCACTGCGGCATCAACATCGCCGGGGTGGTGGACGTGGTCGCGGTGGCCGAGTACGCCCTCACGCTCCCCAATGTGGTTTATGCCGACCACTATACCTTCACCTGCGCCACGGATTCTCTGGACAACATGCGCCAGGTGATCGAAACCGAAAACCTTAACCGGATCGTGGTGGCCTCCTGCAGCCCCCGGACCCATGAACCCCTGTTCCAGGAGAACCTGCGGAAGGCCGGATTGAACAAGTACCTCTTTGAGATGGCCAACATCCGGGACCAGGACTCCTGGGTCCACCAGGGGTCCCCGGAGCTGGCCACCGAAAAGGCCAAGGAACTGGTGCGCATGTCAACGGCCCGGGCCGCCATCCTGGAGCCTTTGAGCGACCTGCTCTTCCCGGTGAGCCAGAAGGCCCTGGTGTTGGGAGGCGGCCTGGCCGGCCTGACCGCGGCCCTGACCATTGCCGACGGCGGTTACCAGGTCTACCTGGCGGAAGCCCAGGACCGGCTCGTCGGCAGCCTGGCCCAGCGGATGCGCTCCACCCTGGAAGGTTATGAAGTTCAGCCTTTTCTTCAGGAGCTGGTGCGCCGGGTGGAACACCACCCCCGCATCGACTGGTGGCCCAACACCAAGGTCCTGAACGTTTCCGGCCATATCGGCAAATTTCGGGGCACGGTGGAATCAGGCCACGACCGCAAGGACCTGGAATTCGGCGTGGTAGTCATCGCCACCGGGGGTCAGGAGTATAAACCGGAAGAATACCTGTATGGCCAGGATTCCCGGGTCCTCACCCAATCGGCCATGGAGGACCTGCTGGCCGACACCCCCGAGGCCTTAAGCTCCGAGCCCAGGGTGGTGATGATCCAATGCGTCGGCTCCCGGGAGCCGGAACACCAGTATTGCAGCCGCACCTGCTGCGGCGAGGCCATCAAAAACGCCATTAAAATCAAAGAGATCAGTCCACGGGCCCAGGTCTTCATCCTCTACCGGGATATCCGGACTTACGGCCTCAAGGAAATTTACTATAAGAAGGCCCGGGACCTGGGGGTCCAGTTTGTGCGCTTTGATCCGGACCGGAAACCCGAAGTGGCGGTGGCGGGCCAGAGCCTCAGAGTGGCGGTTTACGACCAGTCTCTCCAGGCGGACCTGGAGCTTACGGCTGATTATGTGGTCCTCTCCTCGGCCATCCGGCCCCATCCGGTGAGTCAGGAAATCGCCCGGACCTTCAAGTTGCCCTTTGATGCCGACGGCTTCTTCATGGAAGCCCACCTGAAACTGCGACCCCTGGATTTCGCCTCCGCCGGCATTTTCTTGTGCGGCCTGGCCCACGGTCCCAAGTTCCTGGATGAAAGCCTCGCCCAGGCCAAGGGGGCGGCAGCCCGGGCCCTGGGGGTCCTGTCCCAACAAGAGATGTATGTGGACGGGGCGGTGGCCCAGGTGGACCCCCTCAAGTGCGTCGTCTGCCTGACCTGTGTCCGCACCTGCCCCTACGGAGTCCCGAGGGTGGACGAGGCCGAAAGGGTCGTGATCATTGACCCGGCGTCCTGCCAGGGCTGCGGCAACTGCGCCAGCGCCTGCCCCCGGAAGGCCATTGCGGTGAAGCACAACCTGGACGAGCAATTTATTGCCAAAATTGGGGCCATCGGCTCCCCTTGGCCAACGGTTAGCTTGGCAGCAAGGAGTTGACCTCATGCTGCGGTCGGAAAAGAGGATAAGCCATGGAATTTACTCCTAAGATATTGGCCTATATTTGCACCTATTGCACTTACACGGCCGCGGATATGGCGGGGTCGGCCCGGATGCAGTACCCGGCCAATGTGCGTATCGTCAAATACCTGTGCACCGGCCGGATTGACATCCTCCATATTTTGAAGGGCTTTGAGGCCGGCGCCGACGCCATCATGGTGAGTGGCTGCGAGGCGGGAAGCTGCCATTTCCTGGAGGGAAATCTTAGAGCTCGGGAACGGGTAGAATATGCCCGGCAATTGATAGAAGAGAGCGGCCTGGGAGCCGAGCGCCTGGTCATGTATGAAATTGCCGCCTCGGACGCCCCCAAGTGGGTGGCCGCGGTGAAAGAAATGAATGAAAAAGTTAAAGTTCTGGGCCCCAGTCCCCTGAGCCCGACACCGGCACCGGTGGCGGTGGCCCCGGAGGAGACCGAACCGGTGGTGCAAAGATGATTATCGCTGAACGGAAACCCTTTGCGGAAATCAAGGCGGCGGTGGCGCCCTTCGAAAAGATCCTCATTGTCGGGTGCGGCACGTGTGTGGCGGTTTGCCTGGCCGGTGGGGAAAAAGAGGTGGGGCTGCTGGCCTCCCAAATGAAGCTCGCCTTGAGGGCAGAAGGCCAGAGCCTGGGGATCGGGGAAATCACGGTGGAACGCCAGTGCGACCTGGAATTTATCCAGCCCTTGCGCGACGTCATCGCCGACCATGACGCCATCATCTCCACGGCTTGCGGCGCCGGGGTGCAGTTTCTGGCCTCGCTCTACCCGATGAAACCGATCTTTCCGGCCCTCAACACGACGTTCATCGGGGTTAACGAGGCGGCGGGCTATTATACCGAGCGCTGCCGGGCCTGCCACCATTGTTACCTGGGGGTGACCGGGGGGATTTGCCCGGTAACCATGTGCCCCAAAGGGTTGCTCAACGGTCCCTGCGGCGGCAACGTCCAAGGCAAGTGCGAGGTCAATCCGGACCGGGCCTGCGCCTGGTGCGAGATTTATGAAAGGTTGGAACAGGAAGGGCGGCTGGGGCAGATCGAGCCGATTTTGCCGCTCCATCCTCACAGCCGGAGCACCACCCCAGGCACGGTGATCCACCCGGGTTATAAGAGGAGATATGGCATCCATGAGTAAGCTCAAGGAAGCTTTGGCAGCCGGCCAGTTCCCCCTGGTGATGGAAGTTAAACCTCCCAAGGGAATCGCCCTGGAGGGGATGCTGGCTCAAATAAAGGCGTTCACGGGTAAAGTAACCGCCTTCGGGATTCCGGACAACGAGCATGCCCGGATGAAACTCTCGGCCTTGGCCGCGGCCACGCTGGTCAAGGAGGCCGGGGGTGAAGCTTTGCTCCACCTGACTTGCCGCGATCGTAACCGCCTGGCCCTGGAGAGTGATTTGCTGGGCGCCGGCGCCCTGGGTCTGGAAAATATCCTGGCGGTAAGTGGAGATTACGTCACCCTGGGGGATCATCCCGACGCTAAACCGGTCTTTGACGCCGACTCGGTGCAGCTCCTGCAAATCGCCCGGGGGCTGATGGCGGGACACGATAGCGCCGATCTGCCCCTGGACGGGAACCCACAGTTTTACTTGGGCGCGGTCCTCATCCCCGAGGCCGACCCCATGAACCCGCAACTACTCAAGTTCAAGAAAAAGCAGGCCGCGGGAGCCCAATTTTTTATCACCGCCCCCATTTTCGCCCTGGGGAAGTTTCGCCAATTCAGGCAATCCCTGGGTGATCCGGACGTGAAGATTTTGGCCTGCATCAAGGTGCCTAAGGCTTCGGAAGTGGACCAGGCTGTACTGGGCCAGCACCGGAAGGTATATTCCCTGCCGCCGGAGGTGGTCAAGGAAATGGCGGGGACTGACCCCGAAGCAGTTGTGCAGAAGGGCGCCGCCGTGGCCGGGCGCTTGCTCAAGAAGATCAGGGAGGAGAAACTCGCTGACGGCGCCTACGTGAAAGTCCAGGGCCGAAGCGACCTCATGACCCTGCTTCTGGATGCGGCGGGGGTATGAGCCGGACCTGGCGCCGTTGATTGGCTTGAAAATTACCTTATTTGGGCTAGTGCTTAACCGAAAACTGAAAATCGGAAACCCCTATGAGAAGCGATAAAATAAATCCGGTGGTAGTCCTGGGCGGCGGCATCGCCGGCATTACTGCGGCCTTGGAGTTAAGCCAGGCGGGGCTGCCGGTGGCCCTGGTGGAAAAGAGCCCCTTCTTCGGCGGCCGGGCCGCCAGCTTTGGCTGCAAGGCCACTGATGTCTGCCAGAAATGTGGCGCTTGCCGGGTCGAACAGGGTCTGCGGGACCTGTTTGCGGCGCCGGGCCTCACCCTTTATGGGCACACGGAACTGGTGAAAAGCCGGTCTGAGAACGGCCTGCTGCGCCTCACCCTGAAGTCCCAGCCCCAGATCATCGACCCTCAGCGCTGCATTGATTGCGGCATCTGTCTGGAAAAGTGCCCCGCCCTGGGAGCATTGGTGAACGCGGCCTCAGTCGAGAACCATCCCCGCGTCGCCGTGAATCCGGCTGCCTGCCTCTATTTTCAAGACGGCTCCTGCCATGTCTGCCAGGACCTCTGCGTCACCGGGGCCATCGACCTGGACCGGCCCGAGACCGTGGTTGAACTGGAGACCTCGACCCTCATCCTGGCCACCGGTTATGAACCTGCGAAGCCTTCCTGCCGGGCGGTTTATGCCAATGCGCGTTTACCCCACGTCATCACCGGCGGGGAATTGGAGGAGATGATGCGTCAGGGCGGGCCTCTGGTCAGACCTGGCGACGGCCGGCCGGTACGGCGTCTGGCCTTCATCCAGTGCGTGGGTAGCCGGGATCAGGAGCATGCCTATTGCTCCCGGGTCTGCTGCGCCTATGGGTTGCGCCTGGCCCGGCTGATCCGCCATCGCTGGCCGGAGTGCGAAGTGACCACTTTCTACATGGACCTGCAAAATGTCGGCTCGGACCCCGAGAATTTCGAGGCAGCCGCCAGGCAGGAATTGGAGTTGATCCGAGCCCTCCCCGGCGACGTGGCCGCCACGGCAGACGAGAGTCTGAGGCTGCGGTATTTGGACGAGTCCAGCGGCCGGGCCCTGGCCAAAGAGGTTGATCTCTTGGTCCTGGCGGTGGGTATTGCTCCGGGGCCGGACAATGCCAAGCTGGCTGAAATGCTGCACCTGGAGCTGAATCTGGACGGCTTCTTTAGGGACGGCCTGGACGGCACTCGGGCCGAGGCCCCGGGCATTTTTCTGGCCGGCACCGCCACCGGCCCCCAAAGCATCTTGGAATGCATCGCCCAGGCGACCCAGTCGGTGAGGCGGGTGCGTCAATATCTGGAGGCACGGACGTGAATCTATCCCTTCCTGCGAAACCGCTGAATGTTTTGGTGATGCATGGCCCGGAGTTGGGCCTGGCGGGACTTGATCCCCAGGACTTTTCCCGGGCGGTGGCGGACCTGCCGAACTGCCGGGTGTTGCTGGCGGATCCGGCCCTGCCGACTGCCCAGCAAGAGGAGCGGGTGCGCACCTTCCTCAGCCAGGACCAGGAGATCAATCCGGTGGTCCTGGTGGCCAAAGACCCGGAGTATCGGGGGGCCGGGATGGCCCGCCTGTTAACGGGCGAGCTGGGGCTGAATCCGGAACGCCTTAAGCTCGTGGACCTGACCGCCGCCCTGGAACACCCGGACCAACCCTCCCGGACCGCCAAAGGCCTGGAAATGATTCGCCTGGCGGCCTCGCAAGTCACCCGGGCCTGGCCCATTGTCCCTCAAGCTATCCCCGTCAGCCGTCAAGTTCTGGTCTGGGGGGATTCCTCGGCCGGTCTGGAAGCCGCCTGGCAATTGGCGCAGTTGGGCTACCCGGTTATTTTGGCAAGCCCCAACCCTGAGCTCAAGCCCCTCGCCTTGGTGGATGCCGGGGACGCGGCTGAGTCCGACTCTGCCGCCCGGCTTGTCCGGCAGGTCCAGGGACATCGCCTCATTAGCACGGTTTTTGCCGCCAAGCTGAGTGGTTTTGACGGCGCCACCGGCAATTTCACCCTGCGGCTGGATACGCCCCAAGGACCTTTGACCGAGCCGGTGGGCGCGGTGCTTCTGGCCCCTGAGTTGCATCTGCGAGACGCCCTCCCCAGTGACGACGCCTCAAAATATCCGGGAGTGGTATCCCAAACCTGGGTTGAAGAGCTTCTGGCCGGCGGTTCCGGACAGAAAATTCCAGAAACCGCGGCTATCCTGGTGGGCCTGGACGGGGAGAGCAATCCCCTGGCCCTAGGTCGGGCCTTGAGGGCGGCGTCCCGTCTGCTGGAGGTCGGCAGCCGGGTTTACCTGTTGGTGGGTAACGCCAAGCTGGCGGGCCCGGGCCTGGAGCGGGCCATGCGGGCCAACCAGGAGGCCGGCATGCTGCTCTTCAAACTGAGAGAATGCCCCACCGTCAGCGTCAAGGGCGAAGGTCTGCGGGTAACCTTCTTCGAGCCGACGATGCGCGAGGAACTGAGCCTGGCAGTTGACCTGGCAGTTTATGAGGAACAATACCAGGCCGCCGCCGAAAACGCCGAGCTGGCCGAATTGCTCCGCCTGCCCTTAGGCTCCAGGGGTTTCCTCCAGTCTGACAATGTCCACCATATCCCGGTGTCCACCACCCGACGGGGCATTTATGTCGTCGGGCCAGGCCGGGGGATCATGGGCCGGGAAGAGACCGGCACTGATATAAGTGTTGCAGTCAATGAGATTCAGGGCCTCTTGGGCCAGGGCCAGGCTGTCGCGCCCCAGGGGCGGGCCGTGGTGGACCGTGGCCGGTGCGTGCTCTGCCTGACCTGCCACCGCCTCTGTCCTCACGGCGCCATAACCTGGGACAATCGGGCCTTTATTAATGAGCTGGCCTGCCAGGGCTGCGGCATTTGCGCCAGCCAGTGTCCCAATGAGGCCATTCAGATCCGGAATTGCACCGACGAGCAAATGACTGCTCTCTTTGGGGCCTTGAACCCCGAATTAAGCCCCCGGATCGTGGCCTTCATGTGCCGCAACTCCGCCTGGGAGGCCTATCAAACCGCCTTGAAGCTCAATTATGCCGCCCTGCCCCTGGGCTTCACCCCCGTAAAAATGCCCTGTGCCGGCAAGGTTGACGTGGATTATTTGCTCCAGGCCTTTAACTCCGGCGCCGATGGCGTGCTGGTCCTTTCATGCCCCCAAGACAACTGCAAATCTTCCCACGGCAACCTGTGCGCCCAGTGGCGGGTGGAGCAGGTGCAGGAGCTTCTGGCCGAAGCCGGCATTGATCCCAACCGCCTCCTCTTTCAGTCCTTGGCCGCCAATGCCCCCGGGGACTTTTTAAACGCGGTTGATCAGTTGGTCGCCAACCTCAGCCGCCCGGCTGCTGAACCGGATGCGGAATATCCTTTCTGGCTGACCACCGGCACCATGACCCACCGCTACCCCTCCCTCTACCATGAAAACCTGGATGTCTTCATCGAAATCAATCCCCACGATGCCCGGCAACGGGGAATTCAACCTGGAGAACTAATCAGGACCAGCAGCCGCCGGGGAACCCTCGCGGCCAAAGCCCTGTTGACCGATCGGGTCAGGCCGGGCACGGCCTTCATTCCCATGCACTTCCTGGACGACCCGGTTAACCGGCTCATCAGTGCGGTTCTGGACCCCATCACCAAGCTGCCGGAATACCAGGGGTGCGCCGTTAATTTCGGTAAGTTAGTCGGTCAGCTTCAGGAAGTCTTCGGCTTTAAGGTGCCGACTTCCAGCTACCTCCACCGGGGTCATACCTGGGTGTCCTTGGAGCAGGGCGGTCGGGTGCGCATCGGCCTGGATGACTTTTCCCAGAAGCTCCTGGGCCGCGCCGATGCAATCAGGCTGCCTGAAATCGGGCAGGAAATTCGCCGTGAAGAGGTGGCCCTGACGCTAACCCGCCGGGGCAACCAGGCGGCGGTCCTGGCGCCTCTGGATGGCATCGTCGAAGCGGTGAATCCCAAGGTCCTGAAAAGAGCGGGGCTGGCCCATGACGACCCTTACGGCGACGGCTGGCTGATGGTCATCGCCTCCACCAATCTGCAGCCGGACCTGGAAAACCTGGCCTTGGGCGAGGACAACCTTGCCTGGATCGAAGATGAATCCAACAGGCTGGTCGCGATGCTGGAACCCTCGGTGGGCGCCACCCTCCAATCCGGCGGCACGATCATCGATGACGTCTACGGTCACTACCCCAAATTGGGATGGGAGCTCTTGGTTAAGGAGTTTCTCCGGTCCGCCTGAGCCGGCCACTCTCCCCTAAACCACTCAGTAATCGGCCGGAAGGATTTGGCGATGGTCGCAAAACGCCAAAACCTTCCGGCCCAATTTTTCCCGGCTAGCGGGAATACCCATGAGACCGCCAGCCGCTTAAAGATGCGCGGCTGCTGAGCTCGTCATCCACCCCCAGGATCTTAATCTTCTCAAGTGGCGGCAGGCTCCTCTAACGGTTTAAAGGCCGGCAGACGGATAGTGAATGTGGTCCCCTGCCCCACGACGCTGTCCACTTTGATGTTGCCCTTGTGGTCCCGGACGATCCCGTACACCACGGAGAGCCCCAGCCCCACCCCGGAGCCGGCCTTCTTGGTGGTATAGAAGGGTTCGAATATCTGGGAAAAACAATCCTTGGGGATGCCCACCCCCGTGTCGGAAACCTGTACCACCACTTCTCGGCCCCGGGAATTCTTGGTCGTCAAGGTCAGAGTCCCACCCTTCGGCATGGCGTCTGTGGCATTCAACACGAGATTCAAAAAAACCTGTTTCAGAGCTCCCTCATCCGCCATGACCGGGAGCAGATCCGAAGCCAATTGGCGTTCCACCGTGATCCCCTGCAGCCGCATCTGGTACTCGGTCAGTGATACGGTCTCCGCCAGCACTGCATTGAGATCCACCGGCTTGGATTCCGGCCTGGTCTTGTGGGAAAAGGCCAGCAGGTTGGACACCGTGCGACTGACTCGGGAGGTCTCGTTGTAGATCATATCGAGATAATTACGTATCTTACCCAATTCTTCGTCGCCGGTGGCCTCCTTGCCCAGTATGCGTTGCGCCAATTTGGTGAAGTTGAGGATGCCGGTCAGCGGGTTGTTGATCTCGTGCACCACGCTGGCGGACAATTTTCCCAAAGACGTCATTTTGTCATCGTGCAGCACCCGGGTGCGATCAGTGATTTCCTCGGTGATGTCCCGGGACAAGTCAATCACTCGGTGGACCCATCCTTGCTCGTCAAACAACGGGTGACAGACCACGTGAATGTAATGCTCCCGGCTGTCCTTGTCGAAGTGCACATGGGTGGCGGAGGCCGCCTTGCCCGTGGCCACCGCGTCTTTCAAGGGACACGGGTGATCGGGACTGGCGCACGGCTTCTCCAGATGGTGCGATACCTCATAACAGTGCTTGCCCACCACGTCTTTCCGATTCAACCCCACCATTTCCAACAAGGCCCGATTGACCTCGATAATGCGGTAATCAAGATCGATCACCATCATGTGATCTTCAATGCCATTGACGATCGTCTCCAAAAAGGCTTTGCTCTTATTCGTCTGTCGGAGCAGCTGCCGGGTTTTTTCTTCCGAACCCTGCAGCGCCTCTTCGAGCTGCTTGCGGGGGGTGATATCCTTGATGACTTCGATTACCCGCTTTCGGGTCCCTTCCGGCGGACACAGAGGCGACATAGTAATTTCGTCATAGCGCATCGTGCCATCGGTATCTACGTAGCGCTGTAAAACTTGGAGCGCCTCAGATTTCTCCAGGACGCTCGGCAAGGGACAGGCCAGGCCTTTGCTATCGCAAGGCCTATCAAACTGATGAAATACCTCAAAACAGGGTCTCCCAATGACTTCTGCCCCACTTTTCTGAAAGCGGTTGAGAAAGGTGCGGTTGGCCTCCTCCACCAGGTAGTTAGGTTTGATCACGAGCACCGGATCAGGCAAGTGATCGAAAATGCTTTGGAAACGATTGCGCTGGCCGGCTAATCTGATTTCGCTCTCCACCTTGCTGCGCAGCCGGTCCTCCTCTCGGTATAAGAGATCCCAAAAGAGCCGGGCCTTGGTGTGGTCGATAATCTGGGTATGGGGGTCCTTTTGCTGGATGATTCTTTCCCGCACTTCCGGGTCCCCGGTGAGTTCCAAGATCAGGTCCGGTTTTTCCTTCAGGAGGAGCGTGCATTTGTGAAAGGTCGGAATACCCAAACTTTTTGCCAGGATCATGCCCTGGGCCTGGGGATTAGGATCAGCTACCCCGAGGATTTCAAATTTTCGCCGGTAACGCTGATCTCCGGCTATGAGCTGGAGAACCTCATGACCTCCTTTGCCTCCCCCCACAATGCCGATTTTCAAGGGGCCAACTTCTTGGATCGGAGAGAGATCCATAGAAATGAGGTCCCAGAAGTCCTCCCAAGAATAGGGGCGATCGACACTGAGGACTATTAACCCCTCAGGTCGATGCTCTTGCAATTGGTGAGAAACTTCCGGGCGGCCGGTGGCGTTGACGACGATGTCTAATGCAGGCAGTTGCAGTAAATCATCAAAATTGACCGTCACAAAGAGATTATGCCGGTAGGCATAGATAATACCGGGAGCTTCCGGGTTCAGATCCGCCACCCCCACCACCTGCAAGGCTTGATCATCTCGCCGAGGAGGAACCAAGGCCTCCAGGATGGCCATGCCTTGCCGGCCTGCCCCCACAATACCTAAATGATAGAGCTGTTTGCCAGGACTCATAAAGAACTCCCGGAAAGGAGTTGAACGGCTTTTCCTCCGAAGGCATGGCCCGGGGCTCTTGTCTGGAGATTTGCCCGGAGGTCTTGAGGTTCAACGAAATAAACGAAATCTACGCAAGAGAGGGTTACACCATCGTCATCAATCAGCGCTGATCCGGACAATATCCAGGAAGCCCTGCATAACTGTCCCACCGCCGGAACACCTTGGCAAGATTTTCCTGACCTGGATGCGGCAACAGGCTTGCCCCCAACGCCTCCCAGGTTGCGGCCGCATGCCACATCCGAGGCGGAGAGGGATGACCCAAAAGCGGCCCACTAAGCCTTTTATGCCCATCTAGCCGTAAAGCAAGGGATGTGCCAGCTCCGGGCCTGAGCCATATATATTTGAAATAACTTATATAAAACCCATCCATGTCCTCAGGGCGGCACATCTTACCCCGCCATGGAGCTGAACTTATGTCTAATAATACCACAAATAATCGGCGAAATGGTTAACTTACTAATTTTTATAAGTAATTTATTGTTGGATATTGCAACAATGGCTTGGGGTTCTGGGGCATAAGTCGACAAGAAACCGCGGGGATTCGACCATCCGTACTCTAACCAGGGGAAAAGCCCATATTCCGGTGGAAGGTGGAAAATAGCGGGGAAAATGAAAAAGAAGGGTTAGCCCATTTTGGCTAACCCTTTGATTTCATTTGGCGTCCCCACGGGGATTTGAACCCCGGTCGCCGGCGTGAAAGGCCGGTGTCCTGGACCAGGCTAGACGATGGGGACGTTTTTTATGGGCCGTGTTGGATTCGAACCAACGACTCTCTGCTTAAAAGGCAGATACTCTACCGACTGAGTTAACGGCCCGAACGGATTATTATTAACCAATGAGGAGAGACTTGTCAAGAACCGCGCCCCGGAAAGCCGTCAAACTAAACCGGAGCCGGTCCGATTCCCGGCCGGCCCCGCCTTAACCTCCCTAGTCACCGGTTTCCCGGGGCAACCCGCAGTCCTACCCCTTCTGGCGGCAAGGCCCCGGCGCGCCGCGCCAGCCGGTCCCATCCCGCCAGGCGTCCCCGGGGATATTTCCCCGCCGCTCACTGGGATTCCAGGGCTTTTAGGGTGATGGCCAGGAGGGTGGCGTGGATGGCCTCGGGGGCCGCCCCGGCGTCCACCCGGTGGATATGGGGACCGGTCAGGGAGGCGTAGATGGCCGCAACCTGCTCCAGGTAGTCCCGCCCTTCGCTCACCTGGCGGCGCCGCCCGGGGCTTCGCAACAGGCGGGCCACGGCCGCCTCCGGCGGCAGGGTGAGGATGAACACCAGGCGGGGTCGGGGGGCGAAGGATTCATTCAATGCCAGGATGCGGGCCGCATCCAGCCCCAGGGCCCCCTGATAAGCCACCGAGGAATAATAGTAGCGGTCGGTGATTACCACCCGACCCGCCGCCAGGGCGGGGCCGATGACCTTCGCCACGTGCTCCCGGCGGTCGGCGACGAACTGCGCCAGCTCCAGCGCGGGGCTCAGGTGCCGGGCGAGTCCCGACAGGTAACGGCGCAACCTTTGCCCGGCGGGGCCTGAAGTGGGCTCCCGGGTCAGCACCACTTCCGCCCCCAAACGCTTCACGGCCCCGGCCAGAAGGTCCGCCTGGGTGCTCTTCCCGGAGCCGTCAATGCCTTCCAGGGCCAGGAGCACGCCCGTCGCCCTCACGGGAGCCGCTACCACACTTCGGGAAAGGCGGCGTTATCGTAGAGGTATTCCACCTTTTCCTTGTGGGCCAGTTCCACCTTGGCCATCTTTTCCAAAAAAGCCTGGATATCCCCCGGCGGTTGGAGTGCGGCCAGGGCCTGATAGAAGTGGTATGACCCCTCCTCCCGCTTCGCCGCGATGGCCAGGGCTTCCTTGGGGGACATCTCGGCGCTGATGGCCGGGGCTTGCAGCATTTCCGCCAGGTGAACGTTCTGGGCTTCCCCCATCAGGGTGCACCCTTGGGCGCTAAAGCAGCTCTGGAGAAAGGCCTTATGCTCCAATTCTTCCTTGGCCAGATATTCCAAGGTGTTTTTCGTTTCCGGATGGCTCACCAGGCCGGCCAGGCGTTTATAGAAATCATGGGACAATTCTTCCTGGGCGATGGCGCTTTTGATGACGGATTCCAGTTCGGTGCTCATAACGGCTTCCTTTGCCTGCGAAGATGGTTGAGGCTTAGGCTCTCCCTCAGTAAAGAGGCATCTTAAACGCAAAACCTCAGAAACACAAGTCCCCCACCCCTTCCGCCCCGTGAGGCTGGCGCGGCCAGGATGGGGGAACCGGTGAGGCCTGGGGCCTCAGAACGGCTAGGCCGTCTTGATTTCGATGGACCTGGGTTTGACCTCTTCTTTCTTGGGACAGGTGACGGTCAACACCCCTTTATCGTACTTGGCCTCGATTTTATCCAGGTCCGCCGCGGCCGGCAGGGTCAGGGAACGGGAGAAGGAGCCGTAGCTGCGCTCCACCACGTGATAGTTCTCCTCTTTTTCTTCCCGTTCCGACTTTTTTTCGCCCTTGATGGTGAGCACGTCACCCGTAACCGAGATATTGATGTCCTTGGCATCAATCCCGGGAACCTCGGCCTTCACCACGATCTGGTCAGCCGTTTCCTTGACGTCCACCGCGGGGGCGAATTCCCCTTGCAGCGGCTGAAAACCCCGCCTGCCGGATCCGAAGTAATCCTCCCAGAGACGATCCATTTCCCGCCGGAGGCGGGAGACTTCCCGAAACGGCCGCCATTCCATGAGTTCATTAGCCATCTAACGCTTCCTCCTCACTCAGGTGAAATTATGGGCTTATGATTAATTGGCCCGACCAATCAACCGGTCGGCACTCTAATGACAACCTGCCGTTAATACGACATAAATCTGCTTGGCCGTTGCTAATTCTTTATTTCACATATAAGTCCTGGTTGGCCCCCTGTCAACTCTCCCCCCGGGGAAGGGGGTGGAAAATATCCTTGAATTTAGCCGTGGGTAATGGTACTAAAATAACGATGCCAGAAAGGCTGTCCCTATGAATCGAATTTCAAGAAAATCCACCCCAAACCTCCTTTCAGACCAAGGAGGTTTTTTTTTGCCACGGCCTGGAGGGCCTGACCGCGCCCCTGCAGGTTCCCGGCGAGCCTCAATCAGTGCCCCCAGGAATCTGCCCCCTGGCCGGATCATTCCGGGGCGGCAACCTCAGCCTCAGGCCCCGGTGGCGGCGGCACGGGTTGACAGTCGGGCAGCGTGAACACTCAACCTGGATGGGCGAGGCCGGGGACTCCCCTACCCTCCCCCCTGACGTGAGGAAGGTCCCACTATGGAATTCCGCCGGAAGGACCTGTTGGGTATCGCGGATCTGGCCCCCGAAGAGATTCGCCACATCCTGGATACCGCTTCGTCCTTAAAAGAGATTTCGGTCCGCCCCATCAAAAAGGTCCCCACCCTCAGGGGCAAGACCGTGGTGACGGTCTTCTACGAGCCCAGCACCCGGACCCGGATGTCCTTCGAGATCGCGGCCAAGCGCCTCAGCGCCGACACCCTCAACCTGACGGTGGCGGCTTCCAGCGCCGTCAAGGGCGAAACCCTGATGGACACCGCCCACAATCTCGAGGCCATGCAGCCGGACCTCCTGGTGATTCGCCATCCCGCCAGCGGCGCCCCCCATTTCCTGGCCCGGCGTCTTAAATGCGGCGTCATCAATGCCGGCGACGGCCTCCATGAGCACCCCACCCAGGCCCTCCTGGACCTCCTCACCGTTGAAGAAGCCAAAGGCAAACTCTCCGGCTTAAAGATAGCCATCATCGGCGATATCGCCCACTCCCGGGTGGCCCGCTCCGACATCCAGGCCTTTACCAAGATGGGTTCCCAGGTCACCGTGGCGGGCCCGGCCACCATGCTGCCGCCCCAGCTTGAATCTCTGGGCGCCAAAGTCACCTGCTCCCTGGAGGAGGCGGTGGCCGGCGCCGACGTCATCATGATGCTTCGACTGCAACTGGAACGCATGGGCCAGATGTTTCTCTCCACCTTGAGGGAATACAGCCGCTACTTCGGCCTGGCCCCCCGGCACCTGGAGCTGGCCCAACCCGACGTGATCATCATGCATCCCGGCCCCCTCAACCGGGGGGTGGAGATCTCTCCCGAGGTGGCCGACGGCCCCCATTCCGTCATCCTGGAACAGGTGACCAACGGCGTGGCGGTGCGCATGGCCATGCTCTACCTCTTGATTGGAGGAGAAAAGGCATGAGTTTACTGATTGCCGGCGGCCTGGTGGTAGACCCCGCCCAGGATCTTGCGGCCCCCCGGGACCTGTTGATCGAAAACGGCAGGATCGCCGCCCTGGAACCCCCCGGAACCATCTCCGGCGACGGCCGCCGGGTGATCGCCGCCCACAACCTGGTGGTGACCCCGGGTCTCATCGACATGCACGTCCATCTGCGGGAGCCGGGGGAAGAGTACAAGGAGACCATCCTGACGGGGACCCGGGCCGCGGTGGCCGGCGGCTTCACCGCGGTGGCCGCCATGCCCAACACCCGCCCGGTGAACGACAACACCACCATCACCCGCTTCATTCTCGAGGCCGCCGGGGCCGCGGGGCTCGCCCGGGTCTACCCGGTGGGGGCCATCTCCAAGGGCTCCCTGGGCCAGACCCTGAGTGAATACGGCGACCAGAAGGCGGCCGGGGCGGTGGCCTTCTCCGACGACGGCCATCCGGTGATGCACCCCATGCTCATGCGCCGGGCCCTGGAGTACGCCCGGACCTTCAATGTCCCCCTCATCGTCCACGAAGAAGACCTGGACCTCAGGGCCGACGGGGTGATGCACGAAGGCCGGGTCTCCCTGGAACTGGGCCTCCGGGGCATCCCGGCCGCGGCCGAAGAGTCCATGATCTTCCGGGACCTGGCCCTGCTCCAACTCACCGGCGGCCGCCTCCACATCGCCCACGTCAGCACCTTGGGCAGCCTGGCCCTAATCCGCACCGCCAAGGCCGCGGGCCTCACCGTCACCGCCGAGACCGCCCCCCACTATTTTTCCCTGACTGATGAGGCGGTTATGGGCTACGACACCAACGCCAAGGTCAACCCGCCGCTGCGCACCGCCGCCGACGTCGCCGCCATCAAAGAAGCCCTGGCCGACGGCGCCCTGGACGCCATCGCCTGCGACCATGCCCCCCACACCTCCCTGGAAAAAGACCTGGAGTTCCAGGCCGCGGCCTTCGGCCTCATCGGCCTGGAAACCTCCCTGGGCCTCAGCCTCAAACTGGTGCACGACGGGGTCCTCAGCCTCAGCCAACTGGTGGCCAAAATGAGCCTCAACCCGGCCCGCATCCTGAATATCCCGGGTGGCTCCCTCACCATCGGCTCCCCGGCGGATGTCACCCTCATGGACCTCAACCGGGAATGGACCGTGGACGCCAACACCTTCGCCAGCAAAAGCCGCAACTGCCCTTTCCACGGCTGGACCTTGCAGGGCAAGGCCGTGATGACTATTGTGGGAGGAAAGGTGGTCTGGGAGGAGAACTTCCCTTCAAATATTTAATTAAGGGTTAATGTTTTCAATAGGGGAGTCAGTATATGGATGAAGGCAGAGAATTCGAAGAAGAAGTTCGCAAAGTAGCTCGTCTGCTATGGCCAAAAGACATAGGAGCTGGAGCAGTTAAAATCGATGGTCAAGAACGTGATGGGATATTTATTTCGGAAGAATGTGTTCATGCTATAGAATGTACCATATCAAGAAGTCAACAAAAAGCAACTGATGATGGGAAAAAACTCTCAAAAGTTTTACCAAAAATTCGAAGAATATTTCCAGATAAAGCAGCGAAAGGATGGTTTGTAACAAAGCATGAACCAACTGCGGACCAGCGATCTACTATTAGGTCTTATGGTCATGATATTGCGGCAGTTTCATATGATGTTTTTCGTTCTAAACTTATAGATGCTAAACATTATTTGATGTCTAGAAAGGATTATCCCTTCGGCAGCGCCAGAGATCCGGAAACAGGAAATGCTGACAAAAGAACTAATTATGTTTCTATGGATCTTTGTGATGAATCAGGTAATTTATGGTCTTTGGACAATATTTCTAGCCAACTTCAAAATGGTAGAAGATTAATTCTTATAGGTGATTATGGGGCAGGGAAAAGCACAACATTACGTGAGATATTTTTTGCCCTCAGGTCGGATTATTTAAACAATAGAACATATATCTTCCCCATATTGCTTAACTTGCGTGATCACCATGGTCAAAGGAATGCTGCAGAAGCTTTGGAGAGACATGCCAGGAACATAGGCTACCCCCAGCCTCATCATTTGGTGAGGGCTTGGCGCGCAGGATATGCGATATTATTATTAGATGGTTTTGATGAACTTGGGTCTCCTGGATGGACAGGCATCCCTAAAAGGCTTAAGGATTTGCGTTATCAATCAATGGGATTAATTCGAGAATTTGTGGCTGATACACCAGCTTATGTGGGTTTAATTATAGCTGGACGAGCTCATTACTTTGATCATGAAAAAGAATTAAGGCGGTCAATAGGATTTCAAGGAGAAGTTAATTGCTTAAGTTTGAGTGATTTTACAGAAGATCAAGTTGCAGCATATCTTGAGAAAAGGGGATGGAAGGGAGAAATACCCTTGTGGTTACCATGCAGGCCTCTTTTAATAGGTTACCTTGCTGCAAAAGGCGTTTTGCAGCAGACAATTGGTGATGATCCCAAATTGACCCCTGCCGAGGGATGGGACATTATATTAGAGAGGGTTTGCGAACGAGAAGCTGCCATTGACGTTGGGATAAGCGGAGATAGCGTAAGAAAAGTCATCGAAAGGCTAGCATCAAGGGCTCGGAATTATTTTCAAGGAATAGGGCCACTTAGTCCTGGAGAGATTGCTGAAACCTTTCGTGAAGTTTCTGGTTATGAACCTGATGAGCAAGCTCTTATACTGCTTCAACGGTTGCCAGGGCTTGCTGTTTCTGACCCCGAGGATGGTTCACGGTATTTTATCGATCGTGATATGGTTGATATCGCAAGAGTTGGTGATTTGATTAATTATATCAGGGCTCCCTATGAAGAAATATATTTGCCCTTTAATAAATGGCAATGCGCTATTGGTCAATTAGGTAGAGACTTGGCAGCAAGAAAATGTCGACAAGTTGCTTATACATCAAAGCAAATTTCTAACGCTGCTTGGCATGCGGACGAAAAATTGCAAGCTACTTATTTAGCTTCAGATTTAGTTCAAATTCTCTTAGAGATGGGAGAGACTTATTGGGGTCATAATTTAATTTTAGATGATATATTGATTGAGAATATTTTCTTAGATAGAAATATTGGAAATTTTTCAGGAATAACATTTAGGGAATGTGTATTTCAACAAATAGAAATTGATTCAGAAATTAAGCCACAATATTGTCCTAATTTCCAATCTTGCTTAATAGGTACAATTATTGGGAGAGTATCAAAAAGTGACTTGCCCAAAGAAATATTTGATGATCAATGCGAATTTGAAGAATTTAGCGAAGAAATGGCCACTACCAAAGAAATACTTGATTCTTCTCTTCCTAATCCATTAAAAGTTGCGTTATCTATCCTAAGAAAATTATATCTTCAAGCGGGTTCCGGACGAAGGCAATCAGCTCTTTTTAGAGGCCTTGACCATAGAGAAAAGAGATATGTGGAAAATGTTTTAAATATTCTTAGGCAAGATGAACTTGCAATTCAGAGTGAATCATCAACTGAGCCAATATGGTTGCCAGTTAGAAGAAATTATTCAAGAGTTCGCCAAATTATTTCAGCGCCTATTAGTTCACAAGACCCCATTATTAGGAAACTCAATGACATTAATTAAAAAATTCCCTTATAGAGATCAGGGAAGATTATCATTGACATGGTGACCCATGGCCCCAACGATCCGGCCTGCTGCCCTACGGTAAAAAAGATTGTCACCTATACCTTGGTTGGCAATAAACTCGTTGGACAATGATGTCAATACAACTAACTAACCAATGAACTTGAGGACGCCATGCCCAGTCAGGTTTTTATGATGGATCTCCGGGCCTCCGCCAAGGAGCCCAATTTTAAGAAGTTCCAGCGGCTCCTGGACGCCCTGGACATCAAGACCATCATCCACCGCCGCAAAAAGCGCCCCCTGGTGGCGGTGAAGCTCCATTTCGGCGAGAAGGGCAACGCCGCCTTCATCCGGCCCCTCTATGTGCGCCAGGTGGTGGACAAGCTCTGGGACCTGGGGGGCCGCCCCTTCCTCACCGACGCCAACACCGTGTACGTGGGCACCCGGAGCGAGTCCGTCAGCCATCTCACCACCGCCATCGAAAACGGCTTTGCCTACGCGGTGGTGCGGGCGCCCCTGGTTATTGCCGACGGCCTCACCGGCAAGGCGGAAGTGGAGGTGAAGATCAATAAAGAGCAGTTCAAGTCCGTCTATTTGGCCGAGGCCATCGTTGAAGCCGAAGCCCTGGTGACCTTGAGCCACTTCAAGCTGCACGAACTCTCGGGCTTCGGCGGCGCCCTGAAGAACCTGGGCATGGGCTGCGCCTCCCGGAAAGGCAAGCTCTCCCAGCACTCCAACATCGCCCCGGCGGTGAACGCCAAAAAATGTACCGGCTGCGGCGAGTGCATCGCCCATTGCGCCCAGGAGGCCATCGGCATCAACCCCGAGACGGAAAAGGCGGTCATTGACCCCTCCGAATGCGTGGGCTGCGCCGAATGCATCCTGGTCTGCCCCTACGGCAACATCCAGATTCAGTGGAACGAATCCATCCCGGTCTTTTTGCAGAAGATGATGGAATACGCTTACGGTGTCATGACCACCAAGCGCGACCGGAGCGTGTTCGTCAACTTCATCACCCAGGTCTCCCCCGCCTGCGACTGCTACGGCCACAACGACCTGCCCATCGTGGGGGACATCGGCATCCTGGCCTCCCGGGACCCGGTGGCCATCGACCAGGCCAGCGCCGACCTGGTGCTGGCCAGCCCGGGGCTGGCCGGCTCCTGCCTCCAGGACCTGAGCCCCGGGGCCGACAAGTTCAAGGAGATCTACCCCCAGGTTGACTGGCCCATCCAGTTGGCATACGCCGAATCCCTGGGCCTGGGGACCCGGGCCTACGAGCTGGTGAAAGTCTAAACCGCCGATAAACGCAGATTTTTATCCGCGTGGATCGGCGTTCATCGGCGGCTAAATGTAGGGTGGGCACTGCCCACCAGAAAAAGAGGAATTCAGATAATGCAACCCATCGGCCCTTTGATGATCGAACACCGTCTGATCGAGCGCATGCTCAACCAGATGCAGCGGGAATTCCAGCGGATCAAGGATAACATCGCCGTGGACGCGGCCTTCGCCTTTGTGGACCCGGTGTTCATCGACACCGCGGTGGATTTCATCCATACCTATGCCGACCGCTGCCACCACGGCAAGGAGGAAGACCTCCTGTTCAAGGCCCTGGCGGCTAAAGACCTGTCCCCGGAACACCGGCAGACCATGGCTGACTTGATTAAAGAACATGCCTGGGCCCGGGAAACCACTGCCGGCCTGGTCAAAGCCAAAGCAGGGTATCTCCTGGAACAGCCCGGGGCGCTTAACGACCTCATGAAGCACATGGGAAAGCTGGTGGAGTTCTATCCCCGGCACATCGACAAAGAAGACAAACACTTCTTTATCCCCTGCATGGCCTATTTCAGCGAGGCCGAGCAGGCCGATTTGCTGGCCCGGATGCAGGAGTTCGACCGTTTGCTGATCCACGAAAAATACCGCGGCGTGGTGGACGGCATCGAAACGCGCCGGGGCTGCCAGAGCTGTCATTAAGAAGCGAGGCTATAGGTCCCGGTTTCCCCCTTGCAGGGGGTTGGGAGGGGAGTTTGAGGGGAGGGCGGGGGAATTGACTTCCCCCGGTCCTCCCCTCAATTTACCTTTTTCTTTTATCTTGTATCTTGCGGGGCGGGACGAAGTCCCAGCCCCGCAAAAATTATGTTAAGATAAATTTATGGTTTACTTGGTTGGCGCCGGGCCCGGAGACCCGGGATTGATCACGGTGAAGGGCCTGGAATTGTTACGCCGGGCCGACGTCGTGGTCTATGATCAGTTGGCCAGCCCGGCGCTCCTCCAGGAAGCCCCCCCGGGGGCCGAAATCCTCTATGTGGGCAAGAAGGCCGGAGCCCACGCGGTGCCCCAGGGGGGCATCAACGAACTGTTGGTGGCCAAGGCCCGGGCCGGCCTCACGGTGGTGCGCCTCAAGGGGGGCGACCCCTTTGTCTTCGGCCGGGGCGGCGAGGAAGCCGAAGAGCTGGCCGCGGCCGGTATCCCCTTTGAAGTGGTGCCCGGGGTGACCTCGGCGGTGGCGGTGCCGGCCTACGCCGGCATCCCGGTGACCCACCGGCGCTACACCACCCTGGTGACCTTCATCACCGGCCACGAAGACCCCACCAAGGAAGCCAGCACCATTCCCTGGGCCGCCCTGGGGCAAAACCCCGGCACCCTGGTCTTCCTCATGGGGGTGAAAAATCTGGCGGAAAACTGCCTCCGCCTCATCGACGCGGGCCGGGCTGCGGAAACCCCGGCGGCGGTGATTCAATCGGGCACCACCCTGGCTCAGCGCACCGTGGTGGGGACCCTGGCCACCGTCGCGGCCCGGGCTCGCGAGGCCGACATCAAGCCCCCGGCGGTGCTGGTGGTGGGCGGCGTGGTGGAATTGGCCGGTCCCCTCACTTGGTGGGAAAACCGGCCCCTGTGGGGCAAAACCGTGGTGGTGACCCGGTCCCGGGACCAGGCCAGCCACCTGGTGGCCAGGCTCAGCGCCGCCGGGGCCCAGTGCCTGGAAGTTCCCACCATCGAGATCGCGCCCCCCGCCGATTTCGCCCCCCTGGACGCGGCCTTGCAAAATCTCCCCCGGTTTGCCTGGGTCATCTTCACCAGCGCCAACGGAGTGCGCGCCTTTATGGACCGGCTCTTCCATCAAGGCCGGGATGTCCGGACGCTGGGAGGCGCTCAGCTCGCGGCCATCGGCCCGGCCACGGCCCAGGCTTTGAAAGACTACGGCCTGGTGGCGGATGTGGTGCCCAACACCTTCCAGGCGGAGGGGTTGCTGGAGGTTTTAACGCCGCAGATCACTCCTGGGGCCAAAATCCTCCTGGCCCGGGCCGAGCAGGCCCGGGACGTCCTGCCCCAGGGCCTGACCCGACTTGGGGCCGAGGTCGAGGTGGTGCCGGTGTATCGGGCCCTGCCGCCCCGGACCGTTCCGCCGGAGGCCGCCGAGTTGCTTGCGGCGGGCCGGGTGGATATCCTCACCTTCACCAGCTCGAGCACGGTCCACAACTTCGCCGGGCTGCTGGGCAAAAATGCCTTTCAGAAACTGGCCACCGGGGCCACCGTGGCCTCCATCGGCCCCATCACCACGGCCACCCTGAACGAATACGGCCTCACGCCCCAGATCGAGCCGGACTCGTTCACCATCGCGGCCCTGGCCGCGGCGATTGTTGATTATTTTAAGAAAGGATGAGATGAGGGGAGGACCGGGGGACGCCCTTACGAAGAATCCCCCGCCCTCCCCTCAAGCTCCCCTCCCAGCCCCCTGTAAGGGGTTGGGGATGGGGTTTTGGGGGAAGGGGTAGGGGCCACTTGCGAAAAAGCCCATAGCTCCCTCCCCCAAATCAAAAATATGCCCTACATATTCAAACCAGAACCTCACGATCCCCCGGCGCCCCGGATTGATTACCAAAAAGAGCTCAATCCGGCCCAGTATGAGGCGGTGACCACCCTGGAGGGGCCCATCCTGGTCATCGCCGGGGCCGGCAGCGGCAAGACCCGCACCCTGGTCTACCGCCTGGCCTATCTGGTGGAGCACGGGGTGGACCCCGGGGCCATCCTGCTCCTCACCTTTACCCGCAAGGCCTCCCGGGAAATGCTGACCCGGGCGGTGCATCTGTTGAACCAGGCCCTGGGCCAGGTGGTGGGGGGCACCTTTCACGGCATCTGTTACCTCTGGCTCCGCCAGTACGGCGAGCGCCTGGGTTATCCCAAAGGCTTTACGGTCATGGACCGCGCCGACCAGGGCGATCTCCTTAACCTGCTCAAGGAGCGCCTGGGCTTTAAAAAGCTCTCCGGGCCGTTTCCCCGGAAAGAGACCATAGCCGAGATCCTGGGCGCGGTGGTCAATAAGGACTTGTCCCTGGATTTTCTGCTCTCCCGGGACTACTCCCAGTTCCTGGAGCAGCGGGACCACCTGGCCAAAATGGCCGCGGCCTACCAGGACGAAAAGCGCCGCCACGCCTTGCTGGACTATGACGACCTGCTCCTGGAGGGCCGGCGCCTCCTGACCGAGCACGAAGACGTGCGCCGCCACCTGTCCCAACGCTTCCGCTACCTGATGGTGGACGAATACCAGGACACCAACCGCCTCCAGGCCGAACTGGTGCAGCTCCTGGCCTACTCCCATAAGAACGTCATGGCCGTGGGCGACGACTCCCAGTCCATTTATTCCTTTCGGGGGGCCAACTTCCGGAACATCATGGATTTCCCCAACCTGTTCCCCGGCACCCGGATCATCAAACTGGAAGAGAATTACCGCAGCACCCAGCCCATCCTGGACCTGGCCAACGCCATCATCGCCGGGGCCCGGGACAAATACACCAAATGTCTGTTCACCCGCCGGGCCGACGGCACGCGCCCCCGCCTCTTCCGGGCCGCCACGGAAAACGAGCAGTCCAGGCTGGTGGTGGCCCAGGTGCAGGACCTGCTGGAGCAGGGCACGCCCTTAAACCAGATCGCGGTCCTCATCCGGGCCGGCTACCATTCCTTCGACCTGGAAATCGAACTGGTGCGCGCCGGCCTCCCCTTCATGAAGTTCGGGGGCTTTAAATTCATGGAAAGCGCCCACATCAAGGATCTCCTGGCCCACCTGAAGGTGGTGGCCAACCCCAAAGATACCATGAGCTGGACCCGGCTGCTCCTCCTGCTCCCGGGGGTGGGACGGCAAACCTGCAACAAGTTCAACGCCCAGGTCCAGGGCGGCTTTGATCTCACGGCCGGGGTGAAATGGCTGCGGCATCAACGCCGTTCCACAGAGTTAAAGGACCTGGCCGACCTACTGGAAGCCCTCAACGCTTCCGGCCAGACCCTGATGACCCGCATGAACCATACCCTGGCCTATTACGAACCCCTGGCCAAGGCCCGCTATGATGACTACCCTAAACGCATGAAGGACCTGGAACACCTCCTGACCATCACCGCCCGTTATAAGGAGCTTCAGACTTTCCTGAATGACCTGACCCTGGAGCCCCCCAGCAGCCTGGCGGATGTGGTCACGCCCACCGATGCATACCTGACCCTGTCCACGGTGCACTCCGCCAAGGGCCTCGAATGGGACGCTGTGTTTATCATTTGGGCCGCGGAAGGCCGCTTCCCGGGCTTTTACTCCCAGGAAGGGGACGAGGAAATGGAGGAGGAGCGCCGCCTCATGTACGTGGCCGCAACGCGGGCCCGGAACTATCTGGCGGTTATTTTCCCCAGTATCGGCTATAGTAGACAATTCGGCATGACCGTCAATTCGCCCTCCCGGTTCATCGCCGACCTCCCCCGGACCCTCCTGGAACCCTGGCGGGCCGAGGTGGAGGAGTGGTGAGATTGTTTTGAGGGGAGGGCCGGGGGATGCCCTTACGAAAAATCCCCCGCCCTCCCCCAAAATACCAACGAGGATAGCCGCCATGAAGGCATGGGAGCCGGTCTATTTAGAGACGCATCACCGGGGGTTGCTCAAGGCGAAGATTGCCACGGCTTATGACATTCTGAGCCAGTGTAATCTCTGTCCCCGGAACTGTCTGGTGGACCGGCATCACGGGGAATTGGGGCTCTGCCGCACCGGCGATCTGCCCGTGGTGTCATCCTACTCCGCCCATTTCGGCGAAGAAGACCCCCTGGTGGGAAGCCACGGCTCCGGCACCATCTTCTTTACCCACTGCAACCTCTACTGCATCTTCTGTCAGAACTATGAGATCAGCCACGGGGGGGAGGGGGAGGAGATCAGCGTCGCAGATTTAGCCGCCATGATGCTCATTCTCCAGAAGCGGGGCTGCCACAACATTAATTTCGTCACCCCCAGCCACCAGGTCTACCAGATTCTTACTGCCCTGCCCCTGGCCATTCAGGGCGAGCTCCATGTCCCCTTGGTCTACAACACCGGCGGCTACGACGCCTTGGAGACCCTGCGCCTCCTGGATGGGGTGGTGGATATATACATGCCCGATTTCAAGTTTTGGGACCCCCAGGTGGCCAAAGATTTAACCCAGGCGGAGGACTACCCCGAGGTGGCCCGCCTGGCCCTCAAAGAGATGCACCGCCAGGTGGGGGACCTTACGATGGACGAGGCCGGCGTGGCCCGGCGGGGCCTGTTGGTGCGCCACCTGGTGCTCCCCGACGCCCTGGCCGGCACCAAAGAGGTCATGGAATTTTTGGCCCGGGAGATTTCCCCCAACACCTACGTCAATGTCATGGGACAGTACCGGCCCTGCGGCCGGGCCGGGGAGCATCCGGCCTTACGAAAATTCCTCACCGGGGAAGAGCACGTCGAGGCCCAACGCCTGGCCCGGGAGGCGGGGCTGACCCGCTTGGACCGGCGGGAGAAGCTGTTCCGCTGGCTGTAAGAGAAACGGCATTGTAGGGGCGCACCCATGTGTGCGCCCAAGGGGCCGGACACGCGGGTCCGCCCCTACGAACCCCTTAAGGACTCAGATGGACGCTGCTCTCTACGCCATCGGCGACATCCACGGGAGTCTGGAATCCCTGGAACGCCTCCTGGACAAGATCAACCCGGATCTTACCCAAGACCGGCTGTTGTTCGTGGGGGACTATATCGATCGGGGCCCCCAGTCCAAGGGGGTGGTGGATTATATCATCCGCCTGCAAAATCTGGCGCCCCCGGGGCAAATCATCTGCCTCAAAGGCAACCACGAGGCCATGTTCCTGGACTTCCTGGCGGGCAGCCCGGCCGAAATGTTTCTCTTTAACGGCGGTATGGCGACCCTGGAAGACTACTGGGGGGATGACTGGGTGGACCAGGACCGGGCCAGCCTGGCCTTGCCGCTGGACCACGCCCGGTTTTACCAGGACTTGCAGCTTTACTATGAAATCCCGGATTATATCTTCGTCCACGGCGGCCTCAAGCCCGGCGTGCCCCTTGCCGACCAGGTGGAAGACGACCTGTTGTGGATCCGGGGTGAATTTATCACTTCCCAGGAAGATTTTGGCCGCCGGGTCATTTTTGGGCATACCCCCTTCAAACAGCCCCTGCTCATGCCCAATAAGATCGGCATCGACACCGGCGCGGTGTATGGGAATTTTCTCACCGCCTTGAAGCTGCCCGAAGAAGAATTCTTTTTTGACCGCCGGCCTTAGCGCCATGTGGCATTGAGCCTCACCGTGGGCGCGGTTTCCGGCCAGGGCCGCCCGGGCCGGGTCGCGGCCCATTAACCTTGACAGCCCGGCAAGTCTGAGATAATTATGTCAGATTAGGCCGCGCCGGGGAAAGGGCCTTTTTCTGGCGCTCCTCCGAATCACAAGATTACAGATTCTGAGAAAAATAGTTTAATCCACGCCGGTCTCGCCTCCGGCGCTAAGGAGATAGGTGCATGTTGAGAGCAGTTCGCCTGAAGTTCCTCTTCTTATTTATCCTCACCGTCATCGCCATCATGTTCGTGCTTCCCTCCCTCACCGGGGGACTTCCCGGCTGGTGGGAAAAGCATGTCAGTCGCGGCTTGAAGTTGGGGTTGGACCTGAAAGGGGGTATGCACCTGATCCTCCAGGTGGATATGGAGAGCGCCATCAATAATGCCTTGCACCGCGATGCCACCGACATGCTGGAAATGGCGGAAAAGCGGGGCCTTAAAGATTCCCTCAAAATAGGGGATGTGGCCAAAGAGGCGCTGCCCGTCACCGTGCTCAATAAAGATGAACAGGCTGCTTTTCTGAAACTCTTGAAAGAGGAGTTTCCCCATCTGAAGGCCGGGGAACCCCAACGCCGGGACGGCGGCTCGGTCTATGACCTCAGCCTCACCCCGGAGGAAATCAAGCAACTCCAGGAACGCACCCTGTCCCAGAGCCTCGAGGTCCTCCGCAACCGCATCGACCAGTTCGGCGTGACCGAGCCGGTCCTGGTGCGCCAGGGCGCCGACCAGATCGTGGTCCAGCTCCCCGGCGTCCAGGACCCCCAGCGGGCCCTGGACCTCATCGGCCAGACGGCCCAACTGGAATTCAAGCTGGTGGATGACCAGGCCCAGGTCAGTCTGCCGGAATTGATCGACACCGCCCTCAAGAGTGGCCGCCTGAAGCCCGGCTATGCCCGGGAACAGCTCAACCAGGCCTTGGCGGATAAGATTCCCGCCGATGACGAAGTTTATATCGAAAAGAGCATCAACAAGGACACCGGCCGCCTCGAAAGCAAGCCCCTGCTCCTGAAAAAGAAGGTCTTGATGACCGGCGCCGGGGTGAAAAACGCCACGGTGCGCATCGGCGACTACAATGAACCCTACGTGTCCGTGGACTTCAACCGCCGGGGGGCTGCGGAGTTCGGCAAGATCACCGGCGACAACGTCAAGCGCCGCCTGGCCATCATCCTGGACGGGGTGGTGCGCTCGGCCCCGGTCATCCAGGAGCGCATCGGCGGCGGCAAGGCCCAGATCACCGGCTCCTATACCCCGGCCGAGGCCCATGACCTGGCCATCGTGCTCCGGGCCGGGGCCCTCCCCGCCACTGTCAAGATCGTCCAAAATATCACCGTGGGTCCCACCCTGGGGGCCGATTCCATCAAGAAAGGGCTCACCGCGGGCCTGCTGGCTACCCTCCTGGTCATCGGTTTCATGATCTTCTACTACCGTTTCTCCGGACTGGTGGCCGACTACGCCATGGTCCTCAACGTCATCCTGCTCCTGGGGGCCCTGTCGCTCCTGGGCGCCACCCTCACCCTGCCGGGCATCGCCGGTATCATCCTGTCCGTGGGGATGGCGGTGGACTCCAACGTCCTCATCTATGAGCGCATGCGGGAAGAACTGCATGCCGGCAAGCCCCTGAAGGCCAGTATCGATGGGGGCTATGATAAGGCCTTCTGGACGATCATCGACGCCCACGTCACCACCCTGATCACCGCCTGCGCCCTCTTCCTCTTCGGCACCGGGCCCATCAAGGGCTTTGCGGTCACCCTGAGCCTGGGCGTGATCCTCAATCTCTTTACCGCCCTATTCGGCACCCGGGTGGTGTACGACTGGCTGCTGATCAAGCGCTGGCTGAAAAAGCTCAGTTTCTTCGAAGTCTTCAAGCAGCCCAACATCGACTTCATCGGCTGGCGTCATTACGCCTTTGTCATCTCCGGGGCCTTGTGCCTCCTGGGTATCGTGGCCTTCGTGCAGCTCTCCCTGGGCCACGGCAACCTGGGCGTGGAGTTCAGCGGCGGCGCCCTGGTGGATATGACCGCAGCCAAACCCTTCACCGTCAACCAGGTGCGGGAGGCCCTTGATAAGGAAGGCTGGGGCCACGCCGAGATCCAGCAGATTGAAGGCGGCAAGGAGCTGATGGTCAAGCTCAAGAAGTCCGAGACCTCCGTGGGCCAGATGTCCGAACACCTGGCCGACCTGCTCAATAAAGCCATGCCGGACAATCAGTTCAAGGTCATCGGCAAATCCGAGATCGGCGCTTCCATCAGCAATGACCTGCGCAATAAGGCCATCGTGGCCATCATCATCTCCATGCTCGGCATTATTGTCTACATCGCCTGGCGCTTCGAATTCATCTTCGGCATCGGCGCCACCATAGCCACCTTCCACGACGTCCTGGCCGTCCTGGGCATCTTCTATCTATTCAACATCGAAATCACCCTGCTGGTGGTCACCGCCCTCCTTACCCTGGCGGGCTACTCCCTCACCGACACCGTGGTGGTCTTCGACCGCATCCGGGAAAATCTGGCCCGGCGCCGGGGTAAACTGGCGGAGATCATCAACCTCAGCGTCAATGAGGTGCTCTCCCGTACCATCATCACCAGCACCACCGTGTTCCTGGTGGTGGTGGCGCTGTTCTTCTTCGGCGGCGTGGTCCTCAGGGATTTCGCCCTGGCCATGATCTTAGGGGTCCTGGTGGGCACCTACTCCTCCGTGTTTGTGGCCAGCCCCGTCGTCTTCGCCTGGCGGAAAGAGGCCAAGCGGGTGACGGTGAAGCGGGAAAAAGTCGTGGAACTGGCAGCCCAGAAACAGAGG
The DNA here is from genome assembly GCA_963812015.1 of uncultured delta proteobacterium. Taxonomy (GTDB): domain Bacteria; phylum Desulfobacterota; class Desulfobaccia; order Desulfobaccales; family 0-14-0-80-60-11; genus 0-14-0-80-60-11. The sequence goes on along the minus strand of CAWETI010000003.1, from coordinate 910,821 downwards.
CAGGAAGAAAAGAAGGCGGCCTCTAAACCCAAAAAGAAGAAGAGCGGGAAGAAATAGGGGGAAGAAAAGGATATGTGGGGGGAGGGCCAGGGCCAACGGCCCTGCCCTCCCCCCACACCCCCCTCCCAACCCGTATAAGATTTGATAGCCCAGGCGTCTTGCCTAAACAATTTTCATAAATCACTCCACATAGCAAAATCCGGGTGCAACGACATGGGCCCCACCAATAACCGAAAACCGAAAACCGAAAACCCAGCACCAAAGCCGAAGGCTTTGGTGCTCTACGGCTACGGCCTCAACTGCGACTACGAAACCCAATTCGCCCTGGCCCAGGCCGGGGCCGAGGCGGTGCGGGTCCACACCACCGATCTGTTGGAGAACCCGGCCATCCTCTGGGACTACCACCTCCTGGCCGTGCCCGGGGGGTTTTCCTGGGGTGACGACCACGGCGCCGGGGTCATCCTGGCCTTGAGGCTGAAGCTGGCCCTGGGCTCGGCCCTGGCCGAATTCATCGCCGCCGGCCGTCTGGTCATCGGCATCTGCAACGGCTTTCAGGTCCTGGTCAACCTGGGGCTGCTGCCCGGCTTGCCGGGCCGGTCCGACGCCCGCCTGGCGGCCCTCATCCCCAACGACTGCGGGAACTTTAGGGACGCCTGGGTCCACCTCAAGGTCATGGCCTCCCAGTGCGTCTTTACCCAGGGGCTGGACCATCTGGAGTTGCCCATCCGCCATGGGGAGGGGAAATTTTACGCCGATGGCCCCGTCCTGGCGGAACTGGCCGACCGGGGCCAGATCGCCCTGAAATACGCCACCCCCTCGGGTGACGCGGCCCTGGGCCGGTTTCCCCATAACCCCAACGGCTCACTTCTGGACATCGCCGGCGTCACGGACGCCACCGGCCGGGTCCTGGGCCTCATGCCCCACCCTGAAGCCCACATCTCCTCCTTCCAGCACCCCACCTGGACCCGGGAAAAAGAAGCCTGGCGCCGCCGGGGCGAACCCTACCCCGAACAGGTCGGCGCCGGCCTAGCCATCTTCAAAAACGCGGTGCGGTATTTGGAGGAGAGATTGTAGGGATTTTTGAAGGAGGGAAAGGACCAAGCGCCTAGCCTTTTCTTGAAAGCTAAATGTTTGCCGACGAACAGGGGCGACCCAACGGGTCGCCCCTACTTGTTTATACGGGTTGGGAGGGGGGTTTGGGGGGAGGGCAGGGGCGAAGTCCCTGGCCCTCCCCCCAATTATCTTTGCTTATTTTTCCTTCTCCAGCAGCCGGGGCAGCAGGTCGGCGCCCTGGTCCAGGAGCAGGCCGGTTTCCTTGGCCGCAATCTCGGTATAGGGCCGAGGATGGTCTCCCGGGGTCCGGGAGTCGTAGAGGATGAACGGCACCGGCTCATCGGTATGGGTGCGCAGCACCAAAGGCGTCAGGTGATCGCAGAGCACCAAAAGGCGGTAATCCCCCAGCTTATCCAGCCCCGCTCGCATCGGCCCCACCACCTTGGCGTCAAAGTCTTCGATGGCCTGGAGTTTGAGTTTCAGTTCGCCGCTGTGGCCCGCTTCATCCGGCGCCTCCACGTGGACGAAGACCAGGTCCATCTCCTTCAGGGCCTCTAAGGCCGCAGCCACCTTGCCGGCGTAATTGGTGTCCAGAAAACCCGTGGCCCCGGGGACCAGGATGGCCTTAAGTCCGGCATATTTGCCGATGCCCCGGATCAGGTCCACTGCCGAAATCACCGCGCCGGTGAGGCCGAAGCGTTCCTTGAGGGTAGGCATCCGGGGAGGCCGGCCCTGGCCCCAGAGCCAGATGGAGGTGGCCGGTCTTTTCCCGGCCGCCACCCGGCGGCGGTTGACCTCCAGGTCCTTGAGCACCGGCCAGGAGGCGCGGATCAGGTCCCACAGGGGCTGGGCGTCTCCCCCCATGAGGTGGCCCACTTCCTTGCCGGTCCAGTCATGGGGCGGGTAGGTGCGCCAAGCCGCGTCCCCCTGGGCCCACACCAGCAGGTGCCGGTAGCTCACCCCCGGGAAAAAGCGGCGCCCGTCCCGGCCCAGGGCGGCTTCTAATGCCGCGATGAGCTCTTTGGCCTCCTCGCTGGTGATGTGCCCGGCGGCGTAGTCCTCCATGATAATCCCCGAGGCCTCCTGGCGCAGGGTCACCAGGTTGCAGCGAAAGGCCACTTCCGCCGGACCCAATTTCACCCCCAGGGCCGCGGCCTCCAGCGGCGCCCGCCCGGTGTGGTAGCGTACCGGATCGTATCCCATGATGGCCAGATTGGCGATGTCGCTGCCCGGTTCCTTACCCGGGGGGATGGTGCGGGCGCACCCCAGCTCGCCCCGTCGGGCCAGTTCGTCCAGATGCGGGGTGGCTGCGGCCTGAAGCGGGGTTTTGCCACCTAACTCGGCCATGGGGTAGTCCCCCATGCCGTCGCCTACCAGAATGACGTATTTCATATCTAAACCTGACCTTTACACGACAGAGTGAATGCCGGCCCTTCTCCGGGGAAACCCGGAATGAGCCCGCCTGCTTAATCATAACTGCTGGGATGCAGGTGAGGCAAGGTGGGAGGAGAAAAGCAGGGGTAATTTGTGACGCGCCGACCGGGAACACCGCTCGCCAGGTTTAGCCGCAGGCGGGCAAGCCCTTCCCTTAAAGAGCGTCACCGCGTATCCGAGCAGGACATCCTGCCAACTCGGGTGGGACGTGGGGGACGTCAGCCATCCCCCCTATCCGTCCAGACTCACGATAAGCCCATCAGCCCCCGCCCTGGGAATCCACCCACATCTGCAGGGCCTCGGGGTCCCAGCGATGCTCCTCGACCTTATGCTGGTCTTCGGAAATGCTTTGCTGGATGGCTAATTGCTCATACCGCTGATAGGCCGCCTCGTCCCCCAAAAAGCACTGCTTGGCATCGGGGTCGGTGCATACTAAATACAGGGGTTTGTCCTGATACTGATTCAACACCACCTTCTTGGCCGGCAGGGTTTTCACGTAGGCCAGCTTTTGGGGGGTGTTCGCCGAATGTATTCTAAACCCAGCCTGCGTGAGCAGGTCCGCCTGGGATGAAACCGGGCTGCTGGTCGGCCCCGTGGCGCAACCCACCAAGGCGATGCCCAGCACCGCCATCATTACCGCCACACCTAACCAAGCTGCTCTGCCTCTCATAGCCACATGCCTCCTTGCCGATAGACTGAATTCATGGTGCTTTCCCCCTCGCTTCCGTCTCCCCCGGACGATCCTCCGGCGGCCCTGGGGCGATTCCCCCGGCCACCGGCCGGTCTTTACGCCTCGGGCTGCCGTCCCACGGCGTGTTTAATTTCCGTCAGGGTCTCGTTGATCCGGAACAAGACGATCAAGATCTCACAATAGACCCGGACCCCCAGAGGCCCCAGCACGAAGAGAAGCACCCCCTTCCACAGGTTGTGGCCCTGGCCCCCCTGATAATGGCTGGCGCCATAGATTACCATAATAGCGCCGATGATGAGACAGAGGAGAGAGCCGACCCAGAACAGGATCTGGATGATGACCGGGGTGACCATGGTCCGGAACGCCCAAAAGTCGTTCATGAGGACCTCCTTCCACGCAGTAATGTATGATTATTTTTATAATAGTTATGCTTTCTCACCCTGTCGACCGTTAACGCCATTTTCTTTAATCTTGGAGGCCCCAGGGAAGATAGCGGCGAGACGATAGACCTGTTTCAGGGGGCTGGGAGGAATGGAGGGAGGGTGAGGGCGACCCTTATAAAAAATCTTGCCGCCCTCCTGCTCCGCTAAATCTGGGCGGCGTGGAGGTGGGGATCCTCGATGCGGTAAAAAACGGTGGGCGGGGACACGATGGACAGTTGGTCGATCTCGGTGATGGCCTGGCGGGCGTCGGCCTCCCGGGCCTCATGCGTGATCATGACGATGGGCACCGTGCCTTCCACTTCCCGGCCTTTCTGGATCACCGCGCCGATGCTGATGTTGTGTTTTCCCAGGATGCCCGACACCTCGGACAGGACGCCGGGCCGGTCCAGGGCCGAAACCCTCAGGTAGTAGTTGGTCATCAGATCGTTGATGGGTTTGATGAGCCGCCGGGTGGTCAGGGCCGATTCCCACCCCAGGGCCGGCACCCGGCCGGGAGCCCCATGGAGGAGATTGCGGGCCAGGTCGATCAAGTCGCTCACCACGGCGCTGGCCGTGGGCATCATCCCGGCCCCCTGGCCATACAGCAGAATGGGGCCCACCGCATCTCCGGTGAGGTAGACGGCGTTCATGGCGCCGTTGACGTTGGCCAGCATGTGGTCCCGGGGGACCAGGGTGGGGTGGACCCGGGCCTCCACCCGGTGCCCGTCATCCCGGGTAATGGCCAGCAGTTTCAGGCTGTAGCCGAATTCTCCGGCGAATTGCAGGTCCAGGGGGTCAAGCCGGCTGATCCCTTGCACCGCGATGGACTCCAGGTCCAGTTGGGCCCCATACGCCAGGCTCATGAGAATGGCCAGCTTGTGGGCGGTGTCGATGCCTTCCACGTCCAGGGTGGGATCCGCTTCGGCGTAGCCGTGGGCCTGAGCCTCAGCCAGGGCCTGGGCATAAGACGCGCCGCTCTGGGTCATCTGGGTAAGGATGTAGTTGGCGGTGCCGTTGAGGATGCCGAACAGCTCCCGGACCCGGTTGGCCGCCAGCCCCTGCCGCAGGGTCAGGATGATGGGGATGCCGCCGCACACCGAGGCCTCAAAGGCAATCTCCACCCCCCGTTCCGCCGCCGCGGCCAGCAAGTCGTTGCCGTGGTGGGCCAGGAGGGCCTTGTTGGCGGTGACCACGTGCTTGCCCCGGCCGATGGCGCGCAAGACATAGTCCCGGGCCGCAGTGGTCCCGCCGATGAGTTCCACCACAATATCGATTTCCGGGTCGTCCAGGATGTCTTCCACCCGGGAGGTGAGGCAGTCGGCCGGCAGAGCCACGGACCGCGGCCGCGCCAGGTCCAGGTCCGCCACCTTCTTCAAGACCAGGTCGGCGCCCAAGCGCCGGGCCAGTAACGTGCGCTCTTCGGTAAGCAGGCGCACCACCCCGGTCCCCACCGTGCCAAAACCGATCAGGCCTACTTTAATTGCTTTCATCTGCATCCCATTGAATCTTTTCTACAGGCCATTTCAAAACCTCATTTCTACCGGTTGTCAATCTGAGCGCCGCGAAAAGTTTCATTCTAACAAATGCCTGGGGTCATGTCCCGGATTTTTCGGTCAAAATTATTTGGCATTTTTGGTAGGTGCGGCTTAAGTGTCCGCCCGGTTTGTGAGCTCGCACCCGGGTGCGCCCTTACGCAAACTAGGGATAGATAGTTTTCATCCAGAAACTCCTCAAAACTCCCCCCTTTGGGAAAGGTTGCTGGGGGGAGATTTTGTAAGTCTTTATAAATCCTCCTCAATCCTCCTTTTTCAAAGGGGGACTCGAAGAAACATGAGAGCGTAGCGAATAATCTTGTATTTTCAATGGGTTTTAGATCAGGTGCCATAACTTCACGTCTTTTTAGGGCAACTTGCACCCTTGTAATGTGCCGGTTGCGGAGAATGGTACGGTTAACGTCTCGGTGCTGAGCCATAACATACCTATAATATTGCGCTTTGTGTCTTGTTCTTTCCCCTTTGCAGCCGCAATTGTGCCGCTTGGTACCGCTTTACATGCCGCAGCGGACCGGCTGCAGTACCGCAGGATACCGCCGGGCGCCGGCGCCGGGCCGCAGAGTTACAGGCCGTCTCGCAGGCAAGAGGCCAAGCCGGAACAAAGGAGTGAGTATTTTGGGTTATGAATTTGGCTAAAGGGCTCATAGGAAAATCTTTCCACCGCACAGTAGATATGGGAGCACAATTGCCCCCCCTCACCCTGCCTCTCTCCCCCCGCTGGGTGGAGAGGGGATAAAAGGAAGGAACGTTTGAGCCTCTTGAAAAAATGCAGCCTCTCCAAACATATAGGCCCAAATTACGGTCTGCACAGGCTGGAAAGCCTGTGCTACCGGCCTGGGTCCAAAGCCCTGGCAGTGGAGACGAGAGTTTTGGCTCACTATAGGGTGAGGTCGGGGAATTGCCAGAACAGGCAGTATCTCTGCCCCGATTTCGACAAAGAAGATGCTCCGTGAGCCTACAAGCCATGGCAAAACCGGTTTTTGGGGTCATCCTGAAGGCAGGGCAGGGTTTCAACTTGCCGAAAAAGCGAGATGCTGCACGGCGTTCAGCATGACAATTTTCATCTGAGGCAGGTTAGGCGGGATGCGCTTCGCTTTCCCGCCCCACGGGCTCTTGTTGATTAGACAAATTGAAGCATTTTGTCTAATGGCGCAGGAAGTGGGCGGCGTATTTGCCTATCTAAAATTGGACGACACAGATAAATTTTTAGAAATTATTTCTTGACAATTGCAAAATGAAAAACTATTTATATTCCTATAAGCACTATATAACCTATTAGAAAGGAGAATAGTATATGCAAACCATTGAGATTGATTTTGAAGTTTTCAAGGAAATTACTGGTCGCCGCAAAAACGAAGACATTACCCCGAACGACGTTCTCCGTGAACTTTTTGGCTTGGAGCCAAGGCAAGGCCCCATGACGCCAAAAGCTCAATTTGGAAAACCTTGGGTTGTGAAGGGTGTAGCATTTCCTCACGGGACGGAATTTAGGGGCTCTCATAAAGGTCAGATGTATTGCGCGAAAGTTGATGATGGCTCTTTGGTTCTTAATGACAAAAAGTTTTTTTCTCCGTCCGCGGCGGCCATTCAAGTGACTGGAAATTCAGTAAATGGATGGATTTTTTGGGAGTGCAAATTACCGGGAAAGCAGAGTTGGCAGAGCATAAATGCTCTACGGGGGAGGTGAGTTTATGCTCTCAGAAGCAGAGGCAAAAGAAATTATGAAGGGTGGGCTTGGTAAGGCTGAGTTGGAGTTCGTCACGTCTCTTACTGCACAGCTATACTGGATTATCAAAGAAGGTGATTCAGGCCTCAAAGTTAGAAATGGTTCTGCATTTTTCCTTGATGCAGGTGAAGGGCCGTTTGGTGTAACGGCTTATCATGTTCTAAAGAAGCTAAACGAAGGTCGTTCAATGAGCAAAGTTATTGCCTGTCAAATTGGGCACGACTTGGTGTTTGACATAGATGGTAAGAATAGCATCATTGATGCTCATGATGATATCGACATTGCGACATTTAAAATAACTATTGATGAAATTAAATCAATCAACAAAACCATCTTGACTGGTTATCAAAAAACATGGCCACCAAAGCCACCAATGGAAAACAGAGGAATATACTTTTCTGGATTTCCAGAAACTGAAAGGATTGGGCCTTCACTAAACAATCTAATTGACTTTGGAGCCGCACCTTTATCGGGGATTGCTAGTAGTATCAGTGACCTTGACGTATCAAGCCGTATTGAGCGCGAGCACTTGATTAATGTCATGGGGAAAGGTTTGCTGCCAGAGAACTTTGATTTTAGCGGCATAAGTGGTGCCCCTATGCTCACTGTGATTGAATCTTCAAGCGGCCTCCGCTCTTGGAGTCTGGCAGGAGTCATCTACAAAGGGCCAAATACGTCCGAGGAACCCTCTGAGGCAATTGCGGGCTTGGAGATAATTAAGGCGCGAAGAGCGTATTTTATTCAGCCAAATGGCCGATTAAATACCCAGCTTTGGGAGTCGCTGAATTTTTCTAAAAAAAGAAACACACATTAGACAAAATATATCTATTTGTCCAATGTCAATAAACAGATCTCAGACAGGACGCGGTTTTCTACACTCCCCAAACCCAACACATTAGACAAAATAATTTTAAACTGCAGTTTGGGAACCGGAAGCAAAGCTCTACTGCTCCCCAACCCCTTACAGGGGGCTGGGAGGGGAGTTTAAGGGGAGGGCGGGGGAATTGCCTTCCCCCGGTCCTCCCCTCAAGTTAATCTCACTTCTCCGGCGCTGCCGGCAGGCCCAGTTCTTCCAGGCTCATGCGCAGTACTTTTCTCAAGCCCCGGACGGCCTGGTTGGTGCGGTGGACGTTTTCCACCAGGGCGAAGCGCACGTATTCATCGCCGAACTCGCCGAAGCCCAGGCCCGGAGCCACCGCCACCTTGGCCTCCCGGATGAGCATCATGGCAAATTCCACTGAGCCCAGGTGCCGGAATTTCCGGGGGATGCGGGCCCAGACGAACATGGTCCCCTTGGGCGGGTCCACCCGCCAGCCCAGGTTGTGGAGCCCCCGGCACAGGGCGTCCCGCCGCTCCTTATAGACGGCCACGGTCTTTTCCACACAATCGTAGGGGCCGTTCAAGGCGATGATGGAGGCGATCTGAATGGGCTGGAACACCCCGTAATCCAGGTAGCTCTTGATCCGGGTCAGGGCGTGGACCAGGCGCTGGTTGCCCACCACGAACCCCATGCGCCAGCCGGGCATGTTATAGCTCTTGCTCAGGGAGAACAGTTCCACCCCCACCTCTTTGGCCCCGGGCACCTGGAGGAAACTGGGGGCCTTATAGTCATCGAACACCAGGTCGGCGTAGGCGAAGTCGTGGATGATGTACACGTTGTACTTGTGGGCATACTCCACGATGCGCTTAAAGAACTCCAGATCCACGCACCGGGTGGTGGGGTTGTGAGGGAACGAAATGATGAGCATCGTGGGCCGGGGCCGGATGAGTTCGGTAATGTTGGCCAGATCGGCAAAAAAGTCCCGGTCATGGGCCAGGGGGATGCTCACCAACTGCCCGCCGGAGATGACCACGGAGGCGGAATGAATGGGATAGGTGGGGTTGGGCACCAGCACCACGTCCCCGGGCTCCACCGTGGCCAACACCAAGTGGGACAGGCCCTCCTTGGCGCCGATGGTGGCGATGGCTTCGGTCTCCGGATCGATATCCACGTCGAACCGGCGCTTGTACCAGTCGGAAATGGCCACCCGCAGCCTGGTAATGCCTTTGGAGGCCGAGTAGCGATGGTTGGCGGCCTTGCCCGCGGCTTCGATGAGCTTGTCGACGATGTGCTGCGGGGTGGGCAGGTCGGGGTTGCCCATCCCCAAATCGATAATATCCTCCCCCCGGCGTCGGGCCATCATCTTCAGGGCATTGACCGTGGCAAAGACATAGGGAGGCAGACGTTTCATCCGGGGGAATTCTTCAATGGCCATACTGATCTCCTTAGGGCTAACAGGGCGATATATCCTATAATTTTTATCCCAAAGCCCCTAACTTGTCAAATGGGGATTTGGCTGGTTGACGGGAAAGATTGGACGGGGGAGGCGGGTTGACGGCGCCCGGTGAGGCAGTTGATCAAAGGGCCGCCGGCGGCATTAATCCCGTGAACCCATGCCGCGCTGAGTGGGCCTTACGGCTGCGCACCCCAAAGGTCCCGGGCCGTCGGCGCCGGAGCCCCAAGGGATTTGGTCAAATCTGCTTGCTACTTGAATCCCGGCGGTATGCTTCCCTCGGTTAACAGAGGACTGCCCGGAAACGTGAGCATGGTTTTGACCGGATAATCAGGGGATTTTTCAATCCTGAAGCGATAATCCGAGAGCTCCCCGGCCATAGCGCGGTCGATGCCCTTCAAAGCAAAAAATTGCTGCGAGGCCGACTGGTAGTCCCCCTGGCTATAGTAAATGAGAGCCAGATTGTAGTGCGCCTGGGGAACGTTGGGGTTTTGGCTGAGCACTTCCTGGAAGGTTTTAATCGCCTGGTCCAACCGGTTCTCCCGGACATAAAGGGCCCCCAAATTATTGCGCAGGGCCTCGGTCTCGGCGGCCCCCCCTTTAGCCCCGATGCCGGCCGTTAAGGCCTCCTTGGCCGCGTCCAGGTTGCCCTGGGCCATGAACGCCACCGCCTGCCGATTGTATTCCGCCGCCATCAGGCTCCGGGCTGCCGCAAAATCCGGATTGAGTTTCACCGCCTTTTTGAGGATCTCGATAGACTCGCCAAAATCACCGAGCTCACCCATTAAACGCCCCAGGCTATAGAGGGCCTTTGCATCATCCGGTTTAAGGCTGAGGACCTTCTGGTACTCCCCGATGGCTTGCTTCGTTTTCCCCAGGCTCTCGTATTTCAACCCCAAGGAGTAGTGGGCCTGAGGGTCTTGCGGATTGGCAGCCACCGCTTGCTTTAATCTCATTAACGTTGGGGGGTTCTGTCCGGCTGTAGCCGGACTCGCCCCCAGGCTCAGCGCCATGATTACCAGGATGAGCAGGTGGCTGATCATGATATCCTCCTTGCGGGCGGGGTGGGCCCCCCTGCCCTTCTGTCTTCACTCGGCCAAGATTTCAGCGCCAACAACCTCCTAACGGAACCTTGGGCGATATAACGAAAACTTGCGTGACCCGGGCCAGGCGGGCGGCTGCGGTAAAGAGCAAAACCCCGGGGCATCCCCACCTGGGCGTTCCTGATCCACCGGCCGCCGAAGTTAGCGGTCAGAGAAACCCATGGTTCGCCGCCCTGAGTGCGCCAGGATCGGTCAAGTCGTATTTTAGCACAAGCTTATGAATTTTAGGCAAACAAGAACGGCGGCTCGGATACGAAATTTTATCCCGTCGCACGGGCCTGCTGGCCATCTTCCCCGGCTCCCTTGCCGGGAAGCCAATTCCCAGGCGTAATTTATGGATTTGGAACCTCAGAATTAGCTTTTCCCTAATTGTATTTAACTTTTTTTTAAACTATTTATTGCATCAGTCCAGTGTCGTATGGCAACCTCTCTCATTGCCATACTGGCCAGTCGGCCCTATCGCCGAGCAACTCGTTCAGTCAAACCAGAGAGGATGGGGGCACTTATGGATATCCTCTATGCCATAATCGATCTGGCCCACAAGAACCTCACGGACATCCTCACCTGCCTTTGGATCATCTGGGTCGGCGGGGTGATGGTGGGGGTCATCACTTGCACCGTATCCGCCTATCTCAACCGGCGGACGATATCCCGGCTCACCCGGCAGAAATATGCGCCCCCCGGTGCACCCCGGGAGGAAGGAGCCGATGATTTTGAACTTGACCTGGATCACCTTAAAGACACCCTCATCCGCCGGCAAGCAGCACTGCGCGAGGATTGCGAGAGAATGCGGCTGGACTTTGACCTGCAGGCGGTGCTGGAGAATTTCCGGGGAAGAATTGCCACCAAGCTGGCGAATCTTTCGGCCACGCACCATGAAATCCTGGACTGCCACCAGAACATTTACCGGCTGCTGAATGACTTTAAAGACCTGGTGGCCCCGGACCAGCTCTCTCTGGCCCGGATGGCCTTAAAGTTCGGCGAAACCGGCAAGGCCACGGCCCTGTTGCACCGCGCCCGCTTCTTGATCAATCAGCGCCTGGCCGAGACCGCTGGTTCCCAGCTGACTGCGGCCCGGGATAAGAAGCTGGCCGCCCGGGCCGCGTTTCTCCTCGGCCAGTTGGAGGAAACCAACTTCAATTATTTCACCGCGGCGCAATATTACCAGCAAGCCGCCGACTTATGGCCGTCTAATCTCACTTATTTGAAAGCCGCCGCCGAACTCTCTTACGTCTTCGGAGAATTCCACGAAACCGAATATATGCTCGAGCAAGTATTAAGAATCCAGCAAAAATTACTGGGGCCGGAACACCTAGACCTGGCTCAAACTCTCAATAATCTTGGCGTCCTGCGCCATACCCAGGGTCGGTATGCTGAGGCCGAAGCCTTTTATCTGTGGGCCCTGGAGATTTGTGACGGCCATCGGAACTCCCGGGCCCCTGAGGTGATCAACCTGTGGCAAAATTATGCCATATTCTTACAGGAGACCGGCCGCCGCCGCGAAGCCGACGCCATGAAGACCCGGGCCGCCATGGCCTGACCCCCCTGCCATCCGGCCCCGCGCCTTGTCCCCGCCTTCAAGCCGCAACCAAACCGGCGCCTGCCCACCGCCTGCTTGCCCCGACTCCGAAAGAAAGGCTACCGTTCTGGATGGAATGATTTGGAGGGGCGAAATATTTGACTGATACGGCCCAAGAAACCTGAGCGGCTCTTGACGGGGGTGGCACTCCCGCCGGCCTGCCCTGCCCCGCCCGTGGGCCATTGCCCTGAGGATAAGTTATTGATAATTTGAATGAACGGGCTAAAATCATATCCTTCGCGTTGTAAAAACGCCAGGCGTTCCTCGCCGCTCGGGTAGCCTTTCACCCGCCGGCGGAACAGCTCATCTTTCTGCATCCGCTGGATAAATCCATACCCGGTTTTCATGGACAGCCTCCATACCGGTGTTTTCGGCATAGAGGTGATAAGACTTGAATTTTGACTTAGCCGCCCAGGCTACCCTGGGGTTCCGCCGGATGCAGCTCACCAATCCAGAGGCCGGCGGCCGGTTGGCGCCTGACATGTGAGGGAAAATGGTGGTAACTTGACGGCAGGAAAGAAAAAGGGGTTCCGGCCTGAACCGTAACCCCTTGAATTTTCATGGTAGGCGGTACTGGATTTGAACCAGTGACTTCCACCGTGTGAGTGTGAAGGGAACTTCTATCGAAATCAACTATTAGCCACTAACATGCAAAAATATAAGACGAATATACTGATATATTTTTGCATGGTCCTTGGCTTTTTCTCCTGGTTTTGGGTGTTGTGGGCACCATTTGGGCACTAAAAAATGACATGGAAAACCACATGAATTGAGAGTTTCAGGGGATAGGGGAAGCCTCTAGACGAAGGGATTTCCCTGGACGCTTCGTCCGGACCAGCCACCATGACATCGGATTAATTTCCGATAGATCAGAATTTGGCAAAATATTTTTCTTGACAAAATATAATGGTTAATGGATTATCTATTATCAGGGATGACGCATATGGACGAACCAAAGAAGATCTTTACACAAAAGGAAGTTAACAAACTTTTTGGTCATATCCCAGCTAAGACCCTAAGGTGGTGGGGAATAATGCAGCTTTATGGCTGGATTTACGAATTTACCGATGGAAGAGGGATTCACCGGCAATATGAACTGGCCAATCTCTATCAGATTGGTCTGGTAGAGCAACTATCGGACCTTAATATCTCAATTCCAGTAATCAGGGAGACGATGGCTCAGAATTTCTGTTTCGGTATAAGGATGAGCGAACTGGACAAACGGCCATTAGCCAATGTTTCTGCGCAGATGGACAAGTTGCTTGTCATAGAGAAAATATTTACATGGATAGATACATCATGGATGGATGATGAATCGATGGGATTCAAGACTATTAATTGGCACCCGTTTTTGGTCGAGAAAGGCGAGGTCACATTACGAGAACATGCTGGTATTACAATTGTTATTAAGCTGGCAACTATCAAAGAATTTGTGGATTCCTTAATAATGCAAGTATAATTTTTTTTAATATTAATTAGATAATAGATTATCTAATTACTAATGGAGGTCTATAAAACCTATGCTAAAGACCCTTATCTATAAAAATGGCAAATCTCAGTGGGAAATTTGCCGGGAATTGAACTGGCCGGAAGCGAAATTATCTCGGTTTGTTACCGGGAGGCGTACTCCTTCACAAAAAGACATTGAGGCATTGGCAAAGGTTTTGGGCCTATCTATTGAGGACCTGCAACAGGCGCTTTAATAATCCTGCCAATAAGAAAGGAATTTTCAGATGGATAATGATCTTCTGAACATCGACGAACTGGCGGAACGACTGAAGGTCCCCAAGTCATGGATTTATTCCCGCACTAGGCTGGTGGGGCCAGGAGCCTTGCCCCGCTTGAGGGTGGGAAAGTATCTTCGCTTTCGCCTGGCAGCGGTGCTCGACTGGTTGGAGAGGCAACAGGATGAGAACTAACGCCTCTGGTTTGTGGGGATAGATGTTCCTTTCGACAAGAGGCCAACGATGCCGAACAGTCACTCCAAGGTCATAATTTCGATCAGACCAACAATCCCCCTATTCCAAGGGGAGCACCATGACCAGACCCCAAGATAACCTCGTATTCCAGAAGGCCCTGGAGTATGTCGCTGCCGGTCTATCGGTAATCCCGACGGTGAAGGAGACCAAGGCACCGGCCCTTCAGGAATGGAAGATTTTTCAACGACGGCTACCAACCATCTCGGAAATCCGGCGATGGTTCCAGAAGCCCGATAAGAGCATCGGCATTGTCACCGGCAAGGTTTCCGGCCACCTGGAAATGCTGGATTTCGATCACCTCGCTGAGCTCTATGACGCCTGGGCTGCCTTGGTGAACCAGGATTCGCTTGATTTACCCAAACGATTGATTCGGGAGAGGACCCAAAACTCCGGCCTCCATGTGGTCTACCGGTGTACAGAGGTCACGATTCCCGGCAACCTGAAGCTGGCGATGCGGGCCAAGGATGTTACTGACCAAGTCCTGGTGTGCTTGCGGGATTCTAAAATTGACCTTGCCGACCAGGGGGCAGTCAGGAAGGTGCTCCCGTCTATGAGCATTAAGATAGCAGGTAAACATCATGTGCCAAGACTGGTTGACGGTAACTTCGTGGTCATAATGACGATGATTGAAACCAGGGGTGAAGGGGGACAGTTCCTGTCGGCTCCCTCTCCAGGTTACGAGCTGCTGCAAGGTGATTTCACCGCTGTCCCCATTATCACCGCCGAAGAGCGCCAAATATTGATTAATGCAGCCTTGGCGCTCAACGAGTATGTTGACTCGGCCAAAATCGAGGGCACAGGGCACAGGCGGCCCAAAGGGACGGAACGGCCAGGCGATGCCTTCAATGAAAGAGGGGATGTGGTTGCGCTTCTCGAGAAACACCGGTGGACAAGAGCCCGAGAAGCCGGCGATTATCAGCACTGGCGGCGGCCCGGTAAGACTCGGGGGCAATCCGCCAGTTTGATTGATGGCAAAATTTTCTATGTGTTCACACAGAATGCCCCACCGTTTGAGGCCGGCAAAGCCTACTCACCCTTTAGTGTCTATGGGCTATTGGAGCACGCCGGAGATTACTCAGCCGCCGCCCGGGAACTGTGGAAGGAGGGTTACGGAGAACCTGGGGCGTCCGGTGGGGATTGGCCTGAACCCGAACCACTGCGTCGCAAACAGGAACCCGGGGAACCCTTCCCGGTGGAGGCCTTGGGGATGATCCTGGGAGAAGCTGCCAAGGCTATGCACCTGAACATCAAAGCCCCCCTGGCGGTATGCGGACAATCGGTTTTAGCCACTGCCAACCTGGCAGTCCAGGGATTCGCCGATGTGACGATTGACGGCCGGACCTTCCCTGTCGCTGAATATTTTCTGTCCATCGCACTCTCCGGCGATCGCAAGACCGCCGCAGACCGGGCGGCCCTGGTGCCGGTGGACGCGCACCAACGGGAGCTGAACGAGTCATATAAAATCGAGCTGGCCAAATACGAGTCAGAGGCTGGGCTCTGGGAGAGCTTTCGCTCCACGGCTTTGAGGACCAAAGGGACGGAGGCCCGCAGGGAAGCGGTGGAGGCATTGCCATCCCCCCCCACGGTGCCACTCATCCCACAACTTACAACCCAAGAACCCACCTACGAGGGGCTGGCCAAATTGTTTGATATTGGCTGGCCCTCAGTGGGGCTGTTCTCTTCAGAGGGCGGTCGATTTTTCGGCGGGTTCGCCATGTCACAGGACCACCGCCTTAAGACTCTGGCTGGACTCTCCGAAATTTGGGATGGCTGCCCTATAATCCGGACCCGCTCCGGGGATAAATCCTTCACCCTCTATAGCCGCCGGCTGAGCGCCCACCTGCTCATGCAACCCGTGGTGGCGGAGACCATTCTGGCGGACCCTTTGGCACATGAGCAAGGCTTTTTGTCACGGTGCCACATTGTCATCCCAGAGAGTATGCTTGGAGAGCAGACATACTCTTCCCAAGACCTGACTCGGGAACCGGCCTACGGGCGGTATTGTACCCAAATCACCACCATCATCCAAACTTCGCTTCCCCGCAAGACCGATCCGGTTACCGGGCAGCCGACTAACGAGCTGACGCCTCGGCACCTTCCGGTGGCCCCGGAAGCAAAAGCTGTATGGGTTCGTTTCCATGATTGGATTCAAGAGCACCTGCGCCCCGATGGCATGTTCCGGCCCATATCCAGTATCGCCGCCAAAGCCGCAGAACACGCATTGAGATTAGCCGGTACGCTGGCCTTGGTGGATGACCTGAATGGCCCAGCTATTACCCTCCAACACCTGAAGAATGGCATTATCCTGGCCCAGTTCTATCTCACCGAAGCCCTGCGAATATTCCATACTGCTAAGACCAACCCTGATTTATTGGTTGCCGAGAAGGCATTAGCATGGCTTCGGACCCGTGAAGGATCTGAAAAGAGCTTGATTTCTCTGCCGGACATTTACCAGATGGGGCCGAATGCTGTGCGGGATAAGGCCACCGCCATTAAGGTTATGCAAATTCTCAGCGACCACCTATGGGTTAAGCCGGTAGAGGGTGGCGCGGAAGTCGGCGGCAAAAAGCGCCGCCAAGTCTGGGAGGTGAGCCCCTATGTCTTCCAGGGTGCCGAAATTTGATTTTGAGGACCCACCCCCTGCTAAACCCGCTAAAGTCGCTAAACATTATTCCAGGGGGCCCCAGGCCAGCCCTCCGTCGCGCCCGGTGAGCTGTGCGGCGGCGTGCCATTGGTATGCATCGAATCCATGTAACCATGACCCCGACTTTGGCGCATGGTGCCATCGCCAGATGGAGCACTTGGTGGTGGGTAGTCCGACCTGCGAAGAATTTCGCCGCGGGGATGGGTAATGGAGCTTAGAGGGAAAAGATGCTGGGTTGGATGTGGCTGGCTTTTCTCAATGGCCCGCCATTTAGGAGTTCAGGCTTTCAAACCACTTTAAAAGGAGTAATATCATGGAAATACAGGAAAAAAAGTATTGGGGATGCGATTGTTGCGGCAAAGCTTGGGAGGAGCTCCGAATCTTCACCGATGAAGACCGAACCTATGAAGCTCGTTTGTTTGGCTTTTGGAGACCTGATACTCCTTCCGATGAGGAAGACATCAGGCTTATCGAGGAATGCAGGGGTGCTTACCAAAAAGCTGAGAAGCGGTTTAAAAAAGTTAGGGAGCGGCTTACCCAGAAGTATGGGGAAGACAAGGCTTCCGAAATGATTAGTCGTAACTACACTTCACCCAATATGCATGGAAGTATGGAATGCTTTGAATGCGTCAACCTCGATGAAAAGGCCTATTTCGAGATGAGAAAAGCTAAAAACACTTAATCCCTGTAGTCGGCAATAGGTCGTCCCCCCTGACTTTGCAAGGGCCGGGGGGGACCTCGATCCCCAGGGATAGACCATACCTTTTTAAAGGTTAATTAAGCACAAACTTTCTTCACCGTGGAAAGCGTTTTTTAAAGGCTTCGCAACTTCCCCTTCATAGGGGCTCAAAGTTTTTCTCTCTCCGCTTCGGATAATGTTTGTGGTAACAAAGTGGTCGCTTAGAATAAGTGTTAATGAAGCGCAATTGGTTTCGTCCTGGTGGTATTAACATAAAGGGTAACGGGGGGGCTGGCGTGAGTAGAGGGATTGGACGATCGCAAATGCGTATTTTGCAGGCGCTCATGGATGGCGGGGGGATGTTGAGAATTAAGGGTATCTTAGAAAGATTATTCGCAGAGGCAGGATATAACAAGGCCTACGCCGGCCTCTCCAGGAGCCTAAGGGGGCTGCGGCGTCGGCACCTGGTGCAGACGTACAAGGGCGTGAGCGTGGCCGGGCGCGCCACGACGGTGGTAGCCCTAACAAGCGGCGGAGCAGAGGTGGCCCGGGAAATTTTGTAGGAAGAGGAAAAATCTTGAAGCGGTTGGGCGTCTCCTGGCCAGAGCCAGGGCCGTCATGAGCGAATAAGAATTTTATGATTAATTTATGGTTTTTGAATATTTTTTGCACATCCCGTATATCTATCAGGAGAGCCATTATTTACAAATTAATACAATACGTTATTATGATTATGGCCAACTTTTTTATTGAATTATTAAAATTATTTTATTAATTAATTACCTCAAAAATAATATATAATAACTAATTGATTTTATTAGAAAATCAGACAGTGATTTATTGAATAAATTGGTTTAATATCCAGATTTGCAAGATTTTCTATCTATTTTCTGCATATAAGTCATATTTTTTATAGAATCCTCCCCCTCATTTGTCCAATATCTTTTCGAAGTTTATCGACTCCCGGCCATACCCAGACACCGTCTCCTGTCTCCGGTGTCCCTATAGCCATCGCCGACAGTGAAATTAGCCGGCCCACACCCCCCAAAAAGAGTTATTCAAATCCCCTTACCGAAAAGTGGCGCCTGAGGTGGCGCCTATCCTTGTAAAGAGGCTGGGCATTTGACCCGGCCACCCATCTCCCTTTTGAGACGTGATACCGGCTTTTTGCAGACCCCCGGCATCAGCCCCACTATCCACTCCTTTAGCGCCATATCCTGTTGCCCCCCCATGCCCGACCGTGGCCCGGATCATAGATGCCAAACGGCGGAGACCCTCACTAGGTGCAGGCCCAGAACACCCCACAGCCGCCCTGGAAAGCGCCTGAGATGGCCATAGGTGAACGCTCAGGGGTAACCTCTGACTCCTTTACTTTACTCCCCATAGGCGTGGGACAACGGAAGTCGATAAGCGACAGAGAAAGCGGCTGGGCCAGCCAAAAAAGAGCATATATGGATAGACTATCGTAGCATTTTGGCAGGACCCAAAGGAGCGGAGATATAGATGCTATGAAAGGTTCCTTAAGTAAGCCTCTTGGTATAAAAGTGGAGTTCCTCAAGAAAAAAACAGGAAAAGGAGGCTTACCATGGACCACAAGCAGGGAAACCAGGGTCGAGAACAGAGCGCCCAGGTGCCGGTTTTGTACGTCGCCTTCGAACTGGCTAACAGCACCTGGAAGATGGCGTGCACCGATGGCAGCAAGTTGCGGCATCTCACCGTGACTGCTGGGGACCTGGCCCAAGTCCAAAGAGCGATTATCGGAGCCAAGCGGCATTTCGGTATGGGGGACAAGGTGCACACGGTGAGCTGTTATGAGGCCGGACGTGACGGTTTTTGGCTGCACCGGTATTTGCACAGCTGCGGGATAGACAATGTGGTGGTGGACTCTGCCAGCCTGGAAGTGAACCGGCGGTTGCGGAGGGCGAAAACCGACCGGGTCGATGCGGGGAAACTATTGAGCATGCTGCTCCGCTATCACGGCGGGGAGAAGCACCTGTGGCGGGTGGTGCGGGTGCCGAGCCGGGAGGATGAGGACGCCAGGCATTTACACCGGGAATTGGAGGCCTTGAAGAGCGAGCGGACCCGGCACCGCAACCGGATCCATGGGATTTTGATTCAACAAGGGCTGCGTGTCAGCAACCCGAGCACGAAAAAGTTTGTCAAGGAGTTGGAACTCATGCGCACCTGGGAAGGCCGGGAATTGCCAGCCGAGATGAAGGTGCGGCTGGTACGGGTGCATGAACGGCTACGCATGGTGGAGGAGCAGATCAGCGGCCTGGCAAAAGAGAAAACGCAGCTTCTTAAAGTAGAGAACGCCAGGATGGCGCAAGTGGCCCAGCTCCTGAGGCTGCCCGGGATCGGCCCGGTAAGTTCCTGGACCTTCGTCATGGAGTTTTTCGGCTGGCGCCGTTTTCGGAACCGCCGGGAAGTGGCCGCCCTGGCGGGCCTGACCTCTACCCCTTACGACAGCGGCAAGAGGTTGCGAGAACAAGGGATCAGTAAAGCGGGTAACCGGAGGGTGCGCACCCTGGCCATTGAGATCGCCTGGGCCTGGCTGCGGTTTCAACCCCGAAGCAAGTTAAGCCGGTGGTTCCTGGAAAGGTTTGCCGCTGGCGGGAGCCGCATGCGACGCATCGGCATCGTGGCCCTGGCCCGGCGGCTGCTCATCGATCTGTGGCGTTTTCTGGAGTACGGGGTGGTCCCGGAAGGAGCCCAGGTAAGGCCACTGGCAATTTAACCCAGAATACGGAGTTGATGTAGAAGTTTTGGTTGGTGAAGTCGCCCGTGTAACTGCTGGGTGCTCTTGAGTCACCGTTTTCATAGAGTGGGCGCTTCAGCAATCGGTTCCCCGCAGCGCAACCCCGCGCATGCAGCATGCGGTGCCTGACTAAGAGTCAGCACGGATAGAAGCTTGATGGGGGCTTTGGCCCCATCGATTTACCGGAACCAACCAACCAAAACGGCTCACAGGTCTCTAACAAAAATTGCCTAGGAGGATAGCTCTCTTCGCCTCGGTCTGAGGTTTTTAGCATGCCCCGTCGAGGTGTCAAGGTTTCCCTGCGGCGCCCTGCGACCTTGACACCTCTTCCTGGGCATGCGGCTGGGGAAGCAGGCCGACGGCGAAGGGATGGCCTTTTGACCTCGGGCTCAGGGATGGAGGTTTAACTGCCCGGAAGACAAAAAAGGCTTGACAAGAGGAACCCACATAGAAGCAGTAACCTTGAATTATCCCTCTCCGTGAAAAATGAGCCCGGACCAAAATCAAGGGTGGGTTTCTGTGGCCCGAACCGCCGGACAAGCAGCCTGTAGAGCCTGTGCTTTAGCCCCCATTTTTATGATTTCCTTCCGCAACAGTGGAAATGCATGCGTTCAGGTGGGGTTATGCATTAAGAATGGCTAATGATTATTTAATTCCTATATCAAAATAACTTTGATTCGAATAGATTTTTATTGCACTTGTGATATTTCTAAAATAATTCTGCAATAATAAGTTTCTCTGATCGCCTTCTTGCATACATGCATATTTGCCATTTCTTTCTTTCCTAATTAAACAATAGCTATAATAAAACATTTTGCCAATAGCGCAAACATTTCGTGGCAATTCTCTTGCTGTTCTAAATACCATTTTTGCTTTTATTTACTGTTTAAATGGTCGTAAAGAATCAATAGAGGATTAAAACCGTTATAAACATTAGCAACAATGCATTTGCTATTATATTTTAATATCCTTATTTCCTAACATCTACCATGATACTCTTTTTAATAGTATATAAAATTTTTATGAAACCACTTTATCAAAAGAATTATTTTGAAAAGATAACGTATTCGTAAGGTAACCAATATTTGCTTCTGCATCTTGGTCTTTAACCATATGAATCTTTATAGCCTTCTCAGAAAAATCGAATCTGACTGGCTTTGATCCAGACTCTTTTAATCTTATACATACATTACCAGTTCACAAACCGGCGTCAATGATGAAATCTCCCTTTTTTGCCTCACATGCTCTAATGAGACCTTCCATAAATTTTTGATAGGGAATTGCTTCATTGATAACATCATAGGTCAGAAAATATTTAACCAAGAACACTTTGTTACTCATAGGTTACTTCTATTATAAATGGAAATAAATGATTATATTGCTCGAGTTCCTTTGGTAAGCAACAAAATGACTCCCCAATATGCAACTAATATATCAGACTGACACGGGCCTTTTAAGTGACGTAGAGGGACAACCAGGGAAGGCGGGGCAGCCCAGCTCCCATCTGATGCCTTCATTAGCAGCCAGATTATACTTGATCGGGGATTGGAAACCCAATATCAGGCAGATATCCAGCTGCATACCGATCAGGCTCGATCTCCAATTGCGGTTTGATCATAGCACCAAACTTCTTCCATTGGTACCACTGCTCTGGGCAATTTTCAACTGCCTTTTCCAACACCAATAAGCACTGCTCGCTTATGGGTGGGTTCGCTGGGAAGGCCTCGTTGCCGACGGCCGTCAAGTTGCAGGCATAGTGTTTCTTCCCTTGCCTTTGTACCAGGGCCGTGATGACCTGGGCACCCGAGCGTTTCTGTAAAAGCTCCAAAGTTCGGTCTGAAGGCAGCTTGCATTTGAGAAAGGAACCATCCCGCTTCGGATCAGGCCGCCACTCATCAAACTCGTCACATTCGGTGATGAGGATGCCGCCTTTCTTCAGAGCCTGCATTGCTGACAGAATGATGTTGCCCTCGTCCGCATCAATAAGGTGCAGGCCGACCGCTTCCGCCCGTTCCCCCATGGATTCCCGTAGGCGGTTGGTTTGGAAACGACAGATCATGGAAGTGGGGTAGCCATTCAACGCCAGGGCGCCAGGCAGGAACTCCACCGCACCGAAGTGACCGGTGACCAGGATAACCCCCTTGCCAGCCTGCAACGCCGCCTGAAGACCCTCCTCCCCGGTAAACCTGACCCGGGATTTCAAGAATTTCACCAGCCTGGGAAAATTAGAATAAGCAACGAACAGCTTCTCATGGTAATGGTTGAAGATTCCAGTGAAAACCGCTTTGATCTTCCGATTCAAGAATGGAGCGGGAAATTTTCTTTGAAAAACATGGTGAATGGTTTTCCGGATCAGGGTTTTCTCCGTACAGTTCAGAAGATAGTAAAGCCTTCCCATGACCATAAGGTACCATCGGGAGACGGAGAAGGGGAGGAAACGGAACAGAAAGCTGTTCAATCTCATTTGCATAAATTTGCTTAGGCTCAGGGAGAACTTAACCATTTGATAACTATGGGATAACATTATTCCACTCCTATCCGAAATGAGGCAAATTTTTTATTATATTAACCTCCATAATTCAGGATAATTAGGGTTTCCCTAATAACATTTGGTTAATTCCCTATATTTGACCTTCGGAATCCCTAATATTCGTTTAGTTAAGATTTCGGAAGTCCCACTTTGATAGAGCGGGGTCGCCAATTAATTAGGACTGGTCAGGGCAGAAGGAGAGGAGAAGTAAGAATAGCGGATAACTCCTATGTGCAAAGTCAAGCAGGCAAGGTGCCCCGGTGTTCTTTTAGAATCCAAACCAGTCTCCTATTCGTGGTTCCCCGCTTAGGTGGGACCCCAAGTAAGTAATCCGGGGTATTCAACAAGGCTGACATACTCCTATGTGCAAAGTCAAGTTCCAAAGGTGTTGCGGTATCCGGTTAGAATCCAAGCCAGTCTCTTATTCGTGGTTCCCCTTCAGGTGGGACCGCAAGTAAGTAATCCGGGGTATTCAAATAGGGCTGACAAACTTGCCAACGTGGTTGCAGGCTATAAGCACACACAGCAATCAGCTCGCCATACCCTAAACCGGTTTTAGATTCTCATGTTTTCTAAGGTGCCAGCTGTAGCGCATATGCCTGTTTATCCAGTAACATTCTTATCATGCGTAGTAGTAGGGTGCGGGCAATGGCCACAATGGCGCGCTTTCCTCCTGAACGGATTTTGATCCTGTCGTATTTCTCGCGCATCACCTGATCCTTGGTGATCAGTTTCCATGAGGCTTCTACCACGATGGCCCTCAGGGTATTCTTGCCGATGCCGGTGATGCGGCCCATGCGCCCCTTATCCGCACTGGAGTATTGGGATGGGGTTATGCCCACGTAAGATCCCTGACTAACTGCCGGCGGCGCGGATGACCTGGCGGTGATAACGTTCCCCTTCACTGGGCCCCCACACCCGCTTCAGCATCCCTTTGGCCAAAAGATGCGCCAGTTTACTGCTGTCCCGCCGATCGGTCTTGACCCGGTTGCCGTACTCCTTGGGAACCAGACTCGTAGGAGTAACCAGGCAGGGGATGCAATGATCCACCAGCCGGTCATGAAGCCGGAATCCAAACTATCCGGCTTCATAGACCGCTTGGTGGGAATGGCCGGGCGAGCTAAAACTCGGTGCAAAGATTCCCAGGTCCCTGGAATGGTGGCGCTGAACAACTCCAGGTCCACCGTCCGAATGGTTACGTGCCACCTGTTTTTATGCAGGTCGATTCCGACAAATAAATCCGCTTCGCTTGTAACCTGATGCTTGGGGCGTCTCATTCTCAGTCTCCTCCTTGATTGGTTAGACCGGCCTGGATCCCAGCATGCCACCAAGCGATAGGGCAGACAGGGCCTTCCTTTGCATCATAGTTACTTGCCAAACCCTTCACTTATCAAAAAATAAGCAAAAGCTGCGGATATGACCTCCATATCCTACAGTGGCCCTTGTGGGGAGGATGATTTTAGGCAGCGAAGATAGAAGAAGATCGGGATACTGGCGGGAAAGGCAGGGGCCATCAGGTTGAAAAAAATTGCTTGTGATGTAACGGTCCACAATTTATTGGACACAGTAAAGGGTTAAATCAGGCGGCCAGGGGCAACACCTGAGATTGTCCCCGGCGCACCTGGGCCGGGGTTTTGTAGCCATGGCGCTGGATGATCCAGTTTTCGTTGTAGGTCCGCTTAAAGTCCAGGAGGGCCAGGCGCAGTTCCTCCACGGTGGCGAAAGTCCTCACCCAGAGCAGGTTTTCCTTGGGGAGGCGGACAAAGCGTTCGGCGCAACCGTTGCCTTCGGGAGCCCTGACAAATGCCGGTGAGCTTTCGATGCCCAGGAAAGCGATTTCCGTCTGAAAGTCATGGGATAGATACTGGCTGCCGTGGTCATGCCGCAGGGTCAGGCCCTGGGCGGCGTTGGGTGCGAAGTGGCCGAAGTATTCTTTGACCCCTTGCCTGAGGGGTTCCAGGGCCTCGAAGCGGGTCCCGCGCTTGGCCGCGTGGATGCCGGTGCATTCCATGGAGCAATGATCTACTGCGAAGAAGATTGCCGCCTGGCCTTCTTCAGCAGTAAAGGTAGAGGTCATATCGGTGCCCCACATGTCATTGACCCGGGTGGTGGTGATGGTGCCGTCATGGACCCGGGGTCCGGGGGAGCATCCCCGACGGTGGGGAGCCAGGAGCTGGCACTCTCGCATCAGACGCAAAACCCGTCTTTTCGAGGTCCTGAGGCCGGCATAGCGCTGTCTGGCCCATACCTTGCGGTATCCTTCGCCATGGAAGGGGGAGCCGGCCAGGATGGTTCTGATATGCTGCGCCAAGTCATCATCGGCACAGGGTCCCCGCGGTCCTGGGCGGGTGGCGGCCTGCGTCTTTGGGAGGCGCTGCCAGTACACGGTGGAGCGTCCCAGGCGCCAGACCCGACAAACCCGGACCAGGGAATAAGGTTTCTGCGTGGAGGGCGAGGTGGTCCGGCTCATCTCCTCAACCTCCGCCGCGGTAAAGGGCGGCCGTCCTCCAGGTGCTCAATCTTCTTCTGGAGGAACTCGTTATCCATGGTGACTTCGCCCAGCTTTTGTTGCAGCCGGGCGATCTCCGGGTCTCGGGCGTCCTGGGGAGGTTTCTTCAGCACTGTCCGTCCGGCGGTCAGGAATTGCTCTCGCCAAAGGGAGAGTCTGGCCGCGGTCACGCCCAGTTCCCGGGAAAGTAGTTCCAGATCTTCACCTCGCAGCAACCGCAAGACGATTTCAACTTTACGCCGGGTGGAAAAACGTTTTTGTTCCCTCTGGCCAGGGCCATCTCCGGTCGCCCTACGGGCTCCGGCCGATGGTCCTGGCTGCGAACCATTATTCTGATCCATTGCGACACCTCCTGGGATGAGCTTATTTTACCCAAATCGGTGTCCAAGGGAATTGTAGACCAAACCAGTGAGTACTGGGCGATCCGCCTCGGCCAGGAGTTAATAGCATGCCCCGTCGTGGTGTCAAGGTTTCCCTATGGCGCTGCGCGACCTTGACACCTCTTCCGGGGTCATGCTGGTTGGGAAGCAGGCCGACGGCAAAGGGATGGCCTGTTAACCTCAGGCTCAGGGATGGGAGGTTTAACTACTTGGAGGACAAAAAGGCTTGACAAAAGGAATTCACGTAGAAGCAGATAGTTACAATTTAGTCATAAAATGAAAAAGAGGCCCCGGGGCAGGAGTCCATCCACCTTGATAAGGCCATCCTTAAACTGGACTTCTTCATTTGGGGCTCTTTGCCCCCTCGTAACCGTTAGCCATTTTTCCTAAACGTCACGGGCCAAGTGACTCACAAAATCGAGTAACCTTTGCTTTTCCTCCGCAACCTGCTTTGCCTCGTTTTCCAGGAAAGTGACCTGATTCTTTCCCAACCTCTTGGCCTCGTATAACGCCTGATCTGCCCTTTCGATAAAACTGGTGCTGGTATCTCCTGGCTGAAATTCGGACACGCCGAAACTGGCGGTCAACCTGGTGTCGGGGTCAGGGAAGGTTATCTCCTCCAAACGATGCCGGAGACGCTCAGCAAAAATGGCTGCTTCCTTGGCGCTGATGCCTGGGAGCATCATAATAAATTCTTCTCCGCCCCAGCGCGCGATCAAGTCCTCCTGCCGGCTATCTTCCATCAAGAGTATGGCAAAAGCCTGGAGCACCTGGTCCCCCTCGTTATGACCAAAAGTATCGTTGATGGACTTGAAGTCGTCCAGGTCGGCCATGATGATGGACAGGGGAGTCTGGTGCCTCTGAGCAAAGGAGATGGCGCCGCCCAGGCTCTCCAGGAAGATGCGTCGGTTGGCGACGCCAGTCAACGAGTCGGTATACATCAAAGTAATGATGCGCTCATGAGATATCCGCAGGCGGTTGAAACAAAAAATGATCCCCCCAGAGCCCAGAAGCCACAAGAGACCATGCACCAACCAGAGGTCCACGATAGTCTCCGGCCGCTGCTGGGCCAGGTTCCACCAAAAGGATATCGCCACCACTACGGTCCACAAGGCCAGGAGCGCCCAGGCATAGTAATTGAGGCGGGAGACCTCTCTGGAGCGGGCAACGTGCTGATTCATGATAGGTTGAACCCTTGATCCTTGTATAAGTATGGTGCGACATTAAGCAGTGGCATCATCTGATGCGTAATCCTTGCGCGCCGCCTGTAAGGAACCCGAGGTCGGGAACGGTTAGACACTAAAAAATCCTCGCCTACCGACTGAATGATTTGCACCATGTCTTAAAAACGAATGGAAAGGATTATGACCATGCGCCCTCTTCGATCATGAAATTATTTGGCTTGACCTAGCCTAAGAGGCTCGTTTAGTCTTGGCCATAATAATTCTTAGGTTGATTGCACTATGTCTGACCAGTGCCAATCTGAAAATAAGTAATTAACCGGATTTTGGTCTGGGGATTACCGGGTTTTTAATGGGGGGATGTCTGTATTTGTAAGGAGGTCGGCGGGTAACACCAGCCATGGCAAGGCCAGCCGAGGCTGTCTGGATCATAGTCTTGCCAAGCTCAACTATTCGGTTTTGGCTGCAAGAGGTCAGTCGATCTTTTATGTGCAAAGTCAAGATTGTTCAGGTGTATCGGTATTTGGCTATAATTCTAGTCCGTTTCCTATTCGTAGTTTCCAGTTCGGGTGGGAACGTGAGTGAGTAATCGGGGGTTTAGGAGGGAGGTCCATGCGCACTATCTCCTTTGTGCAAAGTCAAGCCTGTCCTCTCGGTGTTGCAATAAACCGGGTGGGTCCATTTTGAATGGCCATTACTGGTATCATATTGCTTTTCCATTCAATACCCAAATTTTTTTGTTAAGTGGTTAAAATGATCATACGAAAATGGTCAAAATGGTCATATAGAAATAGTCATCCCGTTTATCGCTTCCTAACCTTTCCGCAATTAAAATACCATATGTACCATTCATGTTCCCCAGCAAAATGCGGTATGTGGAAAGAGTGCTGACCACATTAGGAAACAAAAATTGGCAACTTTGGAATCAATAAATTAGGAAAACCCTAAATGCCGGGGCATGGATCGCCTGCAGCTTATCGGTAACCTCACCGGCACGAGGTTAATGCGGTTGACGACCTAAAGGCTGGAGGGGCGAAACGCTGGTGGAAAAGGAGATGGCATGGAGGCGCTCATTCAGGTGCTGGAGTCCACGATGGCGGCCCGGGACCCATATACGGTTGGGCATCAACGGCGGGTAAGCCAGATAGCCTGTAACATCGGCAGGAAGATGAGACTGTCCGAGGACCGCCTCCGTGATCTGCGGATGGCCGGCATGCTTCACGACCTGGGCAAGATCGCCATCCCTACTGAACTGCTTTCCAAGTCAGGGAAACTCACTCCCCTGGAGTTCGCCCTGCTTAAAACCCATCCTGAGGTAGCCTTCAACATTCTGGAACCTATCACCCTGCCGGGCCACACTGCCATGATTATTCTGCAACATCACGAACGGGTGAATGGCTCCGGCTATCCCCAGGGCCTGAGAGGGGAGGAAATCCTTCTGGAAGCCAGAATCCTGGGCGTGGCCGATGTGATGGAGTCCATGTGCTCCCATCGTCCTTACCGCGCCTCCCTGGGCCTGGCAGAAACCCTGGATGAACTCACCAGGAACAGAGGGATTCTCTACGATGCGGCCGTCGTGGAAACATGCCTGAAACTCTATGTGCAAGACCTGCCAGCCCACTTGGCGGCTACCATCTCCAACACCGATTTCCCCGGGTGACGGTCCCCAGGCCCAGGAGATTTTTCCCCATTAACTTTCATCTGAAAGTTATGGGGGGACACCGATCAGCTTAAGGGAGCTCCTCCCTGTTCAAGGTGGAGTCGTCATGTGCCGCTCACAATCTCTTGGGAAAAATTTACGTTCTCACCAAAAGAACTTGACGGGAAACTGCCATCATGCTATAATGCATCCTACAGAAAAAGCCAAACGCGCTGTGAGGCGGGGACGAAAAGCCACGGGTCTTTAGATTTTCCGCTTTATGGGGCGGCATAGCCAAGAGGCAAGGCGACGGTTTGCAAGGCCGTATTTATCCGGTTCGACTCCGGATGCCGCCTCCATTTAAGAAGTATAAAACTGGCAGGGTCAGCCATGGCCCTGCCTTTTTTGTGGCCGATTGAAAGTAATTAATTACTTGCCAGGATCGTTAATTATCGCTTGGGTGGGAAAAATGATTGATATTAACTGGATATGGAAGGTTTTTGGCTCTGTGATAAATGTTCTGATTATAGAAGCAGTACCTAACAATCTTACGGGAATAAAATCTACCACACTGGCCTGTTCTTTTCCTATCTCTGGTTGTTCAAACCGAGACACACTTTCTCCTCTCTGACATATATCAATCTTCGAGGGACCAAGAACTCCTTGATCTCCCTGGTCAAGTGGCTAGGAGGGGACATTTTGTTGATCAGGATTTATGTTTAATAAAATAAACTGTATGTTCAGATTAGCAAACAATCAGGGCCAGGCACCCTATTTATCTTTTTTGGCTTGGTGGGGGAAATTTTGTTGATCAGGGTTTATCTTTAATAAATTAATACGCTTATTGCCTTAGCTCCGAGAATGTAATGCCCGAGGTATTCACGCAAGCATGAAGCATGCGGTTAAACATTTGCGGTTCCCAGAAGCGCCGGTTGAAGCGGTAACAGAATTCCGCCAGGTAACGGGGCAGATGCTTTTGGCTGACGCCGTGATGGACCCCGCGGATATTGCCTTTGATATTGGCGATCAAGGTGTGGACCCAGGGCAGGACCTTCGGCGCTTCTTTCCCCGAACCGGGAACGAGCCACTCATGGCGGTAGGGCAAAGCATCCAGAAAGCTATATCCTTGCCAACCGTCGGTTTTGACCACCACTTCTTCCACCAGACGCTCCCTTACCAGGGCCTGAATCTCCTGGGCGCTGACTCTCGGGACGATGTGCATAACGGCAAATCTGGGCTTATTTTTCGGGGTTTCCACCGCCACTACCACTTTGGCCTTGCCGGCGGCGCCGCGGCCGCGCTTCCCGGTCTTGGGAGCCCCGAAGTAAGTGTCGTCCATCTCAATTAAGCCGGCGAGTTTATAATTAGCATCCCGGTCGGCCAGGGCTTTGCGAATCTTGTGGCCCATGGTCCACACGGTTTTGTAGGTCTTGATCTCCAACATCCGTTGCATCGACAGCATGGAGATGCCGCTTTTCTGGCGTCCCATCAGCCAGATCAGCCAAAACCATTTGGTTAAGGGGGTTCTGGTCTTGTGAAACACTGTGCCTGCGGTCAATGAAGCTTGGTAACCGCAGGATTTGCACTGATATAAGTGGCGCTTACTGTGAAAATAAGCTTCCGCTTGACCACAGCGAGGGCACTTGAAGCCTTCGGGCCAACGCAACCGAAACAATTGTTTCTGACAGGCTTTCCCAGTACCAAACTTTTTCTGAAATTGCAGCAGACTGAGAGTTTTCTGTTGCATGATTTTGCTCAAATTTGCTATTTATTCTAGTTAATTATAGCATATGGACCGGAGCAAAAGCAATAAGCATATAAATTAAATGGTATATTCAGATTGATAAATAAATAAACGGCGTAACTTAATTAACAAAATCATTTATTGATATTTTAGGGTAAGCCGGTAGCATAATTTTTGCATTAATTGTCGGTAGCAGACAAAGCCAAACCCGTCGCGAGGCGGGGACGGAAAGCCGCGGGTCTCATTGAAGAGATAGCCGGGTTGCCTTGATGAGGACAGGCAATGCGGCTTTTTTTTTCAATAATGGCTGAGGGGGGAATCTCAAAAAAGCGGTGGGGTCCGAGAGTTTCTCTGATACCAAGTTGCCGTCAAACGTGTAATAATCTGAATTGTAGAGGTGTTTCGCGAACCGCCCCTACAGGGGTTGCTATCATAAAACCAGAATTACCTTTATGACGGCAACTTGGTATGAAGGTCAAATCCGTTGACGAATTAGTTCTGGATCCGGGCTGAGGGAGACGGCCATGATATACAAATGCATTTGCCATGGGTGCGATAAAGTCTAGGGTGAGCCAGAGCCTGGGATTAGCGGTTACAGTCATGGGTTACGTTCTGCTCACGCAAGGTTGGCCTTTGCGTCTGCTTTTCGTAAACAGCAAATCAGGGAGGGGAACCCTGACTGCTCCTTGAGGTGCTTTGGTTACTGTGAGGGGCATTGGTGCACATTCTATCCCATCTGCCCAGTTGCAAATCCCGGGCCGGAAAACATGGCAGAGCTGAAGCTGAGGCTTGAAGCGCGAGGTCAGTCAGGTGATTCTGACAATGGAGAGTGAGTTGCTTGTATAAGGGTCTTATTTTGCCTCAACTCAATTAACCCACCGCATTAAGGGAGTATTATAAAGCCCCTACGAGAATTGACATGGATGCAACTTCCCGTCTGGCCACTCAATCGGCCGTGACAGACGAGGGAGCCGGTGAAGCAGGGGTCTTGATGACGGTCAAGCTTCACAAGGACGGGCTCCTGGAATACATTTATATCGAAGCCGACGACGCAGGTCATAAACTGCGCGGCATAACAACGCTTGGAAACTCCCGGCACCTTAAATCCCTATATCGCACCATTAGCCAGCATATTGGCAGACCCTTAACGGAGATAGGCGACCTGGCAATGATATTGTGAGGATCAGAAATAGCTATGGATGCGGCATAATCTCGGATTATAGTATTATTCAAAAGTTGGGCTTGGGTTGGTGATGATGCGTGGCCTACAGGTCGCCCTGGTGGTTGGATTAACCGGATTTATGCTGGGTCTTTTCTCTGGCCCTCTGGGAGAGCACCCTCCGGGAGAGGGGGGGGAGAGCGCCAGGGTGGCAAATCCCGCGGCCGTGGCTCCCAAAACAGCGTCAGAGGATGATGCGGGTCCATCGCCCCTGGCCGAGTTGCCTCAGCCGGGGAGTCAGCCCAACCACCCCGGCGAGACCTGGTCTGCAACGGTCAGGGGGCCATCCGGTCGTTCTGCCCGGTTGCCGGCCCAGATTGTCAACCTGGTCAAACGCCAAAACCTGGCAAGGGTGATTGAGAAATACGCCCGGCGGTATGGCGTGGATGAAGACCTGGTGTGGGCCGTCATTCGCCAGGAGTCCGGGTTTAATCCCGATGCCGTATCCCCTAAGGGCGCCATGGGACTCATGCAGCTGATGCCGGGGACCGCGGCCCTGATGGGGGTATCCGACGCCTTTGACGTGGAGCAGAATATTGCCGGCGGGATTAAATATCTTGAACGGTGCCTTAGCCAATTTAACCAGGATGTTTGCCTGGCCCTGGCCGCATATAATGCCGGGTCTGAGAATGTGGTTAAATACCAGGGATGCCCCCCGTTTCCAGAGACGCGGCATTATGTTGCGACCATCCTCCAGGCCTATGCGGGGCAGACGATTCGAAAAGACTTTGGGCTGATCAGCTCAAGTCCGGGGGTGGACGAAGAGGTTCCCGACACCCCCGGGGCCAGGGGATTAGCATGGAAGATACCCCTGCCCCAATGGAGAATTGCACAACCGCGCGCCAAGCTTACCCCCCCTCTCTGGAAAGTAACCCTGCGCCCTTTCTAATCCTTTGGCAGCGTGCCCGGCATTGGGGTAGTCTGGCTGCGGCCCATCCACCGCCGCAGATTCTTTTTCCAGTTAAGTGAGGATAGCGGACATGAGCCTCCCTTCTCAACAGCCCTTTTGAAAAACCTAAGGACCTTGCCAGTTGGCATATATCCTGAAACCAACGAAACCTCTGAAAAATCTCAAAGAGTTGTGACCTGCCCCCCAAAAACTGATCCACATGTTAAGTTAGAGGGGTGACTCATTTTTTGGACTGCCCATACTGAAAGTGCCGGGAGCAATATAGACCAAAGCCATGCCCAAAGAGTTGGCAACGTGGGAGCGGTAGACTCATGCCGACGTCTGGATAGTTGTAATACCCATGCCGCGTAGAGGCACTTCCAGGATCTGCTCATCCTGGACCAAGACCGTCATGGTCAAAGTGGCGGCCTTTTCCCCAACGGAAACCGGGGCAAAACGGATGGCCAGGGCCTGGGACCCCTGGGGAGGAATCATCTGGAGCAGCACGGGGGGATCGGGCAAGCTAAAGCCCTGGGCCGGTAATCCCTCCAGGGTTAAAATAGTGCCCTCCCGCCCCCCATCGTTATGGATGACCAAGACCCAATCTTGGGAGTTACCCAGTAAAATGGGGCCATAATCGTGGGATTCAGCGGATAACCTGACGATCTCGGGAGGGGAGAGCGAAATCTCTTTTTTGGCAAGGGCAGCCGCTATAAAATCCTTCTCGACGCCTCTCGGGGGAGGAAAGGAAGCCTCCGTCGCATTGCCCCAGCCTGGGGCCGGGGCCGCCGCTGCCACGGTGCCTTCCGGGTCAAGTTCCGCCTTTATCCGAGCAGGCGCAGGGGGATCCGGAGGGGTCATTTCCTCCGCTAGTCCGATCTTGAGCTCCTCCAATAAAGAGTAAACGAGTCTTTGCCGGCGTTTCAGTTTGTCTGGGAAATAAAATTGAATCTTCATTGCTTTCTGGTGCTTAAGCTTTTCAGGGCCTGGGTTAGTTCTTCTTCAGCGGCATAGCCACCAATAAAAATCCGCTTGATTGTGGTACCATCTCCACTTTTGATATCCCTTTCCAAAAATTTAATTTTCATGGTGTTAAACCAAAATGCGATTTTGTTGGCTCTTTCTGGCGAAGGGTAACGGCCATAAAAGGCATACCAGAGATTATCTTTCAATTGAATCGTGCGATTTTCAAAATTGATCTTGGGGAGGTACAATACCTCTCCTGATTTTATGACATCTACTTTAGTAACACCAGGATTTTGGAGAATAAGGGCGGCGATGCCCAATCCGGGGTCATTTGGGTAGTGCTGGGAGGCAATCCTGGTAAGAGACTCCCCTCCCCGGGCCACTAATTGTTCGAAGACAGGAGGGGCGGGACCGGGTTCGGATGAAGGTTGGGGTGTTCCTCCCAGCTCAGATGGGGCCCCTTGGGGCTCTGCCGGGTCTGCTTTTTTAGGGGCTGTCTCGACTGCTTGTTCCAGCTCCCCGGGGGTTCCGGGTTGCATTTCGCTTGGCCCAGGGGGGGACAAGGCTGGCGGCTCGACCGGGGAGCTTGGCTCTTTTATTTCCATACGCCCAAAACCTTCCGGCAGGGGCGCGGCTTTAGGCGCGGACCCGGAAGGCTTAAGGGATGCTGCAGGTGCTCCCTCGGGTTCCCTGGGCTTCTTCAATGGAGGAGATTCCTTCTCGGGTTTGCCCTGGTCTTTACTTTTCGTCACCGAGGTTGCTTGGGGCTCGGAGGCGGTTGGGATGGCGGCACGGATTTTCTGGAACACACTCTGAATGTTAACCACCCCCCACCCACCCCTAATGGCCATAATACCCAGCAATACCATCACCACACTGCCCGCCACGACCACGAGGGGCTTGATGGCTGCCCTACCACGGTAGGTTCGGGCCCGGGAAGATTCGGGGGTAAAAACCAGGTCAGTTTGCCAAGCCTCATGCGCTTTTTCCAAGACCTTGCGGTTGACCTTACGCCGACCCTCGGTCATACAAATGAGCAGGGCATTATCGCACAGCTGGTTAATCAGGCGGGGACAACCCTCGGTCAGCCTAAAAATCCAGCGGCGGCATTGGTCCTCGAAAACCGCCGCAAAACTCGAACCCACCTGTCTTAAACGGTGGTCAACATATTGGATGCTTTCCTCAGGATTCAAGGGGGATAAGAAGCGGTTGACATTGATACGCTGGCGCAGATGACGCATCTCCGGGCGATCCAGTTTATGACTGAGCTCGTACTGCCCCACCAGCAAAATTTGCAGGAGCTTCTGGGCAGGGGTTTCAATGTTGAAAAGCAGCCGGATTTCTTCCAGGGCCTGATCGGAGAGTAGATGGGCCTCATCGACGATCAAGACGAAGCTTTTCTCCTGGAGCTTCGCCGAGGTTAAGGCTTTTTTTACCTTTTCGGTGAGATCCAGCACACTTTCATTGCCAGTGGTTCTGATTTTTAAGGCTTTAGCTATATGGATTAAGATGTCCAGAGAGCTAACGAACGGGTTCAGTATGATAATGGGGTGGGCCGATTCCGGCAACCTGTCCAAAAAGGCATTAATCAGCATGCTCTTGCCGGTACCCACATCGCCGCAAACGATGGCAAACCCCTTTTTGGTTTCCGCAAAATAAAGGAGGGCTGCCAATATCTCTCGGTGGTCTTCGCTCAGGAACAAAAATCTCTGGTCAAGATTATTCTCGAAGGGAGAGTCAAAAAAGCCAAAATATGCGTTGTACATTATAGAAAAATCCTCGATCATAGTTTATTTTGCCGCGGCTTTAAACGATGTTTAATATTATCTTGGTTATTTCCCGTGTCCGAAAAGCACAATCCGAATAGTTTTCAAGAGGATAGCAATGTCCAAAAGAACACCCATATGTTTTATATAATATAAATCATATTCCAATTTCTCTTTTAGATCTTTCATGGAAGAGCCGGCGCGGGGAAACATCACCTGAGCCCAGCCCGTAACGCCAGGCCTTACTAACAGACGATGACTATAGAAACGTACTTTCTCCCTATGATGGGTAATGACTTTGTAGCCTGGTGGGTCCTTAGCCCGGCGACCTGGCCGCCACTCCGGCACCAGCTCTTGGGATTTTTGAGCAAAAAAATCCCATTCGGCTCTGGGCCCCACCAGGCTCATCTCCCCTTTTAATATATTGATCAACTGTGGTAATTCGTCTAAATGGATCTTTCTCAGATAGGAACCGACCCTGGTTATACGACTATCATTGTGGAATGTCCATTTAGGCATTCCTTCATTATTATCCTTAATCATAGTCCGGAATTTTAAGATTTGGAAAGGTTTATTATTATAACCCATTCGGCGTTGTTTAAATAGTATCGGCCCAGGAGTTTCCAGTTTGATGGCCAAAGCGATGATAATGGATATTGGCAAAGCTATTGACAGTCCCAAGCTGGACAATATCAAATCTATCATCCGCTTAATCTTATGATGATATAACTTAGGATAAGCCATATTGTTAAAGTAAAGCCAAACATCTGAGATATAATCCACAGGGATTTTCCCGGTTATATACTCATTGAGGGTTGGAACATCTATTAACTGACAGTCATGCACAATAGCCTGGCTCAAGCTCGCTAACAAAGCTCCAACTTTTTCATGGCTGATGGCCAACACCACTAGGCTAGCCTTTTCCTGCCTAATCAATTCGTCCAGCATCCCTGATTGGCCAAGAATTTTTAGCCCGTCGATGGTAGCCCCCACTTTTTGGGGGTTGTCATCTATGAAACCTATTACCACCAAGCCACAATTAGGGTGTTGCATGATGATTTGGGCAATCCAGCGTCCCGCCCTCCCAGCCCCCAGGACCAACACCCTCTTTTGTAGCCTTACGGGTAACGCTACAGCCGAAAAGCTATACCGCCAAAAGATGGCCAGACAAACAAAAACCACTGCATGCCACTCGACAAAGATGCGAGGGATGATCTGCCATGAGGGCAGACAAAACAGGAGCACCGCCGCCAGCGTCCCCATCAGGCTGGTCAAAATAACCCGGCTAATATTTTCCCGGCGGCGGAAGTCAAGGTAGTGGTCATAAAGGTTGGCAATATAGAAGATCAGAATGTAGGTCAGCGCCACCAGCACCATCGGGATTCGGTATTGATTCCAATGGAACCAGAGGTCCTGGTTCCATCTGGCAATCGCGATTATGCCCACAAGTATAGCTAAACAAAAAGTGACAATATCCCCCAAAAGCAGGATTAGCGCCCATCTGGAAAATTGTAGGCCGAGAATATTGATCATTGCCCTTCCCTGAAAATAGCCAATCCATCCAATCTGCCGCAAGGAACGTTGATGCTATAATTTTTTAGCAGTTTTTAGGCCAAATAACCATCAAGAAAATCGTTGCTGATTTCGTGGGCGTCGAAGGCCTGGCAACTAAATCGGGGGAGAGCTATGGGAGAGCTTATCCGAAAAAATATTGAAAAAATTTTTACCCGAACTATTTTGTTCATTTTCTTATCATCTTTTTGGCAATCCAATACAAGAATATCGGAGTGGATTTCAGATTCCGCTCCCAAAGCCTCTTTGGTTCGCGTAAAAATCTTGGTAGCCATTCGAGTCCCAACCTTTGCCAAAATACCCGTGATCTCTTCTTCGTTCCAGCATAGAAGTCGAATACCGCGCCAATTGCACCAATTAGAGGCACCTGCAGCTTATCCCGGTTTTCGCAAATCCATTTCTCCTGCTTTGGCGCCGTCATGCCCACCCACAGAACATCTGGCTGTGCCGCATTTACCGCCGCCACCATTTCGCGATTATTCTCATTGCTGAATTCTACCTTAAATGGTGGCGACAGCGTTCCACAAACTTCGATATTGGGAAATTCCTTTCTCATCCGCTCCGTTATAAGCGTAAGCACGCGGTTGGTAGACCCTAAAAAAAAGTAGCGTGCTCCCCCTTCTTTTGAAAGTGCCGTGGTTAGACCGCGGAAAAAATCTGAACCTGTAACCTGCTGTTTGATCGGCAGGTCTAAAGCCCGGGCAGCTATCAATATTCCTTTCCCATCAGGGAGAAGGATATCCGACTGCTTTAAAGCTTTAGCAAAAGCCAGGTCACGGGAAGCGATCACCAGAGAATGTGGGTTGGCGCACGCCAAATAGCGGCCATGCTGTCCTGACGTGATTAAATTGCAGGCCAGTGCGACATCGCCATCGAGCCCCCTGCCACTAATCTGGTACCCAAAAACATTTGCTTCCCCTTGGGACAATCTTCTGTTACCTCCGTATTCGCCAGTGGATATTTTTATAAATCATTTCCGTTATAGAATGCAACCAAAGAGCTATCTCTATATTTAGAGTTCCTCATGGAGAGCTTTTTCTTCTTGTGCTCGATGGCTGCTTCATAGATCTGTATGAGGAGTTGGTAGTTGGCCTCGGCGGTAAACTTCCGTTCAAACTCCCTCCGCGCCGCCGCTCCCCAGGCTCCAAGCCTCTGGGGCACCTCCCAGGCTTTTTTTACTTTATGCAAGAGTTCGTCGGCGTTTCCAGCCTCGAAAAGCGTTCCTGAGACTGCTTCGTCAATCAAACAGGGCATTGAGCCGAGCCTGGAAGCGGCCACCGGAACTCCGAGCGCAAAAGCCTCTAGGATAACCATGGGGAAACCCTCAAACCAGAGTGACGGGAAGACGAGCAGCCGCGCCCTTCCCAAACTTTCCTGGACTTCCTCTAAGGATAACTGGCCCCGAAAAGCAACTCTCTCAGATAAGCCGGTCCCAGCTGCAAATTCCTCAAGTCTCAGCCGCTCAGGTCCATCACCGATCACCTCGAGCCGCGGTGCCTCCGGCCCCCAGCGGCGCCAAGCCTCTATCAGAATATGGCATCCTTTCTCGGTACCGAGTCGCCCGATGAATATGACCTTAGCCTCCCTCTCGTTCCAGGGCAGGGGTTCGGGAGGATTCGGGTAGAAATTGGGCTTCACGAAGACCCGCTCTCTTGGGAGCCCGGTGCCACAAAGGATATTCTTCTGGAACTCCGTCAGCGCAATAAAAGCGTCGATCTGCAACTCCCAGGTTTTCAGTCGCCGGTGCAGCCATATCATGGCCGCAATCGGGAGAGTGGCCGCCAGGCTTCCCCGATAACACCGGTGGCGGAGAGCTGGTCTTACACTGCGATTGTCCATACAATCCGTGCAGGGCTTCTCGCCCCGCATCGGTATGCCTGCGGCGCAATAAGTCCGGAAGTTGTGTAAGGTCAAAACCTTCGCGGTTCCTGACGTCCTCGCAGCATAGAACACCGAGGGTGAGAAAAGCGGAAAGCTGTTATGCACATGGAAAATATCCGGCGCCACCCGCCTGATCAGCCTCTCTGCCTCCCGCTTACTAAAGGGGTTCCAGGGTGTGCTGAAGGCTCCTCGAATGCTTCCCCACGCCCCCTGACTACGGATCTCGTCGCTGTGCCGGATTAACTCAATCACGGTATGGCCCCGCTGGCGTAGCAATTGAGCTTCTGCTTCGAAGACCATGTTCTCGCCGCTAGGGGCTGAGGAGCCATAGTAGTTGTGAGCCAGGATAACCTTCATAGCGCCCTGTTAGGAACACTTTTCCTCTAACTCAAGGCGGGCCAAACTTTTACCATGTCTGCCCTCAGACCATCCAAGGAATACTTATGAGCGATTGAAAATGAGGTTTTCTGCGCGTCTGGCAGCATGAGCGCTTTCTCCATACCGAGCGCAAAAGCATGAGGGTCCCGTTGGCGAATAACCAGGCCGTTCTCTCCCTCTCTCACCATCTCTTTGGCTCCACTCACATCAGTTGAGACAATAATCTTGCCGCATGCTAAAGCTTCCAGCATGGCGACAGACCAGCCCTCCCTCAATGAGCCAACCACATATATATCTGCGGCATTCAGATACCATACGACCTCTGATGGCGGCACGAATCCTGTTATCCTGACTCGGTCTTTGAGTTCCATCATGGCTATTTGAGCTTCTAAGAGGTGACGATCTTCTCCATCTCCTACAAATATGAGCCGGCCATGCCTCTTCCGCTTAATAAACAGAGCAAAAGCATCCAGTACCAGACGCCACCCTTTGTAGGTATTCAATCTGCCGGAAACCACGAACACAGGTTCTTGCATGGTGATTCCCAGGCGGGCCCTAGCTTCGCTAATATCAAAAGGCCTAAAAACCGAGGTGTCCACCCTCGTGGGGAACGGAACAATTGAGCCCTGTGTAAATACTCCCTTGCTTCGCTCGACCAGGGTTGCCACTTCCGTGTCGTCTGAGCATGCTAAAACGACACCGGCTTTGAGAACCGCTTTGAAAAGGAGCCGCTCAAATACTGAACCGAATAATCTCCCCACTTTATACCTGGAAAAAACTAACGGATTCTCTACACCGTGAAAGCAGTAGCAAGATTGTTCAAAACTCCATTCTACCATGGCTAAAGCGGCTTCAGGAGAGTTGATGAAAACCTTTTTGTGACTACGACTGAGTATACTTTTCTTATTTAGTTTGAGCTGCAGAAAAGCGCTGAGCCTGCGTGGAATAACCGGCCTCCTGGTAATTGGCGCTCTTTTTCCTATCGCGAAGAAATCATATTCAACTCCATCGATTCTCTTTTTTATCCATTGCCCACAAGGTGTTTGATCTATACTGATACCGACTAAAGCCAGCCTGTTGCCGAAGGCAGACATCATCTGGCGGGCAAAAGAAAGCTGGCCTCCTGGGGGATATGATATGAAATCACACGCCTCGACGAATAGACACTCGCTCATGAGTATATTTGCCTTTTCCCTAAAAAGAGCAGACCCACTTGTTTCTTTCGTGAATTCTTCCGTTGCGGTACAATGTGTTTATTATTTGCTAATATCTTTATATCATCCTTAGTTAATGGATGCTCATCAGGAGTTCGCCACATTGGGGTAACGTTTGGGAACAATTGTAAGAATATATTTATTTTTATTACACCTCGAAAAATAGCTTTTCCTCCCGGCTTTAACAGGCTGTTGAAAAACCCTTTTCTTGAGAACCCCAAAAATCGCTGCCGATAAGGCCGAAAAAGTGTTTTAGTTAAAGATAACAATATGTTATCCGGAGGCAGCGATTATGCGCGGTGACGATGTGCAGCAGGAAGCCATGTTCAGCTACCTTTCCCCCGAAGCTCGTGTGCCTCAGGATCATCCTCTCCGGCCAATCCGGAAAATGGTGAACCAGGCCTTAGCTGACTTGTCCCGTGATTTTCAGGCCATGTATTCCAGCGAGGGACGGCCCTCCATCCCGCCGGAGAAGCTGCTGCGCGCCTTGTTGCTGCAAGTCCTTTACACCATCCGCAGCGAACGACTGTTGATGGAGCAGTTGGATTACAATCTCCTGTTTCGCTGGTTTGTTGGTCTATCCATGGACGACAAGGTCTGGGACCATTCCGTCTTTTCCAAGAATCAAGAGCGCTTTCTCGGTTCGGACCT
Organism: uncultured delta proteobacterium; assembly: GCA_963812015.1. GTDB lineage: Bacteria > Desulfobacterota > Desulfobaccia > Desulfobaccales > 0-14-0-80-60-11 > 0-14-0-80-60-11. The sequence continues at coordinate 870,408 of CAWETI010000003.1, read as the reverse complement.
GGCAGCGGCCTTTTTCGGGCGCATCAAAGCGCAAGCCGCCCAAGCCGGACTGCTGTCGGACGACCATTTCACCGTGGACGGCACCCTCATTGAGGCCTGGGCTTCCCTGAAGAGTTTTCGCCCCAAGGACGCCCCGCCTCCCGAGGGCGGCGGCGGTCGCAACCCGGAAGTGGATTTTCATGGAGAACGGCGCCTGAACCAAACCCACGCCTCCACCACCGACCCGGAGGCGCGGCTTTTCCGCAAGGGCAAAGGCAAAGAAGCCAAGCTCTGCTTCATGGGGCATGTGCTGATGGAGAACCGTCACGGCCTGATCATCACTCCCCGCCTCACTGCGGCTACCGGCACCGCCGAGCGGGACGCGGCAGAGGGCATGGTTGGCGACTTTCCCGGCTGGCATCGCATTACGGTGGGCGGTGATAAAGCTTATGATACTCAGGAGTTTGTCCAATCGCTGCGTGTCCTGAATGCCGCGCCGCATGTGGCCCAAAACTGCAAGAGCAGGAACTCGGCCATCGACGGCCGCACCACCCGCCACCCGGGCTACGCCATCAGTCAGCGCCTGCGCAAACGGGTGGAGGAAATCTTCGGCTGGATGAAAACCGTCGGCAATCTCAGGAAAACCCCACACCGAGGAACCGAGCGGGTGGCCTGGGTATTCACCCTCACGGCCGCGGCGTACAATCTGGTGCGAATACGCACCCTGACGGCGGCGGTTTCTCCCTGAATCAAAACAGACACTGAGAATACGGCGATTCTCCCGGCAAGCGGCAATCGAAGGAGCAAACGGCCCAGATTTATTAGCGAATTTGCCCGTCATAAGGGTCCCAAAGCCGCCCCGAAACAGGAGACACCGCTGAATTACCTTGGTTTTTCAACATCCTGCTAGTTTGAAATAAGCCGAACCCGAGTTTGGACAAGATCGCCAATACAACGGGGAATAGCGGCGGTCTCCCGAAAGTGAGCCAGGAACCATTTTTTGCGAGACCATTGGCTATTAAGATGTAATCCTTGGCGTCCCCAGTTATTTCGGGTGACACATAAAGGATGTTGAAAAGAAGACTAGCCGCAAAAGCACCGGAAAAAACTACGAGCAGTCCTGATAATTTTCTACTTGCCATTTCCCCTCCGGTTATCCTGACTAAGACAGCTTGATGATAGGACGTGTTTCTTCATGGGAGGCTAATCCCAAGATATTCAGATATTCAGCCTCGATTCTTTTTGCCACGAGGGTGTTCGAAAACTTTTCCCGGGCCAGGCGTAGGCCGTGGGCGCCCATAGCCATGCCTTGCTCCGGGTGAGTGCATAGGGCCAGCATGGCGTCGGCCAGGCCGGCCTCGTCGCCCGGCTTGACCAGCAGGCCGCTGAGCCCGTCTGCCACCGTATCGGCGACGCCGCCCACCGCGGTGGCGATCACCGGCAGGCCGGCGCGCATGGCCTCGAGTATGGTTATCGGCTGCAGCTCCCAGCGGGAGCTCAGTACGAAACAGTGACTGGCGGCCAGAATTTCCGGTACGTCCCGCCGCAGTCCCATGAACGTTACCTTATCTGCCAAATCCAGCGCCTGCACCTGCTGTTCGACGGCGACGTGTAACGGCCCGTCACCCACCAGCACCAGGCGGGCCTCGGGTAGCTCGCGGCTGACCCGGTGGAATGCCCTTACCAGCAAGTTATGGTCTTTTTCCGGTGAAAAGCGGGCCACGTGAACGAATTGGTAACCATCAATTTTTTTGGCTGCAGTCTCTGACGCGCCTTCCAGGGTGATGCCGTTGGGAATCAGGGCAACCTGTTCACCGCGCATCCCCAGCCTGTCAAGGTAAGGTAATTGATAAGAGCAGATGGCAATGGCCCGGTCGCAAAAGCGAAAAGTGCGGGTTAGTAATCTCCAGATCAAATAATTCGGGCTCCTGCCTGGCATGTCTCTTTGAGGTACAATCCCAAATGCATGAAAATGGAGCACCAGCCCGCACTTCAGCCTAGACTTGGCGGCCAACCCCAGTAAGCTGGTCATATCCAGGTGAGAATGGATGAGGTCAGGAACAAACCCTTCAATCCGCCTGAGTATTAGGGGTAGCGCCAGCAGCGAACGCAGATCTATAAGCCGCGGCCACAGCCGCAACATTTGCCCGTCGGTCCTGGAGAATTCCGTTTCCAGCACCCCGCCACCACCGAACCCCACGGCGTGTTCAAACCGCTCATGGTCGAAGTGGCGCAGTAGGGCGAGGAGGTTGGTTTCCGCTCCACCCGTCGCCAGTGAAGGAACCAGATGCAACACCCTGATCCGTTGGGACTTTTTCATCTCATTAATCCGTTGAATAATGCTTCATAACGCGGTCCGAGCCTTTCAATGCGATGATTGGCTTGAAAATACTTTAGGACGTTTCGTTGTATTTGCCCATATAGGTCTGTGTCGTTCAAAAGCTTCAGCACTCCATGACGCATGGTATCCAGGCTGTTAACGGCAAACCCCAGCTGCTGCCGTTGGATAATCCCGTCGGGGTCGAAGAAGCTCACCACCGGGAGTCCGCGGCACCACGCCTGCAGAAAGGTGTTGGGGAAGCCTTCTTTGGGTTCCGAAGTATTGACCACCAGGGCCGCCCGGTCAAAATAACGACTGACTTCGTAGAACGGCACGAACCCCACAAAGGACAGGTTAGGGATTCTCCGGGCCCGTTGCTCAATATGTTCGTATAGAACAGCTTCTCCAAATGCTGGACCGCCCACCATGACAAATCGGACCTTCGGCAGGCACTCCGCCAGATCGAGGAATAGCCCCGGGCGTTTCCAGATGCGCACTGTGCTCACCCACAGTACGCAGTCCTGTTCGTCAAGCGTTTTGGGGGCTGTCAGCTCCTCGGCCCAGCAGTTGGGGATCAGCTGCGCTTCGAGTCCGAAGTTTTGCCGCAACAGGGCACGTTGCCTTTCGGTTTGGGTGACGATGGCGTCGGCGCCGTGCAGGCCATACATATAGAGCAGTCGGTCGCGCCAGGTCGGGATCATGGCCCGCTTTAGGTCGAAATCGGTGTCTGAACCGGCAGCAAACACGAACTTCCGGTGATGGCGGCGACAGAAGGCGGCTAGGAGGCCGGTTTCCATGCCGGCGCAACGCTGGTAGTAGATGTCGGCATCGGCCCGGCGTAAGGCGCCCCAGATGCTGGTCCAACGCGGGTAGAAAAATCGCAGATAAGGAATACCTGCCTCGGTTCGATAGGCCTTGTAGCATGTTATCCCGTCAACCTTTGTCGTCTCGGGTTGGCCGAAGTCCAGGGTCACGAACGCCACCTGATAACCGCGCCGCGCCAGGTACCAGGCTATCAGGACCTGCTGCACCTCGGCGCCGCCCACGTAGGGCTGCAGAGTCCCGACCAAGGTGGGGTAGGCGCCCATTGAGAGGAAACAGACGCTGAGTGGCATTGTTATACCATAAAACCGATGCCCAGGATCAACCAGAGCGGCATCAGATAGTCATTGCAGTGGGCCAGGCCATTTATCATAATCGCTAACATCGTGCCGACGAGGCCGACATAATAGGCCGCTTCCGGGGAGACCGCCGCGGGCTCGTCCTGGCCGGCCCTCCGGCGCAGCCCGCTCAGCCCTTTCCAAAGCACCCCGGCAAACAGCAGGAAGCCGATGATACCGTCCTCCATCAGCACCTGCATGTAAGTATTGTGCGCTTCCAGGTGCATCCTACCCCCCTGTCCCAGGCTTACTCCTACTAGTGGACTGGTGAGGAAAAGTCTCATTCCCATTTGCAGCAGTGGCACACGCGCCCGGGCCGACCCGTCGGTTAACAATGAAGTCATACGCCCCAGCAAAGCATCCAGGTTCGGTAAAGCTATCAGTCCGAAGACGACGACCGCGCATGCTCCGACGCCGATCAAAGTGTTCAATCTGATGCCGCGCAACCGGTACTGGATGAATAGAAATGAACACACCCAGCTGGCCAATGCCGCGACCGATATAGTGGCAAATAGTCCCACGGCCAGACAGGCTCCCAAGGCGAACAGCAATAGGTGTCTGAACCTAGTTCTGGCTTGGTAAAAGAGCACATGTACTGCGTTCAGGCAAATGACAAAATACATCCCCATTATTGTCGAGTGTCTCTCCAACCCATGCGGCCGGATGGTCACGAGGTCAACATCGGTAACCAGGCCCCTGGCCCAGCCAAGTCCCGCCAAGGTAGCCAGAATGGTAAGAAAGTTGGCAAGTCCCCAAACTGCAAAGGCGATAGTTAGATATTTCACCGTCTTTTCGTTATTGGGACATAGCGCCACCACTAGCGGGAGAAGTAGGACGGAGAACGCAGACCGGTACTTGTTTATGTCTGCCCCGTTGATCAGACAGGAAAAAATTACAAAAGCAGTGTAGCTAATCACCCAGACAAAGCCAGCCAGGGGCATTTTTTCACCGGACTGTATTTTACGCAGCAGCAACACCACCATCAGTCCGGGCAGGATGATAGCCTTGAGGAGTGGCACCTGCTGGATATTGGTCGCTTCAATTAAAAACACATCGAGGCCTGAAAGCAGCAGGAAAAGAAAGGCAGGGATGGCTTCGGGCCGCAGGATGACATAGCTCAGGCCCGCGACGAGGACCGCCAACAATAGGATGAAATATGGATTATTAATATATGCCGGCACGAGGTCTTCCCTCCATGGCTGCTGACAGCTCGTAGGTCCCAATTGCCAGCGGGCCCAGACGCACCAAGCTATCTGTAATCGACAGGATAGGGACTTCGGGCTGGACGGCTATCTGCGCCACGGCGCCAGGAAAATGAATTGACACCGGCCGGGCAATCCGGCTGGTACAAACGAGCCGAATCTTCGAGTGATTTTCTTTTACGGTGATGGGCTGTACCGACAGCGCCTCATATTCAGCCATGTGGTCGGCCAGCTCTTGCAAAAAAATCCATTCTGCTCCTGCTTGAGATGCCACCCTTGCCAGATGCCGCAAGGGTTCGCCAAAGCCGAGACGTGAAATTGCTAACCTCAGCCACCATCCCAGATTACGCCGGTTTCCATGTGCCACAAGAATTGCCGCGACCTGTAGTAACAGAGAGACCAGCAACAATTTGCTATTAAAATTGTATCCTAACCAGAAATCCAGGGTCACAAAAAAGAGGAAGGCAAACCCCAGAAATACAATTTTATGTCCGCGGGTCAGCGGGTCTCGTGAAAAAGGCCCATGCAGCATCAGATGAATCGGCAGACCAGCCCCCAGGTAGGCGCGGAACAGGTCACTATCCGTCATCCTGATGCCAGACATCCCGGAGCGCCAGGTTTCAAACAGGCTCACGCAGCCGGTCCGTATTGTCCCGAATAGGTCCTGGCAATCCGACTGTTGCAAATGCTGGTTGCTGTCGGCAATGTAACTGAACAAGCTGGCTGCCTCGGGCTTAGTCACATCCTCTTTATACCCCCACGCCGGGGCCACAAAACCCTGCCTTGTTTTCGCAAACATCTCAGAGAGCCATTGTTTTAACCCCTTCAGAGTTTCACGCGTCTCTGTCTTATCCAGGGCGTCGAATTCGTAGGGCACTAACTTGCGGGTCCGGCGATACTCTGAAACATCTAGATGGGCGCGGCCGTGCGCCCCGATGTTGATCTCCCCCCGCTGATAGAGCTCCCGCAGCAACCCGAATGCCTTGGGCGCCAGTTCCGTGGCATTTATGAGCTTCCCCTCGGACGTCATGGCATGAGATGAAACCATGTACTCCATTTTGGCCCCATAAAGGCGGTGCCCGGCCTGGATTTCCCGGATTTCCCCACAGGCCCTGGCCTCGGCATAACCTTGCTTCAAAAACGATTCTCCAGTAAGGGGCAGATCGTCGATACGGAAGGCCACGTAAGGTCCCGGGGCTGTGTGCGGCACGCCGTCGCTGAAAAACAGAGCGTTCTCCATTATCCTGAACCAGGCGGGGAAGGAAACCACGCCAAATTGCCAGACAGGCAAAGCCACCGTGTAGCAGGCGCTCCGTCGGGTTAACAGGTTCATGCCGTTGTCGGCGCGTAGTAAAATCGCGGCGTTGTCGGTTTCGATGGCGCCAACGGCACCGTTATTGAACCTGAGAAGGCGCAACGACCCATCGAGGCCGTGCAGCAGGGGATCATTACTCGCTATACTCACGTTCAGGTCGATATCATAGCCCTGCCAGACCACGGCGTTCACCCCGGACAGCTCCTTCAGGGCCGGCTGTAAGGTAACGGCCTGCGTGGCAAACAGCAGCGACCGCGCCGAGCTGGCCTTCACGTGACGGGCCACCTCCTCCTGGTAGAAGGCAGGCGCCGAACCGAGGTCGACTATGAGGAGACTCCTATCTTCAGTTGGCAGTGTGCTTTCTTCCGGCGCCAGCTCCCTCAGCTCGAACTTCCAGAGGAGCGATAGCTGGCGAAGCAGCACTCGCAGTTCGGAAGTCGCGGTTCCCGGGCGCAGGAGGTTCACTCGTGAAGTCATAAAAGGGCCGGCTCCCGCCACCACCTGATCCGCCTTCCCAGACTCCGAAATTTTTTCAGTAAGAACGCCCCGAGAGCCGAACTGGTAATGGTAACTCGGTACTTTGGGAAAATCTGTGGTTTATAATAGAGCTTGTATGCTTCGCTGCCGCTGGAGAAATCGAAAAACCGGTAGTTGTTCAGGATGGCCCATTCGATGACCAGACCGTAAAAGCACTTACCCAAGTGACGAGCATCCACCTCATAGTCGAATCCGGCCAGTTCCGCATGCACACTATTATTTGTTATCAACGCACCCAGCCCCGCCGCCGGGCGTCCATCGGCGTTCAGCGAGAATACCTTCATCAGGCCGGCATCATGGAGGCGCGGGTAGAGGCTTTCATATATCCTGCGGCCGCCGCTTTGAGCCCAGCGTAGGTCATTTAGGGTAAAGAGTTCATTTAGGCGGTTGTTGAAATCTCCTTCTCCGCCATCGTGCTGAAATTCCAGGGCATGTTTTTCTGCCAGCTTTCTCCGGGCTTTGCGCAGCTTAAAGCGCATGTCGTGGCTGAGCGTCTGCAGAAAGGCTTCGTAGCTCTCCGGCAGTTTCACGATGGACCGCACGGAATACTGCTCGATGAGCGCATCTCCAAATCTTTCAGCAAAGGACTGCTCCAGCAAAGGGACGGCCCCGCCCAATGGCTGGGCCATCTTTAGCACCACCCCTGTGATGCTTCGCCTGCCGGAGACATACCGTAAAACCGCTTCGCAGAACTCCCGCTCCCGTCCCACCTGGACCAGAAAATCTGGGCTCAGCGAAGTTTCCTGGCCGATGAAGGTGAGGACGCCGAGACCTGGGATAGGCAGGGGAACCCGTTGCAGGGGAGCGATGCCCACCAGGGTGCCGCCATCGTCCCGGGCCAGCAGGATAAACAGGCGCCGTTCTATCCGGTTGGCCTCCCCCCAGGCACAGAGCCAGGTCCAGCTCGTATAAGGGGAGGGCTGCCCCAGTTCTTGCCATAGCCTGTCCCATTCGTGGCGGACGGCCGCCAGGCCGGACAAGGTCTGTACTACCTCAATCTTAATTACCACTATTGCTTTCTCCAAGATAGAGGGCCATAGTTTTTTCCACGCCCCGGGTTATATCGTATTGCGCCGCGCTGGTGGTGGCGCGGCCACTCAGGTGGGACAGCCGTTTCGGGTTGGTGCACAGGCCGGCCATAGCCACCGCCAATCCGGCCGCGTCACCCGGCTCAACCAGGACACCGTTTACGCCGTCGTGAATAAATTCCGGAACGCCGCCGACCCGGGAGGCGATGACCGGTCTGCCGGCTGCCAATGACTCTAGGAGTGCCAGCCCAGCCGCCTCTTCGAGGGAGGGGAGCACCGTGAAGTTAGCCATGGCCAGGAGGTCTTCCACGTCATTGCGCACGCCGCAGAAATTAAGGAGGGATAAGACCCCCAGAGCCTCAGCCAGCTTCTCCAGTTCTCCGGTGAGGGGGCCGCCGCCGACGATCAAAACATAAGGGCAGTAAGGCTCATCCTTTAACTTGGCCAGGGCTCGCACCAGGAACTCGACCCCCTTTTCCGGTCTGGCCTGGCTGATACAGGCCACCACGGGCCGGCCTGTCGGGACTCCGAGATCCCGGCGTTTGCCGGGATCATCCCGGCCCGAGGCAAAACGCCGCCGATCGATGCCGAGGTAGACTTGCTGCACCTTGGCGGTGATAAAATGGTTAGCAAGCTCATTTTGCACGGCCCGGGAAACCGCGACGATGTCGGTGGCCCAGAGCGCCTCGTAGTTGATGGTATGCAGCAGCCGTTTGTACCCGGGCAGGTCCCCCCGGTAGGAAACGGCGTCTAAGGAATGTTTGGTCCAGACCCGTTTCTTGATTCCGGCCAGCCGGGCTGCAATCAGGGCGTTAATGCCAGGGGCGCCGAAGTGTACGTTCACTACCGCCGGCCGCTCTCGTCGAAATAGGCCCAGAAAATCCCTGATTAAAGGAAAGTCCAGGCGCGATCTGGTGGTGCGTATGACCTGAAACTCTGCGCCACTATCCGTGAAAGCATTGAACAGTTCCCCGGTAGGCAGAAGATCATAGCAGAACAACGACCGCCAGCCGCGGTCACGGAGACGACGGGTCAGCCAAAAAAAATACTCTTCCAGGGAGCCGCGCTTTTTCGGCGATCCCCCGTAAACTTGAATAACGGTTTTAGCTATTTCCTGCATCGCTGACTCATCATGGCAAAGCAAGCCTTTCCTCTCATGACCCGCACTAATTGCCATTCGCGCCTTCCCCACACCTGGAAGACGAGGGGGAAAAAATTATTCCGCTCTCTTCACCATGAATATGATGCCTTCGATTTGCGTCAAAGCCATTGCCCTGAGCCATGGATTGTATTTAGCCTTATCGAAGATCCATCGTTTTATTGCGCTCTTGCTCCTACTGGATGCATCAATTAGGTCAATTCTAGAATAGAATTTTGCAAATCCTACCTGTCTGCCAAGTTTACACAAACCGGCAAATGTAAACCAGTGGACTGCTGGCCTTACGGAGTAATTGGCCAGGGTTGGATCATAATGTAAATGTTGATGTATATAACATTCCTTAACAAGATCGGGGAGCCAGTTGTAAAACTTGACGTTATATTCCCAGCTTCTGCCGGTTATGGAGAATTGCAGCTTATTGGTAGTGCCCACATACAGCACCCCCCCGGGCGTCAACACTCGATATGCTTCTGATAGGCTCAGGATTGGTGAATCAACATGTTCCAGTACGCCTTCCATCAAGACAAATCTTTGCGATCCGGAATCGAAGGGTAGGGATTCCGCACCGGCTTGACAAATACGGGATGGATCACCGAGAAACTCTCTGGCCGCGGCAGCACTCATCGCCACGGGTTCTATGCCCACTACCTCATAACCACGATCAAGCATTGTCTTAATTGTCCAAGGAATCGGACCGCAGCCGATGACGAGAACTGTTCGTAAACCTTGGGAAATATCTACCAATTTTTCGAGGCATCGCATTAGCTGGTTAATATTAACATGCGATTCCTCTGCGGCCCCAGAATGTGACCCCTCTGCGGTCTTGTACTCAACCGCCAGCTTTTCTAAGTCTGGATAGCCTGCAGAAAGAAGTCTGTTGCTATAAATATTCTTATAATCTTTTTTCATTATTCTTCTCCGAGAGATTATGCGGCAGTTTCACTTTGCTATTGTTCCATAATGGTATTTGTGACCTTTTTTGCAAGTCCAATCCTCTAAACCATCTCTCTTCTTGTAAGATTATACCCTGATCAGGCCTTCCCCAACATGACCTGTACTAACTGCCATTCCCGCGCTCCCCACACCCGGAAGACGAAGATGGCGAGGAGGTACGCCGCCAGGAACAGGGGCGGCTTGGTGAACAGGGGCAGGGGTAGTAGGAAAGCGGCTGACGCTAACCCGGCACATCCGCCTACAGAGCCGATGGTGGACCATATCCGGAAATGGAAAACTCGGGACAGGACAGCATAGGCCAGCACCAGAAATAGCAGCTCTGTCAGGACAGTGGCCACGGCCGCCCCCACCATGCCATAAGGGGGAATCAGCAGGAAATTACAGATGATATTGAAGACCGCCGAGGACAGGATGATTTTCATGTAGCTCTGCTGGCGGTCGCAGGCCACCAGGGTGTTATGGTAGAGCCGGCAAATGATGGCCAGGCCCGCGGCCCAGACCAGCAGGCGAAAGGGCAGCGCCGCCTCGGCATAGCCTGGGCCGAAGACCAGTCCTATGATTTCCTCGCTCATCACGCTCAACAGCATGACGCCCGGCACCGTGACCAGCAGCAGCAGCTTCGAGGCATAGCCAATGAAATCAGCCAGCGCTGGGACCGATTCATGGTAGCGCTTGCAGCATAATGGGAAGACTGCATTGGTAAAAAACGTCCCTGCCGTGATCATGGCGTTGATCAGCCGGTAGGCCGCACCATAGAGACCCGTTTGCAGGTCGCCGTGATAGGCGTTGACAAACAGAGAATCCGCATTGGTGTTTACTCGCAGCGCCGCCCCCCCCACCCCCACCGGCCAGCCTTGGGTGATAATTTCCCGAATGAAACCGCGGTCCAGTCTCCAGACCACTGGCTGTTCAGCCTGGCGTAGAAACATGGCCCAGCCCAAGGCCCCCACGAATAAGGTGCTGAGGACCATGGCCACCGGCACTATAATTATCCATTTGACCACAAACACCAGGCCGAACAGGCAGATCGCATAGGCCACCTTTTCGGTGACCTGAAGCACATTATCTTGACCCATCTGCTGCCGGGCATAAAACACCCAGTTCAGTTTCAGTATCTGCAAGGGAATCGTGGCGGCATAAGCCAATAAGAGCCAGATGATATCACGGGGAAATGGAACCATGAGCATGATCCCGGCCAGTACGATCAGTGCCAGCAGAGACAGACAAAGTCTGGCAACCAGATAAGAACAGATGTAGCGCTCCGGCTCATCGGTGCGCGCCACCACCTGGATGGCTATAGTCGACAGGCCAAATTCGGTCACCAGGGTAAAATACCCCGTGATCGTAGCCGCCAGGGTGAGCTGTCCGAAACTCTCCGCGCCAAAATGGCGGGCCACGAAAACACCGGTGACGAGAGTTAATAACTGGACCGATACCCCGCCGATGGTATTGAAGATGGTGTTTAGGCCAACACGTCGGGCTTCGCTCATGGCCTTGACATGTCGCCGCCCATGCAACTGGCTATCTTATCGAGCACTTCTCCTATGCGTCTCCTCAGACTTTCCACTGCCCGTGGGTCTCTGAAATATTCTTCCGGACTTGCCATGACTGTTCTGATTTCTTGAAGTACCTTTTCCGCCTGTTCTCGTACCCCTTTGCATAAAGCATTATCACCCTTCGCTTTAATCTGTGGCAGTTGTTTCACCCATCGCTCCAGCAAATTCAAATACTCATAATCCTGCATCCCGTCGCGGAAGGCTTCCCAGCGCAGCGAGGAGACGGGGCCGCCGGTTCGGTTGGCGCGAGGCGGGTAGACCACAAATGGGTCCCCCGGCGGATTATTGCCGCCCCGACCGACATGCTCCCAAGGCGATTTTTCCGGGCCATCCCAACAATTATAACCATAATGCAAATAGCCGGACATGCCGGTGCGCCACGATAACCAGGGAATCAGGCGCATTTTCACTAAAGGATAATCGATGAAACGATTGAGAAACCGACCCGTAACGTTATTCGAGGTATACCACCACTTGCCCCACTTCCTATCTGCACCTCCCATCCCCTCTTCGTTTGGGTTGCTGAGCGGCTTTCCCAGCTTTGTGACCGGAATATCCATCATGCCTGAACGTTTGTCTGCCGGGAGTTCCGTGGCGTCAATAATGGGAATTCCCGGCATGGTGGTTCGGACTATGGCGGCAATCTGGCGATAAAGCGGTATATCTTTAGCACCTGCCTCATCGCGAATGTGTTGCAAGTATTTGTCTTGTATGCCCAGTTTCTGGTTTTCGCGGTGCAAAGCCTGCAATAGTTTTATCAGATACTGCTGGCCCTCCGGAGTTGCGAGTTGTGTTTCACCGAATTCGACTGTTCCAGATCCAATGAAACGCTGAATATTGAATGAATCCACAATTCCAGGGAAAAGGTGCGACCCCTCAAACGCCTGAAAGCCCTGGCTTAGAAAGATATTCACCCAGTGCTCATAATCGCGGAAATCAAAATTGTAGCTGCCGTCCGGCATTTGCGTGGAACGGATCAGATTAAGCTGCGTATATATGACGCTCTGCCGGTGCGCCGCCATGTCCTGAGCAATCTTTTCAATAACCCGCCAAAACTCTCCGGTTCCCCGTTTAACCTGATAATTAGATTCAATTGCTGAAATATACAACCAGTTGGTGACATATAGAGAAGGTCTTGTGGGCAGGGTGAAATTCCACACCTGCAACAGCACCGGCAATCGGCGCCTGCCGGAACTGTGGTAGATTACCAGTGCACCCCTATAGTTCCCTGGTGGCGTGTCCGGTGGCACATACCAGGTGCCGTACAAGGAGCGGGTACCGCTAAAAGATAGTCTCTGACCTTCCTCGAAAGGATCCGGAAACCACCCAGGTGCCTTCCCATCCAACTCCGAATCAGGGGTCTGCCCAGTGTGTTTTTCCACGAAAACATATGCCGGGAAACGGTAAGAAAAATTGCTCGCTGCTAAAACTTTGCCGCTTGCCCCATTGAGTAAATCAGTAGCTTCGACTTTTTCGACTGTTATCGCTTGCTCTGAAAATAAAGCTACTTGGGTAGATTCATCTTCATTCCGCGCGGCCCACAGTTCGATCTTCTGATCGTTTTCTTCAACCACCGGCGTAGAGTAGAAAACCCGCTGCATCGGAGAAAGGACCTGCGTGCGTAGCTCACTTCCATAAACCGTGCACTCCAAACAGCATAGGACAACTATCAATAATAGCTTAATCCGTAGTAATGTCACCAAACCTTTCATATAGTCAGGGCCCTCAACATTTTCCAATAGTTCATAGAGTGCTTAGCATTTCTGCTTCCTTTTTCCGAATTTGACAAATACTGCAAACCTCGCACCTACATAACGTTAAAGCTAACGGTATCTATAATTACTTTTTGATGAACTGGGGGAGCACGGGGACTATAAACCCTAAGAGACGGACGAGTTTCCGGCCCCCTAACAGAAACACTATGCCGCCGAGCGACACCACAAAGGATTAGGCAGGGGTATAAATATCGGTGGACAATTCACCGAAAATATAAAGGAGCATTTCTATGGTTATAACAAATAACCCCATCCAGGTCGGTTGCCCTGATGTACGATTAATTTGCGGCCATTTAAGATAGACGCTGTAGCCACCCACTACAGGCAGTAACAGCCCGAAGGAGTTATCCTCATCCCTTAGAAGCGCACTTGTCAAATTATTTAATACCGGCCAGTAGGCCCAAAATAGAGCGACTACCAGGGCGATGCTGAATATGACCGTTATCAGTCGTGAGTTATTCTTGAAGTTCAGACCATGGTATTAACACCTCTTTATTGGACTTAATCATCCGATATTGGCTGGCAGGCGCCCCACCAAGCTGCCAGAGGGCGATAATAATAGAAGGAAGCCGGATAACCTTATAATTTATTCATGGCGACCATAAATTTCATCAATACAGTCTTTCATTTGGCCTAGAATGCGGTCCCACAGGTTAGCCATGATTCCAAAATCTGGACCAGCGACTTTTCTGCGGGCGTGGCGGATTCTCCAAGTCGGGTGAGTCTACCCTAATGGAAGTGTCCGGGATAGGAAGGCATACTGATGGGCTCGCTGATTCAACTGACTGTTTTGATAGGTAATTCGCCAGGACTGGAACCAATTGGCTGGTCATTTCCAGCACTATTCCCTCCAACCGGGTCAATCTAGCCGACAACTCTTGCAACGCTACCTCCAGGCCGTTGTCAGAGGTTTGAAGGCGGCTGCCCAAGGAATCCGGCAAGGGCCCCTGGTCTTCAGAAATTGAGGACTCTTCACCCTCGACGCCTTCCAAGCTCCCCCCTTGGGCCGCAATGACGAGATCGATAAATTCTGCGTCTATCTCATACCGGCCCTCAGCGAAGCCAGCCACCAGGGCCAAGTCACACCAGGCATTTATCCGCCGGGGAACCCCCTGGGTATATTCATAGAGTTTATCTAAAGCCGAGGTGGTAAAAATCCCGCTGCCGCCGGCCCGGGCCAGGCGGAAACGTATATATTCCTTGGTTTCATCATGGTCCAGGGGTCTTAAATGGTAGTGTATAGTTACCCGCTGGGCCAATTGCCGGAGGGCCGGGTGCCGCAACCGCGCCCTCAGTCCGGGTTGCCCTACCAAGATTACCTGTAAGAGCGGTTCCTTATCGGTTTGGAGGTTGGATAACAACCGCAATTCCTCCAAGGCTTTGGGGCCCAGGTTCTGGGCCTCATCCACCACCAGCACCACGTGTTCGCCCCGGCCATAGGCCGATATCAGGAACTGATTAAACGCCCCGAGACGGGCCGCCCGACTGCCACCAAAATGGCCACGAATTTGAAATTCTTTGAGCAGCAGATCCAGGAGATCTTCAGCTTCCACGGAAGTCTGATAGAGGACGCCCAGACGCTGGGTGGCTTCTTTTTCTCGTAAGAGACATTTTATCAAAGTGGTCTTGCCGGTACCTACCTCTCCGGTGAGCACCACAAACCCCACCCGCTCTTTGATGCCGTATTCCAGGTAGGCCCGGGCCAACTTGTGCTGGGATGCCAGAAACAAATAATCCGGGTCTGGCACCAGGGTAAAGGGGCGTTCTTTTAGCCCGTAAAAATCTTCGTACATAGCTTACTTGCGCCAGGGCAGTTTAAATTTACGCTCAGAGTCTCGCTCCGGATAATACTTCTCATAATAATATCTTGACGATACCGTGGAGTCTACCTTATTCAGCACAAACCCCAGAACCGGAAACTCTTTGAGCATCGCTAAAGACCGGGTGATTTCCTCCTTAGGGGTGCTGCCGGCCGCGGCTACCAGAATAATGCCGTCCATCAGGGGGGCAAAGGCCAGGGGGTCTGCATAGACTAAGGGGGGCAAATCAAAGAGCACGTAACGGTCGGGATAAAAATGCTTCAATTCCCGCACCAGATCCACCATGACTGGGGAACTGAGGAGTTCGTGGGATTGCCTGGTGATGTTGCCCGCGGGAAGCACCACCAGATTGGCCAGACCCTCGGGGTGCACCAGGGAGTCGGCAATTGGATAGCCCGAGGTTAAATAATCCACCAGCCCCGGTCCCGCGGGCAGATCCAGGCAGCGGTGGATGGAGGGGATGCGCAGGTCCCCATCTACCAAGAGCACCGTCTGACCGATTTTCTTGGAAATGGCGATGGCCAGATTGATGCTGGTGAGGGTTTTGCCTTCGTTGGGCAGGGGGCCGGTAACCATCAAGGTGTTCCGGCCCTCGGGCTTGGTGCGGGACAAAACTTGGGTCCGGAGCAGCTTATAGGCTTCCCCCAGGCTCTCATCACTGCCGGCCACCATCAAGCGCTGTCGACGAAGCTTCTCCATATCTACCGCCACCGTGCGAGTGTGGGTGTAGTGGATCTCCCCGGGAGTCTCCACAAAGCCAGTCGTCACCTCCACCTCCGGCTCCTGGAATGGGGTTGAACGGGGAGAGGAGGCCGGCTGCACCTTGGGCGGCCTCGCGGCTTTGGCTTTTGCTATGGCTTTAGTGATGAAACTCAATAGGTTGGCGTCCTTTTGGGATAATTGGTTAAATCAAGCATCAGCCGGGTTCACGGCTTAACTCGCGGCTCAGGTGTTTTATCGGACCTGACCAGGAACTTGGCCATTACCACCCAGGGCAAGCGCCGTCTCCATTGGGCCTGGAGAATATCTTCCCTGGTCTGAATTAGCCTGATGGAGCCCAGGACCGGCAGGCCCGTGAGTCGGGCCAGTTCGTCACTTGTTTTCACCGAGTGGTCCAAATGCTCCGCCAGAGCCACCATCCCAAAACCCGCCCCCAGGCTCATGATCAACCCGGCCAGCAGGATTAAACGCCGTTTGGGGGACACCGGTTTTTCGGGAAAACTGGCGGGCTCGATGAGGGTGAACTTATCCCCTCTTTGATGTTTTTCCATGCCTTCGGAGATGCGGGCCTCCAGGATCTTGTTCATGACCTCCTGCTGCTTGGTGGAGGCGTTCTGATAATCCCGCATCAACCCCAGGTAAACCTGCTCCACCTTGGGAGCCTCTTCCAGGCGCTTTCTATACAACTGCAGTTTCTCGCGCAAACCGGCCTGCTGAGTCCGGAGGGAGGCGATTTCCGTCTCCGCGCCCTTGATTTGGCTGGTGAGACTGATGTACGCCGGATTTTCCGGTTCCGTGACCGGCCTAGTGGGGCTTGCCGCTGCCGGGGTTTCCTCCATGCGGACGATCTCGGCTTTCAGCTTTTTAATTTCCGGGTGCTGGTCGGAATATTTCCCCTTTTGTTCGGCTAATTCCGCCTGAAGCTGGGTGAGCTTTTGCCGGCGGAGGGCGGCGTCGCCACCAGTTTGCCCCCCCAATTTCTTGAGTTCGGCGATCTCCCGACGGGCCTTGCGGACATCCGGGTGCTCTTCGGAAAACTTGGACTGGAGGTCGGCCAGTTGCACTTCCAGGGCCTTGAGCCGGTCTCTCGGTGCCATAACCCGCTCGCCGGTGGTGCCAATGAGGGGGCTATCTGGCTTAACACTGGCCAGTTGCCCCTCGATATAGTTTTTGCGATCAGCCGCGCTCCGGATGGACGCATCCAGTTGTTTGAGGTCTATCTCCAGGCCGGCCGTTTGCTGCCGGTGAAACTCCTGTTGTTCTGGGAGCAACCCCTCATGCGTCTCTTTGAAGGCGGTGATCTTATCTCCCAGGACTTTAACTCGGTCCTGCAATTCCTTTAATTCCGCTTCCAAAAATACAGTGGTGGAATGGGCCTGGGCTTCCCGGGTCTTGAGATTCTGTTCTAAATAAAGGGAGGCCAAGGTGCCTGCCACCTTCTGCACCGTCTCCGGATTTTTGCCGCGATAGGCGATGGAAAAGGCGATGGTCACCTCTGGCTCACTACTTTTGCGCTTTATCTGTTGCTCCGGGGTCACCTCGGCGCTGATGGTATCCAGCCTGATGTCCTTCCGCATCATCTCGGCGATATCTTCCCGGGTCAGTTTTCCCTGGAGTTCGGGGTAGAGGTTGAATTGCTGGATAATTTCCCCGAGCTTGACCCGGGAGAGGATCAGTTGAGTTAAAGTCTTGATACGCTGATCCGCAAAGCCGGTGACCGTAGATTTGACAAATTCCTCGGGGATCTGCTGCTCCTCGATTAAGATGGTGGAAGTCGATTCATAAATGGACGGTAGCAGCCGAGCGATCAAAAGAGCCACCACCATGACCACCACGGCCGGAACGATGAAGTAACTTTTACGGCTTTTGAGAACCGTGAGATAGTATTTAAAATCTTCAGTTTCATTGGGCATCATAGCTTGGCCTTCTTGGCTATTGAATTATCCACTTTGAGTTCGTTGCGTTCATTCCCCGATTAGATTAACTCCGATTGATACTGCGAGGAAGGCATTTTAGCTACTAAAGACTCACGTAAGTTCCGCCTCTCGATCGTTATTAGGTTTATCATAGCCTCCCAAAGGGCAAAACCTGTCACTTCTGATAATGCAGGGGGTAGGCATAGGCGAATTCTACCCAGGCCTGATGGACATGACCGGAGCCGCCGGGGGCGACCAAATTGCCTGATCCGGAATAACTATAGCCTGTGGACACGGAAAATTTTTCCGTAATCTTATAGGAGAGCTGGGGGCCGACGTTATAGTAATTATATTTGCTGGAGATATTCTGACTAGTTTGATCACTCAGGGAATAACTGCCGTTCAAGGTGCCACTTAATCTCTCAGTAATATTATATCCACAGGTGAGGTATAAGCGGTTAAACTCATATATGACCCCATTCTCTCCAGGAGAGAGATCGCGGCTATAACCGCCATTGAGCAATAGATTGGTCCAACGGTAGGTGGTGGAGATATTCACATATGGGGTCACATTGGAACTTTTATTCTCCTTCGTCTTAACATAAGTAAAGTTGTTAAACTGGGACGAACCCAGCGCCTCGGTATCAGTACTGAAAAAGGAGATATTCGCCCCTGACATCAGGCTAGCATCCCATCTTTCGGTGAACTTATGGGTCACTCCCCCATAAAGCCCTAAGGATTTGAAATCGTTCCCCCCGGCGTAGAGGGTATCCCGGACGATATTATTGCTAACCAGGGAGGTCTTCTCATTTTTGAGTAAATAGGTGAAGTTCAACCCCGCTTGTTGACTGGTATAATCGGTGTACTGGGGAGATTGGTAGATCACCCGATTAAAATTATAGTTCACCGTGCCCAAAAGCTTCTCCGTCAGATTGTAGGTGACCCCTGGTCCTACCTGGAAGGATTGACGGGGGCTGCGGCTGGCAACCAATCCGGAAGCCAGCAATTCCTGGGCCAGGGTGGTATCGCTGGTATAGGCTGAGTTCAGGATAAGATTGACCCGGGGAGCTATCTGGTATTTCCCATTGATCTGGTAATTCTGGTCAATGTGGTCGAGATTGCTATTGGTGATGTAATGCAGACCGAGCAAACCCATATGCCCCTGCAACTGACTGATTTCCGAGGTGTAATTGAAATCCACGGTTGGCTGAAAGGAAAAAATGTAGTCGCTGACCGGGTGGGTATACGCTAAATTCAGGTTGCTGTTAAACTCAGATCTCTGGGTCACCGACGGCACCACAGACCAGTCCGCGGCCACCGCCAGATTGACCGCCCCTAAGCACATACATACCACAACCGCTACCCAGGTTCTCGTGCCCATACCCCCCTGACTTTCCCCTTTTCCTTAAGGCACTACCACCACATCCCCCGGTAACAACGTCCGGTTTTGCTCCAAGAATTGGCCTTTAGCCACGTCCTTGTAATTGAAGGAAAACACCTCTTCTTTGCCCCCCAGACTACGCAAGACCGTGATGGACCCAGGAGCGGCAAAAGGCGTCAGGCCCCCGGCCATGGAGATGGCCTGCATCACGTTGACGGGTTTGCCGATGACGAATTCGCCCGGCTTGTTGACCCTACCGGTGACATAGATCTTATAATTCTGAGCCTTCAGCAGGATGACGGTGACATGGGCGTCCGTCACATACTTCTCCAGACGTTGTAAGATTTCTGCCTGGAGCTGCTTGACAGTCTGCCCGGAGGCCTGCACCTCCCCGATTAAGGGGTAGGTAATCTTCCCGTCTGGCCGCACCACCAGTTGCTTGGTCAGCTCGGGCTCTTTCCAGACGGAAATTTCAATGGAATCTTCCGGTCCCAAAGGATACTTGTCCTGATCGACAGTGGCCACCGCTGCGGCCGCGCCCTGGGCCTCGGTGAGATGACTCACCGAAGGGGTACAGCTGCACATCACCACCAGGCAGAACACCAGCCCCACGCTGCCCATCACCCATTTCCAATTGCCCTGCGCTCGGAACTTTTTCAACCCTACACCCTCCCCCTGAAGGTTACTTTGGGCTTCGAATTTTTATAATAATCATAATGATGATAAATTATCAACAAAAAATTTCTATAATTTATTTATATAAAACCGATTATACCCTTAGTTCCGAGGAAGTAATGGTTGAAGAGTTCAGGCAAGCATGAAGCAGCCGGTTGAACATTTGGGGTTCCCAAAAACGTCGGTTGAAACGGTAGCAGAATTCCGCCAGGTAACGGTGCAGGTGCTTTGGGCTGACGCCATGATGGACGCCACGAATATTGCCTTTGATATTGACGGTCAAGGTATGGACCCAAGGCAGGACCTTCGCGGCCTCTTTTCCCGAACCGGGAACGAGCCATTCATGGTGGCGGGGCGAACCATCCAGGAAGCTATATCCTTGCCTACCGGCGGTTTTGACCACCACTTCTCCCTCCAGACGCTCACGTACCAGGCCCTGAATCTCTTCGCCGTTGAATCTGGGGACCATGCGCATAGCGGCAAATCTGGGCTTATTTCCCGGAGTTTCCACTGCCACAAACACTTTAGCTTTACAGGCGGCACCACGGACCCGCTTCCCAGGTTTGGGGGTCCCGAAGTAAATGTCGTCCATCTCAATCATGCCAGTGAGTTTATAATTAGCATCCCGGTCGGTCATGGCTTTGCGAATCTTGTGGCCCATGGTCCACAAGGTATTATAACTCTTGATCTCCAACATCCGTTGCAGCGACAGCATGGAAATGCCGCTTTTCTGGCGTCCCATGACCCAGATCAGCCAAAACCATTTGGTTAATGGGGTCCTGGTCTTGTGAAACACTGTGCCTGCGGTCAATGAAGCTTGGTAACCGCAGGATTTGCACTGATATAGGTGGCGCCTGCTGGGGAAATAGGCTTCAGCATGACCACAGCGAGGGCACTTGAAGCCTTAGGGCCAACGCAACCGGAACGATTGTTTCTGACAAGCCTTTTCGGTACCAAACTTCTTTTGAAATTTCAGCAGACTGCAAGGTTTCTGTTGCATGAATTAACTCACAATTGCTACTTATTATAGTTAATCATAGCAAATTGACCGGAGCTAAAACAATAAAGATATTTCTATATAACGTTGTATATCTGCATCTATTTATATTGTTATACTTCAGGATATCATTGAAGTTAATTTTAAGCGCGATCGACGTACATGGTCGAAAACTGTCACATAAGAGTTACTATGTATATGGTGTGTACCTTTAATTCCTTTAAAAAATTTGGGGTGTATTTGGGCAATTAATCTTTCGCTATACAAATCATCAGAAATTTCTTCTATTTTGAGAATATTTGATTTATTACCATAACAACAAAATCCTTGTGATTGCCCCACTCTATAAATATTATTCCCATCGCGCAACAATCCGCCATTACGCGCAAATTCTGAATCAATATAGACAGGATTGTTCGTATGGGAAGCCCATATTTCACTAAGAGGTGATTCTGCATAATAAAGATAAAGCTCGGAGCTATAGTCAC
Source organism: uncultured delta proteobacterium (assembly GCA_963812015.1). GTDB lineage: Bacteria > Desulfobacterota > Desulfobaccia > Desulfobaccales > 0-14-0-80-60-11 > 0-14-0-80-60-11. The sequence goes on along the minus strand of CAWETI010000003.1, from coordinate 849,426 downwards.
CAATGCCAGAGAGATCAATAGTTGTTAGTAACCACCATTTCCCATTCTTTTCAAAGATCATGGTATCGGCAGCATTTACATCTCTCAAAATTATTTGAAATAGCTCCCATTCGAGCGGAAAATTCTTGCACTTATAAATTCTTATACCTCGCTTCTCACAAGACTCGGGACACATATATATTTCACCATTGTATTGAAATAGGAAAGGAAAAGATAAATGGAATGGCTCAATTAAGGCCGATCCCAAATGTTTAGCTCTGCCGCTAATAAGTTCATATACGCTAATGTGCCCTTTGTTGACGCTATAGACAAATTCTTCAACAAAGCAATAAGTTCGACTATTTTTAGATATTACAAATGGATCGGCTAAAAAATGACCTTCCGGATTCTTAATTGTTATACCCCGCCATAATTCCGCCGATTTCCAATCAGAATTAATAAATGACACCTCCCAAAAGTCATCCCTGATATTAAGAATACTTCGAAATCCTGAGAAAATTAACTTAGTTGACACATAAAAACAATATCTTAAAACCTGAAATGGGGTTGGAGAATTATATAATGGGAAAGAATAAGGAACGTGAACTTCAAAAGAGGGCAAAGAGTCATTCCCTGCAATCCATTCAATTAATTTTATTAATTGAATATTTGATTTCTCATAAAGAAAAGCCTGATTTAAAAGAAAATAATGCTGAGTTGGGTAGCAGCCTCGTCTGATAATGTTCCCACCGTCCAATTCCTCAGTTAATTGTTGAATAATAAAACCAGTTTTATCTTTTTTATAATAAACCTCCCAAAATCCAGGTGGTCCACCGCGATTTATTCTACTATCTGCGTGATGAATAGAAACAACGCCGAATCGTGCTGCTTTGAGGATATCTCCCCGTAATATTCCAGTGCCACACCGGATTAATATATCGAACTCTTGTTCTCGTATTTTACGGATGTCATCTGGATCAAAACAATATACATAACCTGATTTTGAAATTGTCGGGGATATGTGAAATGAATCCTTTACAAATTCACTAAGGTCAAACATTTTTAAATGATCTTTAAATATTAAATGGCGTGATAAAAAATAACTTTCGACTCTATATAGTATTTTAAAACAAATTAAACAAAATATCTTATACAAGCCATTCGCACAAAAGTGTATAAGGATTTTAGAAAATTGGCTTATATTGGAAACATTTTGTGGGGCATGAATAACTAAATAAGATATATAAACATCGTCTTTTTTATTTGCCCATTTAGCAAGATTATAAACATACTTACTTACTAACTTACTGTCAACCAACAATCCAATATGCAATAATCTCTTTTTAGATTTAGGTTTAATATGTTCTGATGAATTTGTTAAAAGCATAGTTATAATAATATCTCCATAATTAATGATTTAGTCAGAACCATTGCTTGAGCAAATATCAAGTATAATTTGATATTATGCCACTGCCATAGCACCCACAATTGACAATTGGTTTTTTAACCTTCAATCCGGGGTTTTATCTCGGAGAAGTTCGTCTTATTATGGCCAAATTGCTTGGTGAATGAATGATAGCGCAATATTCCCTCAAAATATCACTGATATCCGGTAGAATTTACTTGAGATCGCAAGTATAACAGCCACATAGTAGCCAATCAATGCTATAATGGGTTCACCGAAAACCTAAGCATTGGAGGGAATTATGGGGCTTATGGTGCAATGTAGCACACTCATGGGTTAATTGCAAAAACTCATACCGAGAAATTTTTTCGATCATCTGGCGGACACCCTTGCCTGGCGAGGGCCGAACCCCAGGAAATTCACCTATTGGTTGCACCTGGGAGTCATGCTCTTTGGCCAGTGGAGAGCCGTAAAAGTCTGCGGGATGTGATGTTCAGTCTCAACCGGCAAGTCCACAGATCCACCCCCCTAACTTAACATGTGGATCAGTTTTTGGGGGGCAGGTCAGGGCGAGAGATAGATGACCGTTTGAAGATAATTGACCCCATGAAGGATTTCCTGGAAGACTTACGGTCACCTGCCCATAGGAAACACTCATTGGTCCAGATGATTCGTCAACGAGTCTATCAGATTGCCGCCGGCTATGAAGATTGCAACGACGCCGATTATCTGCGGATAGACCCCGCGCTTAGGCTGGCCATCAATAAGGATCATGAGGCCGGCGTCAGCCAGTCCATGCTCTCCCGGTTGGAGAATGACGTCCTGGGTAATGTCATGGGGTTAAGCGCTTTGGACGCCGCCCTGACCCGGTCCACGGATACCCTGTTGAGAAGAAAGAACAAAAACCGACTCACCATTGATCTGGATTCCACCGAGGACCCGGCCCGCGGCAATCAGGAGGGAGTTGCTTACAATGGCCATTTTGCCAAGAACTGCTTCCATCCGCTTTTTGGCTTCACCAGCGAGGGCGACTGTCTGGGGGCCAAGCTGAGACCGAGTAACGTCCATTCCGCTTATGGCGCCCTTGAGTTCATCAAGCCTATGGTAGAGCGCTATCGGGCTTGGTTCAAGCTTTTCTGGTTTCGTGGGGACGCTGCCTTTGCCAAACCTGAAATCTACTGGTATTGCGAGGAACAACGCGTCACCTACTTCATCCGGTTACCGGCTAACGAGAACCTGGATAAGCTGGTAGCGCCTCACCTCGGTCGTCCGGTGGGCCTACCGCCTAAGAGTGGGATGCAGGTAAAAGTAATGCACTTGCAGTACCAAGCGAAGAGCTGGCATAAGCCCCGCCGGGTGGTAGCCAAAATCGAGTGGTACCGGGGCGAGCTTTTCCCCCGCATCGGTTTTGTGGTGACCAACTCCAGACTCCCGGCCGGCAAAGTGGTCAAGGTCTATACTGGCAGAGGCAATGTGGAAAACCGGATCAAGGAGGGCAAAAACCCCCTGCGCTCGGACAAGACCAGCTGCCAACGTTTCGAGGCCAATCAGGCGCGGCTGAAGATGGGGGTTCTGGCTTACAACCTCCTGCATATAATCCGGCAGTTCTATGTCTGGGGCGAAGAGGTTAAGCGTTCCATGGACTGGCTCATCAAACGCCTGATCAAAATGGGGGTCAGAGTTTCTTACCACGCCCGGCGGTGGTATGTGCATGTAGCCTCGGCTTTCCCCCCAGCGCGTCATTACCGGGCGGTGCTAATTTGAGGTTCTTAGACCGTCACCCCGCAAGAGACTGCAAACCAGCGGAGTGGTATCTTCAAAATCTACAGAAAGGATTTAGTTTAAGGAAAATTTGTGCTATCTTGCGTTCAAGAGGACCAATGGGCCACAAAAAGGGGAACTTCTTCGGGATATTCTCCCCGGACGACAGGTTCCAAAACCAATTTTCAACGCGGCAGCCCAGGCTGCCGCATAATCTCAGATAAAATCTATGATTTGGGGCGCGCCCTTTAAAAAGCCAGGGAGTTGAGAGAGGCCGGTAAGTCAGAGAAAGAAATTCTGAATTTTATGGAATCTTGGAAAAGGCCGAATATATTTGGCGAATATTGGCGCGCAGGAACTAATCTGGGCAGTTGATGTAGGTGGGGTTGGCAGTTACCGTCCAGGCCCATAACCAAGGGAGGTTAAGAGAATAAAATGAAGATGATTTTTGCTGTGGAAGACCCGGAATTGGGGTGGGTGGGTTTTCATACTGCCGAGGAGGCAGGGACAAGGGCCATTCAGATCAATTGCTATGAGGACTTGGCCGAGCTCAACGACGCCAAGCTGGAGAAGGTGCGTCAGGGTGCCCTGGCAAAGTTGACCAATGCTGAGAAGGCGGCGTTGGGGCTGATGGGGTTCAAAGTCGCAACCCCTACCAGAACCTCTCCGGCTGCCGGTTCCACCACCACCTCGGAGGGTCGAGCAGTCCCTTGACGACGCCCCGCAAGCGGGGCAACCTAAGACTTTGCCTGATCTTATTGGCTGCGGCCCTGGCCGTAGGTCTGGCCGGGAGTTTGCTATGGAATATGGTCAAGAAATTTCCTTGGTGAGGGGGATGAGGGTACCGCACATCATAGAGGCGAGTTTGGATCGTTAAGATTGAAATAATCCGGCATTAGAGCCGTTAACCACTTAACAAAAAAATTTTAGGGTATGGGTGAATGGAAAAGCAATATGGGACCAGTAATGGCCATTCAAAATTGACCCACCCGGTTTATTGCAACACTGACAGGACAGGCCAGCCCCAGGGCGGGTAAAGCAAGTGCAGACCTGCCGGCACATTTTCTGCCGCTTGATAATTGTCTAATCAGGCAGTGATTTTCAATCTCACCTTACCTTTTCATTGGATAGAATCAATTCCATCTAGTTGTTAAGTACCTTTATTCGCATGAAGGAGGCCCAGATCCTGATAGAGTGCTGGTGGCAAGAATACAATACGGCAAGTCAGGCCTCACCGTGCTTCGGGTTATAGGACACCCATACCCGGGGCCATACAGGTGATGCCCCGGCATCCTGGCTACGCTGTGCTCCACCATGGTCTTTGGCTTGACTTGACCCCATCCTAACTTACAACTTGACACAATTACTGGGGGTAGGCTATGGAGCCTGAAGACAGGAATGGCCCCAATTTCAAGCTTAATATCTCCTTCCAGGTCAAACTCATCCTAAAGAATGATTTTGATGTCTTCCAGGTTAATTCTTCCATCCGCGATGGTCGGAATAACTTCTGCGAGAGCAACCATCGGCTATTAAGCCTGGTATCACGCCAAAATCATGCGACTTTCAGTACCCGCATCTGGAGATTAATGTAATGCGTTTGGCCGTGCTCACAGATGAAGGTGTGAAACTCTCCCTCTCGCGGGAGATTGAAGAACAGATCCTGCATCAACCCGGCTTCAGCGGAGCTGATGGCTAGTTCACGGATATGATGTTGGTCGCATCCAAGGTCAATAATCTTTAACATTTTCGTATCTCCTTAACCGACTAGACCAGCAAAAGTCGGTAAAATTAGTGCCCATGAAGCATTCTCGAAGCTAATCTCCAATAATTCCCTACTTCCTCCAAGCTGTACCTTTCTTATATGTTGGAAAAGAGTGGAAGTCGATAAGCGGGATGACCATTTTCAAATGGTCATTTTGACCATTTGAACCAGATAAGATTTTGATAAGTTCAAAAAGTTCCAAAATTCTACGGCCGGCTCTGATCAGACATGGCAATAGTTGAACCCGGGCACAATAGAGAAACCCTATAATCACGTTTCAACTCATAATGTTGGACAGTTAGATCTTTTTACAAAGCAGGCATAAATTCCCTTTCAAGCAAAAACCCTGAATGAGGAAGGTATTTACAGGAAGCATGGCAAAATAATGGTGCAAGTGCGGCAGGACTTGGCTCTGCCCCGTCCTTAGAGAACCTGTTTTCCACCTTTCGGAGAGGGATGTATCACCGGAGGGAGGGTTTCGGAGCTTGGTTATTCCCTGCAAGGCACTGGCCTATAACTGAGCTGATCATTCAACCCATTGTGATCACAGGAAAATCGGGGTACTAGAAGTCGGGAATATAGTGACGGGAGATCGCATACTTAACTAAATCGGCCAGGTTATTGACGTGCAGCTTTTCCATGATATTGTGACGGTGCCGGCGCACGGTATTGACACTGATAAAGAGCATCTCGGCGATCTCATGGGATTTCTTGCCCTCCGCCAGGAGTTTCAGAACCTCTCTTTCCCGCATACTCAGGAGATCGGTTTCGTCTGGCGCCAGGGTCAAGCTTACCAAAGCATCAGAAATGAGCGGAGAGAGATACTTCTCCCCTCTCTTAATCGTTTGCACCGCCCGAATCAGCTCATCGCTTGGGTCTTCTTTAAGCAGAAATCCATCTGCGCCATCTGCCAGCGCCCTGTGAATAAACTCCTTTTTCCGGTGCATGGTCAAAACCAGGACTTTCACTTGCGGATAAAGCTTTTTGATTTCTCTAATCGCCTCCAAACCACGCAGATTTGGCATGGAAATGTCAAGGATAACGAGATCGGGGCAAGAACTTTTCAACATGGCCAGCAATTCGAGACCATCGTTGACTTCACCGCTGACTACGACATCCTCGATCCGCTCGATCATTCTTCGGATGCCTTCGCGGAACATCGCATGATCATCGGCTAGGACAATGTTATAAGGACTCATCCGTTGCTTCCTCTCTTGGAAGTGGAATAGTGAAAGAGATTCTGGTGCCCCGGTTTTTCTGGCTCCAGAGTTCAAAAGCCCCCCCCAGCATCTTGACGCGCTCCTCCATAGAAAGCAAGCCCAAGGTTTTCTTCTCGGTGAGAATTTTGTTCCTATCAAAGCCCTTACCATTGTCGTTGACGGTAAAAGCGACACACTCATTTTCTTTTTTTATTTCCAGGGATACCTGGTTAGGGTGAGCATGCTTGCCGATATTGGTCAAGGCTTCCTGTATGACCCGATAGATAGCGGTCTGGATCGGCAAGGGAAAAAGGCCATCGAGGTTATCCAGTTTAATGGTCCATTTTATGTTCTTTTTTAAAGCGACAAAATTATCGATCAAAGAGTGTAAGGCGGCCGTCAATCCAATATCTTCTAAATCGCCAGGACTTAAATCTAAATAAAGACGACGCACCTCCCCGATGGTCATACTGATAATTCGGAGAATATTCTTTACCTCGTTTTGCAAAGAAACTTGTTGGGGCTGCAGCTGCTCCTCCAAAGATTCCAAGGTAAGCTTGAGCACCAATAGCGAATGACCCAACTCATCATGCAACTCCATAGCCAGACGCTTGCGCTCGATTTCTTGGGCCGTAAGAAGTTGCGCCGTTAGGGATCGGAGTTTCTGCTCCGAGTATCTCAAAGCCTCCTCAACCTGTCGTCGCGCGGTTATGTCGATCCCGATGGCTCCCACCATGACGGCTTGGTGATCTTGGTTCAGGATGGGAAATCGGTTAATCAGCCAGAAATTCGTTGGGCCATTCTGGTCCTGGGTCTCAATGCTTTCCAGGGGTTGCCCCCCTTTTATCACCTGCTGATCCAGCTCCCTAAAGTGACTGGCAAGGTCTGGGGGCCATACCTCTTGCAGAGATTTGCCCCACCAATCACCCCTCTTTCGCCTAAAAACTTTTTCCCAGGTTTCATTGACAAACAGGTAGCGCCCATGAGTATCCCGCATGGTTGCAGTGCCGGGTAGATGCCGCATGAAGGCGGCGAAGCGCACCTCGCTTTCCTGCAGCTTGTCTTCCGCCTGCTGGCGTTCTTCGATTTCCTTCAGAATTTGCGTGTAGGACAATTGGAGCTCTTCGATTTTGTTGATCGCCTGGCTCTGTATGGCTGCAACTTGATCTTGTGACTGTCTCAGGATGCGACTTGTTGAATGCGCGTACCACCAGGTGGCGATGAGAAAGATCACCATGATCGCGACAGTAATGATGGTTTGAGGGTTATCCATATATTTTCCCCATTCTCCCCGATAACATCCGAGTCGGTCGCCGCCGCGATCGCCCGGGGGTTCGGTGCAAGAATTGGGTACCCCCTGCCCAGGGTTCTGGGGTGACTTCAGATAGGAAGCGGAGAAAGTTGCCGCGTTTGGAGTCAGACGGTGTGGCCGGTACCCTACCGGACCTGGCTTTCGGAGGATGCATAAAAGCAGAAAACGATGCCTTTACTTTTAGAAAAGTAATTAATGAAACAACTTTATCGGAAAAACCCAGAAGTAACCTCCTTACTGATTGAGGAAATGCTCTCACATCCCTTCGGGTTCTAAGGTTATCTGTTTCTTTGGCATCGTAACCTTTTTCTGAGATTTCTTCTTGGGCGTCACAATCTGAGCTTTGTCTGTCACCGGAGAACTTCTAAGGTATTGAGAGAGTGTCCATCCTTCAGCACCAGTATCGAGATATCTTACTTTGAACCAATCGCGGCCTGACTGAGATATTTTTTCAACCTTATCGTTTAATTTCAATAATTTAACCACTTGAGAGGGAATCGAGGGGATTATGTACAAATTTAGACTTCCGGCTGCAACAAAGTAATAAGCAACTTTAGAGGCAGGCTGGGTTGTAAGAGAATCTTGGCCAGTCTTCTCCGACTCAAGAATTTCAGGTTTTTCCCCCTCAGCTTGCTCGAGTGGATTTTCAGATACCATCTTGGCCGGGATCCACCCAATGGACTTGTCTTTTTCCACTAATACGCGCCACCAGCTTTCGTTTTCATCGATTTTCTTTACCGTATCGCCGTAATCCAACAGATTACGAGAAATGACGTCTTGCCGGGGAGAATTTCGCAATGGCAGGCTGTCAGCCATTATATAATAGATTTTAGCAATTATGGGAGTTTCACTTAATAAATCACGTTGAGTCCAACCAACTTGCTCGTTGCGTAAGGATTGAACTTGCCACCAGCCATTGTCGTTTATTTCCAGAAGCTTTACCTTATCAGCATTATATAGCTCTGTCACCACTCGAGAATCATAATTAGGGCTTTCCCGAATATAGCTAATAGTTGGAATACTATAAAACGAATCTACCTTATTATTAATTACGCACGAATTTAATAATATTAATGATAGCAGTAGAATGCAAATATAATAACTTTTAATATGTAGCCACATTAACACATCACCATAAATTTGTTATGATAAACCATAACGCAATTTTTGACTCTTGCTCGGCGCCAATATGATGAATTATATTATTCTTTATTGACCTTAACCGGCTCTAATCCTTGGATCAACCATTTTCCCGATTGTTTAGAAAAATTAACATCGTAAGATTTTGAAAATATTTTAATTACACGAGTCTTTCGATCTCGAGCTTTGATATTCCAATCGATTCTTCCAAAGATCAAAGAGGTATTTTCTAGCTTGATGTCGTTAATCTGGAATTCAGACTCAATATAATCATACCTCTGCCAAATATTTAAAGTTAGCCTTCTTTTTTTGGCTAAATTGGGGAAGGTGGGAGAATAAGCATCTATAAACAAACGGATATCTTTCTTTGATTGGGCCTCTCGAATTTGATTGATCAACTTGAGTAAATCTTCCTTTTCGGGAATTGGTGGAGCCAAAGGTTGATTCTCTGAACGGGGTAGGGAAGATTGTGACGGGCTTGTTATAACCTGAGGTGAGCTAAGAGTTTGCGGAGCTATTTGTTCCTTCTTACTTGTGGTTGTTATCGTATTATGGAGAAATAAGAAATATAAAATGGTTGAAAGGATGACCACAGCCCAAATGAACAGAGTCTGTCGCCAAATTTTTCTGTCGGCTTCCACTAAATTTTCGTTGAGGCGGTTTGATACCTGGACAACGTCACGGGTCTCCGCCTCGAGGGCGGACCGCACAATTTTCAAAGATTCCTTGTATTGGGGTATTCGCCGCATCTGATTCCCTCCGATAGAGAATCCCTACTACTGCGCTTGGTCCTGGGGGGACTTTAATTTTATTATACCATAATAGGCCTTGATATTCCATCTCTCCCATCAAAAGGCGCCTTTGCCACGGCGCACGGCTGGACGCGGGGAAATTTACTCAGGATATTAAGAAAGGCAACCAACTCCTATGTGCAAAGTCAAGTTGAAAAGAGGTCCAGTATCCGTTTTCATTGAGAATCCAAGCCAATTTCATATTCGTGGTTACCCAGCCAAGTTGGGACCGTTAAATAACTTGCCACGAATGGGACTTATCGTTAGAGTGAGGAAAATTGAAGATATGGTCTGGATATAGGAAGTTTTTTGATTCCTGGTATTTCCCGAGTTATAGTGACCTGCCCCCCGAAAACTGTGACCTACAATTTATGTTGGAGTGGTGGACCAAAGGAGCAGGGAGATGAGTAGGAAGCGCTATGGTCTGAAACAGGTTGGGATGCTATGCTTTATTAAGAACCCAAAAAAACAGCGTTCCTCCAATAATTCCCTTAATCAGGAGAGAATGAAAGGTTATCAGATCCCTTACAGGTCCCCAAAATGCGTGTATTAATAGCCAAGAGTCCATGGTTGCCCTGCCTTCTTTGTTCTTTTACTTATTAAACGGTGTCTATCACTGTTCTTATAATTACTTTGGCTAATTCCGGAGATACCCTTTCCTACTCCATGCTGTCCTCCTTTTCAGTTGCTATAATTATTATATGGCATATTATGCGGCACCCTTAGCCATTGCGGCCCAAATCATCCTTTTCATCATTTTCCTTTTCTCACTGATTGGGACCAATGGGCCGTCCTTGGCGAAATTGGTCATCGTCCGGTTCGATTTTGGATTGCCTTGAGCAAAGTTCCTCGGCTCGAACGGAAAATTCCTGAATTATTGCTTAATAATTTAGCAGTTACCAAAATTACATAAATTAGGAAATCCCTAATTTCGCAATAAACGGAATGACCATTTTGATATGATCATTTTGATCACGCACCAAAAAAATTTCGCTATGCGGGCTGATTGGGAGATGGCATTTGTAATGCTCCCCAAAAGTCGATATATTTTAAAGGCCATTTTGTGTCGTATCAAGCCGCATTATTCAAATCTTCTCAGCTTCAGTCCCTTCTCCCACAATCCGTAGGGAAATTCCTGTAACTCGGCTCCTTCCAGGGCTTCTCGCCACTCTTGGGTTCTGCATCTCAAGGACAACTGCCAGTCTGCCACCTTCCGGCTGAACCAATCCAGGACTACTACTAGGCAGACCCAGCCCAGACCCGGAACGATAAACTTGGTCATATCTATGCCCCAGAACTGGTTCGGCCAGTTGGCTTGAGGCTTGCGGCACGTCGGCTGACGGTTAACCCGGTATCTTTTCTGTGGCACCAGAAGTGCGTTTTCTTTCATCAGCCGATAGACTTTTTTGTACCCCACCGGCAGACCTTCCCGATATTTCAGCCGGGCCCGAACCCGGCGATAGCCCCAAAACGGATGGCCCTGTTTGATCTCTTTGATGCTTGCTAAAATCTTGGTATCACCCACGGGGTCTCGGCTCCCCAGCAATTTGAGGGCTGGGGAGCCGGACCCCTGCCCCGCCTGGGCCCGCCGATAAAAGGTGGCTCGATGCCATCCCAAGGTGGTACAAAGCGCGGTGACGGGATAACCGGAGTCCTTCAGCCAGCCGGCAAGGAGACTACTCCCGGCCTTACTGAGAAATTTTTTTTAAAATCTTGATCTGGACGATTTGCTTCCCGGTAATCCTTTCCAACTGAGAAATCCTGGCCTTCACGGCAGCCTGGGGACCCGAACCATTCCGGGAACTCAAGGCCTGGCTTCCGCCGGCCAAGAACTTGTCCCGCCAGCGATAGTACAGACTCTCGCTGATCTGGTATTTGTGGCAGATATCTCCAATGGAGCTCTCGCCTCTGGGCCCTTCCAGGACCGCCACTACCTTGGTCTCCGGATCAATCTTACGGCGTTTCATCCTTACCCCCTGAGACATTATGCTCGCTTAGCTTCATGTCTCAGCGCCAAGGGGAGCAGTATATATTGGACGATATTTTTGCAATCGCGGCTATCTCCTATGGGCAAAGTCAAGATGGAGCGGGTCCGATGAGAATCCAAACAAGTCTCCTATGCGTGATTCCCCATGAAGGTGGGACCGCCGCATAACTTGCCATTATTCGCCCCTTCGCTAATTTATCGTTATGGTTCGTATATTTGAACCCTTGCAAAGGGGATTGGAGATCACTTGACTTCGGGGGGGAGGGTTGTCCCGAGGTGTTCCGGTTTTTGACTCAGACCAAGGGCAGGGGCGCAGGACTGGAAGGTGCTGACACCGGAAGCAGCAGGCGGGAAGAAATCTGCACGGTGTTTCTTGCCTCTGCTCCTGGCCAAACCTGCCCGCCGGGGGCACGCTCACCGCTTACCTCTCCTCCTTTCCCCCCTTGATCCACCCCAAATCATGCCTCACCAATGCCCAGACGCATTTGTAATGGCATCCTGGAGACGTGCTTCGGGATGGCCAGGAGCGCGTCCGGCTGAAAATCGGTTAAAAATATCTTGGCATGGGTCCCATAAAAGGGGGGGGCCATCACATGGTGGATCATCGCAGATAGAAAAAAATTCTCCAACACAACCTCACGAAATCGACCTGATCACCTGCACCCGTACTTAACACCATTAAGCAGCTATATTTTTGAAAAAATCTCCGTACCACCCTTTAAATGACAGGGGGGGTAAGGTTTTGGTCCCCGACATTGCCTTCTGGGGCCGAAAACTGGTGGGCCTTGGGGTGGGCCTGGGGGCTGCCTGGTGAGCGATTGAGGGATGATAGGCATGGTGGACCAGGGGTGGGGCGACGGTGGCGGTGGTGGTGAACCCGGGGGGACCGGGGGGAGCCGAGGGGAGGGGGCTGGGGTGACCGTGTCGGCGCCGCGACGAGGTTGCCGGCGCACCATAGGAGCAGGTGGTGGACGGCTACAGGGATTACCTGAGAAGCATTTTTAGCGGCGACAAGAAAAAGTAGGTCATAGCCCCCGTTTATTTTCTCAAAAACACCAACTTAAGTTGCCTTTTTCTTCCCGCCACGAGGACTTCTCCCCCCTAGCTGGGGGTTACCCCCCTCTCGGGTTTCGCTGATGGTTAGGCCCCCCACCCAAAACGGCCGCATGAGAAGCGCAAGGAGAGGCGATAAGGGGGCACCATAGACCCCCCCCGGCCTATAGGCCAGCCCCCACCATGACCCCCGGGGAAGCCTCCAAGCGGCCGAAAAATTAGCGAGATTAGCGACTTTAGCGGGGGGGGGTACCATCCTATTCGCAACGATCGATAGGGATTAATCCCTAATTTTTTTCTTGACATTATATAACCAATGGTAATATTATTAAAATCATGACCGGAAGTGATTTAAAAATGTGGCGGAAGAGATGGTCGATTACCCAAGTGGACCTGGCCAAGATGCTGGGCACCTACCAGGTGACCATTGCCAGGTGGGAGACGGGAACCAGGAAGATACCCTTCCTTCTACCCTTGGCTTTAGAGGGCCTGGAGCATCGGTTAACAATTACGAAGCAGGATAAGGAGGTTGGCTAAATGGGAACAGTAAGGAAACGCGGTGACCGGTATTTTCTGGATTTCTATGACCAGTATGGCCAAAGGCAGAGGCATCTCATGCCGAGTGGTGCAACGAAGGCCCAGGCTAAAGATCAGCTTCGTGCCTGCGAGGAAATGGTATCCAAGGGAACTTTTCTCCCGGCCAAGGAGGTTCCCAAATTTGCAGAGGTGGCCCGCGAGTGGGTCGAGCATAAGAGGCTCAATCTTCGGGAGACGACCTGGGAGGTCTATGATGGTCATGTCAGGAATCATTTCAATGAACTCAACGATCTCAAGATCAACCGGATCACCATCGCCACGTTGGAGAAACTCATCACCGGCAGGCAGGTCCAGGGAATGAACATCGGTACTCTTCGCAAAATCCTGGTAAGCCTTGGTCAGATATTGAGTTATGCGGTCCGGCACAAATACATCGACCACAATCCTTTGAGGGAAGCGGAGAGACCCAGGGAGCAGGCCAACGGGCATGAAGAAGAGAATAAGTTCGCCATCCTCACTCCTGGCCAGATCACGGCCTTGTTGGAGCAGGTCCAGGATCAGAAGTATCATACCTTTTTCTTGACGGCGATTATGACCGGGGCGCGGCAGGGGGAGCTTGTGGGCTTGAAGTGGGGAGACCTCGACTGGGAGATCAAGCAGGTTTACATTCAGCGAACTTTCAACAAAGGCAGGTTCTTTACCCCCAAGACCAAGGGTTCACGGCGTAAGATCGACCTGGCTCCGACCGTTATCCGGGAGCTAAAAAAATGGCGGATTGCCTGTACCGCCAACGACCTGGACCTGATTTTTCCGAATGAGGCCGGGAGGCCGATGAACTGCAGCAACATGGTTCAACGTCATTTCCTTCCAGCCCTCAAAGCGGCGGACTTGCCCCGGATCAGATTCCACGATCTCCGCCACACCTTTGCGAGCCTCTTGTTTGAGCAAGGCGAGAATATCAAATATATCCAAAGCCAGCTTGGACATTCCAGCCCCACGGTGACCCTTAATGTCTATGCCCACCTAATGAAAGATCAGAACCCCCAAGCTGCCTGCCGGCTGGAAAATGCGGTTTTTGGAGCGGTTGGGCACCATTTAGGCACCAAAAAGGAAACGGGGTTACGATTAAAGTCCGTAACCCCTTGAATTTGCTGGTAGGCGGTACTGGATTTGAACCAGTGACTTCCACCGTGTGAGGATGGCACTCTACCGCTGAGTTAACCGCCCGTGCTTGATAGGGTTATCTTATATCAAAAAAACGCTGTTTGACAAGTTCTTAGTTTATCAGAAAACATCTTTGCGGTTAAGGTCGGGAGGCTCGCCAAGAATGCGCCTAATCGCAGACCTGCCGGACTTCTCCTTTGCATTGATCCAGGTCGAACTGCAGGCCGTTCAGATAGGTGCTCCAGCCCAGGCTGGACTTGGCGAAATGCACCTCCTGAATTCCGGTCCCTCGATGAGAACTTTACCCCTTATGTTAAACCTTAAAGTAGGTGAATTATCTCGCCGGTTAACTCCGGCGTAATGATTTCTCCCGCCAGGTCCACGATCACCGGATGGGCGTCGATTAACGCGGTGTCGCTGGTGGCGATGGGCCCCGGCAAGGCCGCCAGCTCCCGCTCCGGCACCGGCACCGCCGCGGCCTTAACCGTCAGGCCCCGGGAGGCGAAGATCTCCCGGGTGCGCCGGGCCAGTTCGCCGCTTAAGCTCAGGGGGGCGTCGTAGAAGACCTGGATGGCCCCGGCCCCGTTCCCGGCCAGGTAATCGGCCAGAAGGGTGAGGGCCCGGTCGGTGGCCTCCGAGACCTTAAAGGCCCGGGAAATCTCGCCCACGTCCCGGATAAAACCGTCGTCTGCCGCCACCAGGGGAAGGTGGCGGGCGGCGCATTCCAGGGTGATGAGGACGTTGTGGCCGTCTAGGGCCAGGGCTTGGCCCAGCAGGTCCCGGAGCCGCCGCAGTCTGGCCCGGCGAGCCCCCGCCACCACCGGGGCGAAAACTCCCCGGTGCAGGAGCCGGCGACCGGTTTCATCCAGGCCGTAGCGGTTCCCCACCAGGGCCAGGGCGTTCTTCCGGGGATAGCCCCGGGCCAGGAGATAGCGGAAGTCCGCCGCGGCTTCAGGGAGGTTGAGCCACAATTCAGTCATACTCGGCTTGGTTTTGCCGGTTCCCCGCCAGGAATTCGGAGACAGCAGGCACGCGGTCAGCCTGGCGCCGGCGCAGCAGGGGCGGATGACACCCAGGCGTTAACAAAGGCCTCGGGGTTTTCCGGGCTGATCAGGATTTTTTGGGCCCGCGTCTCCACCAGGACATAATCCTGATATCGGGCGCTCGTCACATAGGCCCGGTACACCCCGTACGCCTTGTTCCAAAAAATCCCCGTGGCGGCAAACAGCCCGCCATTGCCCCAGAGCCGCAACCCCATGGCGGGGCGGGCGGTGAGGGTTTCGCACCGGGTTACCCCAGGGAAAACCTTCTGGCCCACCCGAAACTGGACCGTCAACTGATCGCCCGTGAGCTCATAGGCAATGGGGGCATAAAGATAGCAAAACAAGGTGACCGCCGCCAGCACCCCACCCCCCAACAGCAGAGCGCAGACTTTTACCGCAGCAATGAGGATCACCACGGTCATCGCCAGAACCAGCCCGGTGATGCATTTGATCGCTGGACTCATGGGAGCGCTTTCCTGGGTCATCGTGGTTCCTTCCGCACCTCGGTGCGAGCCGCGAGGCGCAGCCTGGCGGGAACTGGGAAACGAGATAATGGTCGGCCTGGCCAACGGCTACCCTTGTAAGGCTTATCGGTAGACATCCTTCCGATGGCCAACCTTGACTACCTGCACGATCAGGTCCTGATCTTCGATGGCATAGAGAATTCGGTAACGTCCTTGTCTCACCCGGTACTTATCCTGCCCTGATATTTTCTCGCCTCCGAATGGACGAGGGTCCTCTGCAAGCTTGCCGATACGTTCAACCACCCGCTGACGATCCCGCTTCAACGGGATGGCTTCGATTTCTTTGACCGCCGAAGGCTTGATCAGCAGCCTATATCTTGCCACGCTGCCTCAGGTCTTTCAGGACTTCCTCAAAAGGCAGGTTGGGTTCGTGCGTCCGCGCCTCGAAGGCGGCCAGGTCTTCCACATCCTCAGCCAGACTGAGCTTTACCGCGTTATTGACCAGATCGGAAACCGACTGGTCCGTCTCCGCGGCCTTAAGCCGCAAAGCCCGGTGAAGGTCCGGATCGAAGTAAATCGTGGCTCTTTTCTGCGAGGTTTTCATGTCGGCATTTTAACCTCTTAACGCTAAGACGTCAAGACGTCGTTTTGGGTGCGTCAATGAGGGGAGTGGGTGAAGAGGCCCCGGGACCCCAGGAAGGATTTTTAAGCAAAGCAGGCCTTCGCACCCAAATCATTCCAAAGCGGGAGATCGGGAACCAGAAGACGTTGTATTCTTCACAATATAGTTTATTCTTTTACTTTAATCTTTGATAGCACCTCTATAATATTCTCTCTTGTTATAAAGAGCCCACATAGTTTTTTCGGCTTGTTGTTCTCAGTCATTGTCATAATGTCTACACTTATAACTTCGCCTTCTCGCAACCTAGATGAAGTGCGACCGAATAAAAGCCATCTTTCCGAAACTTCACATGGAACGGCAAATTCCCCCTGGATATTTCGAATACGCTGGTACTCGCTGATGGGAATTTTTGTTACTTTATCTTTCATAATTTGCCCCACCTAATTTTCAGACAGAAATTGAAAGATCAACCTTTCAAATTCTCCCTCGCCAGTTTCTCCCCCAACGCCCGGGCCGCGGCCAGTTCCTCGGGGTCGGGGATATATTTGACCTTGAAGCCTTCGTGGACCACGTTGAGTTTCATGGCCTGGAGTTCCTGGTTGATCAGGCCCACGGCCTGGCCGCTCCAGCCGAAGGAGCCGAAGGCCGCGGCCGCCTTGTTTTTGGGCGCTAGGCCCTTCAGATAGGTGAGAAACTCCCCCATGCTGGGGAACATCTGGTTGTTGAGGGTGGGGGAGCCGAACAGGAGCAGGCCCGCGTCCAGCACCTCGGGCACGATGTCGCTGTAATGGGTCCGGCGCAGGTGGTGCAACTGGGCCGCGACGCCGGCGTCCATCAGGCCCTCGATGAAGGCCTCCGCCAGCAGTTCGGTGCTGTGCCACATGGTGTCGTAAATCACCAGGGCTTTGCGTTCCACGGCGCCCGCGGCCCACCTCTGATACGCCTCCAGCACCCAGCCCGGGTTCTTCCGGTAGATCAGGCCGTGGTCCGGGGCGATGATTCTGAACTCCAGCCCCAGTTGGGCGATCTTGGCGAAGAGCTGGGTGATGAGGCTCCCGAAGGGCATGAGGATGTTGGCGTAGTACTTTTTCAGCTGGCGGACGTAATCACACGGGCAGTCGGGCAACCCGTCGTCAAAATGCTCACTGGAGGCCAGGTGGGCCCCAAAGGCGTCGCTGGAGAAGAGAATCTGTTCCTCCTTGAGGTAGGTCATCATGGAGTCCGGCCAGTGGAGCATGGGGGTCTCCAGGAAGGCCAGGTTATATCGCCCCGTGGCCAGCTCGCTGCCGGTTTTGACCTCGACAAAGGGCCAGTCCTGTTTGTAATGGCGGCTCAAGCCATCCTTACCCCGGGGGGAGCAGAAGAGCTTGTCCGGTTTCACCCGATGGATGACCTCGGGCAACCCCCCGGAATGGTCCATCTCCACGTGGTTGGAAACGATATAATCGATCTTTTCCGGGTCCACGATCTCGGCCACCCGGGCCAGCATCTCGGGCACGAATTCCTTTTTGACCGTGTCAATGAGGGTGATGTGATCGTCGACGATCAGATAGGCGTTATAGGTGGAGCCATCTTCGGTGAGATACCCGTGGAAATCCCTGATGGTCCAATCAATGGCGCCCACCCAGTAAATTTTCGGGGCCAGTTCAAGGGGCATGTCAACCTCCGGGGGTATACGCTTAATCTCTTTATTTTTACCGAAAACTGAAAACCGGAAATAGCATTAGAGCCCTTCTTTGGCCAGTTCTTCCATGAGGGCTTTCTGCTTCTTGGTAAGGTTGGCGGGGGTTTCCACGATGATGCGGACCAACTGGTCGCCCCGGTTCTTGCCATTGGCCGCGGGGAGACCGTAGTTTTTGAGGCGCATTTTGGTGTAGCTTTGGGTGCCCGGCGGCACCTTGAGGCTCATGGTTTTGCCGTCCAGGGTGGGGACCGTCACCTTGGTGCCCAGGGTGGCTTCGGTAACCTTGATCCGCCGGTCCACCAACAGATCGTTCCCCTCCCGTTTGAATACCGGGTGTTCCACCTCTTTCAGCTTGACAAAGAGATCGCCGGGGGGGCCGCCCATGGGACTGGGGCCGCCCTTGCCGGTCAGGCGCAGCTTCTTCCCCGTGCCGGGAGGGATCTTCACCGAGATCTTTTCCACCTGACCGTTGTGGCTGAAGCTCACCAGCTTCTCGGTGCCAAAGGCCATCTCATGGAGGGTGATGGGCATTTCCACCTGGAGATCCTGGCCCTTGGGGGCCTGGACCTGGCCGTGATAGCCTTCGGGCCCGCCTTGGCGAAAGATGCGGGTCCGGCCCCTGGGATGGCCGCCCCCCAACCCCCCAAAAATGCGGCTGAAGATACTGTCGGAGGTGCCGTCAGTAAAGATATCGCTGAAATCGAAACCCCGGAAGATGTCTTCCTGGGTGAACTTGTCTTTGAAGACCTGGGAGCCGAATTCGTCGTATTCCTTCTTTTTCTCGGGATTACTCAGCACGGCGTAAGCCTCGCTGATCTGCTTGAATTTCTCTTCGGCGTGCTTCTTGTCCCCCTTGGCTTTATCGGGATGGTACTTCATGGCCAGTTTCCGATATGCCTTTTTGATATCGTCGGCCGTGGCATCCCGGCTCACTCCCAATATTTGATAGTAATCTGTCTCAGCCATGATATTTCTCACCGTTTACTTCGGGGTAATTTTCTTAATTATAATGAGCGTCCGTTTTTTGTCAAGGCATCTTAGCCTATAACATTCGCAATTTATTAGATAATTCTTATAATCCACCCCGTCTCCCTTGAATTCCTCCTTGATTAATCTTATTCTTTCTGATAATAAATCAACTTTATGTGGGAGCGCGCGGTACCAAACCCAGCGTTCAGCTGGAGATCTTATGTGGGGTAAGGAGGTTTGGGCATGACAGCTTTGGTAGGCGGACTGGTCGCAGTGGCGCTGGGATTGATCGGGCTCGGCATGTGGTGGAAGCAGTTCCTGGGCCTGCTGGCTGGGGGCCTTCCCTTAATACTTCTTCTGGGCGGTGCTCTGGCCGTATATTTAGGTTTCGAAGAAACTAAAGATAAGTTCTTTAAGAAACCCGAGACCCCGGCTTATGAGCCTCCCAAGATGGCTGAGGCCGATGTGGAAAAATATAAGGCTGAAGTCGATCGCCTGAAATCTGAAATCGAAGACCTGAAAAAATAGTCCTGACGCTCATTCTACGGTTCAAACCCCCGGATCCCCTGCGGGTTCGGGGGTTATCTCTCCTGATGTCACCCGCACGACCTCCCCGCCGGCAGTGCGCAGCAGCAGGGCGCCATCGGCAGCCACATCCAGGGCCTGACCGCAGATTTCCCGGGGTCCCTGACGCACGGTAACCGCCCTCCCCAAGGTCACGGTGTAGCGCTTCCATTCCTCCAGGATGGCGGGAAACTCCTGGTTTAAAAACCGCTCATACAATGCCTCGAATTCCTCCAGCCAGACCTGCAGAAGCTTCACCCGGGGAAATGACCCCCCAGCCGCCAGGGTCAAGGAAGTAGCCGTGGCGGCCAACTCCGGGGGAAACCCCGGGTTGTTGACATTCAATCCCAAACCCACCACGACATGGCGGATGCGGTCGCTCTCCGTCTCCATTTCGGTCAGGATGCCCCCCAGCTTTTTGCCGTTCAGGAGCAGGTCGTTGGGCCATTTGATCCCTGGCGTCACCCCCGCCACCCGGCGGATCGCCCTGACCACCGCCACCGCGGTCATCAGGGTGATCTGGGGCAGCTCCCAGGGCGGGAGCATCGGACGCAGCACCAGGGAAACGTAGAGCCCCACCCCCGGGGGCGAATTCCACTCCCGGCCCAGCCGGCCCCGACCCCCGGTCTGGGTCTCCGCCACCACCACGGTGCCTTCCGGGGCTCCCCGGGCCGCCAATTCCTTGGCCAGATCATTGGTGGAGTTGAGGGTCTCGAAGTGGTGCACCGGCCCCGTCAGAGAGCGGGCCTTGAGTCCCTGCAGCACTTCTTCCGGCAGGAGTTTGTCGGGAATCGCCAGGAGGCGATACCCCCGCCGGGGCGAGCCCTCGATGATGTAACCCAGGGCCTTGAGGCGGTGGACCCGCTTCCACACCGCCGCCCGGCTCAGCCCCAGCTGGCCGGCCAGCCGCTCACCGGAGATGGCGTCCTTTGCCCCCCGCAGGACCTGTAACACCTCTTCCAATCCATGGCCCGGGCTCTTACTGGAGGTCATGGGGAGGTTCGGCTCGCTGGGGTTCCGATATCTGGTGTTTCAGGGAATTATTATAGACCGCAGCCCCCAACAGGCCGCCGGCCACAAACCCCACCACGGCCGCCACCAGCGTCGGTGACATGATTAAGGCGATGCACAGGCCGGTGAGGCCATAGGCCAGGGGGATATAAATCTGGGCCGCACTGACCTGGCAGCCCGGCGCCAGCGCCAGGATGAGGCACATGGCCACCAACCTTATTCCCCACCTGGAACCCTTGAACCCTTTCCGCCCATGCATGATCGATGATCCTGGCGCGCCCGCCATGCGCCAAACCCGTCGAGGCTGGGATGAAATGCTTCGCCAGCCCCGGCTTGTCGCCAACTCCTCGGGTCGCCCCGGCCTCCCTCGGTTATACCAGATTCCCTGTTAAAAGGTCTAAACCTAATAGTTACCTTTTTATTTAACCTTTCTTTTAACCGAAAACCGACAACCCAATTAAAACCGCTGCCACAGCATCAAGACAAACACCAGGCCCATACCCAGGTGGAGGGTCAACGTCAGCCGGCCCAGCAGATTCAGCCGGCGTTCATCCCGGTAGGCCTTCCGTTTGATGAGTTCCTGGTTGACCACCGCCAGGATCACTAGGGGCCACAACCCCAACCGCCAGGGGAGGACCGCGGCCGGAAAGATCAAAATTAATACGATCCCGATGATGGTGAGCAGGTTGGCTATGGTGTAAACCAGCGCCCCGGTCACCGGTTTTAGCCGGGCCGCCAGGCTCCGGGACCCCGGCGCGGCCCCGGGGCCGGGAAAGCCGTACACCAGGAACAGGTTGAATCCCGTAAAGGTCAGGGGCAGGCCATAGAGCAGGACCTCGGTCAGCAGCTGGCCGCATTGGAGGTACAGCCCCGTGGCCACCGGCAGCAGCCCGAAGCAGAGCCCCCCCACCGCCTCCC
Source organism: uncultured delta proteobacterium (assembly GCA_963812015.1). Classification (GTDB taxonomy): domain Bacteria; phylum Desulfobacterota; class Desulfobaccia; order Desulfobaccales; family 0-14-0-80-60-11; genus 0-14-0-80-60-11. The sequence continues at coordinate 828,061 of CAWETI010000003.1, read as the reverse complement.
CCAGGCCTCGGCGGTGCCATGCCAGGGGCGGGGCAAAGGAGAAATACCCCCCCAGGACACCCAGTCCGCCCAGGGGGATGGTGAAATCGCCGGTATGCCAGCCGTATTGCAAGCCCAGCCCCAACCCCGCCGCCACTCCCAGGGCCGCATAGGCCGCGAGGGCTGGCTTCCGGGTGAACGTCAGCCTCCAGGCCGGACAGCGGCCCGATCCGGGGCAAAAGCTTTCCCGGCCAGCAAAGGCCGCCAGGATCAGGGCGGCCACCGCCAGGGTCCCCGCCCCCAAAACCCCCGGACGCAGCGGCAATCCAGACACCCGCGCCAGGAGCGCCCCCACCCACAGGGGCAGACAGCCGGCCAGCAAAAAGGGCAGCGGCGGGATCAAACTGGTTACAAACGTGGCGGTGGCGCCCATGAGCATCGTCATCCAGGCAAGGTTTCCTTAGTTATGCCATAACTAAAGAGAACGTCAAGGGATTTCCCAGGGGGCGTTCCCTGGCCGGAGCTTGGGCGATTGTGTCTTTACAATCTAGCAAAAGTTTTTCTACCCCTGCCCTCCCCGGGCCTGGTCGAGATTTTGGTTGATCCCGAAATTGGTATAAGTTTTTTTGGGTTACCCCCGGGAGAGCCGCGCCTTTCTCTGGCATGGGCGTTGCAATATTTTAAACATTTCGAAGAGGAAATTTATCGGGTTGAGAGTCTGCTGATGAAAGAGAGTTATTGTGGTGTATGCGACGACTGTCAGTTGGGAGCCCCGGAGTTCATGCAAGCCTTAGCCACGGTGAAAGAGTATCTGGAACAGTTCCGGACGGATTGGTGGGCGCATTGTTTTCCTGGGGAGGAAGGCTTTTCTTTTACAGAATTCCGCCAGGGCCTGGATTGGTTTCTCGGCCACCCCGAATGTTCGGGCTGTAAAAGCGGAAAAGGGCAGGACCGCTGTCCCATCCGTCTCTGCGCCCTGCGGCGGCAGCAGAGTCATTGCTCTGCCTGCCCGGACTTAATGGGCTGTGAGAAGTTCACCCTCCTCACCGAGGAATTTCCGGATCAAAAGGCGAGACTGCGTCGACGGCAGTTGAAATCCCTGGCCCGGGAATTACATGCGCAGAATAGTTGATACCCCCCTTACCCCAACTGGCCCGGCCGGGTAGGGGCTAAAAACTCAAGGATTATTGACCTCTGGGGAAGTCTGAGCCGGAGGTGATCTTGGAGTTTGCAGTTCGTCATTCTGAGCGAAGCGAAAAATCTATTCTTTTCAATAAGCTATACCCTTAGCGGGCGCTCAGGGTGATACAATAAACCGGTTTTGCACGAGCTTCTCGTCTGTGCAGCTGCTTGAAAAACCTCTACCCTTATGTCCTCACCGCCTCCACCAATTTGGTGTCCGCGATGCGTCCGCAAATGGCGTTCAAAATTGGTTAATTTTGGTCAATTTTGGATGGTCACCGCCCCTTGACAAAATCTACGAACCCCAGTATATTCAAGCCTGTTCTGCATCCGGGCCGTTAGCTCAATTGGTAGAGCAAGTGACTCTTAATCACTAGGTTTGGGGTTCGAGCCCCCGACGGCCTACCAGAGAAATCAAGGGGTTAGCCAAATTGGCTAACCCTTTTTTTATCAGGGATAACCCAGGGATAACCAGAGTGCGGAAAATTACCTTTCGGGGTGCCCGGAAATGGACTGTCCGCTATGCCGAATGTCAACGTCTTGCCCCGAGCCTTTTGGATGCTTAGCCTTGCTCTTCCACTCCCCCTTAATCGCCTTTCATGGGGTTTCTCATACGGACGGTTTTTCGGACCGGGGCCTAACGCTGCCTCTCCCCCTCAGGTGGCTTCAAGTGCAACCTTTTTTCGTAAAAAGTCCTAACTTAAGTTGGGATTTTTAGGTCGTCCTGGGGACTTCTCCCCCCTGGCAACGGTTACCCCCACCCCCCAATGCAGGGCTTCTCAGAGGGCAGCTTGAGAGGAAGGGAGCCGGTCAGAGCTAAAGGGAGAAGAGAGGGGTATTGAGATAGGGTGCCTGTTGGGTCCCTCGCCTGGGCCCGCGTTGCCGTCCACCTCCTACTCCTGTGGTGCACCAGCACCCCCGCCGCGGCGCCGGCTCGGTTACCCCGCCCCATCCCCTCGGCCCCCCCCGGTCCCCCAGGGTTCACCGGCACCACCACCGCCACCGTCGCCCCACCCTAGTCACCATGCCTATCATCCCTCAACCGCTCACCAGGCAGCCCCCCGCCCCACCCCCAGGCCCACCAGTTTTCGGCCCCAGAAGGCAAACCCCCGGAGACGATCTTTACCCCCCCTGATGCTTAAAAGGTGGTACGCAGATTTTTTCAAAAATATAGCTGGTTAATTCTATTAGGTAAGGGTGAAGGTGATCAGGTCGATTTCGTGCGGTTGTGGTGGAGAATTTCTTTCATCTGCGATGATCCACCCTGTGGTGGCACCCCCCCTTTTATGGGACCCATGCCTAAATATTTTTAACCGATTTTCAGCCGGACGCGCTCCTGGCCATCCCAAAGCACGTCTCCAGGATGCCATTACAAATGCGTCTGGGCATTTTTGAGCCACGATTTGGGGTGGGTCAAGCAAGGGTAAGGAGTGAGCGTGCTCTCGGCGGGCAGGTTTGGCCAGGAGCAGAGCCACGGAACACCGTGCAGATTTCTTAATGTCTGCTGCTTCCGACGTCAGGACCGCCCGGTCCCGCACCCCTGCCCTTGGTCTATGTCGGGAACCGGACACCTCGGGAGGGACTCCCCCTCAGTCAATACGATCTCCCCGGAATTTTTTCAATTTTTCGGGAGAATTCCCAATTCAGCCTCTATTTGCAAAGGTTCCAATATACGAATCATATGGAATGATTAGCAGAAGAGCGGATAATGGCAAGCTATATGGCATCCAACGAAATTTCTTTAGGGTGGTCGAAAGGTTCACATTCGGTTCTGGGAGGGCCTGGGGGGGAAATTCCCCCACGCTACTCGACTCAACGTCCGATTGACCACCATCCTAACTTAATACTTGGTACAACTACTGTGGGCAGGTCATTGCTCCGGTCCATCAATAAGCCCTGGTCAGGGCCTCCTCCCAATGTAGCTTTAACTCCTTAACTCAGAAAGTTGGCCGTAATTTTCCCATTATCTGCCGAATGATCCAGGGTAATACCTCTTGCCCAGCTTTAGTGACTCAGCCAATGGCCGCGGCCTTTTCCTCATAGATGTCCCAGGTGGCGTGGAAGGCGGTCTCAAAGGAGCGCTGCTGCATGTAATGGCGCGCCGCCTGGCCCATGCGCTTCAGCCGGGCCGGTTCGTTAATCAAGGCGGTTATGGCCACCGCCAAACTCTCCGCATCATTGCCGGGCACGATAATCCCCGTTTCTCCGGGGATGACATTCTCTTGCGGCCCCCCGGAATCGCTGACGATTACCGGGATTCCGGAGGCCTGGGCTTCCAGCACCACGTTGCCAAAGGTATCCGTGGTGCTGGGGAAGACAAACAGATCGCACGAGGCAAACACCGCCGCGAGATCTTCGCCTTCCAGATAGCCGGTGAATACACAAGGAGTGCCGGTCATCTCCCGCCGCATCTCCTCCAGATAGGGGCCGTCCCCCACGATGATGAGCTGGAGATCCCGCCGGCTTGGCATTAATGATTTGAATACCTGGCCCAGCAGTTCAAGGTTCTTTTCTTTTGACACCCGGCCCACATAGAGCAGCTTGCACCCATCTTTGACCTGGAAGCGGCTTTCCAGATAACCGTTACGCCTGGAAGGATGGAACAGGTCCAGGTCCACTCCCCGGGGGAAAACCCGCATCTTCTGAGCCTCAATCCCATGTTGCTGCAATTCCTCCGCGGTGCTATGAGAGGGCACGAAGATGAGATCCAGTTGATTATAGAACCAGACGATATACTTCCACATAAAATGGTAGATGGCGCTGTCTTCCGTTAGGTATTGGGCATACTGGGGCAAGGCCGTATGATACGTCCCCCATAACGGCAGCCGTAGCATCCTGGCGATGACCAGGGCCGTGAGGCCCATGGGGCCCGGAGTCGCGGCCTTGATGTGGGTGATATTCTGCTCATAGCAATATTGCAGAATCTCCAATACCGGCGGATGAAACAGCTTCTGTTCAGGATATTCCGGCAAATGGAAGACCCCGACGGGAGGGAAATTACGCACCCCTTTCTGATGGGGACGGGGCGTCTTATCACAGGTGATCACCGTATAATCTTTGTTGGCCCGATTGGCGGCTTCCACCTGCCGTCTGATGGTGAGGCCCACCCCATTCACCTCATAAAAAGTGTCCGTGAAGTGAGCCATCCTTATGCTACTCATCTCTTCACCCTTGACGGGTTCATTGGAAAGAAAGTTGCTGATGATCTGTTCTCCGAGAACGCGGTCGCTGGAAAAAGAGGTGAAGGCTGCCAAATACGGGGCCAATCCTAAGTAAATTAAGCCGCTGGAGGTGATGGAATTGACCAAATCAATGAAATTAGCCTCTATAAGTGATTTGCGGAAATGTTTATGAAATTGCTTGAGAATATTATGCGAGATATCGTTAAGTACCTGCATCCATTCTTTTTCAGGATTGCCATTGGATTCACTATAGGTAATCTTACTGGCCTCGTCTCTAATTAAAGATAAGATAGTGTCATTTTGCGAAGAACTCTTGAAAAAATTGATAATCTTATTCCGGATATAATGATATTTGGGTAACGACTTACTTCCTTCCAAATTTACCTGCAAATATTTTTCGAAGAAATTTATGAAAACATTCGAGTTAGTGTATTTTTCTAATCCATACTTAGCTTTATAAAATTGATAGGCGATGCTGTAAAGGTTGTGAGCCAAGGTTAACGGCGTGGAAGCCTTGCCCTTGGCTTGGGCCTTGCCTTGATCCAACTCTTGCAGAAACTGTTTGAGGGTGGAGGCGCCTTTGACCTGGGTGAACATCCTGGCGATATTGAGAGAACTATGGTCATCCGAGCCCCCGGTAAAATTTTTCTGCCAGGGGTTGGGGAAGAGCGGCACTATCTGATGTTTCTCTTGCAGTAACTCCAAGTCTTGCGGGGTCAGAAGGGATAAGACGGTTTTGAGCCAGTCATTCAACTGGGTATCACGCCCGCCATTGAGTTCAAAGTTCTTGAACAGGAGGACGAACTGCTCGAAGTGTTCTAACTTCAAGCGATTATTCACCGCCCAGAGAGGATGAGCCAGGCTGTGACTGATATTGTGGGCCCACAGATAAGCCACCAGGTCATGGATATTATCCCGGGCTTTTTGAATATCTTTATGTTGTGATTCATTGATATCATAAACCAAGACATGGGCTTTGCACCTATCCTCCGGAAAGTAAGCAGTTACCTCTTCACTGAGAAACGTGTCGGGTAAGGTGGCAATTTCCATACAGCCATGAATGTTATTATGGTCCGTTATCGTTACCCAAGACATGCCCCGCTTTTTGGCAATGCGGTACAAGGTTTGTGGTTGAGTATAACATTCCTGGCAACCTAATTTTTGGAGAACCCATTGGGATGGACGGGTGGAGTACCTGGAATGAACATGCAAATCGATCTTCATAATTTCCCCCTTTCAGTGAAATCCTCAAGCAATGAGGATTGACTCTCCTGCCCTTACTTTATCACCCGGCTTTACCCTGATATCCATTTTAGGGTTATACGTGACCACCAAGTCAACCTGGGAACCGATGCGGATCATGCCAAAGATATTCCCCTTGCTCAATTGGTCCCGGGGGCCAAAAAAGCTATCAATGCCATGCACACTTTTCCCGGCGATTTGCACGATATAGTAAGAGAGGGGCTTGCCTTTGAAAAGCCCCGTGAATTTGGTTACAGTCCTTTCGTTGTTGACGATATGGACGGCATTCTTATAGAAGGGCGGCTGCTTCAACACGGTGCGCCAATGCATCGGGGCCATGCAATGGTTTTTCAGAATCGCCGGATGGTGGCGGATAAATTCCACCTGTCCGGAAAGGGGCACCCGATTATAGTGGACGCTGAAAGGGCTCATAAAGATGCCGATCAATATTTTGGCGGAATCCAGGTCTTCCCGGACAATATCGGTGAGGCGCGCCGACAACCCCTGCTTGATCGTGACCACTTCCTGCTGCGGTTTCACCAAACTGACATAAACTACTGTACCATCAGCCGGACTCACCAAGTTGTCCCCCCCCGGAGACACCCTGGGGGGGTTGCGAAAGAACCAGACGTACCGCCAATAAAAGTAACCAGCCGCTGCAACCAGAAGCACCGAGCAGCAGACGATTATGGCAGTCAATGGAGCTTCTTCCAGGCGGAGGGGTCTATGACCCGGACCAGGGCCACGCCCGAGGAGAAGGGGAAATTGATCACCTCAAAGGCGTCTTCCTGCCGCTTAATAAATTTCATCCATTTCTTCACCCCGGCATGGTTGATCAATTCTCGGATATAAATATTGGTATCGTGGAGAAATATATAAGTATTTTTATGCGAGCGCTCGAGCACCTGGGTAAAGTCATACTTGACATCCTTATAAGCATGACTACCGTCGATAAAAGCCAAATCAACGGCAGGCAACTTCGATGATTGATAGGTCGGGAAGAACTCGTCGCTGCGCATTTTGTAATGCGTGATGACGTTTTCAACGCCAAAGCGTTGGAAATGGGCCTTTACGGCAGATTCATCATTCCACACGCCGCGGCCGCCGACGGTGCTGAAGGGCCCGTCCTTCAATAACGAATAAGCCGGATCAACAAAAGTCAGAATACCGCTGCCGTTATCTTTGAGACCCAGAGCCAAACAGACCACACTGAAACCATAGCCTGAGCCAATTACCACGGTGTGCTTGGGCCTGATCCCTCTGACCACCCCGTAATAGATGAAGCCAAAACCCAAGTTGAGATTCTTTACTTTTTCATTGTGCCCAAAAGGTTTAGCGAATCGTAAGATGTCTTTCAGAAGAACGTCACTCAGGCTGAAATCTTCCACACCGGTTAACCTCCTTTTTTATTTCTTTAACAACACTAATAGTATATTGCACTTTCAACGAAAGTGCGCACTGCAAGTCAGCAAGTATTATATTAATTGCCAGTAATTTGTTTAGAGCATTATTACAAGGAGTATATTTTTATAGTATGTTAGTTCTATTAATTTTTGGTTATTTTTTATGAGGAGTAAAAAGGGGTGGGCATGGGGTGGGAAGAAATTCCCTAAAGAATAAACTTTCTGGGTTTGCATTGAACCGAGATTTTTGGCCTAAATCGGGGCTGCGTGCCGGCTTGAAGGGGTCTTAAGCCTACCCGGGTGAAGGGAAACCGACATCCGGCCGCCACCTTTACGGTAATCAACCCGTTCTGTCTAAGATCGTCTGATAATTCTTCTTGATCTCAAAGATTATTATTAAGTTATTTTATGGTTAGCATAAGGTTAATTTTGTATAAATCCGAGATATCAACCATACCTTTATCCCGGATGCGGTAGGCTCTGCAAAGCTATTCCTCAGTAAATCTTTAGTAATATCCGGCGATATATATCGAAACCTGATCATTGTGTAATCTTAACTTATTGAGTATATATCGAGTATGCGGATTTTTTCCTCCCTGGTTATTGCACCGAAGCAATGAGTCGGATCAGGGGCGAATTGAGCTTCCCTTGCCTTGGGAAGCCAACGATAAACCTGATATTCTCAGAGAGCGGTAAATGCAAACGCTACATCTGGCGACCATCTTGTTACTGTCATTATCTAGTAATCTTGATAATATCGGAGTGGGCGTTTCTTATGGCGTTAGGAAGATTAACATTCCCTTTACCTCCAACCTGCTTATTGCCTCGATTACCTCAAGCGGCACCCTTTTGTCAATACTCCTCGGGCAGAGCATCTATCTTTTTACAAGCCCTGAAATGGCTGGTTTATTGGGGGGAAGCATCATAATAGCTGCCGGGATCTGGGTAATATTCCAGGAGAAAGTCATGTGCCGGGGCAAAGAGCCCCAGGAAGAAAAACAACTTGTTGCCGAAACTGCTCATTCTAGATTTGGTTTTCGTCAAATAATCTCGATTCTTAACAACCCGATTATAGCCGACTGGGATCTCTCCGGGCATATCGACTTGAAGGAAGCAACCGCATTAGCCCTGGGCTTGACTTTAAATAATATACCCAATGGAGTCGGGGCGGGGATGTTGGGCCTCAGTCCCATTTTAACGACAATCTCTGTCTTTTTTTTCAGCATCATTACGATATGGATTGGCATATCAAGCGGTATTTTCGGATTTCACCGGCTGGGCAAGTTATCCGGGGTGATCTCTGGCTCGATTCTCATTTTCATCGGCGTCTACGAAATTTTCTTTTGATGCCGGCAGAGCAGAGCTTACCTGGCCGAGATTTTCCTGGCACTGCCTTTTTAAGCTTGATGCAGAGGGTGTGGTTACCCATCACCGGCAAGCTCGACAGCGCAAACAGGGGGCTCCATGGCTAAAGAACACATTATCGCAGTGGAGGATGAGGAGGACATCCTGGAACTCCTCACCTACAATCTGGCCAGAGAAGGGTATCGGGTAACCGCGCTCTCCTCCGGGGAAGAATGCGTCCAAATTGCCCGGTCCAGCCTGCCGGACCTCATTTTACTGGATCTCATGCTTCCCGGGATGGATGGGTTGGAGGTTTGTCGCCTGCTCAAACAGGGCGCCATGACCCGGCAGGTGCCGATCATCATGCTCACGGCCAAAGGGGAAGAAGCGGACGTGGTCACCGGGTTGGAGTTGGGCGCCGATGACTATATCACTAAGCCCTTCAGCACCCGGGTGTTATTGGCCCGTTTGCGGGCGGTGCTGCGCACCCGTCGGGTTGAGCCTTCGGAAGAGGGCGCGGTGGTGAACCTTCACGAAATGACGATCAAACCCGGCTGCCACGCAGTGCTGGTCGCGGCCTGCCCCGTGGATTTAACCGCGTCGGAATTCCGCCTCCTGCACCTGATGGCCCGTAAGCCAGGTTGGGTTTTTACCCGGTCCCAAATTGTGGCCGGCGTGCATGGGGACAATTACGCCGTCTCCGACCGGGCCGTGGACGTTCAGATTGTGACGTTGCGCAAAAAATTAGGCGCCGCGGCCAAATACATCGAGACCGTGCGGGGGGTTGGCTACCGGGTCAGGGAGTGATTTTCTTATTTTCTTAAGGGAGCACCATCGCTGCAGGCGTCTGGTTCTTATAAAAAAGTACCACAGGAGCCCCGAGAGGATGATCCCCCCGCTCATGACCTGAAGATAAGGGAATAAAAATCTTTGGGACAGGCAAACCTCTTCTTGGCCAAAATGATAGCCCAACCAGATAACGGCCAATGACCAGAGTGCCGCGGCCGGAAAAGCAAAGAGAGCGCCAACCCTAGGGGACATCCCAGCGATTCCGGCCCCTACCGGGGCCCAATGTCTGGTCCCCGGCGAGAAATACGCCATGAACAAGACTTTCCCCCCTGACTGGGCTAACCAATTCGTCAGATGGCTGAGCTTTTGCGGCCCCTTAGGGAAAAAGTAAGCCGAGGTTTTGAAAATACGGTCACCGATAATTCTCCCGACCACATAATTTACTGAGATACCGCAGATGCTTCCGGAGATCACGGCGAGGGCCGCGGGGATAAACTGCAAGTCCCCCCGAAAAACCAGGTAACCGATGAAGAGCACCAAGAATTCATCCGGGAGCGGAATGCCGAAAATGCCCACCATAAGCAAGATAAAAATTCCCAGATACCCATATTGTATGACGAGATGATAGAGAATATCCATAATATGATTGCCTGGTTATTATATGACCTGGCGCTGCTTTACGTTGCTCGCCGGAGATAATGACAGATTCAGCCTCGGGTTATACTACTACGGCGTCAGGCTCTTTGCCAACTAGGGCCCAATATATCTTGTGTAATTCATTCCGGAGATTCTCTACGGCCTGCTGCTTTTCCCGGGAGGTTGATTCATCTATGGCAGCATCCATGGTCCTTTACCTTCCTTCGCAAAAGATAACTTGTCCTCCGATGGGGATGACTGTCAGATGGAACAGATAGGCCCTTCTGGGTATTTGCATTGGAGCCAGCCGCAAATTTTAAGGACCCAATACCTTGTTTCTCCGATAAACTTCAATCCCTTCGAAGGAGAACCGGTAAAACACCATTCCCGGCTGGCGGGATCGTAAAAGATCTTGTCGCGGAAGAGCCAAATCTCCCCGGGAGCATCCAACGCCTCTGCCGCCTTGACCACATAGTCTATATGGGACACGGTATCTCCCTTTTGGAAACTAAGTTTCTTAACCTTGAATCGTTGATATATATTGTCTCACGCCATTGTTTCCTTTTGGCTTCGGAAATATTAAAAATTCGCTTTCTGCGCCTACCACCCTTTCTTATATGCGAAGGCCATGAACACATAGATGATGATGATCATGGCTACGCAAACCAGGATTTCTTCCATGTTAGGCCCCACTGAGGGTCTGTAGATCTCCCTCACCTGTAGTTTTTGAATCTCGATGGATTCAACCAAAACGGCCGTTAATATAATCTTGAGTTTTCTGGTGCGAGGGGTTGCTAAAGATTTTCTGGGTCGGACCGGACTCAAAGATCCTCCCCTGTCCTTCTACCGAGACTATGGACAAATCACTATCTTTGGGTTCTTTGCAGGTCTATTGTCACTTTCGAATGTTATATTTTTGTTTGATAAATATTAAAATTTGATGAATGGATCGAAGAAGGAATTAATCTTGGGAGCCTCTGAGATAACCTCGTAAATTGAACGTCTTTATCACACCATGGTCTGCACCAGAGGCCTGAATATCTGCTATATATCCCCCTTTTAAAGCATCATCAGATTTATTTGATATCGTTATCATAAATAGAATTATCTTATCATCTGCAACAACGGAAACCCCCTCGTTCATTCGATGAAAATCGGCAAGATATTATGCCGCCATGATCTCCGGTCGGTCCGGCGTCCCCACCGGTTTGACCCGGAGCGACGCCTTGCCGCTGGGCCAGCGCCAGTAAGGGCGCTGTTGGCGGAAGGGCAGGGCCAGCATGGGCAGGATGCGGTTATCCCCCGGCCGCAGGTAGCCGGGGACCCCGATGACGATGTTCCTTTGGCCGACGTTGAGCTTCAGGCTCCGGTTCAGCCGGTCCCACCAGGAAAAGATCACCGAATAATTGGAGTTGGTCTCAGGGCCCACCGCGGAATGGTGCACCCCGTGCATGCGGGGGGTGACGAAGACCCGGTTCAGACGCCGCTCCCAGGCCACGGGCAGGCGCAGATTGCTGTGGTGGAACAGGGTGGCGCAGTTGAACGCCGCCTCATAGACCACATAGGTGAGGGGCGCAACCCCGATCAGCCCCACCTGGAGGAGGCGGAAGACCGTGGAATAGAGCACCTCGCCGAAGTGAAAGCGGAACGAGGTGGTCACGTCCATGTCCGGGTCGGCGTGGTGAACGTTGTGGAAACGCCAGAGGAGGGGCCGGGTGTGGTTGAGGCGGTGCCAGTAATAGAAGGTGAGGTCCATGAGGAGGACCCCGGCGGCCACCTTGATCCAGAGGGGCAGGGCCGCCAGGTTGAGGAGCCCGAAGGAGTGGCGCTGGGCCCAGAGGGCGCCCCCCAGGGCCGCGGGCCTGACCACGAGCACCCCCGCGAGGAAGCCCAGACCGGTGAGGGCGCCGTTGACGATATAGCGTGGGCCCCGGGAGCGTTTTAAGCGGCGCAGGGGGCGCAGGGCTTCCAGGGCCAGGAGCAGGAGGAAGACGCCGGGCACCAGGAAGGGCGAAAGGGTATGTGAAGTTATCGCAGTATCGATCATATGCACCTGCCGGAGGGAACCCTCTCGTAGAGCGTTTGCCAAAAATTCCTTCCCATGGATGGTTTTTAAATCCCCCTAAATCCCCCTTTGTCAAAGGGGGACTTTAAAAGGAATTCCGCTAAGTTCCCCCCTTGGGAAAAGGGGGGATAGGGGGGATTTAGGTTCTTGGAGCAGGCGCCATAACGGAAAAAACTTTTGGCAATTGCTCTCCTGCAAAATCAGCCCCACTCACCCCGCCCACGGGTGGAGAGGGAGATATTTTTATACCATGTTGCTCTCTATAGAAGTAAGGAAAGCGTCTGCCTGTAGGGGCGCACCTGCGTATGCGCCATCCATCAGGGGGGACATCTAGGTCCGCCCCGACAAAACACTATTACCTATATGAGCGCAACTTAGGATAAAACGCCCTGAAGCAGTGATTCGTCACCCCGGGGAGCGGTTGACTTTTTCCCAAAAAGACCAGGATTTCAGGTCCTTGCCCAGGTGGTAGCGCAGAAAGGCCTTGAAGATTAACAGGCTTTGGTCCCGCTGCTGGGGGGGGAAGCGCAGGCGGGTGAGTTTGTCCCGGGGCAGGTCCTGGGCCAGGCGCAAGAGTTTCCAGGCCCCGGGGGAGAGAGGCAACAAGGGCCCCGGGGCCTGACGGCTGCAGGCGCCGCAGAATATGCCGCCCCGGGGGAGGCTGAAGTTAAGGGGCGGTGCGGGCTCATTGCCGCAGAGCCCGCAGTGGTGGAGACGGGGCCGGTAGCCCCCCAGGCCCAGGAGGTGGAGCAGAAAGGCGGGCAGCAGGGAATCGGGAGGTAAGCCCTGCTCCAGGAGGGCCAGGGCTTCCTCCAGGGCGGTGAAAATCTCCTGGTAGGCCTCCGGGGGGCCGGCCAGGAGGCCAGCCACTTCGGCCAGGAGCGCCGCGGCCCCCAGCCGCTTCAGGTCCCGGCGCAGGGCCGGAAAAGATCTGACCAGCTCGCCTTTTTGCAGGAACTCCAGGTCCCGGCCGACACGGGGCGACAGGAAAAACCGCACCCGGCTCAAGGGCTCCAGGCAGTGGGCGAAGCGGCGGCGGCTTTTTTTGGCGTGCTTGGCGATGCCGGTGAGGGGGCCGTGTTCCGGGGTGAGGAAGGTCACCAGGAGGTCCGCCTCGCCGTAATCCCGCACGGTCAGCACAATGGCCGGGGTCTGCCGCTCAGTCATGACGGATCATTCTAGATGATACTTGTCCCGGAGGTGGTGGGACACCTCCCGGAGCCAGGCATAGGCCTGGGCCACGGTTTTCTCCCGGTCCGGGTTGATGAGGCAGCAGGTGGCCGGGGAGAGCAAGCTCTGGGCCAGGAGCTGGTCCCGGTCAATGCCGGCCTTGAGGAGGGTGAGCCAGAGGTTTTCCAGGTGGGTGATGAGGTGGTCCTGACTTTCCTGGGTGAAGGCCTCAAAGCCGGTGGGGACCAGGCCCCAGGCCAGCACTCCGCCCCGCTCCAGAAACCGGCGGATGGCCTGGCCGTAACACTGGAAGATCTCGGCGTTGGTGTAAATGTCCATGGACAGGATGTCCAGGTCCCGGTTGAGGAGAAACTCCCAATCGGGATTGCCGCAGAGGTGGATGCCCCGGGGCCGCTCGATTTGGGCCAGGAACCGGTCCAGGTCTTCTTTGGCCCTCATGTCCGGGTAGCCGGAGACGGAGCTGAAAATGAACTGCAGCCCCGGCTCGTCAATGAACATAAAGGCCCGGGGGTGCTTGGCCTTGAGGCGGTTCAGTTGGGATTGGACCCGGCGGGCCATGAAGTCCATCAGGGTGGGCCGCACGTCATCATTGAAGATGACCGGCCGGTCGTTTTCGTCCAGGATCTTCAAGCCGAAGCTGATGGGGCCTTCCAGCTGCCCCCGGATGGCGACATAGCCGCTGAGGTCCAACTCGAGAAAGCGATGATAGACCACGGAATATTGGGGCGAAATATCAAAATACGCCAGATCCTCCCAGTGTTCCAGGAGCTGGGGCAGGCCCTCAGAGAACTTTTCCGTATCGAACCGGAGGCGGTTTTCCTCCGGGAAGAGCAGGATGCCGGGGAAATGCTCCGCAGCCTGGACATACATGTCTTCATAATAGCTCAAATGGGGCAGTTGAGGCCAAAAGGGGATGTCCAGGGAGAGGGCCAGTTCCAGGGCCGGCTCCGCCTGATCGTGGGGCAGGATGGCCATGGCGGTGGTGTGAAAATTACCGGGGATCAATGCGGGCATAACCAGATTTTCCTGCCATTTCGAAAAAGATAACCTCTCCTCGTCCGGGTGAAGGAGTTACCGAGGGAGTTCCCCATAGTTCTCCAAACTAAAATGGATGCTTTTACGGATAACATTTTTAGGGGGGAATAGTAAGACTAGCATTGAATATATTCTCCTTGATGCTTAAGAGATACCCATGAGTCCGGATCAAAGGCAGGGGCAACCGAAGAGCGACTGTGTTAGATGTCAAGGGTTAACTGGTGCAAGGGGGCACCAGGGTTGCTGTTGTTTAAGTATGGCATTAAGGATGGTTAACAGTTTACGCATACAGGCGGTAAGAGCCAATTTCTTGCTCTTACCCATTGCCAGCAACCGGAGATAGAAGGCACGGATGGCCGGATTGACCCGGCAGGCGGCCAACGTAGCCATATACAAGGGAGGCCGCACCCGGGCCCGGCCACCCCAAACGGTGCGCTTGCCCCGCATCTGACCGCTATCGCGGTTAAAGGGGGCCAACCCCACCAGGGCGGCGATCTTCTTGCGATTTAAGGTGCCTAACTCCGGCACCCAGGCTAACAGGCTTTGGGAGGTTAAGGGGCCGACTCCCGGGACGCTCTGGAGGAGTTGATCCTTCTCCAGCCAGATGGGGCTTTGACGGATGAAGTCGTCCAAATCTTGCTCCAACTCCTTAAGTTGTTCTTTAAGGGATTGGAGGTTGGTTTGCAGGCTTCTGCGGACCCGTGGGGAGAAAGTCATGGATAGGCGATTTTTCTCCATGACCAGCATCTCCACCAGTTGCCGGCGCCGGCTCATGAGGGCGGCCAATTCCTGTTGATGCTCATCTGGCCAGGGTCGGAGGGACGGTTTCAGCGCCTCGGCAAAATGAGCCAGAACCGCGGCGTCGATCTTATCGGTTTTGGCCAATCTGCCGGAGGACCGGGCAAAGTCTCGCACCTGACGAGGGTTAATAATGTGGGCCGGCAGGTCAGCCTGCCGCAAGGCGGCGGCGGCCAGGATCTCATAGCCACCGGTGGCTTCCAGGAGGATGAGCTGGGGCTTAAGGGACAAAAGTCGGACAACGAGGGCCTGGATACCGGAGTCGTTGTTGGACTCCCGGAACCGGACCTCTCCTGGCCGGATGGCGATGTCTAACTGGTCCTTAGAGACGTCAATGCCGACAAATACGGATTCAGGGTGCATAAAAAGCCTTGGCCTCCCGTCCTTGCAAGATACGGGCTTCAAAGCCCGGGCGACTGTTCGGGTTAATGCCAGGGCGACGTGGCGGCCACGCTCTCACCGCGGTCTTGAAGGACCAAGGGTTAGGACGGCCTGCCACGCCGCCATCAGGAGCAGTACTGCTCCTGATGGCCTGGTTCTTTAATGACCAAACTATGTACCGGTTCCCTTTAACATACAAGGGTTAGGGTGAGGGGGAACATGGTTTCTGAGGATCCGCCGGTATGACCGAAGCCTTCAAACTATATTTTCCCGCCCTCGTTTCT
This sequence comes from uncultured delta proteobacterium, assembly GCA_963812015.1. Classification (GTDB taxonomy): domain Bacteria; phylum Desulfobacterota; class Desulfobaccia; order Desulfobaccales; family 0-14-0-80-60-11; genus 0-14-0-80-60-11. The sequence goes on along the minus strand of CAWETI010000003.1, from coordinate 812,550 downwards.
CGTTCCCAAGCTCCTGCTTGGGAACGCAAATTTTAGCCCAAGCTGAGCTTGGGCACCTCCCGTTGGGGCGCCCTCCCCTCGTTCCCAAGTTGCACATGGGAACGCCACTTTCCGCCCAAACTCAGCTTGGGCACAGCTATTTTTGGTAGCATAGGCTTTCCAGCCTGTGTTCCTCTAACCCCCTCTCCATCCGCTTTCGGGGGGAGAGGGCTGGGGTGAGGGGGGCGTAGGGACGGACCTGCGTGTCCGCCCTCTATCGGTGCGCATCGCCCAGAATATTCCTTATCCCTCCTCCCCCTTGATGGGGAGGGCGCGGTCGGAGGGGTGAAGATCTAATGCCCGAGATTTAAATTGACAATCATCAGACCAAGATCAAAGGTAACCCTGCATTGAATGCTAAAATTTAAAATTCCCCCAGGTTCTTATATCCAACTATGATAACCATATCAACTACCTGTTATTTTGATTGAACTCGCGCAGATAGAGCAGATATCAATCCATTTAGCTTATGCGGCGATATTTAATGGATGTGCGACCAATAATTTTTGGCGATTATCCCCTTCACAATGTACACTAAAATCATGAAATTAGGTAACTTATGGAAACTACAAGCCAAAGAGACATTCTGAAAGAAAAAGTAGTTGACCTAGTCAAAGAGTTTATCAAGACAGAGGGTGGAATACACCCAAATGATATCCAAGTTTTGTTTGGACCGACCTTGTTACATAGCGAAGTGGCGACCGCCCTTGATCAATTACCAATTCGCTATGATGTCTAAGGCTTTTGAAGGAGTTTCCCCATACTGTGGTCTATACTTATTAAACGACCCAAGGTTATTGAGAAAACACACCCATTTCCGTAAAGTGTATTTTTAACATACAACTGACAATTTTCATTACAGGCTACTTTAGTGAACGGACAGAACTTACCAGCCATGGCTCCTAACCTCCAGGAAATGGGAATCGGGCAAACTCACCATAGCATAAATGGTGGGGCGGGGCCATGGGTTCTTTACAACAAAGACTGCCTTGACAAAAAGGCTCTACCGTGGGATGGTGATTCATCTCGCCTATGGAGCCTTCGGGAATTGATAGAATTAAGGGTAAACAATATTGCTCAATTAATTTCTGATCTTGAAGGATTGGCTATGAAATATATTGCAAATATTGCTGTACATGAAAGATATTTAGGTAATTTACCGAAAATATCTTCTTATGAGGAAGATATAATTTTGAAAATTATTGCATCTGCAAAACCAGAATTGAAGAAAGCAGAATTAGCATCATCGCTTGACCGTATCAATTTATTAGAAAAATGGATTTATGAATGTCGAAAGTTTAATATACCATGTTTTAGCTATGATGAAATTACAACTTAGATAACAGGATTAAATCAAACAATATTGATAGAATTAGATAGGCATAAATTTGCATATATACCTGTTGCGAAGCAGGAATATTTTGAACAAGAGGCTTTATTCGGAGAAAATGTCAAAAATGCTTTTAAAGATGCTGCTAATGACATTAAAAACGCTGGCAATTGTTACGCAGCAAATTTATATACTGCTATAATATTTCATCTAATGAGAATTGCTGAATATGGATTAAGGGCACTCGCGCGAGAGAGGGGGGTTACGCTAAAGAATAAACCTTTGGAATGGGGTGAATGGGGAATAATAATTAGAGATATTGAAAAGAAAGTTGATCCAATGGAAAGTGCCCATGCTGGCCCAGAAAAAGATGCAGCACTATCTTTTTATCGTGGTATTATTGGCAAATTGAGAGCTTTCAAAATTGTTTATAGACACCCCACCATGCACCCCCGTTATGACTACGATGAATATGAGGCTTGGAAAGCAATGTAGCATATTAAGGGGTTCATGGAAAGGCTTTCAATTCATATTACAGAAAAAACTAGGAAATCAATTAATTGGAAACTCAAATATGGTCCTTAATTTTTTTGTGTGATTTAGAAACTCGTTTCTAAAACTTTATCCAAGAGGCACACTTGGTCACGATGATTGAAACGGTAAGCAAACTCATTCAGGTAAAGAGGCAGATACTTAGCGGAAACCTTATGGTAAACGCTGGTTATAGCGCGTTTAAACAGGGACCAAACATTTTCAATTCCGTTAGTATGGATATTCCCGGCTTTTACATAAGTTTCCGAATGGTTGACCGCATTATGGACAAACTCAGAGCTATCAAGCCACAGATAGGACTTAAACTCATCGGTATGAATCTCAGCCCCAGGCAAGACATGATTGCGGATGGATCCCCGCAAGGTGCTGGCTTTGACATTATTAACTGCTTTCATACGGATTTTGCCTGATGTCCGCTCTTTTATGGCGACTACGGGAATTTTATTGGCGGCTCCGCGCCCGTGTGGACCTTTGCCTTTGCCACCTACATAAGTCTCGTCAACTTCGCAAATTCCGGCGAACTTCTGGCAAAAGTCCTCATCCTCTGACATAGCAAGGCGAATACGATGAGCCATATACCACGCAGTCTTATAGGATACGGAAAGCTGGCGTTGAAGCTGTTTGGCCGATACTCCCTTTTTGGCGGAACAGATCAGATATATCCCCAGAAACCACTTTGTCAGGGGCAAATGAGAATCGTGAAAGACAGTTCCGGTAGTTACGGAAAAATTGTATTTACAATCCACACATTGATAAAGGTGGCGCATTTTCTTGGTTTTGCCCACGGTGTTGTATTGGAATATCCGCTTGCTTCCGCATCTTATGCAGGTAAGTCCATGGGGCCAGCGGATGTGTTCAAAATGCTGAATGCACTTTTCCTCAGAATCGAATTTTTTGAGGATTTCAAAGATGGAAGGGTGTTTGTCCATGGCTCTTAACTCCTTTGACAATCAATATAGCACAGCGAAAATACATTGTCAAGGGGATAATCGCCAAATTTAATTCAATCCCAGGCCTCTTGCAATTGTTCATCGGGAAATGTTCTCGCCTCAAAGGGCGGGGCCGATTCTCCAGCCATGCGGGAGGCTGGCAGCCCCGACTGGGCTTTTCCCCTGGCGGGGGGTGGGTGGGTTCTCATATCTTGATGAAGATTCGCTTCCGGTACAAAAGGCCCGCTACCAAAGTCCAAAAACTTAAGTATATCATGGCCCAACAGAGTGAGGGCCACCTCGGGTCCCGCCAATGCGTCAGGCTAACGACATCCCAATTTTCCCCGAAAATCCTGGTCAGTATGGGCGTGATGAGATGGGTATGCTGAGTCGGCGTGCCGATATACAGGACGCCCAAGGCTAAGGACCCGATCTGGGCCCCGCAATACGCCAATAGGGGGTTCATGCCCAGCCAGACGAAGGGCATGGCCCACACCGCCTGAGCCTGCTTGAGATCGATGAGCCAGTACCAGAATGCCAGAAACATCAGGGCGTAGCCCGCAGTATAGACCGCAAAGGAGCTCGTCCAGAGGTACTTGTTGATGGGAAACACGTATCCCCACAGCGTGCCGATCAAGATGCCGAAGAAACCGAACAAGAAAAGCCCGATAAGGGTGTTGCGCCGGTCCTGCGGGGTACGCAGCCATTGGCCGGTGAGGGCGCCACATATGCCGGTGGCGATGGCCGGCAGGGTGCTCAGCAAACCTTCGGGATCCCAGGTTTGCCCATACCGCCACAAGTGCGTTTCCCCCAGGACGGCGCGGTCGATATAAGAACCCAGGTCCCCCCCGGCTCCAATGTGAAGCCGGGAAGGCTCATCAGGCCCCAATATAACAACAGCAAGGTGCCGGCGATCAGGGCCTGGACCCGCCAACGGGTATGGATCAATAGGATTGAGACTACCAGATACACCAGGGCGATGCGCTGGAGCACGCCCATGATTCTCAGATTGTCGAGAGAAAAATAGAACTCCTCGGTATTGGCCGGCGCCGACAGGAAAATCGCCCAAATGCTCTCCCGTGTTACTCCGGGTGGACAGACGACCTGGAATAGCCAACCCCAGAAGAAATAGCTGCACGCAACCAGACCCAGAGCGAAAAGCGCGGCACTACGACTGAGGATACGCCAGTACAATTGCGCCGGACTTGCCCCCCTTTTTGCCCGCTGGTCCAAAGAAAATACTGCGGTAACGCCAACGATGAAAATAAAAAAGGGGAAGATAAGATCGGCTAGGGTGCACCCATGCCACTCGGCATGGGTCAGGCGCGGGAAGCGGGGGGTATCGGTCCAGGCCACCAGGTTGTTGACGACGATCATCGCGGCGATGGTCAAACCGCGGAATATGTCCAAACTTATCAGGCGGTTGCTAACTCTTGATGCCACTGCGACTCCAGGGCGGTCATCGAGGCCGATCACCGCTGACCATGTTCCAGACTGGAATGATCCATGCCAAAGGCCTATTAAGTAAGATGAGTTATAAAATATGCATCAACCACATCTGACGCAATGGGCCAATTTCATATACCCGGCCTTTAGGTGCCATTTTCCCTGTTCCTTGAAAGGAAGGCACGGGTTCCCAAACTTTTTATGAATTCTTCCCTCAAAATATTTTTTAATCGCTTTGCCAAATCTGCCACATAATCTTGTATATAATCAAAGAGGAGTAAGTGTGGGACGGTATTGTTCACGCCATGCCTTTGGTCATTTTCTTTCCCGGAGGTCATCGTGCTAAAAGTATTCTGGATTGTACTATTCATTTTTGCCATAATAGTGCCTCCTTACGCCCAGGCAGAGGAACCTCTGGCGATAGAATCTCTGATCTCCCCTGACACACGTCTTTTGATCTTCTCGCCACACCCGGACGATGGAAGCCTGGGAGCAGCAGGGCTGATTTAGCGCGTTCTCAAAAGAGGTGGAAGGGTAAAGGTTGTCTTTATGACCAACGGAGACGGCTTTCCTGAAGGGGTGGAAAAGGAGGATCGCATCTCCCATCCCACCGCCGAAGATTACCGCAAATATGGTGATGAGCGCCGGGGAGAGGTCCTGAAGGCCATCACCAGGTTGGGATTGAAGGGGAGCGATGTGATCTTCCTCGGCTTTCCGGACGGCGGGCTATCCTCCCTTCTTCTGCATTTTTGCGCTGGCCGACAGGCGTACAGGTCTCCTTTTACCCTGGAAAACTGTCCCCCGAGATTGGAAACCATCATCCCGCACACCATCTATACCGGCCACGATCTCACAAGGGAGATCGAACACGTGATCGCTGATTTTCAACCTAACGTGGTGGCGACCACACCGCGGCAGGACGAGCATCCAGACCATAGCGCCACTTATTTTTTCGTTAAGAAGGCATTGACACAGTTGCGCAAGAAACATCCCAACCTCAAACCCCGAGTGCTTACCTTCCTGATCCATTTTGGCCAGTGGCCGATTGGTCAGGGTGCGGGAACCGGGTCACGCCTCTATCCTCCTGAGGGTTTTCCTGATAAAGGCATACAATGGGTCTCACTTACCCTTACCCCCGAGGAGGTCGTAACTAAACGCAATGCCATCCTGGAGTACCATACCCAGATGTTAGTCATGGGCCGGTATCTTTTGAGCTTTGCAAGGTCTAACGAACTGTTCATAGTAGAGAATTAAGTATTGGCGCAGAATTGAAAAAGATTTTGCGCCTCCGGGAGCAGGAGTAAACCAAATAATCTTAGGCGTGGGGTTATATGAAGGATAGAATTTTCTTACCTGGGATATCGAGATCAATCGCCTCCAACATGCTTAGGGGAGAATTTAGAAGTCATGGAAGGATTTGCCCTCCTGAGCCAGGCGGATCAAGATGATGGACCTGAAAAACTCCGACGACCGGAATTGGATACCCGCAAAATGGCTTTCTCGCCTGAGAGATGTCAGGGTTTCCGGGCGCATGGGTCTGCCCCTGCTAAGCATCATCGTGGGGGTGATCTCCGGACTGGGGGCGTTGTTTTTCGATAAACTCCTAAATCTGACGCTGCATTTTTTTATCACCCTGACCAGTGGCTACCGAGAACCCAACCCGGGGGAACTCCTGTCCCTGGCCCACTATCTTCCCGTCCATCGTTGGGTGCTACTGGTCATTCCCGCCTTGGGCGGGCTGGTGGCGGGCCTGCTGATATATCTCATTGCTCCGGAAGCGGAAGGCCACGGCACCGATGCCATGATTGAAGCCTTCCATTATCGCGGCGGTTACGTGCGCAAACGGGTGCCCTTGGTAAAGATCGTGGCTTCGGCCATCACCATCGGTAGTGGCGGCTCCGGGGGCAAAGAGGGGCCCATCGCCCAGATCGGCTCCGGATTCGGGTCATTTTTAGCCGATATTTTGCATCTGAAGCCCAAAATCCGGCGCATCCTGCTATTGGCCGGCGCTGCGGGGGGTATCGGGGCCATTTTCCATGCGCCGCTGGGTGCGGCCCTATTCGCCCCGGAAGTGCTGTACCGGGAAGCCGAACTGGAGTACGAAGCCATCTTGCCGTGTATTGTCTCCGCCATTGTGGCAGATTCCATCTTCTGGCAAATCAACCATCGCACGGCCCTCTTCTTTCCGGGACCGGTAAATTTTGAACCGGTGGAACTGATCCCGTACCTGATTTTCGGAGTCATCTGCGCCGCGGTGGGATTCTTCTACATCAAGGTCTTCTATGGCATGCGGGATTATTTCTTCCGCCGTCTTCCCCTGCCCAATATCATCAAACCGGCCCTGGGGGGATTATTCCTGGGGCTGATCATCTACTTTTATCCCCAGGTAATGGCCAGTGGCTATGGTTGGGTCCAGATGGCCATGGAAGGCAAGATCATCTGGCAGACCTTGTTGATCCTGGCGTTTTTAAAGATCCTGGCTACCTCTTGCACCATCAGCTCCGGGGGGTAGCGGCGGGGTCTTCGGCCCCTCGGTCTTTATTGGAGCCATGCTAGGAGGCGCCTTCGGCTTTTGGGGGCACAGTCTGGCGCCGGGCTGGGTGATCAACCCCAGTTCTTTTGTGCTGGTGGGTATTGGTGGGTTCTTCGCCAGCGTGGCCAAGGTCCCCATTGCCTCCATCATCATGGCCTGCGAAATGTGCTCCAGCTATAACCTGCTGGTGCCGCTAATGCTGGTGGCCGCCACCTCCTTCTTGCTCCTGGGCAAAACCAGCCTCTATGAAGAGCAGCTGTTGGCTCGCATCGCCTCACCGGCACACATTTCTGACTTTGCCCGGAGCTTGCTGGAAAAACTCTGCGTGAAAGACGCGGTGACCATGAAGGCAGTGACGGCCATCCCCGAACACCTTCCATTCCCGGATCTGGTCAAGCTCTTAACCAACTCCAGCGATATGTATTATCCGGTGGTGAACCAGGACGACAAATTGACGGGAATTCTCTCCATCAATGATCTTAGGGAGATAATTTTCGAGTCGGGAGTCTCTAAATTAATCCTGGCGAAAGATGTGGCCACCACCGAAGTTCTCCGGGTCTTTCCGGATGACACTTTGGAAGACGCCCTGGACAAAATGCGCCGGATAAATACGGACGAGTTGCCGGTGGTGCGGCCCGAAGCCCCGGATGAGATCATCGGGATGATCTCCAAGAGAGATATCATCAGCTATTATCACGAGATGAGCGGGGTATAGGGCCCTTCGCCAACTCCCGGTAAGCGGCAAGTCCCAGAACTGCAAGGGCGCCGCGCCCCGGGGGCTCTACCACCAGAATTCAGGATATTGGCGCTTTAGAGAAAGGTTGTTCACGAGTAGCGCGACCGTAAGCAGAATTACCGCCCACGGGCATCATCACGTACCAATACCCCCGTTCATTGATATTCTTGCCGCCCATGACCGCGATGAGGGCCGTGGCCTCGCCCGGCAGGTGCGCGGTTTTAGTGGCGTGCATTACCGCAATGCTGGTGGCCACCGCCAGGGCCGCAGCTAGCCATAAGTGAGGAGCCAGCAATTTGAAGGCGGTAACGCCGATGACCGCGGAAATAAGATGGCTGTATAACCGAACATCGATGAGGATCAGAAAGGGCTATAATAAAGTCGAGTAGTGTGGGGGAATTTCACCCCCACGCCCTCATAAGACTTATGTAAGCCTCTTGCTCAAAGGCCCCCTCGACCAACCTCAAGAATCTTCGCTGGATGCCAGATCACTCCTATGTGCAAAGTCAAGTTCCAAAGGTGCCGAGGTATCCAGATAGAATCTAAACCAGTTTCCTATTCGTGGCTCCCCGCACAGGTGGGACCGCAAGTAAGTAATCGGGGGCATTTTGGAGGTCGATGCGCACTAGCTTGCCAAACCATAAACTTATCAAAAAATCCAAATAGTTGCGGATATGATCCGCATATCTTGTGCGGGCATTTGTGGGGAGGATGATTTCAAATGCCTGCGAGATAAGGAAGCCAGAATCTCCAGGGTAGACAAAAGAAATCTTCAGACTAAAAAGTGCAGATATAATCAAGATACGTTGAATTTTCAGCCGCTTGATAAGTTTCTAGTCATAGCAGTTAGCAACACTTCTGTCACGGCATATTTGCGCTATAGTTTGATCAGAGCAAGGGCCAGAGTTTCTTCCCATCTGTTCAGGCAGGTTTATCCATTTGCCTTTATTAACCACCCGCGGATTTTTTGTAGAACCAGAAGGAGAAGCGAACCACTCGCACTTGCCAGGAGGATTAACCACCAGGACTGCACATGCAGATTCGGGATCTCATAAAATACCTTGATGATCTTAACGAGAACGTTATTCCCATGCATGTAGAGCAGCAGAAAATACCCATTCAGCATCAGCAAGCCATAGATAATGTATGGCAGTCTGCGCTTCTCATGCTTATGAATCGCAACAGCGAAAAAATTGGCAACGGCGACCACAGTCATAATGGCGATCATCACCGTTTCGGACTCAACATGCTTGAGGAGAGGGTTGGATTGAGAAAGATAAAACCCGATGTAACCGGCGGTGACAATAACCAAAGCTGCTAATCCGACAAAGGTAAAAAGATCCAACATAAAGTTTTTATAAGGTTCCACATTTTTATTTTTAAAGGCTATGATCATGGAAGGGAGCCCGATGGCAAAGATATTCATTAATGAAACCCGGCGCGGGGTCAGAGGAAACTCCAGGAAGAAAAAAATAGTCATCAATCCCAAATAGACTATCAAAAAGTTCTTGGTCAAAAATAACTTGGCAATTGCCCCTACTGTATTAATAACCTTGTTTCCCTCATCGAATATTTTCGGCAACAGGGCAAATTGGTTCTTGAGCAAGACGATGTCTGCCACTTCTTTGGTGACCATGCTCCCTTCTTCCATGGCAATACCTATGTCGGCTTCCTTGATGGCCGGCAAATCGTTGACCCCATCCCCGATCATGGCAGTGTAGACTTTCTGGGCCCGCAGTTCTTTGACGATCTTGAGCTTGTGTTCGGGCTTGAGCCGCCCAAAAACCATCTTGTGTCGCACTACCTCGGCAAACTGGTTGCCGGCCAGGCCGTCCAATTCATTGCCGGAGATTATGCTTCCGCCCTCGACCTCCCAGCCGATTTCCCGGCAAACTGCCTGAATAGCCTGCGGGGCATCTCCAGAAAGGATTTTGAATCCTATGCCCTTTTGCCTAAATAGACTTATCACCTCCATCACATCTTCCCTGATCCGGTCGGCGATGGCCACGATGCAAATGGGCTCCATGGCGACCTGCGAGCCATCGCTCGCCGCCTCATCCAGGGATAGGCCGCCCAACACCCTGGCGAACAGGAGGTTGCGATAAACCTCAAGCTTGTGCGCCGCAAATAGTCTCGCGGCCTCCGCCTGCAGATTTACCGGCATTTTGTCAATCAAGATATCGTAAGCCCCTAAAACAAATGTTGTCAAAGAGCCGCCGTGCTCAATTCTTAAAAGACTCATCTTCCTTTCGGAATTGAAGGGAATCTCGTCCATGGCGACCGCTTCTTCATCATAGCTGAAAGCTTCCAGGGCCCGGATGGTGGCGTTCTTATCCGAAGAGAGCCAGGCGTAGGTTCCCAAAAATCTGTTAATCCCGTCTTCAGAGATACCAGCCGCCAAAGGAATAATCTGCTGCACGGAGAGTTTATTTTGAGTCAGGGTCCCCGTCTTATCCATGCAGATGACCTGGACGTTGGAGAATGACTCCACGGCGTTTAGCTTCTGGATAATGGCCCCCACCTTGCTAATGCGGTAGACCCCGATGGCAAAGGTGACGGAGGACATCAACACCAGCCCCTGAGGCACCAGGGACTCCAGGATGGTGCCCATTTCCCGGACTGCATCGATTTCCAGGAGGCTGCTGCTCCGAGTCAACAGGATTTTGAGAAGCACGATGACGATGGCGGCGCCGAATAACGCCTTGACAAAAAAATTAATCCTTTTTTGGAGTGGCGTCAGGTTGAATCTATATTTTCTGGCGAGCCTGGTAACTTGAGCAGCATAGTTGTCATCACCCACCTTTTCCACCACGTAATAGCCGTTCCCGGATAAACAGAAGCTTCCCGATAAGATCTGCCCACCGACGGTTTTGGCAATCGGCACGGATTCGCCTGTCAGCAAGGATTCGTCGATTTCGAGATGATTGGCTTGTAAGACCAAGCCATCGACGACGGCTTGGTCGCCCCGCTGCAAAAAAATCACATCATCAAGGACAATTTTTTTGTGGGGAACCAGACATTGCTGTCCATCTCTAACAATAGTGACATTTCTCTTTAATAGTAAGTTTACTTTATCGAGTACTCTTTTTGCTTTAATTTCTTGATAGATCGATATCATGGTATTGATGAAAGCCACCATGAAAATACCGATAGCATCCAGCAACAACCTTGAATCAAAACTTCTAAGATAAAAAAATACAAAGAAGATAACGATAAGACCAATGATAAAATTGAAAACGGATAAAACGTTTTCAATAAAAATCTCGCCAATGGTCTTAGTTTTGGCCCGGGATGACCGGTTATATTGTTTCTTGGCAAAGCGGTCTTCGACTTCACCAGAAGTCAAACCAGTAAATATTTCCGACATAACTAATAATTCCGTTACGTTAGACTATTAGGATATCTTATGGCTTAACGCTCTCTTGCAATTGCGGAATATCTTCAACACCTCAAACCAGACGATGCTCATCATGCCTGCGACCAGACAGACCAGCAGATCATCCCAGTGTAACTCATCAAATTGGAAAAGACCGCCCAAAAAGGGGATATAGAGAACTGCCCATAGAAAGGCCACTGCGCCACCGATCGCCCACCACAGCGCCTTATTGGGGATACGCAACGTGGCCAGGATGGTCAGGATTACCAGGGGTCCAGTCAGAGGTGGGCGCGCTGCGAAGCAGTGGCGGTTAAAAAGTCAACTCCTTTTTCAATAAGATACTTCTGTCATCCTGGTCTTTTTTGGCCTTACTGTCGGGTTTTCTGGGCTTATCGTCATAGGTGCTCCAGCTTTCGCCCTGGTCAATCAGCAATCGGTCCTCCCGGCCATCCTCAGATTTAGATTCATACAAGACGCCGGAGCAGCCTGCCCCAATCAACAGGGCCAACGTCAAGGCCCAAAGCCGATTAAAGTTTCTCCCGCTCATATCTCTTGTTCCCACCCAAGCCACCGGATCCCAGTAACGCTTTAGATTAAATCTGAATTCTTCTTTATTGTTTAAGCTTTTGTTTAAGTGATTTGGGAGTCAAGGCTTTCTCTTGCCTTATAGATTTGCTCTTACTATTAGCATGTCAAAGTAGTAAAGTCGAAAGTTTTTTGCTAGTAACCGAGATTACGCTCCATACATAGGCGCTTAGGTCCAAACGAGGTTTTTGAACCTCTTTGGCCAAGTAAAATCCCCCAAACAATCCTCTTCCCAAAGCCAATTGTTCTCGTAGGGGGCACGATAGCACAAATTTGGGTGGAAGGCATTTCCCCCCGGAGTTTGCACATACCAAATCCTCAGCGACCGTATCTCTTGCCACTAGAAACTTCTTAAAAATTTTCAGATATCAATATAGTCTCCATATCGTAATGAAGAATTAGATCCCAGATAGATTTTTCTGAAGCGGCATTCTCCCTTTCCATTATACTTACCCTATTAAGACCGAAGATGCCCTCGAAAGGACCCAAATGGGCGAACAGAACACCTCATCATTTTGGGGACAGACCAGAGGCCTGACCTGGCCTTTCTGGGCGGCCAACATCATGGAGACCATCGAACGGCTCGCTTATTATGGCGTGCGCGTCGTCATCCCCATCTATATCGCCCAGGCTGACGAGATTGGCGGACTCCATTTCAGCCAGAGCGACAAGGGGTTCATCTTCCTGTGGTGGGCCTTGGTGCAGTCGACCCTGCCGGTGCTCGCGGGCGGCTTTGCCGACCGCTACGGCTACAAGCGGCAGATCGTGGTGGCCATCATTTTAAAAAGCCTGGGCTACCTGATGATGGCCACCCAGCGCACCTTTTGGCCGTTCCTCGCAGGTTGTCTGTTGCTGGCCACGGGCACCGCAATCTTCAAGCCGCCCGTTCAGGGGACCTTTGTCAAGACCCTCACGCCTAAGACCTCCGGGGTGGGCTGGGGCTTTTTCTACATGGTGATCAACGTCGGCGCTTTCCTGGGGCCGCCGCTGGCCCATTTTCTCTATGGCTACTCCTGGCCTACGGTTTTTTACGGCTGTGCCCTCCTGGTCAACCTGAACCTGTTGTGGCTTTTCACTTACCGGGAAGTTAATCCTGGATCCGATAGCGCCACCGGGGTCTGGCAGGTGGTGGTCAACACGGCCCGGGAAATCCTCAACCCTCGGCTTCTCGCCTTTATTGTCATTATTTCGGTGTTCTGGGCGGTGCTCGAGCAGCTCTGGGACACGCTGCCCAATTTCATCGTGGACTGGGTGGACAGTTACCCCCTCGCCCGGCACCTGCCGGAGTTCATGCTCTCCCGGAATCTCTCCAGGGGCGCCCAGATCGCCCAGGAGTGGGTGATCAATCTCAACCCTTTTCTGATCATCCTCGTCGTCGTTCCGCTCTCCTGGTATGCCAACCGGGTGATGCGCCGGCTCACCTCCATCTTTTTTGGCTTTATCCTGGTTAGTCTGGGGATATATGTGGTCGGTTCGAGCATGTCCATTTTCACCTGCCTGGCCGGCATCGCCTGCTTCACGGCGGGGGAGATGCTGTGCTCCCCCAAAATGAGAGAGTACCTTGCCGTGATTGCGCCTTCCGACAAGAAGGCGCTGTACATGGGCTATGCCAGTATCCCCTATGCCTTAGGCTGGGGCTACGGCTCTTTCCTGGCAGGACAGATCTATGAACGCACCGGAGAAAAGGCGGGTTTGGCCCTGCGCTACATGTCCGAAGTGCTCAAGATGCATGAACTGCCGGACCGTTCCCAAGCATTCGCCACGTTAACGGAGATGCTAGGGCAGACTCCTGCCCAGGTAACCCGGCTCCTGTGGGACAAGTACGATCCCAGTTGGGTCTGGACGCCTTTTGCCATCGCCGGCATTATAGCCGCCATTGCCATGTATGCCTTCATCCACTTTGCTAAGCGGTGGAAGGATGTAAATGCCTAATAAGCTGGACCACTGTAGATATAATCTAGATCGCGATACCTTGTTTCAGCCTTACTGACCGGTCCGTGAATCAAAGCGGGTGGCAGGAATTCTTATGATACCCGGAGGCCTTATGTATAAGATGTCTCGGCTTGCCTCTCTTTCACCATTGCCGAGCGGTGCTGGCCTGGGGTCATAGGCCGGAAATTAATGAGGAGTCTGTTTACCGATGGGGTGGCATGCCCAAATCTTGAAAAAATTGACGTATCAGGAAAATTTGAGCTATCATGCTTCCCAAGAGAAAGGTTGATGATCGAATCTGGGCCCTTCAATTCCGGATCAAGACGACAAATGATAAAATATTTTAAGCAATCATTTTTATTATTGAACTGGACACATCGACAGTGCTCCCTGTCCGGTGCTGGTGGTCAAACAAGAGGCCAAAGACTCGATGAAAACTATTCTGGTAATTGATAAAGATTATCCTACTCTCTTAATGCTCAAAGAGGAATTTGAAGGGGCAGGCTACGAAGTCTTGACTACTGAATCGGGAAAGGAAGCTCTTAAGATCCTGAATGACCCAGCTAAATCTGTAGATCTAGTAATTACTAATCTGCGCCATGCCGGGCCGAATATGATGGATTTTATCCGGTTCATTAAAAAGACATGGCCAACCCTGCCGGTGATCTGCCATACGGCTTTATATGAATATTTGAGGCTGCCTCCTCAGGATCAGCCTTTCGATGATTTCGTGGAAAAATCATCTGACTTAGCCGGACTTAAGCATAGCGTTGAAAAACTCATTAATACTAAGCAGTAACAATCTTTTTCCCCGCTCCTTTTCACAGTCCTGAAAATCTCACCTGAATGCTCATCGATGCGCTCCTCTTCTACATATCCAAGGGGAAGGCGGAGATAACCTCTATCAGGCCGATACCTATAAGAATCAATCCAGAGGCCAACCAAGCCCACTTGCCCAGCCAGCGGCTGCTGACGTGCATGCCAATGCCGATGCCCACCCAAATGGTGACAAGCCAAAAGAGACGTGTCTTGTCCATTTATAGCAAGAATCCGACCAAGGCTTTGGATTATGGCTGGTAGGCCAGCCAGGGGCGCATATCGATCAGGCGCACATGCTGGTCTATGATCTGGGGATGGAAAGTGGCATCTGAGAGCAAGGCAAAATTTTGCCGACCTGCCGTAAGGTGGCGGATTTGATCGTTAAACGGGGCGAAAAAGGGGCATAAATTTCTTTCAGTCAGAATTGGCTTAGGGCCCGGGATGTGGAGTTTGTCATAGGGAAAGAGAAAGAACCCGCCTTTGAGGAAGGCCGGGGTAAAATGACGCTCATCAACGATAAGGAAGGCGATGCCGTACTTCCGGCAAAAGGCGATCACCTCCTGGGGGTCGGCGGCGTAGTAAGCGTTGAAAAGGTCATGGAGGCGGGGCTGTAGTTTTTGCCAGTAACCTTTGCTCCAGGGATGGGCCAGCTTATAAATGGCCAAGGCCCGACGACGGGCGAAGGTGGGGATGTTGTCCATCAGGTAGGGGTGACCGGCAAAGAGGGCATCTTTGGGAGTGGCTGCTAGGGCCGCATATAGGGTTTGGTAGGCGGAATAATCCTTGAGACCTACCCCGTAAAGCCGCACGGCGCTGATTAGCGCCGCCAGCAGCAAAGCCAGGAGAGCCAGGTTCCGGGGCCACTGGCCGATTTTTAGAGCCGACCTCAGGCACAGGGCCAGAGCCAGGCAATAAAATAGATTGAAGGTATAGCTCACGTAACGGTCTGGGATAAAGAGTTTCAGCAAGAAGATGCGGGCCAGGAAGTAGAGCAGCACGGAGGAGAGCGCGACCCACCAGAATGGCCTGAGCCTGTCTTTCAAGGCCCGCCAATCCACCTGGAACACGCCGATGGCCCCCAGGGCCACCACCACCACGCACACTGTTACCCCGGCTAGCGGGCCGCCCTCGCGAAAAGGGGCGATGAATTCCCAGGGCTGGATCAGTTCCCAGAGGAGCGATGGCACGGGCAGCATGGCGTAGCGGCCCTGGGCGCCGAACTCGGGCCGGTGGCTCATCTGCGTGGCGCTCACCAGCGGTCCGAAGCCGGCTCCCACGTAGTCGAAGTTCATGAGCGCCACCAGGCAGGCCCCGGCTAACAGGAGGAGAAAATGGGCTGGCCGCGACGGAAAGGGAGGCGGGTTGAAGGAGCCGCCGCGGGCCCATAGCCAGGCCAGGGTTACGGCTGCCGCACCCACCAGGAAGATATAAGGGATGAAAAAAGCCTGCAACAGCAGAGCCAAGGCCATGAGCCAGGGCCGGCGGTCCAGCCAAGCAAGGAGCAGCAGGGCCAGCAGCGGAGCGGCGAACCCCCGGGCCAGGCCTCCCGCCAGGTTGTCCAGAAAGAAGGGGGTCAGCCAGTAGATACCCAACGTGGTCCAGGCCAGGATTCGGTCTCCCAATTTCGCCCCGATCTGGAAAAGGCAGAGGCCCAGAAAGACAAACAGCAGGCCCGGTAGGATCTTGGAGAAAGCGAGGGGTCCTATGACCCAGGAAGCCAGCCAATAAATGGCCTTGACTCCCCAGGGGACGTAATAGCGGGCGTAGTCGGTGAGAAGATCGTCCCGGAAGAGTCCCGGGTCCAGCCACTGTTGCATCCAGTAGATTTGCTGGCGAACGTCGTCGTTGATGACGAATGGGTTGGTGAAAGCAGGGAGGTGAGCGCAGAGGAAAACCGCCCCGGAAAGCAGGACCACCCAGGCCAGTTGCGGCCTTGATACCGCCATCGTTCCCCCCTGACTCGCCGGAAGATCAGTGCGTTCCATTTCCCTCCTTTCGATTGGCACCACAAGAATTTTATTCTGTCATTTAGGGATCAGATGGTTTCAGTTGGGGGTTTTGCAAAAGTCGGCTCTCGATCAGCCCGCTCATATAGTGAGCCGCCAATTCATGCGCAACCGCAGTCCAATGACCTTCTTTATAGTATAGGCGATCGATAGGTTGGCCCGAGTGGGCCAATAAGGGGGTCAAGGACCACAGCGTCATGCCGTTATCGGCCGCAATAAGCTGAAAGACCTGCTCATCGGCGGAAAAGGTGCGGTTCTGCCGATACTCCCGGACTTCCTGGGAGTTGGGAATATAAAATATCACCAGCTTTCCACCGGCATTTTTTACTGCAGCGTGCAATTGGTCCGCATAAATCCGGGTTAATTTATTGGCCTCGGTCGAACAACCGTTGGCATTTTTCTTATATGCCAGCACCAGGCCTTCCGTAACGTCAGAGCCATTTCTGGTGGCCCATTTAATCAGCAGCTCCACCCCCGCCTCTTTGACCAAATTAGCTGCCTGGGACCAGGAAATCAGCCAATTGTAGCCGGGCAGATGGGCCAGCACGGTTTTTATCAGGCCTCCGCGGCAGATTACCGCCTTAGCCTGAAGGTCGCCGTGGTTCCCTACATTATAATACTCGCCCCGCTCATTCCTATAAATCATTGCAAAAAAAGCACAATATACGACGAGATCGGGATAAAATTTCCGCCCCACCGTTTGATATAACTTTAATGCATAATCGGTCCCTTTGCCGGGGTCGCCTGCGTTCATAACTTCAACGGACAGATGGTCCGAAGTTAAAAACTTTTCCACCAGGGCGGCAAAAGTCTGATCGTCGTTGACGCCGATTCCATAGGTAAAAGAATCTCCCAGGAAGAGGACCCGATATTCGGTCTGTTTTGCCTCCCGGTATTCCCGAGACCCGCGCCATCCCAGGGAGTTATTACTGTACGTAGAGGTGAAAACTCCGGGTAACCTTCTCACCCCGTGTTGGCCGGGCACCGGAATCTCTCCCAGTTGTGGGTGACAGGCAAACCGAACCGGTCCCACCTCTTGAGGGCAGAAAAGCCGCACCGCTCCTTCAGCCATGGCAAAAGCCACCAGAAAACCCAGGAGCACGCCAATAATTCTGAAAAGAACCGCCCTCAGCATTACCACACCAGCTCATCGCCCGTTGGAAAATTGTCTATCACATTGGCTGTCATTCCGATTGAACCATAAATCTGGTAGTGATGTAGATTATTCCGATAATTATCGTCGCTTCATTTGGAAGCCCCGGTGACCTGCCCCCAGCAGTCGTACCAAGTTTTAAGTTAGAGTGGGAATCAAGTCAAGCCAGAGATGGTTTGCCAAAGTGAAAACTTGGGATACAAAAGTTTATAGAACTTGCCACAAAGAAAACTTATCGGGTTTCTTGAATAAATTATTGATATGCTCTGAATAGAGAAATTTCCTTTTTGTGGGGGGTTTCCAGAATCCTTTTTGTCCGATTGATATTATGCCTGATAGAGAGATTGTCTGGTCTGGTCTGGTCTGGTCTGGTCTCTAGACCATCACACCTTCACTTATTACCACGGTTTCCTGCCACCCGTCCCGCCCGTGCTGGCCCCCCCTCCCCTCCCTTGATAACCTGAAATCCATCCGGCATCCTGCGGAAATTTCAGCCCTGGAGTCCCTTTATGGTGCAACGCTGTTCCGTCTGCTCTCACCCCTCCCGCCCGGAGATCGACCGCGGCCTCATGCAGGGGGTGCCCTACCGCTCCCTGGCCGCACAATTCGGCCTCAGCCCCTCCGCCCTCTGCCGCCACACCAAGCATCTCGCCCGCCACCTTGACTTTCAGCAGCGCCAGGCAGACCAGTCCCGCCAAGCCGCCCTCCTGGAAAAACTGGACCTCCTGGATGTCCGCCTGGACCGCCTCTTCAATTCCGCCCTTGATCTCCGCTCCCTTAACGTCGCCTTGGGCTGCATCCGGGAGTCCCTCCGCCTCCACGCCCAACAAAATCTCCTGGAACGCTGCCGCCTGGGCCGGGGTGGCCGGCCCTGATGGTCTCGTTCCGCAACGTCTCCGGCGCTTTAACGAAATATGCTGAAAATAAAGAGGCTTGCCGGCTAGACACTCCCGGTCTCCAGCGGCACCATGGCGAGATTATTTGCGGCAAAAATTGGTCCGATGAAACGGCGAGGCCGTCAACTGCCTCATCCTCACCAAAAAATTATGTGAATTTAACCAGATATGGGGATTGTAGGTGGGGGTTTATACCTGCTCGCAATCAAAAGATCCGCAATTGCAGGGGCGACCCGGCGGGTCGCCCCTTCTTTTTTCACATTTGGGATAGGGGGTATTTCCCCTATTGTTCCACCTCTTCCAGGGAACGGATGCGCCATTTGTCCATCTCCTTGGCGAACCGCACCTGATAGGTCTGGGAAGCGCTTGACAGTTCTTGCGACCGCCGGTTCCTGGTGTCAACATACCAGGTTACCCAGGCAATGGCGTTATTGGCGTCGATGGACTGCACCTTGTCGATGGTGAACGCCAGGGTGGTGAAATCAAAGGTTTCCCAGGCTTTCAAGGTCTTGGCCCGCTTGTCGTCCAGTCCCGGGTAGGTGAGGGAATAAACGCTCATAAACTGGAGGATGTCCTTGTTCAACTGGGCGTCCCGTAAGGCGGAGAGCACGCTCTGCAATTGAGCCTTGAGGTCCGTGGCGGCGGCGGGGGCCGGTTGAGCAGGCGGGGCGCTGGGAGCCGGAGCTACCGGGGCAGTTGGGGCCGGGGCCGGAGTGGCGGGGGCGGGAGCTGGCGCTTCGGCTTTGGGAGCCGGAGGCGGCGCCGGGGGCGGTGACGTGCCCCGACTGAACAGCAAGACCAGCAAGATGATGATGACTATCCCCGAGCCCACCAGCAAACCGATGAGCCAGGACGGCATACCGGCGGGGGGGACTCGCACTGGTGCGGGCTCCGGGGCCGGCGCTTCAGCCTCCGGCACGGCCCCTAAAGGTTCGTGGGGGGCTTTGCCCCCTTTCAAGGGAGCATCGCACTCATGGCAGAATTCCTGGAGGGGTGAAACGCGCACGCCGCACTGGGGACAAAAGGTATCCCCCTGTTCCGGGTGCAGCAAGAAACTGCCGCACGTGCTGCAATAGCGCTGGCCCACGTCATACTCGGTCTGGCAATGGGGGCATTGAGGCATGTGAACCTCCGGAGCACCGAAATTAAGTCGATGAAGGTCTGATGAAACACGCCCATGAAATCGCAAAACCCTCGTTATGTCAACTGAAATCTCTTACAGCCGCCGGACCGGACCCCAGCGGTCACCTGATGAGAGCCCCCGGTGCTTCCTGGCGGGTTGGACCGGGAGGCGCGGTTGACGATAATGGCAGAGATCTCGGCCGAGGCCGCGGCAGAAAAGTCCTCACCTGAGCCAACCCCGGCCGCGGGGTGCATTTGACAGTTGAGGACCAGGCCAGTTTCTTCTATAATGATTAGGAAACCATAAGTGCAGTTAAAGGAATATTCGGTGGCCACGGCTCTCGGGAAGTTAAAGAATTGGTTCACCCGCAAGCGCACGTCGCGGCCGTCTTCCGTATCCCTGGGCCCTCCCCCCGTCCTCCTGGAACGCTATCTCCAATATAAGCGCCTCCTGGCGGCCAACAGCGCCATTCTCACCACTGTGGCGGATATCCAGGTCAAAATGGCCGAGGGCTTCCTGTTTGACATGTATTATGTCCGACAGGCCTGCGACCGGCTGGGCCAGGAGGTCGAGGCCATGGTGACGGCCCTGAATGGCATGTCCCAAGGCCGCTACCTCGGCCTGGATACCGCCCGCCAACGGGTGGCCCACCTGGTGGCGGAGGAACTGGAGGGGGCCAAGTTGAAGCCGGTGCCCCTGGCGCTGCCCCTGTCCCAAGTTCTGGACGGCCTCTTCTTTGGGGGCAAGGCCGAGAAATTGGGTGAACTGACCCGCCTGGGGTTCTCGGTCCCCGCCGGCTTTGGGGTGAGCGCCTATGCCCAAAAGCTCTTCTTTGAGACAGGAGAGTTGGAGGAATTCATCCGAGAGGCCATCGCCCACTCGCATATCCGCGATCTGGAAAGCCTGCGGGAGGCGGGGGAAGTCATCCGGCAAAAGATCATGGACCAGCCCCTGCCGCCGGAGCTCTCCCGGGCCATCGATGCCCAACTGGCGGGCTTAAACTCCGACCGGGTGGCGGTGCGCAGTTCCTCTCTCCAGGAGGATAGCTTCTTTAGCTTTGCCGGCCAGTTTGAGTCCGTGCTCAACGTGCCCCGGGACCAGGTGGAACTTCGCTACAAAGAGGTCATCGCCTCCCAATTCACCCCCCGGGCCCTCTATTACTGTCATACCAGCGGCTTTTCCTACCAGGAGCTCGCCATGGGGGTCCTGGTCATGGAAATGCTGGAGGCCAGCTGTGCCGGGGTACTCTATACCGACGATCCCCGGGGCGGTGAGGGCACCATCATCAACGCCGTCTCCGGGCTGGGCTCCCTGGCGGTGGGCGGCGTGGTGGAGCCGGACATTTACCGGGTCGAAGACAACCGGTTGGTGGCCCAAAACGTGGGCGAGAAGACTCACATGCACGTGGCCGCCCCGGAAGGCGGCATCTTGGACGTGGCCACCCCGGCAGACCTCCGGGGACCATGCCTGGATGAGAGTCAGGCTATGGCCCTGGCCCAACTGGGCCAACGGGTCAAGGAGCACTTTGGCTTGCCCCAGGATATTGAGTGGGCCCGGGATACCCAGGGCAACTTTTATCTGTTGCAGGCCCGGCCGCTGCGGGTAAGCCGGCAGCTTAAAGCCGATTACCTGCCGCCCCAGATCAAGGGGGCCGACCTGCTCCTGTCAAATGGCATCATCGCCTCCCGGGGAGCGGCCGCGGGCCCGGTCTATCTGCTCCAGGACAAGGGCCTGGATGACATCCCCCAGGACGCGGTGCTGGTGACCTCCCGGGCCTTGCCGGAGTACGGCGTGGTGGTGGGCCGGGTGGCGGCGATGGTCTGCGAAGCGGGCAGCGCCACCAGCCACCTGGCCACGGTGCTGCGGGAGGCCAGGATCCCGGCACTGTTCGGCGCCAAAGAAGCCGCCAGCCGGCTGCGTCCGGGGGAGGTGGTCACCGTGGACGCCTACTATGGCAACGTCTATGCCGGCCGGTTGGAGGAATTGCTCAAGGCCCCCCGGGGTGGCGATGAGGCTGTGCGCCAGACCCGGGCCTACAAGGTGCTGGAGCGGGTTTTGCCGCACATCACCCCCCTCCATCTCCTGGACCCCCGGGGCGAAAACTTCCGTCCCGAGGGCTGTACCTCCTATCATGACATCACCCGTTTCGCCCATGAAAAGGCCATGGAAGAGCTCTTCCAGCTCTCCTCCGGGCGGCTGGATGAGGACGGAGCCCGGCGATTGGTAAGCGCCATCCCCCTGGAACTGTCCATCATTGACCTGGGCGGTGGCCTAAGCCCCGAGGCTGCAAATCTGTCCCAGGTCCGGCCCGAGCATCTTACGTCTCGGCCCATGCGGGCCTACTGGCGGGGGGTAAGCGCGGTGGGCTGGCAGGGTCCCAAGCCCGTGGATCTGGCCGGTTTTATGTCCGTGGTCATGAGCACCGCCACCGACACCAACATCCGTGAACGGCTCCACGAAAAGAACTTTGCCATTATCACCAACGATTATATGAATCTTTCCAATCGGTTGGGCTTCCATTTCGCCACCATCGAGGCTTTCCTGGGGGTCCCGGAAGAGAGTTATGTGAGTTTCACCTTTTACGGCGGTGGCGCCGAGTTGCCCCGGCGCATGCGCCGGGTTCGCTTCCTGACCCGGGTCCTGGAAGATTTGGATTTCCGGGTGGAACCCAAGGAAGACTCCATTACCGCCCGCGTCGCCGGCTATGATCCCGAGGTCCTGGAGGATAAGCTGGAAGTCCTGGGCCGGCTGATGATGGTTTCCAAGCAACTGGACATGGTCATGCTTTCGGAAGACGCGGTGGAGCAGTATTACCGTGATTTTTCTGAAGGCCACATCCTGCCGCGCTGAGAGGAGGCCTGCCTTTGACCATCCAGAAGATTGTCTTTCGGCGGCTGCTCACGGTCCTGGGCGCCCTGGTGATCGGGCTGTTGGCAGTGGCCTTTATCCTGGGGATTCTCTCCCTGAAGCGCACCCAAGAGATCGTCTCCGACGACTTTCAGCAGCAGCAGCTCATCCTGGCCAAATCCACCGCCCGGCAGATCGAGGACGGCCTGGCATTCCTGCGGCGGGAACTGCGAATCTTGGCCTATTCTCCCTCCATCCAGTACCTGGAGAACGTGGCCTGGGCCGACCGCATGCGGGTCAGTTTCGCCGAACTCCCCAAACTGGGAGTGACGGCCATCGAACGCATCGACTTTACCGGGCCCGCGGCTGACAGAGCCTATGTGCTGGACACCGGCGGCCCCCACGTCATCCGCCAGGACTTCAGCAGTGCTCCCGAGGTGGCGTGGGCCCGGGACCCGGCCAACCGGGGGCTTATCTACCAGGGCCCCATCGAGGTTGTCAGCCAGGGCGACTTCAAAGTCCCCATCATGGTCATGGCCACGCCGGTGTATGAAGAGAGCGTGGACGCCTCCCATCCCAAAGCCGGGGGCAAGCTGAACGGGGTGCTGATTTTCAAGATCGATGTCAGCGCCTTTGCTGCCAATTATTGCGCCGACATCCGCTCCGGCCGCACCGGTTACTGCTGGGTGACGAACAATAAGGGCATCTTCCTCTATCATCCCGAAAAGGAATTCATCGGCCAGGATGCCTTCACCGCCCGGGGGCGCCGGAACCCGGCCATCAGCTTCGCCAAGATCAACGAGATCCAGAAGACCAAGATGCTGGCGGGGGAGGAGGGGACGTCCCGGTATATTTCCGGCTGGCATCGAGGCGTCATCCGCCAGATGGAAAAATTCCTGGCTTATACCCACGCCAATGTCAACCGGGACGGGGACCGCATCTGGCCCGTGGCGGTGGTGGCCCCCACCGACGAAGTCTACGGCACCATCCATTCCCTGTACGTGCGGCAATTCCTCATCCAGGGCATCCTCATCTTCGCCCTGATTCTGGCGGCGGCGGCGGTTATCTACTACGAATCCCGCTGGTCGGTGGAGCTGCAGTCGGAAGTGGCCCGCACCACCAGTGACCTGCGCCGCAGCCAGACGCAGTATAAGTCGGTGGTGGAAAATGCCCGGGACCTGATCTTCCTGGTGGATGAAGGGGGCGCCTTCCTCAGCGCCAACAACGCTATGGCCCGGCTCTTGGGCATCCCCGCGGCCGGTATCGTCAGAAAGAATATTGCCGATCTCCTGGCCCGGGAAGACGCCGACGCCATGCTCAGCTGGGTCCAGGACGCGGTGCATACCCGGAAGAGCTCCGAGATCCAGGCCGCCATGCGCATCAAGGACCGGGTCTATTGGTTTTCCACCCACTATGTGCCCATCTTTGGAGAGGACGGCCGCTCCGTGGAGCAAGTGCTGGTCATGGCCCGGGACATCACCGACCGCCAACAGATGGAAAATCAGATGGCCCAAACCGAGAAACTGGCCTCCCTGGGCACCCTGGCCGCCGGGGTGGCCCACGAGATCAACAACCCCGTGGGCGTCATGCTGGGCTTTGCCGAAATTTTGCTGGATCGGCTGCCGCCGGACAGCAAAGAGCACGAGATGCTCAAGACCATCGAACGCCAGGGCCTCAACGCCAAGCGCATCGTCGAAAACCTCATGACCTTTGCCCGCCAGCCGGCCACCCACGAGGATTTCACCGATATCAACGAAGACATCGCCAATGTCCTGGCCTTGGTCAAGAACAACCTGCTGACCAAGAAGGTGGACGTCGACCTGCGGCTGGCCAAGGAACTCCCCCGGGTCCGGGGCGATGCCGGGGAGCTCCAACAGGTCTTTCTCAACCTGATCAACAATGCCGTGGCGGCCATGCCCGGCGGCGGCAAACTCACCGTGATCACCAAGATCAACCCCTATAATCACATGGTGGAAACCGTCTTTGCCGACACCGGCGCCGGCATTCCCAAGCAGTATACCGACCGGATCTTCGTGCCCTTCTTCACCACCAAGAAAGTGGGGGAAGGCACCGGTCTCGGACTGGCCGTCAGTTATGCCATTATCACCAAATACGGCGGGACCATCCGCTTTGAGAGCCGGGCGGCCGAGGACGGCGCCGAGGGCCTCACCGGCACCACGTTTTTTGTTGATTTGCAACCCGAATACGCAGCCGCACCCACGACGGAAGAGCGCCAGGCTGCGAATTGAGGAGGTTATGACATGGGACGGATCCTGGCCGTCGATGACGAACTGGATATGTTGGCCCTGCTCAAGATGATCATCGAGGGCTATTCCGACCATCAGGTCACGGTCACCAACAATCCCCTGGAGGCGACCGAACTTCTGGAAAAGGAAACCTTCGACCTGATTCTCACGGATCTCAAGATGCCGGGCATGGACGGCCTGGAGGTGCTGGCTCATGCCAAACAGAAGGACCCAGACGCCCTGGTGCTGGTGATCACCGCCTACGGTTCCCTGGAGTCGGCGGAGGAGGCCATGGCCAAAGGGGCTTTTGATTATATTACCAAGCCCTTCCGCAAAGAACAGATTTTGCTGGCCATTGACAAGGCCATGCGGTGGCGGGAGATGGTTCGGCAAAACAAGGATCTCAAGCAACGCCTGGAAGGCCACTAAGCCTGAGGGCGGAGCTCCTGGTCTTGGGGTGATGCAGGGAAAAGTGCCGCCCGGCTGGCGGCCCCCGTGTCCCTGTAGATCACCAGCTTTCTGGCTCTCAAGCTTAGCTGGGAAACCCGAAAAATCTTCGGACGCCTTGAGGTGCAGGACTCCCCGGGCTCCGGCCGGGGGAAAGGACGACTTTTATGGAATGGGTGCTCCTCATTGTGGTGGGGTTTTTGGTTATAACTTTTTTCCGTGGCGGTTGCTGAGGGAAATAACCCGGGCGGCTTGTTAAGCCGCCATAACCGTTCGCGGCCGCAGGCGCTCCCTTGGACCGCACCAGGCAAGGCCGAGGCAACGTGGCCGCCGCGGGGCCCGGCCCACAGTCCAAACCCCATAAAAAAAGGAGCCAGGTGACCCTGGCTCCCCTGAGCTTTGCCGTGAATTGTCTGAGTTACGGGCTCGATCCCTAAGTTATTGCCCGGATTCGGCCTCGGCCTCTTCTGCCGCCTTAGTGAAGGGCACCACCAGCACGGGCACCGGCAGACCGCGGCGGGCCACTTCCCGGAGCACCCGTTCGGTGGTGGACCCCAGGAGATGCCGGCCCACAAACCCATGGCCGTGGGTTCCCAGCACCAGGAATTTCACTCCCCTGGCTTGATCCAGAAAAGTGACGATGGACTCGGAGGGATCATGTTCTCCCTCTAGCAGATGGGTGTGGACCACCACCTCTTTCTTTTCGGCCCGCTGGACCGCGTCGGCTAAAATCTTTTTGGCATAGGCCTCCTGGTCCTCTTGCAGGTGCCGGTCAATAAAAGCGAAATAACCGGATTTCCGCAGTTGAATCACGTAGAGGACCTCCAGCGGCAACTTCAGTAATCGCGCCATGTTGATAGCCCGCTGCATGGCTTCCCAAGCAGCCTCTGACCCATCTATGGCGACGGCAATCGACTTGGCTTTATCTGCGGTCATTAATGGTGTCCTCCTTTCCCGAAGATGACCCCCACCAGCAACCCGGCCCCAACCGCGATAATGACCGCCATGATGCCGAAAAAGACCGGCTTGTTCTTCGAGGTCTGGGTGAGCCAGTGCTCCAGGCCGACTTTCTTGATCTCGATCACGTCCTTTCCGTAACCTACCAGTTCGCCTTTCTCAAAGCAGAAGGATTCCACCTGGTAACGACCTTCCGTCGCCGCGGGCGGGAATCGGAAATAATGCTTGAAAAGCTTGCCTTCGGAAATCTCCAGGCGCGCCGGGTCCTCAACAATGTTATAGAGGTTGGCTCGCTCCTTGATCTTGACCAACCCATCCCAGACCACCGACTCGTCATCGGGGGCCGCCTCACCCCGGACCAGGTGCATCTTCATCTTGCCCCGCACCGCCGGATATCCCAGCTCAAGCTTTTGGGCGGTTTCCTTGGACATGATCTGGTCCAGGGGCTTGCTGGCATGGATCTTATAGATAAAGGGAGAGCCGGTGACCTCGTACTGCTTCACGGTCATCCAGAAAGGACCAACCTTACCCTTGACGGAGAGCTTGACGGATTCCTCTTTGGCGGCGGTGAGCTTGATGACTACGTCGGTGCCGGGGACCGGGTTGATCCCGAAGAAGTGGATCTGATCGCCGTGGTAGGACAGTCCGATTTCAATCAGGTTTTTCGAGGCTGAGGTCAGCACGTGTTGCTGCGTCTCCGGAGAGATGGCCAAAGCCGGCGCTCCCCACAGGCATCCCAGACAGCAGACGAGGGCGAGAATCAGGAATCGTTTCATCTTAGTGCCCCCCTCCGCCTGTAGCCAGACTCACCAGATCACTGGGAGTGATGACCAGGTCCAGGAACATCTTGACCGTCAAGACCAGCACGATGATGGCCAGCAGGATGCGAATCTGTTCGCCTTTAAGGCGTCTGCCCGCCATCGCCCCGAACTGGGCCCCAAAGCTGGACCCGGTCAGGAGGATCAAGGCCAGCAGGAGGTCAACGGTGTGATTGACGATGGCCTGCTGGAGGGTGACGTTGGCCGAGGTGAGCACGATCTGGAAGAGGTCGGTGCCGATGGCGGCGATGGTCGGCATGCCGATGATATAAATCATGGCTGGCACCATGATAAAGCCTCCGCCCACCCCCAGAAGGGCTGCCATGATGCCCACAGTGGTGCCGATGGAGAAGGGGAAGATGGCCGAGGTGCTGAGTCCCGAGCGCTGGAAGTTCATCTTGAGGGGCATTTTATTAAAAATTTTGGTGAAGCTGGATTCACTCACCGGCCCCGCCACGGCTTCCGCCGCCGCGCCCTTGCTGCGGCGGATGGTTCGCCAGCTTTCTATAAACATGGCGCTACCCACCAGGCCCAACATGAGCACATACACCACTTTCATGACGAACTCGAAGTTGCCCATGGCCCGCAGTACTTTGACCAGTTGAACCCCGATGGTGCCGCCGAAGATCCCGCCGGCCAGGATCACCAGGCCCATCTTGAAATCCACATTACCCAGACGCCAGTGGGCAAAGGCTCCCGAGGAGGCCGCCGCGACAATCTGGTTGGAGTCCGAAGCCGCCGCCACAGCCGGCGGGATGCCGATCATCATCATCAGCGGCGTGAGGAGAAATCCGCCGCCAACCCCGAAGAGCCCGGAGAGGAAGCCTACCAAGCCCCCGATCCCCAGAATCAGGAAAAAATTAATGCTCATACCCGCAATGGGAAGATAAATATCCATCCTGCCCGTTCCCTCCCAAATAGTTCAGATTGCGGGATAGTATGTTAAAAATCTCACAAAGTGTCAAGACCTTTTCTAATGTCGGGAATCCTGTTGCAGAATGCAGCAAAGCATGGCAAAATGATTGGTAATTATTGGAACTTTATGGATGCCGGTTTTTTCACAGTAAGCAGTAGTTCGCCTAGGGGAACCATCCGAAGAGGAATTTTTTGATTTTGAGGAGTGTTGCAAAAATACCCTGAAGGCAAGTTTACCTAAGGCGGTCACCGGTTGCCTGGCCGCGGTCCCGGCCCGCCTTTTACTTTATGCGCCTGGAGGTTTTTCGTGTATCTGAACATCCGCCAAAAAGTGATCTGGGGGTTTACCGCCTGCGTCCTGGCCATTTGCTTCGTCGGCGGGTTTTCCTACCATTACCTTCACGCCATCGAATTAAAGCAGCACGTGGTCCAAATTGCCGATGATCTGCGGGAGATCGTTCTGGAAATTCGCCGCTACGAGAAAAACTATCTCCTCTACGGTCTGGAGGAGGATTATCGACAGAACCAGGCCTATGCCCAAAAAGCCCTGGAGGTCCTGGCCACCATCATGGCCGACGTCCAGAACCTGAAAGTGGCTTCCCAGATGGACACCCTTAAAAAGGATCTGATCGCCTATCAGGGATTGATGAAGCAACTGGCCAAACCCGGAGAGCGGGCCCAACCGGAGAGCCGGGGCCTGGAAGAGCAGCTGCGGACCCGGGGGAAAACCCTCGTGGACCTCTCCGTAAAGCTGGTGGCCTTCGAACGCTTCCGCATTCTCGAGATCATCAATACCCTGAAAACCCAGCTGCTCATCTCCCTGGTGGTGTTCCTGGCCTTCATGGGGTTTCTCATTTACATCGTCAGCCGCAAGATTATTCTCCCCCTGCGAGTCATTGAAAATACCACCAGGCGCATTGCCCAGGGGGATTTCAAACCCTTGCCGGTGCTGGATACCCGGGACGAAACCCAGCGGCTGGTGGAGGCCTTCAACCGCATGGTGGCAGAGCTGGAACGCCGCCAGGACCAACTGGTGCAGGGCAAAAAGATGTCTTCCCTGGGGGTCTTGACCGCCGGGATTGCCCACCAGTTGAACAATCCCCTCAACAATATCTCCACGTCCTGCCAGATTATCCTGGAGGAGTTGGATCAGGCCGACCTGAACTTCATCCGGAAAATGTTAACTAACGTGGAGCAGGAGGTCTATCGGGCCCGGGATATCGTCAAGGGCCTCCTGGAGTTCTCCCGGGTAAGGGAATTCTCCCTCAAGCCCATTCCCCTGGAGGATGTGGTCAAGCGGTCCATCCGGCTCATCTCCAGCCAGGTGCCTCCCGGTATTGACCTCGTGGATGAGATTCCCCAGGACCTGATCCTGGAACTGGACGCCCAGCGCATGCAAGAGGTCTTTCTCAATCTGCTGATGAACGCCATCCAGGCCATCAAGGAAACCCCGGGAGAAATTCGCCTTTCCGCCGCGCCGGACCCGGCGAACCATGAAGCCGTCATTACCATCGAAGACACCGGGGTGGGCATCCCCAGGGATGAGTTGGACCGGGTCTTTGATCCCTTTTATACCACCAAGGAAGTGGGGGTGGGCACCGGCTTGGGACTGTCCATCGTTTACGGGATCATCGAAAAGCACCACGGCCGCATCGCGGTGGAGAGCAAGGCAGGCGAAGGCACCAGATTTATCATCCGGATGCCTTATGACCCCCAGGTCAGATTAGAGAAGGCCCCATCATGAGACGTGGCAAAATTCTCATCGTCGAAGATGAATTGATCGCCCGGGAAAACCTTGACCATGTGCTAAAAAAGGAAGGCTATGACACCGTGGCGGTGGAAAGCGGCGCCCTGGCCTGCAAGGAACTGGAAAAACAGGAATTTGACCTGGTGATGACCGACCTCAGGATGCAGCAGGTGGATGGCCTGCAGGTGTTGGATCGCACCAAGGAACTCTATCCCGACACCGAAGTCATCATGATTACCGGCTTTGCCACCGTCTCCACCGCGGTGGAAGCCATGCAAAAAGGCGCCTATCATTACCTGCCCAAGCCTTATAAGATCGACGAGATGCGCATTCTGGTGGCCAAGGCCATGGAAAAGCACTCCCTGCGCCAGGAAGTCACCGAACTGAAGCGCCAGGTCCAGAGCCAGAAGGTGGTGCCCTTCCTGGTGGGGAAAAGCCCCAAGATCGATCTCCTGAAAAAGACCATAGAACAGATCGCCCCCTCCGACGCCACCGTGCTTATCCTGGGAGAGACCGGCACCGGCAAGGAACTGGTGGCCAAAGCCATCCACCACCTTAGCCCCCGGTCCGACCACCGCTTCCTGGCCATCAACTGCGGCGCCTTCAGCGAAGAGTTGCTGGCCAACGAGCTCTTCGGACACGAAAAGGAGGCCTTTACCGGAGCCCGGGGAGTCAAAAAGGGCCTGCTGGAAGCGGCCTCCGGGGGCACGGTCCTCCTGGATGAAATCGGGGATATGCCCACTTCCATGCAGGTCAAGCTGCTCAGGGTCCTCCAGGACAAAACCCTGATGCGGGTGGGCGGCACCAACGAGATTCCCGTGGATATCCGGGTCCTGGCGGCCACCAACAAGGATCTGAAAGGAGAGGTGGAACAGGGCAACTTCCGCCAGGACCTCTATTACCGCATCAACGTGGTCACCCTGCATGTGCCTACCTTGGCGGAACGGAAGGACGATATCCCCCTCCTGTGCCAGCACTTCCTGGGGAAGTTTGCCGAGGCCCAGGGGAAAAAGATCAACAAGATCTCCGACGACGTCATGGATATGTTGTTTCATTACGAATTTCCGGGGAATATCCGTGAGTTGGAGAACATCATGGAACGGGCCGTGACCCTGTGCAACGGCGCCATCATCGAAATGCAGCACCTGCCCCTGGATTTCCAGCAGCCCATCTTCCAGGTCCAGCGGCACCAGCGCCGAGACCTCCATACCCTGGAGGAAAACGAAAAGGAATATATCTCCTGGGTGGTCAAACAGGTGAACGGCAATAAAACCAAGGCCGCGGAAATCCTGGGGATCGACCGGGTCTCCCTCTGGCGTAAACTGAAACGGTACGACTTGAACGGCGGGACGTGAGGTTTTGAGGGAGGGCGGCAGGGGCCGACGACCCCTGCCCCCTCCCTCAAACTCCCTCCCCCAACCCCTTATATAAAAACGTAGGGGCGGGTTTGAAACCCGCCCCTACGCTTCATATGGGGCACGAATCACGGGCAAGATGTCTTTGCCACCAGAATGCTATGGGAAAGGAAAAGCCGGGGCCACAGGTCCCGGCTTTTTACTTATGGGGTTGGGGGAGGGGTTTGGGGAGGGGGTAAGGGCCACTTACGAAAAAGCCCCTGGCCCCCTCCCCCAAAACTATTCGCCTTTACTCACTTCGGCAGCAGCACCAGGTCTATCAGGGGTTCGATCTCTTCGGCCAGGACGATCTCTAATCCTTCTTTCACTTCCTTTTCCAGGTTGACGATATCCGCTTCGTTCTTTTTGGGGAAGACCACCACGGTGACGCCGGCCCGTTGGGCCGCCAGGACCTTTTCCCTAATGCCGCTTACCGGCAGGATGCGGCCGGAAAGGGTCAGCTCGCCGGTTAGGGCCACGTCCCGGCGGGCGGGCCGGCCGGTGAGCAAGGAGAGCAGGGCCAGGGCGATGGTGACTCCGGCGGAGGGCCCTTCTTTGGGGATGGCCCCGGAGGGCAGGTGGATATGGATATCGCTGTCGGAAAAAAAGTCCGGGTTAAGGCCGAACTGTTCGGCGTGGCTGCGGATATAGCTCAGGGCGGTCTGGGCTGATTCCTGCAAGACGGTGCCCAGGGAGCCGGTGAGGATAAGTTGCTTGTGCCCCTTCATACGGGTGGCTTCCACGAAGATGATTTCCCCGCCGAACTCGGTCCAGACCAATCCCGTGGTCACCCCCACCTGATTGCCCGCCTCCGCCAC
This sequence comes from uncultured delta proteobacterium, assembly GCA_963812015.1. GTDB lineage: Bacteria > Desulfobacterota > Desulfobaccia > Desulfobaccales > 0-14-0-80-60-11 > 0-14-0-80-60-11. Next base: position 780,906 of record CAWETI010000003.1, on the reverse strand, counting down.
TTCATGGCTGAATTTCCGGGGTCCCAGCAACTTTTCCACCACGTCTTCGTCCACGCTGGGAGCGCAGGTCCCCTTGCCCTGGACGCAGATGCGGGCCAGTTTGCGGCAGACCATGGCAATTTCCCGTTCCAGGTTGCGGAGACCCGCCTCCCGGGTATACCCCTGGATGATCTTGGCGATGGCGGCTTCGCTAAATTCGATGCCCAGGTGGCCCAGGGCGTGATCCCGGAGCTGGCGGGGGATGAGAAAGTTCCGGGAGATCTGGATTTTTTCATGCTCCGTGTAACCGGGAAAATAGATGACCTCCAGGCGGTCCAGGAGGGGGGCCGGTAAACTCTCCACCACGTTGGCGGTGGTGATGAACATGACGCCGGAGAGGTCAAAGGGCACGTCCACGTAATGGTCGACAAAATTGGTGTTTTGCTGGGGGTCCAGGATTTCCAGCAGCACCGAGGCCGGGTCGCCCCGGAAGTCCTGGCCGATCTTGTCGATCTCATCCAGCATGAACACGGGGTTTTTGACCTCCAGGCGCTTGAGTTCGTTGATGATGCGGCCCGGCATGGCCCCCACGTAGGTGCGACGGTGGCCCCGGAGTTCCGCCTCGTCCCTGAGCCCCGCCAGGGACAGGCGCACGAACTTGCGCTCCAGGGCCTCGGCGATGGCCTGGCCGATGGAGGTCTTGCCGGTGCCGGGCGGCCCGGCGAAGCACAGCACCGGACCTCGGTTCATTTGCATGTGGCGCTTTTTGCCGATGATTTCCCGGACCGTGGCCCTGAGCTCATCCAGCTTGATGGGCTTGGACAGATAGTGGGCCGCCCCCTTTTTCAGGGCGTCCACCGCTGAGCTCACCGTGGCGTACCCGGTGACCATGACGATTTCGGTGTGGGGCGCGATCTGCTTGACGGATTCCAGCAGCTGGATGCCGTCCATCTTCTCCATCTTCAGGTCGGTGAGGACGACGTCGAATTCCTGGGCCTTGACCTTCTCCAGGGCTTCCAGGCCGTTGGCCGCGGTGCTGACCTGGTGGCCTTCTTTCCGCAGGATATATTCCAGGTTGGTCCGGGCGATTTCTTCATCATCCACCACCAGGACCTGGGTGGTTTGCACGCTGCACAGGGTGCGCACCGCCAGATATTCCAAGATGCGCTCTTTCACGTGTTGGAGGCCATAGTGCTGGGACTCCAGGATGCGCTCCGCCCTTTTGAGGTCCAGGTTGTCTTCGGTGAAGCGGTGCCAGGGGAGGGAAATCAGGTAATCCAAATAGTTGAGGCCGATGGTGTATTCTGCCACCGAGGCATCGGTTTTTTCCAGCCGTTCCAGCTCCTTGGCGGCAATGGCGGCCACCGCCTCCGGCAGCTGGGCCTTTTGCACTGCGGCGCGCAGTTCCACTAGTTCCTGGGCCGGCTTGGGGCGCTCCTCTTCAGTCACCTTCCGGAAGAAACCCATAATGATAGACCTTTCTGGGGTAGACGCTAACCAAATTATTATAAGGGAAAATCCCTATAACAGCAACGAAATGGCACGATCGTGGGTTTTTAATTTTTTGATTTCCTTAGATAAATTCTCGTTGCCCCAGGCTCAGGCGGCTGGCGTTGCGTTTTGCAATCATGAGCCCCCAGTGATGCAATGCTTTATAACTTATTGATTATACAGCCTAATCAATCATTCAGGTCAAGACTGTTGCATAGTGCAATAAAAGGAATTCCTGGCGCTTAAATAGGTTATCTATTTTTAATATGGCATTTCAGTAACTTATAATTATTTTCGACTTTGGCAAGGTTCTTGTATAGGTATTAAGGCAAGAACTACTCCCCCCTTCCAGGTGGGCAAAAGGAAACAGCGGGGAAAGGTCAAAGCCATGATGAACTTCATGAACAAAAGCGGCAAAGACAGGAAGACCGAGGATGGAGGCCCTACCGGCTCCGCTTCCGGGTCGGCCAAGCACGGAGACGGCGGCTCCGGTACCGCCTCCAACAGCCGGCACGAGGTCAAGCGCAAAATCCTGGTGGTGGGCAAAGACTATGCCTTCTCCAACGGGGTAGTGGATTATGCCGCCAACCTCTCCCAACGCCTGGGTTATGACATTATCGCCATGAACGTCAATCCGGCCCTGGCCCAGTCGGGGAAATTCTTTTCCCCTTATAACCAGCATCTCCGGGGGAAATTCACCCAACGGGCCCAGACGGCCTGGACCACGGTCCAGTCCGAGTTGGCGAGCCAGGGCATCCACGGCGAGCACGTGGTGAAATTTGAAGGTCTGGCCGGCGCCATCAAGGACCTGAACCATGAAGTCAAGCGCATCGACTTCGTCATCACCGATGCGGGCATCAGAGACGAGGAAATCTCGGGGGAGATTCCTCTCCCCGTTTTCAGTATCTCAGGATATCAAGGAGAAAAGGTTATGGCTCAAGAACATCATGCAAAGGCGAACCGTGGCAAGTTGATCGGCAGGACCATTGGTTTGGGTCTGGCTTCCGTGGCCCTTTATGCCGCAGTGTTTACCAACTCTGGCATTATCATGAAATATTTCACCAAGGGCGGTATCTTCGCGGCGCTGCCCATTGTCACGGTGTTCGCCTTCTCCTTTGTATACGGCCCCTTTACCGCTAACCTTTGGTCCCTCTTGGGCATCGAAGCCACCAAGAAGGTCCAGCCCCGGGTGGCCCCGAAGCGGCCGGCGCCGAGAAAGCGTCCCCGCCCGCAGTTGCAGTTGAATGCCTAATTAACGCAGCAGCAAGGCGGTTCCCTTTATCCCCATCTCAGCCCTCCTCCTTCAAGGGGGAGGGCTGGGGCTAGCGCGAGAGAATTACTGCAATCATTTTAGATCAAGAACTGCTGGATAACAGGTAGTCCGGAATTTTTCGAATAGGGAGAAAATGACCAATGCATGACATCGCCACGGGCGTTCAATTCATCGACTTGAATATATGGTACATCCTATTCCTGCTCGTGGTCGGTTTCATCGGCGGCCTGGTGAGCGGCTTCATCGGCTCCGGCGGGGCCTTTGTCCTGACCCCCGGCATGATGAGCCTGGGCGTCCCCGGGACCGTGGCCGTGGCCAGCAACATGTGCCACAAGTTTCCCAAGGCCATGGTGGGGGCGTATAAGCGCTGGAAGTACGGCCAGGTTGACATCAAGCTGGGCCTGGTCATGGCGGCCTCCGCAGGCCTGGGGGTGTGGATGGGCATCCAGATCCAGGAGTGGATCCTGGCCAAATGGGGCCAGGCAGGCTCCAACCTCTATGTCAGTGTGTCCTTCGTAGTCATCCTGGTGGTGGTGGGCGGCTACGTCTTTTTCGATGCCTGGAAGGCCGCCAGGAGCGGTGGTGAGGAGAAGGTTCCGCCTCTGGCCAAGTGGCTCCAGTCCATCAATCTGCCCCCCATGATCCACTTCAAGACCGCCAACGTGCGCATCTCCATGTGGTTCACCATCCCTGTGGGTTTCGCCACCGGGATGCTGGCGGCCACCATCGCGGTGGGCGGCTTCATCGGGGTGCCCGGCATGATCTATGTGATCGGGGCCGGAGGCCTGGTGTCCTCGGCCACGGAACTGGTCATCGCCTTCGTCATGGGCTTCTTTGGCACCATCAAGTGGGCCATGCACGGCATGGTGGACATCCGCCTCACCCTCATCATCCTGGCCGGATCCCTCCTGGGGGTGCAGCTGGGGGCCATCGGCACCACCTATGTGAAAGAGCACATGATCAAGATAGTCATGGGCAGCATCATGCTCATCGTGGCCGTAAGCCGGGGTCTGGCGGTGCCGAAATATCTCACCGAATTGAAGCTCATCTCCATGGGCGACACCACTCTTGCCGTCCTCGGCACCGCCAGCTTCCTCATCATGTGCTTCGCACTTTTAATGGGCGCCGTCATCATCATGGGCGCCATGTGGAAGGCCAAGCGGGCCGAGACCGCAGCGAAAAAGGCGGGGTACGCCGCAGTCTAAAAATTTCCGGTTATAGGAGCGGCCCCGAGAGCGCCTCCGGTTCACCGAACAGGTATTGCACGCCGGGTCCAGGCCTGCCAGGTAATCAGACGGGGTTGTTCAGGGGCCCCAGGGTCTTGAGCACCAGGGCTTCACAGGCCGAGTACGGGTCGATCTGTTTCGCCAGGATATTCTCCAACACCCGGTCCAAGCGGCCATCTCCCTCCAGTTGCCGCAGCAGGTGCCGGAAAATCCCCTCCTTCAGGAGTTCCAGAAACTCCTGGCGGACCCGGGCGGCCCGGGCCTCCCGCAGAGCTGCCCCCCCGTCCCGGAGGAGAAACTCCCGGTGCTCCTGCACCGCCGCCATCAACTCCGCAATGCCTTCGCTATCCTTGGCCTGAGTCAGCAGCACCGGCGGCCTCCAGGGATTTTCCTTCCGAAAGGTCCGCAACTCCAGCATCTGCATCAATTCCTGGTAGGTGCGGGAGGCCCCTTCCCGATCCGCCTTGTTGATCACCAGGATATCGGCCACTTCCAGGATGCCGGCCTTGATGGCCTGGATGTCGTCCCCCATGCCGGGAACCGTCACCACCACCGTGGTATAGGCGGTGGCGGCAATCTCCACCTCGTCCTGGCCCACCCCCACGGTCTCCACCAGCACATAATCCTTGCCCATGGCGTCCAGCACGGTGATCACCGCCCGGGCCGAGGAGGTGAGGCCGCCAAAATGCCCCCGGGTGGCCAGGGAGCGGATAAAGACGCCTTCATCCAGGGCATGGCGCTGCATCCGAATCCGGTCCCCCAGGATGGCGCCGCCGGAAAAGGGACTGGTAGGGTCCACCGCCACCACCCCCACGGTTTTACCTTCCTGGCGGAGATACTGGATGATGCGGTCGGTGAGGGTGCTTTTGCCCACCCCGGGGGAGCCGGTGATGCCGATGATATGGGCCCGGCCGCTATGGCCGTAAATCTCTTTGAGAATCTCCCGCGCCTCGGGCCTGCCGTCATCCAGGTCCCGCATCAAGCGCGCCGCGATGCGCACCTCCCCGGCCAGAATGCGCTTCACCACCTCTGTGGTTCGGTTCATTATGCCTCCATCCGGGGTAGTTCGGGGGCGTTAAAACCCCCAGCCTGTCCCCATCTCGATTTTTGACCTTAGCTCGCCGACCCTCCCACTCCCCTGCCCAAAATTCGGCGCGGCAGCGCCGCTTTCCGGGGAACTCCCCTCATACTGTATAATTTAGGGGCCCGGCATGGCAAAGAAAAAGCGCCGCCCCCGGCGGAATCGCCGATCCGGGCCCGCCTGGCGCCGCCGCCCCCCTGGATTTTGGGGAAATGCCCGGATTTTTTTCAAAAAACTCGCTTGCCAATTTGCCCCCGCTCAACTTCTTGAGTACAATGTTTTAAGGGGCTTAGCCATATGCGCAACGTTGTTCAACGACTCTACCAGCTTTTCAGCCATGAGGACCGGCTGCTGATCCTGATTGACCCCGACCCGGACGCCATTGCCAGCGCCCTGGCCTTGAAACGCCTCCTGTGGCGTCGCCTGACCTGTTGCGCCATTGCCCCCCTCCGCCCCATCACCCGCCCCCAGAATCAACGGATGGTGCAGCTCCTGAGCATTGCCCTCACCCCCCTCCAGGAGGTCAAGCTTGAGGATTACAACCGCAAGGCCCTGGTGGACAACCAACCGTCCCACCATGAACTGTCGAGGCCCTATCACTACGACGTGATCATCGACCACCACCCCCGGCTCCTCGAAACCAAAGCCCGGCTGGTGGATATCCGCCCGGAATACGGCGCCACCTCCACCATCATGACCGAATACCTGCGGGAGGCCCGGATCAAACCCTCCCTGAAGCTAGCCACCGCCCTGTACTATGGCATCAAGACCGACACCGCCAATTTTGAACGGCCCGCCATTGAAGCCGATGTCCGGGCCTTTCACTACCTGTTCGGCTTCACCCGGAGGCCCTTGGTGCGGCGCCTGGAGTTTGCCGAATTCAATATTCCCATGCTGGGGTACTTTCAGCAAGCCCTGAACCGCTTCCGCATCCGCCACAACCGTCTCTATACCTTTCTGGGGCCGGTGAACACCCCGGACATCCTGGTGATCCTGGCGGATTTCTTCCTCCGGGTCGGGGATATCTCCTGGACCATCGTGGGGGGGATCTACCAGGACAGGTTGGTCGTCATCTTCCGGAACGACGGCCTGCGCAAGAACGCCGGCCGCCTGGCCCTACAGGCTTTTGGCAAACTGGGCTCCGCCGGGGGCCATGCCGCCAGCGCCCGGGCCGAGGTCCCCCTCGACCACACCCACATGAATCCCATCGCCCAGTGGCAGGAATGGCAGGACTTCATCATCCACCGGGTCGAGCACCACGGCCACCTCCAGGACCACGCCAAAGGCGAAATCCCGGCGACCCCAGGCGGCTGATGTCCCCTTTGGCAGGGACTGAGGCGTCCTCCCGAATGCGCCCGCCGGCTGGAAGCCGGTGCCACTGGCATCCTGGTGATGAGCCGAGATGCTTCGGCCAAAGAACCCTTTTCCGAAGTCTCGATTTGGCAGGAAAATAGAGGATCAGCGTCATGCAATCAGCCCTCCTCCTGATCGACCTCCAGAATGATTACTTTCCCGGCGGGGCCATGGAGTTGGTGGGCATCACCCAGGCCGGGGCCAAGGCCCGGGAGTTGCTGGCCGCCCGGCGGCAGGCTCGGCGGCCCATTTTCCACATTCAACACCTGGCCCTGGGTCCAGGGGCCACCTTTTTTCTCCCGAATACGGTGGGGGTGGAGATTCATGAAAGCCTCCGGCCCCTTGCCGGCGAGCCGGTCATCCAAAAACATTATCCCAACGCCTTTCGGGACACCGGCTTATTGGCGGCGTTGCAAACCGCCGGGGTGGAAGAGCTGATCATCGGCGGGGCCATGAGCCACATGTGCGTCGACGCCACCACCCGGGCCGCCTTCGACTTCGGCTTTGCCTGCACCGTCATCCACGACGCCTGCGCCTCCCGGGACCTCGCCTTTCAAGGCCTGACCATCCCCGCCGCCCAGGTCCACGGCGCCTTCATGGCAGCTTTGGGGATGAGATATGCGAGGGTGATTTCTCTTGAAGATTTTCTGAGCGGGTTATAACTTTGGGAAGGACGACCCGCCGGGTCGCCCCTACTGTAAGTTAATCCTTTCTTCTCGTTCCCAAACTCCTGCTTGGGAACGCCCGTTTATCCAAAGCCCCGGCGTTTTAATTATATCGGAGCGAGTCATGAATAAGCGAGACCTCGAAATTCTCCGTAAAGCCACCGCACCCAAAATGATCCGGTTAGGACAGCCACCTTGGTCTGAAGAAGAGCTTACTATCGCGTACTTCCGTAATGCCACCCAAACAAATCGCAAAGTAGAGTCTCGGCCAGGCGCAAAGTATTCGAATGCTATAGATGCCTTAGAGTTATCAGTGGCCTTATTCAATAACGCTGCCGAAGCCCTCTTTGCTTCAATTGAGACATTTCGACTGAAATCGATAGAACCAAACTTTGGCTCAAGAGTACGCCGCTCTGAGGAAGAACATTATCAACTTGCTGTGCGCCGCAACTTATTCAATGTCACGACCATGGCGCTCGCACTGGTTGAGCACTCGCGCGTTGTACAGAAACTGTTAATGATCCCAGATTATCAGGAGCACATTGATCAAGAATTTAAACACCATATTGACCACCGTCTGATCCAAGAATTAAGAGGTTATGTTTTACATTCACGCCTGTTACCAGCTGATTGGCAGACAACGATTAAATTTGGGGAAGGACAGGAAACAAGATTCTATCTTAGAAAATCTGTTCTTTTATCTTCAAGAAAATGGTCACGCCCGGTTAGGGAATATCTCCATAGGCTGGATTATGGAGTTGATATAGAAGAACTTTTTTTAGCATACCGTGATCGCGTAGTGGCGTTTCATGCGTGGTACCGTGGTGCGATTGAGCTAGCTGGCGACTGGGTGCTAAAGGAGTATCGGGAGTACCAACGCATAATAAAGGGCATCGGCTGGCGAACCTCCTATCTAATTCTTCTTCAGATTGCGAAAAGCGCTAAAATAGATCCTTTCAATCGCATTAATGAATATTTATTCCCAAATGAGATTGAATATGTGCTTTCAACCCAAGATTTGAAGCAACAGGTCGACCGTATAATTGAGGTATTGGACGAGTACAATGCATGCGACGACTCGCTGAGGTCGGAAGTGTATAAGTTATTCGGTGTCGCGTTAGAGCAGGATGACATGGGTGGTTAGGGCTCGCGCCCTTGGCCCCCCTCCCCGAAATCTCTATCCCTCCCCGCCCCGAATCCGATTAATGAGGTCAGTAACCGACACGGGCTCGGTCACCGGCACCAGCTCCACCTGGCCGCCGTAGTTTTGCACGATCTCCCGGCCCGCCACCTGGGCTTCGGGATAATTGCTCCCCTTGGTGAGGATGTCGGGACGCAAGCCGGCCAGCAGTTCCGGCAACTGGTGGCTGGTGAACACGGTGACGTAATCCACCGCCGAAAGAGCCGCCAGGATGCGCTGGCGGTCTTCCTCCCCGATGACCGGCCTCCCCTCCCCTTTCACCTGTTTGACCGACTCGTCCGAGTCCAGCGCCACCACCAGCACGTCCCCCAGGTGCTTTGAGGCTTCCAGGAACTTGATGTGGCCGCCGTGGAGCAGGTCGAAACAGCCATTGGTGAACACTACCCGCTTCCCCTGGGCCTGGAGTTGGGGCAGCAAGAGCCTTAATTCGGCCGGGGTGCGGATTTTTTCTTCCAGCCGGGCCTCTCCCTGGCCCAACTCCCGGGCCAGTTCGGCCCGGAAGACAGGGGCGGTGCCCACCTTGCCCACTACCACGCCCGCGGCGACGTTGGCCAGGGTGGCCGCCAGGACCGGATCACCCCATTGGGCCAGACCCAGGGCCATGAGGGCCGCCACCGTGTCCCCGGCCCCGGAGACGTCAAACACTTCCCGGGCCCGGGTGGGAATATGCAGTTCCGGCCGGTCTTCGGCAAACAGGAGCATGCCTTCCGCCCCCAGGGTGATGAGCAGGTATTCCAGGGAAAGGCTCTCCCGGAGCGTGGTTCCGGCCCGCACCAGATCCTCCCACCGGGCCAGGGAAGCCCCCGCCGCCAGTTCGGCTTCCCTGCGGTTGGGCGTGATCACCGTGGCCCCGGCGTAACCGGAGTAGTCCGCGCCTTTGGGGTCCACCACCACCGGATAGCCCCGTTTGCGCCCCTGGGCGATCAGTTCTTGCAGCAGCCCCGGAGTGAGGACGCCTTTGGCATAATCCGACAGCACCAGGGCGTGAATCCCGGGCAGGCGAGCGCTGAGAAACTCCCGGGCGGCGGTTTCGAAGGCCGGCGGGGCCGGGGTCCGGGTTTCCCGGTCGATGCGCACCACCTGCTGGGAGGCCCCGATGACCCGGGTCTTCCGGGAGGTGCGGCGGCCGGGGTCCGTAAACAGGCCATCCACCGCCACCCCCAGCCGGATCATCTCCTCTCGCAGCAGGCGGCCGGGGTTGTCGTCGCCCACCAGGCCCAGGACCTCCACCTGGGCCCCCAGGGCCACCAGGTTGTTGACCACGTTGCCGGCGCCCCCCAGGGTGCGGGTCTCCCGCTCCACTTCCACCACCGCCACCGGCGCCTCCGGGGAGATGCGCTCCACCTTGCCCCAGAGATATTCATCCAGCATGAAGTCCCCGGCCACCAGAACCCTGAGGCCGGAGAATCCCTCCAGGTCCAAGTTCAGGAGGCGATCCCCCTGAATTTCCAGCCAATCCGGCGGCCCGGGTGACATGCTTCGGTTGCCTCCACCCTGCTCTGGTAAGGCGGCCGTCCCTGGCCGTCACCATTAAATGCTTGGGATATCCGATGCGGCAGGCATGGAGACCCACCCCACCGGTTTATTCCTATTGAGTCTTCTGGCCGATGTGGAAGTAAGTGAATCCCAAATTGGCCAACTTGGCCGGATTGTAAAGGTTCCGGCCGTCAAAAATCACCGGGGCCTTCATCAAGGACCGCATCCGGTCGAAATCGGGCTCCCGGAATTTGCTCCACTCGGTGCAGATAATCAGGGCCTCCGCCCCTTCCAGGGCCTCATAGGTGGAAGCGGTATAGGTAATGCCCTGGTGGTCCCCAAAGTATTGCCGGGTCGCAGGCATGGCCTCCGGGTCGTAGGCCCGAATCCGGGCTCCCGCCTCCAGCAAGCCGGAGATGACCGTCAGGGCCGGGGCCTCCCGGATGTCGTCCGTTTGCGGCTTAAAGGACAGTCCCCAGACGGCAAACAGCCGCCCCTTCAGGTCATTCTTATAGTAAGCCCGAATGCCGTCCGCAAAGATCCGGCGTTGGTCCTGGTTGACTTCCTCCGCCGCCTCCAGCAGGCGGGGCGTGTACTGGAAGGCATGCGCCGTATGGATCAAGGCCTGCATATCCTTGGGGAAACAAGAGCCGCCGTACCCCAGACCCGGAAATAGAAAGAGGGGCCCGACCCGGCGATCAGAGCCGATCCCCCGGCGCACCATGGCGATGTCGGCGCCGGTCCGGCTGCAGATGTTGGCGATCTCGTTGATGAAAGAAATTTTGGTGGCCAGAAAGGCGTTGGCGGCATACTTGGTAAGTTCGGCGGACACTACGTCCATAATAATGACGGGATGGTTGGTGCGCACAAACGGCGCATACAACTCCTTCATCAGTTCCGCCACCCGCACTTCATCGCATCCCACCACGATGCGATCCGGCTTCATAAAATCATCAATCGCCGTGCCTTCCTTGAGGAACTCCGGGTTGGAAACCACGTCGAATTCAAAGACTTCACCCCGGGCCTGCAGTTCGGCCTGGATGACCTGGCGCACTTGCCGGGCCGTACCCACCGGTACGGTGGATTTTTCCACGATCACCTTGTAGCCGTTCATGTGGCGGCCAATGTCCCGGGCTACTTGCAGCACCATGGACAAGTCGGCGGACCCGTCTTTGTCCTGGGGAGTGCCCACCGCAATGAAGCAAACCAGGCTCTGTTGAATCGCCGGCCCCAACTCGGTGGTGAAAAACAGGCGATGTTCCTGATAATTGCGTTTGACGTAATCCTCCAGCCCCGGTTCATAGATGGGAATGCGGCCCTGTTCCAGGCCTTCCACCTTGGCGGCATCCGCATCCACACAGATAACTTCGTTGCCCATTTCGGCAAAGCAGGCGGCGGTCACCAGACCCACATAGCCTGCGCCGATTATAGCCAGTTTCATAACGCAGCAACCCTCCTCAACGACTGTCCCCCGGCTCTGCCTAAAACAGATCAGGGCCCGCTTGATTTTTACTTTCATTCGGGAAACGCACCGGCGAACGCGGCAACCTCTCCCCTAAGCCCGGCAGGAACACGGTAAAACCGACTCTCTGATCACCCGGCCGGTCGGTGTACGATAAGACTATACCCCAACACTCCCGTTGCAGCACCACCCCATACCTTTTTTCCAGTTTATTGTTCGTCTCGAACGTATACCCATAGGTGGCCCAGGTTTTTACGGAGCGAAAGAGATTGAGATAAGTTTCGACGTTAATTTGTTTGGCGAAATCCTTGATAAAGACATAGTTCAAGTTGACATAATTTTGCCTCTTACTATCGAGAATGGTCACCTTGAAATCAGCCCGGTCGAATGTTTCCTTGTAAGGAGCAACTCCCAGGTTCGTCCCCAGGATGAGTTGGTGCAGGGGATAAAATTGCATCTCCCCCCAAAAATCGGAGAAAGGATGATGGGGCACGGGAGTGCCATCCAGGCCCATGCTGGTCTTGTTATAGAAGGCGCTCTGGCTCAGACGGAACCACAATATATCCCGCACTGTGGTTTGGCCTTGCTGGTTCTGGCTGCGCCAGAGCAGGTTGTTGGAGACCCCATAGGTAAGGGCGTTGACGCCGCCGACGGGGTCATCCCCATCCTGCACGGGGAGGTTGCGGTTGACCTGGGCCACCCAGCCCTGGTCCAAGGGATCAAATTGAGGATAGCGCTGGGGATTGAACCGGGGGACATTCCAGTAAGCCACCTCGGGGCGCAGGATGTGTCGGAAAAAATTGCCGGATTCGGAATCCCGGTCGTAGTCCCGGGACCAGGCCCCGGACATGGCCACCCGGGAATCGAACAGTTGCCGGGGGATAATATCCTCCGGAGGGCCCTCCGGGACGCTGTGGTCCACCCGGAATAGGGTCTCCCTGAACCCCGTCCGGGAATTGAACGATACGCCCGGCGTCGGTTGGCCTTCGAGAGTGAGTTGGGGATGGAAATCCATCCGGTCGCCGGTCATGCCATGGTTTTGGTAAAAATAATTGTACGATGAATCCAGGGAGAGAAAAAGTGGCAGCCCCCCAAATGGGATGGGCACCGAATTGAGCGAGACCCCCGGCAACCGGTTAAACAGGTTGGGGTCAGTGTTGATCAGTTTTTCATAATAGCGGCTGTAGACCGTGAAATTAGCCAGGGAAAAGTTGCGGGCCAGCAAAAAGTTGGAAACCCGGGTATTGACGTCTTCTTGTTCCAGGTCCCGGCCAAAATCCATCAGCAGTTCCCGGGAATATTTATTGAGGCCCATGTAGCCGAAATTGAAGTCTGCCAGGTAAGCGGAGTCGCTGACCCGATCCAGGGTGCCCCGGACCGACCATTCGTCCAGGGACTGGTTGATCATCCCCGAGGCCCAGTAGCGGCGGTTTGTCGTGCCTTCGTGGCTGGGAGCGTAGCTGTCATTAATATAGAAAAACCGGAGATAAGTCGCGGCCTCGTCGTGTCCCAGGCGTCGGTACTCCACCCCTTGCATGTAACCCCGGTTAGAAAGAACGGTCTGGTAGAAAGTGGCGTCGGAATAGTTAGTTATAGCCCAATAAAAGGGGGCCTCCACCACTGCCCCCCCCGCCCGGTGCTGCCCATAGGTGGGGATGAGAAAGCCGCTTTGCCGGTTGTTCATCACCGGCAGGACGGCCACCGGCAGGTAAAGTACCGGCACCCCGGCCAGACGGAAAAAGCCATCCCGGCCAGTGGCATAACCCTCCGTGACCACCGCGAGCTTGCGGGCTGAAAAGCTCCACACCGGCCGGTCGGCGTCACACGTGGTTACCTTGGCCTCTTCGGCGTCATAGGTGTTATCGCCGGTCTTGCGCATCAGGGGGCTGTCCACGTGGAAGTGATTTTTATTCAGAAAAAGCCGGGCCCCCTGCATTTCGCCGCACCGGGTCGCCAGGTTGAATTGGCCTTCCTGGCCGGCAAAGATATCCTCTCCTAAAACCAGGACCACATTCCCCTTGAGCCGGGCTACTTTGGTGACCTCATTGACCTCCGCCTGGTCCGCGGTTATGCGGCGGTCTCCTTGGCGAATCTCCACATGCCCTGCCGCGGCATAGACATGATTGGTGGCATCATAGGTGGCCGTGTCGGCCCGGAGCCGCCAAGGCCCCCCCTCGAAGCGTTCATGCTTGAACAGGTCCATCTCTGTAGCCGCTCCGGCGCTCCCCACGCTCATGAGGAAGATCAGGCACCACAGGATCGGGATCAAATAACGCGCCACCGCCAACTCCTGAAAGTCCGTTCAAAATCGTCGCATCATACCATAGGCCACCTGCTCTTTCAAGGCAGCCAAGCGGAAGAATCTCCGGACCCAGGGCGATTATCGGTTGGGAGAGTCGGCGTCTCGAACCCGAGGGTTCTGGTGGGAATGGTCAGATTCACACGCTATTCAGATGGCTTGACGAGGCCATAATGATCTGAAATTCGCAGGAATAAGTCCTTTCTCCCTCGCCGGCTTCCTCTCCGGGGCCGGGCGATTAACCCGGCCGTCAGGCCTTGCGCCAAAGGGAAAGTTGGCATATTATAGCCAAAAGCGCCCGGATTGGCCCCTCCCTTTCAGGCGGCGCCACCGGCGGGTTGCCGAACTCACGCCCCGAGCCCGACACTCCAGGAAGACCAGGTTCCGGGAGGTCTCGGTAACAATCTTGGCGAAGCAACGCACCCGACTCCGCTAAATTCCTTTGCGCCCCCGTAGCTCAGTTATGGATAGAGCAATGGATTCCTAATCCATGTGTCGCCCGTTCGAGTCGGGCCGGGGGCGCCAATTATAAGCAATAAATAAAAGGGGTTGTCCGAAATTGGTCAACCTCTTTTCCCTTTCAGAGTGGGCAGGGATAACCCAGGGATAACCAGAGTGCAGATTTTGCCGATACTGAGGGGTGCTCATGGTTGCAAGGTGTGCCTGGGAATCATGCAGGGGAAAATGAGAATCGCTCGCCTTTGGGGGCTGCTCCTGCCGCCGCCTCTGGAGGTGGTGGGGTTGGTTTCGGGGCGGTACGCCTCCGTGGCCGGCCGGGTCCCGGGGCTGTGCCCTTTTCAAACTTACCCGACTTACCCCGAACTGGTTGACTTTGCGGTTTTTCTGGAATTTCTGAGGTATTGCAGGAGGTTGGGGCAGTCGGTTCATTTGAACCGATTTGCTTTTGAATCCTTGCCGCCCGGGTTTTAAGGGTTTCTGCCGGGATACTCGTCTCGAAGAGCTTTTCTACCCAGGCAGATAAATCCTTGCCGATGCTGTAAGGGGTTATCAATGCGCCTGGCCCGGTGTGACCGTCCACCACCTGCCCCTGTGGTGCGCAAGCAACCCCACCGCGGCCAGCACGGTCACCCGGCCTGCGTGCTCCGGTGCCGCCCCTACCCTCATCAGTTTTTCGGCCCCAAAGGCAAACCCCGGGACGGGTCCCATACCCCCCCTGTGATGCAATGACCCTCTCACAAATTTCCCCCCTTTTCCCTCTTGACAATTTTGACAAGTACCCCCCCTTCCTTTCAAAACCCCAAAAATTTTAACTTAAAAACCCGTCTATGACCGGCCCACAAATACCCCCTAAAAAACCGCCACACGCTTCCTGTGGCGTTCTAACGCTTCGACTGAGGGGTTACTGGGGCGAGGTTTGGTCAGCGGTCAATATGGTAAGCATATCAGCAAGCCAAATGCCGGGAGGAGAGGTGCGGAGAGATAGCAGTTATCTTTCATGCGGATAACGCCGCTGCTGAAGGTTAAGCGCCGATTTCATTTCCGCGCCTCAACAGGCAGGCCATCATTCTGAAAACTCGGGTCACAGCTTAAGTGTAGTTGTAACGAAGTCCTTGACTGCCCTTCTAGCCTCGGTAGAAGCCTTCTCGTTATAAGCCAGCGTCGGCCCATATTCCACGCAAGGATCGGCGTAGGTGAACGGCTGCTTGGTTTTGACATTGACGATCATGCCATTCTCTGCCTCTGCCAATTCGCATCGTCTGGTCGTCTGCGCTCTCTCAAGCTTTAGAGGCGTCTTAAGCCCCCGATTATCGAAATTGTGCCCTGCACCGGCATATTCAATCAGCTGGACATTCTTGCCCTTCGCCTTCAGCCGCTCAACATAGGCCTGACACGGCGCAATCGGGTCATAGTCATCGGCGCTGCCATGAAAGATCCGGATCGGCTTGTCCGCCACGTCCTCGTCGTCGCGGTATGCCGTGTTACAATCCGGGTAGAAGACGATGTAGGCTGCAAACTCCTGACCCACAGGACCGTGCAGGCGCTGAAATCGCTTCAGGCTCGCGTAGAGCGCGGCCTGGCCACCCCGCGAAAACCCCATGAGGGCAATCCGGGTGGGATCGATCCTTGGGTGTTTCGCCAGGACATCGAGGGCGCGATAGACATCGACGATCATCGCTAAGCGCCCAAGTTGTGACTGATCGTAGTTGGTATTCACGATGCCGCGCCCGGTGAAGCTGTCGAGGACGAAGGTTGCCACGCCCATTGCATTGAGATCCTGTTCCCAATCCAGGACAGAACCTGACACTCCACCCGAGCCATGTATAAGGACGACTACCGGTAGGCGATCATTTCCCGGGCGAGGCAGGCGAAGCTCGCCCGCGATGGTGACCGGTTTGCCTTCCTTGCGACCGGTCAGGAATTGCTGATCCGTCAACGTCATGGACGGAAACGAGTGAATCTCCATACGCGCGACCTGCGCCGGTAGGGCTTGGGGCGCTGCCTTCTCGGCCTTTCCCGGCAGGGCAGCCGGTTTGGCGGGAGCTTTCGCTTCCTGGCTGCCACAGGCAAGCACCAAACCCATCATTGCTGCGATTAACAAAATTCCAAATCTTTTCATTCTTTGCATCCCCATCTGGATACCAGTCTTTGGTGTTGCAAGCCTTAGCAGAAATCAAGCGAAACTTTGACTAACTAATGACGGGTTACCAGAAATCCCACCAGCGCGCCTACGATCATCCCTGACCAGGGATTGGAGGTCAGTCTTCAAGCTGTGCCTCCCGCACAGCGGCCAAGATATCCAATCAGAAATCCCGCCAACGCGCCCACCGATATACCAATTATCTGCTTATTACCCATGCCGCCTTGCTCCATCCAGGAGGTACCTCTTCACGAGCTTCCATTCTAATCTCTTATCATCTAAGTGGTAAAAATTCCAGATATCGTCTGAATATGGAAGGTTTTGGACCCTGTGATAAGTGTCGGATCATAGCAGCTAGTAAATGTTTATAGCCATCACATATCAGCTACGCCAGATCTCTTTGCCTCCCTTCGTGACACTACTTCAGCATAATCTTTGGATCATTTTTGGCGCGCAGATCATCCATCCATATCGGTTTGGAACAAGACCATCGACTACCCGGAAAAAGTCCTTCATTAAGCAATCCGATGAGGGGTAGGATAGCCATCCGCCAGCGATAACAGTCGCGGCAATAAATGGGCAGCCTGGGCATGGCGGGGCAAAGGATAGAGCCGATGCAATTTGCAAAATCCTATATATTTTATCCCTAATATTGCATACAGCTGCACTTACATGCATATCAAAGTATTTTATAATTAAAATAATCACTCGAATGGTTTGGGGGTAATGGAATGACGGGAGAACGAGAGTTTTTTTCGGTCAAGGAAATAGCCGAAAAGCTCGGCCTATCAAAAGACACTATATGGCGGCGGGTTCGTGAAGGTGTATTGCCTCATCATAAGCTGGGGCGAGCCGTGCGTATCAGGTGGGCAGACGTGGAAGAGTATTTGAAGCGAACCAGGAAATAAGCAGGCCGGCCTGGAGCATGGGCATCACCGGACCGGCCCTAACCACAACCAAACCTGTCGGGGAGGTTCATGTCATGGCTGAACAAAATTCTACCATAAGTACCGACAAAAAATGCATCCTGAGCCTGGAAAAGAGGGTAATGGCCCTGGTGGTGGTACTTTTGCTGCTTCCGGCTGTCTCTCATGCCCTTACTGATGAGCAAAAGGCTCTTGTCGGGCTGAAAGGGGTGCACGTTTTGGTCGAGAACCTTAAGCCAGAAATCGAGCGCTTGGGCTTGATCAGAGACCAGATACAGACGGACGTCGAGATGAGACTACGCAAGGCCGGAGCCAGGGTTCTCACGGAGAAGGAAAGCCAAGGGACGCCGGGGATGCCGTACCTTTATGTGAACGTAAATGCCGTCACCAAGCCTGGCTCTACTTTCTGTGCGTATTCAATCAAGGTGCAATTAAAGAAGAAAGTTGCCATCGAAAGTGGTTTTAAAATCCCTGGTGTGGTATGGCATACGACGGGATACGCAGGAACATGCAAGATAACCAACATAACTCAAATCCGAAATTTAGTGGGGGACCAAGTCGACCAGTTCATCAACGACTACCTGGCGGCGAACCCGAAGTGACGGGGCAGGGAGACATAAGCTGACGAGTGCAAGGACGAAATTAATGGGCGACTCTGGGCTTGGGGGGGTGGCGAAAATTTAAAGATATGTTCTATATGCGAGCTTTTTGGCTCCGTGATAAGTGTCGGATCATAGCAGATAACGCCACTTCGGCTTCCCGCAGCTTCCCAATGACCTGCTCCGGTGTATAACCATAAGAATTACATCAGGAACCAACTCCCGGGTTTGGTGTGGGCCTCTTGCGCCACTGGACTACAGTCCGGAGGATCCGAGCTGATACTGTAGATAGATATGAGGTTAAGGGGGGATTCTGCCGTCCATATGGAAGGCCTATCCCCCCTTTAGGGCTGGATTTTTATCGTCATGCTCAATTCGAGTAAGCCCCGCCCACCATCGGACGCCCGGAATGGCTTAGCGGTATTGGCTCAAGGCAGCCTTGCAGCTTTTTGATAGTGACACTGAATACCCGCGCCCCAGGCTCATTGACAAAAGTTTAAAGAATACTTAAATTATAAGTAAATTTCTCTCCCATTATTTTCTGAGGTGAGGGAGGTGAGTTAATGAAGGAAAAAAAGGCTGACATACCCGGGTTGCCTTTCTCATCTTCCTACTTCATCCTCCAAGCTTTAATTCGTTCCTCCCGAGAGGGGCTCCCCGCTTTTTAGATTTTTCACTGGTCATGCATTAAGCGCCTAAACTGCAAATTGAGAGGATACGGCTGCGTTTGCTGCCTATCCGATAATCGCCACCAAGAAGGAAAAACCTATAAAAAAGTAAGGCTATAAACTTCTTGAGTAAGGGGGTGGGCCATGCAAAATTATTGTGCTTACCGCAAGTTCGCCACCTTGACCAACGGGAAAACGGTGGTGATCCGGTTCCTCAATGGACGAGATCGGGATGGCCTCATCAAGCTTTTCCAGCAAGCTCCCCAAGAAGACGTCCAGTTTTGTAAAGAAGATGTTAAGAACTCGAAGGTGGTCGATTATTGGATGAACCCGGAAAATTCTCACAGAATAATGGCCTTAGTGGCGGAAGATATGGAAACTAAACAGCCAGTTGCCACCCTCAATCTCTATCGGGGTCAAAATGCCGCCCTAAATGTCGGCGAGATCCAGCAAATCTTCTTGGCCAGACCTTTCCAGGGTTTGGGGTTAGGCTCGTTGATTTTAAATGAATTGATTGACCTTGCCTCACAAGAAAAGCTCCATTGGCTGAAAGTGGAGGTGGTTACCGAATTGAAGCACGTCATCAAAGCCTTTCAGTCCAGAGGCTTTAAGGTCAGAGCCAACTTCGAAGACTACTTTAGGGACATGAAAGGAAAAACTTATGATGTGGCATTGATGATGCGGAACTTCTTGAAGGAGGAGGAAGATTTTTGATCTCTATCGATGCAGTCAT
Source organism: uncultured delta proteobacterium (assembly GCA_963812015.1). Lineage (GTDB taxonomy): Bacteria > Desulfobacterota > Desulfobaccia > Desulfobaccales > 0-14-0-80-60-11 > 0-14-0-80-60-11. Next base: position 761,875 of record CAWETI010000003.1, on the reverse strand, counting down.
CAAACAAATGTGAGAGGCCCCTTGCCCGAAGTGGGAACAAAAAATCTCTGGTCTGTTCCAACCAAAATGAAGGGAAGGATATAACCAGCAGGTCTGAAGCACCGGTAAAATGAGATTTTCCAGACTTCACCTTAATTGCGTTACGTACTGTCCCCGTTTGCTTTAAAGAGTAACAGTCTTGGGGAGATCGGTGCGGACCTCACCCGGCCCTTATCTAATAGATAGCTTTCGGGGGCCGGATGAAATTAATTGACCTGAGCAGGTGAGAGCAGGAGATAAAATAATGCTCCCTACGACGAAAAGAGAAAAGCTCTTGGCCCTCCTGGGGATTCTAGATTTTCTCCTCTTAAACTATCCTTTGTTGCAAATTTTTAATCGCGACACCTTAGTGGCAGGGAATCCACTTCTGGTTTTCTACCTGTTTGGGGTTTGGATCTTGGCCATCACTGGGCTCTATGCATTGAGTCGCCGGCTCACTGCCCATGAACCGCCGGCCCAGGAGGAATCAAAGGAATGAGGCTCAGTAACGGCCTGGTAGCAGTAACCGCCTTTAGCTATCTCTTGCTGCTCTTTGCCATCGCCTATTATGGGGACCGGCAACGGGCCCTGGGCAAGAGCATTATTGCCAATCCCTATATCTATGCCCTTTCTCTATCGGTTTATTGCACCGCCTGGACTTTTTTCGGCAGCGTCGGCAAGGCGGCCACCTCAGGCGTGACCTTTCTCACCATCTACCTGGGTCCCTCCATCATCGCTTTTTCCTGGTGGTTCGGTTTGCGCAAGCTCCTGCGCATCTGCAAGGAAAACAACCTGACCACTATGTCAGATTTCCTGACGCTACGCTATGGCAAAGGGGCCTTTCTGGGGGTCCTCGCTAGCGTGGGGGTGCTCCTGGCCATAACCCCCTATATCGGCCTACAGCTCAAGTCAATTTCCGATACGTTTAATATCCTAGTATGTAAAGAAGTTTGTCATCCCGGCACCATCCCGGTTTATCAAGACACCGCCTTTTATGTGGCCTTGCTTCTGGCCATGTTCGGTATTCTGTTTGGGGCTCGCCATCTGGACCCCACCGAGCGTCACGAAGGGTTAGTGGGAGTAGTGGTGTTCGGGTCCCTGATCGAACTCCTGGCTTTTTTTAGCCTGGGTATCCTGGTGACGTTTGGCCTCTTCCCGGGCTGGGGAGAAATCTTCGCGCGTATCCGGCAGAGCCCCGAATTTCAACAGCTTCTCCTGGTGAACACCGGGCCTCACAACAATTATACCCTTCTTATGGTGCTGACTCTCCTGGCTATGGGGGCCATCCACTTTCTTCCCCGGATGTTCCACATGGCGGTAGTGGAAAATACCGATGAACGGCATATCCTGACGGCAGTCTGGCTCTTTCCGGTGTATCTATTGTTGATTAGCCTGTTTGTCATGCCCATCGCTTTCGGGGGACTGTTGATAGGCTTGCCCCGGGAACAGGCCGATACCTTTGTCCTGCGCATTCCCTTGCAAACCGGACATCCCTATCTCGCTCTGCTGGTCTTTATGGGGGGACTGTCGGCCTCCACCGCCATGGTGGCGGTGGCCTCCATCTCCGTCACCACCATGCTCCTCAATAGTCTGGTGATGCCCCTGACCACTCGGCTAAAACTGCAAGAACGTATCACCCCCCATCTTTTGACCATCAAGCGGGCCGGCATCCTCTTTCTGATCCTTTTGGGATACTTTGGCTATCACTTAGTATTTCCTACTGTCATGCTGGTGGACATAGGACTGATCGCCTTTTGCGGGGTGATGCAGTTGGCGCCGGCCATGATAGGGGCCTTGTACTGGAGGGACGCCACAAGGTGGGGGGCAATGGCGGGGTTGGCCTCGGGTTTTCTTCTTTGGGCCTACACCCTGGTCTTTCCTTATCTGATCGAGGCGGGTTGGTTTTCAGTCAGTATTTTATCGGAGGGCCCCTTCGCTCTGGCTTTTCTTAAGCCCAACGCTTTCTTAGGGCTTGCCGGCCTGGATCGACTCTCCAATGCCTTTTTCTGGTCCTTGTTTTTCAATACCGGCACCTTTGTCACCGTCTCCTTGCTCACGGTGCCCAGTCCGTTGGAAGAGGAACAGGCACGACGGTTTGTTGGGGTGTTTGAACGTGAACGGGGAAGGCCTATTGAGAAGCGCTTAACGTATTTACCAAGCCTGGAGCAGTTGACGGAATTTATGGAGAAGATCATCGGCCCCCGGAAGGCCGCCCAGGCGCGACGAGCCTTTCTCCGGGAGGTGACGATTCCCGAAGCCGAGTGGGGTGACCGGGAAAAGCTCCAGTTGGCGGATTTTATTGAACGCACCATTGCCGGTTCCATCGGACCTGCGGCGGCCCAGGTAGTAGTTGAAGGCTACCTCTCCTCACTGGGCTCCAAGATGGAGGACGTTTTTGACCTTTTCGGCCGGATCTCCAGCTCCCTGGAGGAAAGCGAACAGCAATTAAAGATACGGGTAAGTGAACTCTCGGTGCTCTACGAAGCGGCCCGCCGCCTGGCCTCCACCCTCTATTTTCCGGAAATCCTGGATGGAGTGCTGGGGGTGCTGGTGGAGAAATTAGGCGTAGAAAAATGTGCCGTGCGGCTTTTGGACGAAGATGGCTTCCTGCATATCAAAGCCTTCCGAGGCCTTCCGCCTGAGGCTCGGGCACAGGTGGGAAAGCCCGATTCCGCCTCCCTTCTGGGGGAATGCTTGTCGACCTCCCAGGTAATTTCGGTGCCGGATTCCACCGCAGTGGCTGATCGCCTCCAGGGACTGGTGGAAGAAGAAGCTTTGAATTCCCTAGTATTGGCCCCCATCACTGCAGAAACCCTGACCCTGGGGGTATTGACCGCGGCCAGCAGTCAGAAGGGGTTTTTTACCAAGGAACACATTCGGTTCTTTCAATCGCTGGCCGGGCATTTGGGATTGGCAGTGCGCACTGCCAACATGGAGGAGGCGCTGCGCCTGGATGAATCCCGCCTCGAGGCGGTCTGGCAACTCAGCCAGATGACCAAGGCCACGCTGCAAGAGATTACCGATTTCGCCTTGGAAGAAGGAGTCCGGCTCACCAAAAGCAAGATCGGTTACCTGGCTTTCATGAACGAGGACGAAACAGTACTTACGATGCACTCCTGGTCTAAGACTGCCATGGACCAATGCGCTATCATTGATAAACCCATTGTCTATCCAATGGAGACCACCGGGCTCTGGGGTGAAGCCGTTCGCCACCGGCGGCCCATTATTACCAATGACTATGCCGCACCCAACCCTTTTAAGAAAGGCTATCCTGAGGGCCATGTGGAAGTCCGGCGTCACCTGAATATTCCGGTATTTGATGGTGACCGCATCGTGGCGGTGGCCGGCGTGGGCAACAAGGAAGAGGAATATGATGAATCGGATGTCCATCAGCTGACTTTATTAATGAACGGCATGTGGTGGCAGATCAAGCGCCAGCGGGCCGAAGAGGAATTAACCGCCGAGGTGGAGCGGGGCATTTACTTCCAGAAGCTCCTCATTCATACCTGCATGGATGGCATTGTGGCCAACGATGTGGAAGGCACCATTCGCACCTTTAATGAAACCGCGGCTAAAATCCTTGGCTATGAACCGGAAGAAGTCCTCGGCAAAATGAATGTCAAAGATCTCTATGCGCCGGGTCAACTGCAGAAAATTGATGCTAAAATCCATAGTCCTGATTACGGTGGAGTGGATATTTTAGAGAACTATGAAACCTGGATGATACCTAAGAATGGCACTCCGGTGCCCATCTGGCTTTCTGCCCGGGTGCTTTACGAAAACGATCGGGAGATCGGCATGATCGGCCATTTTAAAGACCTGCGGGAACGGAAACGCATGGAGGAGGAACTCTTGCGGAGTGAGCGCCTGGCCGTCCTGGGCAAGATGGCGGCCCATATCAGCCACGAAATCAAGAACCCCCTGATGCTCATCGGGGGGTTTGCCCGCCAGGTGCTGAAAGATGTTGCTCAAGATCCGCAAAAAAACCTGGAAAAGCTCCAGATCATCGTGGATGAAGTCAAGCGGTTAGAAGACTTCCTCGTTGAGGTCGGTAGCTATGCCAAATTTTCCGAGCCCCAAAAGCGCCCGGGGGATCTCAATGCCTTGATCCAGGAAACCTGCCAGCGGCTGGAACCGAGTCTCCGGGAAAGTAATCTCGAACTGGTATTGAAACTGGACCCCGATCTCCCGGAGATTCAATTTGACCCGGGGCATCTGCGCCAGGTGATCTTGAATATCGCCAAGAATGGCATCGAGGCCATGGACACTGGGGGGACCTTGACGGTTGCCACCGGTCGCCATGCAGATCGGGTATTCGTGCAAATACTCGACACGGGGAAGGGAATCCCTCCCGAGATTTTAGAAAAGATCTTCCAGCCGTTCTTTTCTTCCAAGCCCAAAGGCAGCGGGTTGGGCCTGGCCATCTCCCAGAAGATCATCGAAGCGCATCAGGGAGAAATCACCATCGAGAGCGAGCCGCAAAAGGGTACCCGGGTGACCATCTTTCTAATGATAGAGTCCCATACCCAGCACTAGTAAATCTGGTGAAAGAAAATCACCTATCTTTTGATAACTTGCCAGCATCGGGAATTATCGCTTGTGTGGGAAAAATTCCAGATATGATGTAGATATAAATAATGAGGTGGGCTGGAAGTGACCCCGCACCTTTTGATGAGAAGAAAAAAGTGGACGCGATCCGTTATTATATCGCCTTGGTCCTGGTGGTCACATTGCCACCGACGCTGCTGCATTGGCTGGTAATTCACCCTTTTATCCACTTTTGGCGGCGGCTGGGCCCGGCCTTAACCTACGGCCTGGTATGGACGGTCATGGGCATGGGAGGAGGGGGGCTTTTTCAGGTCCGGAAGAGCCTGCTGGCCGTGGAGTTCGGGACGAACTACTTCCTGATAGCCTTGGGGGTCTTGGCTGAAGTGGCCGCCATCTGGCTGTGGGTGTTGTTACACCGGTACCTGGCCCTGAGCACAATGCTGGGGCTGCCCGAATTGGCCCCGAATAAGTATCCGATCGGGTTAATTACCGGCGGCATTTACACCCGGATGCGTCACCCCCGCTATGTCCAGATCGTCCTTCTCATCTGGGGCTATGCCCTGATTGCCAACTACCCGGCCGCCTACGTGGTGGCAGCCCTCTGGTTGCCGGGAATTTGCATCATTGCCCGGTTAGAGGAGAAGGAACTCCTGGAGCGCTACGGCGCGGCCTACGAGGAGTATTGCCGCCGGGTGCCCCGGTTTTTGCCGAGATGGGGTAAGCGGGAAGATTAAGCAGGCAGGATCCGCTAAGGAGGACCCAAAAGATTTATTAGATATTGGAATTCAATATAGCTTGCCAGGGAGCAGCAATTATCGAATGCGTCGGGGAAATTGCAGATATGATCTGGATAAGTGAGGTTTTGGGCTTCGTGATAATTTTTGGATCATAGCAGATGCCTTGAGCTTCTTCAGTACCTCAATACCGTTCCTTTTAACTTATTGAGCCTTTTAGAATTTCAAGATAATGGCTGTCCCAAAAGCTTAGCAGCCCGTTCCCTGACCGCTTTAATGATTTGGGGCATGGTTGTATCAGTACCTTGCGTGACAAGGAACTGTGGAATGACGCCACCGGGATCGGTACAAAGCCTGTAGGTAGCCTTTGTTTTAGCAGAGCCAAATGGTTCCAAAATCCATTCACCAGCATTTTCTCGGATGTTACCGGTTACGAGAGACCACGAGTTGTGATAGCAATGTTGGGCAGCCCGAGTCTCATCCCTTAACCCTTTGGTGATATGCCATCTGTTATTAAGAGGCCACGGTAAATCAACATTGCTATATGAATACACGGTATATGTTCCCCCAGGAATGCGATAACTATCCGGGTCTGCTGGGATAGGGCCGAGTAATTGCTCCACCTCTTCAGCTCGGGTCGCTCTACTTTGCAAAATCACGGGAATTTTCTCCGGAGCAACGGCCATACTATTACGAATTCGTGGCATGAAATTCTTAGCATTATTAACATCAGTGATCACCTGCCAAACGATCTCCGGTGGGGCATCAACAACTCCCACCATCTCGGCGCATTTGAGGGATTTTCCAGGAACTTCTTTAGAAGAGACAATGATCTCCCCCGCGGCTAATTTGTGGTCCAGATCAGACTGAGTGCCGTCGCAAAGTGCAAAGCCTGGGGAAAAGAATATCCCCGGATAGCACAGGAAAAACAACACTCCAAGGTATGGTTTCATTGAGGATCTCGCCCCGAGTCGCATGGCCACCCCACTCCGCTTGTTGAACTAATCCAATTTCTATTAATATAAGCACCTCGAAAGGTGTGGCAACGGGGTCCGGCCATTCGCTAAGGATATACCAGGTGGGTTTAAATTGATAAAGTTCTACAGAAATTTCCCTTAGAGCGATTGCCTAGCGTTACGGGAACGGCCGCGGTCCTTTTCTGCTTGACATTTCCTTAGTCAAAGGTGCGCTTCAGACAGGATCGGCGATGGCCATTTTTTTTTTCAGGCGGGAATTAAAAATGGAAACAGTTGATAACTTGCCAGGACCAGCAATTATCGAATGCGTCGGAGAAATTGCAGATATGATCTTCATATCTGGCACGGACATCTGTGGAGAGGAAGATTTAAGATGTCGGTGATAGGGGAACCCCAGGTTACCGGCGGGAACGGCAGGAGTTTTTCAGGCCAAGAAGTATAGATATGGACTGGATATGGAAAGGTTTTGGCTTCGTGATAAGTGTCGAATCATAGCAGCTAGCGTCACATTTACCCAGCTGCGCCGACCAGGCATTTGATATAAGGTTTAGCTCAGCCTCAATCATAAGACGCGAAGATGTATTTGGTGGCGCACCCTTGTAGGCCGTTTTGCGCCGCCAGGAGAGATAGGGAAAATCACTTGCTGCCCACGAACCGGCGCTGTTAAGAGCCAATATTAAAGAGGCACATCATGGGGTTCAAGAGGCCGGATAGATCTCCCGCACTTCCTGGAACCGGGTCACCATAATGAATTTTTCCACCTTGACCCGGATGAGGGCGCAGGTGGGTGCGGTGACGAACTCCTCAAGATAGGGATGCTTTTTCAGGTAGAGCTGTAGATATTTTTCCCGGTCTGAGTCGAGGGCCTCTTCAGCGGTTCCCAGGACCGTCACGGCCGAGGCCTCATCAAAATCCTTTTCTTGGTTGCTGCGGTTATCAATGAGCAGGGACACCCAAGGCTCCGCTGTCAGGTTGGCATACTTACGGGTAGCCCGGCTGGTGGCGAAGAAGATATATTTCAAGTCTTCGGTGGCGGCAAAGGCTATCAGGTTGCTGTAAGGCCGGCCGGACATCTGGGTGGACAGCACCGCCAGACGTTGGCTGGTCAGAAGACTCTGGACGATCTCTTTCATCTCTGCCGTGTCAATCATAGGTCACCTTGAAGTATACTAAAAAGATACTCAAGATCAGAGCGTGATTCCCCGTCATTAACCAGATTTTACCAAAATTTTGGTTCCGGAAAACTTGCCACCTATAAAATAATGATTATCAGTTAATAACATTTCATTAAAATTGATTAAAACCTCGAGGGGAAACTGGCGGAAAAGGACTTTCTAATGGATGAATCGGCAGTACGCGGCAAACGGTTTGTGAAGGTAAAGGATAGCTCCGGCAATGAATAGCTGTGCCCCCTGGACGCGCTAAAAAAAGCCAAGGACACCACCCCGGAAGAGCTGGACGATTGCGTGGAATTGGACGTCGTCACCCACACCGCCGGGGACATAGAGGCCGAGCGATAGGCGGAGGAAGCAGCGGCCATGTGTGAGGAAGAGAAAACCCGCCCCAGCCCCAGGGCCTTTTTTACCAATTTGGCCGGCCCAGAGCCCTTGACTAGGAAACTCCGGCTGCTGCTGCGGAACAATTGGCTGAAACTGAAATATTTGCAAAATTGCTGCGGCCATCCCGGGGAGCCTGGCTGCTGACAGAGAAATCGCGGCCTCGGCGAGGCTGTCTCCCAGGAAAATGGGGCAAATCATTAATCCCATTATACCCTGCGCTGCTTAAGAGAAAGGCAGATAGGAGATCATCGACATGCCAGATTTGATACAGTGGCATATGGACTGGCAGGAGGCGTTGGACGAGGCGAAAAAAGTTAATCGTCCTCTCGCACTGGAATTCTTTATGGAGGGATGACCACACTGCGGCCGGTTGGTCCGTGAGACCCACCAAGATCCCGCCGTGGTTCAGGCCCTGAATGAACGCTTCATCCCCATACGCCTTGAGGGGCGCGCACACATGGACTTAGTTCGGCAGTTCCAGGTCACAGGTGCGCCCACCACCATCCTCTTCTCTCCAGATGGGGAAGAGAAGCACCGGTTCGCTGGTTTCCAGCCCGCCGAGGAGTACCTCAAGGAACTGGCAAAGGGCGGCTGAGGAGATAAATTTGCTCAAGTCTTTTATCTTGAAAGGAGTTAAAGAATGAAACAATTTACCTGCCAGGCCTGTGGTTATGTTTATGATCCAGCGGCGGGGGACCCTGACGCCGGCGTTGCCCCCGGGACAGCTTTTGAAAATCTGCCTGACTCCTGGGTCTGCCCCGTCTGCGGCGCGGGCAAAGATATGTTCGAGAGTGAGTGAACTCCTGACTTATCACTGGAAAGACAGGTCTAATGTGAAATGGTGCCTCGGAGGTCAATGATGGATTTGCGCAATTATTTCGACAATGCCAAAGGGCATGGGGTTTTGGCCACTTCTGACGATCAAGGCCGGGTGAATATGGCGATTTTCTCTAGGCCCCACGTCTTTGACGACCAGACCATAGCTTTCATCATGCCCCAGCGTCTGACTCACAGCAACCTCCAATCCAGACCCCACGCGGCCTATCTCTTCATGGAAGACGGCCCGAGTTATAAAGGCAAGAGACTTTACCTGACCAAAATAAAGGAAGAACAGGATACCGAACTCTTGCGCTCCCTGCGCCGGCGGACCTATCCTCCCGGACAAGAGAAGCCGGGGCCCCGTTTCCTGGTGTTCTTTCAAGTGGACAAAATTCTACCGCTGATTGGGGCAGGCGAGGGCTCAACCGCTCCCTGATTTTTCGGAAACAGGACCCCACAGCTATCAATAAGGAACGACCTATGACCAAGGTGAGCCGCATAACTCCAGAGGAAACCTATCAGAAGCTGCGAGTGGAAAACGCTCTGCTCGTCTGCGCCTATGACAGCGAAGAGCAGTTCAAGAGCCTGCGATTGGAAGGGGCCATCTCCCTCCCCGAGTTCCGGGCAAAGCTTCCTTCTCTGTCCAAGGATCAGGAAATTGTTTTTTACTGTGTCTGAAGCAGTGAGCATACCTCTGCCCGGGTGGCAGCAGAGTTCAACCAGCAAGGATACGTGAACGCCAGGGCGCTTCTGGGCGGAGTGGCAGCCTGGCAACAGGCCGGGTTCCCGGTTGTCGCCGCCAACCCGTGACAGAACATGGCGATAAGCTAACAGAGTAGGTAAAGGAGAGGTAAGCTATGAGTCCGGAATTCGACCGCAGGGCTTTCCGAGATTTAAGTTATGGTCTCTATATCGTTACTTCGTTGGATGGAGACCGGTTGAACGGTCAGATTGTCAACACCGTTATCCAGGTCACTTCCGACCCGGCCAGGGTGGCGGTAATCGTCAATAAGCAGAACCTGACCCACGAATTTATTTCAAAAAGTGGGCTGTTTGGGGTCTCCGTGCTGGATGAGTCGGCCCCCATGACCTTCCTGGGACCTTTCGGTTTCCGGTCGGGTCGGGATGTGGACAAGCTCAGCAAGGTGAATTATAAGATCGGGATTACCGGCTGCCCCCTGGTTGTGGAGCATGCGCTGTCGGTTTTGGAGGCAAAGGTTATCGACCAGATTGATCTGGGCACCCATACCATCTTTATTGGGGATACAGTGAATGCTGAAGTTCTAAAGGAGGGCCGGCCCCTTACCTACCGGTATTATCAGGAGTTTCTCAAAGGCAAGGCGCCAGCCACCGCCCCGACCTACAATCCGGCCAAGTGACCGGCTATCCTATAATTGCAGGGGTAGGCGGGCTGATTTACACGGCGTGGATTGTGGTGGGCAAAGACCGCAGAGGAGCTTGGCTGTATGGAAAGTTACACCTGGAAGGAATTCTTTGGCCTCTTTATTCACCTGGCAGGATTTGTCATCGGCTTGGGAGCGGTCACGGTCATTGACCTGCACGGCTTTCTGGGAAGAAAATCAGCGTATTGGACCGAAGCCACTACTCGCACCCACAAGGTAACCAAGCCCTTGATCTGGCTGGGAATAACCCTGGCCATCTTGGGAGCCTGGATTTTTCATAGTCATCATGGCTGGACTTTTTGTTTAGCCTTACAAGCAGTAATTGCCATCGTGCTGATCATGAACGGCTTTTTCCTTTCTTTCAAAGTAAGCCCGTTTCTTCTAAGGCGAGAACGCGAGGGGCAGGCCTCGGAGCTTTTACCTCCGGAAATGCAAAAGAAGATCGCCCTCGCTTTCGTGCTTTCCTTTGCCGGGTGGTGGAGCGCCTTGCTGCTTACGGTCTATCAAGTGCTGACCAGGCGTTAATGCGTAGGGCGGACAGCACTCAATTCTGGAATCTTCAGACGTGGTTGCGTAATTTCAACTCCAAGGGGTGGGGATCTAAATAATACTGGCTCTGCAGGTAAGCCTGGTCATATTTGCGCACGAAATGATTGAGGAGGGTTATCGGAACAATCAGGGGAATATAGCCCTGCCGGTAATTGTTGATAATTTGCAATAATTCTTCTTTTTCGGCGGATGACAGATTTTTCTTGAAGTAGCCCATCACATGGAGCAGGACATTGACGTTTTTTTTGCAAGTGGTCTTGAGGCGCAGGGCTTCCATGAGCAGTGACTGGTATTGCTCGTAGATTTTGGCCAGGGGCAATTCTTTCATCTGTGCCACAAGCTTTCCCAGGGTTTGGTAGTGTTTCGGACTGTGAGACATGATGAGCAACTTGTGGCGGGTGTGAAAATCCACCAGATGTCCCGGCTTGGGACCTAGAGCAAGGGTGTCCCGCCAACGCTTTAAGGAAAAAAGACGTTCCAGGAAGTTTTCCCGCAGGCCGGGGTCATGCAGGCGCCCTTCCTCTTCCACGGGTAACAGGGGAAAATGCTGCATAAATTCCCGGGCGAACATCCCCACCCCGGTCTTGGCCGGCCCTCCCTTGCCAGAGTAAATTTTTACCCTCTCCATGCCGCTGCTGGGGGAGTCGCTTTTAAAAATAAAGCCACACAGATCTTTCTGCTCCAACTCCACGACACGTTTCCGGGCCCAGGCCAGCATGCGCTCCGTGTAATCCACCTGGGTGCGGACGGTAACAAGCCGGGGGCCCTCGGGAGCCGCCACCAGGTGCATGGCTTCCCGGGGAATGCCCAGGCCGCACTCCACTTCCGGGCAGACCGGAACAAACTCCACAAACTTCCCCAGGGTCTCGGTAATGAAACGATCCCACTTATGCCCGCCGTCAAAGCGGACTTTCTCACCTAGCAGGCAGGCGCTGATTCCCAATCGAATTTTCGTAAGCATAGACATAGGCTAAAGATATTTTTTCATATACGCGTTCACGTTAAACTTTGATTTACAGCCATTGTAGCTCATATAACGGATTTTGCCGAAGACCTGGCGTTCCCCCCAGGCCCGGTCGTGGACTCCGCCCAGGCTCCAGGCGATGCCGGTATAACCATTCGGGTCCCGGCCGTCCAGCTCATAGCGGTCATTGAGATAAATGGCGATCTGCGTTGCCTCTTCCGGAGATCTGGTCCATTCCAAGATTTTCTTGGCCCAATACATCCTCATGTAGCCATGCATCTTGCCGGTCTGCACCATCTCCAACTGCGCCGCGTTCCAGAGGTTGTCGTGGGTCTGAGCCTGTTCGAACTGCGCCAGGGTATAAAGGTATTCCCTGGGATCGCGGCGATGCTCATCGAGGGTCTTCTGTGCCCACGAGGGAAAACCAGCAAAGGAATCATATTGGATATTGTAAAAGCAGAAATTGTCGGCAAGCTCCCGCCGCACGATCAGTTCTTCCAAAAAAGACTCTTTCGCCTTTGTTCCTGCTGGTGAATCTTCCACTTCCAGGGCAATTCTTTGCGCCGCTATCTGACCAAAATGCAGGTACGGGGACAGGTTAGATTGTCCGTCCCGGGTAGGGTCATTGCGACCTTCGGGGTAAAAAGGGAGCTTATTTTCTAAGAAATCCCCCAATACCGCCCACGCCGCCCTTTCTCCCGGCTTAAACCCACTGACTTCGGGCACGGCGCGATCCACGCTCAATCCAGCCAGAATCCCCTGCCAATCTAAAGGAGCTGATGGTTCTCCCCACACCATCTCCTGTTTATGCAAGGGAGGGAACTCATCTAAAAATTCCGGTAAGGCGCGCAGAATCTTGGGGCGAAGGGTATAAGCCCCATATTCCTTTTTATCCGCAGCTACCCAACAAGGGACAATGTTATGAGCATCCACCTCGAAGAAGGGTATATGGAGTTTCTTTGTCACCGCCTCCTTCCAAACCCTTTTCAGGCGCAGGGGATCGAAATCCGTGACCAGACAACCAGCTCCATATTTGCGCAAAAATTCGGGCAGCTTCACTTCCGGGGAGCCTACCAGAAGATGAAAGGAGATATTTTTTTCCGCCAGGTTCTGTTCGACTTCGGCAAGTCCCTGGATCATGAAGGCGTATTGGCGGAAGGTGGCTCCCAAGAACTGGGGCACCAGGCAGAAAACCACTGCCAGCGGCATTTTTTCCTGTTGTGACAATTCCCGGGAGAACAAGAGAGCCCAATTATCCCGTGTGCGTTGGTCCCGGCTCATCCAGTAAATCACCGGTCCTTTCTTGAGGTTTCCCGGCTTCAAGGTTCTCACGCGTTTGGGGTTCATGGCGACAGTGGATAATGGTTATTTCCTGGCCGACTTGCGGGTGCCGCGGCCATACGGTTCCGGCCCTTTCACCACTGGTTTTCCCGCCACCGCGGCCATGGCTGCCAACATGCCCCGATAAATCCAGTGGTGGAAGGGAAGCAGACTGTACCAATAAACGATGCCCGCCAGGCCCCGGGGCAAAAATCTTGCGGTTTGTTTAAGTTCCACCTTGCCATCTCCTTGGGGGGTAAGGTGAAACTCCAGGACGGCCTCCCCCGGCAGTTTCATTTCGGCCAACAACAGGAGGCGATGGGGGGGCTCGATATCCAGAACCCGCCAAAAATCCAGGGCATCTCCCGCCTGGAGTTCCAGGGGATGGCGTCGGCCGCCTCGAAACCCGATCCCCCCCCGGAGTCGATCTATCCAGCCCCGCAGCCGCCACAAAGAGTTGCCGAAATAATAGCCGGTCTCTCCTCCCATCCTGATGATGGGCTGCCAGACTTCTTCGGGAGTCGCCTGGACCTGGACAGAGTAGCCGCACTCTAAAACGGTGCCGCCGGCATAACTGGTGTCTCCACAGTAGGTCCATTCCGGAGTAACGGCGCCGCCGGCATCCATCCAACAGGTGTCGATTCGCTGCTGCTTCACCCGCTCCAGCGCCAGCCGGATGGTTTGGCGGCAATCCAAAAGCTCTTGGGGAATGATGGCCCGGATGCGATTGTCCTTGCAGACTACCGGGTTGCTCAGCCCCTCGGCCAGGGGCCTGGCGATGCTCGCCGGGACCGGGGTGACCAGATGGATCCAGTAAGAGCTCAAGGTGGGCGTCAGGACCGGCACCGGGATGATGAGACGTCGTCGAATATGGGCTTCTTCGGCATAAATGTCGAATAATTGCCGGTAGGTCAACACCTCCGGGCCGCCGATGTCGAAGGTTTCCCCCCAGGTTTCTTCATGTTCCAGGCAGCCTTGCAGATAATTGAGGACATTGCGGATGGCAATGGGTTGCACCGGGTTGTGCACCCAGCGGGGGGTTATCATGACCGGTAGGCGGTCCACCAGATAGCGCAGTATCTCAAAAGAAGCACTTCCCGACCCCAGGATCATCGCCGCCCGGAGGAAGGTGACCGGCACTGGGCCTGATTGCAGGATCTCCGCCACCTCATGGCGGGAGCGGAGATGCTGGCTCAGGTGGGGGTCCTCGGTGCTACCCAGTCCGCCCAAATAGATGACATGTTCCAATCCGGCCGCGGCCGCGGCGCGTGCCATATTTTGGGCCGCCGTGCGGTCGGTCTCGGTAAACCCCTTGGGGTCGGCCACCATGGAATGGACTAGATAAAAGGCCGCCCGGCAGCCCTGCGCCGCTGCCAACAAGGATTCGTAGTCCAGGACATCGCCTCGGGCCAACTCCACCAGGGGGTGTCTGGCCCAGGGCCGGGCCTGCAACTTAGCGATTGATCTGCCCAGGGCCCGCACCCGGTAGCCCAAGTCCAATAATTTGGGTGCCAGCCTACCCCCCACATATCCCGTTGATCCGGTGACCAGCACAGGTTTGGTCGTCATCAGATACCCCTGTGAAAACCCTTCAGAGCAACCATATCCTGTCCTAACGCGCTACTGGGATCAGCACCTCGTTGCGGCGCAAAAACCAGGGCATAAAAGGTGGATTGTACCTGGCAAAAACCGGGTCACCCACCATTTTGAGGCCCTTTTGTCGAATGAGTTCCTTCAGCCGGTTCTCCTTTCCCTCATAGCGCCCCCTGCTCCAGGTGCCGGAGTAACTGAGGGCAGCCATGAGCAGTCCCGGAACCTTGGTCAACTGCACTCTCGGGTCCAAGGGTTGCGGGAGAGTTTCCATCGAATATTGAGAAGGCATCAGGAAGGTGATCCGCCATTTTCCTCCCACTTGTGCCTGATTGACAGGTGCGGTCATGGGGATCTTTTCAGAAGAGGCCTCCTGGGACACTGGAGCCGTCATGGGGATGGTTTGCTGCTTGCGGTTCTTCCCGGAGATATAGTCATATAAACGCCGGAAACCTTCGTTGCCCACGTCTTTGAAGTCACCCTCCACCAAAGTCTCTGCCTCGATTCGGGGTTCATATTGCCTGAGCTCAAAATCCTCTGCACGTTCAAGCACCTTGTATTTGGCTTCTTCTAAAGCCATGGCGGTCCTCGATCCCAGAAAAAAGGCGGAGAGCAACAGGAGGCTGAGGGCTATCTTGTAGAGTCTCATACACCTCACGAACAGTTCTCCTCCCGGAATTATTAAAGAAGAAAAAAGAGATGGACTACCCTAATTGTCTTGATTCCGCTTGGTGAAGGGCCAATTTCGCCTGAGCCAGCTTTTTGTGGAGAGCTTCCACTTTGGCCAGGTTTTTGGCCACCAGGGCCTTGAGGATATCGCCCTCGATTTCGGCCACCTCCAGCCGCTTGTGATAGTCCATGGACTCCTTGAGGTGCGCCAGGACGATTTTCCCCGTGAGAATCGGGTGGTTGTTGGTCACGTTGGCATCTTTGAACTGGGTGCCATGCTCCAATTCCACTTCCAGCCCGGCACAAAAGTCTTCCAGGGGAATATCCATGCCCTGGGTATTCACTTCTGCAAGGATTATCCGGGCTTCTTCCGGGCTGACTTTGGGCTCCGTCATTTGGGACCAGTCACGCAGGCCCAGTTCCTGGCAAACTCTCTGAACTTCTTGGACCGTGACGTATTCAGGAAGTTGCATCGCCTAATCTCTCCTCATTTTATGCATCTTGATTTTGCCGGTATCCATCAGGAGGTTATTGCCGTTTATATAATAAACCGGCTGGCAACTTCTTCAAGCTCCAAGGGAAGAAGGGGCCCCCTCTCTTGGGAGGCCCCTCTGAAAGGTTAAGGGCGACAAGAGACCGGACTGCTTACTTCAAACGCGGATCAACCTGGCCAGTGCCTCCGCACTCTGGCAGGTAACAGCTCACATCCTTAAACTCACATTGACCGCAACACATCGGGCAGATGTCCGACGGTTTGGCCGCCTGGAGGGTAAAGCTGCAGTTGCTGCAACGCCAGTGTGCTTGTGCTTCCTATGGGTTCATGTCACTTTTCTCCCCGTCCTTATCGATTCAAGGCACTAAGTGTTAGTCTGTAGCTTTTGCCCGCTCTTCCTGGGTCATGCCGGCCAGGCGTTCCGCTTCCTTGACGTCGAGCCCCAGGCCCTGAGCTACGCGACTGCCATAATCTTTGTCTGCCTTGAAGAAGATGGCCGCCTGGCGGAACTGGATCCCCTGCAAGGCGTTCCCCAGATGGGCCACGATGTTGCCGATGAGGTTGGCCCGGTCCTGGTCTGTCATGACCTTCCGGTAAAGGTTGCCCGCCTGCACGAAGTCGTCATTGGGGAATTTGAAGGGGTGGCGCCCCGCCAGACCCGACACCTTAAAGGACGGCTCCCCCTTGACGGGGTCCGGGGCCGGCCCGCCGAAGCTGTTGGGCCAGTAGTTGGGGCCGTCCTCGCCGTTGTCATCCACTCGTATAGAGCCATCCCGTTGGTAATTCGTCCCCGGGGCGAATTTGGGCGCGTTTACCGGAATCAGGTGATAATTGGACCCCAGCCGGTGGAGGTGCGTGTTGTGATGTTGCTATAGCCTCTGTTGATCGTTCAAAACATCCGTCAGCTCGCGGCGGTTATAGCCTTCTGCTCATCCGAATTGCAGTTCAGCATACGCTTCAGAAGCCCTCGAAGACGTTTATGCTACGGTCAGGCGAGGTCGAAGCGGTCAAGGTTCATTATCTTGTTCCACACCGCGACAAAGTCGTGCAGGAACTTCTCCTGGGAGTCCTCACAGGCGTAGACTTCCGCCAAGGCTCGGAGTTGGGAGTTCGAACCGAAGATGAGGTCGACCCGGGTGCCGGTCCACTTGAGTGCGCCCGTGGCGCGATCACGCCCCTCGAACACGTTTTCGTCTTCCTCGGTTGCCTTCCACGTCGTGCTCATGTCGAGCAGATTCACGAAGAAGTCATTGGTGAGGGTCTCCGGCCGCTTGGTGAAGACGCCGTGCCGGGACTGTCCGAAGTTGGCATTCAAGACGCGCATGCCCCCAACGAGAACCGTCATCTCAGGCGCGGTCAGCGTCAGCAGTTGCGCCCGATCAACCAGCAGTTCCTCTGCCGATACGGCGTATTTGGTTTTTTGGTAGTTACGGAACCCGTCCGCCGCCGGTTCGAGGACGGCGAATGACTTAACATCGGTTTGCTCCTGCGAGGCATCCGTGCGTCCCGGCGTGAAGGGCACGGTCACATCGTGACCGGCATTCTTTGCCGCTTGCTCGACGCCGGCGCAACCGCCCAGAACGATCAGGTCAGCCAGCGACACCTTCTTCCCGCCGGACTGGGCGCGGTTGAACTCCTTTTGGATGCCCTCCAGGGCTTTGAGGACCTTCGCCAGTTGGGCCGGCCGGTTGACTACCCAATCTTTTTGCGGCGCCAGACGAATACGCGCCCCGTTCGCCCCGCCGCGCTTGTCGGAGCCGCGGAAGGTGGACGCCGACGCCCAGGTGGTGGAGACCAGTTCCGGGATCGACAGGCCCGAGGCCAGGATCTTCCCCTTAAGGGCGGTGATGTCCGCCGTGTCGATCAGCTTATGATCGACTGCGGGCACCGGGTCCTGCCAGATCAGTTCCTCCGCCGGGACCTCCGGGCCGAGATAGCGGGAGCGGGGGCCCATGTCGCGGTGGATCAGCTTGAACCAGGCCCGGGCGAAGGCGTCCGCGAATTCCTCGGGGTTCTGCAGGTAGCGCCGCGCGATGGGCTCGTAGATCGGGTCGAAGCGCAAGGAGAGGTCCGCCGTGGTCATCATCGGCCGGTGCTTCTTCGACGGGTCGTGGGCGTCAACCACCATGTCCTCTTCGGCCACGTCCTTGGCCAGCCACTGATGTGCGCCGGCCGGGCTCTTGACCAGCTCCCAGTCGTATTTGAACAGCACCTTCAGATAGCCCAGATCCCAGGTGGTGGGGTTCGGCTTCCAGGCGCCCTCGATGCCGCTGCTGATGGTATCGCCGCCTTTGCTGCTGCGGAAGCTGCTCTTCCAGCCGAGGCCCTGCTCCTCAATGGGGGCCGCTTCGGGCTCAGGCCCCACATGGGACGCAGGGCCGGCGCCGTGACATTTGCCGAAGGTGTGCCCGCCGGCGACCAGCGCCACGGTCTCTTCGTCGTTCATCCCCATGCGCCCGAAGGTCGTTCGGACGTCACGGCCGGAGGCCACCGGATCCGGGTTGCCGTCCGGCCCTTCCGGGTTCACGTAGATCAGGCCCATCTGTACGGCCGCCAGGGGGTTTTCCAGTTCCCGGTCGCCGGTGTAACGGCTCTTGGGCTTGTCGCTCGTTGCCAGCCATTCATTTTCGGCACCCCAGTAGATGTCCTCTTGCGGCTCCCAGACGTCCGCCCGGCCGCCGCCGAAGCCGAAGGTCTTGAAGCCCATGGACTCCAGCGCGCAGTTGCCGGCGAGGATCATGAGGTCGGCCCAGGAGATTTTCCTGCCGTATTTCTGCTTGATGGGCCAGAGCAGCCGGCGCGCCTTGTCGAGGTTCACGTTGTCGGGCCAACTGTTGACGGGGGCAAAGCGCTGGAGGCCGGCTCCCGCGCCCCCGCGGCCGTCGCCGATGCGGTAGGTGCCGGCGAGGTGCCAGGCCATCCGGATGAAGAGCCCCCCGTAGTGACCGTAATCGGCCGGCCACCAGTCCTGGGAGTCGGTCATCAAGGCATAAAGGTCCTTTTTTACGGCCGCCAGGTCGAGTTTCTTGAATTCCTCAGCGTAGTTGAACTCCTGGCCCATGGGATTGCTCAAGGGGGAGTTCTGGTGCAGAATCTTGAGGTTCAACTGGTAGGGCCACCAGTCCCGGTTCGACGTGCCTCTGCCGGCAGTGGGTTTGTTAGCTCCGCCCGTTACCGGGCACTTGCTATCTTCATTCATAAAGTTTCCTCATTTCGTTATCTGATCTTATGCGCTGTGCTGCTATGGATATAGTGCTCTCCGCTTTGTGGTTTAAAGTGGTTCTCCCGAAAAGTAATTATTGTCTTTGCTTAGTCAAGCTGTAATCGATAAATTATGGTGCACCGCGCCTTGGGATTTTGGTTTCATCTTAGGTGCGAGGATGACCCCCTGCGCCTTCCCAGAATGAGGCATGAACTGCTCGTCTTATCCGGCTTTGAGCGATGGAATTGGTGCCGCATAACTTGCCACTATCAGCCCATTCTCCGAAATGCTTAATAGTTGAAGATATGATCTGTATAGCGAAAACCTTCTAAGTCTCCTTGATGGGCACATAAATAGCAGTAACTGACACCAAAGGGGGTGAGTAAAGGTTGTTCCTCAACCCCCTTTGACTCGCGCCCCGACTACTTGGCCCGTTTCCAGACGAGGTAGGCAATCCCACCCACTGACGCATAAGGGTTGGTGATAGTCAGCTCGTCTCCTTTGACGGTCCAAGTCCGTTTCTGATCTTGACCATCCCAGTTGGGGAAGGTGCTCCCCTCTATGTGCACCTGCACGGCATGTTCTTTTTCATTCACCACCTTATAAGTGCCGTAGGCGGCTAAAGATCCCTGGACAATAGCCTGATTCTCCTCGGCGGTACCCTTCAGGCGGTTGTCGGCAGCAATCTTCGGAAGGCTTGCCTTCAACATGATATACGAGAAACGGCCGTCTGGAGTCAGGGTTATCAAACCCCTCGGTTGTGAACCGAAGGGCTCGATCTTCTTGCCGTCCTGCTCGACGTATATGGAGACCAGGGTCCAGCTTCCCTGGACCTGCTTCGCCAAAGTGCCGGGCTTCTCCTTGGCCCAGACACCCGAAGCTCCGGACAGCATCCCACCCGAAAGAACAGCAACCACCAGCAGAACCATCGCCACTTTCCCAATAGACCGGTTCATGGTGTTTCTCCTTTACAGTTCAATATATAGGGTAATTATTCTTAAAGCTTTTCTTAAGATTAAGATTCTCCATATACTCTGTAAATTTGCACATAATTTTTTCCAAAGGGCATTCTCTAAGAAGTATTTAGGAAGAGGCCACTAGCTTGCCACTAGCAAAGCTTCTCAAAAATTCCAGAGAGATGAAGATATGATCGCCATAGTGCGCCACGAACGCACGCTGAGTGCGGTGTTGCGCAAGAGATGAGGGTAGGCCCCTCGGAATCGGTCTGCAGGGACAGGTTCCAAACCGCCTTAAGCTGCGCTGGTTAAGAGTCAGGGTGGTGAGCGTTAAGGAAAAGGCGCAGAGCAACTGCGTCAGGTATGGGTCAAGAAGATGAGCGCAAGCGAACCACTGATGACGTGTCGAAATCATAAGGACGACGTCAAAACTGGGGGGTATGGTGGTCCCAGTATAAGCCCAAGGGGAGCCTGCTTATTGCTTGGGTGGTGTCCGGCATGAAGGTGGCATGATCTTGACTCAGGCTCTTGCGTGGAACGTGGGAACCTGTCGCTCCGATGTGAAGGGAGAAACTCAAGTGGAGGACCCATGAGAGTGAGAGTACCGAGGCGGGGCACAGGGGCGGAACAACCCGTAGTAGCGAAGAAGTCCCGTAATGGGGATGGAGTGAAGGGGTTGTCTCATTCAGCTTTATGGCTTGGTCAACCAGAAATGGGAGGAACCGGTGAATAAAGCAAAGCCGTTTGAGATTTCAAAATGGGTGGTCTGGAAGGCGTTTCAAAGGGTAAAAGCAAACCAGGGAGCGGCCGGAGTAGACACGGAGTCGATTGCAGATTTTGAGAAGGGGTTGAAGAACAACCTTTACAAGGTCTGGAATCTCATGTCCTCGGGGAGCTATTTCCCGCCACCAGTGCGTACGGTAACCATACCCAAGGCCGGTGGCGGCCAGAGAAGTTTGGGAATCCCGACGGTATTAGATCGGATTGCCCAGATGGTAGTCAAGATTTACCTGGAACCGTTGGTGGAGCCATGCTTTCATCCAGACTCCTATGGATATCGACATGGGAAGTCGGCGATTGAAGCCGTTGGAGTAACCCGGAAAAGGTGCTGGCGCTACGACTGGGTGATCGATTTGGATATCAAGGGATTCTTTGACAACCTGGACCATGACCTTCTCATGCGGGCGGTGCGTAAGCACACCGACTGTTCATGGATGCTGCTCTACATCGAAAGGTGGCTTACCGCCCCAGCCCAACTTGCTGAAGGGACTTTAGTGCTCCGGCAGAAGGGCACGCCGCAAGGCGGGGTGATCAGCCCTCTGCTCGCCAACCTGTTCCTGCGCTATGCTTTTGATGAATGGATGCGGAAGACTTATCCACAGAATCCTTTTGCGAGATATGCCGATGATGTGGTGGTCCACTGCCAGACAGAATCGGAAGCTGGGGCATTGAGGAAGGCGATTGCCGGAAGGCTGGCTCAATGCAAACTGGAGCTTCATCCTGAAAAGACCAAGATAGTCTATTGCAAGGATGATGATCGGAGAGGCCACTACCTCAACGAGAAGTTTGATTTTCTGGGATTCACGTTTCGTCCCCGGAGATCGAAGAATCGCTGGGGCAAGTTCTTCATCAGCTTCAGCCCGGCAGTGAGCGATAAAGCCGCAAAGACGATGCGCCGCACCATGCGTAGTTGGCGACTCCACCTGAGGAGCGATAAGGCTCTCGACGACTTGTCCCGGATGTTCAATCCAGTCCTTCGGGGCTAGATTAACTACTATGGCAGCTACTACAAGTCTGCACTTTACCCGATTTTGCGCCAACTGAATCGCGCTCTGACCCGTTGGGCCATGCGTAAGTTTAAGAAGCTGCGTGGCCATCAGCGTCAGTCAACCCATTGGTTAGGACGCATTGCCCGGCGTGAGTCGAATTTATTCGCTCACTGGCGACTGGGAGTGCGGCCGGCGGCTGGATAAGAGGAGCCGGATGAGCTGAGAGGTTCACGTCCGGATCTGTGAGGGCGTGGGGGTGAGATTCCCCTGCGCTACTCGACTCGCAACGAGGGATACGGTCAGGGTTCCAGACTTAAGGCTGGCCCGCTTTAAGGCATTAGATGCAGGCCATGCTTAATAGCAGGGTAGTGGCTCTAAACAAAGGAAGCCTCATAGGAAGCGTTCAGGTCGATGGCGGCGATGGTCAAAAACAGCAACGTACGGTCCTTTTTTCGGCCCAAATTTCAACGCAAGCCAACCGACTAATGGCCAGAAGTAAGGGTTGGTGCTCTTCAAGCCTTCTGGGGGCGTTTCAGGGCCATTTAGCAATGGTAATATGCATACCGGAACCTCTCCATTAACCTCCACTATGCAGTTGGGCTATGTCCCTTTTTCCATTAAACTGGAACCATGCCCATTGACCAGGAATGCAATCTGAAAACCTTCCATTTCCGCGCCATGCATCCCAAGGTCTTCGTCGGGACTGCCAGTGATCGGTATGCCGGCTGGATCGGACAAATTTATTCCCAGGACCGCTATGCTGGGCGAATAACCAAACGCACTAAAATCATAGGCGGAAAACCATTCATCGAAGAAGTGCTTCCCGTCGACAGCGTGGAAGAGTATTTCGAACATTTCCCAGTCCTGGAAATCGATTTCACTTTCTACCGACCGCTCTTGGACCATAATTACCAGCCCACCCAGAACTATCAGGTGTTGCAGAGTTATGCCCGGCACTTAAAAGAGGACGACCCCATCCTTCTCAAAGTGCCACAGATGATTACGGCGCAAAAGATCAGGCAAAGTGATCTGCACATCAAGAACGAAGCCTACCTAAACCCTGGAATTTTCACCAAGCAATTCTATGAACCGGCCGTCAATCTGCTTGGGCCCATCCTCTCTGGCTTCATCTTTGAACAGGAATATCAGCGCAAGGAAGATCGGGCTCCTGTGAACGAGATGGCCCAGGCCTTGGACAGATTTTTCAGCCAGATCCCCACGGATCCCCGATATCATGTGGAATTGAGAACCGAACTCTATCTAAGGGATCAAGTTTTTGAAGTCTTAGCAAAACACGGCATCGGGCAAGTTTTATCTCACTGGACCTGGCTGCCTCCCTTGAGAAAACAGTTGGCCAAAGCTGACGGCAGATTTTTCAATGCAGGGAAGGAATGTGTGATCCGGATCATGACGCCTTTAAACATGCGGTACGAAGAAGCTTATGCGAAAGCGCATCCTTTTAGCAAGCTTGTGGCAGGTATGCTGCACCCGGAGATGGTCCTGGAGACGGTTGAAATTATCCAGACAGCCATTGAGAAAGGTGTGTCGGTAAATTTGATCATCAATAATCGGGCCGGTGGCAACGCTCCTTTGATTGCCCAAGTCATTGCCGAAAAGCTTATACCTGAGCCCACGCCGAAAGCTAAACCCCAAATGAGCCTCTGGTAGATTGAGAGTTACAGAGCCTCCTTGGAGCGCCCCCCGCGTTCCCCTGTCATCACCCCATACCCTGACTACTCCCCCCCGCGCGCCGCCGGCACTTCTGCATACCACCCCAGTGGACAGACGTCGAAGAGTATTTGAAGCGAACCAGAAAATAAGCAAGCCGGCCAGGGTGTACCCACTCACCCCGTACCGGCCCTAACCACAACACAACCTGGGAGGTTCATGTCATGACTGAGCAAGATTCTACCACAAATAACGACCAAAAGTGCATTCTGCCGGAAAAGAACGCATAACCACAAATCATGGGGGGCAGCGGCTTTTCCTCACGATATAGCATCGGCCATGAAGCCGCCGCCTACCCCTGCCTCCCCCCGCTACGCCCCTGGCCTGGGGGACCCGTGCCTGGGATTCCTGCCCAGGGTGAAAGTCGAAGAACAGAAACCCGGAGAGTGGGACTCCCTCCCCCCTACTCGTTATGCCTGCCTTGGATGCCATATCAAAATTTTCGCCAATACCGTTTTTGTTTCCCGGGGAGAACCCGGCAAAAGACACACCCGGGGTGATGGGACCCAGGACCGAGAATTTCAAACCGATTTTTGTCGGGGGGATAAGCCGAGGGATAGACCCCCGCAATGGCTCTAAAAAAGCGCCTACACGCTTCTACGGCGTGATCACGCTTCGACCAAGGGGTTCTCCATAGCGTAGAAGAAGAAAGGCGACGTTGGGTCAGAGGTCAATATATGATCTTCTTATTGATACTTTTATATTGGGATATGGGAGCCAGATAGAGCAGCTATCGACTCGGCAACTCCAAGGCCGACTTGAACAGGTCGAAGCCTTAGGGCTTATTTCCTGCGATTGCAGCGGTGACTTGCCGGAATGGCAACCTGCATTTCAATTAACATCCTCAGAAGTGGCCCTACCTTGCATTTTGTAATACTCAAAACCATTTCCTCCCGGCCTGTCAATTATAACTAACTGAACTTACATAATAATTAGCATACTCGCGGAGTGGCATGGACTATGCTCCATAATCTGCAAAAGGAGAAACAAAGATGTGCCTCACATTCAACCCATTAAGGAGAACGTGGCATGGAGATTTTAGGGGTGAAGAGTAAACAGTTCATGGTCATGGGGTTGATTGTAGGCCTTACGACCATGTTGGTTCTGGTAGGCGGAGGGAGTTGGCTATCTCTCGTTATACCGGCACTGGCTCAGGTAGCCGGTCCGCCGGTTTTGGAGCAACCGGCGTCACCCGCGGAAGAGAAAAAAGAGGAAGCTCCGACCACTTGCGGCCCCATGATTAGCGATACCTGTATCCCCATTGAGGCCGGCAAGTATTCCATGCAGGTCTGGTGGGCCTTGTCCAATTACCCGGGAGTATTCAACCAAAACTGGCGGTCGGTGAACGCTGGGGGGAATTTTCATACCTTCTATATGCCGGTCAAGTTCACCTATGGCCCCACCAAGGACATGGAGATGTATGTCATAGTCCCCTTTATCCATAACTGGGTTAATAGTGCGACGGTTCCCGGCCCCAATGGCGAAACCTCCGCCAATTACAGCGGCATCGGAGATATCACGGCCATCGTCAAGTACAATCTCCTGCCGGAAACCGATTGGCGGCCGGCCGTGTCCGGGGTGGCGGGGTTTGCCAGTATTCCCACGGGTCATGCGTCCCACCTCAACCCGGCGTTCTTGGGTCAGGATGCCGTCGGCACCGGGGCCTTAACCTTCACCAGCGGCGTCAACCTGTATAAATGGCTGAAGCCCTTCCTGCTGTATAGCAATATCTGGATAAACAGTCCGATTAACCTGTATCCGACGGGATCTGATCCCACCCGTAACGTCCGTTCCCGGGAATACGTGACCTTCAACCTGGCGGCGGAATTGCCGCTCAGCAAACGCTTTGTCGCCCTGTTGGAAATGTACAGCAACTGGACCTGGAACAACCTCAATACGGTCCAGGGTTACCAAACCCCAGAAACGGTCATCGGACTCCTGCCGGCGCTTGAATTCCTGGCCACGGACAAAATGTCCTTCGCTCTGGGGTGCTCCTTTGACCTGGCGGGGAAAAATGGGGTCCAAAAATACACCCCCATGTTGACCGCACTTTATAATTTTTGATCCGCCGTAATGAATCAAGGATTAAAGAAAATTGAAGGAGGAATCTTCAAATGAACCTTTTTGCCTGGCTGGTCGCGATGTTTCTCTTAGGCCTGGTCGCGATGGGATTATGTTACCTGTTCCTCAAAGCTTGCGAGAAAATTTAAACCCGATGAGGTAATGGCAATGATGATCTATGTGACCGCCGCGGTGGCGGCCTTCTTGTTCGTTTACCTGGTGGTGGCCCTGGTCCGGCCGGAATGGTTCTGAGCTAGGGCAACGGCAATCCTGCAATATCTAAGGAGCTTAAGATATGTTTATCCAAACCTGGTTACTTCCTTTGGCGCTTATGGCCACGGCGACCCTCGTCGCCTTCCCCTTAAGCCGCTATATGACGTGGATCATGGAGGGGAAATACCGGCCCCTGCCGGTTCTGGGCTGGTTCGAAAAACGCATGGACAGCGGCCCCCAGAACTGGAAGCAGTATACCGCCTCTCTGCTCATTTTCAACATCGTGCTGTTCGTCTTCGGCTATCTGGTGCTGACGCTCCAGCCATGGACGCCCCTCAATCCGGATGGCAAGGGGATGATTTTCCCCAGCACCATCTTTCAAGCCGTGACCTCGTTCATGACGAACACGGACCTCCAGCACTATTCCGGCGAGCAGACTTTATCGATCTTTAGCCAGATCTTCTTTGCCATCGCCAATCTTTTCTTGTCGGCGGCCGTCGGCTTAAGCGCCCTCTGCGCGGTCATCCGGGCTTTGCGCAGCGATTCCACGGTGGGCAACTATTTCCTGGACATGTGGCGGGTGTTGGTTTACATGTTCGTGCCCATCGCCTTTGTCGTCAGCCTCGTGTTTCTGGTGCAAGGCAGCCCCATGACCTTACAAGCCTCGACCCAGGTCTCGACCCTCGAACCTGCGGCTATGGGAACCACGGATAAAGGCGAGGCGAAGCCGCAGACTATCAACGTGGGACCGGTGGCGGCCTTTGAGTCCATCAAGATGCTGGGGACCAATGGCGGCGGATATTTCGGGATGAACTCGGCGCACCCCTTTGAAAATCCCACCGGCTTGACAAACTTCTTCAACACCCTGGCCATGATGGTCTTCCCGTTTGCCCTCGTGCTGATGTACGGCCGGATGCTCGGTCGGATGCGCCATGCTTACGTCATTTTTTCGGTGATGCTGACGTTGATGGCCGGCACCATCGTCTGGGCGGTTTATTATGACACGCTGCAACCGAACCCGGGATTGACCGCGCATCCCCAGGCCCAAACCTTTGAAGTTCCCAGCGCCACGGCGCCGGGTGGCAAACGGGCAGTTAATCTGCCGGCGGTCCCGGGCCTGCCGGTGGACCAGCACCTGGGCAATCTCGAGGGCAAGGAATTACGCTTCGGGACTTCGGCTGGGGCCACCTTCGACTCCGTGACGACAGACGTGACCTGTGGAGCGGTCAACGCTGAAGAGGACAGCCTCAACCCGCTTGCCGCCCTAGCGCCCATGTGGGGCATGTGGGTGAACTGCATCTTCGGGGGCAAGGGCGTGGGCATGATCAACATGCTGCTGTATATCATCGTCGGCATCTTCGTGGCCGGCATGATGGTGGGACGGACCCCCGAGTATCTGGGCAAGAAGATCGGGGCCCGGGAGGTGAAGCTGGCGGTGATCGCCCTGCTGGTGCATCCCTTCATGATTCTCATCCCCACCGGGCTCTTCGCGGCGACGAGCTGGGGACTCCTGGCCGCCAGCAATCCGGGGGCGCATGGTTTTTCCCAAATGTTGTACAATTTCTCCTCGGCCTCTGCCAATAACGGCTCGGCCTTCGACGGCTTGGGGGTTACCTACGGGTTGTTAAGCAACCCGAGCATCTCGCCCACCGCCATCCCCTGGAACATCGCGGCGGGCCTGGTGATGGTCTTCAGCCGCTATCTGCCGATTGTAGCGCCCATCGCCATGGCGGCTTATCTGGGGGAGAAGAAATCGAGCCCGTTTGGCCTGGGGACTCTCCGTACGGACACCCTCACCTTTGGCGTCCTCTTGTTCGGGACGATAGTTATCATCGGGGCCCTGCTCTTCCTGCCGGTGGCCGTACTCGGACCGGTGGCGGAGCACTTCGGGCCTTTCCCGTTCGGTGGCTGACCGGAAACCCTGGACCATCACCTGTGGCAACTACTTGTGGTCCTAACGAAGCATTGCGAGATGAGTAAAGTGCACAAAGGAGTGCGACATGAATAAAGTACCCAATATAACGGAACCTACGCGGGAGCCCCATTTGCATTCGGAGCTGGCGCAGGCGCCACGCCGGGTGAAACCGCAACGACTGCTGGAGGCGGGAACCGCGATGGCGGCGTTGAAGCAGGCGTTCGTCATGCTGCGCCCGGATACCCAGTGGAAAAATCCGGTGATGTTCGTGGTCGAGGTCGGCGCCTTCCTGACCCTGTTGTACGTTATCCAAGCGGCCTGGGGTGGCGCAACCAGTGAAGTGCCCATCAGCTATTTTATCTGGGTAGACGCCTGGCTCTTCTTGACCGTGCTGTTCGCCAACTTCGCCACGGCCCTGGCCGAGGCCCGGGGTAAGGCTCAGGCTGATTCGCTCCGGCGGGCCCGTCACGACACCGTGGCCTATCGCTTGAAAGCGGCGGGGGTCATCGAAGAGGTCTCCTCATCGGCTTTGAAACCAGGGGACCAGGTGGTTGTAGAGGCGGGACAAACGATTCCTGGCGACGGCGAGATCACCGAAGGGATCGCCTCCGTGGACGAATCGGCAATCACAGGCGAATCGGCCCCGGTCATTCGCGATGCGGGCGGCGACCGCTCCGGGGTGACCGGGGGAACTGTGGTACTATCCGACCGGATTGTCGTTGAGATCACCCATGGTGCCGGTGACTCGTTCCTGGACAAGATGATCGCCCTGGTGGAGGGCGCCATCCGGCAGAGGTCTCCCAATGAGATCGCCCTGACCCTGGTGCTTTCCGCCTTTACCCTGGTCTTCTTGATCGTGGTGATTCCCCTGTGGCCCATGGCCTGGAACGCCGAGCAATACATGATGGGCTATCTCGGCATCAAAGAACCCTTGCGCAGTCTCGGCACCGATGTGCCGACCCTTATTGCGCTCCTGGTCTGCCTGATTCCCACCACCATCGGCGCTTTGCTTGCCGCCATCGGCATCGCCGGCATGGATCGCGCCCTCCAGGCCAACATAATCTCCAAGAGCGGCAAGGCGGTGGAGTTGGCGGGTGACATCGACGTGGTGATGCTGGACAAGACGGGCACGATCACCATAGGGAACCGACAAGCGACCAAGTTTTTGCCCATCGGCAAATATACGGCTGCCGACGTGGGGCGGCTGGCTGCGATGGCGTCCGAGGCAGATCCTACGCCCGAGGGCAAGAGTATCGTGAAGTTGTTCGAGGAGCAAAGCAACACCCCGGTCAGCGTGCCGCCGGAAGCAAAGTTTGTGCCGTTTAGCGCCCAAACGCGCATGAGCGGCATCGATCTTCCCGAAGGCAAGCGCATCCGGAAAGGAGCCCCGGACGCCATTGTCAAATTCGTCGCAGAAAACCATGGCAGCATGCCGGGTGAGCTCAGCGCCTTAATCGATCCCGTCGCCTCCCAAGGCGCGACCCCTCTACTCGTCGCTGATGACGCCCAGATCGCGGGCTTGGTGGTGCTTGAGGATATTT
This sequence comes from uncultured delta proteobacterium, assembly GCA_963812015.1. Lineage (GTDB taxonomy): Bacteria > Desulfobacterota > Desulfobaccia > Desulfobaccales > 0-14-0-80-60-11 > 0-14-0-80-60-11. The sequence goes on along the minus strand of CAWETI010000003.1, from coordinate 732,847 downwards.
TGAAACCTCACATGGCGCAGCGGTTTGAGCGGCTGAGAAAGATGGGGCTGCGCACCGTCATGATCACCGGCGATAATCCGCTAACGGCCGCCGCCATTGCCGAACAGGCGGGAGTCGATGACTTTCTCGCCCAGGCCACGCCGGAAACCAAGCTTGCCTACATTCGGCAAGCGCAGGCCGAAGGGAAATTGGTGGCCATGATGGGGGACGGCACCAATGACGCCCCGGCTCTGGCCCAGGCAGACGTGGGTTTAGCCATGAACGCCGGCACCCAGGCGGCTAAAGAAGCGGCCAACATGGTGGATTTGGACAGTGACCCCACCAAGCTGATCGAAGTCGTGGAAATCGGCAAGCAGCTTTTGGTGACCCGCGGCTCCCTGACGACCTTTTCCATCGCCAATGACGTGGCAAAATACTTCGCGATTATTCCGGCCCTATTTGCTGGCACTTTACCGTGGCTGAAGGTGATCGACATCATGCATCTCCATTCACCGACCTCGGCGATTCTGTCGGCGGTGATCTTCAACGCGATCATTATCCCGCTGCTCATCCCGGTGGCGCTCAAGGGAGTCCGCTACCGGCCAATGGGTGCTGATGCCCTGTTGCGGAGGAATTTGTTGATCTGGGGATTGGGCGGCGTGGTCATACCCTTCATCGGCATCAAATTGATCGACCTCGTCTTGGTTGGCATGCATTTAGTCAGCTGACGTTTGAGTGAATCAAGGAGACATTATCATGTGGCGATACCTTTCCAAGAGCATCTTGTTATTGTCGGTCTCGGTGCTTATTATCTGCGTCTTTTACCCGTTGGCATTATTGGCGGTGGGACAGGCGTTCTTTCCCTTCCAGGCCAACGGCAGCATAGTGGCAGGTCCCGACGGCAAACCGGTGGGCTCGAGGCTCATTGCCCAGCCGTTTACCAAGGACGAATATTTTCAGCCCCGCCCCTCGGCTGCGTCCTACGACGCCTCGGCCTCGGCTTCATCGAGCCTGGCGGCCTCCAACTATGCGCTGCGTGACCGGGTGGCCCGTAGCCTGGGTCCCATTGTGACCTATCGCGGCGGCCCCAAGGCCGGACAGCCGGTGGCGCCGGATGTGGAAAAATGGTTCCAGCAGGATAAGTACCAGGGCAACCCGCACCTGGTGGCCCAATGGGCGGACCAACACAACTCCCTGGCCCAGGCCTGGGTCAAGGCGGACCCGGCCAACGGCGCCTACGTGGAAAATTGGGCCAAGACGCATCCCGAGATGGTGGCTCAGTTTATCAAGGACAACCCCGGCACTCCGAAGCCCAAGCGCGAAGACCTGGCCATGGTGTTCTTCAAAAACTTCTCCGAGGCACACCCCGGGAAATTCCCCTCAGCCGTCACCCACAAAGGGGCCGACGGCAAGGAGGAAAAGGTGATCGAACCGGTCAATGAGGGCTCGGACATTCAGTCGATTTTCTTCTTGATGTGGCGAGAGGAGCATCCTAATGTCAATTTCCCGGACGTCCCCGGCGACTTGGTCACCGCTTCCGGTTCCGGGCTCGATCCGCATATCACGCTGCAGAACGCCGAGTTTCAGCTCGAGCGGGTGGCCTCCAAATGGGCTGGTAATTTAAAGCGCCAGCCGGAAGAAGTACGGCAGGAGATCAAACGGATCTTACAGAAAAACGCCTCGGCGCCCTGGGGAGGGCTGGCGGGCGAGAAATTTGTGAACGTGCTGGAAATGAATCTCGAACTGCGTAAGCACTATGGAGCCCCATCGTCCTAAACCTATGGCGGGATGAGAGGGTTGATCCAGGGTCAAGTGCCATGGCCTTAACCCGTATTTGCTTTCCAACGAATCCCATGGGAGTTGAAAAGCCCTTAGCTTCCTGCGCCGGAATTGAGCGCCCCGGTGCAGGAAGACTGGAGGGGTTGGGATATGAATAGCGTGGCTTCCCTTGAACTATCCAAGGTTGGTCCCTTTAGGGTCCTGATAATTGATGACGAGAAGAACCTCCGAATTACCTTATCAGCCTGCCTCGAGACCATGGGCTGCCGGGTCACGGCAATAGCCTCGGCCTCCGAGGCCTTGGCTGTCCTGGAGCACCAGCCCTTTGATCTGGCCTTCCTGGACCTGCGCCTGAAGGAAATGAGCGGCCTGGACCTGATTCCCAAGCTCCTGTCCATCAGCCCTCATCTCCACATAGTGATAATTACCGCCTATGCCACCATAGAGACTGCGGTAGAGGCCATCAAACGAGGAGCGATGGATTATCTGCCCAAACCGTTCACCCTGGAGCAAATCCGGGACTTCCTCAACAGCCTGGCGGCGCGCCTGTCGGATGTGCCGGCGCTGGGCGGGGATTATTCCTTGGAGCAGATCGAGCGGGAGCATATTCTTCGGACCATGGCCCGCACTTCAACCCTTGACGAGGCCGCCCATATTTTGGGTATCGATCCCTCCACCCTCTGGCGCAAGCGCAAAGCATATTATAGCGAGGATTAATTCTAAGATGGTCGCTAACATCAAAGGTAACATTCGTGCTGTCCGGGGGCAGTGGTTTTTTTCCATTTGATCTTTATAGTTCATAGGGCAGTCAGGGAAAGGGATACCCCAGCATCGGAGGAGCTTTTCAACTAACCACTCCTCTTGACAAACTAAAGCAGATTGGCTGGGTGCCACATAACTTGCCACTAGCAAAGCTTCTCAAAAATTCCAGAGAGATGAAGATATGATCGCCATATCGCAACAAGGGATACGGTCAGGGTTCCGGACTTAAGGCTGGCCCGCTTTAAGGCATTAGATGCAGGCCATGCTCAGGAACAGGACGAGGGTTCGAAACAAAGGGGGCTTCATAGGAGTCCCGCCATATCGCTCAACTGCAACATGTTCGTCTTTAAGGCGGAAAATTACATGCCTCTACCGGCGTCGCCAGAGTTGAAATTCCCTTGGTAAAGTGCCCTCTCAAGCCTCAAATTTGAACGACTTGGTGATGTGGTTCCTTTCGAGTGGGGTGCGGGAAAGACCTTTAATTTTAACAATGACATTCTAAAGCAGATCACCATTGGCGCCGTAGGCTATGCGCAGTGGCAGGTAACCAACAACCAGATACATTTCACGCCGGCAAACGGAGTCGAGAATTCAGTGATGAATCGGGTGGAAAATAGCAGGTCGCAGATCTATGCGGCTGGACCGGGGATCAGTGCCCTGACCAAGTATGGCTATTTTACTTTGAGTTATTACGAGGAGTTCGGCGCAAAAGCCACTCCGTCAGGCAGGCAATTGATGTTCAGCGCTGCCTTTTGATGAATCGCGGGAAAGTCTGCAGACGTCGGGATCAGCTTGCAGCCGTCCTGCCGGTCTGTCTTTACGCGGTTTCCAGTCTTAACAGTAGATAGCATGTTCAAGCGGGAACCCCTATTCCCAGCTCCTTGATGATAGCCGTGACCTTTTCCCGCACAACCTGCCGCATATAGGAAAGATCCTCTCCCATGACGCAGGCCGTGAGATATTGCTCTAATCTGCTCGGGTTTTGCCACCCCATCCCGATCAACTGGGTCCAGAATTGACGCCGGTACGACGCACGGACCCCTTGCTGCCAGAAAATTGTGATAATAGCCCGGATCGACCGACGCCAAATCATACCCCGGTCGGGGACGTTTTCCCGGCGCAGGGGTCCCTCTGCTGCCATCGCTTTATCCCGGCAAGCCGGTCGCATAGCCAGATAATAGCGGTAGGCCCTCGCCAAATAACGGGATGGTTCATACAGATAATCCCAGGCATCGGCGTATTCCTGCATGATCTCAGCTTCCGGTCGATCAGGTTCGTAGTTTATCGCTGAGAAGGTTCCCCCGTCGTTTCCGACATCCCGGCGCAGCCTCCCTTCTCTCTCCAGTCGATTCCACAGGCTGGTATGCGGCGGGGCCTGAAGGACACCAAGCATAGCCATCGGTATGGCAGTCTGTTCCATGAATGAGCAGATTCTCTGGCCGGCCCCTTTCGTTTCCCCGTCAAGGCCGATAATGAAACTGCCTATAACCATTATACCTTGCTGCTTGATATTGTTGAGAGATTCCAGGAGCGGATTCTGGATGTTGTGATATTTGCGGCTGGTTTCAAGCACCTTCTCATCCGGAGACTCGATCCCGATAAAGACTTCCTTCAGGTTGGCCTTGGTCATGAGGTCGATCATTTCCGGATCTTGCCCCAGGTTAACCGAGGCCTGCGTATTGAAGACGAAGGGCTCGCCCCGATTCTTCGACCAGGGGGTGAGTTCTTGCAGGAGGGCCCGGGCGTGCTTCTTGCTCCCGATGAAGTTATCGTCGCAGATGAACACCATGCCTTCGGCCCCGAGGCGGTAGAGGGTCTCCAGTTCGGCTAAGACCTGCTGCGGGGTCTTGTAACGGGGTTTTCTTCCCAAGAGGTTCACCACATCGCAAAATTCGCAATCAAAAGGGCATCCACGGGAAGTCTGAATTGTCAGTTCCTGGTAATCCGCCAGCCCCAGCAGATCAAGGCGCGGGATTGGCGAAGTTGTAATATCCGGCTTCTCGTGGTTTTCGATCACCCCGGTCTGGCCGCCTCGCATCGCCTCCAGGAGCAGGGGAATCGTATTCTCGCCCTCGCCTCGTACCACAAAATCACATCCCGCCTCCAGGGCTGCCTCAGGAAGTGAAGTGGGATAGGGTCCTCCCACTACGACGATTTTTCCACGGTGCTTGGCTTCTTTCACCAGGGCCAACAAGCCCTCCCTCTGAATGTACATCGCCGATATCAAGATCAGATCGGCCCACTGCCAATCCTCCTCCGTCAGGCTTCTGGTATTGAGATCGGCCAGACGCAGTTCCCATTCTGAGGGCAGTAAGGCGGCCACCGTCAGCAGACCCAATGGTGGTTGAACCGCCTCTTTTCCCATGATTCGGCAAGATTTTCGGAAACTCCAGAAGGAAAGGGGAAATTCGGGAAATACCAGCAAAGAGCGCATGGCCTCAAAACTCCCCTGATCGAATTAAGCCCACATGCTCTTGTATCTTGCAACCTTTATTAGTAGACATTTTGATGTTGACTATTTTAATAGTAATGAACCTGTATAATCCTATGAATCCTACCAATCCTGTCATGAAGGGATATTTCATCAAATAACACCATATTCCCGCCCCAGTTCTGCAAATATACCCAGCGCCCTGTCCATTTCTTCACTGGTCAGCGAGTTCATAATACTCACCCGTAACCTGCATTCTTTGCGTCTAACGGCAGGATACGTGACGAGGTTAGTAAAAACACCTTGGTGACGAAGGTCATTGTGAAGATTTGCGAGCTTGCCTTCGTCCCCGATCATAATCGGTATGATGGCGGATTCCGTGTCGCCGGTATCGAATCCAAGCCTTTTCAGGCCCGCCAGCATATAGCGAATATTGTCCCATAATCTATCCCGGCCGGCGGCATCTTCCTTCATGAGTTTAAATACTTCAATCAGGCCCGCCATGATAGGAGCGGGACCACTGGTGGAGAAGAAATAGGGGCGTGCATAATATCGAAGATAGCGAATCAGGGATGCGGTACCCGCACAATAGCCGCCGATGGCCCCAGGTGCTTTGCTCAGTGTGCCAAAAATGATGTCCACCCGGTTCATGCAATTGAACTTCTCCGGTGTGCCTCTTCCCGTCGGGCCGACGACTCCCACGGCATGAGCCTCATCTATCATGACTCGTGCATTGTAGCGCTGCGCCAACTCAACAATCTGATCAAGCGGAGCCACATCGCCATTCATGGAAAAGACTCCACATGTGACAATAAGACGGCCTTTCTGGGATTCGGGTAGATTCTTAAGAGTTTTCTCCAGATGATCTATATTGCGGTGAAGAAACACCTTGATTTCAGCCCCTGACAACTTACACCCATCAAAAATCGAGGCGTGATTGGCTGCATCGGTCAGGACCACATCACCTGATCCACATAGAGCTGATATAATGCCGACATTGCCCGAGTACCCGCAGGGAAAGATCATGGCATCTTCGGCTTCATAGAACTCTGTTATGAGTTTTTCCAATTGCCGGTGCAGGACGCTTGTCCCTGCAAGCAGGGGAGAAGCACCCATTCCAAACCCGTATGCGTCACACGCCGCTTTGCAAGCGGCAATTACTCTCGGATGCGTGGTCAACGACAGGTAGGAATTCGACGCCAACATAATTACTTCATGGTCATGGTTGTCTTTTTCCTTGATTCTTACCCGAGGCCCCGCGGGGGAAAGAATCTGAAGTCCCAGCCCATCCATATATTTAGGGGTACTCTCCTGTAGGACAGCTTCCAATTCATACACTTTTTGGAAGATGTCAGCCGTCCCATTTTTTGAAATGAAGTCCTCGAACTGTTTAGGCTTATTGACGAGTTTCAAAATACTCATAACCGCACTCCTTCATCTAATTTCGAACCGGGTTGTTGGAGATGTTCGGGATATTTTCTGCGACACCACTCCATTTATCTGCTCCAATGGATAACGTTTCCTGGTCGTGCACCTGCATCCCTCCAATGCGCCATCATCTAATATAAAATGTGGACCAGTTTTGGGGGGCCAGGTCAGTTTGGGTCCCAGGGCCGGACCTATCGGGAAACGGGCAGGCTTAAGGCTCGTTCCCGCAGCTCCCAGGAAGAGGAGTTTTCATCCGCTCCGCTGTAATTCGGACACCTTGCTCTTGAGGCGTTGCACTAGGTCGATGTAAGACGATTCATGGATAATGCGATGGAACTGGGACTGGTAGTTGCTCACCAAGCTGACACCCTCGATAACCACGTCGTAGACCTTCCAACCCCCGGCTTCATTTAGGAGGCGATAGTTTAAGGGGATCCGGTCATTGGCTTTCACTACCACTGTGCGCACTTCGGCGTATTCGCCGTCCAGAATCTCGCCGGTGTAGTCAATCTTCACACGCTGGGCATACTTCTCAATCTTGTCGGAATAGGAAGCTTCTAACAGTTGCGCGAACAGATGCACGAAATCATCTCGCTGGCCGGCGCTAATTTTGCCCCAGGTGGCTCCCAAGGAGCGCTTGGCCATTTCTCGGTAATCAAAATATGGGTCTACGATGCGCTTGACCATCTGGCGCCGTTCTTCACCCTGGTAGGCGGGGTTTTGGAGAACATCCAGGGCCCTTTCAATGAACTTCTTGACATTTTCAGTGGGAGGACCCGCCCAGGCCCCCCCAACCCCCACCACGAGGTTCGAGATTAACCCGAGCACCAGGATTCTTAAGAGCAAATGAGCCATTGGGTACTCCTTATATAAACATTGCGGCCCAAAAACTGCATCGGGGGCCACGGTGCGTTTGGCGTGGTTGCCTTATCATTTCTCCTTTATGAAGCATGGTCCGTGATTCAGGAATATCCATATTGGCCGTTCGAATATGGATATTGTTCTGGGACTGAAGTCGCTGCCCCCAATGCGGAAATGCCGTGCCCTTGATGATGTATAACTTACTGATATATATGGCTTTTATTGGTTATTGATCTGAAAGACGAAAGGCGAGTGGAGGGATATTTATAAGGGGATACCACCGGAACTGCTGAAAAGGTAGGGAGTGATTATTCTAAGAACATGATCAACCTTACCCAATGCTGGCCGGTTTTGTAATCGGCGGGGGATACCCAGCAATTCTGTTGGCGGGAGCCAAACTTGGGGCTCAACGTTACCCGAGTTATCCGGTGAAGAGGTGAGGGTAACTGTCCCTGGACTATAAAAAACTAGCGGAGCGGCCTTGCCGAGGCACCCATCATCGGCTAAATCGGTCAACAGGATAAATGTGCAGAGAAGCATTACTATCTGCTTCACTACATTGATAGCTCTCGATGACATGGAGGATATTAATTTATTGCATATTTAGAGAAAGATGTCAAGAAAACAGCTTGCAGATGTGTATCGTTCTGGAGTGGTGAGAGATTCCGGAAAGGGTTATCTGCGGTGGCTGATCAGAGGGCCACAGCCTTCGGTGTGCATCAGTGAAACCAGTGCAGCTTAAGGCGGTTTGAACCTGTCTCTGCAGACCGGTTCCAAGGGGCCTAACCCTCATCTCCTGCAAGGCACCGCACTCTACGTGCGTTCGTGGCGTACTATGATCGCCATATCGTACCCGAGTAGTTTGGGTTGGCCACAAGTGAGTAATCCGGTATTATGGCAGGCAGGTCAACGTTGCTCTTAGCGCCAGGCTTGCAATTTAGCCTCTATTTCCCTGAGTCTGGCCTCCCGTTCCGGCGCCTCCACCAACCGGTGTTCCAGGATATAGCGGGACACCAGCATGCCAGCCAGGTGATTGCCTCTGATGCTCCAGTGAGAATTATGCCGCCAGTACAGGTCCTTTTCCGGGTTCAGGGCCCGGCGCGGCGTTTCACTGGCATAGGTTCTCATGAGGGGGAGTAAATCTATAAAATCAATGCCCTGGGCAGTCAGGAACTGCGCCATAATCCTGTTAGGACCTTCTAGATCATCACCCCGGTGTGCCCCCAGGAAGGGATAGACCTGGGTGTTGGTGGGGATCAGCACCATCAGCAGGTTGGCCTGATTGGCCACGGCCAGGTCTTTAAATGCGGCTACGTTCTGTAAGTGCTGCTGCCAGATCTTCCGATTTTTGGACTCGGGTTCGAACGCTATAAATTCATCGGGGCGGGTATATTTTTGCCGGCCTGGAGAGACACTCGCCAAAGCATCATTCACCAGGTTCATGACAATGAAATGCTGATCCAGGTAGTACCTGATCATCTCGCCCACATTTAAGGGGTAGGCGCCGCCGAACAGCTTTTCCCACAGGGTATATCTTTTGGTCAATTTTTCCGTTAAGAGTTCATTAGTCTTGGGGTCCTTATATTTGCCGGACTCCACCAGGAAGCCATCGACTACGGTGAGATCGGGGAAGGAGTAATCGTCGCTAAGGTCATTCCAAAAATAGCCCACGATGATGAGCTGCGGCCGATTTTTGACCTTGGCGATAATCTCTTTAGCCTTCAAAAGTTCCTGATAGGTCCCATATCCGGTAACCCCGCATTTCAATACCCGGTAGCCCAGCAACTTTTCTACCTGGGTCCCCCATTTATCCGAGAAGGGCGCGAAGCTGTGGGTGAAACTATCACCCACTAGTAGGATGAATGATTTTTCTCCATGGTAAGGCTCATCAAAACACCCCAGCTCGTTGGACCAGATGTCGAACTCCACCCGGTAGTCCACGGAAACACGCCTGGGCTTGATACTGGGGGAAATGTCAAAGCCTTTGACTGGATCGGCATGGTAGTAATAGCGGAGATGGCGGTTTCGGGTTAGCAGGTAGCGGCATGAGGTGAATCGAAGGGCCATCTCTAGGCCGGTGATCACCACCATTATGCTGAGAATTATCAACCCGGCGTTGACGGCCCATTTTTTCAATCAAACCCTCCCCATGCCGACCCCCGCCGACCCCGCCACCGTATCCTCCGGGGCGTGTTAGGTCGGTATATGCGGCCCTTGATGGTTTAACCCCAAAAATGCTTTCGATCGGCGCATTCAGGCGAAAAAAAATTTCATTAATGAATCTAAGCAGTTTAATCTCATACTCGTGCCCAAGATTCCGCTCCCTTTTTGGAACTGCCCCTTTTTTTGGACCAATTTGAGTGAGAAAATTCGGCTTTTTTTAGTCAAGCCAGTGATCCTGGCGGAGCATAGCTTAGGCCATGAGAAATTTATGCGCAATTATTTCAAAAATAATCTTAATTTTATATTAGGACATCCCTAATTTTTGCTTCTGAATAACCTACCCCCCAAAAAATAATCCACAAGTTATTTTAGAGTAATTGATCGAAGAGAGGCAGGTCATAGCCAGATATCTTGCCACTATCAAGACTTATCAAAAATTCCAAAGAGTTGCGGATATGGTTTGCATAGTGAAATAGGTCTAACTGATCGAGTCTTTTTTCGTTCGCATGGGCAGGAACAGCAGACACCCCCCATGATGGGAACGGCCCAAAAATTTTGAAGCAAAAATCCGGCTGGTCCGGGACCCGCAACCGCGTCCGTGGGGTCACTTGACCCCGGCCGAATTATGGCCATGGCCCACCCTTAGATAGGCCTTAAAAAAGCGTCACACGCTTCCTGCGGCGTTCTAACGCTTTGACTGAGGGGTTACTGGGGCGAGGCTGGGTCAGAGGTTAATATATGATCTTCTTGGGGTCAAAAAACGCTCGCTTGACAACTATACAAAAGTATAGTATTTAAGATTTACGGAGCTTCTGGCCAGGAAGCAGGGCCTGGGTCTCAAAGGCGACACCCCGCCTTCTTATCTTTGCACTTCTCACTCTCAGAGGCTGACCGGGTGCAAATCGTGGGAAAGTAGCGGCGTATATCGTTCCCTGTGGAGGCTGCGTGGAAGAAATGACGGCGATAGGCCGCTGGCTGGGGCCTCTTTCCTGCTCCACCCGGTGCAGGCCGTGTTGCAGGGCGGCGAGGATATAGGTGCCGGTGCCGGCGCCGGGGTCCAGGGTGATGACCTTTTCGTTCACAAAGGAAAAGTCAGCGTCAAAGCGCTCCTCCAGCAACTGGGCCACCAGGCGCACCTGAGCCTGGACCACCTCCACCGGGTGTAGTACACTCCCCGGTCCTTGCGCATTTTCGGATCGTAGGCGGCCAGGAAGTCCTCGTAGAAATAGAGCCAGGGATCTCCCTTTGACTTGCGGGTGAGGACCGCGGGGTCCACCGCGCCGATCACCCGTTCCAGCACCGAAACCGGGGTCTCAATCTCCTCCCGGGCCATGGGGTCACCCAAGATTTTTAGGGCGTCGGCCAACAGGCGATGGCCGGTGCGGATGGCGGCCACGGCTTGGGGGATGGAGAGGCCCGCTCCCGGGCCGGAGAGGCGAGCCAGGAGCAAGGCGTAGGTGAGTGTCTGGGCATAGGCGTCGGCGAACTGGAAATCGTCGGCATCGGGAAAAAGGTACTTGCGCCAATCCGCGGCCAGATGAGAAAGATTTGACTCGCGATTTTGGAGGGCTGCCAGGACATCGGCGCGCAGCAGACGGCAGAGGGGGGCGAGCATTTTTGCCAGCGCGGTAGGCGACGCGGGGACAATGGGCTCCCAGTGGAGAAAGTCTTGCATCAACGCCAGGAGGGCCTCGGCATCGGCAGGACCGATGGCGGCCGGGCCGGCAGTGGAGACGTCGCCGGCCAGCCGAACCATTTTCCCTTCCAGTTGGCCGTTGCGATACAGGGCCCAGTCGTTGCCGTCGGTGTAAATGAGGTTGGGGAGATTCTTAAAGCGCTCCCACTGCTCCCGGTCACCGCCCTTTAGTTTTTCCGGGTTGGCGCCCTTGCCGGGCGCCTTCAACTCCACGTGGCCGGCCAGAAGTCCCTTGACCGCAATGCCCATATCGGGGCGCCCGAGTTGATCTGTATGTACTTCCGTTACGACCCCGAGTGCAAGACCTATTGCGGCGCCGATACCTTTAAGGAGGGCATCGATAGGGGTCTTAAGTTGGTCCTCCGGGTTAAAATCTATGGGGAGAGCAAACTTGGCCGTTACTTCTTGGGCATAGGTCTTGAGAACGGCTTCGATGACGGTAGGTAAATTCGTTGCCACAGTGTACCTCTATTCAAAGATGGGGGCATCATGGCCCTGGCTACGGGGGGGGTGCACTTGTCCGACCTGCTTTGGCGGTCTCGTTAAGTAAGTTGGCCAGGGGGCCGTAAATTCATGAAGGTCACCCGAAAAGTATTATGCCACACGTGAAGACATTCCATTAATTCTTTTTGGGGGATTTTTGGGCGGCTCATTTCATTGCCGGAGAAATGATTTTATGGCGATGGGGACACAAGAGACCGGAGACGGTGTCTGGGTATGGCCAGGAGTCGATAAACTTCCGAAAGATAATGGAGAAATGGGGGGGAGGATTATATAGGAAAAGTCTGGCTTGTATGTGCAAAAATATGGAAAATCTTTCAAATCTGGACTTTAAAACAATTTATTTAATAATTTATTGCTCGATTACCTTTAATAATCAATTAGTTACTGTATATTATTTTCGAAAGATTTAATAATATTCTGGATTTATCGAGCTATTTCTGGAAAATTCCTTGAAGTCATGCGAGCCTCACCAGCCCTGGGTTTTCACCAATAAGCACGATTTGAATAGATAGGAAAAAGATAGTAATTCATAATTTGACATAAATAGTAAGAAATAAAAATTATTCATGCTGGGTCAGCGCTTCTTCCTCTTCTCCCTCTGCAATCTCCTGAGCTATCTGTCTTCCGAAAGCTGTGAGGGCTATGATTGTCCCAGGGGTTCCGGCTACATCCTTGAAAGTCCGCGTTAGACCTCTAAAGCGTAGCCGCTCAACGGATCTTGATAGGGTGCTGTGGATTTGGCCATAATCCCCTGCCCCGACATGGCGCCGGCTGAAAGGCTGAGCGCCATTCTCTCCGGCCGGTTCCCACAACGAATTTAAAATGTCGGCCACGGATACCGTCCCTCCGCGTTGCAAGGCCAGGATAAGGATTTGCTCCTGTAAAAAAGAAAGACCTTTTCCCATAACATTCCCCTTAACCATTATCACGATAGGGCCAAAGTAACCGCCCACGGTGTTAAATTCAGGGTGCGGGGTATTCGGCCTCCTGGTCAAACCTCACGAGGCATTTATCCGCCATGCTGAAAAAGTTTAGAGGTTATTCGCCATAAACCCGTTGGCGCCCCCTGGCCGCATTCATCAAAACAGGCACATTTACATCCTGATAATCGACCACAACCGCTCGACTCTTCCCAGGTGCCGGCCGGAGCACCCGCCCCAGGTATTGCAGGAGCCGACCGGAGAATCGGATGGGCGTGCCAAGAAACAAGGTGCTGAGGTCCCGGCAATCGAAGCCCTCACCGATCAACTGCCCTGTGGCCACCAGGACCTTGACCTTACCGGCGTTCAGGGCCGCCACAACCGCTTGACGTTCTCCGTTGCTCAGATCCCCGGTAAGTATTGCCGCCTCTATCCCCCGAACCTCCAGGAGCCCCGCCAGAGTTTCGACGTGGCTTTTCCGGTCACTGAGCACCAGACATACCCCGCCGCCGTTGCCTTGGGCTTCCCGGGCCACGTCCGCGGCAATCAAGTCATTTCTGGCCGGGTCCTGGGTAAGCTCTGACAGCATCCGGCTATATTCCTCTGAGGGGTCAAAGGTGGGCTCGAAATCGGTTTCTCTCCAGACCACCTCAGCCTGGAGGACGTGGCCAGCTTTCACCAGGGCGGCCTTGTCAATCTCATGGACCTTATCCCCCACATACCAGTAAATCAGCCGGGAGAGGCCGTCACGCCGCCAAGGGGTTGCACTCAGGCCGGTCATGTACCATGAATCAAAGGCCGTCACCGCCTCTGTGAAGGTCCGGGAGGGGCATCTGTGGGCCTCGTCAACTATCAAATTTCCGATGAAAGGGGCAACCTCGGGGGCGCACTTGCAAAGGGTCTGCACCATGGCCACGGTGATCTTGTCCCCCATCTTCATTTTGCCGCCGCCGATGATACCCACCTCTCGGGCCGGGATTCCCAGGAAGGTTTCAACCCTCGAAATCCATTGGTCCATGAGTTCCCGGGTGTGCACCACTACCAGGGCCGGTTGCCGCCGCATGGCCACGAGAGCCAGGGCCACCACCGTTTTACCTGAGCCCGTGGGCGCCGCCAGGGTCCCGAAATCCCGCGCTGCCATGGCTTCCACGGCCTCAGCCTGGAAGTCGTAGGGGAAACCAAGGAATTGAAAGACCTCCTCTGGCAGGGTCCGCCGTCGGTCCTCGATGCGATACTGGACGCCCGCACGGTGAAGCATCTCCACCAGTTGCCGGGTGAAACCCCGGGGGATGATCAACCGGTCGCCTTCGATCTCATAGCCGCGAATCTGTTGGGCAATATTCCCGGTGTAAAAACCCCGCTTCTTAGCCTCCAGGTAGGCCGGATTCTCGAAGCTCAGTCGGCGCTTGATCTCGTTCAGGATTGCTCCCGGGATCTCGGGCATGGGGCCAAAGTGAACTTGGCTGTCAATTCTGAGGGTGATCATATTCCTTACGCTTCCCTTACGGTATCCTTACGGTATAACCGTAAGGGTGAAACCCGCGCGGTTATTAACTCAAAAGGCCGCCTTACGGTTCTTACGGCATTATTCCAGTAGAGCTACATGTTATAATTCCTGCACCCTGCCTACCCCTCTCTCTCTAGATACAAAGAGGGTCTTATAGAGAATAAAACCGTAATTTCCGTAAGGATACCCCTCTACCCCTTTACTGGCCTGCATTTCCTCCCTTACGGTTTGCCAAAAATTGCCGTAAGGATGCCGTAAGGACCGTAAGACCAGGAGGGTTATGTCCTCTCATTTTCCATAGCCTCATCATCGGCCAACTTCACCAGGGGTAAACAGATAACCCGTTTTGAAGCCCCCTGAATCCACTTTATTTGCGTGTTTTCGCCCCTGGCCGGCTCAATGAACCCCTCCCGTGCCAGGGCTGCAAAGAGGTCATTTTTCCCCAAGGATAAGAAATCCCCTTGCCGGCGGATCGTTTCGTGTATCACCTTGAGGGTCATTTCCGGCATAAGATAAAGAACCCCATCGCCTGCCCACCCCACAAGCTCAGCATGTTTTGCGGGTTCGGTTCCTTCCCACCCCAAGGCTCCTCGTTCCTGTGGGGGTGCACCCGCCACGGTAGCCGATTCCACATAAACCCGCGACTGGTAGAAGAGTTCCCGCAAGATCGCCAAGAATTTCAGGGTAGGCCGCTCCCCCTCGATTATCCGGGAATGCTTTTCCCCCAGGGCTTCAAACACTCGCCAGGCGCGGTCATGCAGATCAACCGCGACGTCCTGGGTAATTGCCCCCATGATGGTTTGAAATCTCAGGAAGAGCTCGAACCCCACAGCTAACCAGGCCTGAATTTCGGGTATCCGCAAATGGGCCGTCCTTTGAAAGGCCCCCCGGAAGTCTCCCCAGAGCTCCTGAATCTGGGTCAAGGTATCATCCAGGTGGGGGGCCAGGGGCTCAAGATAGGCCGCCATCGCTTGAGGGTAAAGGGCCTGCTCCCTTTGGGCCGCCGTCAGCCGGGCCATGTCTATCGGGGTCTTTTCCGGGTCAAACTCAACCCCCAGGTAACGGGCCGTGGCACTCTGTCTCTGGCCGGGTAGCAGCATTTCCCCCGTAGAGATAATTAGGCAACGGGGGCGATGATCGGGCCGGGCGCTCAGGTCCGCCGTCAGCCGCCCACGGCCTGAACGATTGCCGGCCTGGTAAATCAGCCGAGCCGCACTCTCCGCCATTCGGTGCGATTCCTTTGAGTTCGCCGCCGGCATGAAATCATCAATCACCAGCAGGCTATCTTTCAGCACAAAGCAGAGCTTTTCCAGGCTGTTGACGGTTGAAAACCATGATCCGGGTAAGGTAGTCCGAGAGAAGTTCCCGAAGTGACAGAGGGCCAGGGCCGCCAGGGTGGATTTTAGCCCCCCCGTGGGACCGTGGAACCAGAGAGAAAAATCTACATTGCACAGGTCCGCAAACGGGGCCAGGTAAACACAGGCAAGCAAGGGGGCTGTGATTTTCCAGGGGCCAATATCCAAAAATCTCAAACTGGCCTGAGCCGCCTCAATCCCCCCGGGCTCGGGCAAGCTGTAGTTACTCAGGTTCTCCCCAAGGTCAACCTCTACCGGATCGCCCTGGCCGATAGCTCCCCCACCATGCAGGTATCGCCAAACGAGCCCTATTTTTTGCCAGCCGGTGTGAGCATAGACGGTGCGCCTCTTGAACCCCTGGGAATGAGCTTGAATAGCATTCACCAGGTGGGCGCCAAGGGACCGGCCGGGGGCAACCGCCGCCGCCGCCCCCCACTCTCGGGGTATCCAGTTGAGGGAATCATATTCTTTTGCCATTATGCGGGCCCGGGGGAGAAGCCGCCCGGTGTCCAGGCTTCCGGCAATATGAAATTCTTTTGAAGGCCTCAAGCCGTCGTCTCGGGTCACTTCCTCTTCTATCTGGGCCTGAAAATTGGCCAGGATGGTAAGCTTTGGCTTGCCCTCCCGGTCCACCGTTTCCAGGCACAACCGCCCCCGGTCAATGAAATACAGGTGGCCGCACATAGCCACTCGGGGGGATTCAGCCGGTTCCGGCTCGGTTCCCTGGGCCTGGGCCGGCACTTTTCTTTTCGGCTTTACCGTCTTAGCAGGGAGTTTTTTAAATGCTTCCGCCCCATGGGTAACTAGATAGTCATCCGCCCCTTTAGCGCACCCCGGGCCATAAGGTAGCCGCTTAATGAATACTCTGGCCTTACGGGAGAGTAGTTCCTCTGCTAATTTGGTTTCGGCTTGTTCCACCATCTCATTGACGGCTATGTCAGCATCGAAAACTATCACCACATCACGCTTATGCCAGTTGATTAAATCGAAATCAGGAATTACCCGTGAATTACCTTCAGCATCTTTTGTTCGGTAGCCGTTCACCCCGCCTAATCCAATACAAGGGAAGCCTTGCAAGGTAAGACACACCGCCTTTTTCTCCCCTTCCGTAATATAAAGGGTGTCATTTCCCTGGGGCTCAACACCGGACGGACAGTAAACGTGATTAACGCTCCCCTCAGGTTGTAAATATTTAGCGGTTCCCTTCTTTGTCTTAATCGGGGGATATACCTTAACCCGGAAATAATCATGATCTCCGCTGCCATTGAGGGGCCGGTAAAGGAAGGCCAGCATTGAGTCAACCTTGGGGGCAGCCCACCCGTAATTACACATTCCCAAAACCTTTGAAATCATGTCAGGGGGAACGGTCGAAATCCCCGCTTCCTGGGCCGCCTCCCGACTTATCTTGGATCTCTTCAAGTCTTGAACGTGCGGGGTCGCAAGGGTTTTCGGGGTTAGAAGCTGCTCAAGGTTCATCCCGCCCCCTCGAAATCAACCGAAGCCCTATCCAGGGCAAGGGATAACTGAGCTAAATGGGCAGGGATATGAAGTTGCAGGAAGAACGGCCACACTAATCCATTGAATTTTAGTTCAAAATAGAATATGGTTTCCATAGTAGAATCTCCGCATGATCAAGAGTTCACCGCCCGTCGCCCCTGGCATGGTCCCCGCCCACCAGGGGCATTTGATTTCATAAAGCCTCTGGCCGGGCTTCCATGACCGGCCCCTTGACCATGCGTGCTTCTAAGGTTTCAATATCGACCAATCGGAACCGCACACAAGGCCGCGCCCCCCGGCCTTGGGATAGGTCAACCCATGGGAGTAGCCCCTCTTTTCTCATCCGGTCAACCTTTCGGGCGGAGCACTTCCAACGTTTTGCCAGCTCTAACCGAGTAATCATTGTGAACCTCATTATATTTGGTCTTGCCCCCGGGCCTCATCCCCCGGGGTTTTTTTATGCCGTGCATAGTTCATCCGATCCGCGGCCTGATTGGTCTTAGGATCGGCCAGCCGTATGACCAGTCGAATGAAATCAGACAATGATCCGCACCCGAACTGCCGCGCCAATCTTTCAACATTTTTTTTCTCAACTTTGGTGACACGGAAAGCGATAAATATAGATCGCATTTTTACCCCCTAAACAACAAAAGCCCTGTTACCATCAACGTTTCACGACATCTGTTTGACAAATCTGACAATAGAATCAATATGTTGACTACCATGATACACGCCTGTTTAACAATGTCCAGGGCCAAAATGAAAAAAGAGTAATTTTTTATTCTTAATTAAATTAATGAGTTACCAAAAGAGCCGTATTAGGTGGGATGCTCATGCGAAGATATAGTGGTTTCTGACGGAATTACTCTCGATAATAACTTTTTTTATTCCATTTGTTCCCCCAATATCACTCTCTCCCTCAATAATTATCCCACTTTTGAACTGCTTTAGTGCTGATCGTCTACAATATTACTGGATGGAGCCAATAATAAAATGGCGTCTTACTAAGCAGGAAAAAATGAAGGCTGATTCATTGAAGAAAACTGTTTTGGGACCGGCAGGGGAGCATGACGGTGTTCGATAACGTGTAACCGAGGGACAAACGATAGGACCAGGGAGAAACCCTGGCCCTATTTTGTGAAAGAGATATTGTCGCTGCTCTTGGCCCGGGCTGCTGCTCCGGGTTCTTTTAAGCCAAATCCTGAGTTGGCAGGGGAAACCTGGTGATGATCCTGGTAATTATTCGGGGAAGGCGGCCCAGGAAATCCGCCTTGTCGGGGCTGGGGATCAGCCGGCCCTTATTCCCTGAATTTTGAGTTTACTGAAATGGGAGGACGCCTGGGGCGCCCTCCCATAGCCGACAACTATAATACCATTACTTCTCCCACCAGAGCCTTTATCCTGGTGGTTTTTTCCTGAATCAGATGGCCTATGCTTATCAAACTTTTATCGTCCAAATTAAAGGGGGTATAGCCTTTACCTTCATAGTGTCTCATGGCATCGCCAATTGCGGTCGTCAACACATCGCCGAGGGCTTTTATCTGGTCTAGGCTCATGATAATTTCGGTGTAATCATCCCCCCAAAAGCTCTCCGAATTATCATCCTCTTTGGCCTCAGCAGGTGAGGTCTGCCCTTCACTCACTTCCGCGCCTGTGGTAAACTGATCTTCAGCCATGACATGAATCTCCTTGATAGGTTTGTGGGGTGGTTAAGGCCGGTCTGGGTGTCTCCGCACTCGGGCCGGCCCGTTTATTTATCCTCCAGGTTCACCACCTGGAGGTTATTGCCGTTCACCTTGCCGCTTTGAGCTACGGCCTCAAAAGCTGCCCTGTGGCTCTCGGGGGCCAAGTGAGCATAACGCTGGGTCATGGCCATTGTCTTGTGGCCGATGGATTTCCCCACGATGTAGATGGGTACGCCAGCCATAACTGCCCAAGAAGCATAGGTGTGCCGCAAGGTGTGAAAGCTGACACGCTCTCGGGGGTCCGAGACGCCTTCGTTTAATTTGAGTTCGTTCACCGTGATAGCAAAAGACTTGCTCAACTGTTGAACGGGATTACCGGCTTTGGTCTTGAATAGGAGTTCATCCGGGGCCCCAGGGGTTAATTCACCCAAAACCTGCTTTATGGGTTCGGTGATGAAAATGGGTCTGGATTCTCGGTTTTTGCTGTCTTGCACGAATATGATCCCGTTCTTGAGATCCACGTTGGACCATCTGAGTCCCAGAACTTCCCCCAAGCGCAAGCCACCATAAAGCGACAAGGTAGCGATCCGGGCCACTTGATCACTACGACGCCGCAAAGATTCAAGAACTTTGGCCGCTTCTTCCTGGCTCAAAAACCTTTGCCGGGCATTATTGGGGGAGGGAAACGACACTCCCTTACAAGGGTTCTCACCTGACCACAACCGCCAGACCACAGCCTTGTTGAAACCCTGACGGACTATGCAGAGCACGTGCCTTACCGTGGCTTCGCTTTTCCCTGCCTCCCGCATTTCCCTTTTCAGGCGTTCCAGATCCAGGGGTGAAATATCCTTCAAGGCTTTGGTGGCAAACCGGGGCTTGAGCCAATGGGTATAACGAGAAAAATCACCTAAGGAATGCCCCTTGTGTTCTTTTGCCCATGCGAGATAATGCTTTTCCATGAGTTCCCCGAAAGTCAGTTGATCGGACTTGCGCTCCTGCTTGGGCTTATAGTCTCCCGCTCTGTCCTGCTCTAAAAGTTCATGCCGGCGCCTTTGTGCAGCTTCCGGAGTCCAGCCCTCAGAGGCCCAGCCGCACCGCTCCCAGCGCAGCTTATTGGTCTTGGCGTCCTTGAAGGCTACCCAGTAGATACGGTCGGCGCGTTCCCGCCACTTCTTCGCGACAGATTCCGTGTAATAAACCCCGGCATATTTCTTGACAGATATTTTCTTCGCCATGACCGCCTCCGCCCAAGGGATAACCAAGGGATAACCTTAATAAGTGAACTTAGTTTAATTACTGTCTACTACTGACACCTTCTATACCATATATAACTATTGATTGTAAAGGGATTTTTCTACTTGTGTGAACTTGAGGGATTTACGGTCTACTTATATTGAAATGGATTCATAATCCATGTGTCGCCCGTTCGAGTCGGGCCGGGGGCGCCAGTTATTTTAATCAATCAGCCTCTTCATCAGCTTCGCCACTCCAGGCTGGACGTTGGCCTCGGATCCAAAATCCTGGGCTTTTTTTTTAAGAGCCTGCAAAATTCGTTTCCAGCCATGGTATGTTTTTTTAGCTCGGATAGTCTCCGGCTCCTTAACTATTTTCTCAGGCTGGTCCGAAGAAGTCATAGAGGAAAGAGGTGATTATGGGGCTCTGGATATCAGGAAGGAGGAGGGCGGGGTTGACCTCGGCCCGGTTGGTCAGGTTCAGGTATCGGCCATTCAGGCTTCTCCTGTTAGCGGCGCTCGTGCTCTCGACCCCCGGAGTTGCCTGGGCCAGCACTGACGGCAGCGGCCACGGCCTGCTGTCGGCCATCGGCATCAGCATTCTGGCCGCCACGGTTCTGGCCTATCTGGCCTACCTGTTTAAGCAGCCGCTGTTGCTGGCCTACATTGCCGCCGGCGCAGCCATCGGCCCCCGTTTCGGCTTCGGCTGGGTCCAGAGCCAGGCGGACATCCGGATTATCGCCGAAATCGGCCTGATCCTCCTGTTGTTCATGATCGGGCTGGAGTTGGACCTGAAGAAGTTAAAGGAATCGGGCAAATCCCTTATTGCCACGGGCATTTTCCAGTTCATTCTCTGCGCCGCCATGGGCCTGGGCTTCTTCATGCTGCTGGGGTTCACCATCGGCGAACCCTATGAGTATCGCATCTTCGGCGTCAAGGTCCTGGGCGGCGAATACGATCTGCTCTATTTAGCCGTGTGTATGGCCCTCAGCAGCACCACCATTGTGGTGAAGCTGCTCTATGAGAAGTTCGAACTGGACACCCTGGCCGGCCGGCTCACCCTGGGCGTCCTAGTCTTTCAGGATATCTGGGCCATCGTGCTTTTGAGCATCCAGTCCACTCTGGCCAACCCCCAGTTCCTGGAAATCTTGTGGCAGTTCGGCGAGGCCGGGCTGCTCGTCATCTTCAGTCTGGTCCTCAGCAAATACGTGTTGGGATATATCTTCCGCAAAATTGCCCGACTCCCGGAACTTATCCTGGTGGCCTCCCTGGGATGGTGTTTCCTCATCGCCGGCCTGGCCAGCTCGTTCGGCCTCTCCATGGAAATGGGGGCCCTGATTGCCGGGGTGGCCATCTCCACCTTTCCTTACAACCTTGATATCATTGCCAAAATCGTCAACATCCGGGATTTTTTCATCACCTTGTTTTTTGTGGCGTTGGGGATGGCAATTCCCAATCCCCTGGACAACCTGGGGATGTTCCTGGTGGCGGGGGCCGCGGCCCTCTTTCTCATCGCCTCCCGGTTCCTCTCGGTCTTTCCCATCCTTTATTTCCTAAAAAACGGCAACCGGATCAGCCTCCTGACCTCCATCAACCTGTCCCAGCTCAGCGAGTTCGCCCTGGTGATCACCGTCATCGGCATCAAAGAGCGGCATATTGTCCCGGACATTCAAACCATTATCATCTTTGTGTTTGTGATGACCTCCGTCGCCTCCACCTACATGATCAAGTACAATCATAATCTCCAGGCCTGCTTGAGTAAAGGCCTGGGTTTTATCGGCTTCCGGGATCTTAAGAGCGATACCCCGGACCAGGTGGAGGTCCATAAAGACATTGCCATCCTGGGCTTTTTCCGGGTCGCCAGCGCCTTCATTCAGGAAATCGAAGACGCCGCGGTGGATATTAAAGACCGGCTGGTGGTGGTGGATTTCAACCCGGGGGTATTGCAGAAATTGCCGCACCACGGCGTCAAGGTCGTCTATGGCGACATCAGCAACTCGGAAACTCTGCACCACGCCGGCCTTGAAGCGGCCAAGCTCGTCATCTCCACCATCCCCGATGAGATCCTGGTGGGGACGGATAATCTCAAATTAATTGATCGGATCAAGAAGACCGCCCCGAAGGCCCGGATCATCGTCACCGCCGAAAGTCCGTCCCGGGCCCTGGCGCTCTATAACGCCGGGGCTGACTATGTCTACCTGCCCAATCAACTGGCCGCCCGGCATCTCCTCACCGCGGTGGGAAGGTTGCTCCGGGGAGAAGAGATGGTCCTCCGGGACGAGGAAATGGCACGGCTCATCGAGCGGGATGAAGTCATCGGCTGATGGCCGCCGCGACTTTCGGCCATCGGCATGGCGATCACCTGATCCAGCCCCACTTTTTAACGCCAATGAGGTGACCCGGCATGGGAGAAAAAGACGAACGGACCTGGAGCCGGCTGGTGCTGGCGGATTATCTGAAAAATTTAAGTGAGCAACTGCGCCGGGGCGGCCTGGAAGTCCAGGGGCGCCACTGGACCGCGCCGGATGACCTGGACGTCAGCATGGAGTTCAAGGAAAAGAAGGGGCGCATACATGCCAAGCTGAGCTGGTCCTGGTCCACATTGGGGGACTATGACCGGGGGGGTCGGGACCAAGTCAGCCGCTGGCAGGACTCCCTGAAAAGCGTCAAGAAGCGCCTGGGCGCCGACTTTAAGGCGCTCCAGCAGGCGGTGGGCCAGGGCGCCTTTCCCGAGGCCCGAACCTTGGAAGACTTCGTGGCCAGCTCCCAGGCTTTTGCGGCCATGGCCGAGCCGGACTGGCAGGGGGCCATGCAGGAATATCTGGACCACCTGGCCAACTTGCAGCACGCCGTGGCCAACCGCCAGCAGGAATTCATGCTCCATGAATTGCGCGATCTGCAAAACTGCATGGCCTCCTGCCACCGGGAATTCAAATCCCGGGGCAAGGCGGGGAAATGACCTGGGCCCGGCTGCTCCGGGCCGTCATTTACCCTGACGAACTGCATCCAAGCAAAGCTTGGGCCATATTTTCGCTCCCCACCAGGGCTGAGGAGCGAGAAAAATAGAGCCACAGGGCTTTGGCTATTCCCTGTGGCTCCATTTTTTTGCTGATAACTGACCGCTTACTTAGTTCCTGAGCTGGTCGATCACCTCTTGTTTCTGATTCAAGAAGGTGACTTCCACAGCGACACCGCCATCCAGGCGGTGAGTGGCGCAGCTCAGTCACGGGTCGTAGGCGCGTATGGCCATTTCCACCTTGTTCAGGATTCCCTGGTCATACTTGCCGTCCTTGATGAAGGTCTTGGCCGCCTGGTTGACCGACATGTTGATGGCGGCGTTGTTGTGAGTGGTGCCCACAATCAGGTTGACGTTGGTGATCAGGCCATTGTCGTCACAGGTGTAGTCGTGGATCAACGTGCCCCGGGGGGCTTCCACGCAGCCGATGCCCCGGCCGGCTTTGGGTTCGACCTTCGCCCGGATGTCCGGGCTGGTGATCTCCGGGTCGTTCAACAGCTGCACCGCGGTCTCCGCCGCCTGCACCAGTTCGATGAGGCGGGCGTAGTGGTACAGCAGGGTGAAGTGGGCCGGCCGGCCAAATGCCGCCCGGAACTCCTCCAACTCCGCCTGGGCCAAAGGCGTTTTCATCTTGTCGGCCACGTTGATCCGGGCCAAACAGTTGGTGCGGTAGACGCCCACGGGGTGGTCCAGGGACATGTCGAGTTTGCCCCACTTCTTGGCATAGGGGAACTTCTGGTAGGACCAGGGCTCCACCCACTCCCCGATGTAGTCCACGTACTGATCGTAGGCGAAATCATCGTAGGTGCCGTCGGGCTTCATCAGCCGCAGTTTGCCGTCGTAGAAGTCCAGGGCGCCGTCGTCCGTGACGGTGCCCATACACCCTACCTTGATGACCCCGATGGATTTGATGGCATCCAGGTACTTGGGAAAGACGTTTTCCTTGGCGAAGTTGATGGAGAACTTGGAGAACTCCAGCAGTTCATTGGCCAGGGGCAGCATCTCCTTCCGCTCGGTTTCGGTCATGGGCTTGCTGACCCCGCCGGCCTGGGAGAAGGTGGGATGGATGGCTCGGCCCGCGAAGTGCTCCAGCATCTGGGCCCCCATGTGGCGCATCTGCACCACCTTCTTGGCGATGTCCGGAGCCGCCTGGATAATGCCCACTACGTTGCGCACCGAGTAGTCGGCGTCGGGGCCGATGACGAAGTCCGGCGCCGCCAGGAAGTAGAAGTGGAGGATCTTGTCGCTGACGTAGGCGATACTTTGCATCAGCCGGCGCAGTTTCACCGCCGCGGGGGGCGGCGTCACTCCCAGGCAGGCGTCGGCCGCCTTGCTGGAAGCCAGGTGATGGGCCCAGGGACAGATGCCGCAGATGTGGCAGACGATCCGGGGCATTTCCTCCACCGGGCGGCCTTCGCAGAATTTTTCAAAGCCGCGCAGCGCCTGGACGTGCACCTTGGTATCGGTGACGTTGCCTGCATCATCCAGCGTGATGGCCACCTTGGCGTGGCCTTCGATCCGGGTAACCGGTTGAATATTGATTACTTTTCCCATAGTCCTCACCCCCTATCGTGCCGGCCGGGCCGGCAGCGGTGTCAGGAAGCCATGCGCGCCGATATAGCGATTCATGATGGCCCGACGGTCTATCAAGGTTTTGGGATCCAGACCCACCGAGGTCAGGGCGCCCATCATGTCCACCATGGGCCGGGCCCCCTTGCGGATGGGGCCGAAACAACCCCGGCACGGAGTCCGGGCCTGCACGCAGCGAGGCACCCCGGTCTTGCCGGCGCAGCCCGCCAGGGTTACCGGCCCCATACAGAAAAAGCCCTGCTCATTGATGCAGCGCATCTTCTCCAGGCCTTCTTCGGGGTTGAAATCGATGTTGGTCAAACCCCGTTTGATGGGGCCGCCGCCAGATTTCTTCTCCCGGATGACCGGACAGGTGTCGCACACGCTCCGCTCCGGCAGGGCCCAGGCCGTCTTGCCTTCCAGCAAGGCGGTGAGGGCCTCGGCAATCCAATCCGGGTGGGGCGGACAGCCGGGAATGGTGATATCCACCTTGACCACTTCGTCCAGGGCCTTGCAGCTGGGCGTCCACACGGGCACATTGGGGTCTTTGGGGTCCGCGGACGGCTCGGTGGTGACGCAATGGCGGAAGACTTTGTCGAAGACTTCCTCGCCCTTCCACATGTTGGCCTCGGCCGGCACGCCCCCAAAGCCCGCACAACTGCCCAGGGCAATGAGGAATTTCACCTTCTCCCTTACCGCTTTCAAAACGTGCTCGTGCTCGGTGTTGCGGACGCCACCGGAGACGATACCCACTACGGCCTCGGGGATCTCCAGGGTCGCCCCATCCCCCAGTTGACCATAATACTTATGATCTACTAAAGCGGGGATGTGGACAAAATTGAGATGGGGTAACAGGTCCAACAACGCCTCCCCGGTGTTGAGAATGGAGATCTCACAACCGGAGCAGGCATTCAACCACTCTGACACTACATTTACCGGCATGGTGTGCCCTCCTTTGGTAAGTGCCCAGCAGTCAGCTTTTCGGTGTCCGACTAGCTGCCGCCCGCACCCTGGCCCTTCCGGTTAACTATTCGCTGGTGCGGCTTCCGCGACCCTGCGGTTGTACACCAGGAACTGGCCGTCCTCGACCACCTTTTCTACCTCGAATCCGTCTTTGGCATAGTCCTCCATAACCTGTTGGGCCTGCTCGTCACTCTCGTAGACGACGCCGTCCCACATGAATTTTTTGCCGTTGACCTTTCTGGCCAAGGGGATGTCCATGAGCGTATCTCCTTCCTAAGCTAAAAAAAAGAAGCGAATCAGGCCAAAGGCGACGCGGCGACATGGGAGAGAAAGCCTGAGCCTTCCCTGTTCCATTCCCGGTCCCCCTTGTGCCCGCTTCGCCGGTTTCTCTGCATCATGCCCTGGTGCTGTATGGGCTGGGGCCCAGCATCCGTAAGGCTTCGGTCATCTCCGTCATCACGTCCGCGAATTTCTGGGCTTCCGCGGACGCAATCCACTCGATCCGGAACCGCTCCGGCTCCAGGCCGAAGTCTTCCAGCATTAAATCAATTCCTTCCGCTCGGTCTTGGGCTTTTTTATTACCTTCCAGGTAATGACATTCGCCCAGGTGTCACCCGCACACCAGGACGCCGTCGGCGCCTTTGGTGAGGGCGTTGATCACCAGGTTGGGGTGGACCATCCCCGAGCACATCACCCGGATGATGCGACCGTTGGCGGGATACTGAATCCGGGAGACCCCGGCCAGGTCGGCCCCGGCGTAAGAGCACCAGTTGCAGCAGAAAGCGACAATCAGCGGTTCGTACTGGTCTTCCATGTTAAAACCCCTTGGCTGTCAGCGGTCGGCTTTTTAAACCAAAAGCCTCACTTCTTCCCGGCTCCCCACTACAACGCGGGGACGGGAGCACATCCAAATCTCCTTTTTCCTGGAGAAGCAGTGGGGCATGGCCGCCTCGCCTCTGCTCACTGCTCGCGGCTTACTGCTAAATCAGCCCCAAAGCCGCATCCACCTGGGCTTCCAGCTGTTCCGGGGTGAACCCGGCCACGTAGATGCCCGCCTTGGGACAAGTCGCCATACAGGAGCCGCAGCCCTTGCACTGGGTGGCGTTGACTTCCACGGTCTTCCTGAGGTTGCCTTCTTTCATGTATTCCAGAAGGGTGATGGCCTTAAACGGGCAGGCGTCCACGCAGAAGGCGCAGCCGTCGCAGTTCTCATCGATGGGATTGGAAATGATGGAATCCATCAGCAAGAAGTCCTTGGACAGCACGGTGGTGGCCCGGGAAGCGCAGGCCAGGGACTCGGCGATGGATTCCTGGATGGGCTTGGGGTAATGACAGAGCCCGGCCAGGTAGATGCCGTCGGTGGGAGCCTCCACCGGTTTGATCTTGGCGTGGGCCTCGGTGAAAAAGCCCTCGGCGTTCAGGGGGATCTTGTAGAGTTCCGCCAGGGGCGCATTCTGGTGGGGGATGATGGCGGTGGCCAGGGTGAGGAGGTCCACCATGAAGCTCACCGGCCTCCCCAGGACCTGGTCCTTCACCGTGATTTTCAGGCGGCCATCCGCTTCTTCCACCCGGGGCGGTTCTGACACGATGTAACGGATGAAGATCACCCCCAATTCCCGGGCCCGCTGGTACAGCATCTCCCGTTCGCCATAGGTGCGCATATCCCGGTAGAGGATATACACCTCCCTCTCCGGGTTCATCACTTTCAGCTTGATGGCATTTTCTACAGATTGGGCGCAGCACACCTTGTTACAATAGGGGCGCTCCGGGATCCGGGAACCGACGCACTGGATGAATGCCACCGCCTGGGACTTCTTAAGCCGCTCGGTCTCCCCGGTGATCTCCGTATCCATGTCCAGGGAAAGCAGGACGTTGGGGTTCTGTTTATAAAGGTATTGACCTTCCGGCTGGAAGGGTACGGCGCCGATGGCGATAACCACGATGCCGTGCTCAATTGCCTGACCGGTGGAGAGGGTCGTGGTGAAGTTTCCCACCACCCCGGAAACCCCGGTGACCATGGCATTGAAATGGATGATGATGTTGTCGTGGGTGGTGATCTTGTCGATCAAAGCGTCCAGGCGGGGCCGCACCAGGCCGCCACGCCAGGTGGTGTGCAGTTTCAGGGCGTTGCCCCCCAGGCGGTACTTGCGTTCCACCAGGTGCACCTCATAACCCTGATTCGCCAGGTTCAGGGCGGAGGTCATGCCGCTGACGCCGCCGCCGATCACCAGGGCCCGGTGATTGACCCCCACCGTGATGTACTCCAACGGCTGGAGCAGGCGGGCTTTGGCCACGCCCATGTTCACCAGGTCCTGACATTTCGCCGTGGCCCGATCCGGTTCGTTCTGGTGCACCCAGGTGCACTGGTTGCGAATATTGGCCATCTCAAAGAGATACTTGTTGAGGCCGGCGCTGCGGAGCATATCCTGGAAGATAGGCTGATGGGTAGAGGGGCTGCAGGCCGCCACCACCACCCGGTTCAGGTTATGCTCGGCGATTTTTTCCACCATCTGGGCCTGGGAATCCTGGGAGCAGCTAAAAAGGTTATCCTGGACATACTCCACATTGGGGATATTCCGGGCGTATTCCACGATGGCCGGGACATCGGCCACCCCCCCGATGTTGAGGCCGCAGTTGCAGACAAACACCCCGATGCGGGGCTCTTCCCCGCTCACCGCCTTTTCCGGCGGATATTCCTTCGCTTTGATCAGGCTGCCCCGGGCCGCAGTCAGGGGCTGGGCGGCCGCGGCCGCGGCGGCGCTCCCCTCCATCACCGACTGGGGGATGTCCTTGGGGCCGTTGAAAGCGCCGCAAGAGTAGATCCCCTCCTGCAACGTGGTCGTCGGCGCAAAACAGCTGGTTTGCACAAAGTTATTGGGACCCAGGGGGACCTGTAATTTCTTGGCCAATTCCACGGTGGCCGGGGGAATCACCATCCCCACCGAAAGGACCACCATGTCAAAAATTTCGTCTGCAACCTCCCCCGCTTCGGTGACGTACCGGATCTCCAGATCGCCGTCATGGCCCACCGGGTTTATGCTGTGCACCCGGGAACGGATGAGGCGGGCCCCCTGGTCCTTGATGCGCACCATGTATTTTTCAAAGTCCTTGCGGGGCGTGCGGATGTCCATATAGAACAGGGCCATATCCAGATCGGGGCCAAGGTGCTCCCGGGCAATGACCGCCTGTTTGAGGGAGGCCATGCAGCAAAAATTGGAGCAATAGGGGTGTTCACCTTCCCGGTCACTCCGCATGCCGACGCACTGGATCCAGGCGATCTTTTGAGGCTCTTTGCCGTCGGAGCGCCGCTTCACATGCCCTTGGAACGGGCCGCCGGGACTGAGGATGCGCTCGAATTCTATACTGGTATAGACATTAGGGTGCTTGCCGTAACCGTAGGTGACTATGCCGCTGGGGTCAAATGTCTTGAAGCCCGGGGCCAGGATGACCGACCCCACTTCAAGCTCCTCAATCTGGCGTTGCTGCTCATGCTCAATGGCCCCGGCCTGACAGACCGTCACGCACTGCATGCACTCGGAGCAGATCTCGCAGTTGAGGCAGCGGGTGGCCTCGGAACGGGCCTGTTCTTCGCTATACCCCTGGGCCACCTCCATAAAGCAGATGGACGAGACTTCCGGCGGCAGGGTCGGCATAATTTCCCGGGGCCGGCCCTCCTCGTCTTTGGGGATCTCCCGCCAGCGTTGCGCCGCGGCAATACCCCGGACCCGGCCGGCATACATATCTTCGCCCTTAATATAGCGGTCGATGGAGTCCGCCGCTTCGATGCCGCCGCCCACCGCCTCAATGGCGATCCAGGGGCCGGTGGAGGCATCGCCCGCGGCGAAGACTCCGGGCCGGGAAGTCATGTACGTTACTTCGTCCACCTCGATGGTGCCCAGGCGGGAACAGGTGATCCCCGCTTCCTTCAGCACCGCAGCCCCCGCTTCCTGGCCGATGGCCGCCACCACCAGGTCCACGGGCAGCTCGAATTCGGCCCCGGCGATGGGGATGGGACGGCGCCGCCCGGATTCATCGGGCTCCGCCAGGTCCATCTGCTGGCACAAAAGGGTTTCCACCTTACCGTCCTCGGCCCGCACTTCCAGAGGAGCCACCTGGTAGAGGATTTTTATCCCTTCGCACAACCCCTGGTCGATCTCCCAGGCATGCGCGGGCATTTCCTCCCGGGAGCGACGATAGACAATGGTCACGGTGGCCCCGTAGCGCCGGGCGGCGCCGGCCACGTCCAGGGCCACGTTGCCGCCCCCGACCACCGCAACCCGTTTGCCCACCTTAAGTTCCTGGCCCAGATTGTGACGGCGCAGGAACTCTACGCCTTGCATGATCCCTTCCAGATCCTCGCCTGGGATTCCCAAACCTCGGCCTTCATGACAACCGATGCCCAGGAAAACCGCTTTATAGCCCTGTTCAAAGAGACCATCCAGGGTGAAGTCTTTCCCCAAAGCCATATTGAGCTTGAGTTCCACTCCCAGGCGCAGGATGTTGTCGATCTCGCCTTTCAGCACTTCCCGGGGCAAGCGGTATTGGGGAATGCCCACCCGGAGCATGCCTCCCGGCTCGGGGAGCGCCTCAAAGATGGTGGGCCGGTAACCTTGCAGGGCCAGGTGATAGGCACAGGTCAACCCCGCCGGGCCCGAGCCGATGATGGCGACCTTTTCTTTTTTGGCCTCGACCAGGGGCGGGTTGATATCCCCTAAATCCACCTGATCCGCGGCGAATCGCTTTAAGGCGGAGATGGCCAGGGGCTCATCCACCTCCTGCCGCCGGCACTTCTCTTCGCAGGGGTGGGGGCAGATGCGCCCCAGGGTCCCGGGAATCGGCGCCCGGTCCATGATAAGCTTGACGGCCTCGGTGTATTTCCCCATCTTAACGAGCTGTATATACCCCTGGACATTGATGTGAGCCGGACAGGTCATGGTGCACGGCGCCCGGTCCAACTTGGAGATGGCGAAACCCGAAGGGATCGCCTGGGGATAAGAGCGATAAATGGCCTGGCGGGTGCCCAGGTCGATGTTGAATTCGTCCTTGATAGTTACCGGGCAGACCTTGGCGCACTCACCGCAACCGGTGCATTTCTCCAGATTGACGTAGCGGGCTTGCTTATCTAAGGTGACTTTGAGATGGCCGGGCTCGCCGGTCACATCAAGTAATTCTGTCAGGGCGTGAACTTCGATGTTCGTGTGCCGGCCGACCTCGACCAGCTTGGGGGAGATAATTCACATGGCGCAATCATTGGTGGGAAACGTCTTATCGATCTGGGCCATGGTGCCACCGATGGCCGGCCCCTTTTCCACTAAGTGGACATAATAGCCGGAGTTGGCCAAATCCAACGCGGCCTGCATCCCAGCGATGCCGCCACCGACCACCATCACCGATCCCAGTACTTTTTCCGACTCTGACATAGAACGTCCTTATGGTTAAAAAGCTAACGAGGCGTGTTTTTGATTGGTTTGCGGTTTTGTAGCCTTACAAATTAACTACCTTTGGTTCATCTTAAATATTTGTATAGAGTTTTGTCAAGAAGGAATTTTGGAGTATTCCTAAAACATTCCTTCCCCACTTTTTAGAGATACTTCAAATAATATAATAATGCTATTTCTGTGCCAATCCCGATGTTGCAATTTTCAACGAAATAAGGAGGGGTTAGGCGTAGGGCGGGGTAATCTCTTGCCGGTCACCGGTATATTTTCCCCATGGAGAGAGGAATAATGTACCACCGCCATGAGCACCCAGGAGATTTTTCCCCTAATCCAAAAATCATCATCTCTTTATCCCCTCCCGAAAGGGCATGGCGGGAAGGGGCATCCCTTTGTCCCCCCTCCCCGGCCAAGGGGAGGAGGGGCGCAGGTATGCCTGGGCCGCTACACCGGGCGGGTCGACAGCCAGCCGCCCCAATGCCGGGAGGTGACGAAGGGCGGTTTTACTGCACGATGACGATGCCCGCCAGGGTGCCTTTGGGCATATCCTCCGGCTTGGCGCCGCTGCCGATGGGATAGATGTCCCAGCCGGCCCGGGCCACCATGTTGTAGACATCGATGCCCACCGCCTCCATGGACGGCCGGGATTTCAAGGAAAACCGGCACTTTTTCCCTTCCATGGCCAGGCAACCCTCCTGCTGGCCGCAAAAGGTGTGGCGGCAGGAGCCGGCGGCAAACCCGAAGGCCAGGTAGTGAGCGTCATAAAAGGCCATGGACTCGACTTCGTTAACGATTTTATAGACTTGCTGATAGGCCGCCACCCGCTCTTTGATGGTGGCCTTGTCCCGGACGATCACCTCCGGCGGCACCTCCTTGATGAAAAACACGGCCCAATGGTATTGTTTCAGCAGGTCCCGGAGTTCCGCCGGTTTCATGGTGTTCGGGGGACAGTGGGCGCTCACCCCATAGCCGAAACAGCGGGGAATCTGGCATTTCAGGGTCACCCGTTCGTCCACCGGAATTTCTTCGGCCTTGACGATTTTTGCCTGGGTGGCCCCCAGTTCCAGGGCCCGGGCCCGGTACCGTTCCAGGTCCTGCTGCAACCGGTCTTCGTACATGTCCACCGCAACCTTTCTCACATTGCTGCCCATACGTCCTCCTCGCTGATAGCGCTCATTGGTTCTATTATCTCTCGAACCACGGTTTTTTCAAGCCTGGGGGCCGGTCCGCCGATCTTGGCGGCGCCGCCTCAAATTGACAAGGGGACCAGGCTTTGATACAAGGGTAGGGAGTCGTTATTGGTCTGTCATCTTATAATATACGGTAATAATTAATGAAAATAGCTATCCTGACCAATGAATATCCCCCCCACATCTACGGCGGCGCCGGGGTGCACGTCAGCTATCTCACCCGGGAACTGGCCCGCCTGGAAGACCGCCGCCATACCGTCAAGGTCCTCTGTTTCGGGGAACAGCGGGAAACCCTGGACAACGAAACGGTAACCGGGGTCACCACCGAGTTTACCTTTCCTTTTCAAGAACCCCGCAACCGCCGGCTCCTGGACACCCTCTACCGCAACCTGATCATGACCGGCTCCCTCACCGACGTGGACCTCATCCACTGCCACACCTGGTATACCCACCTGGCCGGCTGCCTCCTCAAACACCTGCTCGGCGTGCCCCTGGTCCTCACCACCCATTCCTTGGAGCCCCACCGCCCCTGGAAAGCGGACCAACTGGGTCCCGGCTACCAGGTCAGCACCTGGGTGGAGAAGACCGCCTACCAGAACGCCGACGGGGTCATCGCGGTTTCCCGGGCTATGAAGACGGACGTCCAGGAACTCTACGGGGTGCCGCCGGAACGGACCCGGGTCATCTATAACGGCATCGACGTCAGCCAATACCAGCCCACTTTCAACCCCGAAGTCCTGCACCTGTACCACATCGACCCGGACTGTCCTTACGTCCTCTTTGTGGGCCGCATCACCTACCAGAAGGGGATCATGCACCTCCTCAAGGCCATCGAATATTTCCAGGCCGGGGTACAGGTGGTGCTCTGCGCCTCCGGCCCGGATACCCCCGAAATCGGCCAGGAAACCGCCGCCAGGATCGAGGCCCTCCAGGCCCAAACCGGAAAAAAGATCGTGTGGATTTCCACCTTCGTGCCCCAGGACCACGTCATCCCCATATACAGTCACGCCGCCCTTTTTATCTGCCCGTCCATCTATGAGCCCTTCGGCATCATCAACCTGGAAGCCATGGCCTGCGGCACCCCGGTGGTGGCCTCGGCGGTGGGCGGCATCAAGGAGGTGGTGCTCCCCGGCGAGACCGGCCTTTTGGTGCCCCTGGACCTGAAAAACCTAGAGGATCCCAAGGCTAACGTCGCCCAGAGGTTTGCCCAAGACCTGGCCGCCGCGGTGAACCAACTCTTGGATAACCCGGATCTGCGGCGAGAAATGGGGATCAAGGCCCGGCAGAGGGTGCTGGACGAATTCAGCTGGACATCCATCGCCCGCCAGACCCTGGAGTTCTATCGGGAGTTGACGGGGACAGTAGTCAGTGGTCAGTGGTTATAAGCCATTTTAAAACCTGCTTTTTTGTCATCCTGAACGGAGTGAAGGATCTCAACTTATTAAAGATACGAGATTCTTCGCTTCGCTCAGAATGACAATTCTCTATCCATCCAGGTTTTGAAATGGCTTGTGGTATTGAACTTATACCAAGGTGCCGTCAAACAAGTAACTATTCGAATTGTAGGGGCGGTTCGCGAACCGCCCCTACATGGGTTGCTATCATAAAGCTAAAATTACCTTTTTGACGGCAACTTCGTATTACGACGAATATGACAATAGCTTTCAGCACAAGGCAAGGGTTTACACAGGCAATCCATAGAGAGGGTGTGCCCTGCGCACCATGTCTTTTTCCAAAAACAGCCGGGGCGGCTGTTCCACATTTTGACTGACTACTGACTACTGCTTTTAAAAAACACCACGCCCAAAGGCGGCAGGGTCAGGGTGAGGGAGTGCAAGCGGCCGTGGCAGGGGATGGGGACAGCCTCCATGCCCCCCAGGTTGCCGTGGCCGCTGCCCTCGTACTCAAAGGCGTCGCTGTTCAGGACCTCCTGCCAAAACCCGCCCGTCGGCACCCCCACCCGGTAGTCGTGCCGGGGCACCGGGGTGAAGTTGCACGCCACCAGCAGCAGCTCCCCTTCCCGCCCTTTCCGGAGGAAGGAGATGCAGCTCTGCTCCCAGTCGTTGCAGTCGATCCACTCGAAGCCCCCGGGGCTGAAATCCTGGGTGAACAGGGCCGGCTCCCCGCGGTAGCAGCGGTTCAGGTCCTCTACCCACCGTTGCAAGGCCGCATGCCTGGGCTCGCCCAGCAGGTGCCAGTCCAGGGAGGCTTCGTGGTACCATTCGGACCACTGTCCGAACTCCCCTCCCATAAAGAGCAGTTTCTTGCCAGGCTGACCGTACATGTACCCCAAGAGGAGCCTGAGATTGGCGAACTTCTGCCAATCGTCCCCGGGCATCTTGGCCAGGAGGGACCCCTTGCCGTAGACCACCTCGTCGTGGGACAGAGGCAGAAGGAAATTTTCCTGGAAGGCATAGAGCATCCGGAAGGTCAGGGTATTGTGGTGGTACTTCCGGAAAACCGGGTCCACGGCCATGTACTTCAGGGTATCGTGCATCCAGCCCATATCCCACTTGAGGCCGAAACCCAGGCCCCCCACATAGATGGGCCGGGAGACCATGGGCCAGTCCGTGGATTCCTCGGCCGCGGTCTGCACATCCGGAAAGCTCTTATAAACCTCCGAGTTAAACTGCCGCAGGAAGGCGATGGCTTCCAGGTCCTCCCGGCCGCCGTACTGGTTGGGCAGCCATTCCCCCTCTTCCCGCGAATAATCCAGGTAGAGCATGGAGGCCACCGCGTCCACCCGGATGCCGTCGGCGTGGTAGCGGTCCAGCCAGAACAGGGCGCTGCTCATGAGGAAGCACCGCACCTCGTTGCGGCCGTAATTGAAAATGGCGCTGCGCCAGTCGGGATGAAACCCCCGGCGGGGGTCGGCGTGCTCATAGAGGTGGGTGCCGTCGAAGAAGCCGGGGCCGTGCTCGTCCGCCGGGAAGTGGGAGGGCACCCAGTCCAGGACGATGCCGATGCCGTGCCGGTGTAGGTAGTCAACCAGAAACATGAAATCCTGGGGGGTGCCGTAGCGGCTTGTGGGGGCGAAGTAGCCGGTGGTCTGGTAGCCCCAGGAACCGTAAAAAGGGTGCTCCATGACCGGCATAAATTCCACGTGGGTGAAACCCAGGCGCTGGACGTGTTCGGCCAAGAGCGGGGCCAGTTCCCGGTAGGTGAGGGAGCGGTTGCCTTCTTCCGGCACCCGCCGCCAGGAGCCCAGGTGCACCTCGTAGACCGACATGGGTCCGTCCAGGGCATTGGCCCGGTGGCGCCGGGTCATCCAGTCCCCGTCTTCCCAGACGTAGTCCAGATCCCAAACGATGGAGGCGGTGCGGGGCGGGCCTTCCAGGGAAAAGGCGAAGGGGTCGGCCTTGTCCACCCGGTAGGCGCCGTACTTGGAGGCCACATGGTACTTGTACAGGGAGCCATGCCCCAACCCGGGGATGAACCCTTCCCAGATGCCTGATTGGGCCCGATGCGACAACGGGTGGCTGCCCTTGTCCCAGCCGTTGAAGTCGCCGGTGACCCAAACCTGCTCGGCATCCGGGGCCCACACGGCAAAGTAGGTTCCCGGCGCCCCTTTCTCATTCAGCACATGGGCCCCCAGCTTGTGGTAGAGGCGGTAGTGACTGCCTTCGTTAAACAGGTAGAGATCGTCATCCGTCAACAGCGAGACGTCATGCCGCACCTGGGTGGGGGAAGTCTTGGTCTTTTTATCTGCCATAAGCTTATTTTTCTCGATTCTGAGGTTTATTGCAAGGATTAGCTGATGAGGAATGTGCGAATCTCGGTGGGAGGGGCCGGTTTTAAACCCGCCCCATCTCACGCTTTTGGTTCGGTTCAGGCGGGAAGGGCCTCTGGGCCCGGGATATCAGGTTGGCGGCCGGGGACGGCCGCCCCACCGCCCCGAACGGCCCCCCAGGCCCGTTCATTTCATTGCCGGGGTCTGCACCAGTTGCAAAATTCCCTGGATGGGCAACTTAACCCATTCCGGGCGATTATTGAGTTCGTAGCCCAGCTCGTACATCGCCTTGTCCAGGCAGAAGGCATCCAGCAGTACCTGGATCTGCTCCGCCTCCCGGGGCAAAAACTCACCCTGGCCGGCCACTTCCAGATAAGACCGGAGAAAACCGGTGGATACCCACAACTGCCAGAACTTGGCCCACTGCTCCATGGCCGGGAGGTCCTCCGGACGGCTCAGTCGGGCAAAAATGGCGTGGTGGGCGGCATAGTGGAACGAGCGCAGCATCCCGGCCACATCCCGGAGGGGACTCCGCTTCAGCCGCCGCTCGGTGAGGGACCGGGCCGGCTCCCCTTCAAAGTCGATGATGACAAAATCCTTCCCCGTAAACAACACCTGGCCCAGATGGTAATCGCCGTGGGTCCGGATGCGCATGGCCGTTATCTTCCGGTCCAGCACGGCGTGAAAGCGCTGGAACACCGCGGCCTCGTATTTCAGGGCCCTTCTGGCTTGCCCCCGGACGTCCTCGGGCAGCCGGTTCATTTGGGCCCGCAACGCCTGAAAGACCCGGGCACTCAGATTGCGCATGGATTGATAGATCGACCGCTGGTAGAGGGTGGAAAAGGGTTCGGGGGCGAAATCCGGGTCTGACGGCCTGGAGGCCAGGGCCAGATGGAGTTCCCCGGTGCGCCGACCCAAAAGGCGGGCCGATTCCAGATAAGGGCCGATCATCTCCTTGGCCAACGCCGGGATTTCTTCCCCGGCCATGGCAAGCAAGGGCCGGGGCATGAATTCGGGGATGAGGTCAACCCGCCGGGCCAGGGCTGTTTCATAATAATGGCCCAGGGCATCCAGGGTATATTTCCAGGCATCTCCCTGGTTGGGCACAAACCCATGCAGGATGGCCAGGGTGATGGGCTCTTCCCGATTGCGGCGGTACTCCAGAAACCCGGCCACCGGGGCGCTGTGGGCAAAAGTGGTCCTCTCCGTCAGGAACCGCCCGATTTCCAGGTCCAGGTTGACCCCTTCCTCCACCCGCCGGAGAATCTTGAGCACGAAGCGGTCGCCGTAGGCAATGGAGGTGTTGGTCTGCTCCGCATTTATGAGGGAGGCCGAGAGGGCTGCCTCGGGGTGTCCCCGGAGATGGCGCCATACCCCGGTGGGGGAGGCCTGCACTTCCCCGGCGGCGCCTCTAAAATGGCGACGCCGTTCGATGCTGCCCAACAACGTCTGGCAAAAGCCGGGGTCCCCTACCGCCTCGTACAAGACGCCTTCCTGGCCGTGGTTGGTCAGGTGAGCCACCACGGATTGGGGGTGGTCCTTTTGCACCTCCGCGCCCTTTTCTCCCGAGGCCACCGCCAGGGGGAGGGCGTAGGTTTCCGGTTCACCTTGAATATAGCTGATCTTGACCAGGGTGAAGTAAACCGTGGCGCCGTTCAGGGGGATCGGCAGAGCTTCCACCACCTTGGCGACCTTGATGCCCCGGGCCTTGCCGCCGAACCAGCGGCATCTCTGGAAATAGTCCGGCAAGACCTCCGCCAGGGTGGCCCAGCCATTCTCCCGAAAGAGGGAATCCGGCGCACCATCCCAGGGAACCGAAGAGGGTCGGGTTTCGGCCGCGGCCAGGCTCACTTCAGCGGACCGAGGCTCCTCCAGGGAAAACCAGTAGGTGGTATGGGGCCCCAGGGTCAGAAAATAGGGCGCTTTCCCAATGGGAGGAAATTGGCTGCGGCCGATGAGCTCCACCGGGACCAGACCCTGATGACTGGCCAGGTCTAATTCCACATACTGCACAAACCGGGAGAGGTTGACCACGGTCAGGATGCACTCGTCCTGATAGCAGCGCAGAAAAGCCAGGACTTTGTAATTCTCCGGATAGAGGAAGCGGATGCTGCCCCGCCCAAAAGCCCGGTGCTCCTTGCGCAGGGCGATGAGGCGCTTGATCCACCACAACAGGGAGTGGGGGTTGTTCTGCTGGGCCTCCACATTGATGGATTCATAGTGGTATTCGGGGTCGATGGTGATGGGCAGGTAGAGTTTCTGGGGATTGGCCCGGGAAAATCCGGCGTTGCGGTCGGCGCTCCACTGCATGGGGGTGCGCACCCCGTCCCGGTCCCCCAGGTAAATGTTGTCCCCCATACCGATCTCATCGCCGTAGTAGAGCACCGGCGTCCCCGGCATGGAAAACAGGAGGGACATCATCAGCTCGAGACGGCGCCGGTGATTGCCCAACAGCGGCGCCAGCCGCCGGCGAATCCCCAGGTTGATGCGCATCTTGGGGTCCTGGGCGTAGACCCGGCACATGTAATCCCGGTCTTCGTCCGTCACCATCTCCAGGGTGAGCTCATCGTGGTTCCGCAGAAACAGGGCCCACTGGCAGGCGTCCGGGATCGGGGGGGTCTGCTGGAGGATGTCGATGATGGGAAACCGGTCTTCCATCCTCAAGGCCATGAACATCCGGGGCATGAGGGGGAAATGGAAGGCCATCTGGCATTCGTCCCCGTCGCCGAAATAGGCCGCGGCGTCCTCGGGCCACTGGTTGGCTTCCGCCAGGAGCATCCGGCCCTTGAACTTCTGGTCTACCCGGCGGCGCAGTTCCTTGAGAAAGGCATGGGATTCCGGCAGATTCTCACAGTTGGTGTTGATGCTTTCGTAGAGGTAAGGCACCGCATCCAGCCTGAGACCGTCCACTCCCATCTCCAGCCAGAAGTTCAACGTGCGAAAAATGGCCTTTTGCACGTCCGGGCTCTCGAAATTCAAATCCGGCTGATGGCTATAAAAGCGGTGCCAGTAATAAGCCTGGGCCACCGGGTCCCAGGACCAGTTGGAAGATTCGAAATCTTTGAAGATGATGCGGGCCTGCCGGTATTTTTCCCGATGGTCGCTCCAGACATAATAATTGCGATGCCGGCTGCCGGGTTTGGCGGATCTGGCCCGTTGAAACCAGGGGTGCTGATCGGAGGTGTGGTTGATGACCAGCTCGGTGATCACCCGGAGCCCCCGCCGATGGGCCTCCCGGAGGAAGGCCTTAAAATCCCGCAAGGTGCCGTAGTGGGGGTTGACGTCGGTGTAATCGGAGATGTCGTAGCCGTCATCCCGGAGGGGCGAAGGGTAGAACGGCAGCAGCCAGATGGCCGTGATCCCCAGGTCCTGAAGATAATCCAGCTTCTCGGTGAGGCCTTGAAAATCCCCGATGCCATCCCCGTCGCGGTCGTAAAACGAGCGGACGTGGACCTCATAGATGATGGCGTCTTTGTACCAAAAAGGGTCCTCATCGGTGAGGAGCAATGGCTTGGGATTCGGCATAATGAGCTATCAGCCTTCAGCGGTCAGCTTTCAGGCCCCCTCTGAGTATGTCGGCATCTTTGGTTCAGGTAATTAACCGAAATATTACACTGCTTCTGATTGGCGCTGGATCGGGTGAGCGATGCAAAAAGCATACTATTTGATGCAGAATTATAACCTTCTGGTCGGGGAAAATCAAACCGGGCCGCACCCGGCCGCGTCTTGGGCTGGCCCGCCGGGACTTCGAGTAGTGGGGGATGCTTCTTACGCCTGGCCGGGTAGGGGCGAGGTTACCTCCCCGGTGGGGCGATTTGCTCATTATATGCCTGCCGGTAATCCCGAGACAGGCCCTTACCCCTATCTGACCAGCGGCAGCAATCCCCAAACCCCGGCGCCGCCGGCCAGCAAACCCACCAGGGTGAGGACAGCCATCAGCAGCGAAGTCCCGTACAACAGGCGGACGGCCTGGCGGTAGCACTCATGGTCCAGGGGGTGCCGGGCCTCACCGATATAGGGCTTTTCCACCAGGCGGCCGAAGTAGGTGCTGGGGCCTCCCAGGCGCACCCCCAGAGCTCCGGCCATGGCGGCCTCGGGCCAGCCGGCGTTGGGGCTGGCGGCCTGGCGGCGGTCCCGCCACAGGGTATGCCAGGCTCCCCGCCAATCCAGGCCCAGGAGGGCGGCCGTGGGAATCATGAGGAGGGCCGTGAGGCGGGCCGGGATGAAATTGAGGACATCATCCGCCCGGGCCGCCACCTTGCCGAATCGGGCGTACCAGTAGTTTTTGTAACCCACCATGCTGTCCATGGTGTTGGCGGCCTTGTAAAAAAACAGCCCCGGCAGACCCAGCCCCAGGGTAAAGAACATGGGGGCCACCACCCCGTCGGCCAGGTTCTCGGCCACTGTCTCCATCACGGCCCGCCGCACCTCTTCCGGGGATAAGTGGGCGGTTTCCCGACCCACGACCATGGCCAGGTTGGCCCGGGCCTCCATCAGATCCTCTCGCTCCAGGGCCGCCTCGACTTTAAGGCTCTCCTGGTGCAGGCTCCGGGTGGCCAGGCCGGTATACAGGAAGTAGGCGAGGACGGCCAGCCCCCCCCAAGGCGGCAGCCAGGCCGCGACCCCCAGCACCCCAAAAATAAAAACCAGGGTAGTCCCCATCACTGCCAGCCAGAAGAGGGCCCCGGACCGCACCCGGTCCTGGTAGAGGGTCGACTCCCAGTACTGAATGATGCGGCCCAAAAGCCGCACCGGATGGGGCCAAGCCGGAGGATCCCCCAGCAGCAGGTCCAGCAGGTAAGCCAGCAGAAAAGGCAGGGCCAGGCCCATAGTTCACTCCGGATTCAGTTTAGTGGCACAGGCCTCTGACCTGTGGAAACAGTAGGGTTTTTCTCAAGCTTAGCCCACGGGCTGGAAGCGCCTGGCCCCCTCCCTCAAAATTTCAAACACTGCTCCAGGGCCCCCAGCAGCAGCTCATTCTCCTCCCGGCTCCGCACCGCGATCCGAAAGAAGCGCTCATCCAGCCCCCGGAAATTGCCGGCGTCCCGGATCACCACGCGGTGAGCCAGCATGGCTCTTTGCAGGCGGGCCGCAGTCGCCCCCGGCCGGGTGAGCTTCACCAGAAGATAGTTCACCGCGCTGGGGAAGGGGGTGAACCCCGGCAGCGCCGCCAGACGGTCCCAGAGGAATTGCCGCTCCTCGGCGATCAAGGTCCGGGTCCGGCTCATATACTCCAGATCGGCCAGGCAGGCCCGCCCCATAAATTGGGCCATGGTGCTCACCGACCAGGGTTCCTGCGCATCCCCGAGGCGGGCCATAAGTTCCGGGGCTCCTAACAAAAAGCCCAGGCGCATCCCCGGGATGCCGAAAAACTTGGTAAAAGAGCGCAGGATCATCAGGCGGGGGAACCGGTCCAGGTGAACCTTCAAGGAGGCCTCTTCGACGAAATCCACAAAGGCTTCATCCAACAGGAGGTAAGCCCCCACCGCCTCCAGGCCCTCGGCCACCGCCAGGAACCGGGCCGGATCAAGCAGCGCCCCGCTGGGGCTGGCGGGATGGGCCAGGAAGACCAGATCATCGGCGTGCGGCTCCAGGACCTGGTTCAGAGTAAAATGGTCGGATTCCGCGGTGGGATGGAAATCCACCGGCACCCGGGCCACGTCCAGGGCGTGTTCGTATTCGCTGAAGGCCGGGGTCACAATCAGGCCCCGGGCGACCCCGAGGGCCCGGGCCGCCAAATAGATTAGCTCCGTGGAGCCGTTGCCCACCAGAATCTGCTCGGGGCTGAGGCCGTGATAGGCCCCCAGGGCCTCCCGCAACGCCAGACAGCGGCGGTCCGGGTAGTGGATGATCTCCTTCAGGGCCTCCTGCACCGCGCCGTTGAGACCCGGCGGAAACCCCAAGGGGTTGATGTTGGCGGAGAAATCCAGGAGGTCGCCAATCGTGATCCCCAGGCTGCGGGCCAGCTGATACACGTCTCCCCCGTGTTTGGGGGTCTGATCAGGCAAATCAGTCATTTTTTTAAGCTCGAATCATCGCGTTGATCTGCGCCATATCCAGAT
Source organism: uncultured delta proteobacterium (assembly GCA_963812015.1). Classification (GTDB taxonomy): domain Bacteria; phylum Desulfobacterota; class Desulfobaccia; order Desulfobaccales; family 0-14-0-80-60-11; genus 0-14-0-80-60-11. The sequence continues at coordinate 691,083 of CAWETI010000003.1, read as the reverse complement.
GGCGCCGCAAAAGGTCAGCCAGACGGTCCAGTTGGGCCTCTTGAAAGCTTTGATAGGACGTCGCCGGCGAGGTAGCTGCCACGTCCGGACGGGTCCGTCGCAGCTCTTGCAAAAAACCCCGGCGAAACCCGTCATTATCGTACACGCCGTGGAGATAGGTGCCCCAAACGCCATGGTCCGGGCTGACCCAGCCATCGGCCACCTTCAGGGGCCGGCCGTTCCGGCTGATGATCTCAAAGGCCGGCCGCCCCTCCTCCCGGGGCTCGGTGACCCCCATGTGAATCTCATAGGCGAGCAGCATGCCGTAGGCCGGCCGGTCCGGCACTCGGGCCTCCACCTGGGTGGTGGTCTTGGCCCCGGCCATGGTGGTCACCACGGGCAAGAGCCCCAGGCCCGCCTCGGTCCGGGGGGCGCCTTCCATCCCCAGGGGGTCCCGGACCTCCTGGCCCAAAATCTGATAGCCCCCGCAAATGCCCACCACGCGCCCCCCCCCCTGGGCATAGGCCTGAATCCGCCCAAACAGGCCGGTATCCTTCAAATAGAGCAGGTCGCTGATGGTATTTTTGGTCCCCGGCAGGATCAGGAGGTCCAGGCCGCCCAGCTCATCCCGATGGTCCAGGTAGCGGAGCGTCACCCCGGGCTCCTGCTCCAGGGGATCAAAGTCGGTGTAGTTAGAGATGTGCGGCAGACGCACCACTCCGATCCTGAGGCCGCCATCCTCTTCCCACGCTCCGGTTAGGCGCTTGCGGCTCAGGGCGACACTGTCCTCTTCGGGGAGGACCAAATCACCCGCGTAGGGCACCACCCCCAGGACCGGCCTTCGGGTCCGTTTCTCGATGATCGTGACGCCCTCTTCGAACAGGGTGGCATCACCCCGGAACTTGTTGATGATGAAGCCCCGAAGCATCCGGCGCTCTCCCGCGGTCAACAGATGATAGGCCCCGATGGTGGCCGCGAACACCCCGCCCCGGTCAATGTCGGCCACCAGCAGGACCGCTGCCCCGGCCCGGCGGGCCATGTTGAAATTCACCAGGTCGTTTTTCTTTAAATTCAACTCCACCGCGCTGCCGGCCCCCTCCAGGACGATGAGGTCATAGGTTTGGGCCAGGCGACGGTAGCTCTCCATCACCTTCCGCAACAGCCGGGGCTTGAGCCGGTAGTAATCCCGGGCCGGGAAGTTCCCGTACACCCGGCCGTGGACAATCACCTGGGACCCCACCTCGCTGCTGGGCTTGAGCAGGATAGGGTTCATGTCCACGTGGGGGGTGAGGCCCGCGGCCTGGGCCTGGACCACCTGGGCCCGGCCCATCTCCCCGCCTTCCGGGGTGATGAAACTGTTCAAGGCCATGTTCTGGGCCTTGAAGGGGGCCACCTGCATGCCCTCCTGGCGGAAGATGCGGCACAAACCCGCCACCATGATGCTTTTGCCCACGTCCGAGCCCGAACCGAGAATCATTAAGGGGCGATACTTCATAGGCACAAACGTCCTGGGTCAGCGGAAATCCCCCTAAATCCGCCTTTATAAAAGGGGGACTTTCCCTTAAGTGCTCTCTGGCGAAGCATCCCCCCCTTTGTCAAAGGGAGGATAGGGGGGATTTTATGATGAACTTTCATAAGCTGTAGCTCAATCAGCATCTTGAGACTTTGTCACCCGGTACTTGCTCAAGTACCCCCGGGGCGTAATCATGTAGGGGCCGTAGGTGTGGGTCTGGGAGTTGCCCACGACCACGATGGTCTGCATATCCACCGGGGTTTTCGTCAGGTCATGCAAAGTCGTGATCGTGGTGGTTTGGCCCTGGCGCATGGCCCGGGAGACGATGCCCACCGGCGTCATCGGGTCTTTATGGCGCAGCAGCAGGTCCCCCACCGCGCCCAGTTGCCAGTCCCGTTTCTTGCTCTTGGGGTTATAGAGCACGATGACAAAATCCCCTTGGGCCGCCAGGTCCAGGCGCTTTTCAATAGTCTCCCAGGGGGTGAGGAGGTCGCTTAAGGAGATGGCGACAAAATCATGCATCAGGGGAGCCCCCAACAGCGCCGCCCCCGCCGCCAGGGCCGGAACCCCGGGGATCACTTCCAGAAAGAGGTCCACGTCGGCGCTCCCTCCAGACGGCCCCAACTTAAGCCCTTGGGCGGCGCACATCTCCAGGACCAGCCCGGCCATACCGTAGATGCCGGCGTCGCCGCTGGAGACTATGGCCACCCACTCCCCGCCCCGGGCCCGCTCCAGGGCGAGCCCACAGCGCTTCACTTCGGCCTTCATGCCGGTGGCCACCACTTCCTGGGTGGTCAAGAGGGGGCGCACCAGGTCGATATAGGTCTGGTAGCCCACCACCACCTGGGCCTCGGCCAGGGCGGCCTGTGCCCGGGGGATGATGTAGTCGGGAAACCCCGGCCCCAGGCTCACCACCGCTAAGCGACCCGGGCCACCGCCAGGGTGGCGTTGGCGGCCTTGCGCTTGGGGACGATCAGCTCCACCCCCCCCGCCTTCAGGGCCGCCGCCTCGCTGACACTCGCCACTTTCATGTGGCGGGCCACCCGGGGCGAGGGGTTCGGCACCGGTATCTCCTGTAACTCTGTCGCGGTAAACCATAAGAATTTAACTCCCAGACTCCGGGCGGCCATCCGCAGCCCGGGTTCCTCCTTTTTGGCCTCAATGGTAGCCAGGGCCCGCAGGGACAGGAGGGACAACCCTGCTTGCTGAAAAGATTGCTTAATAAATTCAATAAGTTCATCCCCAGGCGTGCCCTTGTGGCAGCCCATGCCGGCCACCAGGTTCCGGGGCCTCAGCCTCAGCCACTCCGGGGGCCAGGGGCGTTCCCGGAAGCCCACATACACGGTGGGGCCGGGGGCATGTAAGGCCAGGTCCAGGTCGGGCTCAGGGGCAAATCGCTCCGGATAGGCTGACACCATGTCGGCCAGATAGTTATCCGGGTCCACCACCCGGATAGGCCGGCCTTCCAACAGGGCCATGGAAATCGTCCGCACTTCCGGCAGGTTTTCGATGGTCAGGCCATGCTCCACCGCCAGCACGTCCAGGGCCGGCAATCCCTGCACGTCCGTGGCCGTGGTGATCACCGGGGTGCCGCCCAGAATCCGGGCCACTTTGCGCGCCAGCTCATTGGCCCCGCCCAGGTGTCCGGACAAGAGGCTGATGGCGAACCGCCCGGCCTCATCCACCACTACCACCCCGGGGTCCGTGTCTTTGCCCTTCAGAAACGGTGCGCTCCCCCGCACCACGATCCCCGCGGCCATGATACACACCAGGTTATCGCCCTGTGCGAAGGCCTCCCGAAAGGCCTCGGAGAGCCGGGAGAAAGCCTGGTCCCCCGGCTCCCTGGCCTGAGCCGCTGGTAGCCAACACTGTGCTTCCTTTATCCCCCGGGCCAGCCGCCGGGCCAGGGCCGCGCCCGCAGGGGTCAGGGCCAGGATTTTAATGGGGCGCGTCTTTGAAGCCATGCACCTACCGAATTCAGGACCTAGGGCGATCCGGCGGGTCACCCCTGCCGCTATTGCCATCCCTTTGTTATATTCCCGATATTTCACTCATCTCCCCCGCCGCTCCGAAATCCATGGCTGAAACTCTCATCATAAAGCTTGGAGCGGGCCTGCAACTCCCCCTCCCTCGCGGCCAGGGCCGGTCCCACCAGAATCAAGGCCTGGCGCTCGATCCCCGCCCCCTTCACCAGGCCGGCGATAGTGGCCAGGGTGCCCCGGATCAGCCTCTGATCCGGCCAGCTCACCCGGTAGGCCACCACCACCGGAGTCGCCGGGCCGTAGCTGGGGGTGAGCTCGGCCACCACCGCGTCAATAAGCTTGATGCTGAGATAGATGACCAGGGTGGCCCCATGCCGGGCCAGGTCGTGGAGGGCCTCCCGCTCCGGCACCGGGGTGCGTCCCGCCGCCCGGGTGAAGATGAGCGTTTGGGTCACCTCCGGCAAAGTGAGTTCTTGGGCCAGGGCCGCGGCCGCGGCAAACGCCGCGGTCACCCCCGGAATCACCGCACAGGGAATCGCTTCCCGCTCCAGGACCTCCAGTTGCTCCTGGATGGCGCCATACAGGGCGGGGTCCCCGGAGTGGACCCGGACCACCCGTCGGCCATCCCGGTGGCCCGCCGTGATCCGGTCGAGGATCTCCTGCAGGTTCAGTTGAGCGGTGTCGATGAGTTCGGCCGTGGGCCTGGCCCACTCCAGCACCGCCGGCGACACCAGGGACCCGGCGTAGAGCACCAGGTCGGCCCGGGCCAGGGCCTTTTGCCCCTTGACCGTGATGAGCTCCGGGTCGCCGGGCCCGGCCCCCACGAAGATAACGGGATGACGCTCGGTCATGAAATTTTCCTTTTTCCCTGAGGCAGGGGGCGAGGCGCGGTTGCCGGTTGTCAGTATTTTTTCCGGTTACTGACTCCTGTCCTCCCCCGGCCCTCCCCTCAAGTAACCGGCAATAATCCACACCGGATTTAACGCCTGCAACGCGTTCCCATCGGCCAGGGGGTGGGACCGGCTCACCTGGAGTTGGACCACCTCCACCTCCCAGCCCGCCTGTTCCAGGACGGTCCGGGCCGCGGCCAGGGTCTCCAGGAGGGCGGCGCTAATCACCACCCGGCCTTCCGGCCCCAGGCGCCGCACGGCCTCCTGGACGATAGCGCCCACCGCCTGCCCCCCGCCCCCCACGAAGACCCGGTGGGGTTCGGGCAGGTCCGCCAGGCTCTCCGGCGCGCCGCCGCACACCACCTCCAGGTTGTTCACCCCGTATGTGTCCCGGTTGGCGGCAATCTGGGCCGCCCGCTCCGGATGGCGCTCCACGGCCAAAATCTTTCCCCCGGGGATGAGCAGGCTGGCCTCCAACCCCACCGAGCCGCACCCGGCCCCCACGTCCCACAGCACCTGGCCGGGGAAAAGTTTCAATTTGGCCAGGACCACCGCCCGCACCTCGGACTTGGTGATGAGCCCGGCCTCATGGGCCAAAGCCTCCTCGGGGAGCCCCAGATGGAGCCGGGGACGCGCCGGGCTGACCTCTTCCGGGTCCGGCACCACCACCACCAGGTTCAAGGGCGAAAACCCTCGTTCCTGGGCCTCCGTCAAGCTCAGCCAGGTGACCCGCTCCGTGTCCTGGCCCAGGTCTTCCAGCACGCACACCCGGGCCCGAGCCAGGCCCCGGGCCAGCAGAAAGCTGGCAATCTCCCCGGGGGTATGCGTCGGGTCCGTGTAGATCAACAGAGGGCCGGGCTTTCCCAGGGCTGCGGCCAGCGGCTCCCAGGCGCGCCCGTGCAGGCTGATGACGGTGGCGTCCTGCCAGGGCATGTGGAGCCGGGCGCAGGCGGTTTGAATCGCGGTGAGGTTGGGGTGGATCACCACCTGCTCCGCGCCCAGGACCCGGACCACCAGCGGCCCCACCCCATAGAAATTTGGGTCTCCGGAAGCCAACACCACCACCCGTTTCGTTTTGGCCAGGGGCGGGAGCTGCCTGAGGGTCCCTTCCGGGTCCTTGCCCAGGGGAATTTTCATGCCCCGGTGCTCCGGAAAGTAGTCGAGAAGCCGCCGCCCCCCCACCAGCACCTGGGCCACCCCGATGATCTCCCGGGCACGGGGAGTCAGGTCCTCCGGGGACATCCCCAGCCCCACTACCTGCACCGGAATCATGCCGCCGCCTCCCCGGGGCTCTGTCCCTGCCAGAGGGGTGAGCCGTCAAAATCGAGCACCACCGCGCCGAGCTGAGGCCCCGGACCGGCATAGCCCCGCAGGGCCGCCAGCATCCCGGCCCCCACCTGGGCCACCACCTGGCCGGCCCGGGCCCCGGTGAGGATTTCCAGGGCCTGCCGGGCGGTGTTGGCCCCGGCCACCGCCTCGGCCAGGGCCGCATCCCCCGTCAAGTCCAGGGTCCAGCGGCCCAGCTCTTTTAAATCGGCCAGCCCCCGGGAGGCATGCGTGTGTCCGAAACCCTGGGCGATCTTCAGGGCTTTCCCGAAAAAAGCCGCGGCGCTGATCTTCAAGAATCCCATGTGGGTGGCCACCTTCAGGGCAAAACTGACGTAATCCCCCATCTGCACAAAGGCCTCATCGGGCAGTCCCGGGAGGAGCCCTTTAAGGTAACCCTCGCTTTTGCCCCCGGTGCTGTACCCGATATGCTGAAGTCCCATGGCCTGGGCCACCCGCAGGCTGGCGGCGATGGTGGCCCGGTAGGCCTGGTGGGAAAAGGGCTTCACCAGCCCGGTGGTGCCCAAAATCGAGATGCCCCCCACGATCCCCAGGCGGGGATTAAGGGTGTGCCGGGCCAGTTCCTCTCCCCGGGGGACAAAGATTTCCACCCCCAGGCGCAGGGGCCCGGTGCCGCCCTGCTCCCACACCCGGCGCAGGGAGCGGACGATCATCCTCCGGGGCACCGGGTTGATGGCGGGCTCACCCACCGCCACCGGTAAACCCGGCTTGGTCACCCGGCCCACGCCTTCGCCGCCCAACAGGGTGACGCCCTCCGGCGCTCCCGGCCCCGTAAGATACCAGACCTGGGCCCCGATCTCGGCGCCGTTGGTGACGTCGGGGTCATCTCCGGCATCCTTGACCACCACCGCCTCCCCCCGGGCGTCGTTCCGGCCGTGGCGGTAAAGCGGGATGCTGAGGCTTCCCCCGCCGGGCAGGTCCACCGCCACCAGTTCGGGGCAGGGCCGGCCCAGCAGTTCGTACAGCGCCCCCTGGACCGCGGCCGCCGCGGCGCTGCCGGTGGAAAACCCCTGGCGCAGTTCCTTCCGGGGCCGGGGCGGCCTGACGGCCTCGTCGTCTCCATCGGCCGGATAAGGTATGGGTGTCTTTTTCAATCGCTTTACAACCGTTTTGGTTCTGATACCGAGTTGCGTTCAAAGGGTTGTTTTTGGTAGCCGCAGGCTTTAGCCTGCGTCAGCACAGGCTGGAAAGCCTGTGCCACCTCTTAACTGCAAAAGGCTCTGAGAGAGGGGGCGGGGGAGTTACCTCCCCGGTCCTCCTCCCAAAATACCTCACTACCCCTTCCACGACGCATAAGGCACGGCCGCCGGGACCAGGGTTTCGGGAAGGGCCATCAATATCCCTTACCGTGCTTTTTGATGATGATCATGGAGAGATAGGGTAAATCCCGCCCTTTGAGATCCCGGAGATTTTCCACGATGGTCTCGCCATCCAGGCCGCAGCGGCTGATGCACGTGGCCCGGTCCAGGAGATCCAGGTCTTCCAAGGTGTGGTAGATATCGTCAAAGTGCCGGTACGTTTTAAGAATTACGATATTATCAGATTTATCAATAACTTCCTTCAGTTTTGCCGCTCCCATGGCCCCCGACACCAGGTAAAAGGATTCCTCCCCCTCAGTCAACGGGATGTGGGTCAGGGCCGCGGCGGCGCTATACGAGGTAATGCCGGGGATGGTGACGATGCGCACCTCGGGATGTAGTCGCTTTAAAGTTTTCAGGAGATACCCGAAGGTGGAGTAGGTCAGAGGGTCCCCCAGGGTGACGAACGCGGCGTCACTGCCGCTATCCAGGACTTCCAGGACCCGCCGGGCGTTCTGCTCCCAGGCCTCCTGCAGCACCCGGGCGTCCTTGCTCATGGGAAAGGGCAGGTGCTCGATCCCGGCGCCGTTGAGGTGGCAGCGCACGATGCTCAGGGCCAGACTGTAGCTGTTCTTGGTGGAGCAGGCGGCAAAGATGTGTGGCACCCGGTGCAGCACCTTGACGGCCTTCAGGGTGATCAATTCCGGGTCTCCCGGTCCCACGCCGATCCCGTAAAGGGTCCCGGTTTTGGTCGTCATGACGGTATCTCCTCCAGGGCCATGATGGCCAGGGCGTTAATGATGCTGGCCGCCAGCGCCGAGCCGCCCTTGGGCCCCAGGGCGGTGATATAAGGGCAATCCTGGCGGGCCAGGGCGTCCTTGGATTCCGCGGCGTTGACAAAACCCACCGGCACCCCCACCACCAGGGCCGGCGGCGGGGCCCCGGCCGCCAGCAACTCTACCAGGCGCAACAGGGCGGTGGGGGCATTGCCGATGGCCACGATGCCCCCGGCCAGTTTCGGCAGGCTCCTCTCCATGGCCACCTCAGCCCGGGTGGTGGACCGGCGGGCGGCTTCGGCCGCGACTTCCGGGTCATCCATGAGGCAGAAAGGCGTAACCCTCAGGCGGCCCAGGCGCCCGGTGGAGATGCCCGCCAGCAGCATGCGGGTGTCGGTGGCCACCGGGTTGCCCCGCTTCAAGGCCTCCACCCCCGCGGCGATGGCCCGGGGGTGAACCCGGGCCGTGGTGAGGTACTCCGGGTCGGCGCTGGTGTGGATCATGCGCCGCACCACGAACCAGACCTCCGGCGACAGGCGGTGCGGACCCACCTGGGCTTCGATGCGGCGGAAACTCTCGGCCTCGATCTCCGAGGGGAGGCGGGGTTGCCAAGTCATGCTTACTCCTCTTTGAAGCAGTTTCTTGAGGGAGGGGGCCAGGGGCGGATAGTCAGTAGCCAGTTGTCAGTTGCCAGAAGAACTACTGGCAACTGCTTCTCGCCCCCTCTCTCGATTCTTCTTTATACCTGCGGCATCTTGCCACCAGGTGACGGGCCACCTCGGGATTGCTGCCGAAGTGGAGGTGCACGTAGCTGGCCAGGACGTTACCCTCGCTATAGCCTTCCGCCACGGCCTCACCCCCTCGCCGGGGGGTCAGCCGGTAGAGGCGGGCCACCCCGATGGGCTCTCCCACAATTTCCGAGTAGTGGAATTCGTGCCCCCGGGCCCTGGTTCCCGCCGGGCCCAAAAGGCCGGGCGCGGCCAACGTGACCTCCCGGTAACCCAAAGCCTTAAGCCGCGGCAACATCCGCACCGTGAAGGGGAACACCCCCGCCATGGGGTGGGCCCGGCCTTCCAGGTCGCGGATTTCCCGGGCCAGATACATGAGCCCGCCGCATTCGGCGTAAATCGGCAGACCCCCGGCGGCGGCCTCCTTCAGGGCCTGCTTCAGGCCGGCGTTGGCGGCCAGCCCTTCGGCATAGAGTTCCGGATACCCCCCGCCCAGGAAGATGCCGTCCAGATCGGCCGGCAACTCCCGGTCCTCCAGGGGGGAGAAGAAGACCAGCTCCGCCCCAAACCCGGCCAGCAGCTCCAAATTTTCGGGGTAGTAAAAACAAAAGGCCCGGTCCCGGGCGATCCCCAGGCGCACCACCGGCGACGCGGCCGCCGGGGCCGGCTCCTCCGGCAGCGCCAGGGGGGGCAAAACCTCCATCAGCCCCTCCAGGTCCAGGTGGGTCTCCAGCCAGTCCGCCAGGTGACTGAGATAGGGCGCCCCTAACGGATGGTCCTCGACGGTGGCCAGACCCAGATGCCGCTCGGGGATGGCCAGTTCCTGGTCCCGGGGCAGCCCCCCGAAGCAGCGCACCCCTTGAAGAGACGCCAGGGCCTGTTTCAGGTACTCCAGATGGGCAGGACTGCCGATGCGGTTGAAGACCACCCCAGCCAGACTCAGGCCGGGGTCGAAGCTGGCGAACCCGTGCACCAGGGCCGCGGCGCTCCGGGCCATGGCCCGGGCATCCACCACCAACAAGACCGGAAGTCCCAGCCACTTGGCCATCTGGGCCGTGGACCCGGCTTCACTGGCCCCGTCATAGCCGTCGAACAGCCCCATCACCCCTTCCACCACTGCCACGTCGGCGCCGCCGGCCTGGCGGCGGAACAGGGCCAGATTGGCCTCCCGGCTCAGCATCCAGCCATCCAGGTTCCGGCAGACCCGGCCCGCGGCCCGGGTGTGATGCCCGGGATCGATGAAATCCGGCCCCACCTTGAACGGCTGCACCGCGAGCCCCCGGCGGGCCAACGCCGCGAGGAGCCCCAGAGTAACGGTGGTCTTGCCCACCCCGCTCTGCGTCCCGGCTATCACCAACCCGCGCGTTTTTTGATTCATGGAGAGAATCCCGTAACCAGTTAATAGTAGTCAGTTAATCTTATTCTGACCCCTGATCCCTGACCCCTGATCCCTGTCTTTTCCACGCCTCCGGGTGGAGAAACCGGGCCAGTTCCTCCACCGCCTCCGCCGACCGGGGTCCCGGCCGGGAATAGAGGCTTTCGTCCACCACCAGCACCCGGTGGCCCTTCACGGCCTGGAGTTCCTGAAAATAGGGCCGGGTATAAATATTGTCCGGGCTGCGGTTCATGGGCCCTTTCTGGATGATATAGACCTCCGGGTTGGCCTGGATAAGGGCCTCCAGGCTGTATAACGTCATTCTTTGGGGGCTGGTGACGAGGTTTTCGCCCCCCGCCCGGGTGATGATGTCATTAACCATGGAACCCCGCCCGGCAGCCAAGAGGTTGAGTTCCCGCACCTCGAAAAAAATCCGGGACTTGGGGCGCCCCGCCACCCGTCGGGCCACGTCTTCGAGCCGGGCCGCCAGGGACCGGTTCAGCGCTGCGGCGGCCTCCGCCCGTCCGGTGAGGGCCCCCAGCCGGGTGATGGTGTTGAACAGGGCGGGGAAATCATTGGGCGCAAACATGGCCACCGGCACGTGCGCCACCTCCAACCTCTTCAAGGCCGGGATTCCTTTGGCGACTCCCCCCTGTACCACCAGGTCCGGCTTCAGGGCCAGGATCATCTCCACGTTGGGTTGCAGGTGGGTGCCCACGGTGGGAATCCCCTGGACGGTCTCATCTCCCTGGGTGCGGGCCACGAGCCGGTCGGACACCCCGATGGCGCTCAAGATTTCCGTCAGGCCGCCGTACAGGGAGATGATCCGCTGGGGCGGAGCGGCCAACGTCACCGCGGTGCCCCGGTCGTCCGTAATCGGGGCCGCGTTCAGGTTTTGGGCTCCCAACCCCACCGTCATGAAACAGACGAACAACGCCAGCCCGGCAAATCGACACACCCTCATGACTGCATCGCCTCCAGAGTGTCTGCCTCGGCCTCCGCCTCCCGGGGGCCCGACGACAGCGGCAGCATCACCGCGTAGGGCCGCTGATGGGCGGGGTGCCGGACCACCTCCATGGGGGTCTCGTAAACCTCTTCCAAAATCTCCGGGGTGAATACCTGGTCCGTGGGGCCGTCCACCACGATCCGCTCCTCCTTGATGAACATAAGCCTCCGGCAATAAAGGGCCGCCAGGTTTAGGTCGTGCATGGCGCAGAGCACCGTCAGGCCCCGGGTCTCGTTCAAAAACTTGAGGATTTCAAAGATCTCCAGCTTCTTGCGCACGTCTAAGGATGAGGTGGCCTCGTCCAGGAGCAGGATTTCCGGGTCCTGGGCCAGGGCCCGGGCGATCACCACCCGCTGACATTCCCCTCCGGAGACCTCGGTAATGGTGCGTTCTTTCAGGTGCACCGTGGTGGTCCGGCGCATGGATTGGAGGGCCCAGACCAGGTCCGTGTCTATCAGGGTCCCCAGGCGGCGCCGGTGCGGATACCGCCCCATGAGCACGATTTCCAGGCAGGAAAAGGGGAACCTTACGTCGGTGGATTGGGGCACCACCGCCAGGATTTGGGCCCGGAGGCGGCTGGGCAGACCTCCCAGGGGTTCGGACTTGATAATAATGCGGCCCTGCTTGGGCGGCAGCAGGCCGGAAAGGGCATGGAGCAGAGTGGACTTACCGCTGCCGTTGGGGCCCAGGATGCCCACGAATTCCCCCCGGTTTACCTGGAAATTCAGGCCCGCCAGGACCAGACGGTCCTCGTAGCCCAGGTCCAGCGCCTCTACCCGGATCACCACATCCCCTTTGAACGACGGGATTTTAGGAGATAAAAGAAAAACGGCCCGCCCAGGAGCGCGGTGACCACGCCCACCGGCAGTTCCTGGCCGCTGGCCAGGAGGACCCGGGATAGAACGTCGGCCCAGATCAGGATCAGGGCGCCGGTCGCGGCGGACAACGCCAGCAGCCGCCCATGGGAGGGCCCGGCCAACACCCGCACCAGGTGGGGCACCACCAGACCCACAAAGCCGATCACCCCCGAAACCGACACCGCCCCCGCCGTGAGGAGCGACGCCCCCAGCAAAAGATTGATCCTCACCCGGGAGACGGACACCCCCAGGTGGTGGGATTGCTCCTCCCCCAGGGCCAGGATGTCCAGTTCCCGGTGATAAACGAAGGCCAGCGCCAGGCCGGCCGCCATATAGGGCAGGAGAAAGCCCACGTGGATCCAGCCCCGGCCGGAGAAGCTCCCCATGATCCAGAAGACGATGGCCGACAAAGATTCCTCATCCAGGCTCTTGATGAGGCTGATGAGGGCGGACAGAAAGGTGCTCACCACGATCCCGGCCAGGATCAGGGTCTCCTTGCGGATGCGGCCCGACTCCCGGGACAGGACCAGGACCGCCATCATGGCCCCCATGGCCCCCACCAACGCCCCCAGGGGTAGGGGGCTCAACCCCAGAAAGCTGCCGCCCACTCCCAACGTCACCAGGAGCGCCACCCCGAAGGCCGCACCGGTGGACACCCCGATGGTAAAAGGATCGGCCAGGGGGTTCAGGAGGAGCCCCTGGAAAATGACCCCGGCGGTGGCTAAAGATGCCCCCACCAGCCCCGAGAGCACCACCCGGGAGAGGCGGATGCCCCAAATGACCACGTCCGTGGTGCGGTCGACGGTCCCCACCGTGAACCCCAGCTTGCCCAGGATCACGGCCCCAATGGTGGACCAGCCCACGTCCATGCGGCCGATGCCCGTAGCCAGGGCCACCGACAGGACCAGCCCCAGGCTCAGCATGATGAAGGCGACGTAAAATCGGCGCGCCCCCAGTCGTTGCCGGCTCCTGGCTTCCGCCAGATCCACGGCCCGATCCAAGTCCTCAGTAGGCAAGGAAGTCACCTTCATGATTGATACCAAGTCGCGTTCAAATAGGTAGTTTACCTTTAATTCTTTTGTAGGGGCGGACCCATGTGTCCGCCCTCAAGAGGGCGCACACGCCAGGTATGTCCCTACAATAGCTTTTCTTACTTCTATGAGCGCAACTTGGTATGAGAGTCTTCAGCGCCTCATCCAGGTGGTCCGGAAGGCCCGAATGGCCTGAACCCGCCGGGGCGTCATTGCCTGGTCCTCGGCATCCTCTGGGCGAAAAAAAATCCTTAAGTCCCAATGGACTTAAGGATGCACCCAGCTTCTTTATCCTTAAATGAGGGGCCGCTTGTCCGGAGCGACTCCTGTGCCTGGGCCAGGCTTAGGCTGGCTCCAGACCTCCGGGCAGGTCTTCTGGCTCCCGGATCAACCTAGTGCCTGCGCCTTCCCATCCCACTTCGGTGGAACAGTGGCCTCGTGCAGGGTTCGTCCCCGGTCACAGCGGCGGGACCGCGACGGCTCTGCCGTCTTCCCCATTAAACCCCGAAGGGTACCCGGATGATAGAATATATAAATTTGCCCCGGAACTGTCAACTTTAATCAGGCGAAACCTGCTGACGCGGTTAGCGCCGGTCGCTCAGCTTTTCCCGTTGAGCCCGGTCAACAGCCGGATGACCCGGGCCGCCACCCCGCTCCCCTGGCACACGGTTTCGGCGATGTCCCGGGGTCCCTGGCAGGTTCCCGCCAGAAAGACTCCCGGCACGGTGGACTCCAGGGGGTGCAGGATGGGGTGGCGCTCCTGGTAAAAGCCCAGCCCGTCTCGGGCCGGGCCCCGGTCCGCAAAGGGCAGGAGATCCCCCGGAGCCTCTAACCCCAACGCCAGCACCGCCATATCCACGGCCAGCTGCCGCCGCCCTCCCCTCTCCTGGTCTTCATAGCAGATGACCGGCCTCCCCTCGCCGTCCTCAGTGATGCGCCCCGGCAGCCCCTTGATGAACCGGACCCCCGCCGCCCTGGCCCGCAGGTACAACTCTTCAAAGCCTTTGCCGGAGGTGCGGATATCGTTGTAGAAAATGGTGACTTCGCAGTCCGGCTCATGTTCCAGGGCCAGCATGGCTTCCTTGATGGAGGCGGTGCAGCAATAACCGGAGCAATAGGGCAGGAAGCGCCGGTCCCGGGAGCCCACGCACTGGATGAAGGCCAGGCGTTTCACCGGCCGGCCTCCGGGAGATACCAGGCTGCCCAAAGTGGGACCGGTGGCGCAGACGATGCGCTCGAACTCCAAATTGGTCACCACTCCGGCGATGCGGCCATAGCCGTACTCGCTCTTGATGCTGGGGTCAAAGGGGTGCGCTCCGGTGGCCAGGACAATGGCGCCCACCGTCAGGCGCCGCTGGCTGAGATGGTACAGGAGGTTGATGGCCTGATGCTCGCAGGCCTGGACGCACATCTGGCAATCGATGCAGTAGTCCTTTTCAATGGTGGCCCTGAGCGGCACCGCCTGGGCGAAGATGATCCGGATGCATTTCCGGGGCTTGAGCCCCAGATTCCAGCGGCTGGGCACGATCACCGGGCACACTGTGGTGCAGGTCCCGCACCCCACGCACTTGCTCATGTTCACGTAGCGGGGCTTGATGGTGACTTCCACCTCAAACCCCCCGGCTTGGCCCGCAATGTGGCTGAGACTGGCATAGCTGAGCAGCTCGATGTTGGGATGGGCGGCCACCTCCACCAGTTTCGGCCCCAGGATGCAGATGGAGCAATCCAGGGTGGGGAAGGTCTTGTCCAACTGGGCCATGGTGCCGCCGATGGAGAGCGAAGACTCGGCCAGGTAGACCTTGAACCCGGCGTTGGCCAGATCCAGGGCCGCCTGGCTCCCCCCCACGCCCCCGCCCACCACCAGCACCTCTCGGCAGACCGGGCCGGCCGGAGGTTCCGGCGCCTCCGGGGCCGAAAGGGCCAGGGTCAGGGCCCCCATTGCGGTCGAAAGATCGGCACAGGACCGCACATCCACCACCGGCTCCGGCAAAAAGCCGGCATGGATCTCCGGCCCGCAGGCGGCCACCAGCCAGGTCCCGGCCTTGGCTGCCGTAAGTTTTTTGAGCCGGGCCAAACCGTCCGGCGTGCACAGCGGCGGCCCCAGCTCGGCCGGCACGCCCATCTCCTTCAGCCGCGCCGCCAGTTCCCGGCCATCAATCGCCAGGTCGGGACAGGGGCATATGAGCACTTTACGCCGGGTCATTTTTGGTTTCAATCCGTCGCCGCAGCCCTTTGTATCAGCTATCAGCGGTCAGCTTCCCGCATTCAGCCAAGGTTAAGGATTGGCTAATCGCGGCCTCACTGGTGAGCGCATACTGCGCAGCATATTACCTAGAATGGACGATTTAACGCTACTTGCCTTTACCCCTTCTCGCGGTTACCGTCTCTCCCCCGATCCCCCAATTGTCGGTGTCCACTTCTTCGATCAGCACCACAGTGGTGGCGGGATTCTTCTGGAGCACTTTCACCAGCAGATCGGTAACTCCCTTAATGAGTTCGGCTTTCTGTTCCGGGGTCGCGCCATCTTTGGTGATCTTGATGTTGACAAAGGGCATATATCCTCCTAACCTTCCGGCTCTGAAAAATCTGATTCTCGCATTTCCCCTTTCGCCCTTTCGCCTTTCCCCCTTTTCGTCCCTATCCTTTCAACCATCTCCTGGATAACTTGCTGAAAGTTTTTGCCCTCCGTGGCCGAAATCCACTCCAGCCGCAGGCGCGCCGGGTCGATGCCCTGCTTGGCCAGCTTGGGTTTGAGCTTCTCGATCCGGGCCTGGGCCCTGAGGTTCCCGGCCACGTAATGGCAGTCTCCCGGCGGGTGGCAGCCCGAGACCAGCACCTGGCCGGCCCCCTGTTCAAAGGCATGGAGGATGAACTTGGGATGGACCCGCCCGGCGCACAGGGTCCGGATGATCCGCACCGCTGGGGGGTATTGCAGCCGGGACACCCCGGCGAAATCCGCCCCGGCATAGGAGCACCAGTTGCAGCAGAAAGCCAGGATCTTTTCCTCGGGATTGGCCGCTAGGGCCTCATCGACCTGGGCCAAAATCATCTCGTCGGTAAAGCCCCGGGCGATCACCGCCCCGCTGGGACAGGCCCCGGCGCACACCCCGCATCCCTTGCAGGCCGCGCTGATGATCCGGGCCCGGCGTTCTTTCCCCTCCCCCACCATTTCCACCGCCTGGAACGGGCATTCCTGGTAACAGCTCTCGCAGCCGATGCACCGGTCCGGGTCCACTTCGCATATCAGGCCGTCCAGGGTGATGGTGTCATGCGCCATGAGGCTCAGAATCTTGGCCGCGGCCCCGGAGCCCTGGGTGATGGAATCGGCCAGGTCTTTGGGACCCTGGCAGGCCCCGGCCAGGTAGATGCCGTCCAGCACCGTCTCCAGGGGGCGCAGCTTGGGGTGGGCCTCCAGGAAAAAACCGTCGGGCCCCACCGGCAGCTTCAGCACCTCCCTGAGGGCGACCCCGTCCCCCGGCGTCATGCCCACCGCCAGCACCGCCAGGTCCACCCGGTCCCGGCTCACCCACTGCCCTAATTCCTGGTCCGCCTCGATCACCACCTGGCCCCCCTCACCGGACCGGATGTCCCGCACCCGGGCCCGCATGAAAATGATGCCCGCCTCCCGGGCCCGGGTGTAGAGGGCTTCCCACTCCTTCTTGGTGGCCCTGATATCCCGGTAATAGATGCGGATGCGGGCCTGGGGCAGGAGAGCCTTCAATTCCAGGGCCTGCTTCAAGGCCGTGGGGCAGCAGACCCGGGAGCAGAAGCGGTTGCCCTCTTCTTCCCGGGAGCCCACGCACAGGACAAAGGCGATGTCCCGGGGGTCGGCGGCCACACCGGGGAGCAGCCCCCCGCCCCCGCCGGCCCCCTGGAGGGCCAAGCGGCGTTCCAGGGCCACGGTGGTGATGACCTGGGGCAGCGCCGCCCAGGTCTCATAGCGGCTGCCTGCCAGCTCAAAAGGCCTAAAGCCCGTGGCCATCACCATGCCCCCCACCTCCAGGCTAAGGTCGACTTCCCCCTCGATCGCCAAATCGATGGCCTGGCGGGGGCAGGCCGGGACACATCGGCCGCAGCAGTCGCAGTGGGCCAAATCCACCACGTAGCGGGCCGGAAAGGCCGTGGGCGACGGCAGGTAAATGGCCGTCCTCTGGCCCTGCCCCCCTTCCCGGTCATCCGGCACTTTTACCGGGCAAACCGCGGCGCACTCCCCGCAGCGGTCGCAGGCCTCCGTGACCCGGGCACGGGTTTGCCGCACCGTCACCTTATAGTTGCCCAGGTGGCCGCTGACCCCGGTGACGGAGCTGCCGGTGAGCACCGTGATGCCGGGATGGAGCATCACCGCCGCCATCATGGGATTGATGAGGCTCAAGCTGCTCTGGCCTTGAGGAAAGGTCTTGTACAACCGGTTGGCCATGCCTCCCAGGATGGGGGCGCGTTCCACCAGGGTCACGGGAATCCCGGCGTGGGCGATGTCCAGGGCGGCCCTCAGGCCCGCCGGGCCCCCGCCCACCACCAGGGCGGCCCGGGTCACGGGCACCTGGCGCTCCGCAAGGGCGCAGGCCTCCCGCACCTTGGCCAGCCCCATGCGGATCAGCTCCAGGGCCTTTGCCAACGCAGCCTCCGGCTCCCGGGCGTGGACCCAGGAGCAATGCTCCCGGATATTGACGATTGCCAGGAGATAGGGATTGACCCCGTTATCGGCTAAGAGACGCCGGAAGGTGGGCTCGTGCAGCTTGGGGGAGCAGGCCGCCACCACCAGGCGGTTCAAGCCGAATTGCTGGATATCCTTGGCGATATCCCGCTGGCCCGCCTCGGAGCAGGAGTAGAGATGATCCCGGCACACCGCCACCCCCGGCCAACCCCGGGCCGCGTCCGCCAGGGCCACAGGGCTGACGACCCCGGCGATATTGTGCCCGCAGTGGCAAATGTAAAGGCCGATGCGCAGGTCTTCGCTCATGATAACCATGGCGCCCCCATGCGCCCTTATGTATTTACCAACTTGCCCACCGCCGTTTCCCAAGCGTGAGAAAACTCCCCGGCCTCGGCCACCACTTCCTCCCGAACCAGGGTGATGGCCGCGTCGTCGCAGATGTTGACGCAGACCCCGCAGTAGGCGCAGTTCTCCACCTTAAAAAAGACCCGGTCCCCGTCCCGCTCAATGGCCTTCACCGGGCACCATTCGATGCATTTCATGCAGTCCGGCGGGCACTTGTGGTCGTCGATGACCAGGCGCCCCCGGAACTGGGGATTGACGATAATGGCCTCCTCCTGGCACACCGTCAGACACTGGGTGCATCGGAGACACAGGTCGGGGGCAGGCACGGTCTGGCCCGCGGCCTCATCCAAGACGATAGCCTGGCGGGGACAGGCGGCCAGGCACTTGCGGCACTGCTTGGGGCACTCCGTCAGATCGTTGGGGACCAGCTGGAGTTGTTGGCGGCACCAGTGCTCCTCGCCCTCGGGCTGGGTCGGGCAGGGCAGCAGGCACCGGCTCTTGTCCATGTCGATCTTGGGGAGAAACGGCGCCAGCCCCTGGTGGTCCGCCATGATGGTCTTGACCTCGCCGTTGTAGCTCAGGGTCACCGCGGCCACCGGGCAGAAATGGGCGCAGATTTCGCACATCAGACAGAGGCGGGGGTCGATGGTGATGTCCAGGCCATCGTCCCCGGGAATAATGATGACCGCCTCCCGGGGGCAGACTTTGGCGCAGATGTCGCACTTGATGCACAGCCCCTTATCCAGGCGCAGCTCGACCTTATCGACGAACAGCTTCAGCGTCAATTCCAGCAAAGCGTCGGTTTCGCGTTTGACCACCCGGGGGATCATGTCACCTTGAGTAACTGCTTTAAACGCTCTTACTGCTAAAGATTATGGCTCATCCTGCTTGGTTCCCAAGATCCTGGTTGGAAAAGAGAAAGAGCAGGCTTCAATCTTTGGCTACAGGAGAGAGGCCGAATTTTTCCGCTTACGGCCTTACTATTTCTTCCCTTCCAATTTGCGGTGATACTCACTCGCCTTGAACTTCAACTGGCGCCGCCGCAGGTTGACCTTCACGTCGGGAAACTGCACCAGGAGCAGCTCATACTTGTCGCAGGGCTCCAGGTCCGGGCATTGATAGCAATGCTTGATCCGCCGGGCCTCGGCGCACCGGCGGACGGGACAGTCCTCCAGACCCCGTCCCTCCAGGCAGCCGGGACATTCGGTGTGGGCCAGAAACCACTCCAGCCCCTTCCTGAACTCCGGCAGGCTGAAGCCTTCCTTGCCGGGGAAGCAGTGAACCCAGACGTTTCCCCGGACCCGGCCTAGGTAGTCCTTCAGCCGGGAGACCGTCTCCATAAAGCCTGGGTTGCCCAACTGGCAATCGTCACACAGACCGCAATAACTCTCTCTCATGGCCGTTCTCCTGTAAAAAGCCTGCAGCCGGTAGCTTTGATAATCCAGGGGCAGTGTCACCGGCCCCGGCCGGGACTTCTACCCATTACGTTCAAGTTTTTTGTAATTTTTTGTAAGGGGGAACCTGTATCTCGCCCCTCTCAGTGCGCCCCTGCATTGCATAATTATCAATCGGAGCATTCCGTAGGGGCGATTCGCGCCCCGCCCCCACAAGAGCGGCCTTTTCTCTATCAATCGGATGCTCCCCTGAATTATTGTTGATCTCGCCCTCTAGAAAATATTGTACTATGCTTCAACCTTTTGCCGACCATTATTCACCGCCGGTCCTCAACTCCCCCCCATCGCCGCCTCAATCTGGACGGCAAACTCCGCATCGCTGCCCCGGCTCATGTGGATGGCCCCCTCCGGACATTCCGCCGCACAGACCCCGCAGCCCCGGCAGAGCTCCGGGCGCACCTTCGGTCTGGTATCCACCACCTGCACCGCCCCGAAGGGGCAGTTCTCCACACAGGACAGGCAGCGGCGGCAGGCCTCCGGGGTGATCATGGCCACCATCTCCCCCGCCAGCAGCTCCGTCTGGAAGAGAATCCCCGCGGCCCGGCTGGCCGCGGCCTGGGCCTGGGCCGCGGTTTCCCCTAAACTCTTGGGATAGTGGGCCATGCCGCAGAAAAACACCCCTTCGGTGGCCGAATCCACCGGCCGCAGTTTCTGATGGGCCTCCTGGAACCACCCGTCCAGGGTCTGGGACACCCTCAGCTGTTGGGCTACTTGATCGCTCCCCGCCGCCGGCTCGATCCCGGTGCTCAAGACCACCAGGTCCGCGGCCAGGGCCACTTCCTGGCCCAAAAGCTCATCCTGGACCCAAACCGTCAGGGGCCGCCGCCGGGCCGCGCTCAGGCGGGGAGGCCGCTCCGCTTCATAGGGAATAAATGCCACCCCTTTGTCCTTGGCCCTGACATAGTAACTTTCCCGAAACCCATAGGCCCGCATGTCCCGATAGAGGATGGTAATCTCCATCAGGGGATAGCGTTCCTTGAGCAACAGGGCGTTCTTGAGGGCCTGGGAGCAGCACAGGCGGCTGCAATAGGGGTGGTCCGGCTCCCGGGACCCGACGCACTGGATCATCACCACCTGCCGGACTTTGGGCAAATCCAGGTCGCTAAAATTGATCTTTCCCTCCAGCTCCCGCTGGGTGAGCACCCGGGGGTCCTCCCCATAGAGATAGCGGCCCTGGGGTTGAAACTCCCGCCCCCCGGTGGCCACCACGATGACGCCGTGGGTAAGTTCCCGCTCCTGGAAGCCGTTCATGGTGAGGCGGCGCACGGTGCTCTGAAACTGCCCCACATGCCCCTTGACCCGGATCAGTTCGGTCTGGATATGGACTTCAATATTGGGGTGGCTGTAGACCGCGGCCTGGAGGGCGTGGAGAAAGTCCTGGGGGTCCGGCCCTTCCAGGGTAAAAAACAGCTCCCGAGCCAGTCCCCCCAGGGTGCTTTCCCGTTCCACCAGGTAGGTGTGAAAGCCCTGGTCCGCCAGGGTCAACGCTGCGCTCAGGCCTGCCACCCCGCCCCCCAGCACCAGGGCCCGGGGAATCACCGGAAAGCTCCGGGGCCTGATCGGGGACAACACCGCCGCCCGGGAGACCGCCATAGCGATGAGGTCCAGGGCTTTTTCCCCGGCGGCCTCCGGCTCCGTCTGATGGACCCAGGCGCACTGTTCCCGGATGTTGGCAAAGGCGAAGTAGCCCGGGTTCAGGCCGGCCGCGGCCAGGACCTCCCGGAACACCCCTTCGTGGGTCCGGGGACTGCAGGCGGCCACCACCACCCGGTTGAGCCCCAGGGTCTGGATGGTTTCCCGCATCCGGGTAGTGGATTCCACCGCGCAGGAAAACAGGTTGTCTTCCACGTGGGCCACCCCGGGGAGCTTCGCCACCTTGGTCGCCAGGTGCGCCAGGTCGATGGTCTTGGCGATATTGGTGCCGCAGTGACAGAGAAAAACCCCGATTCGGGGCGGAAAATCCGCGCCCCGGCTGGGAGGCGGCGCAACCTTGGGAGCCCAGGTGCGGCTGGCGGTCGTGAGCAGCCGGGAGGCCAGCGCCGCCGCCGCGGAGGCGGTGGTCACCGATTCGGGGATGTCCATGGGCTCCCGGGCGGTGCCGCAGACCAGCACTCCCTCCCGGGTGGTGGAAACCGGCAGCAACGCCGAGGTCTTGATGAACCCGTGTTCATTGAGTTCCAGTCCCAGGCACCTGGCTAACCCCGGCAGCTTGCCCCCGGCCCGGAGCCCCACGGCCAGCACCGCCATATCAAAGGGCTGCTCCTGGGGGCGCCCCCGCGGGTCGGTGGAGCGCACCAGCACCCCGCCCTCGGTCCGGGGAGTTACCGCAGTCACCCGGGAGCGGACCAGGCTGACGCCGCGACTCCGGGCTTGCTCCAGATAACCCTCGTACCCCTTGCCCTGGGCCCTTAAATCCATGTAAAAAATGGTGGATTCCACCCCCGGGGGACTGATTTCCCGGGCCACCAGGGCTTCCTTGAGGCTGGACATGCAGCACAGGGCCGAACAATACGCCGCCCCGGCCTGGGGGTCCCTGGACCCCACGCACTGGATGAAGGCCAGGCGGGCGGGTGCGGTGTGGTCCGACGGCCGCAGCAGCTTGCCGCCCTGGGGACCGGTGGCGCTCAGCAGCCGCTCGAACTCCAGACTGGTCACCACGTCGGGATGACCATAGCCGGGGAAATCACCGGCCGGCGCCGGGGTCGCACCCACGGCGACAATGACGGCCCCCACGGA
Source organism: uncultured delta proteobacterium (assembly GCA_963812015.1). Classification (GTDB taxonomy): domain Bacteria; phylum Desulfobacterota; class Desulfobaccia; order Desulfobaccales; family 0-14-0-80-60-11; genus 0-14-0-80-60-11. The sequence continues at coordinate 669,112 of CAWETI010000003.1, read as the reverse complement.
CTCCGTCCATTCCACCGTCCCCTCCTGAAGATTTATGGCCCCGGCCGGGCAGACCTGGACGCAGGCCTCGCAACTCTTCCCCTGGAAAATCCGGCAGGCCTCCGGGGTGATGGAGGCGGCCTGGGGGATGGCCTGGGGAAAGGGCACGTGAATGGCTTTGGTCCGGCTGAACCCGAGATTATAGGGGTCCGGGAGACTCTGGGGGCACACCCGGACACACTCGCCGCAGCCGGTGCATCTGCTCACGTCCACCCACCGGGGCCTCCGGCTTAGGAGGACCTGAAAATCCCCGGCCTGGCCCCGGACCTGCAAGACCTGGGTGGACGTCTGGATGGTGATCAGGGGGTGGCGGGAGATCTCCAGCATCCGGGGGCTCAGGATGCACATGGCGCAGTCGTTGGTGGGGAAGGTCTTGTCCAATTGGGCCATCTGGCCGCCGATGGACAAGCCCGCTTCCGCCAGGATCACCGGCAGCCCCGCGGCCGCCACCTCCAGGGCGGCCTGGATGCCGGCAATGCCGCCGCCCACCACCAGTACCCGGGGGTGGGCCACCCGATCCAATGGCCGGATAGAGGCCATCACACGCACGCGCTCCTTTGGACAAATCGCAGAGTAGAGGCGACCCGGCGGGACGCCCCTGCCCCGGCCTCAGCCTTCGGGCCCCCAAAGCAATCCATCAGGGCATTAACAGAAGTTCCTTCCTCTTGCCCCCTTCCCTTGAGGGGGGAGGGCTGGGGTGGGGGTTAAGGTAACTTGTTTTTTGCTCTGAGTAATGAGACTTCCTTAATCCAGTTTATCGGCCAGCCGGGCCAGGGCGTCGTTGACCTCCTGCTCTTCGGGGCCGGACAGGATCTCACCGATGAGGCGTCGCCGGAGTTCCTGGATCAGCCGCTCTCCCCGCTCCAATCGGGCCACCCGGGCCGGGGTGATGAAGTCGTCCCGCAGGGCCAGATTCCTCAAACCCTGGATGATATCCAGAAAACGCACATCCTGGGGGCACTGAAAGGAGCACCGGGCGCAGCGGGCGCAGTGCCACAGGGCCGGAGAACCCAGCAGGGCCGCCCGTTGACCGTAGAGAATCTGGCGAATGATCTGGCTGGGGCTGAAGCCGGGGGTAAGTTCGCTCACCGGGCAGGTGGCGGTGCAAACCCCGCAGGCAAAGCACCGCAAAAGATGCTGACATCCGGGCTCGGCGGCCACTTCGTCTTTAAACTGGGGGTCCAGTTCCTGAAGGTTTACGGTGTCGGTCATAAAAGGCCTTCAGCAGTTAGCAGTTAGCTAATATCCACTAGCTAATAGTGGTGTGTTTCATAATTAAGGTGACACGGGAAAACCTGTTTTTTTTACCCCCCTTTACTAAAGGGGGGGCAGGGGGGATTTTTATAAGAGCTTGAAATCCCCTTAAATCCACCTTTTTCAAAGGGGGACTTAACCTGCCAAGTCCGGTGCTCCCAGCCTGCATTTATGTGCATCTAATTATGAAACGCTACATTGGCTACTATTTATTAGCCATTAAAAGAAAATTATGAGAAATATTCATGCCGATAATTTTATCAGTTCAATAAGATTACTAACTGCTAACCGCTGACTGCTGATCAAAACAACTCAATGGCCTCGGTGGGGCAATACTCCGCACACTTGCTGCACTTCTCCGCCGCCTGGACCATCCGGGTGCAAAATTCCTGGTGGACCACCACCGCAGTGCCATTGATCATGTGAAAGACCACCCGGTCCTGGGGCCGGGGGCCCTTGCCCAGACGGGCCGCGTCGCAGTTCCCCAGATGGAATTCGCACATGGCCACGCAGATACCGCAGCCGTTGCACTTTTCCAGGTCGATACGCATCCCCGGGGCCGCAACCACCGGCCCCAGGAGTTCGTGCAGGGCCTCGATGAACCCGGCATAATCAGGCTCGTGGAGGACCGGGCAATCCTCCGGCGGCAGTTCCCGGGCCAGGAGAAATCCGGCAAACTCGGCGCAGCTCAAGCCGCACTGCCGGCAATCGGTGCCGGGCAAAAATTCCAAAATCTCTTCCGCGGTGGCCATACTCTCTGGTTACATTCCGAAAATTATAAGACTTTCTCTCTAAGGGAAAGACCCATCGACCGAACGGCTTTAACCCCCCTTTTCAAAGGGGGACTGTAAACCCGCTTTCATAAAACCGGGCCATAATATTGAGCATTCAGTTCAGGGGCCATTACCTAAATCCCCACCCAGGGTCCGCCCAGGGCTTCCGGGACCCAGAGGTTTTCCCAGCGGAAACTCTGGAACTGGCAGATTTCCGCCAGCATCGGGGTGGACTCGGCGCCGGTGCGGCGATAATAGATCGCCCGGGAAACCTCCGGGTTCACCAACCGAAAGTTGTCCACCACGACTTCCCCCGCCTTGAGCAGGGTACGGCAGCGGCCCAGGTATTGGCGCCACTGACCGGGAGGGGCATACGTCGGCATGTCATAGATGGCCACATCGGCCCGGGCGCCTATGCTCAACCGCCCCCGATCCTCAAGGCCCAGCAGCCGGGCGGGCAGGGTGCGGGTGGCCCAGACCCACTCCGACAGCGAATAGTGCCGCGCCCCCAGGTCATCCTGCCAATCCTGCCGGCGGGCCGCGTGGTCCCACAGCCAGGAGAACAGCCGGGGGTATTCGGTCACCGGCGCCAGGGCCGGACCGGCCCCGGAAAAAGCCACCTGGGAGCCCTGGCAGCACAGGGCCAGGGCCAACGCCCGCCGGGCCGCGGCCTCATCCACCGGCGGGTTGAGGTCCAGGGGGCGAAACCACCCCAGGTCTATCCGGACCGGGGGGTGGGTTTGTCCGGTCTGAGGTCCGGGGCGCATAAGCCCCAGGTCTCCCGTGGCCCCCGCCTCCAGGTGGGCCAGGGCGGCCTCCACCAGGGCATCGTCCGTGAGCGCCGGGCCCAGAGCGGCCAGATGGAAGGCGGCGGGCTCCGGCAGGCGGGCCCGCAGCACCTCGGGGGAGGCTTCCAGGGACAGGGGCAACCCGGTCCTCCGGGCCAGGTCGGCCAATATTTCCAGGGCCTGCTCCGGTTCGATGGTGCGGTGGGCGTAAAAATCCTGCCGGTAGCGCACAAAAGGCTCCACCACCCGGAAATTGAGGGCGCGGGTCTCGTCCAGCAGATACAACAGGGTTTGCCCCACCTCCTGAAGGTGCTCCGGGGACCGCAGCCACTGGTCAAAATCCCTCAGGTTGATCACCAGGGAGGCGGAGGTGTCCACCACGGGCAGGCCCACCAACTGGCGCTGGACGTAGCCCGCGGTCCAGGCCGTCAAAAACGGCTCGTGCACATGAGTGTAGCCCAGGAGGGCATAGCTCTCCCCCAATTCCTGAAGAGAGGGCGCCCCCAGGGTCAGGCGCAGGAAGTCCAGGCCATAGGTGGCCACCTGACCCCGGAGCTCGATCCCCGCCGGGGCCACCACCTGACCCCGGGCCTCGATCTCCCGGTCCACCTCGGAGAGCGGCGCCACCATATACCCGTCCCGGATGTAGAGGTCGCCGGTCTCCCCGTCCCAGCCACAGGATGGATCATAAAGGCGACCTCCGGCAATCTTCAGGCGCATGGCGCACGCTCCAACCTGCCAGTGTGGGACAAGTAATTGATGGACAACCCCTGGGGCGGCCCGTGACCGCCATTTCAGGCCTGCCGGCACGTCCTCTGATCACTAGAACCTATTTCAAAACCTCTTTTTACACCAGTTTGTCATGCTGAGCGAAGCGAAGAATCCATCCTTTCCAATAACCTAGGCCATTCGCTGCCGCCCAGGGTGACACAATAAACCGGTTTTGAAATAGCTTATAAGTAACCCCCGTCAGCCTCAATCCTGCACCCCAATCAACCGGTGCAAATCCGTCAGCACCTGATGGTCCGGAGGCAGCGCCGAAGGCATCAGCTGTTTTAGGACCAGGGGTAAGCCATCCATCCGGTAGGCCACCTCTTCGGCCTCGATGCCGGTCAGGGCCGTGGGGAAAATGACCGCCGCCTGGCCCGTGGTCCGGTTGGCGAACGGACTCAAGGCCACGATGGGCACCCGGCGGCGCTTCAGGTCCGCCGCCACCTCCTCCGGCAAGAACCACAAGAGATCCGCCCCGGCCACCAGCACCGCGTCCACCTCCCGGAAATCCACCGGGGTGTAGTGGGTCGCCACCTCCGCCGCCCCGAAATCCGGCGCCCCGGCCTGGCCCAGTTCATTGAGCAGCAGGTGGTATAGCCCGCTGGAGTTGAAGTCCCCGGACAGGGGAAACAGGAAAAACGGCTTGTCTCGATTCAGGAATCCCACCAGGCGGGCCAGCCGGTCAAACAGTTCCAGGGCCGGGCCGTAACTGACCCCCCGGCCGCAAAAGATGACCCCCCAGGTGGCTTTGGCCAGGAATTGGGCCAGCCGCACGGTTCCCCGGACCCGGGGTTCGGGCGGCGGCTCTCCGGCCAGGATGGTGGCGGCTCCCAGAAGCAGGTCAAGTTCCTGCCCGGGCTGGACCTTGATGAATAGGGGGCAGAATTTGGCCAGCTCAGTCTTATAGATGTCCACGGCCGCCACCTGCCGGTCTTCTATCCCCCGTTCGGTGTACCGGCCCCGGGCAAAGACGGCATAGCGCACCACCTGCCGGGGGGCGGAGTGAATGGGATTGGCGCCCCAGAACAGCACCGCGTCGGCCTCATCCCGGATGACCTCCAGGGGAGCCCAGGCGAGGCCATGTTGTTGCACGCTCTGGTAATAGGGGGCCTTGAAGGCCAGGTCCGCCGGTTCCAGCCGGGCCCGTAAGCTCCGGGCCAGCTTCAGGGCCGCCGCCTGGGCGAAGCAGCCGGAATTCGTCAGCCCATAGACGAGCGGCCGGCGGGCCCGGCTCAACAGTTGGGCCGCCGCAGCCAAAGCCGTTTCGTACGGCACCGTCTCCCGCCGCCCTTGATGACGCACCAGGGGCGTCAGCAGCCGATGACGCTCTTTTTTGGGATGAAATTTCTTGGCGTGGAAAAAGCGGCTTACGCCCCAGAGGCAGACGTTGGTGACCTCAACGATCTTATCCCCCGATAGAGTGACATCCAGGTCATCGCAGAGACAACCGCAGCCGGGACAGATGATGGATTCGTGCCTGACTCCCACGGATTGCTTACACCTAAGTTGGTTTAGACATCGACATATTACCATTAATCCCCGGGGCTGCCCAGCACATAATCAGGGCCGGGCCATACCCGCGCCTGGCCGGGGGTAAGCCGCAGGTCCCGGATGTGTTATAATAAATGCTAATAACTTTTTATGCCTCTCATCGGCACACCCCATGCGATACGACGGCCCCATTTACCGGCCCCCCAGTGAAGCCGACAGTCTCCTCGTCCAGGCCACCGTGGGCTGCCCCCACAACCTCTGCACCTTCTGCATGGTCTACAAGAGCGGCATCAGGTTCAAGGTGAGGCCGGTGGCGGAGATTAAGGCCGACCTGGATGAGGCTGCGGCAGCTTATGGCTCCCGGGTGCGGACCCTGTTTTTCCCGGCGGGCAACACCATCGCCATGCCAACCGCGGCCTTGGCCGAGATTTGCCGTTACGGCTACGCCCGCTTTCCCTGCCTTGAGAGGATCACCGTCTACGGTTCGTCCCACTATATCCACCGCAAAGGTCCGGACCAGCTAAAAGACCTGGCCCAGGCCGGGTTGGGGCGGATTCATGCGGGGGTGGAAAGCGGGGATGACGTCATCCTGACCCGGATCAAAAAGGGCGCCACCGCCCGGGACCACATCAATGCAGGACGACTGGCCCGGGCCGCGGGGATTGAAATCAACGCTTACGTCATCCTGGGCATCGGCGGCCAGGACCGCTCCGAGGCGCACGCCCGTCAGACCGCCCGGGTCATCAGCGAGATGGAGCCGACCGTGGTGCGCCTCAGGACCTTTGTCCCCAAGGTCGGAACCCCGTTGCTGGCGGACGTGGAGGCCGGGCGGTTTAAGATGCTCAGCCCCCATCAGGTGCTCACGGAAACCCTGGCCATCCTGGAGCAAATCACCGCCCCCACCCTGGTGGCCAGCGACCATTACACCAACTACCTCGAGGTCACCGGCCATTTGCCCGAGGACCGGAACGCCATGCTCGAGGCATTGCGCCGGGCCCTGGCCCGGGACGAGTCCGCCTTCCGTCCGTTCTTCATCGGCACCCAGTAACCCCAGACATCTCCCCTCCACCCCCTCGACACCCTGACCCCGCCACCCGTCCTGATAAGCGGACGTCGATTGACAAGCACAGTTGCAACTCTTAATAGTTAATGAGTTGTGTATTCCCCAGGAGGTGCTCGATGCTGCCCCAGGATGTTCATATTGAAGGCCGTAATCTGGAAATCCTGCCCGAGTGGCGGGAGAAGATTGAGGAAGAACTGGCCCGCATGCAGAAGCACTATCACGATCCCATCCTCCACGCCCGGGTGGAAATCATCGGCACGGCCCACCACCGGCTCGGGGCCTTCGAGGCCCACCTGGTGATCTCCATCCCCGGAGACACCATCACCATAATGCGGCAGGGCGAAATGGTCATGTCCCTGGTGGTGGAGGCTTTTGACGTCCTGGACCGCCGCTTGGCCGAGCACTTACAGGTTGCCCAACAGCAAATCAAAACCCACGAAGAAGTTGCCCAACGGGGGAGGGTGGTGCGTCTTTTCCTGGATGACGACTACGGCTTTATCGAAAGCGACGAGGGCCTGGAGGTCTACTTCCACGCCCACGCGGTCAAGAAAGGCAAGTTCAGCCACCTGACGCCGGGCACGCCGGTGAAATTCACCCAGGAGGCCGGGGACCAGGGCCCCCAGGCCATCTGGGTCCAGCCGCTGTAAGAATTGTTGAGGAAGGGAGCCAGGGGCGCAAGCCCCTGCGCTTATAAAAAACTCCCTCAGACTCCCACCCCCAACCCCATACCGGGTGATGGGAGGGGAGCCTGAGGGGAGGGCGGATGAATCCCTTATAAACTATTTCCCCGGTCCTCCCCTCAAAATCTGCTTTCAGGATTTTTCGGCCACGGCCCAGATTATTTCATAGCTTACCGGAATGGCGCCGTTTATCCCGTAGCCGTTCTGGTAGGCTGTGATGAGCCCAGTCAAAAGGCGCCGGGAAAAGGGGCCGGGCCGGGGATTGGTGGCGCCCGTGGCCTGGAGGGCTTTGAGAAACTCCGGCACCGACGGGCAGGTGGTGGTGAGCATTTCCCGGGTCAGCCGGGCCTGGCGGAATCCGGCCCGATACAGGCGGTTGGACCAGGTCTCCCGGTCGCCAAACCCCTGGGCGGGGATCGGTGGAGCCGACGGCAGTTCGAGACTCCGGGCGGCCTGGGCCAGGGCGCCGGCCAGCTCGCGAAAAGTCCGGGGCCCCAGGGTGGAAAAAGCCAGGACTCCCCCGGGAGCGAGGTTTTGGTAGTAAGCAGCCAGAGTTTCCCCGGGGCGGGTGAACCACTGGAAGGTGGCGTTGGCCATGATCAGGTCATACTCGCCCCGGATCGGAGTCTCTCCGTCCGCCACCAGCCATGAAACCCGCGCATCCGGCCCCAGGCGGCGGCGAGCCGTCTCCACCAGGGCGGCATCCAGGTCGAGAGCCACCAGTCGAGCCGCCCCGTTGGCCTGCCGGAGGAGTCGGGTGAGATAGCCGGTGCCGCAGCCGATCTCCAGGATGCGTTGGGCCCGGGCCGGCCAGTCCTCCACCCTCGCCATCAATCCTTGGGCCATGAGGCGTTGGATACAGGCATGCCGGTCATAGGAGTTGGCCCGCCGGGCAAAATTGCGTCTGATCCCTTGCTTGACTTCCCTACCGTCTCCCGGGTAGGGTGCCGGCCCTAACTCGGGGGGTATCTTTAGCTCGCCGTGGTTAAGCATTCTTCTACTATCCCGTTAAAGGCCGCGGCCTGGGTGAAAAAAGGCAGATGCCCGGCCCCCGGCAAAAGATTCAACCTGGCCCCGGCCAGCTGGGCCGCAAGGAACTTTCCCTGATCCGGAGGCACGACCCGGTCCTCCTGTCCCTGAATGATCACTGCCCCTCCGGGCAGGCGAGGGAGCAGGGGCCGGAGGTCGTGCGCCAGCAAATAATCGAGGCCTGCCGCCAGGTTGCCGGCGGTAGCCGCTGAGGCAAACGCCACCCGGGCCGGGGAGGTTAGGGCGCCTTCCCCCGGGGCCAGGCACCGGTCAAGAAACTCATCCAGCACCTGCTGCCGGTTTTTCTGAAGTCCCCGGCGCATGGCCCGGACCACGGCGGGAGACTGCCCCAAGGGGTAATCCGGACGCCGGGTAAAGACCGGGGCCACCCCCACCAAGACCAGCCCGCCGGGCGCCGGGGCCGGGAGGCGGCTCAGGGCTTCCAGGAGAAACATGCCCCCCAGGGACCACCCCACCAGCACGCATTCCCCTAGCGGCAAAGCTCGCAGGTAGTCGGCAAACCAGCCCACTTCCCAGACCGGGATGCTGGGCGTCAAAATCGTCAGCCGATCTTGGAAATACTCCCTCTGCCGCTCCCAGACCCGGCCCGAGGCTCCCCAGCCATGGAAAAACACCAGGCTGGTCATGACCCCAGCCCCATGGATCGGGCCGTGGCCACGATGGCCTCCCGGGCGCGGTGCAGATCCTCCCGGGCCTGGGCCGCGGACAGGGAAAATCGCACCCGGGCCCGGCCCGGCGGCACCGTGGGAGGACGCAAGGCCACCGCCATGAGCCCCTGGCCCATGAGAAGGGCGGCAAACTCCAGGGTGCGGTCGTTTTCCCCCACCAGCACCGGAATGATCTGGGTTTCACTTCCGAGGATATCCAGCCCCGCCGCCTGTAAACCCTGGCGAAACTCCTCGGACTCCCGCCTCAGGAAAAGCCGGCGCTCCGGTTCCTGGGCCACAATCTCCAAAGCCCGGTCAATCGCCCCCAGCACCGGCGGCGCCAGGGCGGTGGAATAAATGAACGACCGGGCCCGGTTGTGGAGGTAATCCACCAGGCGCCGGTCCCCGGCCACATAGCCCCCCTGGGAGCCCAGGGCCTTGGAAAACGTGCCCATGTGAATATCCACCCTCCCGGTCAGGCCCAGGGCTTCGGCCAGTCCCGCCCCCTTGGCCCCCAGAACCCCGGTGGCGTGGGCCTCGTCACACATCAGCCAGGCCCCGTAACGCTCCTTTAAGGCCACCAGGTCCATGAGCGGGGCTAGGTCGCCGTCCACGGAGAACACCGAATCGGTGACGATCAGGCGCCGCCGGGCGCTGCCGGCCTTACGCAGCAGCTGCTCCAACCGGTTCAGGTCCCGGTGGGGAAAGCGCTGCAAGCCGGCCCCGGACAGCTTGATGCCGTCATAAATACTGGCGTGGTTGAGCCGGTCGCTGAAAATCACATCTCCCGGCCCCATGAGGGCGGAGATCGTCCCCACGTTGGCCATGTAACCGGTGGGAAAGATCACCGCGGCCTCGGTGCCTTTAAAATCGGCCAGTTTGGCTTCCACCGCCTCGTGCAAGGCCAGGTGCCCCACCACCAGGCGGGAGGCCCCGGCCCCCGCGCCCCAACGGGCCGCCGCCGCCTGGGCCGCTGTGATAATCCGGGGGTCCTGGGCCAGGCCCAGGTAATCGTTGGAGGATAAATTCAGGAGGACCTGCCCGGCCAACCTGACTTTGCCCCCGGGCAGCACCTCCTCCACCACCCTGAGGCGCCGCCTGAGGGACCGTGCCTCCAATGCCGCCAGTTCCTGGGTTAACTCTTCCATGCTGATTCGAGCCTGGGATAGATATTCATCGGGTCATCGGGCAATCAATCTTTTTTGAGGACAGGACACGGAAAAGCTATTTACCCTCCCTCCCCCAAACTCCTCGCCCTGCCTTCTGTATGGGGGTTGGGGAAGGGTTTCAGGGAGGGATTGTAAGTGGCCACTTACGAAAAATACGAAAAAGCCCCCAGCCCCCTCCCTGAAAAGCCCGCCAGCTTATCGGCCACCGCCGCCAGCGCCGCCAGAAAGACCTCCCGGCCCTCGGCGGAAGTAATATCCGCCACTTCCGGCAGCCTTCCCAAGATGGGCACCCCGGTGAGGGCCTCGATCACCCCGGGATTGGTCGCCTCCGCCAGCCCCGGATGCTCGGGATAGCGGTTGAGGATGACCCCCGCCACCCGGATGCCGGCCGCCAGCGCCGCCTTGACAGTGAGAACCGTGTGGTTGATGGTCCCCAAGCCGGATTTGGCCACCACCGCCAGGGGTAAGCCCAGCCACCGGATCAGGTCCAGGACCAGAAAGTGGGTGCCGATCAAGGGGACATACAACCCCCCGGCGCCTTCCACCACCAGAATTTCATACCGCCCCGCCAGGTCCTCTATACCCGCGGCAATACGCCCCAGATCCACCTCCACCCCCGCTTGGGCTGCGGCCACTCCGGGGGCCAGGGGCAGTCCCAGGGCGATGGGGGTGAGGACTTCCAGGGGCTCATCCAAGCCGGTCAGCCTGCGGGCAAACCGGGCATCGGTGGGGATCAGGCGCCCGCCCGCCAGGGGGCAGCCGCTCTGCATCGGTTTGAAATAAACCGCCTTCACCCCCTGTTGCCTGAGCGCCGCGGTCAGCCCCGCGGCCACCCAAGTCTTGCCCACATCCGTATTCGTGCCGGTGATAAAGACCCCCCGGAGGGGGGGAAGCGGTGGCAATTCCAGGTTCACACGCCTTTCCTTCTCAAAACCTCTAAAAAAATTGTTTTAAAACCCAGTGCAGCAAATTCCATGCAAGAGGCGGCAAAATGTAGCGCCGGCGCCCCTGCCGGCCTAACCTCGCCGAGAGCGGCGGTGCTCCATGCTCTTTACATCCCGCCTCGTTTCCGGCTCATGGTTCTCTTGCACCAGCTCCAATCCCAAATCCGCCAGCATCTGCCGGTCCTCATCCGGCATCCGGCCCCGGGTGGTGAGGTAATCCCCGGTCATCAGGGCATCGGCCCCCGCCGCGAACAGCAGGGGAGAAAGGGAGCGCAGGGTGACCTGGCGGCCGCCGCAGATGATGACCGAGCGCTCCGGGAACAGGAAACGAAAGGCCAAAACGATCTTCAGGGCCTCCAAGGGGGCCAGCAACGGGCGCTGGGCCAGGGGGGTGCCGGCCAAGGGGTGGAGAAAATTGAGGGGAATGGCATCCACGCCCAGGGTTTTGAGCGTCTGGGCCATCTCCCACCGCTGGGCTAAAGTTTCCCCCAACCCGAAAATCCCCCCGGCGCACACGGACAAGCCGGCTGCTTGGGCCGCCTCAATGGTGGCCACCCGCTCGGCAAAGCTGTGGGTCGTGCAAATTTGGGGGAAAAATGAGCCCGCGCTCTCCAGGTTGTGGTGGAAACGGTACAGCCCCGCCGCCTTCAACTCCGTAAGGAAGCCTCGGTCCACAATCCCCAGGGAGGCGCAGATGCGGATGGGCACGGCCTCTTTGATGGCGGCCACCGCGGCTGAGAATCGCCTTCTGGTCCCGGGGCGATACGACTCCCCGGCCCGCGGTCACCAGGGAGAAGCGCGAGGCCCCCGCCGCGGCCGCCTGTTCCGCCGCGGCCACCAGTTCTCCTCGGGACAGCAGGGGATAGTGGGCCGCCTGGCTGGTGGCCTTGGCCGACTGGGAGCAAAAGGCGCAGTCCTCGGAGCACATGCCGGACTTGGCATTGATGATGACGCAGAAGCTGACCCGCCGCCCGCAATGCTGCTCCCGGACCCGGCTGGCCTCTGCCAACCAGGACCACAACTCCGACCACGTAAGACGGAAAATCTCTTCCCAATCAGAATATCGCATCCAAAAAAGCATCACCTAAGCCCATCCCATTGTCAACCAATTAATTAATCTAGGTTGACAATCGCTTAATCTCTCTATGATTCAAGCGAGTTTGAAGAGAATTTCCCCCTATCTCAGTCAGGTCTGACGCTGAGCCGCCCCCATAAATCGGGCCCTTGGGGATTGTCTCTTTGTGATGGACTTCGGTGACGTTTCCGAGTACAAACAAATATATGGACGTGACATACGCTGCATCCGCGCTGCTCCAGACTACGGCAGTGCTGCTCCAGCTTACGGCGGCGTTATTTGCTTTGCGGTTGATCCGAGTCACCGGTGGGCGGGTCTCCTGGATCCTGATTTCCAGCGCCTTTTGTATCATGGCCATCCGGCGGTCGATCTCCCTCTGGAGATTGCTGGCCGGCAGCCCACCCCCCCCGCATCTTGGGGATGATGTAACCGCGGTGACCATTTCAGCCCTCATGCTGGCCGGGGTATTAACGATACCCAGCTTATTTCACACCATCCAACAGGCCGCCGAAGTGCTGCGCCGGTCCCGGGATGACCTGGAGATCCAGGTGCGGCAGCGCACCGAGGAACTGCAAGATGCCAACATCCGCCTGTCCGTGGAACTGGATGAGCGTCGGCGGGCGGAACAGCAGTTGGCCCGATACGCCGGGGAACTGGCGCGCTCCAATGCGGAATTGGAGCAGTTTGCCAACGTGGCCTCCCATGATCTACAGGAACCGCTGCGGATGGTGTCGAGCTTTACGCAACTCCTGGGAAAACGCTACCGGGGTAAACTCGACCAGGACGCCGACGAGTTTATCGGCTACGCGGTGGATGGCGCCACCCGCATGCAGCGGCTCATCAACGATTTACTCGCTTACTCCCGGGTGGGGACCCGGGGCAAACCTTTTAAACCCGCGGATTGCCAGGCCATCTTCAAAGAGGCCCTGGACAACCTGATGAAAGTCATAGAAGAGAGCGGCGCGGTCATCACCCATGAGCCCTTACCCACGGTGCTGGGTGATGAAGTGCAACTCCTCCAGTTATTCCAAAACCTGATCGCCAACGCCATCAAGTTTCGCGGCCCAGAGTCCCCCCGGATTCAGGTCTCCGCGCAGAATAGCGGACCTGAATGGGTTTTCGCCATCAAGGATAACGGGATTGGCATCGCACCGGAGCACCAGGAGCGCATCTTTTCGATCTTTCAGCGTTTGCATCATCGCTCCGAGTATCCCGGCACCGGCATCGGTTTGGCCCTGTGCAAAAAAATTGTCGAACGCCATGGGGGCCGCATCTGGGTAGAGTCGCAGCCGGGTCAAGGTTCTACCTTTTATTTCAGCATCCCTGGAGAGGACAGCCATGAAGGGAATTAGCAAGGAGGCCTGTCGGCCCATCGAGATTTTGATGGTGGAAGACAATCCCGGCGACGTCCGCCTGACGGTGGAAGCCCTCAAGGAGGGCAAGGTCCGGAACAACTTCCACACCGTGGCGGACGGGGTGGAGGCCATGGCGTTCCTCCGGCGGGAAGGGCGTTATGCCGAGGCTGCCCGCCCGGACCTGGTCCTCCTGGACCTGAACCTACCCAAGAAAAACGGCCGGGAGGTCTTGGCAGAGATTAAAGAAGACCCCGACCTCAGACGCATCCCCGTGGTAATCCTGACGGTCTCCCAGGCCGAACAGGACATTGTCAAGAGCTATAACCTGCACGCCAACTGCTATATCACCAAACCGGTGGACCTCGACCAGTTTCTCGAAGTGGTGAAGTCCATCGAAAACTTCTGGTTGACCGTGGTCATGCTGCCGCCAAGGTAATGAAGATGGCAGATACACCCATGAAAATCCTGCTGATAGAAGATAATCCGGGCGACGCCCGCCTTATCAGGGAGATGTTGGCCGACACCGGGGGGCAAGGTTTTGCCATAGAGTGCTTGTCCAGGCTTGCCGAGGGGCTGGAACGCTTGGGCCAGAGAGATATCGACCTGGTGTTACTGGATTTGGATTTGCCGGACAGCCAGGGGTTGGACACCTTCATCAAGGCGCACTCGCAGGCCCCGCGAGTGCCCTTCGTGGTCTTGACCGGCTTGGCCGATAAAACCCTGGCCCTCACCGCGGTCCGGCAGGGAGCCCAGGATTATCTTTTTAAAGGTGAAGCCGACTCCACGCTGCTGCTGCGCACCATTCGCTATGCCACCGAGCGCAAAAAGGCTGAGACAGCCTTGGAGGTGGAACGGAAAAAGCTCTATTCCTTGCTGAATAGCCTGCCCGCTTTTGTTCACCTGAAGTCGGCGGATCACCTGATCCGATTTGCCAACCGTCGGTTCATCGAGATCTTTGGTGAACCGGGGGATAAACCCTGCTACGAGGTCATTCGGGGCAGAAGCGAACCGTGTGAGGATTGTCGGGCCTTCGAGGTTCTGAAGACCAAGGTTCCGCAAAAATTTGAGTGGGCCTCCCCCCTTGATGCCCGCACCTATGAGCTCTACAATTATCCGTTCTGCACCGATGATGCTCTGCTGGTCTTAACCCTGGGCATTGACATTACCGAGCGCAAACAGGCGGAGTTAAACCTGCGTTACATGGCGTCCCAGCTCTTGAACGCCCAGGAGCGCGAGCGGGAGCGGATCTCCCGGGAATTGCACGATGAGCTGGGGCAGTCGTTGCTGGTCTTGAAACTCCAGGCCAACCGCATTGCCAAGAAGCTGGGGGAGAACCAGCCCGCCATCAGGATAAAATTCCAGGAGATGATTCGGCAAATGGACCGGTTGGTGGATGAGGTCCGGCGCCTGGCCCGGGACTTGAGCCCCACGATGGTGAGGGACTTGGGGTTATCCTCGGCTTTGAAGCGCCTCATTGAAGAATTTTCCCGAAGCTATGATATTCAGGCCGATATCCACCCGATAAAGGGCCTGGACGAACTCTTCCCCCGGGAAGCGCAGATCAACATCTACCGGCTCTTCCAGGAGTCTTTGACCAACATCGGCAAATACGCCCAGGCCTCCCGGCTCACCATCGCCATGCAGCGAGAAGATGGTCAGGTTGCCTTTATGGTGGCGGACAACGGCAAAGGCTTTAGAGTGAATGAAGTTTTAGGCGATCCAACCCGTCGCGGCCTTGGCTTGATGGCCATGCAAGAACGGGCGCGCATGATGGGAGGCTCTCTGGAGATCGAGAGTGAAGAAGGCAAAGGAACTCGGATAGCCTTTATTATTCCGGTTAGCGCCGGCAGGGCCGGTTAAAGCTCAATGTAATCGGTGGCGCCCTGATACCGAGTTGCAATCAAAAAATGCGGCATTGTAGGGGCGCACCCGCGCGTGCGCCCTCAAGCCAGGGCGGACACATGGGTCCGCCCCTACAAAAAATTGTCGTTTGTTGGCAACTCGGTATGAGAGCACTGGAAATCAACTTTACCGCAGCACTTTCATATCCCGTCACCGCCTCGAGACGTAAACCTCCCGGGGCTTGATGCCGTCCGAGGGGCCGATGAGGCCCTCTTTTTCCATGGTTTCGATGATCCGGGCCGCCCGGTTGTAGCCCACCCGGAGCCGGCGCTGCAGCATGGAGATGGAGGCGTTCCGGGTCTCGGCCACCAGTTCCACCGCGTCGGCGTACTTCTCGTCCTTCTCGCCGTTTTCGGCGACCTCCTCTTCCGCCTCCCGCATCTCCGTAATCCCGGCCTCATACTCCGGCGCCGCCTGGGCCTTCAGGTACTCCGTCACCCGGGTGACTTCCTCGTCCGTGACGTAGGGGCCGTGGATGCGCTTCAGGCGGGAGGTGCCCGGCGGCATGAACAAGAGGTCCCCCATGCCCAGGAGTCGCTCGGCCCCCATGGCGTCCAGGATGACCCGGGAGTCCGTCCGGGCCGACACCTGGTAGGAGATGCGGGTGGGAAAGTTGGCCTTGATGAGCCCGGTGATGACGTCCACCGAGGGCCGCTGGGTGGCCACGATCAGGTGGATGCCCGAGGCCCGGGCCTTCTGGGCCAGCCTGATCAGGTACTCTTCCGTGTCCCGGGAAGACACCATCATCAGGTCCGCCAGCTCATCGATGACGATGACCAGGTAGGGCAGACCCCGGGGCATTATCCCTTCCTCGATCCGGGGGTCCGCCTTCTTGACCTTGGCCTTCTGGTTGTAGCCTTCGATGTTGCGCACGCTCAAATCGCTCAGCAGGGCATAGCGGCGCTCCATCTCCCCCACGGCCCAATGGAGCGCGGTAGTGGCCTCCTTGGGATTGAACACCACCGGGTGGAGCAGGTGGGGGATATCCTCGTACATGGACAGCTCGATGCGCTTGGGGTCCACCAGCAGGAAGCGCACCTCCTCCGGGGTGGCCTTGAAGAGGATGCTCAGGATCATGGCGTTGAGGCCCACGCTCTTGCCGCTGCCGGTGGCCCCGGCGATGAGGAGGTGGGGCATCTTGGCCAGGTCGGTGACCACCGGGGCCCCCATGATGTCTTTGCCCAGGGCCAGGGTCAGGCGGGAGGCGGACTTCTGATAGGCTGATTCCGCCAGGATCTCTCGTAAGGCCACCACCTGGCGCTTGGGGTTGGGCACCTCGATCCCCAACACCCCCTTGCCCGGCACCGGCGCCACGATGCGGATGGACAAGGCTTTCAGGGCCAGGGCCAGGTCGTCGGCCAACCCGGTGATCTTGCTGATCTTGACGCCCAGGGCCGGCTCGTATTCGAAACGGCTCACCACCGGCCCGGTCATGATGGCGGTCACCCGGCCCTCCACCCCGAAATGGCGCAGGGTGTTCTCCAGCTTTTCGGCCTGGGCCAGCATGGCGTTTTCCTGCACCTGGTGGTTCCAGGGCGGCGACGGGTCCAGGAGGTCCAGGCTCGGTAAGGTATAGGTCCCCGGGGTGGGCGCGGCTTTCCGGGATTTAGGGCCGGTAGCCTCCGGCGCCGGAGTGGGCGGCAGCGAAACCGACGGCATCAGCACCGGCGCTTCCGCCTGATCCCTGGCCTGGGTGATGACCTGGCGTCCGATGGTCGGCCGCCGGGGGGTGTAAGGGGGCGCCTCCGGCAGTTCCTCTTCTCGCCGCCTCACCTTACCCCAGGCGGACCTAAGCCCCTGGCCCAGGAGGGCCATGAGCCCCACGTACGACAGGCGGGTGGCCCCCATGATACTGATGAGCAGGATCAGCCCCAACCCCAGGGCCGCCCCGGCGGGATTGAGACCGGAACGCAGAGTCCCGGCGATGAGGTTTCCCAACCCCCCGCCGCCATACAGTAAATCGCCGCCCCAACTGACCGCGGGCCACCCCAGGGACAATAGCCCCGCCGACGCCAGCAACACTCCCAGGGCCGACACCGTTTGCACCCAGCCCAGGTCCTCCAGCCCCTCGTGGTGAGACTGCCAGGCCAGGCCTAAAAACATCAGGGGAATCCAGAAGGAAGCCAGACCCAGGCTCCAGATGCAGTACGCCGCCATCAGGGCCCCGGCCTTGCCCGCGGCGTTGTGGACCCCGGCAGCCTTAAAGACCGCCACCATCCCCTGGGGGTCAGCCAGGGAATGGCTCCAAAGGGCCAGCAGGAAAAATCCGGCCAGCCCCAGCAGCAGCACGGCCGCCATCTCCTGGCCCAAACGCCGCTGCCAGGTGACCTCGGGCGCGGCCTCGGGCCGAAGCGCCGGCGCGGCCTTGGGCTTCCGGGAGTTGTTCTTCTTTTTATTTTTCGGCGTTTCGCTTTTGGCCATAGCGCTCTGACCCAGAATCGATTAGTAAATCTATTAATTCCAGCATCTTACCCATTAATGCCTGAATTTTCAATAAATTGCAATAAATTTCTTGATTCTGATCGGATTTGAGACCCTAGGAGCGGCTTTTAAACCCGCCCCTACCGCGCCGTATCGACACCCTACTCCGATTCCACCGCGCCGACGAAGTTCGGCTCCTCCGCCGCCGCGGTGGCCGCCAGCCGCCGCCGGGAGGTGATCCCCGTCAGGCTCGGCAGGATAAATTCCAGGGCCCCCGGGGTGATGGCCAGGGGCTCAAAGACCTCGAAGCCTGCCGCGGCGACCGCGTCCTTCCAGAACTCGTCCCGGGCCGTGTCTTTGGAGCCATAGGCCAGCTCGAAGTAAATCCGCTTGATCTGGGCCGTGGCCAAAAGCTTGATGCACACGAAACAGGGCTGCAAGGTGACGTAGAGCGTCGCCCCCTTGATGGCCACGCCGTAGCGGGCCGCCTGGGCGATGGCGTTGGCCTCGGCATGAGATGCCCGGCAGTAGTTGTACTTGTCCACGTCGGCGATTCTCAAGGCCCGGCGGTGGCAATAGGGGCTGCCGTCGGGCATGACCTGGTCGGAGCAGTGCGGCGCCCCCGGCATGGAGCCGTTGTAGCCCGTGGCCAGGATCTGCTTGTCCTTCACCAGCACCGCCCCTGTGGGCCGCGAGTTGCACGTGCTCCGCGTGCTCACCAGCTTGGCGATGAGCATAAAGTATTCATCCCATGAAGGTCGCATATGTTTTAAGTTACCGATTCAGATTCTTGAGGTTGATGACTTGTAACGGTAATCTGATAAGTTCCATCAGCCCTTCTTTTTTTTAGCCTAAATACAGTGATATCAATTTCTTCCCATTCTTGGCTAACTGCTAATAAAACTCTTGCAAGATGGATTGCTTGATCTCTTGATAGCTTCATACCCACAGTTTTAAGTTCTCTCACATTTTTATTGGTTTCTTCAACAGGATAAACCCTATTACACCTAACGTTCGTGTCAATTTTAACACTTTTTGCAGACCTTCTTGCCATGTTAATCCTCCTGTTAAAATAAAATCTGAAAAATATTTTTTGGTGGCACAGGCGTCTCGCCTGTGCATCTTTTTAATCATTTTTTATATAGAGCCAGGGGTAATCCTCCCACCTTTGGGCCAATTCATTCTTTAAGGGATTGTGAATAATATACTGCCATTTCTCCAAAAATTCAGCTTCATCCCGGACAATGCGATCATAGCGCTCGTCTTGCCAAAGAGGCCCCCTGCTGCCTCTCAGGCGGTTAATTTGGTGAGCGCTGAAGCTCTTGACGCTATGAATAATCTCCGCCAAATCAAAGACCCCGGCACTTTGAGGCAAAGCCAGCGGCTGCACTAAGGCATGCACATGGTCGGGCATGATTACCGCTGCGTAAAGGGTCCATTTGCGGCTATCCCAATAATTCAACGCCTCCAGGGCAATGGTGCGTTCTTCGGAAGCAAGCACTTCACCCGTTTTACAGCGCCAGGTAATGAAATATACTCTTCCAGGCTCCTGCCAATGTGGTAGAGTTCTTCGGGTAATTTTAAAAGACTGCACAGGCGAGACGCCTGTGCCACCTTTTTTTGTATCATCCATCTCTTGCAAAAAGAAACCTTCCTTGGCTACCAAGACGCACCCTAAGTTCTTCTAAGTGATCACCTCTTCAGGAAAGTTGTAATCAGTCGCGTCGTCGCCCCCGGCTCCTCTTCCGGCGGCATGTGGCCGCACTTGGGCAGGATGACCAACTCCGAGTTCGGGATATCTTGCTTAAATTTTTTGCCAACATCCAGCGGCACCACCTCATCCTCCTCCCCCCAGATAATCAGGACCGGCACGCTGACTCTCCTATACTGGGCGATGAGGGCGTCGATGTCATCCGGCACGATCTGCTTGGCGGTCTGCACCACCGCCTCCCGGGCCCCCGGCAGGCTGCCGTAATAGGCATAGGTGTCGATCTGCTCTTCGGTAATCTTATCTCTATAATAATAACATTTTCTCAGCACCTGGGCGGCCGCGAACCGGGGCGAGATCAGCTTGCCTCCCACCGAACCGAGCACGGGCGCCTTGGCGAGCCAGATGAACCAGGGCATCTTTTGAGGATACCCAGCGCTGTCGATGAGCACCAGGCTCTTGATCCTTGCAGGTTTGTCCTCCCGCACCTTTAAATAGGTCATCAGGGTCACCCCGCCGCCCATGGAATGGCCCATAATGACCAGGTCGTGCAAGTCCTGGGTGCGGATGAAGGCCGCCACCAGGTCGGCCTGGTCGCTCACCGCGTAGTTGCCGTCCTCGGGCTTGTCCGACAGGCCGTAGCCTTTGAGATCGATCGTAAAAACCCGGTGATCCGTGGCCAGCGCCGGGGCCAGAAAGCGCCAGGAATAGGAACAGCCTCCGAACCCGTGCAGCAGAATGACCGGCGGCCCCTGCCCGGCCTCGTAATAGTTGATCTTGACGCCGTGATAGTCAAAGGTCTGCTGCGCCCCCAACGACGGTTCCAGGCTGGCCGACGCCGCCGGCACCCGGGCACAGCCCGCTGCCAACAGGAGCAGCAAACCACCGATTGCGAGCATCTTAATTGGCTGCATTATCTATCCCAGGCAACAAATCTATTGGTTACCAATAGATTCCCATGAAACCCTAAGAGGCAATCTTGGCCTTGAGATTCTCTTCCCGGATGCCCACTTCCTCGGCCACCGTCTGGGAAAACTTGCTCCAGGGAGGCTGGTCGGATTGAACCAGCCCGTCTAAGTGATTGAAGAAATCGCTATGGCCCTGGCCAGGGGGAAGAACTTCATGGACCTCGACATTGACCGGACCGTGGGCCTCGTTGTACAGACGCAGGGAGACGACATCAAGGTTATCATTGAGCAGCACCGCGGCGCCGCCATGCAGGGAAGCCGGGTCCTCCGTCTCCACCACCCAGCCCCCGGTATTATAGACCGGCACGCCATCCCCCAGGTAAGCACCAAAGTTTCGGACCTCCTCGAAGGGCTTATGGGTATGGCCGAACACGAAGGTGACCTCCCGGGGAGTATACCCGTGTCGATCGATGCATTCCGCCTCAAGTTGGGTTTTGAGGGGCCAGTTTACATAGTCCTGCAGACCCTGATCGGCGTCCGGGCTCAAGGGCTGATCGGTCTCCCCTGCCTGGGTCCGTTCGGGATTGACCAGCTTGTCCACCAGGGCATTGATGATTAACCTGGATACCTGAGAGGCCATCCAGTCGCCCAAGCCCGTGATATTGTACTTCTCCGCGAGGCTGTCGGCCAACGTGTTGAGCAACTTCCGGAATTGGTCCTCGTCCTGCATCTTATCATAGATGATCTCTACATCTTTACCCACTTCACCTGAACGCCCCAGAGTGGACCAGAAGAAATCGATCCAGGCGAAGTTTTCCGACTCCATGTCCCAAACCTTGCGATGCACCTCTTCCAGCTTGGGAAATATCAAGTTTTTTAGAATGATCATAAGCTGATAGATGGACTCGATGAAGTGTCCGTGATGGAAAAGAACACACCGAGTGCCTTTCATCAGGCCAAAATTAGGGTAAGCAGTATTAATATTAAATTGTTCTAGATGGTCATAGCGATGCAACAGCCCGTTCAAGAAAAAGGAAGGCACCGGATTGGGATCACTCTCCATGAAAATATTGGTGGAGTGCCAAGGAATGTCGAGAAGTTGTCCCGGATTGGTTTTTGCCAGGTAATTCAAGACATACTGGGTCTCCCGGGCGCTCTCCCACAGGTGGTGGTCGTGGTTGCCGGGTATATAGATAATCTTACCAAAAAGTTCGTAGCCCGGCTCCATGGCTTTTTCCAGAAAACGTTCAAAGACCATGGCCGCCACGTTGTCATTAGCCAGGGCCAGCTCCAGAATATCTCCCAGCAGGATCAAGGTGGGCTTGGGGGCCTGAGGATCGTTGCGCAAAATCAAGTCTCTCAGGCAATACACCAAATCTTGCAAGACCGGACTCGCATTCAGGGGATCAGCCTGTGTACCTCCCGGAGGCATGTTGGTCAACAGGCTGCCTTCAGCCCCCAGATGCATATCCGAGAGACAGACGTAACGGATGTCATTTGGTCCCGGAGCCATATCCCTTCCTCCTCCTGAGGTTATTGATAGTTCGGAAATAATGACCAGTATCACATGCTAACAAACTCCCTGGCGTAAATCAATCACCAAGGGCGAGGTCTCGGCCTCCCGGTTGAGGGACCCCGGTTCCACCAGTTTTACCCGCGGCTGGACGCCGATGCCCTGGGCCAGCTTGTGGGCGATCTCCTGCAACATCTCCCTTTGCCTGGTCATCTTGTCGAAGAACAACTCCTCCCTGACCTCGATCCTCACCTCCAGGTAGTCCAGATGCCCCTCCCGGCCCACCACTAATTGATAAGCCGGCTCCTCCCCCTGGATGGCGGCCAATACCTGCCCCACCCGGTTGGGAAAGATGTTGGTGCCCTTGACGATGACCACCTCATCGCACCGGCCTTCGATGCGGCTCATCCGGGCCAGGGTCCGACCGCAGGGGCAGGGCTCATAGGAGAGGCGCACCAGGTCCCCGGTGCGGAAACGCACCAACGGGGTGGCCTCCCGAGTCAGGGTGGTGATGACCAACTCCCCCAGTTTTCCCGGGGGGAGGAGCTTCCCCGTGGCCGGGTCGATGACCTGGGGCAGAAAGTGGTCCTCACTGACGTGCATCCCCACCCCGGGCAGCGCCGCGCACTCCCCCGCCACCCCCGGCCCCATGGCTTCCGACAGGGCGTAGTGATCCAGGGCGGTGGTATAAAGACGGTTCTGAATTTCGGTCCGCATCGCCTCGGTCCAGGGCTCCCCGGCCAAAAGCGCCAGCTTGAGGTGGAGGTTCTTGGGGTCCACTCCCTGGGCCTCCATCTCGTCGGCCAGCACCAGGGCGTAGGACGGGGTGGAGACCAGGACGGTGGTGCGGTAGTCCCGCATCACCTGGATCTGGCGATTGGTGAAACCGGGGCCGCTGGGGATCACCGAGGCCCCCAGAAGTTCCACCCCGTAGTGGATGCCGAAGGCGCTGGTTAAGAGGCTGTAGCTCAAGGTCACCTGGACGACGTCGTCCCGGTCCACCCCGGCGGCGGTGAGGATGCGGGCACTCAACTTGGCCCAATGGCGCAGGTCCCGGCTGGTGTAGCCCATGACGATGGGGTTGCCGGGGCTGCCGGTGGAGGAGTGGATGCGCACCACCTCCCGGAGCGGCACCGCAAACATCTCGTAAGGGTAGGCCTGGGCCAGGTCGTGCCGGGTGGTGAAGGGCAGGCGCCCCAGGTCTTCCAGGGATTGGCAGTCTTCGTGAAGGAAGCCGATCTCGTCGAACTTCTTTTTGTAGAATTTGACGTTCTTGTAGACCCGGGTGAGGGTGGCCTGGAGCCGCTCCAACTGCATCTGGGCCAACTCCTCCCGTCCCATCTGCTCCGCATCTTGGTCGAAGATTCCCATTGCCTTCTCCTTGGGCTTTTTTAAGGGGAGGACCGGAACGTAGGGGCGGTTCGCGAACCGCCCCTACAGCTCCCCTCCCACCCCCCCTGTAAGGGATTGGGGATGGGGGTTTGGGGGAGGGGGAAAGGGCCCACGCCCTTTGCCCTCTCCCCCAAAATTCCTATTCTTCTTCCCGGCCTAAATAAGCCTCGATGACCCGGGGGTCCCGGCGGATTTCCCGGGGGGCGCCCGCGGCGATGACCTGGCCGTGGTCCAGGACCACGATCCGGTGGCACAGGCCCATGACCAGGGTCATGTCGTGTTCGATGACCAGCAGGGTAATGCCCAAAGACTGGAGTTTCTCCATCAAGGCCATGAGTTCCTCGGTCTCCCGGGGGTTGAGGCCGGCGGCGGGCTCGTCCATGAGCAGGAGCTGCGGTTGTTGGGCCAGGGCCCGGGCGATTTCCAGGCGCCGCTGGTCGCCGTAGGCCAGGGCCTCGGCGGGCTCGTCCGCCTTGCCCCCCAACCTCACCAGTTCCAGGAGCTCCAGGGCCCGGCTGCGGTTATCGGCCTTAGCTCGTCTCACCGCCGGCAGGGGCAGGAGGGCCGAGAGCGTCCCCACTTGCTGATGGAGATGAAAACCCGTAAGCACGTTTTCCAGTACCGTCATGCCCCCGAAAAGCTGGATGTTCTGGAAGGTGCGTGCCAGACCCAGGCGGGCCCGGCGGTAAGGGGGCAGGCCCGCCATATCCTGGCCGGCCAGGCTGACCCCCCCGGCGCTGGGAGGCAACAGCCCGCTAATGAGGTTGAAGCAGGTGGTCTTGCCGGCGCCGTTGGGGCCGATCAAAGCGACGATCTCCCCCGCGGCCACCGTAAAGGAAACGTCGGTCAGGGCCTGGACGCCCCCGAAGGATTTACTCAAGCCGTCGACATCAAGCATGGTCAAAACCTGGGGTGAAAAGGGGAAAAGGGTAAAAGGCGAAAAGGTAAGAGATAAAGAATCAGTGCAACCATATTTCCACCTTTGTTCTCGTCCCCAAGCTTGGCTTGGGGGCCAGGGGAAAGACGCACCAATGTTCTTACCCCTTTTCCCCTTTTCGCCTTTTCCCCTTTTTCCCTTGCTTTTATTCCCATACTTCTTGATAACCCTTGCCTAAATAAGCCCGTTGAACTTCCGGGTCGTCGCGCAAATCCGCGGCGGAGCCGTCCAGAATGATGCGGCCGGTCTCCAGCACGTAGCCCCGGTCGGCCACCTTTAAGGCCGCCCGGGCGTTCTGTTCCACCAGGAGGAGGGTGGTGCCCGCCGCCTTAAGTTCCGCCAGGATAGCATAGACCTGGGTGACCATCCGGGGGGCCAGTCCCATGGAAGGCTCGTCCAGCATCAAGAGCCGGGGGCGGGCCATCAGGGCCCGGCCGATGGCCAGGATCTGCTGCTCGCCGCCGCTCAAGGTCCCCGCGGCCTGGTGGGCCCGCTCCTTGAGGATGGGAAAACGCTCGCGAATTTCCTCCAGGTCCCGGCGCACCTCGCCCTTGTCCCGGCGGTGAAAGGCCCCCAGTTCCAGATTGGCGGTGACGCTCAAGGTACGGAAGACCCGGCGGCCTTCCGGCACCAGGGCCAGGCCCAGGGTGACGATGCGCTCCGGCGGCATCCGGGTGAGGTCCTGGCCGGCGAACTCAATGGCCCCCTTCCGGGGCGGCAGCAACCCGGAAATGGCGCGCAGGGTGGTGGTTTTGCCGGCGCCGTTGCCGCCGATGAGGGTCACCACCTCTCCGACCCGCACGTGCAGAGAGATGCCCTTGAGCACCGGCAGTCGGCCATACCCGGCCTGAACGCTTTTTAAAGTCAGCATGGTGAAGAAGGTTTTCTGTTTTCGGTTTTCTGTTTTCGGTGATTTGATGCCATCAGAATGATTTGCACTATTGCAAATTCCCTATGAATCATTAACTATCCCGTATTTTCTGGGTAGAAAACATCTTTCCGCTTTTGGCATTTCAACAGAAAACCGAAAACCGAAAACCATTTTTAGCTCTCCCGCTTCAAGAACTTCAAGCTCAATTTGCCCCGGCCCAGGATCCCCTCAGGCCGCAGGATGAGCAGGCCCACCAGGAGCCCGCCGTAGATCAGGTCCTGATAACCGTGGGTCTGCCGCAGCAGCTCAGGGAGGATCGTCAGGATCACCGCCCCCAGCACCGAGCCCCCAATGGACCCCATCCCCCCCAGCACCACCATGGCCAGGATGAGGATGGAGGTATGGAGGCCAAACGTCTCAGGATTGATAAAAGTGATGTAGTGGGCGTAGAGGGACCCGGCCAGGCCGGCCAGGGCCGCGGCCAGGGTGAAAATGACGATTTTATACGCCGGAGTGTTGATCCCCATGACCTGGGCGGTGATCTCGTGGTCCCGGATGGCCCGGAGCGCCCGGCCATGGTAGGAGTCCACCAGGCGGTAAGTGGCCCCCAGGACCAGGATGATGGCAACCATGACCAGAATCAGGTAGTGCCAGGGCTCCCGGAAGTTTATCCCCAAAAAGCTGGGAGACGGGATGCCCGGTAGGCCGTCAGGTCCCCCGGTAATTTCCAGGTTGAGGAAGACCAGGTCCACGATCACCCCGAAGCCCAGGGTGACGATGGCCAGGTAATCCTCTTTGAGCCTCAGGGTCGGCAGCCCCAGGGCGAAGCCGCATAAACCGGCCACTAGCATGGCCGCCAGGGCTGCACCGGGAAATGGGAAGTGCCAGTGTAACGACACCAGGGCCGAGGCGTACGCCCCGATGCCGTAGAAGGCGGCATGGCCCAGGGAAACCTGCCCGGCATAGCCGATGATCAGGTTGAGGCTGAGGGCCAGGATGATGTAGATGCCGGCCAGGATGCCCAGATGCAATACATAGGCGGCCATCTCAGTCCCCCCGCCCTCTCAAGATGCCCTGGGGCCGGATGAGAAGCACCAGGATGAGGATGGCAAAGGCGATGGCATCCTTGAACCCGGAGGAGATGTAGGCCGCCCCCAGACTCTCTGCCACTCCCAGGAGGAGGCCCCCCAGGATGGCACCCGGAATGTTGCCCACCCCGCCCAGGATGGCGGCGCTGAAGGCCTTGAGGCCCGGTAGCAGCCCCATCCGGGGGTAGGTGGCGTTGTAATAGATGGCCATCATGATGCCGGCGGCGCCGCTCAGGGCGGAACCCAACAGGAACGTCAGGGAGACCATCCGGTCCACGTTAATGCCCATGAGCCGGGCCGTATCCCGGTCCAGGGCGCAGGCCACGATGGCCTTGCCGTAGGTGGTGTAGCGCACGAAGATCAC
Organism: uncultured delta proteobacterium; assembly: GCA_963812015.1. Lineage (GTDB taxonomy): Bacteria > Desulfobacterota > Desulfobaccia > Desulfobaccales > 0-14-0-80-60-11 > 0-14-0-80-60-11. The sequence goes on along the minus strand of CAWETI010000003.1, from coordinate 642,909 downwards.
CAGCAAGCCCATGAATCCCAAAGCCGTGGCCAGGATGGCTATCTGCAGGGTGGACACCGGCAGGCCGGCGATCTTGATGGTGCTGAAGGTGAATTGGATGGGGAAGGGCCGGTCGTTGGGACCGAACCAAAGCAGGGCCAGGCTCTGGAGAAAGATGGAGGCGCCGATGGCGCTAATCAGGGGCACCAGGGGATGGAAACCCCGCAAGGGCCGGAAGGCCACCCTCTCCAAGATCATGCCCAGGAGGGCGGCCCCCGCCATCCCCAGGGCAAAGGCCAGGAAGAAATTGACTTCCCCGGTGGCCAGGAGCAGCACCGCCACAAAGGCGCCGCACATGTAGATTTCTCCCTGGGCAAAATTGATCAGCCCCAAAATACCATAGATCATGGTGTAGCCCAGGGCGATGAGGGCATAAACGCTACCGGTGGTCAGGCCGTTGATTAATTGCTGGAAAAACATCAGGATGAAGGAAAAATCCTTGTTGGCCACGATCTGGAGCTGCACCGCAAGGCAGCCCGCCTCACCATATCATCTTTGGACCGGGCTCGACAAGGCTGTTGTTAACTTACCGGGATGGCTCCGGGAGAACTGGCCGGATAAAACAAAAAAAAGGCGGCCCGAAGGCCGCCGGTTTTGTATTCAAGGGGTGAAGACTTAGAAGTGGTAGTTGGCCCGGATCAAGACGGCCCACTGGCTCAGCGGATCAGCCTTGATCGTCACGCCGTCGGCATTCCAAGAAGGCTCGGAATAGCGCCACCGCAAGGCGGTATCGATGGAAACGTTCTTCAAGGCCACCCACCGGATGCCGGGCTCCACGACCAGGGCGACGTTCGTGGAAGAACCGTTAAACCTGGAGTTGGTATTCTTAGTAACCGAGTTGACCGGGAGCGCGAAGTCGGCGCCGCTCCACACTATGGCAGGTCCGACGCCGATATACGGATTAATCCGGCCCGACGGCACTTCGTTGTCAGGCAGGAAGCCATAATGGGCCATGAACAGGAAAGTCCAGGCCACTTCATAACCATTCATTCTGGCGTTAGGAGGCAATATTGCCCCGATTCCAGGGCCACCGTCCTGAACCATCAGCCGGTTGTAGGTTACGTCCGTGGCCACACTGAAATATTTCATCCAGTCAGGCCAGGCATAAGCCCCAAAGCCGGCATTGACGAAATCGTAGCCCAGGGTCATGCCACCAATCACCGACGGCATTACCTGGCCGGCACCCGAGTTTACTCCGTTGACCGTAAAGTTTGTATTCGGCTGGAAAGTACCCCCGAGTTCAGCGCCGACCCACATGGCAGACTGGCCCACCCCGGGCAACGCCAGCAAGGCGGCCAGCAGCACTGCCATACCCAACAAACATGTCTTTTTCTTCAATGGTTGCCCCCCCTTTTTATCCTAAATAGCAAGAAGGGTCTTGGATAAGTCAACGTGCCTATTCAAGACCCCTCTTGTTCCCCAGTGAAAGTAAGACTCCCCGGGGTTAGAAGTGGTAGTTAGCCCGCACCAGGAAGCTGAGCTGGTTCAGCGGATTAACCTTCACCGTCGCGTTGTCGAAGTCGTATGCAGGTACGCAATAGCGCCACCGGAAGGCGGTGTCGATGGAGACGTTCTTCAGGCACACCCACCGGATGCCGGGCTCGACGACCAGGGCCACGTTCGTGGCAGAAGTGCCAAACCTTGAGTTAATGCCGACGCCGAGGTACTTGGCCTGGGGAAGCGCGCTATAAGGGACAGGTAACGAGAAATTTATGCCGGAAAACACGATGGCCGGCCCCACCCCGATGTAAGGATTGATCCGGCCACTGGGAACCTCGGAGTCAGGCAGGAAGCCATAATGGGCCATGAGCAGGAAAGTCCATGCCGCTACATAGCCATTTTCCCTGGACCCCCCAGCAATATTGCCGAGAGACGACATGTTGAGGCGGTTGTAGGTAAAATCCGTGGCCACACTGAAATATTTCATCCAGTCAGGCCAGGCATAACCCCCAAAGCCGGCATTGACGAAATCGTAACCGAGGGTGCCCCCGCCGATCACTGCCGGATGAAAACTAGTGTTGTTGACATCAATCCCGGCGACTGACAATTTTGTACTCGGCACAAAATTACCCCCAAGTTCAACGCCGGCCCACATGGCGGACTGGGCCACCCCTGACAGAGCCAGCAGGCCAGCCACCAACACCGCCATCCCCAATAAGTACGTCTTTTTCTTCATGTTTGGTCCCCCCCTTAATTTTTTAAACACATTTTGTGATCTTGAATTCGGACGAAGTTTCTTTTACCTATTCCCCTGCTTCCTCACTATTCAAGACCTTTCCTCTTCACCCCATTGAGGGCGACTCCATTATAAGTTGCAAGAAAAATCTTTGTCAAGGATAAAATCTTGAAGATGCTGAAAAAAAATCCAAGTTCAGACCGCCAGACTGATCCAGGTGGCCAGGCCCAGGCCAAGGCCCACCAGGCCGTTGAGGGTAAAGAAGGCGGGAGGCAGGCTTCGCGGCTCCCGGGCGGCTAACATCAGGTGTTGCACGAGCAGGATCAAAGAACTTGCTATTACGGCCCCGGCATAGAGAGGGCCCAACTCGGCCAGCCGGCCGGTGACGGCAAAACCCAGGGCTGCCGCCAGGTGGCAGAGAGCCGCCAACCGTCGGGCCCAGGTCGGCCCGACCCGGGCCGGCAGGGAAAAAAGCCCCGCCCGCCGGTCGAACTCCTCGTCCTGCAGGGCATAGAGGACATCGAAACCCGCTACCCAAAAGAGCACCGCCCCGGCCAGGACCAGGACCTCCAGACTCAGGTCGCCCCGGACCGCCAGCCACCCCCCCACCGGGGCCAGTCCCAGGCTCAACCCCAGAATGAGGTGGGAGGCACTGGTAAACCGCTTGGTGAGGGAATACCCCAGGATCACCATGAGGGCCAGGGGAGACAGGGCGAAGCAGACCCGGTTGAGTTGGGCCGCCGCCGCCATGAAGAGGACGGCGCTCGCCCCGATGAACAGAATGGTGGCCCGCCGACTGATCTTGCCCGCGGGCAGGGCCCGGTCGGCGGTACGGGGATTGGCCGCGTCAATGCGGGCGTCCGCCAAGCGATTGAAGGCCATCGCGGCGCTCCGGGCCCCCACCATGGCCACCATGATGGTGAACAGGGTCCGGCCGTCCGGCAAACCCCGAGCCGCCATCACGGCCCCCATGAAGGCGAAGGGCAGGGCCAGGACGCTGTGGCCGACCTTGATCATCTCCAACAGTTCAATGATAGTGCGGAATAATCGTCCCATAGCTACAAAAAACTCTATTTTTCCCTGACCCCTGACCCCTGACCCCTGACCCCTGCTTTCTCCTCCTCCCCCCAGCGCCGGGTCAACCGGTGCTCCAGCCCCAGGTGATCCAGGATGCGCCCGGCAAACTGGCGGGCCAGTTCGGTAAGATCTTGGGGCCGGTGATAGAAACCGGGACAGGCCGGAAAGATGGTGGCCCCCGCCTCCGAGGCCTGGACCAGGTTGCGCAGATGGATGAGGCTCAAAGGAGTTTCTCTTACCACCAGAATTAGGGGCCGCCGCTCCTTGAGAAAGACCTCACCGGCCCGGTGGATCAGGTTGCGGCCCACCCCCTGGGCGATGGCCCCCAGGGAGCCCATGGAGCACGGCGCCACCACCATGGCCCGGGCCCGGAAAGAGCCGCTGGCCAGGCCTGAGGTGAAGTCATCCACCCGGTGCCAGATGGCCCCGGGGGCCAACTCCGCCGGCTTGAGCCCCAACTCCAGGTCCAACACCTGTTCCCCGGCCCCGGAGATCACCGCGTGCAATTCCAGGTCCGGACGGCCGGCAAAATAACTCAACAGCTCCCGGGCATAGATCATGCCCGAAGCCCCGGTGAGGGCCACCACATAGCGGTTCATGCCAGCCCCAGGCGCGGCCACAGTTCATCCACCTTGCGTTTGATTTCCGGGTCCATGACAATCACCTCGGGCCAGGGGCGGGTGAACCCTTCCTCAGGCCATTTCCGGGTGGCGTCGATCCCCATCTTGGAGCCGTAGCGGGGCAGGGGCGAGGCGTGATCCAGGGCGTCCACCGGCCCGTCGGCGAACACCACGTCCCGCCGCGGGTCCACGTTGTTCCCTAACCGCCACAGCACCTGAGACAGGTCCTGCACGTCCACGTCCCGGTCATAGATGATGATGATCTTGGTGAACATCATCTGTCCCATCCCCCAGATGGCGTGCATCACCTTGCGGGCATGGCCGGGATAGCGCTTGTCGATGGAGATAAAGGCCAGGTTGTGGAAGACCCCTTCCACCGGCAGGTTGAGGTCCACCATCTCCGGCAGCGTCTTTTTCATCAGGGGGAAGAAGATACGCTCCGTGGCCTTGGCCATGAAGCAGTCTTCCATGGGGGGGCGCCCCACGATGGTGGCGGGGTAAACGGGGTGCCGCCGCCGGGTGATGGCGGTGAGGTGGAACACCGGGTAGTCATCCGCCAGGGAGTAGTAGCCGGTGTGGTCGCCGAAGGGGCCTTCTGTCCGCCTCTCCCCCGGCTCAACGTAACCCTCTAAAACGATCTGGGATGCCGCCGGCACGCTCAAGGGCTGGGTGACGCAGGGCGCCATCTCCACCGGCTCTCCCCTGAGAAACCCGGCGAACAGGATCTCATCAATATCCTCCGGCAGGGGCGCAGTGGCCGCATAGGTCACCGCGGGGTCGGGCCCGATGGCCACCGCCACCGGCAGGGCCTCCCCCCGGGATTCCGCCACCCGATAGTGCTGGGCCCCGCCCTTATGGGCATGCCAGTGCATGCCCGTGGTCCGGGCGTCATAGACCTGGAGGCGGTACATGCCCACGTTGCGCCGCCCGGTCTCAGGATGATGGGTGAACACCACCGGCAGGGTGATGAAGGGGCCGCCGTCATCGGGCCAGCAGGTCAGGACCGGCACCTTGCCCAGATCCGCGTCCTCGCCTGTGAGGATAACCTCCTGGCACGGGGCTTTCCCCACCTCTTTGGGGAACATCCGGCCCAGGCGGGCCAGTTTGGGAATGAGTTTGAGCTTCTTCATCAGGGTGTTGGCTTCCGCCTCCATGAAGCTCAGGAGGTCCGTGGCGATGTCGTCCAGGGACTCCACCTCCAACGCCAGACACATGCGCCGCATGGACCCGAAGGCGTTCATCAACACCGGCATGTCGTAGCCCGGCACCTCCTCGAACAACAAGGCCGGCCCCCCGGCCTTGCACACCCGGTCGGTGATCTCGGTGATGGTAAGATACGGGCTCACCGGCTCCTTGATGCGCACCAACTCCCCGGTCTTTTCCAGCCGGGCGATAAAATCTTGTAAGTTTCGATAGCCCATGTGGTTTTCCTTGGTGTTTTTGAGGGGAGGGTGGGGGACTCGCGTCCCCCACCCTCCCCTCAAACTCCCCTCCCATCCCCCTTTAAGGGATTGGGGGAGGGGGATTGGGGGAGGGGGTAAGGGCGGGTGCCCTTAGCCCCCTCCCCCAAAATACTCCAGCCGCGGCGCCTCGTCCAATTCCCCCAGGTTATACAGATAATGGAAGAAGGTGGCCAGACCTTCTTCGTGTTCCGGGCCCAGGAAGAAATTGAGCTGATGGAAATACGCCAGAATTTGGGCCGGGGCCATGCCGAAGGGGGCCGCGGCGATCCGGCTCAACTCCGCCAACGACCCCAGGCCCCAATCCCGGGAGCGGAGCAGCAGGCGGTGCAGGATAGCGGTGTCCGCGGGGTGAGCTGCGGTAAAGTCCCGGCGCACGGCCCAGACCCCGAACACGAACGGCAGGCCGGTGAGTTCCTGCCAGGCCTTCCCCAGGTCCAATTCAAAGGGCATGGCCCCCGCGGCTTTCAGGCGCAAGGCCTCGTCCCCGATGGCCATGACTGCGGCAGCATCCGCAAGGGAAGCATCGGCCAGTTGGCCCTGTTCGTAGCGGGGCTGCACCTCAAAAAGTTTGGCCATCAGGACCTTGACCAGCGCCGCGCCGCTGGCCGAAGCAGCGCTCACCCGGATGGTCCGCCCGTCCAGTCGGGAAAACGGCACCCGGCTGAACAGGAGCACGCTGCCCACCGCCCCCTTGGAACTGATGGACAGGTCGGGGAGCAGGAAATAATCCCGCCAGGCGCGGCCATATTCCATGGCGGAGATGGAGCCCAGGTCCACCTCGCCCCGGCGCATCAAGGCGTTGAGCTCCGCCGGGGTGCCCCGCACCAGGTGGAAGCCGTTTTCGCCGAAGAGGTTTTCCAGGGCGAAATAGATGGGCAGCACGTTGAGATACGCAATGCGCCCCAATCGGGCCTTGGCCATCATGGGTGTCTCCCTTTATCCATGGTTCGCTCTGTCAATATTGTTGTAGCCTTAAAATAATCGATCCGTGGTTCTGTAGGGGCGGGTTTAAAACCCGCCCCTACCCTTCCGCCTCATTATCAGTTCATCCCAGCCAGCGCCACTTCCCCGCCGCCCCGGCCCTAAACAGCTCGCCCCAAAATTCCCCGCTCTCCATCAGGGGAATGAATCCCAGGGCCGCGTGTTTCCCGGGTTCCAGACTGCCGAAGTCCCGGTCCCGTCCCAGGGCCCGGGCGCCGTTCAGGGTCCCCAGGCGCAGCCAGAGATCCCCGGGGTAGGCGGGATAATTTTGCTGGAGCCAGAGCATTTCCCCGAACAGATTCAGGTCCCGGTTGCCCGCCAGGGAGTCGGTGCCCAGGGACAGGTTCACCCCCGCCTGGAGCAACTCCGGCACCGGCGGCATCCCGGCCCCGGTGTACCGGTTGGCCCGGGGGCACAGCACCAGCCAGGTCCCGGTGCCGGCTAAAAGCTCGCAATCCTCAGAATTGAGCCAGGCCCCATGGACCGCTAGGGTCCGGGAGCCCAGGAATTCCAGACTGTTGAGGTAAGCCGGGGGGCTCACCCCGGGAGGCTGAAAATCCGGCGCCCAGCGGCCCCGGCGTTTCAGCAAGCCCTCGCAAAACCCGTTGCCCTTGGCCAGAAAGTCCAATTCCGCCCGGGATTCCGCCAGGTGCACCATCTGGAGGCCCTGTCGGACGGCGTTCCACTGATCTACGGCCCGGAATAAAGCGGCGGACACGGAATAAGGGGCATGGGCCGCGGCCGAAACCCAGGCCGCGGCCGCGACCTCGGGCCGGCCGAAAAAGGGAAATAACTCCGGAAGATCAAACCGTTCCAGCAGGTTGAACCCCAGGCACTCATAGAACAGGTGGTATGACAAGGGACCCCGCGCCAGGTGCGGCCAGGAAGCCCCGGTGTTGGTGACCTCCCCCACCAATACCGCGCCGCTCCGCCACAAGGCGTCAATGCCCCGGCCGATACCGGCCTCCACCTCTTCCGGAGCCAGGGCCCCGTAGGCCGCCAGGGTGGCGTCCAGCCAGTCCTCCCAGCGCGCCCGGGGGGCCACCCGCCCGGCCAGAGCGGAAAACTCCAGATGGACGTGGCAGTTCACCACCCCGGGCAGGATGGCGCCATGACCGTGTTCGCAGATCAACCCCGTGAACCCGGACAAAACTTCATCCGCGGGCCCCACCGCGGCGATCCGGTCCCCGGCCACCACCACCGCCCCGTCCCGGATGGGAGGCTGATCTACTGGCAAAACCCATTTACTTACGTGCGCGATCATATTTTCTCTTTGAGGGGAGGACCGGGGGACGGAAAGTCCCCCGCCCTCCCCTCAAACACCCCTCCCATCCCTCTGTAAGGGGTTGGGGGAGGGAGCCTGAGGGAGGGGGCAGGGGCGGGTGCCCCTGGCCCCCTCCCTCAGCTGATATTTTTATTAGCCTCAACTTATCTTACCCAGGTGCGCCAGTCGTCACTGATATCGCCCCGGAGGCGGTAGCGTTCCATGAGCCGGGGGCAGGGGCATTGCCGCGCCGTGCCGGCCATCGCCGGCAGCAGCCTCAGGACCAGATCCGGAAAGGCCGCTTCCACCGCCCGCACCCTTGCCGCTTCCTCCGGGGTGGCCAGCCCTTCAAACAGCACCCCCGGCTGATAGGGCCGATCCACCAGGCCTTCGGCATAATTCACCACATAGGTCAGGGCCGCGTAGCACAACTCCAGTTCCCGGGCCAGAAAGACCTCGGGGACCAGGGTCTGGCCCACCAGATCGCCTCCCAGGCAACCGAACTTGCGGATTTCCGCCGCGGTCTCCAGGCGCGGCCCGGTAGTGGCCACATAGACCGCCCGGCCATGCACCACAAAGGGAACATCTACCAGCGCTCCCAACATCGCTGCCCTCAACTCCGGGCAGAACAGGGGGTTGTGCCTTATAAAACCCCACCCCACCCCGGGATAAAAGGTGTGGGGGCCGCCCCGGCCTTCATCCAAGACATCGTGGGGCGCCACCAGGTCCCCCGGGGCCATCTCCTCCCTGAGCGAGCCCGGGGCCACCCAGGCCAGAATTTTGGCCACCCCCAACGCCTTCAAGGCATAGAGATTGGCCCGGGCATTGATGAACGGGGCCGAAATCTCGTAACCCGCCTCCCCGTGCCGGGACAGGACCACAAAATCGATCCCCCCCTGGCGGAACCAATGCACCGGCCGACTGTCGCCATAGGGCGTGGCATAAACCTCGGTGCGGCGCGGCCTCAACCCCGCCACCTCCAAGGCCTTATGCGCCCCCACCCGGGCTATGACCGCAATTTTCGGTTTCATGGTTGTTATGGTTGTTTGGGGGAAGGGGGCTAAGGGCTTTTCCGTTTTTTCGTAAGGGGCCCTTACCCCCTCCCCCAATCCCTTAATTTTTATTCTTCAAATTGAGGAAGGCGGGCTTTCAGCCCGTCTTCCTCAACCCCTTATACGGGTTGGGAGGGGGGTCTGGGGGGAGGGCAGGGCCGTTGGCCCTGGCCCTCCCCCCAGAAATTCACTCGACATTGTATCGGTGATCCCGCACCTGCGGCTCGTAACCGGACTGGCGGATCAGCGTTTCGATTTCGGGCCGCGTCAGGCGGAAGCCCACCCCGGCGGCGGCCACCACGTTTTCTTCCAGCATGGTGGAGCCGAAGTCGTCGGCTCCGAATTTCAGGGCCACCTGGGCCACCTTGGGCCCCTGGGTCACCCAGGAGACCTGGAGATGGGGCACGTTGTCCAGCACCAGCCGGGAGATGGCCAGCATTTTTAGGTATTCCACCGCGCCCAGGGTCTCGCCCGTCAGGTTTGTGCCCCCGGGCTGGTAGGTCCAGGGGATGAATGCGGTGAAGCCGCCGGTGTCGTCCTGGAGTTCCCGAATCCTGAAGAGGTGTTCGATCCGCTCCGCCCGGGTCTCCAGGTGTCCGAACATCATGGTGGCGCTGGTCGATAAGCCCAGCCGGTGCGCCGCGGCCATGACCTCCAGCCACTGGGAGCTGGAGCATTTCTGCGGCGAGATCTGGCGCCGCACCCGATCCACCAGGATCTCGGCCCCGCCCCCGGGGATGGAGCTCAACCCTGCGTCCATCAGGCGCTGAATCAGTTCTTCCAGGCTAAGAGCGTTTTTTTCGGCGAGATAAAAAATTTCCGGGGGAGAAAAGCCGTGCACCGCCAGGCCGGAGCCCCGGATAAAATCGACCAGTTCCAGGTAGTAGTCCAGGGGCAACTCGGGGTTGAGGCCGCCCTGGAGCAGAACCCCGCTGCCGCCGTGGGTTTTGAGTTCCGTGAGCTTCGCCGCCAGGGTGTCCCACGCCAGGACGTAGCCGTCGGCGGACCCGGGAGGCCGGTAAAAGGCGCAGAAACGGCAGCCCGAAACACAGATGTTGGTGTAGTTGATATTCCGATCAATGACAAAGGTAACCCGGGGCTCGGGGTTGAGACGCCGGCGCACCCGGTCCGCCCAATTTCCCAGGGTCAGGAGTTCCAGGTCCCATAGCCGGCAGGCCTCTTGAAAATCCAGCCGCGCCCCGGCCGCCAACTTGGCCTGCAAGCCGTGCTCAACGCCACTCATCGGCAATCACCCCGTACAAGGTGTCCCGTTCCACCGGCACGCAGCCCGCCTCCCGAATCAGGGCTCGCAGTTGGGAGCGGGTCAGGCCCTGGGGCGTCTGGGCCCCGGCCATGTGGGTGATCCGCTCCTCCATCACCGTGCCGTCCACGTCATCCACCCCGAAACACAGGGAGATTTGGGACAGCTTCGGCCCCAACATCACCCAGAACGCCTTGATGTGGGGGAAATTGTCCAGCATCAGCCGAGAAACGGCCAGGGTCTTGAGATCGTCGATGGCGCTGGGGCCGGTAAGATCGCTGAGACCGGTGTTGGCGGGGTGAAAGGCCAGGGGAATGAAGGCCAAAAATCCCCCGGTCTCGTCCTGGGCTTCGCGCAGTCTAACCAGATGGTCCACCCGCTCCGCCACGCTCTCCATGTGGCCATAGAGCATGGTGGCGTTGGTGCTGAGATCCAGCCGATGCGCCGCCTGAGCCACTTCCACCCAGCCCTCGGGGGAGAGCTTTTCCGGGCAGAGGCTGGAACGCACCCGGGGACTGAAGACTTCGGCCCCGCCGCCGGGGAGGGACCCCAGGCCCGCCTCTTTCAGGGCCGACAGGGTATCGGCCACGCTCATTTCGGCCTTCTGGGCCAGGTGGGCCACCTCCACGGCGGTGAAGGCCTGGAGATGGACCTCCGGACGCCGGGCCTTGATGCCCCGGAGCATATCCACATAGTAAGCGAATGGCAGATCGGGATGACAGCCGCCCACGATATGAATTTCAGTGATCGGCTCATGCGCCCTTGCCTCCACCTTGTCAAAAATCTCCGGGAGGCTCATCTCATAGGCCCCCGGTTCTCCCGCCTTGCGCCCGAACGCGCAAAACTTGCAGCCATTGATACAGATATTGGAGTAGTTGATATGCTGATTATAGATATAGAAAGCCCGGCGGCCATGGAGGCGCTCCCGCACTATCTGGGCCAGACGCCCCACCCCCAAAAGATCGGGGCTCTCGAACAGGGCGCAACCGTCTTCCCGGGAGAGACGCTCTTGAGATGCCACTTTGTCATAGATGGGATAAAGTCGTTTATCAGTGAAACCCTGGATACCTGCCATGCCCTCTCCTTAAATGACCAACTGGTCACGCTTTCCCCAAAAAAATAGATCCCACTCGCCCGGCATCTTCCGGGTTGTTCCTGCAAAATCAGGCCAAGAATTATCCGGTGCACACTGCATCATTTCAACGAACTATCCTTTCCCGGTAATAACTCAGAATAATGTTTCTCCGCACAGGTTGGACAAATCCCATGACTGAATTGGGCCTCAGAGTGTTCACTGATATATTTCTCCAATTGCTGCCAATAACCCTCATCGTTACGAATTTTTTTACAATGGGAGCAAATAGGCAAGAAGCCCTTTAAAATTTTGATTTTTTCGGTGGCCTCGTGAAGTTCTACGATCATCCTTTCTTTTTCCGACATTAATCGTTTCAATTCAGAGTGTTTTCTAATCTGTTCCCGCCATCGCCGAAAGGAAAAAATAGCCAGACCAAAGGTCAGGACGATAAGGAGTACGACTAACTCGTCAATAAGGTGTGATTTATGAAGTACGGACCATATATACATTTCCTCAATAAAATCATAATAATATGAAATAGCCACGCCAAGAATTGCCAGCACTATGATACAGAGCAGTTCGAGCAGTGATGATTGTTGTTTGAAATTAATTGCCATCTGTCTCCAGTTGTCCAACAGCCGCAGGTTTACTTCTTGGGGAACCGGCTCGGGCGATTGTCTGCTTTCTGCTCCTCCCTCCCTATGCCGTTCTTATCGGTTAAAATAGTGGAAAAAACCGATCGCCATCTCAAGCCATCAGGCCATCCTGGAGGAGGCCGATGAGTTCCCGGACGTGTTTATGAATGGTCGCATCCGTGGCCTGGTTTAGGCCCAGGGTGACGTCCAGGGCCGGGACCGCCACGGCCTGGAGAAACCGGTCGAACAACGCATCCAGGAGAAACAGCACCGCGTCTTTGGGGACTCCGGGCCGCAGTTCCCCCCGGCTCTGGGCCCGGCGCACCAGGGAGGCGAAATATTCCGTGGCGTGGCGCCGCACCGCGGCCAGAAACTCTCCCCGGAACGGCACATTTTTATCGAACTGGATCTTCAGATACAGGCTGAAAATCCGGGGGTGCTCCCGGGAGAAGGCCACCCCCGCCAGGAGGGATTTTTCCAGCCGGACAAAAAAATTCTCTTCCCGGGTCTCTTCCTTAACCGCGGTGAGGGTCCGCCGCACCATCTTGAGGGCGTACTGGAAGATGTAATGAAACATCCCCTCTTTGTTGGGAAAATACTGGTAGAGCGACCCCTTGGCGATCCCCGCCTGGGCCACCATGCGGTTCAGGGAAGCCTGCTGATAACCCTGTTCGGCAAACTCCGCCAGGGCGGCAGTCAGCACCCTTTCCTGTTTGTCCGCAGGCAGGTGCCGAAAGGTTGAAAGGACCGGTTCTTCACTCATGACCAGATGGTCATACCAAATTTACCGGTCCACTGTCAAGCCTTTCCCAAGTCTGGTCCCCAATTCCCTTGACAACTCCCCCCCTACATGTTAGTTAGCAATGATATTAAATAGTTAGTCACAATATACCTCCTCCTCCAACCTTTATGGGGGTTGGGGGATGGGGTTTGGGGAAGGGGGCAGGGGCCGTCGGCACCTGGCCCCCTTCCCCAAATATCTTCTACAAGGATCACCATGACGGAAATTCTGGAAAAAGTCTATGATCCCCAGCGGATCGAGGCAAAATGGTACGAGTATTGGGAAGGACGCGGGTTGTTTCATGCTAAAGCCGACGGCGCCAAGCCGGGGTACTGCATCGTTATCCCGCCCCCCAACGTCACCGGTTCCCTCCACATGGGCCACGCCCTCAACAACACTATGCAGGATATCCTCATCCGGTTTAAGCGCATGGACGGCTTCGACGCCCTGTGGATGCCGGGCACCGACCACGCCGGCATCGCCACCCAGAACGTGGTGGAGCGCCAGTTGGCCGCGGAAGGCCTGGACCGCCACGCCCTGGGCCGGGAGGCCTTTATCCAGCGGGTGTGGCAGTGGAAGGCCTCCTCGGGCGGGCACATCATCACCCAACTGAAACGCCTGGGTTGTTCCTGCGACTGGAGCCGGGAGCGCTTCACCATGGACGAAGGCCTCTCCCGGGCGGTGCGGGAAGTCTTCGTGCGCCTCTATGAAGAAGGCCTGATCTACAAGGGGGATTACATCATCAACTGGTGCCCCCGCTGCCAGACGGCCCTGGCCGACCTGGAGGTGGAGCACGAACCCACCGACGGCCACCTCTATCACATCAAGTACCCCCTGGCCGACGGCGAAGGCGGCGTCACCGTGGCCACCACCCGCCCCGAGACCCTCCTGGGCGACACCGCGGTGGCCGTCAACCCCGAAGATAAGCGCTATAAGAAATACCACGGCGCCACCCTCCGTCTCCCGGTATTGGGTCGATTGATCCCGGTCATCACGGATTCCTACGTGGCCCTGGAGTTCGGCACCGGCGCCCTCAAGATCACCCCGGCCCACGATTTCAACGACTTCGAGGTGGCCCGGCGCCATGATCTCCCCGCGGTCAAGGTCATTGACGAAGCCGGCCTCATGACCGCCGCGGCCGGCAAGTATCAGGGCATGGACCGGTTCGCCTGCCGGGCCCAGATCCTCAAGGATCTCAAAACCGACGGCCTCCTGGCCAAGATGGAGCCTTACACCGTGCCGGTGGGGCACTGTTACCGCTGCAAGACCGTGGTGGAGCCCCTGGTTTCCAAACAGTGGTTCGTGGCGGTCAAGACCCTGGCGGACGCCGCCCTGGCCGCGGTGGAAGACGGCCGCACCCGCCTGATCCCCCCCAACTGGGACAAAAGCTATTACGATTGGATGACCAATATCCGGGACTGGTGCATCTCCCGGCAGATTTGGTGGGGCCACCGCATCCCGGCCTGGACCTGTGCCGCCTGCGGCCGGGTCATCGTCAGCCGGGAAGACCCTGCCGCCTGCCCCTGCGGCGGCGACCTGGTCCAGGAAACCGACGTCCTGGACACCTGGTTTTCTTCGGCCCTGTGGCCCTTTTCCACCCTGGGCTGGCCGGCTGAAACCCCGGAACTCAAGCTCTTCTACCCCACCCGCGTCCTGGTCACCGCCTTCGACATCCTTTTTTTCTGGGTGGCCCGGATGATGATGATGGGGCTGCATTTTATGGGCGAAGTCCCTTTCCACGAGGTCTACATCCACGCCCTGGTGCGGGACCCGGAAGGCCAGAAAATGAGCAAATCCAAGGGCAACGTCATCGACCCCCTGGAACTCATGGATAAATACGGCACCGACGCCTTCCGCTTTTCCCTGGCCGCCTTCGCCGCCATGGGGCGGGACGTGCGTCTGTCCGAGGAGCGCATCGCCGGCTACCGCAACTTCGCCAACAAAATCTGGAACGCCTGCCGCTTCACCCTCATGAACCTGGAGGGCTTTAACCCCGCGTCCCCGGCTGACGCCCGGGAGACCATGCCTCTGACCCCGGCGGAGGCCTGGATCATGAGCCGCCTCCAGCAGGTCATCAAAGAGACCCGGGAGCGCCTGGAGTCTTACGAATTCGACCAGGCCGCCAACACCCTCTACCAGTTCATCTGGCACGAGTTCTGCGACTGGTACCTGGAACTCATCAAGCCCCAGCTCTATGACAAAGAGGACCGGGCGGCCCGGAGCCACTGCCAGGGGACCCTCCTCCAGGTGCTCAGCGCCATCCTCCGCCTCCTCCACCCCTTCACGCCCTTCATCACCGAGGAAATTTGGCAGAAATTGCCCGGGGCCCGGAACTCCATCATGGTGGCGCCCTACCCCGCCGCCGATGCCCGGTTCCATAACCCCGGGGCCGAAGCCGAGATGAATCTCGTGATGGATACCATCACCGCGATCCGCAATATCCGGGGCGAAATGAACGTGCCCCCGGGCACCCAGGTGGAAGTTTTTCTCCACAGCCCCGAAGCCGGGGACATTGCCGCCCTGGACCGCCACCGGGAGAGTATCAAGATTCTGGCCCGGCTCCAGGAACTTCACTGCAACTCCGCCGACGGCCCCCCCGCCGCCTCGGCCAAGGCCGTGGTGGACCAGGTGGACATATTCATGCCCCTGGCGGGCATCATCGACTTTGCCGAAGAGGCCAAGCGCCTCGACCGGGAACTGGAGAAACTGGGCAAAGAAGTGAGCCAGGCCCAACGCAAAATGAGCAACGAAGACTTCCTGGCCAAAGCCCCGGCGGAAGTCGTCCAAAAAGAACAGGCTAAACTCCAGGCCCAGACCGACAAACTCCAAAAACTCAAAACCCACCGGGAACGGATAAAAGAACTGATGGGGTGAGAAGATGTGGGGGGAGGGCCAGGAACTTCGTCCCTGCCCTCCTCCCACACCCCCCACCCAACCCGCATAAGATGATGGCACAGGCGTCTCCCCTGTGCCGATAACGTAGGGCGGGCACTGCCCGCCTTTATCCCCAAAATATGCTGCGAGACTACACCACCCCCATCTGCCCGCTTCCCGGCCTGGGCCAGTGCGTCCGGGAACGCTGCAATTTCTGGGATGAAGAACAAGAAGGATGCGCCGGCGATTGCTACGAGACTTGTGACCCCATCGATGCCACCTCCAAACCCGACCTGGAGACTCCTTGCGTCATTTCTTTTGAAGAGGATTATGATTAAATCGGCATCGGTGGGGCAGGCCTCCGTGCCTGCCCATAATTGCCGCACATATCCGACGTTAAGCAGGCGGGCGCGGAGGCCCGCCCCACCGGGATTTATTCATGGATAAAATGCTCATCTCACCCCACATTGACCGCCTCATCGACCTGGCCCTGGAAGAGGATTTGGGACCGGGAGATGTCACCACCCAGGTCTTAATCCCCCCGGAGTTGCAGGGGGAAGCCCATATCCGGGCCAAACAGACCCTGGTGGTGGCGGGGCTGCCGGTGGCGGCCCGGGTTTTTGTCCGGCTTGACCCGGCCGTGACCTTCACTCCCCAGGTGGATGACGGCCAGGAGGTGGCCAAAGGCACGGTCCTGGCCCGCCTCACCGGCCCCGCGGCCTCGATCCTTACCGGCGAACGGGTGGCCCTCAATTTTCTCCAGCGCCTCTCGGGCATTGCCACCTTCACCCGCAGCATGGTGGCCCAGGTGGCCGGCTCCACAACCTGCCTGGTGGACACCCGTAAAACCGCCCCCGGCTGGCGCGTCCTGGAGAAATACGCCGTGCGCCTGGGCGGCGGCCGCAACCACCGCCTGGGGCTCTATGACGCGGTGCTCATCAAGAACAATCACCTGACCGCAGTGGGGTCCATCAGCCAGGCCGTGCGGCAGGCCAAAGCCAAGGCCCACCCCCTGCTCAAGGTCGAAGTGGAAGTGACGGATTTGAAGGGGCTGGAAGAGGCCCTGAACGCCGGCGCCGACCGCATCCTCCTGGACAACATGGACGACGCCGCCCTGAAAAAAGCCGTGGACCTGACCCGGGGCCGGGCCCTCTTGGAAGCCTCCGGCGGCATGACCAAAGAACGCCTGCCGAAGGTGGCGGCCACCGGAGTCAACTTCATCTCCATGGGCGCCCTGACCCATAGCGCCCCGGCCGTTGATATCCACCTGCGGCTGGTGAGGACGTGGAATTTAGGATAGGAATTTGAGGGGAGGGCCGGCGGTTTTTTCATAAGTCATTTCCTCCGCCCTCCCCTTGGACTCTCCTCCCAACCCCCTGTAAGGGGTTGGGGATGGGGGTTTGGGGGAAGGGGTAGGGGCCGTTCGCCCCTAGCCCCTTCCCCCAAATTCTCCTAAAATCCGCCCCTCATTTCTTTCCCAACTCCTCCGACCGCCGGGCGGCGGCGGTTACGGCGTCCATGACTGCGCCCCGGAAGCCACTCGATTCCAGGGCGTGGATACCGGCGATGGTGGTCCCTCCGGGGGAGGTCACCATGTCTTTGAGCCTGCCGGGGTGGAGATCTTCTTCCAGGCAGAGTTTTGCTGTGCCCAGGACGGTTTGCACTGCCATGGTGTGAGCCAGGGCCCGGGGCAGCCCCATTTTCACGCCGCCGTCGGCCAGGGCCTCGATGAACACGGCCACAAAGGCCGGGCCGCTGCCGCTCAGGCCGGTGACGGCATCCATGAGCCTTTCCTCCACCACCACGGCCTGTCCCACGGCCCGGAACAGATCCAGGGCCAGGGCCAGGTCTTCCGGGGAGACGCCGCGGCCCGGGGCCAGGGCCACCATCCCGGCCCCCACCAGGGTGGGGGCGTTGGGCATGACCCGGATCACCCGGGAGTCGGGGAAGGCCCCTTCCAGGACCTCCAGGGAGACCCCGGCGGCGATGGAAATAATCAGGTGCCAGGGTCGGGCGAATTCTTTGACCCCGGCCAGGACGGGGGCCAACACCTGAGGTTTGACGGCCAGCACCACCACCGGCGCGTGCATCACCTCGGCGTTATCCAGGGCGGTCGAAACCCCCAGTTCATCCATCTGGGCCTGCCGGGCCGGGTCCGGGTCGTAGTACACCAGGTTCTCCCGGAGAACAAAGCCTCCCGCCAGCAGCCCCCTGATGATGGCCCCGCCCATGTTGCCGACGCCGATGAAACCCAGCTTTATGTCTGCCAATCGCTCTTTACCCGGTTCTGTCATTGACACGGACTCCATCTCCCGTCATATTTCAGGTAATAGTTATTGTTGCACACCTGGCGGGTTGATTGCATGAAAAAAGTGGCGGGAAAAGCTTCGGCCCCGGCCGTGAGCATCAAGCGCAGGTAAACTATAGGTTGGGAGAGGTCTGATGAAACTGTTTCAGGGTCGACCCGAAAGACTGCACGTCTTGATTATCGGCCTCACGGTCTTATGCCTCTTCGTCTCGGCGGGAGCCGGGGTCGGGACCGACCCCGGCCCGTTACCGGCCCAGGATTGGAACCCCTGCAACCTGGCCCGGATCAAGGTGCCCGCCGGTCCCCCCCTGACCTTTGCCGTCCTGGGAGACAACCGCAGCAATCCCGCGGTCTTTAACCAGGTCATTAGGCAACTGGATGGTGATCCCGGCCTGGCCTTTGCCATTGATGTG
The DNA here is from genome assembly GCA_963812015.1 of uncultured delta proteobacterium. Taxonomy (GTDB): domain Bacteria; phylum Desulfobacterota; class Desulfobaccia; order Desulfobaccales; family 0-14-0-80-60-11; genus 0-14-0-80-60-11. Next base: position 624,890 of record CAWETI010000003.1, on the reverse strand, counting down.
GGCGACCTGGTGGATTGCGGCAGCGTGGAGACCTTTGCGGCTTTCCTGGGGCAGGTCCGCCAAGGCCTGCGCCTGCCTTTTCTCACGGTGTTAGGCAACCACGATCTCGAAGAAGATCATAGTCCCGGGCTGTACCGGGAAATCTTCGGGCCCGATTACTACTCCTTTCAGGTCAGGGACAACTACTTTATCATCGTCAATGATCTAGAGCCCAACGGAGTCGGCGAATTGCAATGGGGCTGGCTGGAGAAAGAATTACGCAAATCCCGGGCCTTCAAAACCCGCCTGATATTCCTCCATGTCCCCCTCTTTGATCCCCGGGGGGGTGAGAATCATCACTGCCTGGGTGAGGCGGCGGGACGCAAACTGGCCGCCCTCTTCCGCCAATACCAGGTGACCCACATCTTTGCCGGGCATATCCACGGCTACTTTTCCGGCCATTGGGACGACGTCCCCTATACCATCACCGCCGGGGCCGGAGCGCCCTTATATGGCACCGACCCCGCACATTTTTTTCACCACTACCTCAAGGTTACCCTCGACGAGGGGAAGGTGCACATCGAGGTGCAGCGCCTGGCGGCGGGAGGAGGTTCGCAACGCCATGACTGATTCACCCTCAAGACCCATTTTGGCCCTGACCATGGGCGACCCCGTGGGAGTGGGGCCGGAGATCATCGTCAAGACTTTGGCGGACGCCCGGATCTACCGGGTGTGCCGGCCCTTAATCATCGGCGATCTCCCGGCCCTGGACCGAGCCCGCCTGGCCTTGGATCCAGCCTTGAAAATCCAACTGGCGGACCGCCCGGGGGCGGGGCGCTACCAGTCCGGGACCCTGGACCTCATGCCCCTGTCACAACTGGCTTCCTGCGACCTGGAGTACGGCCGCCCCACTCCGGCGTCCGGGGAGGCCATGGTAGGCTATATCCTGGCCGCCATTGATCTGGCCCTGATGCAAAAAGTCTCAGGCCTGGTCACCGCGCCCATCAGTAAGATCGCTATGAAGCTTTCGGGCTACGCCTTCCCGGGCCACACCGAACTTCTGGCGGAGCGGACCAAGACCCCTGAGTTTGCCATGATGCTGGCCGGGGGCAACTTCCGGGTGGTGCTGGCCACCATCCACTGCGCCCTGGCCGAGGTGCCGAAAAAGCTCACCCAGGAAGGCCTGGTTCGGCTTTTCCACCTCACCGCCAAGGCCCTGGACCGGGACTTCGGGCTGGCGGGCGTGCCCCTGGGAGTGGCGGCCCTCAACCCTCACGCCAGCGAAGCGGGCATGTTCGGTCACGAAGAAGAGGCGATCATCATCCCCGCGGTCAAAGAGGCTCAAGCTGCGGGCCTGGCCGTGGAGGGCCCCTTCCCGGCCGACACCCTGTTCTGGCGCCATAATCAGGGGGAGTTCGCCGCCATCATCTGCATGTACCACGACCAGGGACTTATTCCCTTAAAACTCCTCCACTTCATGGACGGGGTGAACGTGACCTTGGGGCTCCCCATTATCCGCACCAGCGTCGATCACGGGACCGCCTACAACTTGGCGGGCACCGGCAAGGCCGCCCCCGATTCCCTCAAAGCCGCCATCATGATGGCCGCGGAGATGGCGAAGCGGCGGTTTGGCGGGAAGGAGTAAGAGTTGGAGGGAGGGGGCTAAGGGCTTTTTCGTAAATGCCCTTACCCCCTTTCCTCCCCCAATCTCTTATAAGAGAAAAATAAGGCCGGGGAAGGCGGGCCCTCGAGCCCGTCTTCTCCAGCCAGTTTATGCGACTGAGTAACCTTGCCCCTATGGCTTGTTAGCCCTTAAACAGCTTGCCGTTCCCTAACTTCCCGGATAACCCGATCCACCAGGCGCGTTTCCTCTGCCAACTCCAGATCATAGCGGGATTGCAGGTTAAGCCAAAACTGCGGGCTGGTTTGGAAATACCTGGCCAAGCGCAAGGCGGTATCCACCGTGATCGCCCTCTGGCCCCGGACAATTTCATTGACTCTCTGGGCCGGGACATTTAAATCGCGGCCGAGCTTATTTTGGCTAATTCCCAGAGGTTTAAGATATTCCTCTAAAAGAATTTCACCGGGATGCACCGGAGGTAGTTTTTTGCCAGTCATGATCTTGTCCTCAATGATAATCCACTATTTCTACGTTATATGCGTGGTTATCTTGCCAGACAAAGCAAATCCGGAACTGATCGTTAATCCTGATACTGTACTGTCCCGACCGGTCCCCCTTGAGGGGTTCCAAGCGATTTCCTGGTGGGCTTCGCAAATCCTCCAGGCTTTCGGCAGCATCCAATATCAACAACTTCCGTAAAGCAGGCCGATACAAATCACCGGGAAATCTTTTCGTCGGCTCACGGTTAAAGAGCCTTTCGGTTTCTTTGCACCGGAAGGAGTTAATCACAGAAATAATCTATAACGTTTTCCGTGACTTGTCAAGCGTGATAAAATGAGTAAAAAAAGGGCCACAGCTCGCTGTGCCCTTACAAATCTTATGCGGGGGTCGGGTGGGGGTTTGGGGGAGGGCGGGGGAATCTCTTACGAAAAATTCCCCCGGCCCTCCCTCAAAATGCTTACCGGCAGTCTTTACAGGTGTAGAAGCTTTCCACCGGGTCGCCGGTGAGTTTGGCCCAGTGTTCCAGTTGGGCCTTGGGGGCGATGTAGTTGCCGCATTTGCTGCAGGGCTGGAGTTCGAATTTCCGGCCCCAGACGGTGCGGACGCCGTCCTTCTCGGTGTAGGCGATGGTGTTGGTGGGGCAGATGAAGACGCAGGAGCCGCAGCCGATGCAGGCCTCGGATTGCTCGGCAAAGGGGGTGGCCACTCGCTTTTTCGGGGTGCGGAAGGCCATGGAAATGGCGCTCACCCCCACCACCTCCCGGCAGGTGCGGACGCACTGGCCGCACAGGATGCACCGGGCCGCCGGGTCCCCTTTGGTAAAGCGGGTTTCATGCACTCCCATGGCCGCGGCCATCTCCTTGAGGTGTTCCGCCGCCGGCGCCTGGGCCAGGAGGAGCTCCAGCACCATGCGCCGGGAGGCCAGGACTTTCTCCGTCGCGGTTTGCACCACCAGACCGGGCTCCACCGGATAGGTGCAGGAATTCACCATGCGGGTGCGGGGCGCCTCGCCGATTTCCACCACGCACAGGCGGCAGTGGCCCTCGGGTTTGAGTTCCGGGTGGTAGCACAGGGTGGGAATGTCGATGCCGCTGGCCTTGGCCGCCAGCAGGAGCGTAGTCCCCGCCGGCGCCTGGACCGGGATGCCGTCAATGGTCAGACTCACTAAATCGTTTTTCATGACTCTACCTTAACTGCGTCGAATTTACAGATCGCATGGCACATACCGCATTTGACGCAGAGTTCCTGATCGATCAGTTGCGGTTCGGCGGCTTCCCCGTGGATGGCGTCCGCCGGGCACTCCCGGACACAGGCCAGGCAGCCGGTGCAGGTCTCGGGGTCAACGGTGTACTTCAGCAGGGGCCGGCAGACCAATGCCGGACATTTTTTCTGGAGGATATGGGCCTCGTATTCTTCCCGAAAATATTTCAAGGTGCTCCTGACGGGATTGACCGCGCTTTGGCCCAGGCCGCAGAGGGAAGCGGAGGACATGGCGGCGCACAGCTCTTCCATCAGGGCCAGGTCCTCTTCTTTGCCATGCCCTTTGGTAATTTCGGTGAGGATCTCCAGCAGGTGTTTGGTGCCTTCCCGGCAAGGGGTGCATTTGCCGCAGGATTCGTCGTGAAGGAAGGACATGAAGTATCTGGCCACGTCCACCATGCAACTGGTGTGGTCCATGACGATCATGCCGCCGGAGCCCATGATGGAGCCCACCGACTGTAGGCTGTCGTAATCCACCGGCAGGTCCAGAAACTGCTTGGGGATGCAGCCGCCGGAGGGTCCGCCGGTCTGGACCGCCTTAAATTCCCCGCCGCCCCGGATACCCCCGCCCAGGTCAAAGACCATCTGCCGCAGGGTGGTGCCCATGGGCACTTCCACCAGGCCGGTGTTGTTCACCGCGCCCACCAGGGAAAAGACCTTGGTGCCCTTGCTGTTCTCGGTGCCGATGGCGGCAAACCAGTCCGGCCCCTTACTCATGATCGCCGGGATATTGGCCCAGGTTTCCACGTTGTTGATGATCGTGGGTTTGCCCCACAGGCCCTCCACCGCGGGATACGGCGGCCGGGGATGGGGCTCGCCGATATTGCCTTCCATGGAGGCGATGAGCGCGGTCTCTTCGCCGCACACGAAGGCCCCGGCGCCCTTGCTGATCTTCACGTCAAAAGCGAAACCGGACCCCAGGATATTGGCTCCCAGGAGGCCCGCTTCCCGGGCCTGGTCAATGGCCAGGGTCAGGCGCTTGACCGCCAGGGGATATTCATGGCGAACATAGATATAGCCTTGGCCCGCGCCGATGGCATAGCCGCCGATGACCATCCCTTCCAGGACGGCGTGGGGGTCGCCTTCCATGACGGCCCGGTCCATGAAGGCCCCGGGGTCGCCTTCGTCCCCGTTGCAGATAATATACTTGATGTCCCCGGGCACCTGCCGGCAGAGCCGCCATTTACGACCGGTGGGAAAACCGCCGCCCCCACGACCCCTGAGGCCTGCACGTTCCACCGCATCGATGACGGCTTCCGGGCTCATCCCGGACAAGACCTTTTTAAGGGCCTGGTAGCCGCCCGCCGCCAGGTAATCGTCCAGACTCGTCGGGTCGATGACATCCATCTTGGCCAACACAATGGGGCGCTGTCCCTGGTAGAACGGCACCTTGGACTTGTGGGCTTTGATGGCCCCGTCCTTGGGGTCCTGGTAACAAAACCGGTCCAGAATTTTGCCTTTGACCAGGGTTTCTTCGACGATGAGGGACACATCCTCGGCGGTCACCTGCTGGTAGGTGATCTCCTGGGGGCGAAACATCACCTTGACCGCCTTGGCGCACAAGCCCTGGCAGCCGCTCTCCTTGAGCACGACTTTCCCTGCCAGTCCTCGCTGCTTCAGTTCGGCCTGGAAAGCTGCCGCTACTTCCTCGCTCCCCATGGGCAAACAGCCGGGGCCGCCACATACCAGGACCTGGGGCTCCTTCGGATTCCGGCTGCTGAGAAGTCGACCCCGGTATTCCTCCAGGTGGTCCATAGATTCAAACTTAGGCATATCCTTATCTCAGCTCTTATTGTTTATAAGGTTTCAAGATCTTCGGGACCTTATCCACGGCCATGCGCCCGAAATACTTGTCGTCGATCATCATTAAGGGGGCCTGGGCGCAGGATCCGAGACAGCCCACGGTCTCCAGGGAGAATTGCAGATCATCGGTGGCATGACCCGGCTCGACGTTCAGGCGGCGGCCCACCGTTTCCACCAGGCGTTGTCCGCCCCGCAAGTGGCAGGCAGTGCCCAAACACACCCGAACCAGATGCTTGCCCCTGGGTTCCAGGGAGAACATCTTGAAAAAGGTGGCCACGCTGTAGACCCGAGTCAGGGGGATTTGCAACCGGCCGGCCACGATTTTCAATTCATCCTTGGGCAGGTAGTTAAATTCATCCTGGATATCCTGGAGCACGGGAATCAGGTCCGCGGGCATCCCCTCATAACGGGACATGATGGTTTCGAGTTTCTGCTGGTTCGTCATCATCAGATTCCTTCAGGCACGTGGACCGGAACAAATTCCGCAAAGGACGCCTGGCATTTTTCCAGGAGCAGTTTATATCGGTCGGTAGTCTGCTTCTGGATGAACTCCACCTCCGGGTCCCGGAGATGCCGGAACCGCCCTTGGGGTTTGAGATAATCCCGGACAGGCCGGATCTTGGGGGGCTCCACCGTCAGCCGGTACTTGCCGTCCACCACCTCAAACAGCGGGAAGACCGCAGTTTCGGTGGCGAGCCGGGCCAGGCGCACCGTCAGGTCCGTGGCGCTCCGCCAGCCCGTAGGGCAGACGGACAGGATATTGATATAAGCCGGACCCGGGGTTTCCACGGCCTTTTTCACCTTAAAGTACAGGTCGAAGAGATAGCCCGGGGAGGCGGTGGCCACGTAGGGAATGCCGTGGGCCACAGCAATAGCCGCCATGTCTTTCTTCCAGGTATGCTGGCCGAAGCTCCGCTTCCCGGGAGGGGACGTGGTGGTCATGGCCCCGAAGGGGGTGGCGCTGGAACGCTGGATGCCGGTGTTCATGTAGGCTTCGTTGTCCCAGCAGATGTAGGTGAAGTTGGTATTCCGTTCCAGGGCCCCGGAGAGGGCCTGGAGGCCGATGTCGCTGGTGGCGCCGTCGCCCCCCATGGCCACCACCTTGGGGAGGGGGCCCTTGAGTTTGCCCTTGCGTTCCAGGACTCTCAGGGCCGCGTCGATCCCGGACGCCACCGCCGAGGTGTTTTCGAAGGCCACGTGAATCCAGGGATGCATCCAGGCGGTCTGGGGCATGGCCGAGGAGACGATCTCCATGCAGCCGGTGGCGTGGGCGATGATGGCGTCTTTACCGATGGCCTTGCAGGCCCACCGAACCGCCAGGGCCTCGCCGCACCCCTGGCAGGACCGGTGCCCCGAGGTGAAAAACTCATCCCGGGGCATCATCCGAGAGGCGTACGTATCGAATTTCGTGCTTTCCGCAAATCCAAACTTTTCCATCAGCCTCTTACCCCATAAATATGGAATTCCTCGCTGGGACCCTGCTTGACTTCCGCCTGGGCGAGCTGCACCAGTTCCTCAAAGGCCTCGGGCTGCACGTCCCGGCCCCCCAGTCCCACGGTGTACCCCAGGATCTGAGGTCTTTGAGCCAGGGGATACATGGCGCTGCGCACTTCCGCCAGGACCGGCCCGGCCGCGCCTCCCAGGGATAGGGCCCGGTCGCAGACGACCACCAGTTCCGCCCCGGCCAGGGCCTGGCGCAAATCCGCGAAGGGAAAGGGCCGCCACAACCGGATCTTTACCAGCCCCACGGGGATGCCTTTATCCCGCATGGTGTCCACCGCGGTCTCCGCCACTTCCGCCAGGGAGCCCATCATCATGATAATTATCTTGGCCCCTTCGGTGCGGTAGGTCTCCACGGGTTTGTAGTGCCGCCCGGTGAGCTCCCCCCATTCCTGCCAGATTTCCCGGATGGGGCCGTAGGAGTTGGTCAGGGCCTCCTGGTGCGCCATCTTGCACTCGGTATAGAGTTCCGGCATGGCAAAGGCCCCCATGGTCACCGGTTTGTGGGGGTCCAGCTTGTGATACGGCACCAGAGGGGGCAGGAAACGGTCCACGGTCTCCTGGTCCATCATCTCATGGGCTTCCACCACGTGGGTGAGGATGAAGCCGTCCAGGTTGACGATGGTGGGGAGGAGCACCCGATGGTCTTCGGCGATCTTGAAGGCCATGATGCTGAGATCAAAGGCCTCCTGGCCGTTCTCCGCGAAGATCTGAATCCAGCCGATATCCCGGGCCGCCATGATGTCGCCGTGGTCGTTCCAGATGCTCAAAGGACCGGACAGGGCCCGGTTGGCCACGGTCATGACAATGGGCAGGCGCATGGCCGAGGCGATGAACAGGATTTCGTTCATCAAGGCCAACCCCTGGGAACTGGTGGCGGTATAGGTCCTGGCCCCCGTGGCGGCGGCGCCGATGGAGGCGCTCATGGCGGAATGCTCGGATTCCACCGTGACGAATTCCGCCTCCAACTCGCCGTTGGCCACGACGGAGGAGAGGTGCTCCACGATGTGGGTCTGAGGGGTGATGGGATAAGCCGCGATGGCTTCGGCCCGAGCCAACTGTACCGCATGGCTCACCGCTATGGAGACTTCCATGCCGACTCGCTTCTTATGGGCCATCATGATTCCTCCAGCACCATCTTGATGCAGCCGGTGACGCATTCTTTGACGCAGATGCCGCAGCCTTTGCAGTAGGTGTTCATCTCGAAGTAGCCGTCCGGTTGCTCGGTGATCCCCGCTTCGGGGCACACCGTCCAGCATACGCCGCACTTGATGCAGCGGGTCTTGTCCCACACCGGGTGGCTTGAGCGCCAATCCCCGGTGTTGTAGTTCCGGGCCGTGCCCGGCTCGGTCAACACGCCGCCGATCTCAATCTCCTGCCAGGTTACCTGATCCCATGCTTTGCTCACGACCGTCGCTCCTCAATAGTGGTCTGCTCAAAAGCCACTTTCAGGGCGTTGAAATTCTTGACCGCCAGGGGGCCGAAGCGATCCTTCAGGGGAGCTTCCATGGTCTCCACCTTGACGACGCCCGTGGCCCGCAACAGGGCCCCGATCATGGTGGTGTTGACGATGGGCACCCCCAGCACCTCCCGGGCCACCTTGTTGGCGTCCACCAGGGCCAGAGTGTGCTTAAAGCCGTATTCCTGGCGGATCTCCGCTGCGGTCTTGTTGGTGTTGAGAACGATGATGCCGTTTTCCTTCAAGTCACCCGCAGGGTTTTGAATCGGCAGCAGAGAGGCGTCCAGCACCACCACCACGTCGGGTTTGACGATCTTGCAGCGCAGCTTGATGGGCTTGTCGTCCACCCGGGAGAAGGCCAGCACCGGGGCGCCCCGGCGCTCCGGACCGAAACTGGGAAAACCCTGGGCGAACTTCCCTTCCTCAATGGCCGCCAGAGCCAGCAGTTCCACCGAAGTCACCGCGCCCTGGCCGCCGCGGCCATGAAAGCGGATTTCAATCATGGTGTTTTCCTATGTCGTGGAGAAGTTTTTTATCCTGATTTAAGAAGAACGGGCTCTTGCTTGCCCCTTGCCGGGCCGAAGCTCTTGCACTGTGCGGCCTGGTCAGGGTCCGCCTGCCGGCTTCAGGCCAGGCAAAGGCCACCTTATCATCCTTGATGTATGATAGCATCGGCGGCCTCATTGGGAAAGTCGGGTAATTTTCGATTCCTTTGTCAGAATTTTTCTTACCTTACCCTTCGGTCCCCATGACCAAAAACTATAGCATCGAACATGCCAAACCCCGGGCCCGGCGCAACCGCTTAATACAAAATCGCCAACAAACGGCAATTTTTGTAGGGGCGGACCCATGTGTCCGCCCTTGGTTGAGGGCGCACCCGAGGGTGCGCCCCTACAATTCTGGATTTTATTATTGCAACGTGCCGTTAATTGTCCTTTGACTGCACGTTAATATAACAGCGGGATTATGGCGCCTTGCCTTCGGACGCGCCGGTCACGGCCTTGCAGTTTTTTCAGGGAAGCGTCAGAGATCTTTACAGCCTGTAAAGGCGCCGGAAAAAGAGAGGGGCCGGCTTATTCGTGCTGACCGGCCCTGAGTGACTTGCTGGGTTGAACATCGCGGCGGGGCCGCCTGAAGGTCCGCCTCAACCGAACGGGTTCTGCACCACGATAGTCTCTTCCCGGTCCGGGCCCACGGAGATGATCTGGATGGGCACCCCCACCAGCTCTTCCATACGCTTCAGATAGTTCCGGGTGGCCTGGGGGAAATCCTCTAAACGCCGCACTCCCCGGATATCCTCGGTCCACCCCGGCAGTTCCTCAAAAATCGGCCGGCACTTCTCCAACTCCTGAATGGTGGCCGGGATGGTCTCCTTACGGACGCCGCCCGCGTCATAGCCCACGCAGATCTTCACCGGGTTGACGCCGGTGAGGACGTCCAGTTTGGTGATGGCCAGGCCCGTGAGGCCGTTGAGGCGGGCCGAGTCGCGCAAAACCACCGCGTCCAGCCAGCCGCAGCGCCGCCGGCGCCCCGTGGTGGAACCGAATTCCACCCCGCATTCCACCAGATGATCCCCCACCTCGTCCAGACATTCCGTGGGAAAAGGCCCGCTTCCCACCCGGGTGGTGTAGGCCTTGACGATTCCCAGGACCTGGTGCAGTTGGTTGGGCCCGATGCCGGTGCCGGTGCAGGCTCCCCCCGCCACCGGATTGGAAGAAGTGACATAGGGATAGGTGCCGTGGTCGATGTCGAGATGTGTCCCCTGGGCCCCTTCAAAGAGGATATTTTTGCCCTGGCGCACGGCCTCGGCGAGCATTACCGAGACATTGCTCACCAGGGGCGCCAGGCGTTTGCCCATCTCCAGAGCCGGCCCCAGGATCTCCTCCTGGGTAAACGGGCGGTCGTCCAGAAATTTTTCCAGGAAAAAATTCTTTTCCGGGAGCACGTCGGCCAGCTTGGCCTTGAGCACTTCGGGGTCCAGGAGGTCGGCCACCCGGATGCCCCGCCGGGCCACCTTGTCTTCATAACAAGGACCGATGCCCCGGCCGGTGGTGCCGATCTTGGCATCCCCCTTAGCCCGTTCCCGGGCCAGGTCCAGACGCTTATGGTAAGGCATGATGACCTGGGTGCGCTCGCTGATGCGGAGGTTTTCCGGCCCCACCGCGATCCCCCGGGCTTTGAGGTTATCTATTTCCGTCAGGAGAACCTCGGGGTCCAGCACTACGCCGTTGCCGATGAGGCACTGCGTCCCGGGATGCAGGATCCCCGAAGGGATCAGATGGAAGATAAATTTTTCTCCGCCCACCACCAAGGTATGGCCGGCGTTGTTGCCGCCCTGGTATCGCACCACCATGGCGGCCCGCTCGGTCAAGAGGTCGACGATCTTCCCCTTGCCTTCATCGCCCCATTGGGTGCCCACTACGACTACATTAGGCAAAACTGTGCCCTCCTTTATGCAAACCCGTACTATTTAATCACAAGGATAACCAAAATCAAAAAGAAAAATGCCTTGCCGAAGCAAGGCATCGTCCTCCGAAGAGGCTCCGGGGACGGCTACCGCCCCCGGAGATTTTTTATCAGGTGTGACCTACTTTACCTTGGGTACATACCTAGTGGGGTACTCCGGATAGTCCTTCCGCAGCACCTTCTTGAGGATCTTGCCGGTGGGCGTCCGGGGGATGGAATCCATGAACACCACTTCCCGGGGCAGCTTGTACATGCCCAGCACGTCCAGGCAGGATTTGATGATGTCGCTGGCCAACTCCTGGGAGCCGGTGTGACCGGGTTCCAGTTCCACCATGGCCACGACTTTCTGGCCCAAGACCTCGTCGGGGATGCCCACTACCGCGTCATCCCGCACCGCCGGATGCCGGAGGATGGCGTCTTCGATTTCCGAAGGGGCCAGCCGGAAGCCGGAGGACTTGATCATGTCGTCTTCCCGGGCCTGGAAGAAGATAAAGCCGTCTTTGTCCATCATGACGGCGTCGCCCATCATGTTGTAGCCGTCCTTGATGCCCTTTTTCATGGTCTTCAGGAGCTTGTTGTCCTGGATGTAGGGCTTCCAGTACAGGGTGGCGGTGGGGCCCTTGATCAGCATGCTGCCCACTTCGCCGGGGCCGGCGGTGGTGCCGTCTTCCCGCACGACCTTAATCTCGAAGCCGGGCAGGGCCTTGCCGATGGAGTCGGGCATGGGGATGTCGCTCATGGTGTTACTGGTCACCAAGTGCATCATCTCGGTGCCGCCCAAACCTTCCCAGATGGGCATGCCGGTCTTGGCCTGCCACATGGCCAGGGTTTTGCCGGTCAAGGCGTCGCCGCCGGTGGTGTACATGCGGATGCTGCTGACGTCGTAGTCCTTGAAGTTGGGCATTTCCAGCAGCTTCCGGTAGGCGGTGGGCAGACCGGTGATCACCGTGATCTTGTGCTTGACGATGGTGCTCATCATATCGTCCGGGGTGAACTTGGGCAGGAGCGAAATGGCGGAGCCCCCCGCAAACGGGATCATACAGAAGGTGCCGTAGCCCGCCGCGAAGGACACCGGGGCCGAGCCGCCCAGCACGTCGCCGGGTTTCAACTTGTAGACATACTTGTTGACCAGGTTGGACTCCACCAGCACTTCTTTGACGAAGTGGACGCAGCCCTTGGGCTGGCCGGTGGTGCCGGAGGTGAACAGGATGACCCCGATGTCGTCGGCGTTCAGTTTGGCGTTGGTGAACTGGTCCGACGCACTCGCCATCTCTTTGCCGAAGGAAACGTGGCCTTTGGCCTCCGCGTCTTCGGGCTTGCCGCCCACCACGATGATCTTGGTGGGGAACTCGAATTCGTGCTTGGCTTCTTCCACCGCGGCCATCAAGGGGGCACTCACCGCAAAGGCCGCGAATTCGGCGTTATTACAGACAAAGGCCACTTCTTCCTTGGCCCACAGGGGGGAAATGGGCACCGGGATGGCGCCGCACTTCTGGATACCGAAATTGATGGCAACGGCTTCCGGCATGTTGGTCAGGCGAAGGCCCACCCGGTCCTGGGCCCCGATGCCCAGCTTGGTGAGGACGTTGGCGAACTTGTTGGACATGGCCAGCAGTTCTTTAAAAGTGATCTTCTGGTCCCCGAAGAGGATGGCGACGGTGTCTCCCCGACCTTCCTTCACGTGCCTGTCAAGAAATTCTTCTGCAATATTCCACTGTCCTGAGGTAAACTTTTTGAACTCCTCGGGCGCCGTATATCCCGCCCAGAGTTCTTTAGGTGGCAAATAATCAGCCGGAATTTTACCCATGAACTGCTACCTCCTTCAGATATTGGTAATTCTAATGGTCTTTCGGTCTATACCCTAGAACACAACCATGTGAAGCATATTACAAAGTCTGTCTCAGGTGTCAAGAAATTTTTGGTTTTTGGTTAATGATCTGATTTTTTGATATAATTTTATGCTAACTTATTAAGTGGTTGAGGCCTGGCAGGCTCAAGGCGAGCGCCTTGATGGATTTTTCGCCTCAGGGCTGAGAACCGGCACAAAATTTGGCTGGATTGGCCGAAAACTGAAAACCTTAAGCCGAAAATCCCCAAAAATGCCCACCGTGGCCCTGATCGGACCCGAACTCTACCCCATCCCCCCCATTCGGGGCGGGGCGGCCGAATTGTTCATCGAGAAGGTGGCCGGTAGCCTCACCTCCTGGCGGCCGGTGGTCATCGGGGTATCCGACCCCGAGTTGCCCCGCCGGGAAACCCGGGGTCAGGCGGAATATTACCGCGTCCCCCTGGAAGGCTGGCGCAAATGGCTCTATTGCCGCTATCGCCGGTTTTGTCCTCTCTATGACCGGGAGGTGGCCCGGATCATCCAACGGGTCCGGCCGGACCTGGTACACGTCCACAACCGGCCCCTCCTGGCCCTGTCCCTGAAGCGCCGCCTGCCCCCCGGGACCCCTATCATCCTCCACATGCACAACCTCTCTGAGTCCCTGGGGAAACGGGAGCGGCCCCGGCCCGGCGCCTCCATGCCGGTGGCGGGCTTTGCCGCCTGCAGCAACTTCGTGCTGGACCGGGAGAAGTCCCGGCTGGGGCGGGGGGCGGCCCTCTTTCGGGTCATCTATAACGGGGTTTCCACCGACGCCTTTGCCTCCCTCTGGGACCCGGCGGCCGGGGTCCGGGAGGTGCGCCGCCGGTACGGCATTGAGGACGAACCCACCGTCCTCTTTGCCGGCAAGCTCAGGGAGAGCAAGGGGGTCCATATCCTGCTCCGGGCCATGACCCGGGTCTGGGAAATCGCGCCCGAGACGGTGCTGGTGCTGGTGGGCGGCACCGAATACGGCAAGGGCCGCACCATGCGGGAGACCCCGTTTTTAGGCCAATTGCGCCGGGACCTGGACCGGGCCCCCGGCCGCGTGGTGCTCACCGGGTTCATGCCCCCGACCGAGATGCCCCGGGCCTATCTCCTGGGCGATGTCTTCGTGGGCCCGTCTCAGATCGAAGAGGGGTTGGGGCTGGTCTTCCTGGAGGCTTCGGCCGCGGGGTTGCCCATCATCGCCACCGCCAGGGGCGGCATTCCCGAGGTGGTCCGGGATGGCTTTAACGGCCTGCTGCTACGGCAACCGGACGACGACGCCGAACTGGCGGCCAAGATCATCGGGCTCTTGAATGATGCGCCCCGGAGGCAACAGTTGGGCCAACAGGGCCGGGAGTGGGTGAGCGCCAACTTCACGTGGGAAAAGATCGCCCGGCGACTGGAGCAGTTCTATGATGAGGTCATGGGTTTAGGGATCAGGGATTAGTTTTCCCCGGCTGGCCTTACCCAACCTTATTTCGGAGTGCTTCCCGGCGCCGCCGAGGCCGGGAGTCCGTCCCGGGCCGCACTGCCCGGCTGGACCGACTCGTCCAGGGTCAGCACATAGGTGCCGATAGCCGCCAACATCAAGCCGATAACCGCCCAGGTGCGCCAGTCTTTGTGGAGACCTCGCCAGCGCTCGGTGGGGTGGGAGTGTTTCGCTTTGTCTCTTTCGTGCCCATGGGGGTGACCGTGTGGTATCATAAGCCTTATCCTCATTTAAGATGATCGGCAATGGGCCAGCTTTGGTCAATATACCCCATTTTTGGAGCAAAAATCCACCGGCCATCCATTTGGACACCCGCCTTCGGAGAGGGCATTAAGGCCTGCAGAGGTAAGATGACGCCTCCCGCGCCTGACCGACGTTAAATTATGTGGCATAAACTCTTAACCGCCCTGGCCCGCCAGTATCTGCGCCACCGGGTCCGCCGCCGGCCTCCCGCGCCGTTGCCGTCCCTGGTTTCCGATGAAGTCCGGCGGGTCCTGTTGATCAGTGCCACCGCCCTGGGGGACACCCTATTTTCCACCCCGGCCATCCGGGCCTTGAAAGAGCGGCATCCCGCCTGGGAACTGGAAGTGTTGACCCACCGGGGGTTCGGCGTCCTCCTGGCCCATAATCCTTGTGTGGCCCGCCTCTTTGCCTATCCCGGCCGCAACCGGGGCCTCTTGAGCCTGGCCCGCCAGTTGCGCCGGAGGGCTTATGACCTGGTCATCATCCTCCACGGCAACGACCCCGAAGCCACCCTCCTGGCGCATCTTTCCGGGACCCCGTTCATCATCGGCTCGGCCCGCAGCCCTTTTGCCTTCACCTATTCGGCCGCGGTGGCCTTTACCGACCCTGATGAGCACGCCATCGAGCGGCGTCTCGACTATGTGCGGCTCCTGGGGGCCGACACCGCCGATAAGCGCATGGACCTCTTCCTGCCGCCGGGAGAAACCGAGCGGGCCGCGGCCATCCTGACCGAAAATTTCGGCCGGGTCCCTCCCCTCCTGATGGCCCTCCACCCCACCGGCTCCGATCCCTACAAGTGGTGGCCGGCGGCGTCGTTCATCGAGCTGGGGAATTTCTTGTACGACTCCTACCAAGCGCCGCTCCTCATCATCAGCGGCGAGGGGGACAGGGTGCCGGCTGAAGCCATCGCCGCCCAATTATCCGGCCCCACCCTGGTGACCGGGGGCCGCTACCCCCTGCTCACCGTGGCCGCCCTGCTGACTCACTGCCGCCTCCTGGTGGCCAACGACAGCGGCCCTTTGCACATGGGCCTGGCCCTGGGCGTGCCCACCATCGGCCTGTTGGGCGCCGACGCCCCCCGGCGGGTAGGACCGTATCAAGTGGACTGGGGCGCGGCCCTCCATAAACGGTCAGAGGTTTGCACCCAGGAACCCTGCCTGCTCAAAAAATGCCCGAAGAATTTGTGTATGGAGGCGATTAAGATGGCGGACGTGGTGGACTTGATCAAGACTTGGTGGGAACCGCGGTTTTTTGGGAAATGAGGAAGACGTCTCCTCGTACCTTGCCTCTTCTGGTGCGAGGATTTTTTAAAACTTTTTGGCTTACAATAAAACCCGATAATTGACCTTGAGAACCTTGGCCAGCCTCCTGGCCATGTCCTTGCCGATGGGCCTCTTGCCATGCTCCATTTCCGAGATATGGGTCTGGCTGACCCCCGCCAGGAGAGCCAACTCCTTTTGGGTCAGGGCCTCTCTTTTCCTTGCCCCCCGAAGAGCCACACTCCCATTAAAGTCAGGATAGACCTCCTCCCAAGGCACAGACCCCGCCTCTTCGGCAATGGCTCCATAGGAGGCCAAAGCCTGCTTCGCCTCCACCACTTTGGTTACCGGGATCCGGAACCTAACCTCAACATAACCGCCCGTAGTGCGCTTTTTCATGGCTTCCGACATAAATAACCTCTATCAGCCTGTCTTTCTTGCCCAGGACCCTCCAAACCGCCACATAGGTGGGCCTGCCTCTCTGAAGGTGGCAATGATGGCAGTCCTTCCGGAGCTTGCCATAATTAGGCCAGGCAGCCTGAACCGGGCCGGAGAGCCTCATCTCAGCCAGCAAGAGCTGAAGGATTTCATCTATACCAGTGGGCAGCCGCTTGAGCTTTTTGTGGACGCTAGCCGCTAACAAGACGTCCCAAGCCATAATAAATATACCAATTATTGAGATATAGTCAAGGTCTTTGTCAACCCAAATTTCTTCTCTATCAGCTCCCCATATATCTCATTGATCTCCCGGCCCAGGCGGTCCAGGGAGAAGTGTTCCCTGACATGGGCCCGGGCGTTGGCTCCCAGTTGCCGCGCCCAGGCGGGGTCCGCCAAGAGTCGCTCCAGGGACCGGGCCAGGGCCGCCGCATCCCGGGGCGGGATGAGCAGCCCGGTGGACTCATGTTCCACCACCTCGGGGAGCCCGCCCACCGCGGTGGCGATCACCGGCAGGCCCGCCGCCATGGCCTCCAGCAGGGCCAGGGACACCCCTTCGCTGTAGCTGGGGAGGACAAAAATATCCATGGCGTTGAGGAGATCGGGGACATCCTGGCGCTGGCCGAGAAAGTGGACGGCATCGGCGAGACCCAGGCTGGCCGCCAAAGCCCGCACCTCATCCTCTCGCCTGCCGCCCCCCACGATGAGGGCCTGACAGGGATGCCGGTCCTTGAGGCGCGCCATGGCTTCAAACAATTCTCTGTGCCCCTTGCCCCAGTGATCCAGGCGGCCCACCAACCCGATCACCGGCGCCTCATCGGGCAGCCCCAAGGCCCGGCGCACCTCCGAACCGGGGCGGGCCGCGTCGATGGCGGCGATATCCACCCCATTATGCACCACCCTCACCCTGGCCGGGTCCAGCCCACATTCCTTGAGAAGATAGTCCCGCACCCCTTGGGAGACCGCGATACTCAGATCGGTAAAGCGCCCCAGGAGGCGGCAAATGAGCCGGCGCTTGCCGTTGAACCGGGTGAAGCCGTGCCAGTGGTCGATGATGATGGGCACCTGCATCAGGGCCCCGGCCAGGCGGGCGTAATTCCCCGGGACATAGCTGTTCACGTGCAACAGGTCGACCCGGCGGCGATAGATAACCCAGCCGAGGTGGAAGAAAAACCGCAGCCAGACCCAGCCGTTGAGCCCCGGCAGACGGAAGTCGATGGTGTCCAGGTGCGAGGGAATGAGATGTTCCGCATCCGGCGTCAGCAGGCCGCAAATCACCTGGAAGCGGTCCGGGTTCAAGCGCGCCGCGGCCTCCACCAGCACCATTTCGGCGCCGGCGCCCCGCTCCGGTTTGATGATGAACAGCACGTTAATTTTTTTCGGTGGGCGCTCCATCTCGATGATTATTTACCACAGAGACACAGAGGATACAAAGAAAGGGATCAGGGGTTAGGGATCAGTTCTTCTCTGGTCCCTGCCCCCTGAACCCTGACACCTGCCCAAGCAGGCCCTCGCTGATCAGTTGGGCGGCCAGCTCCGACCCCTGGGTGTTGAGGTGCACCACGTCATACATATATTGTTTATCCTGGGGGATCAAAGCCGCCAGGTCGATCACCAGGACGTCGTTGCTTTTCCCCACTTCCCGGATAGCCTGGTTGAATTTGGCGTAAAGATCCATGAATTCGCCCACCGGGATCTGGGAGTCGGCTTCAAAGCCCTTCATAGCCTGCAGGACCTTGGGGTCGGGATTGGGTTTGTAGCGGTTGAACTGGGTCATCAGCACCGGCGTGATTCTCCGGGCCCGGCAGATGTTGATGAAGGTGTTAAGGTTCATCTTGAATTCAGCCAGAATCTGCGCCTCATCCACCGTGAGCTTCTTGCCCCGGATGTAGGCAAACTCGTCGTCCGGGTCCTTCACCTTTTTGCCGAAGATTTTCTTGCTCAGGATCCGGGTCGCGGCGTGGAGGTTCGGGATATACATATCCCGGGCCAGGGTGGACAGGGCCTTCAGCCCCGTGAGGGTCTTATAAAAATTGAAATTGACGATGGGCTCCCGGGTGGGGTTTTTGCTCCAGTAAGTCCCATCGTAAATCAGGGCCACCAAGTCGTTGATGTTATGCATCATGATGACCATATCCGGCCTGACCGGGATAATCTTGTTCAATAAAATATCCAGCGAATGCAAAGAATTGTTGCCGCCGACCCCCGAATTAATCGAGGTGATCTTTTTCCCGGTCTTTTGTTCCAGGAGCTGGCCCACCAGGTAGGGAAACCGGCTCGTTTCATCCACATAGATGCAGGCGACGGTGGAGCCTCCCAAAAACACCAGGGTCTTATCCGCCTTGTCATAATGATTATATGGCAGCATGAAGCCCTGGGCGTCGGTGCGCACCCGGTAGGGCTTCTGGACCAGGTCGTCGGATTCCCGCACGGCCCGGTCCGGGGGGACATCCACCGTGTCGACCCCGGGGAGGATCTCCCTTAAATTGATATAGCGCCTCTCGGTAAAGAGTACCAGGTTATGGGTATGGTTGATATAAGCCAGGAGCTTTTCGGTGCCGTAGGTGGCGCCCAGAATCAGGATCAAGACCAACCCTAAAATAGTCTTGCGGGGATGGCGTTCAAACCAGTTTTTGGGGGCATGGACGTGCTGATCTGCCATAGTCTCAGGCTCATTAAGTGTTTCGGGCCTGCGGTCAGGAGGGGCGCTCACGTGCGGCGCCTCATCCCGGAAGGCCTCTTAAGATCATTATACTAAAACTAGCCGGGACGCCGTACCAGATTTTCGTCGCCCCGGCCGCTTCGCCTGCGGGGAAAAACACCCCCCCGCCTGATACCGATTCCCCCAGCCCTGGCGGCTTTTGGGTTGAACGCCCTCCCGGAAGCCACCACCGGCCTAAGTCATCTTAGGGAAATAATTCAATAAATCAAACAAGTTATATTTCATGGAGAAAATTTTCCCCTAACTTGAGATATTTGGCACAAATTTAGCTTGAAGGTATTTCGGACTATATCGAGGTACTAACATGCCTGGCTCCTTCGCGTGAGCCAGAATATTCACGAAAGGAGGTGGCTGCCGCCTATCCGAAGTAAGGCTGGACTTGAGCGGACTCAAGTTTCCCTAAATGAGAATTCGAATTAACGGCAATAAAGGAGGATGCTGAATGTCCGAAGATCTTAAAAAAGAGGTTCAAGAAGCACCTTTACTGTGGCCTCTGACCCCAATTCCCACATTTGAAGAAGTCTATGACCCGAAAATCTGCACCGAGGCGTCTCGGGAAATCTCCACCATCTTTGAGGGCTGGCTCCATCCCAAACACGAGATGGCCAAACCCGAAGCCCTGGGCCTAATCCGGGTCCTGGAATGCGGGCACGGCGGCCTGCAGGTCAACGCCATGTTTGGCGGCGGCTACCTGGGCGAACTGGGGGCCAACGTCATCATGGTGGAACCCCCGGGCGGCTCTCCCCTCCGGAAGCTGAGCGCTTTCGGGCGCAAGCGCTACATGTTCAAGGATGACGTCAACGGCGACCTCTGCGGCGGCGGCTTCCTGCATGAATGCCGGAACAAACAGTCCATCACCCTGGACCTTACCAAGGAAGAGGGCCGGGCCATCCTGAAGAAGCTGGTCGTCCACGCCGATGTGCTCGTCGAAAACTATGCCCCCGGGCAGTTTGACGAGTGGGGCATCGGCTACCGCCAGCTCTCCAAGATCAACCCCCGCCTGATTTATGTCTGGACCGGGCAGAAAGGCCAGTGGGGTCCTTTGAAGGACAAGCCGGGCGAACTCTATCCCTCCTCGCCCTGCTCCACCGGTTGGTGCCATGCCACCGGCCTGCCCAAGTCCTTCGGCGGCACTCCCATCCGGTCCGGCGAGCGGTCCGACGACATCCTGGCCGGCAACCTGACGGCCCACAGCACCATCGCCGCCTTGATTTACCGGGAAACCTCCGGCAAAGGCCAGTTCATCGAAGTCACCTCGGCTGAGTCCCACCTGAGGATCCATGACTATGCCTGGGGTTGGTACGGCATGGACGGCTCCAGTAAGCCCCGTTACGGCAACTGGGACCTGGCCATCAACATCTACTCGGTGAACCCCTGCAAAGACGGCTACATGATGGTGGGCGGCGGCCATGACCGGCTGTGGTACCGCATCTGGAAGACCGTAGGCAAAGACCGCCCCGAGCTGGAAGACATGATCCTGGATGAGCCCACCCTGCGGGTGGTCATCGACCGGGTCGGCCACGACCAGCAGGTCAAGACCTGCACCATCCTCACCGACTGGATGAAGGACTGGACCCGGGAAGAGTGCCGGGCCAAGCTGCTGGAGGAAGAAGTGGCCGCCGGCGGCGTCTCCTTCATCGACGAAGTGGCGGAAGAGCCCCACTACAAATACCGGGGCATGGTGCGGTCCATCGACACAGGGCATTACGGCAAGGTGCTGTTCTGCGGCTCCTTGTTCTATGGCCACCGGACTCCGGGCCGGGTCAAAGACCTGGGCCGTCCCGTGGGCTATGATAACAGTGACGTGTACCGCAAGCTCTGTAATTTCGATACCGCCAAGCTGAATGAGCTGTACGGAAAAGGGCTCATCTAATAGAGGGGGTTAGGAAATATGACCGAACACCTGGATAATCTACCCTTTGAGGATTATTGCAAGACTATCTTCAATAAGGACGCACTTTTTGAGAAACCCGAGTCCCTGAAAGGGTACCGGGTACTGTCCTGCACCCAGTACATCCTGGGCCCTTGCGCTGCCGCTTACTTGGGTGAACTGGGCGCCGAGGTCATCAAGATCGAGGTGCCCCGTTTGGGTGAGCCCATGCGCCACTGCTCGCCTTACAATGAAACCTGGTTCTACCCGGTTTCCCGGTGGAACCCGGGCCGCGGCACTTCCCCGGCCTTCCAGGGCGCCAATCACAACGAGTACTTCTGCACCCTGGACTACCGCAAACCGGAAGCCAAGGAAATCTTCTACAACCTGGTGTCGAAGACCGACGCCATGGTCTGGAACTACCGGCCCGGCACCTTCGACCGCTGGAAGATCGGCTACGGCGCCTGCAAAGAGGTCAACCCCCGTATCGTGTTGGCCTGGTGCGGCGGCTTCGGCGGCTTCGGCCCCGGCCGGAACTGGGCCTCCTACGACATCCTGGGCCAGGCCAAGGGCGGCGTCTTCTCCTTCACCGGCCACCGGGCCGGGAGGGCCAGCGCCGGCTTCCCCAGCAAACACACCACCTGGATCATGGACTACTCCGTTGGCATGCTGGTCTCCACCGGCATGCTGGCCGGCCTCTACTGGCGGGATACGGTGTCGGGCCAGGGCAACTACTTTGAGTGTTCCCAGGTCCAGGGTTCCACCCGGTACACCGAATACGCCCTGCCCCTCTGGGGTCGCAGCGGCGTCGTGCGGATGCGCTGGGGCAACTGGGACACCGAAATCTGTGTCAACGGCATCTGCGCCTGCGGCCTGACCTCCTATCCCCATTCGGACCATCCGGCTGAGAAGGAAGAGGGCTACATCTGCGTCCAGGCCTATACGGACGAAGACTTCGGCAAGTTGATGAACCTCATCGGCCGCCCCGACCTGGGCAAGAAATACGCCAGCCATGACGATCGCGTCGAGGCCCGGGCCCAGGAAGAGATCTACCCGGCCATCGAAGAGTTCCTGAAAAACAAGACCAAGGAAGAGGCTAACCGCATCTTCAGCGGTGCCGGCATCATTTCCCAGCCTCTCCTGACCGTCTTGGAAGCGGCCAACTGCAACCACTGGCTGGATCGGGGCGCCCTGGGCTGGTACGATGACCCCTTCTACGGCGACGTCTTCACCCAGAAGGTCATGTACAAGATGAGCGAGTCCCCGCCGCGCTTGAAACACGTGCACCGCCCGGTGGGCTCTGACAACGAAGAAATCTACCAGCGGGTCTGCGGCCTCAGCTCGGACCAGATCCGGGCAATGGAAGCCAAAGAGGTCATTTAACCGGAGCGCAGTGGGTCCGGCTTATCATGCCGGCCTGCCTTCGCTGCACCTCTATTCATAACGGGAGGAATGACTCGATATGACTGAATTCAAAATATCGTTGATGTACGATTGTCCTAAATGCAAGGCCCGGAATTTCCTGGATCCCTACAGCTTCTGGGAATACAAAGGCAATTTCAAATGCGGCGGCTGTGATACCCTCTATTATTCGGAGTGGGAAAACGGCCAGCGGGTGGAAGAGCCGGGACCGGCCAAGGGCAAGGATTTCATCCTGCCCGGCTACGTCGAGACCGAAGACCTGAAGCCCCTTTCCGGGGAAGGCAAGACCTCGGCGCCGCCCTTTGCCAATGTCACCTTCCTGGGCAAGCCCAAGAATGTGGTGGTGTCGGCCCGGGGCAAGCTCGTCGCTTGCACCCAGCTCAAACCGGAAGACCTGGAAGGGAGCTGCTGGAAACGCATCGTCGCACAGCGGAAGTACGGCAAATCCTGGTAGCGGCGCCGTAACTTCGGAAGATAGGAGGAATCTTCAATATGGCGATTCTCTGTGAAGATTGCAAAAATTTTAAACGGACCTTCGACCCGCAGATCTCCAAGGTATGTTTCGGACACTGCCGGGCCATCGAATATCCTTTCCTGCTGGGCATTTTCAAGGAAGCGCGCCCCGGGGCCTTCACGGCTCCCAAGGACTGCAAATACTTCCAAGAAAAGAAAAAGGTAGCCTAAGCTAACTGCTAAACCGGGGCGCCGGCCAGCCGGCGCCCCTATCTTTTCTCCATACTGGTGTAACTTCCATGAAAGATTATTCGCTCTATTACTGTGATCGGCGGATCGAGGAAGCCGAAGTGGTGGAACTCCTGCAACTGGCCTGGGATGAACTCTACGAGTTGGAGTTCGACGCGGTCTTCGGGGCCTGGCGGGGAATGCACTTTGAGCCGGAAACGGATACGGTGCACATCACCTGGGAAAACATGTATTCAGCGCCCCTGATGATTTCCATTCACCGGGTCACCCGGACCATCCGTAATGACTATCCCCGGGAGGAATTTCTCGAGCTGGAGCAGGCCGAAATCGAGCGCCTCCGCAACCTGCCGCGGAGGAATAAATAAGCGCCTGGGCTGGGGGTCAGAGATCAAGGCAGAAATGACCGATTCAGCCCTTATACGGAGATCTACCAAATGAATTGGGGAATGAAAAATCGCTTAGCCCAACTTATGCCCAATGGCAAATGTTTTTTTATGCCCATCGATCACGGTTATTTTCAAGGGCCGACCAGGAAGCTGGAGCAGCCGGGCGAGACGATCAAACCGCTTCTGCCCTATGTGGATGCGATCTTTGTCACCCGGGGGGTATTGCGGGCGGCCATCGATCCTCTCACCAGTAAACCGATTGTGTTGCGCGTCTCCGGCTGTACCAGCATGGTGGGCAAGGATTTGGCTAATGAAGCGCTCACCACCTCCATTGAAGAAATTATCCGGTTGAACGCCGCGGCCGTGGGGCTCTCGATCTTTATCGGCAGTGAATATGAAAAGGACACCCTCAAGAATCTGGCCACGCTGGTCAATGCCTGCGAGGATTATGGCATCCCGGTGATGGCGGTTACCGCCGTCGGCCGGGAATTGGAGAAACGGGAGGCGCGTTATCTGGCGTTGAGCTGTCGCATCGCCGCCGAACTGGGCGCCAGAGTGGTGAAGACCTATTGGTGTGAGGAAGATTTTGATAAGGTGGTGAACGGCTGTCCGGTGCCGGTCATTATGGCCGGTGGGCCCAAATGTGAGACCGAACTGGAGGTGCTGGAATTTGTCCATGACGGTATCCAAAAGGGGGCGGTAGGCATCAATCTGGGGAGAAATGTCTGGCAGAGTGCTCATCCGGTGGCCATGGCGAAAGCTCTTCGCACCATTGTGCATGAAAATGCCTCCGTCAAACACGCCCACGAGATACTCAAGCAGACCAAAGAACATAAACCAAAAGCGAAAGCGTAATCCAACCAGTTTAAGGTTCAAAATGGCTAAGCTTTTAACCTTGAACCTTGAACTTCTCCTAACCTATATGCTGGTTGCTAAATACTACAATAATAACGATATTCGCCTAGAAAAATTTCCCACCCCTCAGATCGGGCCGGGGGAGATTCTGGTCAAGGTGCGCGCCAGCGGCATTTGCGGCACCGATGTCATGGAGTGGTATCGGATTAAGAAGGCTCCCCGGATTCTGGGCCATGAAATTGCCGGCGAGATTGTAGAGTCCCAATCGGACAAATACCACCCCGGCCAGCGAGTCTTTGTCAGCCATCATGTGCCGTGCAATGACTGCAAATATTGCCGGGAAGACAATCAGACGGCCTGCGATACGCTGCATTCCGGCAATTACGATCCCGGCGGCTATAGCGAATTTGTCCGGGTGCCCAAGATTAATGTGGATTATGGGGTGTACGTCTTACCGGATCAGGTTTCCTATCTCGAAGGCACCATGATCGAGCCGTTAGCCTGCGGGGTCAGAGGCCTCGGGCTGATTGATATCCGGGCCCACCACACCGTTTTGATCCTGGGCTGCGGCATCTCCGGCATCCTGAATGTTCAGTTGGCCAAGTTGACCGGCGCCCGGGTGGTGGCCACCGATATGCATGAGTACCGTTTGCGGAAAGCCAAAGAGTTCGGGGCCGATGAAGTGGTGCGGGCCGATCAAGAGCTGAATCTGAAGGCGGAGAGGGTTATTGTCTGCACCGGCGCTTACGCCGCGGTGGAGCAAGCCTTCCGTTGCATCGATAAGAAGGGGATTATTCTCCTCTTCGCCATCCCCAACCGGGATATTGCCATTCCCATCCCCGACTTTTGGCGCAATGAACTCACGGTGACCTCATCCTACGGCGCCGCGCCGGCTGATTTGGAAGCCGCCCTGGCCCTCATCGCCGATAAAAAGATCAACGTCAAAGACACCATCACCCAGACCCTGCCCTTGCAACAGATTCAAGCAGCCTTTAAAATTGTGGCTGAGGCCAAAGAATCTTTAAAGGTGGTGTTGGAGCCTTAGAACCTATTGCCAAACCTCCTTTTTGCGCCAGTTTGTCATTCTGAGCGAAGCGAAGCATCTTGTCTCTCCAATAAGATAGACCCTTCCCGGGCGCTCAGGGTGACACAATAAACCGGTTTTGAAACAGTTTATGATAAACTGTCATGGTCAAGACTTGAGCAGACGGTCTGCTCTTTACAGCCTGAGGTCACCAGACCTGCCATCCAGATCATAGCTGATCTTCCCCCCGCCGCCAGGGGTCTATGCCGGCTGGATCTCAAGGGCAAGCCGGCCCCAATGACTGATGGCAGGGTAATTTAACCTGAGAGGAGAAATTCCCATGGCCAGTGAAGTCCTGAATTTGACGGCCCAGATTGTCATATCCCATGCCTCCATGACTCAGCTCTCCCCCAAGGAATTGGTGCAGGCAATTAAAGCAGTGCATCGTATCCTGGCTTCTTTGGAAGATGAGGTGGTCGTACCCGAGACCAAGGTTCCGGTCCCCCGACCCCGGAAAACTCGAGCCGTGAAAATGGTGGAATCGCCAATGGCCAAGGCGATTGAAGATGAAGAAGGGCCAGTTGTAGGAGATCCGGATTATATGGAATTTATGGAAAGCCGAGAGGGGTAAACCGACCAATCGATTGCAAAGCTTTGCTGATGCAATCCATATCTGAGTCAGGAAGCGCCATGAGTAATGAGGTTGCCCAACCTAAGCTTGGGCCATTATTGCGTTCTTAAGTTTAGCTTGGGAACAAAAAAAAGATCAACGTCAAAGACGCCATCACCCAGACCCTGCCCTTACCACCAATCCAAGCAGCCTTGAAAATCGTGGCCGAGGCCAAGGAATCTTGGTGTTGGAGCTAATTAAACCGTAACTGACCAGGCTCGCTCAAGACAACCTCTTCTTTAAAGCTTGATCTCCCCTAACAACCTATCGGAATCATCTCAAGATTTATTCCCGCACCACTGATAAGTGTCCATGGTGGCAAGATTTCTTCTCCTCGCTTGAGGACAATATCTGTTCGACTGAGCCAGGGGACACACTACACTCGGAAATGGCCTGAGTGGCGCATGGAGACTGGCGCAAACGTCCCCACCATTTAACGCCGGGGTATTTCACCTAAGCCTGGCCACGGTGCAGCGTTCTACCCGGGCCGACGAGGACGCACTGGGGCAGCATCTTGCCAAGCCGTCAAGGACCTGCACTTCGAGCCAGACGACCCCGTACCCGCATTTTCCTTAGGCTATTATAGAGAAATAGGTAATTCCCCCATCCGAAGATCATGGTATTCCCTGATTATTTCTCTAAAGCCTACGTATTATGATTGACGCAACGATACTCATTAAAACGTAATAAAAGCCCAGACTCCAGACTATAAATTATAAAATAAAGGGGTAGGTCATCATGAAACTTGGAATAATACCGAAAAATATCTTTATAATATTATTAACTGTTAATCTGCTATCATGTGGCGGACAAAATAATCCAGAAGAGCAGGCAAAAATACTTTTTACTTCATTGCAAAACCATAATATCGAAAAGTGTATTGAGATGGCCTACGCCTATCAAGTAAACTTAGCAAAAATTCAAGATGAGCCTCAATTTAAAAAGGAAAAACTTATTGAGAAAAATCGCAATGAAATCAGGACAACCATTTTTAATCAATATGAACTCGATAATATTGCCTATATATTTAGATTTCCTTGCCAATGGCAGATTGTCGAAATTAAAAATATTAATCAAGAATCTCCTGGTGAATTATTTTCTAATATTTCTTCTATTAATAGAGTTTTCGTTGTTGTTGCATATAAATCAATTGATAATTCGCCGGAATCAGTGCCATTAATAAATAATGATTATAAATCAAAGTTTAAAATCAGAGAAATAATTTTGCATTGTGATTTTGACCCGGATTCAGGGCTATATATGAGGTGGGGTCTGGAGAAATATACTCAATGGTAGACTTTTCAATTAGTCATATTTACTTAAACCCAAAAAATATGGAATTAATAGCCGGTTTATTGTCTAATACTTACTGGCCACATCCGGTCGGCCTGGTCCATGAATGAAACGTTGCCGTCTCTCCCTGGGCCACCGCCTTTCATTGAGGCCGGAAGGCCGGACTCACGACCACCCTTTTCTTGGTGGGGGAAGGGTCCTCGCCTTCCTCTTGGGCATTGCCGAGCAGACCTTTTATCACTGGCGCCGGGAGTATGATGGGTTAAAGATCTTGTGCGGCTTTCTGCTATTTAGATGCAATACGTTACTGGATAAGTAGTGTATTGATATGGTTACCATAGCTGCATCTCGGCCAGATTGTCTTATCAGGTCACCCTCCTCCCTTATACTTTTCCCCCATTCGCCGCAGCTTCTCAACCTCCGCCGCCGGCAACGGCGTCACCGGTCCCTGGAGTCGCGCCGCCAGCATGACCCGGGCCGTGTGTTCCAGCTTCTCCATCTTGTTGTAGGCGTCCGTCACGTCCCGCCCCACCGTCATGGCCCCGTGCCGTGATAAGAGCAGGGCGTCATATTCCCGGATAAAACCCCGGATGGCCTCCGGCACTGCTTCGCTGCCGGGGGTGGCATAGGGCGTGGTGGGAATCCCCCCCAGGGTAATCACCACCTCCGGCAGGATGGGTTCCAGCAGGGAAACCCCCGCCAGGGTGCAGGCCGTGGCGTAAGGTAGATGGGCGTGCACCACGGCCGTAACATCCGGGCGCAACTCATAGGCCAAAAGGTGCATCCGGATCTCCGAGGTGGGCCGCCCCTCACCCATGACCACCCTGCCCTCCAGGTCCACGGTGATCACCTGGTCCGCCTCCATGAGTCCCTTGTTAATCCCGCTGGGGGTGGTGAGCACCTGGTCTCCCAGGCGCACACTGACATTGCCGTCGGTGGCGGCGAGGTAATTTTTTCGGTGCAGCATCCGGCAGATGCGCACGATGTCCTGTCTCAACTGGTGGCTTGACATGGCTGGTCCTGGGCGCGGTTTTTTTTTAAGGAACTTAGCCCTGGGTGGCGTCCCGGGCACCGGCAAGGCTATTTGGCGGGTTCACGCCGCACTCCCCCCGTGATCAGGGCCTTCTCCATCCCCTCCAGGGTCGCCCGGGCCTGCGCCTCCGGGGCCGCCGCCATCAGGGCGAACAGGGCGTCGAGGATCGATATTTGACAAGTTAGGGAGGCAACGGCCTCCTCAGGCAAAGTCACCCCCCGGGACGCGGTGATCAGGGCCGGCTTGCAGGCCCGGGCCAGGGGTGAAAGGGAATTATTGGTGATGCACATGACCCGGGCTGCTTTTTCCCGGGCTAACCCCACCGTCTCCACCACTTCCCGGGTGGTTCCCAGGTTGGAGATGGCCAGCACCGCGTCTTCCCTGGACAGCAATGAGGCCGCCATCAACATCAGGGAAAAGTCGGTGTACAGAGAGGCCTTCAGACCCAGCAGGAGGAAGCGGTTGCCGGCATAGGTCACGGCCGGACCGGAGCCCCCCACCCCCACCACCATGACCTGACGGGCGTTGAGGAGAATCCGGGCCGCCTCCTGCATCGCTCCGGTCTCCAGAATTTCCAAAGTATCCTGCAGGGCGGCGCGGTTGGTTTGAAATACGGTGCGGATGATGGCGGCATCGTCTCCGCCCCCCACCTCTTCGTGGAGGGGCGCGGTGGTGATGACCATCTCCCGGGCCAGGGCGATCTTGAAATCCTGGAAACCCTTAAAGCCCAGGATACGACAGAAGCGCATCACGGTAGCTTCACTAACCAATGATTCGGCCGCCACTTCATTTACCGAGGCGTAGATCACCATTTCCGGCTGCCTGAGGATGACGTCGGCCACCTTCCTTAAGGCGGTTTTCAGGGAAGGATAAAGTCCCCGGAGTCTGATCAACGTGCCGGTTTGCGGGTCTCGATCGACGGCGTGCGGAGACCTGATTTTCATCATCTCATCCCTATATTTCCCCAGATTTAAAATAATTATTATAATTTTAATATATTAATCTAAAAAAAGAAAATATTATTATGAAGGACAACAGTCGGGAAAGACTTGGGCCCCGGCGCCCCTGACCTACAACAACCGCCGGACCATTTCCAGGGCTTCCTCCCGGGTTTTGACCAGGCCTTCCCACTGGGCTTCCTCCACCGCGGTCAGCAGCCGCCGGAATTGGGGTCCCGGGGTGAGCCCCAGGCGGATCAGGTCATGGCCGCTGACCAGCCTGGGATGCTGTTCTTGGGGCTCCAGGCGCTCGGTTAAAAACTGGTAGGCCGCCTCCGCCAGATCAGCCAGCACCGCCTCGGAATCCGCCGGTTTCAGGGGTCCCTGTCCCGCCAGACTGTCAGCCATGGCCAGGACAAAGAGGCCGGCTAACTCCGGTCGTGCCGCCCTGACCAGCCGTCCCAGGGCCCGAAAACTGAGCTCCCTCTCCCGGAAGGCCGGCAACAACAAGAACGGACGCATGTGCATCTGGATGAGGCTGGTAACGGTCCGGGTCTCGGCCTGACTGCACCGCAACCGTGAAGCCACCCGGCTGAATATCTCCAGCCCCACTTTTTCATGGAAATAAAAGGTGTAGCGTTCCGGCTGGCTGCGGCGCGCCTGCACCCGGGGCTTGCCGACATCATGGAACAGGGCGGCCAGCTTCAGGAGCACCGCCTTGGGGGGGGTCTGGGCATAACGGACCACCTCCCCGGCCAAATCCCCGAAAAACCTCTCCGGGGCCGCCAGCACCTCCTCCAGAGATGCCAGGGTCGCCAGGGAATGGCCGTAGACATCCAGGTGATGGTAGCCGTTCTGCTCCACCCCCTTCATATCCTCCAGCTCCGGAAACACCCGGCTTAAAAGCCCCACCGCTTCCATCTCCCCAAGCACCGGCGCGGCCGCCGGCGCCCCCAGGAGCAGAAATAACTCCTGGTGGACCCGCTCCCCGGCCACCCGGGAAAAGGCCGGCGCGGCCTGGCGAATGGCGGCCGTGGTTTCCGGGGTAACCTGAAAACCGTGGGTGGCGGCAAATCGATAGGCCCGGAGGAGTCGCAGGGGATCATGGAGGAAATTTTCCGGAGCCACCATGCGCAACCAGCCCCCGGCCAAATCTTCCAGGCCGCCCCCCGGATCGATGAGCTCCGGGGGACTCTGGCCCAGGACGGCGTTCAATCCCACTGCCAGGGCATTGAGGGTGAAATCCCGGCCCCTCAGGTCCCCTTCCAGGGTGGGAGCCCTAAATTCGGCCAGGTCCAGAATCTCGTCCTGCCACACCACCCGGGCGGTCCGCTCGGCTTCATCCAGGAGGACATAGGTGCCCCCCAGGGCCTCGGCCAGGTCCCGGGCCAAATCCAGCGTCTGAGCTGAGACGGCCAGGTCCAGGTCCTTGGCGCCCCGGCCCAGGGCCAGTTCCCGCACCGTGCCCCCCACCAGATAGACTGCCAGGGACCGGGCCGCGGCCAGTTGCCCCAGCCTCACCAGGGCCGGCCGGGTCGCCAGTGCCCCCAGACCCCGGCTCAGGTTGTCCAGAAGAATCCGGGTTGCTATGGGAACCCCGGTTGAGGTAGACTGGTTAGGTAATCTGCCGGTGTTGATGTGACCATCTCCCTGAAACGATTCGGTGCGCCGCCGGCGGGCTGCCTCTGAGATCACCTCCGGCCGCGGCTCCACGGTAATAATGACGATCTGATGATGCCATTATAAAGAAACTTGTCGGCGATTTCTCTATTTTTGAGCCCTGACCGCCCTCCGGGGTTCAGGAACGATCCCGGCAGTTTCCCATTTTCCTATAAGGACAGCAGAAATCGATGGCAGCCCGTCCCGGCAAATCCGTGTTTATCTGTCAGAACTGCGGGTATCAGGCCCCCAAATGGCTGGGCCGTTGTCCCGATTGCGGCACCTGGAGCTCTCTGGCCGAAGAGATGACCCCTGCCGCGCCCGTGTCTGACGTGCAGTTGCCCCCCAGGCACGGCGCCCCCCAGCCGTTGATTGGGCTGAAGGCGCCCCCCGAGGTCCGCCAGGTGAGCGGCCTGACGGAATTCGACCGGACCCTGGGAGGGAGCGTGGTCCACGGCTCCGTGGTCCTCCTGGGCGGCGACCCCGGCATCGGCAAATCCACCCTGATCCTCCAGGTGCTGGATCGCCTCTGCCGCCAAGGCCGCCAGGGCCTCTATATCTCCGGGGAGGAGTCCGAAACCCAGCTCAAGCTTAGGGCCGACCGCCTGGGGGTCTCCGCCCCCGGTCTCTTGGTGGCCACGGAAACCTGCCTGGAAAACATCCTCAAGATCGTGGAAGAGTGCCGCCCCGCCTACCTGGCCCTGGATTCCATTCAGACCCTCTACACCGCCACCCTGCCTGCGGCCCCCGGCTCCTTGACCCAGATCCGGGAGACCGCCTTCCGCCTGGTCCAACAGGCCAAGCTCACCGGGGTCGCCACCTTTCTCATCGGCCACGTCACCAAGGAAGGCGCCATCGCCGGCCCCATGGTCCTGGAACATATGGTGGACACGGTGCTCTACCTGGAGGGCGACCGGAGCCACCCCTTCCGTTTGCTGCGCACCGTCAAGAACCGCTTCGGCCCCACCCACGAATTGGGTGTCTTTGAAATGCAGGAAACCGGGTTGGCGGAAGTGACCAACCCCTCGGGCCTGTTCATGGCGGAACGCTCCCTTGAGGTCCCCGGCGCGGTAGTGGTTCCCAGCCTGGAGGGTTCCCGCCCCATCCTGGTGGAGGTCCAGGCCCTGGTCTCCCCCTCCTCCCTGGCGACGCCCCGGCGACAAACCATGGGCGTGGAGCCGGGAAGGGTTTCGCTGCTGGTGGCCATTCTGGAAAAGCGGGTGGGGCTGGGTATGGGCGGCCACGACCTCTTCGTCAACGTGGCCGGTGGGGTGCGCCTCACCGAGCCCGCCCTGGACCTGGGGGTGGCCCTGGCCCTGGCCTCCTCCTTCCTGGACCGGCCAGTGCCCGCCGATACCCTGATCTTCGGGGAGGTGGGGCTTACCGGCGAAATCCGGGCCGTCAGCTCCCCGGAAGTCCGCCTCAAAGAAGGCCTGAAATTGGGGTTCTCCCGGGCCCTCCTGGCCCGCCGCCAACAGGACCGCCTGGGCGAGTTCCCCGGCCTGGAACTGGTGGGCGTGGAAACCCTGGCCGACGCCATCCGCAGCCTGTTTCCGTGAACGGCAGTGGCCAGTGGTCAGTGGTTAGGGAAATGCAGCAGGAGTTTGAAATAGAGAGAAAGCTGCGTAGGGCGCGTCTTACGCGCCTACATTTCTTTATAAAATTGGACAATTCATGGTAACTTGTCCAGTTAATAGAACCTGGGGACCTTCCCCCAGTGGAGTAGTATAGAAAACTCATTCCGGCGTTAAGTAGATGGAGGCAAAATGAAATTGTTTCAGAAATTCATGGCCGTAGTCAAAGAAGAGCTCAACAATTATGGAATGAGTGACTTTGGCAGTTTAGATGATCAAGAAATCATTGCTTTAAACCTAAACTTAAAAGCAAAATTGATCTATCAATTTCCACATATGATTAAAGAGACTGGGGAAGTGATTGCCAAACTCAGCTCATTAGGCACAAATTATAAAGTTGCATACGAAGAGATAAAACTGAGGCTAACGAAAGGTGATGATGTAAATCCATTTCTGAGCAAGGAAGCGTTAAATCCTCAATTTCAAGATTATTTGCTGCTTGATTGGAACATTCATCATCTTCATCTTAACAATAATAACTCAGGTGGTTATTTTAATGTCAGATCCGACTACTTGCTAATGGTTCTATTTAAAAATGGTATCGCACATTTTATTGATATTGAACACCACAACGATGTTGAAGTTTTTGTAAAGAGAGAATACTTGCAAATTATTAAAGATAACTGGCCAGCCGTCATCGAAGGCTATGAGCTAAAAGGAGTTTTGGATGTGTCATTTAGCCCAACCAATGATGAGATCAAGAAGTTAAGAAAGAATCAGAGTAATATATGCTTGAAAATTGACGACAAGGTTTATGCACCGATCGGTGGGGGAATCACCCGTGCAAGTACTGGTGTAAACCACATTCGGCAGGCCATGAACTGGAAAAAATACATAGCCTCTGTCGAGGCAAAATATCAGGCGAACAAGACAATGATCCTAGAAGATATTTTCAAGAAAACTGGAAAGAGGTTTTTAAACTTATACTTAGACTTTGCTTATTATAACAATCATCTTGTACTCATAGACAAGAATAGCAATTTAATAATTGAAGCAATGATCGTCTGACCAGTGGATCAACTATGACTTCGCTACACCTTGCAGGTTTTGCACAAAACTGTTACAAAACCTTTGAACTTAATAACTGGATAAAATCCCACCTTTTTTCTAATCTGGCTGGCCTGCTTTAGCGCACGAGAAGCACAAGCGTGAAAACATAAGGGGAGTTAGGGCTGCTTAGACAGAAAAAGGCTGCGAGAGGGAGCGGGCTTGCTCAAGGCGTGGCGCAGAAAATGGGCGGCCTACTTGCCGTGTCACAGTTTCTTTTAACGAAGATAAAGCGGCGTAATAGATCATAAGCGCTGCGTGCATCTCTCACGCAAAGAGCTTATATCCCCATAATTGTGACGATAGGAACACCAGTGTTCTAAAAGATTGATGACTGCTTTTGTGATTACCTTAAAATTGTTGATTAAGCCGAGCTTGTTTTCCATCTGAATATTTGCATCATCATGACCTATACATATTTCCCGGTTTCCATCTTCACTAATTTTCTTACAACGCGCAAGAAAAAGAGCAAAGTGCTCCCTTGAGAAGTGGACGTAACTACAGGTAGCGTCATATACGACTTGAATCTGTGGATTCTTGACTGAGAACCGTTTAACTAAACGCTTGTCAGTCATTTTTTCCCCATCCATGCCCTTAATATTCCTCAGCGCCTTTCCGTTCATTACCAACTGAGCCGTCCCATGAGGGTCATCCATCGTCACAATCCCGGAAAACCTCAGCAAGCTGTCAAGTTGCATTCGAAGCAGGGGCACTGCGCAGACGTAACCCTCATTTCGCATTAGCAGACAAAAGCCTTTTAGGAGTTGAAGAGATCGTTCAAGAACTGAGAACGCCAAGATATCCGCAGGGAATAACGACGAATTACAGGCATGATAAAGACTATTTCCAATTTCAGCATGTTTTTTGGAAAGCTCTTCCAAAGCGACGATATGGGATTCCATACTACGGCCTCCTTGTTAGAGATTATCATAGCTTTCTCTCCGGGCCTAACCTTGTCTCGGGACAAAATATATCTAATTGTCTGATGATAGACCGCGGAGGGCGGAAAAAAGAAAACTGGACAAAATCACGTGAATTGTCTGGTTCAAATAATCATACCCCTGATAGGACGCGGCTTTCCAGCACCCAAAAATCCTGAAAAATAGACAAAATGGTATTCCCGGTTCGCGAGCGAAAAAAGGCCGCACCCGCTCAATTTTTTCCTTGCGAATAGATAAATTGACTTGTAACCTGCTACGTAACAGGATACAATATCCATGATCGGCAGCATAAGGCATAAAGGATTAGCCGCCCTCTATTATGACGACCGGACCAAGGGAGTGAAACAATCCCTGGTAAAGCGGCTGCGGCAGATTCTGGCTTTGCTGGCCACGGCTGTCACCGTTGAGGATATGAACCTTCCCGGTCTGAAGCTTCATCAACTCAAGGGCGATCTGGCGGGGTTTTATGCCGTAGCCGTTTCAGGAAATTGGCGGGTGATTTTTCGCTTTGAGGACGGCCAAGCCGCCGAGGTTGATCTGATTGATTACCATTAGGAGGAAAACGCCATGGCCATGAAAAATCCACCGCATCCGGGCGAGATTATCCGGGAATTATGCCTCGAGCCCCTGGACTTGACCATCACCCGGGCCGCTCAAGGACTTGGCGTGACCCGCAAGACCCTTTCTTTGTTGTTGAACGGTCACGCGGGCATTTCCCCGGAAATGGCCGTCAGGTTGTCCCAGGCTTTTGGCCGCAGTCCCGATAGTTGGTTACAGCTCCAGGTGCAGTACGACCTTGCTCAAGTCAGGAAATCAGCCAAGGAGATCAACCTCAAACCGCTTTATGCCCCTACCGGCCCGCAACCTGGATAAAAAAGCAATGTAGGTAGGGTGCGTCTTACGCACCCTACAAGAACTTATTACCAATAAGGGGTTGGGGGAGGGAGTTTGAGGGAGGGGGCAGGGGCTGTCTGCCCCTGGCCCCCTCCCTCAAAGCTTAACCTCATTCCCCGTAAATCAAAAACTCCCGCCGCACTTCCATAAACCGCGCCAGGTCGTCCTGCCAGGCGCCTTCCAGTTCTCCAGCGGTCAATCCCCCCTCCAACCCCTGCCGGATAACGTCATCCCCGGTGAGCAAGTCGAAGGGCAGGCGCACCGTCTCGTATTCGTAGGGCGGCTGGCGCCAGGCGAACTGCTCGGGGTAGAGCTCCCGGATCGCCGCCAGCAGGGCCAGGGTGGTGAAGTAGGGCTTGAAGCTCCCCCGGTCGGTGACGTGAAGCTGGAAACCCCGGCACAGTTCCCCGGCCCATTTATGGAAGGTGGGCTCAAAACAGGCCGCCCTGAGGATCACCCCCGGCAGCTCGATCTGCTTGAGAAGGTCCAGGATGCGCCGGGGTTCCAGAAAAGGGGCCCCGAAGAGTTCGAAGGGCCGGGTGGTGCCCCGGCCTTCGGAGAGATTGGTGCCTTCCAGCAGCACCTGACCGGGATAGACGATGGCGGCATCCAGGGTGGGCAGGTTGGGAGAAGGCAGCACCCAGGGCAGCCCGGTGGCGTCATAATAATCGCCCCGGCGCCAGCCGGCTGCGGGGATCACCTCCAGGTCGCAGCCGATCTTCTGGGTGGCGTTATAGTAGCGGGCCAGTTCTCCCAGGCTGAAGCCGTGGCGCATGGGCAAAGGATAAGGCCCCACAAAAGAGGCCCACTCCAGCCGCAGCATATTCCCCTCCACCTGGGTCCCATCTATGGGGTTGGGGCGGTCCAGGACCACTACCTTCTTATCGAGGCGCGCCGCCGCCGCCATGACCTTGGCCAGGGTGGCGGCAAAGGTGTACACCCGGGTGCCCACGTCCAGGAGATCCACCAAGATCACGTCCACCGCCGCCAGGGCCTCGGGCGGGGGGGTCATGCGGGGGCCATAGAGACTCACCACCGGCAGATGGAGGACGGGGTCGGCAAAATCGGCGGAGGCGATCATGTTGTCCTGCTTTTCCCCCAACAGACCGTGTTGCGGGCTGAACAGGACCTGGAGCCGGCCGGGAAAACCCCGGGCCACCAGTTCCCGGGCGTTGGTCAGATCCGGACCGACGCTGGCCGGGTGGCTCAAGAGTCCCAACCGGGCGCCAGCCGCCCAGGCCGGCGGTTCCCGGAGAAAGATTTCCAGACCTGATGCTACCCGGCCCATGGCCAGCCTCCCCCAAAAATGGCCGGAGGGCGGGAAGAGTGATTACCGTGCTCCCCTGCCCTCCTGGTCACCCAAGGTAAGAGCTCTGCAACCAGCCTTTGGGGGAGGGATTGTAACTGGGCCGACGGCCCTCCCCTCAAAATACTTTTGCAGCGGTCTCAATGTACTTTAAAATTCCGCCTCGTCTCGTTTTACCACCGGGCGCATCATCAAGATCACATCGTGGGTCACCCCGTCCTTGCGGATAAAAAAATCATCCAGAAGGCATTTCTGCTCGAACCCTTTGGCTTTAAAGGCCTTGATCACCTTTTTATGGTCCGCCAGAATCTCCGCTTTCACCCACATGAGATTTTCTTGCAAGGCCAGATTGAGCACCTCTTCAAGCATCAGCGACCCCAAGCCCAGGTTTCGAAACGGGCGGGACACGAAGATGCGAATCTCGCCGATATGTTTGGCGGCATGTTTGCCCGGATGAAGCGTGACGTCCGCAATGATCCGGTTGTTTTCCAGGTCCACCGCCAGCAAGGGCAATACCTTGCGGTAATTAAGGTGGTCAACCCAGGAGTTTACCACTTTCAGGTCCTTGACGTCCTGCTTCAGGAACCGGACATCCTCTTCCGGGGCCTCCTGGAACATCTGGATCAACGCCTCCCGGTCCTGGTCATTGAGGAAACGGAACATCACCCGCTTGCCGTTCTTCAGGGTGGCGAACTTGCGGTAAGCGACGTAATTGATCATTGCCAACCTCAAAAAGGAATTTCAGCCAAACTATGATCCATGATACCCCCTCCTTAAGATTTGTCAAGGCAACGGCAGGGAGGACCGGGCGATAAATCCGGTGGAGCTATCCTGTCCGGATTGCCCCTGAACCCGGCGGGGCAGGAGGGGGGAGTAACCTCTTCCCCACCTTGACTATCGGGCCATCATGAACCCGGTTATCTGGGGCGCGATCTCCCGGGGTCAAGGACCACGGTTTCCAGCCCCATCCGGCCTCACCCCGGAAGATCATGGCGATTCACGGCTTAATATTATTTTTATTAAATAAATTAATTGGTTAGCGAATTGTATTCGGGATAATTTTCTCTCCCTACGAAAAACGATGAAAAACCCCGAATCCGAGAGATTCTTGAAAAACGTGGGACCCGGCTCAGGGTCCCGTAAGGCTCCCAACCCCACGGTTTATGCGTTATAACCTATTGAATTAATTATTCTTTATTATAACTTGGCCAGAGCCGCGCCATTGTTGTGTTCTGTAACAAATCTCTAACAATTTTTTAATATAAAGTCCTAAGGTTGATTTGGCTCTAGCCCCTTTGACCCGGGTACCGGTTGCGGTTAATATTCTTCCCACATGCAGGGCCAAACCAAGGGGGAATATGGAAGCAATCTGGCAGGCCGTCAAGGAGATCCTCAAGAACCAGCTACCCTGCGCTACCTTTGACCTGTGGATTGAGCCCCTTTTGGCAGAGTCGGGGCCCGGGGGCGAGCTGGTTTTATCCTGTCCCAATCCCTTTGCCCTCCGGTGGGTCCAAGCCCACTATCTCAAACTCATCCGGCAGCTTCAGGAAACGGCTTTAAACCGCAGCCTACCGGTGCATCTGAAGTTACTCACCACCCCGGCGCGCCTCCCGGCCCTGGTCCAGGTGTGCCAGCCCGCCCTGCCCCTGGCGGTGGAGAAGACCGTGAGCCGGCGATTCAACCGGGCCTTTACCTTTGACCAGTTCGTGGTGGGGGCCTCCAACCGCCTGGCTTATCAGGCCTCCCAGGCCC
This sequence comes from uncultured delta proteobacterium, assembly GCA_963812015.1. Taxonomy (GTDB): domain Bacteria; phylum Desulfobacterota; class Desulfobaccia; order Desulfobaccales; family 0-14-0-80-60-11; genus 0-14-0-80-60-11. Next base: position 586,875 of record CAWETI010000003.1, on the reverse strand, counting down.
TGGCCCGTAACGATACCTTTTATAACCGTATCCTGTTTCTCACCTCCGGACCCGGGTTGGGGAAAAGCCACCTGTCCCAGGCGGTGGGCAACTTCGTCGCCAAGTCGGCGGCGGGAAAACAGGTGCTTTATATCACCGCGGAAAATTTCGCCAACGAGATGGTGCACGCCCTCAAGAACGGCCGGATGTCCACGTTCAAAGAGCGCTTCCGGCGGGACTGCGACGTCTTGCTGCTGGAAGAGGTCCAGTTTCTCAGCGGCAAAGAGAAGATCCAGGCGGAAGTCTGCTACACCCTGGACACGCTCATGAGCCAGAATAAGCGGCTGGTGTTTACCAGTTGCTACCTGCCGGGGGAGATCGGCCACCTCTCCCAGGAACTGCGCTCCCGGCTCACCGGTGGCCTCATCACTCCCATCGGACCGCCGGACTACGCCACCCGGGTCGATATCCTGGATAAAAAAGCCAAGCGCCGGGGAGTGCAGGTCTCCGTGAAAATTTTGGAGTACCTGGCCGAATACGTTGACGAGGATGTGCGCCGCCTCGAGAGCGCCCTGGATTGCCTGGTGGCCCGGTCCACCCTGCTCGAAGAACCTTTCAGCCTGCGCCTGGCCCAGGAGGTGCTCCAGGATTTGCAGGCCGTGGATACCCGGTTAAATACCCCGGATATTCAAAAGATCGTCAGCGATTACTATGGGGTGAGCCTGCCGGAGTTGTTGGGGCGGTCGCGTCAGAAGCGCTTGGTGCGGGCCCGGCAGATGGCCCTCCATTTTTGCCGCATTTACACGGAAAAAACCATGGTGGAGTTGGGGCGCCTGTTCCAGCGGTCCCATGCCTCCGTGGTGCATGCCCTACAGACCCTGGAGCGGAACCGCAAGACTCAACCCCGGGTGGCCCAGGAATTACAATTGCTGGAGGAGAAACTGGCTCAGGCTAAGGTCAGATCGAGGCCTAGGAAAGCATCATTTCTTCACACCGATGCTTGATTACCCGGCCCTCGACGATGAACACGATGTCTTCGGCGATGTTGGTGGCTAAATCGGCAATGCGCTCCAGGTTCCGGACGATGATTACGAAGTGATGCAGCCGGGTCACCCAGCGGGACTCTTCAATCATGTAGCCCAGGATCTTTTGGACATATTCATCGTCCAGAATATCCACTTCCACGTCCCGTTGACAGACCTGGATGGCCAACTTGGGGTCCTGGTTGACAAAGGCGTCAATGCTGGTGCGAACCATCTCCAAGGCCATTTCCGCCATGACCCTGATATTGATGGGTACTTCCAGAGCTGGGCTGCTGTTCAGTTCCAGGGCCCGTTCGGCGATATTGACGGCCTGATCGCCGATGCGCTCCAATTCCGTGGCGATGCGCATCGCCGCCACGGTGAGACGGAGGTCGGTGGCCACGGGCTGCCGCAGGGCCAGCAGTTTAAAGGCCTGTTCTTCAATGGCCAGCTCCATGCGGTTGAGGGAGATGTCATCGGTGATCACCTCCCGGGCCAGGTCCGAGTCCCGGTTGGTGACGGATAACAGGCTCTTGCCCACCGCAGTCTCGGCCAGCGCCGCCATCCGGAGCAGATCCTGCTTCAGATTTCCCAATTCCTGGTCGAAATGCCTCGGTAATTCCACGGGCACGCTCATTATCGCCCCCTTTCTTTAATTACTCGTAGAAATTTTATTACAAATCATCTAAAAGATAAAGAATCCTGACGCAATTTCGGGGGCTATTTCTTGCTTTTTCTTCAGGACGATCAATGAAACTGGCCGTATTGGGACCGGGGGCCCTGGGATGTCTTGTGGCCGCCCTCTTTTGGGAAGCCGGCGTCGAGGTCTCTTTGGTGGACTACCGTCCGGATCGAGTCGCCTGGCTGCGCCAGCGGGGCATCCAGGTGCACACCCTGGACGGCGGGCCTCGGGTGGTCATGGTGCCCATCGGCCTGGCGGCCGAGGCGGGGCCCTGCGATTTAACCATCATGGCGGTCAAGGCCTATCAAACGGAAACCGCGGCCCGGGCCCTGCCGGCCCTGATGAGCCAGGGGGGCATGGCTCTGACCTTGCAGAATGGTTTGGGCAACCTGGAAGCCATGGCCGGGACCGTGGGCCCCGAGCGCCTGCTGGCCGGGGTAGGCCTTTTGGGGGTGACCCGGCAGGATGAGGGCCGCATCATCTATGCCGGCCGGGGAGCTATTTTCATCGGGGTGCCGGCCGGGTCCCGGGTAACCGGGGCCGAGACGGCCGCCGTGGTGGACCTTTTCCGGCACGCCGGGTTGGAGTGCCACCCCCGGGAGGACATCGAGGCCGTTTTGTGGGAGAAGCTGGTCATCAACGTGGGCATTAACCCCCTCACCGCCCTGCTGCGCGTGCCCAACGGGGCGTTGCTCCAGCTGCCCCAAGCCTGGGAAGTGGCGGTGGCCGCAGCCCAAGAAGCCCAGACGGTGGCCGCGGCTGCGGGGCTCAAGCTCACCGGCGACCCCGCGGCGCGCCTGTCCCAGGTCTGTGCCAATACGGCCGCCAACCACTCTTCCATGCTCCAGGATATTCTGACGGGGCGGCCCACGGAAATCGAGGCCTTGAACGCCCAGGTGGTAATCCGGGGCCGGGCCCTCGGCCTGTCCACCCCGGTCAACGACCTCCTCACCCACCTCCTCCGGGCGGCGGAGCAGTCCGCCCCTCTCAGGGTCGGGTAGCCAACCGGGGAAGACCGGCAATAGCGTGCTTCCTTTGGATCCATGGCGCTGGTGTCTGACCAGGCAGGATCAGGAGCCGGGCCATCGCCGGATGGGATAACTCTTGGGGCGCTGCCTCCGTGCTTTGACAGGTAAAACCACGGCTTTCCCCCCTTTTCGAAGGAGGGACTTTAAGGCCCTCTATCCCAGGTTTTCCTATGATTTGCCATCACCCTAGTTATGCAGCCCAACCCTATCCACTCAGAAGCTCAACCAGGTTCCGCGGCCGCGGCAGTGAACCGGGGGAAAGGGTATGAGAAGAATCATTGCCATTGAGCCCGGCGAATGGATTATCCTCCCCTGCATCCTCGAGACCGATGATTGTTACTACCGGGTTGACGTGTACCCGGACGGCCGGGTGGAGCCCGGCGACGACGACCGCTTCGACAAGGCCGACTTTTATACCCCCGACTACAAGCGCTTCGCGGCGATCTATAACAGCAGCAGCGATTATATGTTGTTCTTACGGAAACCCATACCCCTGACCCTAGAGGGGACCATGCCGGTGACCGCGGTGCGGCGGCTGGCCATTATGGCAGTGAAAGCCCTGTTGGTTGAGGTCTGACCGCCTGGCCCGCCCTATTTCACCGGGGACAGGTGGGGTGTAAGGGGGAGCAGTCCGGGGCTGAGGGGAGGCTATGCGTATAACCGGGGAAATCCATCAGGTGGGCGGGGCGCAACTTACCGCCCCTGAGGATGCCGCCATCTATCTCATCAATTTTAGCGGCCACGCAGCGTTGGTGGACGCCGGCTGCGGCCGGGCCCAGCCGCGTCTGCTCGCCAATATTCGGGCCTCGGGGGTCGAGCCGAAGCAGATAGAATACCTGCTTCTCACCCACTGCCACTTCGACCACACCGGGGGCGCCAGGGCCCTGAAGGACCTGCTGCCCTGCCAGGTGGTGGCCCATGCCCTGGAAGCGCCGTTCCTGGAGCAGGGCGATGCCACGGTAACGGCCGCCACCTGGTACGGGGCGACTCTGCCGCCCTGCCCGGTTGACCTCAAACTTGCCGGGGCTCGAACCGAGATTGCGTTGGGGGGCCGGATCATTGAGGCCATCCACACTCCCGGGCATTCCCCGGGATCAGTGGTCTATCTCACCGAATCCCAGGGGCTGAAGATCCTGTTCGCCCAGGATGTCCATGGCCCCCTGCATCCGGACTTGCGGTCCGATGCCGAAGCCTACCGGCGCTCCCTGGAATTGCTGCTTTCCCTCGCAGCCGACGTGCTGTGCGAAGGGCATTACGGGATTTATCGGGGCAAACCTGCGGTGGCGGCGTTCATTCGGAAGTTTTTATAAGCATTTTAGGATATTGCGGAAGGTGTGCTATGGTAATCCTATCGAATAATTCTTATGGTGAGTTAACCCTGCGTATATATAGCAGTGATCAGTCATTCGTAGCCGAATGACGGAAGCGGACCACCGGCGCCGGTCCATCAGCTTTTAGCCTGCCGGATACCGACTGGTGCCACGAAATTGCCCATCTCCAGAGCGACAACGACCATACTCGGGAGTATGCCGAGATGTTTGCCCGGCTAATGGCTCGGGTCAGAGGATTTCTGAGAGCTACGCCTGGTCTTGCCAAAGCCCCTGCGTTCAGAAAACCTGAGCCGGCCCCTCAGGTCCTAATTATAACCTCGGCTGGGACACCGGGGACCGGCGATTGCGAGGCGGCAGGGTAATCAGCCATGCCACTTCTTCAGAATATCTCGCCTGAGGGCAAATAAATCTTCACCCATGCTGCAACAAATGAGATAGGGCTTCAGGCGGCTCGGGTTCTGACGGTAAATCCCCAGGACCTGTCTCCAGAACTGCCAGCGATAACCGGGCCGAATCCCCTGGCGCCAGATCAGGCGCATTAATTGAGCTAATGCTTCACTGAGGCGATGGGGAGAGGGCGGTTTCTTGGGGGTCTGGGGGGGGCGGGGGCATTTTCCCCGGCCTGCCGGGCCAGGGCCCGGCGGGTGGGCCGCATAGTCAGAAAGTAACGGTAAGCCCGGGCCAGATACCGGGAAGGTTCGTAGAGGCGGTCAAGGCCCCGGACGAATTCCCCCAAGATCTCTTCCTGGGGGCGGGTGGGTAGGTAATTGAATCCCATCCCATAAAAGTCGCCGCTGGTCTTGCCATAGAGCAGCCGGCCTTCCTTTTCCAACCGGTTCCATAGCCTGGTGTTGGGGAGAGGCTGCAAGATGTTTATCATTATGATAGGGATGGCGAGCTCTTCCACGAACTCCGCGATGCGGTCCACGGCGCCACTCTGCTCCCCATCGAAACCGATGATGAAGCTGGCGATCATGTTGAGGCCGTTGGCGTTGATGGCCGCCAGGGAATCCTTCAAGGGATTGCGCAAATTTTGATACTTGCCGGCGGCGCGCAGGATGTCAGGTTCAGGCGTTTCCACTCCCAAAAAGACGTAGGCGAAGTTGGCGGCGGTCAAAAGGTCGATCATCTCCCGATCCTGCCCCAGGTTCATGGAGGCCTGGGTCCAGAAACAGAAGGGCTCCCCGTGGCCCTCCATCCAGGGGATCAACCGGTTCAGAATGGCCCGGGCATGATCCTGGTTACCGATGAAATTGTCATCACTGATGAACACCACCCCGCGCCAGCCCAGATGGTACAGGGTTTCCAGTTCGGCAACGACCTGGCCGGGATCTTTGTAGCGGGGGGTGCGGCCGTAGAGGCTGACGATATCGCAGAATTCGCAGTCAAAGGGACAGCCCCGGGAGGTCTGAATGCCGATGGCGACATAGTCGTCAAGCGTGATCAGATCAAACCGGGGCACCGGCGAGATGGTCATCTTCGGCTTGCCGTCTTCTTTAATCACCCCTCCCGGTTGCCCTGCGCGAAGGGCCGCCAACAGGCGGGGGATGGTGGTTTCCCCCTCGCCCCGCACCACAAAATCGGCCCCGGCGTCCAGCATATCCTGGGGCAGAGAGGTAGCACAGGGGCCCCCCACTATTACGGTTTTTCCCTGCTCTTTTGCCTGCCGCACCAGACTTAAAATCCCCTCCCGCTGAATGATCATGCCGGTGATCATCACCAGGTCGGCCCACTGCCAGGATGCCGCAGTGAGGGGGCCGAGGTTCAGGTCTGCCAGGCGGAATTCCCATTCTTGCGGCAAGAGCGCAGCCACGGTCAGGAGCCCCAGGGGCGGCAGCAGGGTCTTGCGACCCATAAAATTAGAAGCTTCGGCAAGTGACCAAAAGGATGGGGGAAACTCAGGATTTATTAGCAGGACTCTTATGATTGACTCCATTGTGTTCGGATAGCAGTTAGCTCAGATTATGCGGCCGCCTCGGCCCCGCAATCGAAAAATGGTTTTGGGGATATTATATCAAGGGTTTATTTCCGGGAAAGCTCTTCTTTTTGTAGCCAAATCGTCTTACCAAAAGCAAGCTATCACAAATTTTCATCAAAAGTTAATTTTTTACGGGTTCATACCCCCCCCCTGGTTCACATATTCTGGGTGTGGCACCGGCTTATGAACCCCCAATCCAGGAGCGCCTGGAAGTATTGTAACTTAGGTAAGTCTGTGGCCCCAAGCACATATCCCACCGGCATGGCAGGGGAACCTGGTGTGGTCTGACTGCGGTATATCTTGTCACTATACGCCCTTATCATCAGACCCGAAAAAATTAAAGATATGATCTGAATAACGAGATGGGCGCTTTTGGCAGGGGACATTACAGAAACCGGGGATCGAGACAAGCCTCCCCTTAGCGCGTCGTTACCCCGGGAATTGGGCTCGGTCCCGGGGCCTCCGGCGGGGTCTCCCCGGGCATCCCCTTCAGGACCGGGGGGCTCACCAGGGGCACAAACCTCACCGGCAGGGAAGCCTCCTCCACCAGGTTCCCCTGCACTTTCCGCCAGCGCACCAGGGTTTGGCCCCCATAGGCCGCCCCCAGGGGAATCACCAGGCGACCACCCTCTTTAAGCTGCGCCGCCAGGGCCGGAGGCACCCGGGGCGCAGCCGCGGTGACCAGGATGGCGTCAAAGGGGGCTTCCTCCGGCCAGCCCTGGTAGCCGTCGCCGCTTTTCACCCGCACCCGCCCGTAGCCCAACTCGTTGAGGCGCGCCGCGGCCTGCCGGGCCAGTTCCGGGCGGAGTTCGATGCTCAGGACCTGTTCGGCAAGCTCAGCCAGGACCGCGGCCTGATACCCTGAACCCGTCCCCACCTCCAGCACCTTGTCTTGGGGGTGCACTTCGGCCCATTGGGTCATCAAGGCCACGATATAGGGCTGGGAGATGGTCTGACCTTCCCCGATGGGCAGGGGATGGTCGCCATAGGCCTGGGACGCCATGGCCCCGGGTACGAAGCGGTGCCGGGGCACCGTGCCCATGGCGATCAATACCCGGGGGTCGGTGATGTCCCGGCGTTGCAGTTGCCGGGCTACCATGGCCTGCCGGGCGTCCGCGCAACTCTCCGCGGCCTCGACCCCACCGACCCGGACCCCGAGCCCCCCCAGGAGCGCCAATACAACCAATCCCGTCATTATCTTCATGAAGATGTTATCTCGAAAAGACCCCGCCTTCATTCCCGCCCTTTCACCGCCGCCAGACGTCGGGCGACATCCGCCAGGTAAGCGGACTTTTCCAGGCGCTCCACCCATTCCGGCGGCAGGGCCCGGATGCCCAGGTAGGCGCCGCTGATGCCGCCGGCGATACAGGCGATGGAGTCCGAATCCCCCTGGGTGTTGGCCCCCTGACGAATTGTGGCCAGAAAGTCATCCGGCGATTTAAGGAAACAATAGAGGGCCATCATGACGGCTTCCTCCACCACCCAGCCTTCGCCGATATGAGCCAGGGCCGCGTCCGGGGAGGTCATCTCCAGGGCCTCTTCCAGTCGCGCCAGGGTCTGGTCGAATTCCTGGACCTGTCCGTGGGTTTCCAGCTCCAGGGTCGGGAGCATCTCATCCGGGGGGATGCGGTCCAGGGCCAGTTTGACCAGAAAGGCCGCGGCCACGGCCCCCAATTGGGCAGTGGGATGATGGTGGGTGGCTAGGGCCGAAGCCGCCGCCACCTGGCGCAACTTGGGCAGGTCATGCTGATAGAGGTAGCCGATGGGAGCCACCCGCATGGCCGCCCCGCAGCCCTTGGTATTGGGCTTGCCGCTTTTCCACCAGGGCACCCCCGCCTCCAGTTGCCGGGCCCCATAGAGGCAGGACCCCCCCGGGGAGCGGTCATTCTCCGGAGACCGCAGCCAGGCGACAAACTCTTGGGATATGGCCGTCATGATAGCGCCCAGGTCCTGATGCCCCGCCGCCACCAGGGCCTCGGCCACCGCCAGGCTCATCTGGGTGTCATCGGTGAATAAGGCCGGCTCCGGAAGCTCCTGGATGCCGCCCGGACCATAGCGTTCCCGGATCCCCTTCAATTCCCAGAATTCCACCGGCGCCCCCAGGGCATCTCCCAACGCCAGACCGTAAATCATTCCCAAAACCTGTTCCATGAGTCTCCTCTGAGGGTTCCGCCTCTCTCACGCGCCTCTGATCTTGAAGCTCAGCAGCCGGCAATGTCGGTTACGGGTTCAGCAGGACGGTTGGGACGGCCGGGCTGGAAGCCTTCGCCTCCCGGGGCTTTTCCGCCACGGCGACTTTAGGCCCCGGCATTCTTCCGGCGGCTCGTTCCGTCTCGATTTTGGCGCCAAGGGCCCGGGCCAGGAGCTGATGGCCTTCCTGGTGCATGTGGCCGCTGAAGTTGGTAAAGATTTGCTTGATGTCCTGACCGGACAAAACTTCTTTCATGGAAACGTGGTAGACCCCGGGACCTGCCAGGGATTCCCCCAGGGCATCCAGACCGTGGTCGGTGAGGGAGATGCGGTGGCGGGCGTCTTCCTCCAGCCGACACTGGGTAACGATGATGATGGGAATATGCCGGGCTCGCACCATGGCGACATTTTCCACCGCGGTGTCATAGGCCAATTTGATCCGGGCCGCAATTTCCTTGGGGTCGGCCCCGGCGGCCACCTGGGCGTCAACGTCGTTGGCGGCGTATCTCAGACGGATCTCCTCGGGCACCAGGGTCCAGAAGATCTTCTCCATTTTAGCTTCATAGAGCCGCCGGAATATGAAACTCTTCATCAGCCAGTGCCGGGGGTGCCACCCCTGGAATTCCTGGCTGCGCCGCCACTCCCGCTCATCCTCCCACTTATTGTAGTCGTCCAGATGCAAGATGATGAGACTGGGGTCATACTCCAGGGCCTTCTTGAGCACGATCTGACAGCGGCGGGGCCCGTAGCCGGGCACGGCCAGGTTGATGGACTCGGCCCTAAGGTCATGCTGCTCCAATTCCGCCCCCAGGAGCCAGGGATAGGCCCCTTTCAGGTTGGGGCCCCGGGGCACGGAGTCGCCGATGACGAAGATGCGAAACACCCCCGGCGGCCGGTGACGCTCAAACGTCTGGGGGTAGAACCGGCGTCCCCCCGCCCGGAAGAGTTCCACCGTGCCGTCGCCATGCTCCGCAAAACCGGCCTGGGGATTGTAGCCGTAGTCGAAGCGCCCCGAAATATCCTGGGCAAAAAAGAGCCGGGCGCCCAGTTCGGCCAGGCCCAACAGGCAGATTACCACAAGGCAGGCGGGAGTGATTAGCCGTTTCATCAGAACTGAAAATAGATAAATTCTTTATCCTGCTCCCCCGAGGAGACGATCAACAGGATCATCACGGTATAAACCAGACCCCGGGCCAGCCAGGGAACGTGTGTGAGCGTGGCTTCATCCCGGTATTTCCAGGCCAGGACTTGCAGCAGGATCAAGGGGAGGATATGGATCAGCAGCCAGAGGGAGGAGGATTCCCAGGAGAGTCCCGCTGAGGCGTCCCAGTTGCCCAACGCCCCGAACCAGGCGCCCAGATGCGCGACGCTGGGGCTGCGAAAAATAGCCCAGCCCACCAGGGTAAAGACCAGCATCAGGGGCACCGCGGCGACGTCCCGCCAGGTCCAGGCCCCGTCTTGGCCCGACAGGCGATTGAACGGCGGCAGCACCCGGTAGAGAATGAGCAGGGCCCCATGATACGCCCCCCACAGGACAAAAACCCAGTTGGCGCCGTGCCACAGACCGGCTAAGACCATGACAATGGCCAGATTCCGCAAAGTCTCCCACCTGGCGCCGCGATTGCCCCCCAAAGGGATATACAGGTAATCCCGGAACCAGGTGGACAGGGAAATGTGCCACCTGCCCCAAAATTCCGAGGGAGTCCGGGAAAAATAGGGGAACCGGAAATTTTCCATGAGATCGATCCCCAACAGTTTGGCGGACCCCCTGGCGATATCGGTATACCCCGAGAAATCACTGTAGATCTGAAAGGCGAAGGCCACCACCCCGATCACCGCCCAGTAGCCGTTGAGGGTGGTTTGGGGATTAAAGGCGTAATTGGCCAAAAGGGCGCAATTATCGGCCACGAAGATTTTCTTGAAGAACCCCACCAGGATCAAGCGCAGGCCGTCCTGAAGATGCGAATCCCGGAAACTGGCCCCGTTCTCAAGCTGGGGGATGAGGTTCTTGCCCCGTTCGATGGGCCCCGAGACCATCTGGGGAAAAAAGGCGTCAAAGGTGGCAAAGGTGAGAAGATCCGAACATGGGGGGCTCTGGCCCCGATAGATATCAATGACGTAGCCCAGGGATTGGAAGGTGTAAAAGGAGATGCCCACGGGCAGAATGATTTTCAGCAGGGCCCAATCGGCTTTGAACCCCACCCCCCCCAGGAGCGAGGTGAATGATCCGACAAAAAAATTGAAATATTTAAAGAACCCTAAAATGGTCAGGCAAAAGACTACGCTGAGAATCAGGTAATACCTGGCGCGCCGGTCCTCGGCCAGGAGCCCGATGGCTTCATGGGCCCCGAAAAACGCCAGGCCCACGGCGGCGCTGATCAATAAGAGAGACTGAGAAATGTCCGAGGCGGGGAGCCCGACATAACACCCCAGTAACCAGGCCCCGGGCAACAGGGATAAACCCAGGGCCGGCCAGGGTCCATTTTTCCGGCCGGCGATGGCCAGGCCGCAATTGTAGTCGATGACCGTGGTGGCCAGCACCAGGGCCAGGAACCTGACGTCCCAACAGGCGTAGAAGAAATAGCTGCCCGCCAGCAACAACAGCAGCCGCCGTCTGGCCGGCAGGAGCCAGTAGGAGATGATGATGATCGGAAGAAATAGGAAATACTGCCAGGAAATGAAAGACATAATGTTCCGGTATGGTTACGGTTACGAGTCAGTGGAGGCCACCCGTCGGGTGGTCCCTCCTACGGAGCCATCTATCCCCTATCCCGGGTGGTCACGAAGAACGGTTTTATCTTGGGGGGATGCAATTTCATCGCCGGTCAACCGAACCTGCCGGACCTGCCTGTATGGCTGACTTAATGCTATTATACCCAATTACAGGGTATAAAGTCACCCCGGGGAAGGCAAGATAATTTTCGACGCCGCGCCCATGCAGTTTTGCCTCACTGCTTGCGGGCCATGACCAGGAGTCGGGGCTCGCCGCTGATGGGCAGGTAGTATTGGTGCTGTTCCAGGGGATCCAGGCCCAGCAGCGGACAGGCGGACTTAGCGGTTTCCAGTTCAATCCCGGCCAAATGCGCCCCTTTCAGGGCCAGCACCACCCCCCCCGGGGCCAGCAACGGCGAGGCCACCTCCAGCAAGCGGGGGAGGATGAGGGCGGCCCGGGACACCACCGCCGCGACCTTCGGCTGCCACTGCCGGGCCAGGGAGGGGGTCAGGTGGGTCTGGACCACCTCCACCCCGGTCAACCGGAAACGGGAGGCCAGGTATTCCAGAAACGCGGCCTTTTTCTGGCGGGCCTCCACCAGGGTAAGGGCCACCTGGGGCCGGGCCAGCTTTAACACCAGCCCCGGGAAGCCGGCCCCGCTGCCCAGGTCCATGAGGGAGGCGGCGGCGGCCAAAAACGGCAGCACCGCCAACGAGTCCAGGAAGTGCTTGATAACGATGTCCCGGTCGGTCTTCAGCCCGGTTAAATTGATCTTGGCGTTCCAGAGCTTGAGCTCGGTCAGGTAGACCTGGAACTGCTCCAGCGTGGCGGGAGCCAGTTCCAGGCCCAGGGCGGCGGCGCCTTCCGTCAGCAGGGCCAGGGGATCGGTTTCCGGGGTTTCGGGCACCATGATGCCTTTCTTGACGAGATGTGTGGGGAGGACCGGGGGACGGCAAGTCCCCCGCCCTCCCCTCCCAACCCCCTGTAAGGGGTTGGGGATGGGGGTTTGGGGGAAGGGGTAGGGGCCTTCTGCCCCTAGCCCCCTCCCCCAATTTATTTTCCCAAACAGAACTGGCCGAAGATGCGGTCCAGGATGGCCTCCCCCACTTCCTCCCCGGTGATCTCCCCCAGTTCATGAATGGCCGCGCCGAGTTCCAGGGCCACCAGTTCCCAGGGGGGATTTTCATAAGTGGCCAGCAATCCTTGGGATTGGCCCAGATACGATAGGCATTGCCCGAGATGCTGGTGGTGCCGGGCCTGGGTGATGACCTCCCCCTCCACCTTGAGACCGCCGCCCAGGGCCTGGGCCACGATGGCTTCCCGCAAAGTCTCTATGCCCTGGCCGGTCTTGGCGGAGATTTTGGTCAGAGGCCAGGCGGTTAATCCCGACAACTCACCGTCGGCCACGCCCTGGGGCAGGTCAATCTTATTAACCACCAGCAGGCCCCGGCGCCCCGCCAGTTCCGCCAGGGCCGCGTCATCTTCCGCCGCCCGGGGGGCGCTGCCGTCCACCAGGTAGAGGACCAGATCCGCCTGCTGCAAGCGCTCCCGGGTGCGGGCGATGCCCAACTCCTCCACCCGGTCCTGGGCCGGGCGGAGGCCCGCGGTATCGCTGAACCGCACCATCACGCCTCCCAGGGTGATGGACTCCTCCACGAGATCCCGGGTAGTGCCGGGGATCTCGGTGACGATGGCCCGCTCCATGTCCAGAAGGCGGTTTAACAGGCTGGATTTCCCCACATTGGGGCGCCCGGCGATCACCACCAGCAGTCCTTCCCGCAGCAGCCGCCCGGCTTCATAGGTCTCGGCCAGATTCTGAAGACAATCCTGCTGCACCCCCAGACTCGCCTGGATGGCGGCGCCGGACAATTCCCCGGCTTCTTCCGGAAAATCCAGGGCGGCCTCCACCCGGGCCAAAAGGTCCAGGAGGTCTTGCCGCACCTGGCGGAGCCGACGTCCCAGACCGCCGTGCAAGTGCTCCGCCGCCACCTGGAGGTGAGTTTCGGTCCGGGCTTGGATGACCTCCAGCACGGCCTCCGCCTGGGTCAAATCGATGCGCCCGGAAAGGTACGCCCTCAAGGTGAACTCCCCCGGGCGGGCCAGGCGCGCCCCGGCCGCCAGGGCCAGGTCCAGGATACGCCGCAAGACCCCATAGCCCGAATGGCAGTTAATCTCCACCACGTCGTCCCGGGTATAGGTATGGGGCGCCCGCATGAGGCTGACCATGACCTCATCAATGATTTCACCCTGGGGGTCAACGATGTGGCCCAGATAGAGCCGGTGGGAGCATAACGAAGGACGGGGGCGATGGGGGCGAAACAGGCGGCGGGCGATGGCCTCGGCCGTCGGGCCGCTCAGCCGGACGATGCCGATCCCCGCCTCGCCGAGGGGAGTGGATATAGCCGCAATCGTATCGGCCGTATCATGGGAGATCATGCCGGGCCGGCTGCATCCTCCTGGCCTGCCTTCTTTCTGACCGGTGAAATGACCACCTTTTTGTAGAGGCCTTCCCCCCGGCTGACGGTCTTTACATCCTTGTCACCCTGGAGGGCCATGTGGACGATGCGGCGATCATAGGGATTCATGGGATTCAGGGTGACGGATTTGCCGCTGCGTTTGACCTTCTCGCCATATTTGCAGGCCAGCAGGGCCAGGGCCTCATTGTGGCGGGCCCGGTAGGCTTCTACGTCAATGGCAATCCTGACCTTGCCCCGGGTTTGCTTCGCCAGCATCTTGGTGACGAGATACTGCAGGGCGTCCAGGGTCTGGCCTTGCTTGCCGATGAGCAGACCGGCGTCGGCGGTTTCAATGAGCAGGTTGATCCGGTCTTCTTCCTGAGTGGCGGTTACGCTGCCCGGCTCTTGCATCTTCACCAGGAGCTGCTCCAGGATTTCCCGGGCCAGGGGCAGCAGATCATCCTCCGGCTCTTGCGCCACAGCGGCGCGAATCCTGGCCTTCCGACCCCCCAGGCCAAAAATTCCGGGGGATCCCACCGATAAAATCTCCATCTCCAACTGTTCGGCAGGAACCTGGAAATGGGCGCAGGCGCTTTCGATGGCCTCTTCGGTAGTCTTACCTTCAAACTCCAGAAACTCCATCAATACTTCCCCTGAGGACTAGGTAAGGTACTTATTGGTATAGTGCTGCTGGGCGATGGACAGAACGTTGTTCATCAGCCAATAGACTACCAGACCCGAAGCGAAATTCAGAAACATAAACGTAAAAATCAAGGGCAAAAACATCATCATCTTGGCCTGGGTGGGATCGCCGGCGGACGGCGTCATCTTTTGCTGGAGGAACATGGTGGCCCCCATAACCAGGGGGGTGATGAGCAAGGGGTCTTTGGCGGACAGATCCGCCAGCCATACGATGTCGGTAAACGGCAGGGTGGGGATAAAGCTGGCATGGCGCAGTTCGATGGCATACCCCAACACGTTATAGAGGGCGATGAATACCGGTAGTTGTATCACCATGGGCAGGCACCCGGCCATGGGATTGACCTTGAAGGTCTTGTACAGGGCCATGAGTTCCTTGTTCATGAGCTCTTTGTCATCCTTATACTTTTCCCGGATCTTGGCCACCTTGGGCTGGAGCTTCTGCATGTCCTTCATGGACTTGTAGCTCTTGTGGTTGGGATACCAGAAAACGATCCGGAGCAGGATGGTCAGGATGACAATGGCCCAACCATAGTTGAAGGAATAGCGGTGCAGCCAATTCAACAAGTGCAGGAGCGGTTTTCCCAGCACGTCAAACCAGCCGAAGTTGACCGCCTTTTCCAGGCCCAGGGTCTTGAGATCGTCCAGGTTTTTCGGGCCGAAATAGAGGACGTAGGAAAACTGGGTCGCCTGTCCCGGCGCCAGGGCCTCCACGGGGTTCCTGAGGCTGGCCACCATGGGCGCTTTCGGTGGCTCGTTCAGGGTAACCCAGGCCTTGGCCGACTCGGGGACCATGACCGTCATGAAGTAACCTTCGTCCAACCCGGCCCACTGCACTTGGCCGGTAAAGGTCTTGGATTCCTTGAGGCCGCCGCTTTTGATGTCTTCAAGCTTATTATTGATGGAGCCGTTGAACCCCAGGAAATGAAAGCGGTTGGCTTCTTCCCCGGCAAAATTCTCGCTCAGGTCCAGGTTGACTTGGCCATCCAGTGACTGGCCGGTGTGGTTGGTCACCTGGACCGCCAGGTCGAAGCCGTAACTGTCGCCTTTGAAGGTGTACGTCTTAACCAAGGTCAGGCCCTCGGGACTGACGCTGGTAAATTTGACCGTGCCCTTTTCCCCGGCGCTGAGGGTCAGGGCCGAGGTGGAGGCCTGACTCAGTTCCATCCCGGGGAGGTTGAGGGTTTTCCCTTCCCAACTCACGGTCAGCGGCAACTCATTGCCGCCGCCCTCCCGGACCAAATCCTTGGGTGTGATTCCGGCCTTTTCCGGGTTGAGGTAGCGCTCCAGCTCAAAGGACACCGGCCCCAATTTAAGTTGAGAGATGGGCGCAAAGGGCATGCGGTCCTTATACCTCTTCAACTGGAAGCTCTTGAGCCGGGCTCCCAGCTCGGTGAATACCGCCTTGAACAAGGGGGTGTCCACCACCACGTCTTTGGCGGGACGGCTCCCTGGAGCCTTGGGCGGCGGGGTGGGCCGCGCCGCTACCGGAGATGGCGCCGGGGCCGGGGCCGGGGCCGCCGGCTGGGTCGCAGTCTGAGTGGTCGGTCCAGGCGCCACGGGGCGCTTCGTCTTTTCCCCGTAATAGATGAACGCCATGAACACTACAAAACTTAAGGCCAGGGCAATCAAGGCCCTTCTTTCCATAAGAAACTCCTAAGGTACCGGGTCCCACCCTCCGGGATGGAAAGGGTGGCAGCGACAGAGACGCCTGATGGTTAACCCGAGGCCGCGCCAGACGCCGTGACGGCTCAAGGCCTCGGCGGCGTACTGGGAACACGTCGGAGCAAACCGGCAACTGCTGGGAAACAGAGGCGAGATCAGCACCTGATATGCGCGGATTATCAGGAGGGCCACTTTAGTCATGAGTTCTCTTCCTGGCCCGGGAGAACAGCAACCGGCCCAACTCCTCTTCGACCTGACGATACCCCAGAGCCGCAGCCCCCTTCTTGGCCATGATGACCAAGTCGACGGCGGGCAATCCGGTTTTGTGGCGGCGAAAAAATTCCCGGAGCAAGCGTTTGACGCGATTGCGCTGCACCGCTTTCCCCAGGCGTTTGGTCACCACCAGTCCCAGACGGGGACTGCCCGCCTCCATCGGAGCAAGAACCAAGCCGAAATGGCGCGTATAGAGCCGCTTGCCCTGGGCCTGGGCCCGGAGGAAGTCTTGGCGATGGCGGAGCCGCTCCGCCTTGGTGAAACGGGCGGCCCCTCTATGGTTGGGTTCAGGACAGGGGCGGAGCACCGGCAATTGATATCAGGGATGAGGCTTTAAGGCTCCCACCCCTCAGGCTGAGAGGTGTTTGCGGCCTCTGGCCCGGCGGCGCTTTATCACCCGGCGGCCGCCCCGGGTGCTCATCCGTTCCAAAAACCCATGGGTGCGGGCCCGGCGTAAATTATGGGGTTGATATGTACGTTTCATTCTCTCATCCTTATACCCGGAACTTATTCCAAACATTGTATAAACCATGTATAGCCGCATTTGTCAAGAGCCGGCCTAAGTTTTTCCGTCCTCCGCAGCGGCCGCCTCGGCCCCGGTGCAGATATTTTTAGTTGAATTTTTTCACTAAGTAGGCACAATAGGATAATCAGGGGCTTCTCACGTCGCCATGGCGCTCGGGGACCGGGCGCTTTTTTTGCCCTTAGGCTGGCACTACGGTGCGGAAAGCGGTGTTTCCACGATGTTAAGGAGTGACGCGCATGTTTCTTGATCCCATCTTAGGATGGTTCTCCAATGATTTGGCCATCGATCTGGGCACCGCCAACACCCTGGTTTATGTTAAGGGCAAGGGCATAGTCTTGAGCGAGCCGTCGGTGGTGGCGGTCCGCAAGAACGACCGCGGCAGCAGCCGGGTGCTGGCCGTGGGCCGGGAAGCCAAAATGATGCTGGGCCGCACTCCGGGCAATATTGTGGCCATCCGCCCCATGAAGGACGGGGTCATCGCCGACTTCGAAATCACCGAGGCCATGCTGCGCCACTTCATCCGTAAAGTCCACAACCGGCGGTCCCTCATCCGGCCCCGGATCATCATCTGCGTCCCGTCGGGCATCACCCCGGTGGAGAAGCGGGCGGTCCGGGAGTCGGCGGAGTCGGCCGGGGCCCGGGAAGTCTACCTCATTGAAGAACCCATGGCCGCCGCCATCGGCGCCGGCTTGCCCATCACCGAGCCCATCTGTAACATGGTGGTGGACATCGGCGGCGGCACCTCGGAAGTGGCGGTCATCTCCCTGGCGGGCATCGTTTATTCCAAATCCGTCCGGGTGGGGGGCGACAAGATGGACGAGGCCATCTTGCAGTTTGTCAAACGGACCTATAACCTCCTCATCGGGGAGCGCACCGCCGAGATCATCAAAACCACCATCGGCAATGCCTATCCCGGCACCGAGGTAGAGGCCATGGATGTCAAAGGCCGGGACCTGGTCACCGGCATCCCCAAAATCATCAATATCAACTCGGACGAGGTCCGCCAGGCCATCCAGGAACAGATCGACTCCATCGTGGCCGCGGTCAAGACCGCTCTGGAGCAGACCCCGCCCGAACTGGCGGCGGACATCGTTGACCGGGGGATCTATCTCACCGGCGGCGGCGCCCTTCTGAAGAACCTGGATGTCCTGCTCCACCAGGAAACCGGACTCCCCATCAAGATTGCGGACGACCCGCTGTCCACGGTGGTCATGGGTTCCGGCAAAGCCCTGGATAATTTAAATATCCTGAAAGAAGTGATGGTGGATTGAGGCGGTTAGATGTGCTCCCCCAAAGTCGCTATCGTACCCCGCTCCTCATAGTCCTGGTCCTGCTGCTGATTTTTTCCGTCCTCTCCTTGAGCCTCAAGCAGTCGCCGGCCTTGAAAAAGGTCCAAGGACTGGTAATCTCTCTCACCGCCCCCGGTTTGGAGGGGTTGGAATATGTGGGCCGCAGCGCCAAACAATTCTGGATGGGCTATGTCTATCTGGTGGGAGCGCGGCGGCAAAACGCCGAACTCCAGCGGCAATTGGCGGAATACCGGCAGCGGGAGGTCAGTTTCCAGGAAGCCCAGCAGGCCCTGACGCGCCTCGAGGGCTTATTGGATTTGAAAAGGCAGGTGGCCCTCCCCGTCATCGGGGCCCGGGTCATCGCCTACGACCCTTCCCTGTGGTCCCGTGCCGCCATCATCGATCAGGGCAAGGCCCAGGGAGTCAAGGAAGGCCTGCCGATACTGGCCCCCCAGGGCATTGTGGGCCGCGTTGTCTGGGTCTATCCCCAGCATTCCAAGGTGATGCTCATCGTGGATCGCAAGAGCGGCGCCGATGCCATGGTGCAACGCACCCGGGTCCGGGGCATGCTCAAGGGCAAGGGTGGCAACCGCTGCTCCCTGGAGTTTGTCCCCAAGAGCGCCGACGTCCAGGTGGGCGACCTGGTACTGGCCTCCGGGTTGGTGGGCCTTTATCCCAAAGGTCTGGTCTTCGGCAAAGTCACCGCGGCCAATAAGAAAAATCCGGGCGTCTTCCAGGAGATCGAGGTGACTCCCAACGTCGATTTATCCACCCTGGAAGAGGTGCTGGTGGTGAAGGTGGCCAATCTGGCCTTGTCGGAACCATAATGGCGCCTCTGATAGCTTTCAGCCTGGTGGGCCTGGTCCTCTTTTACGTGCAGTACCTGGTGTTCTTTCCCTATGTGCACCTGCGTCTGCTGGCCCTGCTGCTGTTTTACGTCAGCCTGCGGCCGTCCCTGTTCCTGTCCCTGGTGTTGGGCCTGGGGTTGGGCCTCCTGGAGGATAGTTATGCCACCACCCCTCTGGGACTCCATTTGGGGGCGTCCCTGGTGCTGGTGGCCGTGGCCCGGTATTCCCGGCGTGGTCTGCTGCTGCAGCAGATGGGATTCCAGGCGGTGGCCTGCCTAGTCGCCCTGGCTTTGCAAGAAGGGTTCTTGCAGATCGTCACCTTCACCCTGGGCTACCAGCCCATTTTTTCCCAGGGTCTGATCAAGCTGCACGCCATGGAGATTCTGGGCACCGCGGCCCTGGGGCCCCTGATGCATCTCTTGGTGCAAGGCGTGGAAGACTTTCTTCGCCGCCTGGGCTGGCGGCCCAGGAATGAACCTATGCCCTATCAGCCTTTTGGAAAATGAGGCAGGCATAACTCGATTGGGGCCTGGTTTTGTTCCAGATCCGGCCCAGGGACGGCAGGATGGTGACTAGAACCTATTTCAAAACCTCTTTTTGCGCCGGTTTGTCATTCTGAGCGAAGCGAAGAATCTATTCTTTCCAATAACCTAGACCCTTCGCTGGTGTTCCGGGTGACACAATAAACCGGTTTTGAAATAGCTTCTAAGACGATAAATTTCCCCCGGCGCCGGCGACCGGAGCCCCGGTTATCGGGTGGATGACCCGGATGCGTGAGAGCGATTATGCTGCGCCTGGATGACAAGAGATTTTCCGGCTTCCCGCGCCTGGAACCCAGCCTCGGGGGAGTGATGTCCCCGGAGGAACAGGAGCGCGTCCGCCGGACCTTCGCCCGCACCGCCCTGATCGTTCTCTGTCTCTTCGGGCTCCTCTTCTTGCGTCTCTGGTTCCTGCAACTGCTTCAGGGCGATGAGATGCAGCAGCGTTCCGAGCACAACCGCATCCGCCTCCTGGACCTGCCCCCCTGGCGAGGCATGATTCTCGACCGCACCGGCCAGGTACTGGTGGCCAACCGCCCCAGCTATGAACTGGTGGTGGTCCTGGAGGATGTGGGGGATATCCCCCGCCTAGCCGGCCGCCTGGCTCAACTGCTCCCCCTGGACCCCCGGCAACTGGCCACCCAACTGCAAAACGGCAAAAAGGCCGGCCTGCACCAGGTGCGGGTCCGCACCGACCTGGCTTGGGATGAGATGGCCCGGGTGGAGACCTTTCAACCGGAGCTGCCGGGGGTGCTCATCCAGGTCCAGCCGAAGCGGGAATACCGCCTGAAAGGCCTGGCCTGCCACACCCTGGGCTACCTGGGGGAAATCAATGACGTCCAGATCAAGAGCCCCAAGTTTGCTGATTATAAGGTGGGGGATTACCTCGGCAAATGCGGGGTGGAACTGGCCTGGGAGAACTACCTGCGGGGCCGGCGGGGCTACCGCCGCATCGAAGTGGACGCTTACGGGCGGGAATTGGGCCAGTTGGCCAGCGTCTTTCCCACCCCCGGGGCCAATGTCTATCTCACGCTGGATAGCCGGCTCCAACAGGAAGCCGAGGCCTGCCTGGAAGGCCGGGCGGGGGCCATCGTGGTGCTGGACCCCAAAAATGGCAATATCCTGGCCCTGGCGTCCTCTCCCACTTTTTCCCAGGAAGCCTTTGAGCGGGGGCTCACCAATCAGGAGTGGCAAAAGCTGAACCAGGATAAGACCCATCCCCTGGAAAACCGCGCCGCCAGGGGCCAGTATCCCCCGGGTTCCACCTTTAAAATCGTCATGGCGGTGGCCGGCCTGGAGGAAAATGTCATCACCCCCGGCACCCTTATCCACTGCAGCGGCGCCTTGCCCGTCGGCAATCACGTCTTTCACTGCTGGCTCAAGGGCGGCCACGGCCCGGTAAATCTCCACCGGGCCCTGGTGGAGTCCTGCGACGTCTATTTCTATGAGGTGGGCCGGCTCCTGGGGATTGAGCGCATCGCCAAGTGGAGCAAGCGCTTCGGCCTGGGCGACCCCACCGGCAGCGACCTGGACAAGGAGATGCCGGGCCTGGTGGCATCCACGGCCTGGAAACAGGACCGGGTTCATCGGGCCTGGCACGAAGGCGACACGATGTCGGTGGCCATCGGCCAGGGCTACAACCTGACCACTCCCCTCCAGATGGCCCGGGTGGTGGCGGCCATCGCCAACGGCGGCATCGTCTATAAGACCCATCTGGTGGCAAAAGTGGAAAACCCCGCCGGGGAGATTCTTTACCAGGCCAAACCCGAGGTCCAATCCCGCCTGGAGGCCAGCCCGGCCACTTTGGAGACGGTGCGCCAGGCCCTGGTGGGCGCCGTCAGCGAAACCAAAGGCACGGGCAAAACCGCCCGCCTCCCCAATATCCAGGTGGCCGGCAAAACCGGCACCGCCCAGGTGGTCGCATTGGATCCCGATGATCCCAAAAAGAAGAGAACTGGGCGCACGCAAGATCACGCCTGGTTTGTGGCCTATGCCCCGGCCGGCGACCCCCGCTTGGCCGTGACCGTCTTGGTGGAACATGGCGGCCACGGCGGCGAAGACGCCGCCCCCCTGGCCAGGCGGGTCATCGCCGCCGGCCTGTCCGAACCCCGGGTGGCCCAGGCGCAATAAGCCTTGCCGGTGGGTGGCAAAAATGTTCTTCTGTGGAGGTGGTGGTTATGGCGGTTTTAAGGAATGCGGCCTGAATGAAGCAAGGAGTGACGTCCCTGATACCGGTGGTTCGGCAGCAAACACTTCCAAGATTCGCTCCACCTAACTCTCTACCATGAAGCCACGTATATTATTGATTTCATTAATTCTGTCTTGCCTGGCTCTTTCGTCTCAGGCTGCCGAGCTGCCCAAAAGCGCCGAGAGTCATTTCGCCCAAGTGAATGGCATCCGCCTGCACTACGTCAAGATGGGAAAAGGCCCTTTACTTGTTCTGCTCCATGGCTGGCCGCAGACTTGGTATGAGTGGCATAAAGTTATGCCGGCTCTCGCGGGCAAATTTACGGTTGTTGCTCCGGACTTGCGAGGCTTGGGGCTTTCCGAGAAGACGCAGACTGGATACGACAAGCACACTATCGCCAACGATGTTGCCGCGCTCATTAAGCATTTGGGAGCGGGATCAGCAATGGTCGTGGGCCATGACATGGGTGGAAAAGTTGCTTATGTCCTCAGTTTGTTGCACCCCGAACTGGTGACGAAACTCATAATGGTGGATTGCATGCCCCCCGGAACTGAGAATATGGATCCCGCCAAAGGCGGGATGTGGCACTATGGATTTCATATGGCGGCGGAATTTCCCGAGATGCTGACCAAAGATCGAGAACGAGCATACATTGCCGCGCAAATGACGCAGTGGCTGCACCAGAAAGATGCCATAACCCGAGATGCCCTCGATGAGTATGCTAAACACTACGCCAGTCCGGGAGGGATGACCGCCGGGTTTAATTACTATCGCACCTTGCCTGACGACGCCAAGTTTCTCGCGGCTTATGTGGACCGGAAGTTCGCCATGCCGGTCCTTACTGTGGCCGGGCGGTATGGCGTTTCGGATAATCTCTTCAAGGCAATGATGCAAAAGGCTGACAATCTCAAGGGTGTCATTGCCGAAGAAAGCGGACATTTTGTGCCAGAGGAAGCGCCGGCGTTTTTGATAGAGCAGATAGTGAATTTCGCTCATGCCGGTGAACGGATGAAACAGTAAAAGCGGGTGAAGCTTTATCGGTAGTGTCTTTCTGGTTTGCCGGTTGAACTTGGGAACCCACAGAGAGAACTCTGCGCTTGGGACCTCTCCACCGGACCCCGCAGGCCGTTCCCCCACCCCCCATCACTTCGACCTACAAGACCCCCGCCCCCGGCGCCAGGCCTGCTTCAGTCAGGTCCAGGTGCCCTCTTCCCAGCCGTATGCGCCGATGAGCCGCACGAAGCGGCAGCCGCCGTGGTACTCAAGCTTCAGCCCTTCGGTGGTCTTGCGGACGCAGGTGAGGGTTTGGGACCACTGGTCCCCCACCGGAATCACCAGCCGCCCCCCGAGGCTCAACTGCTCCGTCAGGGGCCGGGGCACCTGGGGGGCGCCGGCCGTGACGATGATGGCCTCGAAGGGCATCTCCTCGGGCCAGCCCAGGGTGCCGTCCCCCACCCGGGTCTTGATATTGGTATATCCCAGGGAGTCCAGCAGCCGCTCCGCCTGGGCCAACAGCGACGCCACCCGGTCGATGGTGCAGACCTGGGCCGCCAGCTCCGCCAGGATGGCCGCCTGGTAGCCCGAGCCGGTGCCGATTTCCAGCACCCGGTCCGTGTCCTTCAGCTCCAAGATCTCGGTCATCAGGGCCACGATATAAGGCTGGGAGATGGTCTGGTCCTCCCCGATGGGCAGGGGATAGTCGCTGTAGGCCTGGTCCCACAAAGGTGACGGGATAAAGCGGTGCCGGGGCACTTTCTTCATGGCCGCCAGCACCCTGGGGTCGCGCACCCCCCGGGCCGCGATCTGAGTATCCACCATCCGGTGGCGCATGGCGGTGTAGTGGTCTTCGGTCATAAATCATCCTCTTCCGGGCCATCCCGCGGCGGTGATTTCGGAGTTTCAGGGGCGGATGGTCTCGGCGGCGTCGGCGTCTCGCCGGGGCGAAATAGCTGCGGCCCTCAACACCCCCGGACACCATTTTAACTGATTGAAGTTTTTGATATGATATTTTTATGGAATTTATGGATAAATGCCGCCATCACCCGGACCGGGCCGCCTGCGTCCTCTGCCAGAAGATGGAAGTCGCCTACTGCCAGGAATGCCTGGATAATTGCCGGGCCTGCACCGATCCCTGCCTCTACTGCAAATTCCGCCCCGGCTGCGTCATCTGGGAACTCTGCCGCAAAGAAGCCAGAAAGCGGTGTAAAGAAGAGGCTGAGGCCTCCCAGTCTTAGCTTAAATCGCGGGCTGCCTGTTTAACTATTCGCCTCAGCCAGTTCTTCCTTGATCACCCGGCGCAGGGTCTCCGCCAGCAGGCCGCCGCGATACTGGATATATTCCCGCAAGGCCTGATTGATCAAAGTCTGGTAGTTGCCGCCCCCGGCTTCATGCACCTTGTTCTTGAACCACTCCAGAATATCCTGGTCCAGGCGAATGGTGATGCGGGTCTTGCCGGGCGGCGGAGAAACCACCGGACCGCGCCGGCCCTTACTGAAATCATATTCCGGTTCTTTTCCCTTCATAGCAATCTCGCTCTTTTTTAGTTGCCTTCCGGGCAGAGATTAAGCGGATAGCCTCTCCCCGATACGTATAAACCACTACCAAAAGCCGGCCCCCGAAATCCGCTCCCAAGGTTATCCAACGCGGTTCTTCCAGACTCCCCGGATCGTCAATGGTCAAGGCCAGGGGATCTTCAAAAACGCCCACCGCGTCGGCAAAATCAACCGCGTGTTTCTGCCGGTTGACCCTGCCCTTGTCCCGGTCCCATTGATAATCCACTATTATATTGTATGTACAATTAGCATACAAAGCAAGGGGAAAGTCTGGGATTACGGAATTTCTGGTGGATTAAGGCAGGAAGGGGCGAAATCCAGCAAACCGACGGGGGTGGCTGATTGCTTTGCCACGAATCGTAGGGTGCGTTTTACGCACCTTTTTATCCCGCCGACCCGTGATGGTGCGTGGAACGCACCATACTGCTCTAAATTTCGCCCCAGTTTAGATGGAATCGGTTATTTTAAGTCGTTAATAACCCATGCTTTCAGTTTTTCCCCGAGCTTTGCAAGCTCGGGAAATATAAGCAGCGATGCATGGATTGTGTCGGGCGTAACGGGATCAATACTTGTCGGATGTCCAGCATCGTTTCTTACGGCGCGAATTTGCTGCGCGAATGCCATCCAATAAGCCTCGAACTCATCACATAGTGGCCGCGGAAACGAGGACTTGTGCGCATCAAAGAAAGTTTGCGTTGCATCGAGGACAGTTTTTAACTTCCAATCTTTGAGCTTTTTAGGGACGGGGCGGCTAAAGGCATCGAGCCTTTGAACTATGCAATCTCGGATCTCAAGGATAAGGCTCTCCGTGCTAGCACCGACCATCACTGCTGCTGCTTTGTAAAGACCAGCAACGAAACATTCAAGTCCTTCTTCTATATAAGATTTCGCAACTGGATTAAACGTTGCAAGCGAATAGAGATGATTGAGGTATCCGCTAGGGTTGGCGGGGTCGCGGCTTAAGGATGCAAGCGCACGTCTCCCAAACGCTGTGACATGAAACCACGGTGGATTCGGATTTGACAGGTTCATTCCCCATGCCAAATAGCCCGTGCGAAAAAGGTCATGCCAAGTCGTAAGAATGGCCTGATCATGACCGATACCTATCCGATGTTCTGTTTCGTCGAGCACAGAATTTTGAGTCAGACCTGCATCGATCGGCCCTTTCGTGCGCTGATCCTGTATGACCTGAAGTATTACCGCTCTTATATCGTGTGAAGCTGTCACGATCAAATTCCTGTTGTTCTGAGCCTCTATAAAATCACACCTTCTTCTCCCACCTCAACAAATCCGTCACCTGGGCTAGCGTCCGGCCCTCCTTGATCTCCTCCCGGATACGGTTTTCTTTTTCCAGGACGTCCATAGCCCGGTTGGCGTATTCCACCGCCATTTTTCGGGGCAGGACCGCCACCCCATCGTCGTCCCCCAGGAGCCAGTCTCCGGGCTCGATTTTCTGGTTGCCGATGCGGATGGGCACGCCGATCTCCCCAAACCCCTTGGGTTCCCCGGCGTTGGGCATCACCAGGCGGGAAAAGCCCGGGAAGCCCAGTTTGACGATGTCCCCGGAGTCTCGGATGGCCCCGTCGATGACCACCCCGGCCACCCCCCGCTGGATGGCCGAATGGGTGGCCAGCTCGCCCCAGATGGCCGGCCCCACTCCCCCGGCGTCGATGACCAGCACGTCCCCCGGCTGGGCCAGGTCAATGGCCTCCACCGGCTTGGCCCAATCCCCGGGATAGGTGCGCACCGTCAGGGCCGGCCCCACCAGGCGCAGCCCCGGGGCCAGGGAGCGCAAGCCCTCCAGCACCCCGCCCCGGTGCAGGGCGTCGGAAAGATTGGCCGCGGACACCATCTCCAGCACCCGGCGGATCTCCTCGGCGCCGCCTCGCTTGAACAGGGTGGTGGGAATCACCACACCTTCATCCAGGGCCCGGCGGATTTCCCGGGTGGCGGCTTCCGGGTCCAGGGCCTTGGTGATGGCGCCGCCCACGATGACGTAGGCGGCCCCGTGGGCCACGGCCGCGGCCGCAGTCTCGGAGTTGATGCCCCCGGCCACCCCCACGGGCACCTGCACCGCCTGGCTCACTTCGTACAAAATGGCAAAGGGGTCCCGGCCCCGCATCTGTTCATCGATGGCCACGTGCACCGAGATGTAATCGGCCCCCAGGGCCTCCACCTGCCGGGCCCGGGCCACCGGATCGGCCACCGCGATGAGGTCCACCGCGATCTTGGCCCCGTAATTCTTCCCGGTCTGGATACATTCCTCGATGGTGGCGTCGGTGGCGGTCCCCAGGACGTCGACGATCTGGGCCCCGGCCTTGGCCGCGGATTCCACCTCGATGCGCCCCGCGTCCATGATCTTCATGTCGGCGACGATGGTCTTGCCGGGGAAGAGACGTTTCAACTCCCGCACCGCGTCTAGACCCTCGCTCTTGATCAGGGGGGTGCCGGCTTCAACCCAATCCACCCCGGCGGGTACGGCCCGCTCGGCCACGTGCACCGCCCGGTGCAAATCCACAAAATCCAGCGCTAACTGCAAGATGGCAGGCATAGTGATTTCCTGAAGAAGTAATTTGGGGGAGAGGGATCAGGGGCGGACAGCCCCTGCCCCTCTCCCCCAAGCCCCCTCTCCCCAACCCCTTACAGGGGGATGGGAGGGGAGTTTGAGGGGAGGGTGGGGGATTTGTCATCCCCCAGCCCTCCCCTCAAGTCTTATTCCAAATCCGCGTGGCGGTCCAGGACTTCGCCCTGGTTATGGCCCAGGCGCCGCTCGTAAAGGATCAACACCACCGCTTCCAGAAAAAGGAAGGTGGCCTGTTCGAACAGGCTGCCGGGGCATTGCACCGACTTGGTTTCCTGGTTGAGGGTCAGTTTGGTGGTCCCGGGAATACTGATGGTTACCTGGCCCTCCTGGCCGATGGTGGATTCCGGGTGGGTGGTCAGGGCCAGGGTGCGGGCCCCCACCGCGTTGGCCCGGCGTTGCATCTCCCGGGGCTGGGCCGTCTCCCCGGAGCCCGACATCACGATGAGCAGGTCGCCGGGGCGGACCCTGGGGGTGGTGGTCTCCCCCACGAAATAAACGGTGAATCCCAGGTGCATCAGCCGCATCAGGAAGCCCCGGAGGATGAATCCCGAGCGACCGGCCGCGCAGCCGAATATCCGGGGGGCGGCTGAAACTTCTTTGATGAGGGTCTCGGCCATATCCGGAGTGAGTTGGGCCAGCACTCCTCCCAGCTCCTCGTGCATCTGGTCCAAGGCCTGAGTAAATTTAAGGCCGTGCGCCGTCTCGGGGGTCACGGTGCCCCGGTGGCTTTGCGGAAGGCAATCCATCCTCGTCGCTCCTTTAAGTCTCGGTCCAAATCGGTCTGGATCCAAGCTTCCCATCGATCGGGAGGAATCTTAAGGGAAATTTAACATAACCCCAATAAAATTACCATAATTGTCATAAAGTGACGCCGCCCCGGATAATTTTTTGAGGGTTTGATGAAGGTCCGGGGCAGGGAGGACACGGCCCGGCGAGGAGGAGGTGGGGAGGGCTGCTAAGCTGGACACGGCTCACCGTGCCCCTACTTTCACTTATGGGATTGGGGGAGGGGGTTTGGGGTTTTTTGTAAGGGGGGAAAGCGCTCTCGCCCTTAGCCCCCTCCCCCAAGTTCTCTCACTCCTCAAACTTATCGTCGAAGACCTTCATGGCGCAGAAGCGGCCGCACATGGTGCACTGGTCTTCTTTGGCCTGGGAGAGGTCCCGGTAGCGCCGGGCTTTGGCGGGGTTGATGGAGAGTTTGATCTGGGTGTCCCAATCCAGGGCCCGGCGGGCCTGGGACATCTTTAAATCCCAGTCCGCGGCCCCGGGCAGGCCCCGGGCGATGTCGGCGGCGTGGGCGGCGATGCGGGAAGCCACCACCCCGTCGATGACGTCCTCCACTTCCGGAAGTTTCAGGTGTTCCGCCGGGGTGACGTAGCACAGAAACGCCGCGCCCAGGGTGGCGGCCAGGGCCCCGCCGATGGCCCCGGCGATGTGGTCGTAGCCCGAGGCCACGTCGGTGACCAGGGGCCCCAGGACGTAAAAGGGGGCGTTGGCGCAGTATTTCTGCTGGAGGCGGACATTCTTCCGGATGGCGTGGAGGGGCAGATGTCCCGGCCCTTCCACCATGACCTGGACCCCCTTGGCCCAGGCCCGTTTGGTGAGCTCACCCAGGACCTTCAGTTCGTGGAGCTGGGCCTTGTCGGTGGCGTCGGCCAGGCAGCCTGGGCGGAGGCCGTCACCCAAAGAGAGGGTGACGTCGTATTCTTTGGCTATCGCCAGCAGTCGGTCGTAATGCTCGTAAAGGGGGTTTTCCTTTTGGTAGCGGCGCATCCAGGCGGTGAGAAAAGCCCCGCCCCGGGAGACCACCCCGGTAACCCTTTTCTTTAACAGGGGCAAGGCGCTCTGGGTAACGCCGCAGTGCACCGTGACGAAGTCCACCCCCTGCTTGGCGTGGTGGTGCACCATGGAAAGGAGATCGTCGGCCTTGACGTCATCCAGGCTGGTGGCTTCGGTCATC
The DNA here is from genome assembly GCA_963812015.1 of uncultured delta proteobacterium. Taxonomy (GTDB): domain Bacteria; phylum Desulfobacterota; class Desulfobaccia; order Desulfobaccales; family 0-14-0-80-60-11; genus 0-14-0-80-60-11. The sequence continues at coordinate 558,373 of CAWETI010000003.1, read as the reverse complement.
ACCTGATAGATGGGTACGGTGCCGAAGGGCGCGGGGCAACGGGCCAACAGCGCGGTGCGGATCTCATCGAGATTGCCGCCGGTGGACAGATCCATAACCGCATCGGCGCCATACTCCAGGGCCGCGGCCAGCTTGGCCTGCTCCTTCTCGAGACTGATGTCGTGGGGCGAGGTGCCGATGTTGGCGTTGATCTTGACCCGCACCCCGGCGCCGATGGCCGCGGGCTTAAGCCCCCGGTGCTCCCGGTTGGCCGGCACCGCGACAGTGCCCTGGGCCAACCCCTGGCGGATGACCTCCGGGGCCACCCCTTCACTGGCCGCGGCCTGCTTCATAGCCGGGGTGATCCGGCCCGCTAATGCTGCTTCCCGCTGCGTCATGGGAATATTGTATCTAAAGCTGTGGGAAAAAGGAAGGTTTGAGGGGAGGACCTTCGTGTCCGTCCAGGGCTGGCGACCCAGCGGCTCGCCCCTAATTCAGTTATGGGGGTTGGCGGAGAGGGTTTGGGAGAGGGGGGAGGGGCCATTTACGAAAAGCCCATCGCCCCCTCTCCCAAAACTTTAATCCTCAAAGAGGAGGTTGGCCAGTTCCGGCCAGTCCGCCACCTCAAGGAATGGGTGGGGGCGGCGGTTCCAGGGTTGGGCGAAGAGGATGGGGGTGATGCCGTGGTCGGCCAGTTGGAGGCAGGTTTCCAGGCGGTCTTCCACGAAGTACTGGATGCCGTGGTCCTTAAGGTAGTGGATCTTGGTGTCGGGGTCGCCCGTGGCCAGGACCCGGATCGCTGAAGGCGGCACCGGGGCCAGGTGCCGATGCAGCCAGTGTTCGATGGGCTGCCGACGGTCCCGGGCGGTGACGAACAACAGGGGCGTTTCCTGGGCCAGGCGGGTCAGTACCGGCACGGCGTGGGGGAAGGGCTCCACCGGCAGTTCATGGGGACGGTCGATGAGTTCCCGGAGGAGTTCGTCGATGATCCAGGCCGGCAGGTCCAGGCAGTCTTCCAAATAAAAGGTGGTGATGTGCTCGTAGCGGAGCTGATGTCCCTGGTTGTAGCGTTCCCGGGCCAGGTCCAGAAAGGTGGTCATGATGTCGGCCACCACCCCGTCGATGTCGAAGGCCAGTTGATCTTTGGGAAAAGAGCGGGTTGGGCGCGTCATTGTGACGATAACCGTAAGAATGGCGGTCGATGTGCACCGGCGAATTTTTGTATCGAGTTAATGCGCCTGCAAGGCATGCTGTTTAATCAGGGTATTCACCACCGGTTTCAGCCGGTCACTGATGATATCGGCGGCTTTCCTGGCTCCCTTATCGGTATAGTGAACGATATCAACCATAAATTCATTTTCCTGAGGAATCTCTTGGGCCAGGTCTATCACCATAATATTGTTGTCATGCGCCTTCTTAAGAATAGACTTATTGAATAGATCGAACAGTTCTCTGAATTGAGAATAATCTATGCTGACATTATTAAACGTATCCAAAATGATTTGGTCAGGTTTTTCCTTAAATCTACTAGACATGGTCATGAGAACCGGAATAATATTTCTCGCCTTACATAAATAGATAAATGACTGTAAGTTCATTTCAAATTGCTCAATCATGGCAGATTTATCAACTATCAGGTGCTTGCCTCTTATTTTGGCAAATTCATCGTTGTTTTTCTTGCCCGACTTCCATAACGATCTTAGTGACTTATCGAAGTTATGCATTGCCGCAGCGAGATTGGGAATATATCTATCCCGGATTATCTTATAAAAATTGGCATCTATCTCTTTATTGATATCGAATATAACCGGTTTAGATGAGTTATGGTTCCAATAAGATGATTCATAAAGTAACACAACTAAATCATTGATATTATGAAGCATTACTACGATACCAGGCTTAATGGGAAATACCTTATTGAGCAAAATATCCAGGGAATGGAGCGAGTGATTACCACTCCTCCCGCCATTATAAGAGTTTATTTTAATTCCCGTTTGCTGTTCCAGCAATACGCCGGCTAAATAAGGAAACCGATGGTCTTCAGCAACATAGCGGCATTCAGTAGTAGATCCCCCTAAAAAGACGATAGACATATCCGGATTGGTGTATTTCTTAGAAGGCACAATGAAACCATCATTATCTATTCTCAGAAGATATTTTTGGCGGACCAAAGTATCATAATGTTGCTCTTCTTTCCCAGCTTCCACCCATTCTGCCATTAACGGTCGATACTCCCTCAAAGTTATGGCTCGATGCGGCAGATTATAATTAAACCCTATTCCCCGGTTTTTATATTGAAGTATTTTTTCAGCGCCATAAGTGATCAAGACAAACATGACCAAAACTAGGATAACTAGAGTTTTTATTGGATTTTTATTAAACCAATTACTCGACATGGCGAATTTTACCGAATGCGATCGTTCGACAGGTGCAGGTCGATTTCGATTTGTTGCACGGTCTAAGGGTCACGAATCTCTGATGAGGATGGGGTCTCGGTTCTGACCTGAGGTGGTAGTAATGGTCAAGCTCCTGCCGCTGGCAAGCAGGCCTTGACTTCCTCTTCGGTTAAATCATACCAGTTTTCATAGGCGTCGGCCACGGCAAAGGAAAAGCCACCCCGGACATTGAGGCAGTAAAGCTCATCAACCAGGGGGAGTAGCTCCCAAACGGTGCGTTCGGAGCCGGTGGGCACGGCCACGATGAGCCGGCCGGCCCCCTGGGCTTGAAGGAACTTAAGAGCCGCCCGCATGGTATAGCCCGAGGCTAAACCGTCATCCACCACCATGACCGGTTGGCCGTTCAGGCGGGGATAGGGTTTACCGCCCCTGAGGCGGTCTTCCCGCTGGCGCATGGACGCGGCAGCCTTCTTGACCTGGGCCTCGATGTCCTCGGGTGACAGGGGCATGCGGCGCAGCAAGTCTTCATTGAGGGTGGCCTGGCCGGCGGGATCCAGGGCGCCGAAGCCGGCCTCCGTGGTCCAGGGAAGCTGGATTTTCCGGACAATGATGAGGTCCAGGGGAATCGACAGGGCCCGTGCGATCTCCCGGGCCACCGGGACGCCCCCGGCGGGAATGGCGAAGAGGCGCACATCACCCCCCCGATAGGCCTCGAGATGGACGGCTAAATGCTGGCCCGCCGCGGCGCGATCGGCAAAGACATGGAGACGATCCCTTAGAGCCGGGTCTTCGATGAGTTTTCCCATGGTCGGCAAAAGTCCTCTTCAAGGGCGGCGACGCGGTGGCGAAATTCAGCCTGGGAGAGACGCGCCCCGGTCAGTCCCCCCTTGAAACTGATTTCCGAAAGATACGGCCGGCCCTCGGGAGAGAGAAGCACGTCCAGGATGGCATAGGGAAATCTTCCCCGGGTCATCACGTCCCGGCAAAAATCCCACTGTTCCTGGGTGAGGACGGCGGGGAGGGATGAGCCTCCCTGAAAGAGATTCTTGCGAAAGCTGTTGGGGTTGAGCCGTTCGTAGGCCTCGACATAGTCGCCCACCACCACCACCCTCAAGTCCCGGGCCCCGGCCAGAAAAGGCTGCACCACCAGGGGGTACGTAAGTCCCTGGAGGCTCGCCAGGCTGTAAAGGGTTTCCAGGGAGGGCCAGAGGCTGACCCCCAGGCCCAGGTGGGCCCGGTCCCGTTTGGCGACCACCGCCTCCCCGGCCTGAAATTCGGGGAGGTGCCCGGCCAGGTCCGCCAGGGCATAGGCCACGAAACTGCCGGGGACCAGGTAATCCGCCAGAACTTCGGCCTGGGCCACCTTGGAGCGGCCCAGGAGTTGGGACAAAACCGGGGGGAAGAACCCCACCCCCCGTTCCGTCAGGTCCAGGAGCTTGATCTCTTCTCCCAGCCGCAAGGGGAGGACGCCGATAATCACGTCCCCGGAACGAAACTGCCGATAGCGGCGGCGAAACTCAGTGATAGTACGGATCAGCAAGCGTTCCCTGGACATTAGCCTTAGCGGCGGGTCTGGTCAGGCTGGCCTTATGGTAGGAGGCCAGGGTCTTATTCGTTAATTGTACCATCTTCTTTTCAGATTTTCGAGATACATAGATATCATAATAATCCACCCGGGCGATCCGGCGCCATTCTCGATTGATGAGGCCGGGGGGATAGACCTGTTTGAAGACGCTCTTACCAAAGGTTCCCAGAATCAGGATATCCGCTCCCACCCGGTTGAACTCGTAAGGTTGCTTCCGGGGGTTGAGCAGCACTATCCGGTCCGGCGTGGATTCCACGAAATAAAATGACGGCATGAGATGGATGCGGTGGTCGTCGTCCAGAAAGGCCAGCTCGTATTCCGGGGTTTCGATGAGGCAGCGGGTGGGCACCTTGGTCCGGAGATACTGCACCAGGCGCAAGGGGGCTGAATTTCGGCAGGTGAGAATCTGTTTGAAGTAATCCAGGCCGTCGATGGGGGAAAACAAGACCAGAGAGGTTGCGATGATACCAGGAGCCAACCACCGGGGCGGGCGGCTGCAAACTCCGGAAGTCAGACGGGCCGCTACTTTGCGGAGGAAATCGGCCGCCAGCGGGCAGGCCAGGAATAAACCCGGCAGGGCAAAGCGATGCCAGTAAACCGCGGTGAGGTAAACCGCGCTCCAGAGGAGGAAGTTCCAGACCCATAAGGTAACCCCGGGAGATGGGGTCTCTTTCTTCCAAATCCAGCCGACCCCCAGACATCCCAGCCAGAAAAGGGGGTCCTGCAGCAATAACAAGAGACTTTCCGGGTAGATGCGGCCGATGGTGAGAGGCGTAAAGAACTCGTGGCACAGAAGTTTTTTCTGTTCCAGAAAATGGAGCACGGCCCCGGTCAGGCTCCCCAGGATCACCGCCTTAAGCGCCAGGTAGGCCAGAGGCGGCAGGGCCGCACCGGCACTGAAGGCCAGGACCCGGACCGCCAAACCCCGCTTATCGCCCCAATGCTGTCGGGCCAGAAGCGCCAGGGGGGGGAGAAAGGCCAGCCCATAGAACTCCTTGGCATCGAAAGCCAGCCCCAAGAATACGCCTCCCAGAAAGAGGGGCCAGAGAGCGCGGGACTCAAGACCGCGGCTAAGAAAATAGGTGGCGCAGAGGAAGAGCCCCAGGGCGGGAATATCTCCCAAGACCGAGCGGCCCCAGAAGAAGACATCGGTGCCCAGGAAGGCCAGGGCCACCGCCAGCAGCGCCGTGACCGAGCCCCAGAGGCAACGGGCTACCAGGAACAGGGCCAGGAAGGTGAGGACTATATAAGCCCCGGCCACCAGCCGCCCGGAGAGCAGGCTGACGCCAAGCAGCTTGTACGCCAGAGCCACGGGGAGGATCACCGCGGGTCCGGCGCTGATCCGAAAGTCCAGGTCGTTCAGCTGATTGGGGCTTTGCACGGTAAAGGCGTAGCGGCCGTGCTGGACCAGATTGGCGGCGGTTTCCGAAAAGATGGCTTCATCCCACCAGATGGTGGGATAATTGGCCAGGTTGTAGAAGCTGCCGATCAGGATCAAAACGCACAGCAGCACGCCGAACCAAAAGGACAGGACCGGCGGCCGCTGGTGGTCTTCAGGAAGGTTCACCATCCGTCATCGCCCCACAACGGTAGATTTTGGCGGTGGGGACCCTCCTGGTCTCTGCCGGCGCCGGTTTTCTAAGTCCTTTCGGAAAAGGCGTAAGAATCCCCAACAGCTCTCGTTTCCTGCATCGGTCAGGGCAACTAGGAGATAGGAAAATCCCGGCGATTAAATTAACCCGACGATTAATCGCCCTGCCCGTGCCCGGGAAGGGTGATAAATCTCCTGAACCACTCTCCAGGCTCTCGCCTGATAAAAAAAGCCTGCCCCATTATAGGGCAGGCTTCTTATGACAACAACGTAATATTTCGGCTCAATCAACAAAAATGCAACAAATTACAAGCCCACGATGTGCCGGTGGAGTTCCTTGGTCTTTTCCATCCGGGCCTGATCGCGTTCCGCCACCAGGGCCGCCAGACGGTCCTGAATCCGCTGGAAAAAAGGCCCATTGATGTCTTCGCCCCCCATGTGGGCGTCGATCAGCTGCCGGTAACAGCTAATCATGCTTGAGATCATGGACACCGCATACTCCCGACCCTGGACCTTGACCGTGGCCAGCCCCAAATCCAGGTAGCCCTTTAACTCATCTCCCAGGATAGCGAAGGCCACGTTGGGCTGCTGCCGGATGCGCGCGTTGATCGTTTCAATCTTATCCAGCGGTTGACCCCGCTTGACCAAGAGCTTGCGGCGCTGCTCGTCGGTCAGGAGGCAGAGCCGGAAACAGCTGCCGCTTCGGTCGGGCCAGCCTTCGTATTCCACGATCTCGTTGCCTTCTTCATCCCGATAGACCTTGCGGATGTAAGAATCGGCAATGAGTTCGTGGAACATGCAGTTCCCCACTCCGCCGATGCAGCGGTTGCCGTGAATCAGGATCTCGGTCTTGAGCCCCAGCTCGTCCGCTTCCCGCTTAAACCGGGTCAGCTTTTCCACCGTATTGATTTCGGTGGAAGCCACCAGCTGCGTGGCCCCATAAGCCTTAAACCGGGCCATTTCCGCCTGAGTCTGGATGTTGGCGCCCACGCTGGCGTGAATAACCAATTCGGGGATACGCCGGTGGATCTCCTGAATCACCGCCGGGGTCTTGACGATCACCCCTTCGACACCGAAGTGGGCGTATTTTTCCACCTTTTGCACCACCAGGGGGATTTTTTCCGCCGGGATTTCCGCGTTCAAAGCTACCCGAACCTTCCCCTGGTATTCGGCGGCAATGCGGACCGCTTCACCGATCTGGCTATCTTCCAACTCCCAGGCGCATTTACGCCGACTAAAGCCCTTCGCCCCGACGTAAACCGCGTTGGCGCCGCTTTGAAAAACCCCTTCCACCATTTCCAGGCTGCCGCCAGGAGCTAACAGTTCATTAATCATCTTTGCACCACACCTCCCTGAGCCTTTGCCACAAAAGGTCCCTCGGCTCTGCGAATGCCTTACGCCAGTGCCTATGGTAACCCCCAGGTTTGGTGGGTTCCTGCCTCGCGCCTATTTTCCGCCTGGTTCCCGATAGTTAACGGGTTGGGCAGAAAATCTCCTGCTACGGGTTCTCTTCTAACTGTATTTTAAGCCCGCTATCGTTTTATTTCAATTACTATTAGCAAAAAAAATTTAGAGCCATATTCAAAAATCCATTGCCCAGCCACAACTTTCCCCAGAGCCTGAAATTGTTGCCTTATGCAACATGCTGCCCCGGTAAAGCCTTGGAGGCCAATCAATGGCATCCCCCCCTATCCCTCACCCCCGAACCTGTCGGGGCGCGCCCCCCGGTTCACCCCGTAACCAGGCTCGTCTGAGAGGCCTATGCTATCTGGCGGCCACCCCCACCCCGGCTGGTGGAAGGCCCGGACCGGCGCTCATACCGTATTTTGTCGGGACGCACCCCTGTGTGCGCCCAAAGCGGGCGGACACGCGGGTCCGCCCCTACAGCTTGTCGTCTTTCACTGGGAAGCAGGCCCCCCTGCGCCCCGCCAGGGACGGGACGGGGCTCTGCCCGGCTAACCCCGGAGGTAAGCGATGGCTAAGGCAAAACAGAGCCCAATCTCCACGGCCCAGGTGAGCGTGTAGATCAGGAGCTCCATCTTGGAGCCGTAGTCTTCCTCCAGCAAAATGCGATTGGGTTCCCGCAGGATATCCCAGGACCGGATTTCTTTTTCTGCCACCATAATCACACCCTCATGAGAAGAAGTCGCCCAGAAGCGCCTTGATGGGGCGCTCCGGTTGTTGTCGCACCAAAGGACCGGCCGCGAGGACCGGATGCATCTGCTCCAGGAGGGGCCGGGGGTGACGGTAAATCACCCCGATGGGGATGCGGTCCCCCCACTCCTTGGCCTTCTGATAGGACCAGAGTTCGTTTTCCGGGTCGTAACCCGGTTCTTTTGCCACGTCATAGACCCGCTGTTCATACCACGAAAAGGTGTTCACCTTGTTGAACGAGACACAGGGCTGCAGCACTTCCAGCAAGGCAAAGCCCTTATGGGTCAGGGCCTGCTTATACAGGTCGGTGAGGTGCTCCCCCCTCCCGGCAAACCCCCGGCCCACCCAGGAACAGTCTTGGGCCACCGCGATGGCCAGGGCGTGCAACGGGGGAGAGGAGACCCCGTGGGGTTGCAGCAGGGTGATATAACCCTGGTCGGTGGTAGGGGAGGCCTGGCCTTTGGTCAAACCGTAAACCTGGTTATTGTGCACCACTAAAGTAAGATCGGGGTTGCGCCGCAGCGTGGCCAAGAGGTGGTTGCCGCCTTCGCCGTAACAATCCCCGTCCCCGGCCTCCGCCACCACCGTCAGTTCATGGTTGGCCAGCCGAATCCCCGTGGCCACCGGCAGGGTACGGCCATGAATGCCGTTAAAGGTGTTGCACTTGAGATAGTGGGGAAATTTCCCCGACTGGCCGATCCCCGAGACCACCACCATCGCCTCGGGCCGGATTTCCAACTCCGCCAGGGCCTGCTTGAAGGCCTTGAGCATGCCGAAATTGCCGCAGCCCGGGCACCAGGCCGATTCAATTCCCTGATATAAGTCCAGCGGCAGCATGGCGATCTCCTCAGACCTGCCCGGACAGCGCCCGGAGGATATACTCCGGGGTCAGGGGAGCCCCGTCATACTTGAGCACCAGGTGATCGGCCCTGATCCCCGTCTCCTGGCGCAGCAGCCGGTTGAACTGGCCGGTGGCGTTCATCTCCACCATCACCAGCTTCTGGGGACGCCCCAGGGACCCGGCCACCGCCCCGGCCGGAAACGGCCACAGTTCGCTGAAATGCACCAGGCGGGCCGGGGTCTGCTCGGCGTTGAGGCGGGCCACCGCTTCTTGGACCGGCCCCAGGCTGGAGCCCCAGCAGGCCAGGGTCAGGGGGGCCTCGTCCGGGCCACTGGTGGTGATGCCGCCAAGCTCCTGGGCCAAGCCCCTCAGCTTGCGCTGGCGCTTGTCCTGCATCTTGACCCGCATGGTTAGGTCCTCGGTGAGGTGGCCGTCCGGGGTGTGTTCATCGGAATCGGCCACCACCACCGGGCCGAAGCCGGGGCGGCGCCGGGGTGAGATGCCGTCGGCGGTCAGGGCATAGCGATCGTAGACGCCTTCAACCGGGCCGGTGGCCAGGGCCCGGTCGATCTTGACTTCCCCGGGAAAGTCCCCCGGTTCATGGGTGACAAAGGTATCCCCGAAATATTGATCCGTGATGACGATCACCGGCAGTTGGTAGCGGTCCGCCAGGTTAAACGCCCTGGCCATCGAGGCGAATCCCTGGGCCGGAGTGCCCGGGGCCAAAAGCGCCCGGGGAAAGTCTCCCTGCCCGGCGTGCAGCAGGAAACCGAGGTCCCCCTGTTCGGTGCGGGTGGGCAGGCCGGTGCTGGGACCGGGGCGCTGGGACTCCAGGATCACCAGGGGGGTTTCGGAGCAGGCCGCCAGGCCCAAAGCCTCCACCATCAGGGCAAAGCCGCCCCCGGAGGAGCCGGTCATGGCTCGGACCCCGGCGTACGAGGCCCCGATGGCCATGTTGATGGCGGCGATCTCGTCTTCCGCCTGCTCCACCACCACCCCCCAGGTTTCGGCCCGCTGGCCCACCGCGTTCAAGACGCTGCTCCAGGGAGTCATGGGATAACCGCTGATAAATTGCAGGCCTGCCGCCAGGGCCCCCAGGGCGATGGCTTCATGGCCGCTGATCAGGACTCGGGGCTGGGGCGGGGCCGTGATCCCGGCCAGGGAATGGTGGTTGCTCACCGCCGCCCCCTGCCGGTGGCCCTGGGCGGCGGCCCGATGGTTCCACCCCACCACCTCCCGGCCTTTATCCTGAAAGGCCTCCAGCAAAAGGACCATGAGGGGCTCCAGGGGCAGCTTGAGGAGACCCAGAATAGCCCCGGAGGCCCCGGCGTTGATGGCCACCTCCCCGGCCTTGGCCTCCGACAACAGGTCGCCAGCCTTGAGGGCCAGAGTCTGCACCCCCGGCGGCAAGTCCCCCACATGGGCGGCGTCGTAAATGATCATGCCCCCCGGCGACAGCTCGGCCCGGTGGAGGGCAACAGTTTCCTGGTTCAGGGCCACCAAAAGGTCGATACCTTCCCGGGAGGATACCAAAGGTTGATCCGAAACACGCATGCGGTTGAAGAGATGGCCGCCCCGGATGCGGGACTGGTAATCCTGGACGTACAGAACCCGGCACCCCTGGCGCACCATGATCCTGGCCAGAAGACCGGTAATGGTATGGACCCCCTGGCCCGCGGCCCCGCCGATCACGATGTTCAGATCAATGGCCATAGCTTCGCCTTTCCCGGGTGAGACCGGGCTAATTGTGAATATTTACTCAAGTAGCCCCCCATGTCAATATAAATAATCGGGCGCCGACAGGGGCGCGATTCCCCGCTCTCTTGGACCTGACGAGAAATTTCCCTAAATTTCCCTTTCCATAACCTATCTTGCCGAACCATTTAGGCAGGGAAAAAGATTAGGAATTTGGGAAGGCAGAATTAGGAATTCCCTAAAGTGGGAGGAGTGAGGAAAAAGGGCGTCGCCCGCCGCGGCGACGCCCAAACCTTATTTTTTCTGTTGTTCCTGTTTGCGGTCGGTGAAGGAGTGCCACAGCTTTTTCAGCAACCCTTCTTCGTGGTCCCCGGTCCCCTCCGGCCGGACGTAGGCCTCGGGTTCTTCCTTGGCCAGTTCCTCCAGCAGATGCTGCTGCCGGGCATTCAGCTCCCGGGGAATGACGACCTTGACTTCCACCAGCAGGTCGCCCCGGCGCTGGCCCTTGGGATACGGCACCCCTTCACCCTTCAACCGGATCACCTCTCCGGGTTGGGTTCCCGGCGGGATCACCAGATCGTGACTGCTTTGCAGGGTAGGGATGGTCAGGCGAATCCCCAGGGCCGCCTGGACGAAGGAAATCGGCACCTTCAGATGGAGATCGTTGCCCTCGCGCTGGAAAAAATCGTGGGGCCGGACATGCATGACGATGTATAAATCTCCCGGCGGCCCGCCGTGCTCGCCGCCGTTGCCTTCCCCGGACATGACCAAGTGGGTGCCGCTGTCCATGCCGGGGGGGATTTTCACCTTGAGTTTCTTCTTTTCCCGGAGGCGGCCTTCCCCGTTGCAGTCGGGGCAGGCTTCGGCCACAAACTCCTTCATCCCCTGGCAGCGAGGACAGGTAGTGGTGATCTGAAAGATGCCGTGGCTGCGGGACACCACCCCCCGGCCGCCGCACTGGGGGCAGGGGACCCGCCGGGTCCCGGGCTTGGCGCCGCTGCCGCTGCAGGTGCGGCAGGTCACCACCCGGGGCACCTCCACGGTCACCTCGGTTCCCAGGGCCGCGTCCAAAAAATCCAAGGTCAGATCGTACCGCAGATCATTGCCCTGCTGGGGCCGGGGCCCGGCAGCCCCCCCGAACCCGCCTCCGAAGCCCCCGAAGCCGAACACGTCTCCGAAGATGTCGCTGAAGGAGCGGAAAATGTCGGAGAAATCCTGGAACCCGGTGAACCCGCTGGAAGACAGGCCCTCATGCCCATAGAGGTCATAGAGACGCCGCTTTTCCGGGTCATGGAGAACCTCGTAAGCCTCGGCGGCCTCCTTGAACTTCTCTTCGGCGTTCTTATTGCCGGGATTGCGGTCCGGATGGTATTTGAGGGCTACCTGACGGTATTTTTTCTTGACCTCGTCGACACCGGCGCCCCGGGAAACTCCCAGGACCTGATAATAATCCTTTTTCTGGTTTGCCATATCCTTTTACTTGAGTCGCACCTTTACCGATTTTATTTTATCCCCCAAATGCACTTCTTTGTCCCGGCGATCGTCGATGGTGATATGGGTGACCACCCGCTCGACTCCCTGGTCAAAGGGGAGTTCATGTAGGACCTGGGCCACCTTCAGCAATCTGGCGGCGTGGCCGTGGATCAGGGTGCCCATGTCCGTGAGTTCATAGGGGATACCCTCTTGTTGGAGATACCTGATCACTGCGGCGACAAAATCGCCCACACTGGTGTCTCCCAGTCCCAGAGGGACCACGCTGATTTCCATGATCGCCATGCTTACCTCTGGAGGTGTCGGCGCCTCCGCCCTTTAGGCGGGCAGTAATCGGCGCACCGTGGCTTTGAGGGCATCCAGATTAGGGGATTTTACCACATAATCATCGGCGCCCCAACTGGAAATATCGGGGGGAGGGGTGCTATAGGAATAGAGAACCACCCGGGTCTTACGGTTGGTGCCCTTGATCAGGCGTCCGGCTTCCAACCCGGACATATCCGGCAGGAGCACCTCCAGGATGACCATATCGGGTTTGAAGGACTCCGCCAGGCGCACCACTTCCGCGGCTCTACCGGTCACCTGGACTTCGTAGCCCTCATCCTGCAATTCCTCCAGACACAACTGCCGGATGTGGGGTTCGCTGTCGGCAAACAAGATTCGCACCATGGTGCCTGCACCCCCTTGGGCAAAGCGGTGCTCCCCCACAAAACCCCGCTGGCAATATTATAATCATTCCCCGCGCCGAAGTCCAATTTCAAGCCGGTTCGGCTGCCATAATTTTTTGAGTTTTTTAAGCCGGAGCGCCTGAGGTTTTTGCTCAATATCCTCCCTCAGCCATACGGCCTCTGACGGACCGCCAACCTGGATGAGAGTTACCGGTCCTCGCCGGATGCGTCCCCGGGACCACCCGACTTTTTATCCGGATTTTTCAGGGCCCGCCAGCGGGCCGATAGGTCCGGCTCCTCCCCTTCCGTCCCCGGTTCATAGAAGCTCGCGCCCCTCAGCTCGGCCGGCAGATACGTCTGGTCCACCCAGTGACCGGGAAAATCGTGGGGATAGAGGTACCCCTGGCCGTGCCCCAGGCCCTTTTTGTCCCGGTGGGCGTCTTGTAAAGGCGCCGGCACCCGGGTCGCGCCCTTCGCCTCCAGGGCCGCCTTCGCCCGGAAATAGGCCTGGGTGGAGTTGCTCTTGGGAGCCAGACACAGGTAGATCGTGGCCTGGGCCAGGTGGTATTGGCCTTCCGGCAAGCCCACCCATTCCAAGGCCTGGGAGGCCGCCGCCGCCTGCACCAGGGCCTGGGGGTCGGCCAGACCGATGTCTTCCGACGCCAGGATGAGCAGCCGGCGCATGATGAGACGGGGGTCTTCCCCGGCCGCCAGCATCCGGGCCAGCCAGTAGAGCGCCGCGTCCGCGTCCGACCCCCTGACGCTCTTGATGAAGGCGCTCAGGGTGTCATAGTGAGCGTCCCCCGCCCGGTCGTACATGAGATCCCGCCGGGGCATGCACTCTTGGGACCCGGCGAGATCCACCCGGATGACGCCCCCCGCCCCAGGATCGGTGCTCATAACCGCCAACTCCAGGGCGTTCAGGGCCCGGCGGGCGTCCCCCCCGGCCATGGCCGCCAGGTAGTCCAGGGCCTCCTGCGAAACCTCGGCCTTGATGCTCCCCAAACCCCGTTCCGTATCCAGCAGGGCCCGCTCCAGGATGGTGCGGATGTCCGCCGCCGTCAGGGGCTCAAAGATAAAGATCTTGGCCCGGGACAGCAGCGGCCCGATGATCTCGAAGTAGGGGTTTTCGGTGGTGGCCCCCACCAGGGTGATCAGCCCCTCCTCCACATGGGGCAGCAGGGCGTCCTGCTGGGCCTTGTTGAACCGGTGGATCTCGTCGATGAGGACCACGGTGCGGCGCCCCTGGTTCCGGTGGCTCCGAGCCTCCTCCACCACCCTTCTTAGGTCGGCCACCCCGGACATCACCGCGCTCAAGCTGACAAAGTGGCAGTGCAGGGCCGAGGCCATGACCCGGGCCAGGGTGGTTTTGCCGGAACCCGGGGGACCCCAGAAGATCATGGAGGCAAAAAGCCGGCCGGCCTTGAGGGATCGCCACAACAGGCGCCCGGGGCCCACCAGGTGCGCCTGGCCCACAAACTCATTGAGGGTCCGGGGCCGTATCCGGGCCGCCAGAGGCGGCGGGGGACTGAAGAGGGAAGTGGTTTTATTCATAACGGGGACCGCGCTTTCTTTACTTGCGATGCGCTGATTTTTTTCTTATATTAATATTAAATCCTTAGCAACCAGAGGGGCCACATGTTTGGTTATAATATCACCACGTTGGTCATCATCCTGGCCATCGCCCTGCTGCTCTTCGGTCCCCGGCGTCTGCCGGAGCTGGGCGACAGTATCGGTAAGGCCATCCGGAGCTTCAAAAAGGCTCACGAGGACCCGGATAGCGTCTCGCCCCGAGCCGAGATTCCGCCCAGCGCCACCGCGGCGCCCCAATCCGTCACCTGCCCCCATTGCCAGAAGCAGGTAAGTGGGGACTTCGCCTTCTGCCCGCATTGCGGCGGCAAGACGAACAAGGCGTAACCAACAGGTTTCGGAATGGGGATCGACCTCGAGACGCTGTTCATCCTCGCCGTCCTGGCGTTTATCCTCTTCGGCCCTGAAAAGCTGCCGGAATACGCCGCGACCTTGGGAAGGTTCGTGGCCAAGATGCGCCAGGCCACCTCGGAGGTGACCCGGCAGTATCAAGACTCTTTCCAGCCCCCCCCGGAGTCGACCCTGCCGCCGGCCCCGGGTGCCCCCTGCCCCCACTGCCAGCAACCCGTGACCCTGAATTTTGCCTTCTGCCCCAAATGCGGCCACCGTCTCAAGGAAGATCATTACCCGCCGCCGCCCCAGCCGCCGGAGCCGGTTCCCCAGGCCGAGGAGCCCCCGGCGCCTGAACCGGAGCAGGTGGCCTATCCCCGGATTCGGCCACTCAAACACGAGGAAATTGATCGCGCCCTGGCGATCATCAATCAGGCCGCCCTGGCCTATAAAGAAGTGATTCCGTCGGATTGCTGGCACGAGCCTTATATGCCCGAAGAGGAGTTGCGGGCCGAGATCGCCGCGGGGGTCAACTTTTCGGGCTACGAGGACGAGGGCCGGCTCCTGGGGGTGATGGGGCGTCAGAACCTGGTGCGGGTGACCCTCATACGCCATGCCTACGTGGACCCTGAGGCCCAACGCCGGGGCGTCGGCGCGCGCCTGTTAAGCGATATCCTGGAACAGGTCCCGGGCCCCGTCCTGGTGGGGACCTGGGCCGCGGCCTGGTGGGCCATCCGCTTCTACGAAAAACACGGCTTCCGGCTGGTCACCCAGGAAGAAAAAGATCGTCTGCTCCAGACCTACTGGACTATCTCCCCCCGCCAGGTGGAAACCT
Organism: uncultured delta proteobacterium; assembly: GCA_963812015.1. Classification (GTDB taxonomy): domain Bacteria; phylum Desulfobacterota; class Desulfobaccia; order Desulfobaccales; family 0-14-0-80-60-11; genus 0-14-0-80-60-11. Next base: position 543,218 of record CAWETI010000003.1, on the reverse strand, counting down.
CGGTGGTCCTGGCGGACCCCAAGTGGTTTGCTTTAGGGATTTACGCCGGATAATCGGCCGGAAGCATAAGATGTGCGCCGGGGCCCCTTTACTCACCTGACCCCTGGTCCCTGACCCCTAACCCCTGCTTTTCACAACTCCACCACTTCCGAGTCCACCGCCTGGCCCATGAACAGGCTGGCCAATTGGGCAAAGCGCGGCGTCAGGTCGGTGGTGAGGTAACGGCGGGTCCCGCCCCTGCTGAGCTGGGCCTCCATCTCGGAGTGGCGCAAAAGATAATCCACCAGCTTGGCCGCGGTCACCTGGCCGGAGCAGATCAGATCGCAGCCGTGGCCCAGGATGGCCTTGATCTGGTCCTTCAGGATGGAATAGTGGGTGCAGCCCAGGATCAGGGTGTCCACCTGGCCGGCGAAGGGGGCCAGGTAGCGGCGCAGGATCAGGGTGGTGCCTTCCCAGTCCTGCTCCCCGCTCTCGATGATGGGCACCAGGAGCGGACAGGCTTGCTGGACGACCGAAACTTCCGGGTCCAGTTTTTTCAGCTCCAACTCGAAGGACTGGGAGGTCACCGTGCCTTCGGTGGCAATGACCCCGATGCGCTTCATGCTGGTCCGGGCCACGGCCTCTTCCACCGTGGGGATCAGCACCCCCAGAACCCGGTGCTCGGGGTAGCGGGCCGGCAGAAAGACCTGCTGGATGCGCCGCAGGGCCCGGGCCGAGGCGGTGTGGCAGGCCAGGACGATGAGGCGGCAGCCCTGGCGGAAAAGATAATCCACCGCCTGCTCGGTGAACCGGTTCACCACCCGGTCGGACCGGGTGCCGTAGGGTATCCGGGCGTTATCCCCCAGGTACAGGTAGTCATAAGCCGGCAGGACCTGCAAGAACTCCCGCAAGACCACCAGCCCGCCGAATCCCGAATCAAACACGCCGATCATAGCAAATACCGCTTCCAGTTTTCGGTTTTCTGTTTTCGGTTAAAAGACAGGGCCTCCGGGCTCGTGTACCATCCCAGGATTATCTTACAAAATGTTGAAGGTTTTTTCTCCCTCCCCCTTGATGGGGGAGGGTTGGGGTGGGGGTGAAATTGCTGGGTTTTGCTGCAACTTATCCCCCTCCCCCAACCCCCTCCCACCAGGGGAGGGGGAGTTATTGAAGCCAACATTTTGCAAGGTATCTGTGGGACACGATACTAGGCTGTAGGCCCGGGTTTCAAACCCGCCCCGCCCCCGCCCTGGTGCGGCATTAATCCGACAACCGCAGTAAAATGCCCCGCCGGTAAGCGGACCGCAAGCTCAGGGAGACCAGGCCGTAACTGACGATAAGATATATCACGCTTTGGGAGAACCCGTAAAGCAAGGGGTGCGGGGATGCCGCCGGAAAGCCATAGAAGTGCCGGAAATAATCGAGAAAATACGTCAGGGGAATGAGTTGCGCCAGGAACTGGGCCTCCCGGGGCAACACGCTGACGGGGTAATAGAGGCCGCACAACAGCAGCATCAGGTAGGAAAAAGCCCAGGCCGCCACTTCGGCCCGCTGGCCGAAGCGCAGCACCAAAGCCAGGACCAGGGCCCCGATGATGGCGGCGTTCAAAAACATCCCCAGGAGGAACCAGATCAGGCCCGCCAGGCCCGGCCGCCCCAGATCCATGGCGAACAGATAGACGCTCAGCCAGCCCATGAGCACAAAGACCAGGAAACCCCGGACCAGGCCCACCAGCCCCGAGCCGATGAGGATATGGAACAGGCGCACCGGCGCGATAAATTCATGTTTCAGGCTCTTGGACCAGACGGAATAGAGGAGGGCGTAAGACAGGTCCAGCTGGGCGATCTGGACGGTGTTCATGGTCACGGCCCCGATGAGGATAAAGGACACCGTTTCCCCCGAAAGGTTCAGGAACCGGGTGAGCAGACCCACGGAAAAGACCCCGATGAGGGGCCAGAACAGCATCTCGAATACCGCGAAGACGTTGCGCCGGTTCACCAGGGTGCTCCGAACGCTAAACGCCCAGATCTTGGAAAAACTAGTGGGTAATTTCACGGTAGATTTCTTCCAGGTCCACGGGCTTGACCAATACCTTCGCCAGCTTCTTCTCCGTGGCGTACACGGCTTCCAGGATGACCGGCAGCCGGTCGTCCATCCGGTCCAGCACCAGGTCAACCCGGCAGTCCTGAACCGTGTGGTGCAGCACCCCGGGCAGCCGGCCATAGTCCAGCGGGGCCGGGGAGTCCTGAAAGATCAGGCTCAGGTGATCCCCCAATCCCAGACGCTTTTGCAGCTCCGGGATGCGCCCTTCGCTGATCAACTGCCCCTCTTTTAAGAAAGCCACCTCGGTGCACAGCATCTCGGCTTCCCGCAAGTTGTGGGTGGTGAGGAGCATGGTGACCCCGATCTCCCGGTTGAGCCTGAGGATCTCCTCCCGGATATGCTGGGCCATCTCCTGATCCAGGCCCGAAGTGGGTTCGTCCAGAAAGAGCAGTTCCGGGTCGTTGATGAGGGCCTTGGCCAGACTCAGACGCTGCTTGATGCCGGTGGACAGGCGTTCAAAGGTGATCCGCCGGTGTTCCGCCAGCCCGAATAAGTCCAGGAGTTTTTCCACCTTGGCATGCAAGGCCCGGCCTCCCAGGCCGTAAAGGCGGCCATAGAACCTGAGGCTGTCCTCCACCGTCATGCACCAGAGGAAATGGGCCCCGCTGGCCGCCAGGTTGATGCGCTCCTTGAGGCGGGCCGCCTCCCGGACCACATCCAGGCCCAGAACCTCCGCCTGGCCGGTGTCCGGCAGGAGCAGCGTGGCCAGGATGGAAATGAGGGTGGTCTTGCCCGCGCCGTTGGGCCCCAACACGCCAAAGATGGCCCCGGGGGCCACCGTCAGGTCCACCTGGCGCAGCACCTGCTTGACCGGGCCCCAGACCCCCGTGCGGAAACCCTTGCCGATTCCCTGTGCCGATATCGCCGGTTGCATAATTAACTTGGTCGAAGCGGTTAAATACTATGGATCATATAAAATATCAGAAAGATCCCGATGGCCAGAATTCCCATTGCCACCAGGATGTCAAGTATTAACGAAGTCTGGTACGTATCTTCATCGATTTCTCTTTCGACCTTTTTAAATCTAATAAATGCCAGCGCGCCCATCAAGGCGCCCATTGCCACCAGGACTATGCCAAAAATTGATGAATATCCGAATGTAGCAGGAGCAGCTTCCTGAATATTCGGTTTTGCAAAAAATAAATCCAACTTTTTTATGAACAAAGCAAACTTCTCGACCACGAAACCAAATGCCATTATGCCAATACTTGTCCTTATCCAGGCAAGGAATGTCCTCTCATTAGCCATGTGGACCCGGCGATTACCAACTTTCTCGGGTTTTTTATTTTCCGTGGTTTCCTCCATGGTGTATGCCTTTCACTCTTATTTACCCTCATGGTTTAGGTGACTGATCTCGGCTAAGTCTATCAAACCCAGACCTCAGGGCCAAGGTTTTCTCCATGCGGGAAAAACCATCCCGCTTGCAAAGTTGCGTATGCTGGGATAAATTAGCCTCAAATGACCCAGGAAGAGCGCATCGTCAATCCCCGGCTCCAGGTGGAGGACCTGGGGTTGGAGGCGGGGCTGCGGCCCCGGAATCTGGCCGAGTTCGTGGGCCAGGAGGAACTGCGGCGCAACCTGGAGATCGCCCTGGAGGCGGCCCGGGCCCGGGGCGAGGCGGTGGACCACATCCTGGTCCACGGCCCCCCGGGTTTAGGGAAGACCACCCTGGCCTACATCATTGCCCATGAGATGGGCGGCGGTATCAAGTCCACCTCAGGGCCCGTGATCGAGCGGGCCGGGGACCTGGCGGCCCTGCTCACCAATCTGTCCCCCCTGGATGTCCTGTTTATTGACGAAGTTCACCGGCTGCCCACGGTAGTGGAGGAAATCCTCTACCCCGCCATGGAGGACTTCCGCCTGGACCTCATCATCGGCCAGGGGCCGGGGGCCCGCTCCCTGAAGTTGGAGCTGCCAAACTTCACCCTGGTGGGGGCCACCACCCGGGCCGGCCTTCTCACCCCGGCGCTCCGGGACCGCTTCGGCTTGATGCTCCGGGTGGATTTTTACCGGGTGGAAGAGCTGGTCCAAATCACCAATCGGGCCGCCCAGGTGCTGGGTATTGAAATGGATGCCGACGGGGCCCGGGAGATTTCCCGGCGCTCCCGGGGCACGCCCCGCATCGCCAACCGGCTCCTCAAACGGGTGCGGGATTACGCCCAGGTCCGGGGCGACGGCCGCATCGACCGGGACTGCGCCGACGCCGCTCTCACCCTCCTGGACATCGACCAGCTCGGGTTCGACCGCATGGACCGCCAAATCCTCCTCACCATCCTGGAAAAATACGACGGCGGGCCGGTCGGCCTGGGCACCCTGGCCGCGGCCCTGTGCGAAGAGGAAGACACCCTGGAAGACGTCTACGAGCCCTACCTGATGCAGTGCGGCTTTCTCCAGCGCACCCCCCGGGGCCGCATGGCCACCAACCGGGCGGCGGAATATTTCGCCAAGCTGCCCCGGAAAGGGACCCACCGCACCTTATTTTCGTAATTTTCCTAAGTTTCCCTAAAGGACACGCCTTCGTTCCCTTGAGAGAGACCCCTTACGCCGATTTCCTCTCCTTGTGAAGGATTGCCAACGCCTTTTCCAGCGGCTCCAGCACCTCATAGATCGGTTCGCACGCCAGACAATTCACCACGTTATCCCGCCCCCGGGCGGTAAACACGGTTTCCCGGGTCCCCTCGCACTGACAGTTTTTGGCCGCCCGGCGGAGTTCCTCCACCAGCCCGGGAAGGGGGAGATTATCGATATCCAGCTTCTTCAATGCGTTTTCCATGCGTCGCTCCTGAGCAGGTAAGATTGATTAATTTGGGTTAATGCCGGTTGGTTATCATTTTCAGGCAAGGGCCGACCCTCCGCCCCACCCACCGATCATGACCATTGTTATACAATAGGAAGGGCGTCGCCCATCCGCAAGGCCCCGGCAAGATCAGGTTGCTTATCCCCCCTCAATCGTTATATTATGAACAGCGAAATACCCAGTAATATCCAGGGATGAGGTAACCATGGCCGAAAACCCACCTCCCTCCACGGCCCGCACTACCATCATCTGGTATGTCCTGGCCCTGGTCCTGTTGCTGTCGATTTTCCAGTACTACAGCGCCATGCAGCCGGCCGCGGAGATCAGTTACAGTGAATTTCGCCACCTGGTGGAGATCCAGGCCGTCGACGACCTGGCCGTCGACACCGATACCATCAAGGGCAAACTGCTCCCCAAGGGGATCGAGGACCTGGCCAAGGAGCGGAACAAACCCGACCTGCCCCAGACCCTGGAGAAGCAGTTTGACAAGAAAACCCCGATGTTTTCCACCGTCAGGATGAAGGACCCGGACCTGGTGACGCTTTTGGAGAAGCAGCACCTCAAGTATCGGGCCGTCCAGGAAAATACCTGGCTCACCTCTCTTGTGTCCTGGGTGTTCCCCTTCCTCCTCCTCATCGTCATCTGGGTCTATTTCTTCCGGAAGATCGGCAGCGGCGCCGGCGGCCTCATGACCGTGGGCAAGAGCCGGGCCAAGGTCTATGTCCAGGATGAAACCAAGGTCACCTTCCAGGACGTGGCCGGCGTCGAAGAAGCCGAAGAGGAACTGAAGGAAATCATCGAATTCTTGAAGAACCCGGCCAAATTTCAGGTTTTGGGGGGGAACCTCCCCAAGGGCGTCCTGCTGGTGGGCCCCCCGGGCACCGGCAAGACCCTCCTGGCCCGGGCCGTGGCCGGCGAGGCCGGGGTGCCCTTTATGAGCCTGTCCGGCTCCGATTTTGTGGAAATGTTCGTGGGGGTGGGCGCCGCCCGGGTGCGGGACCTCTTTGCCACGGCCCAGGAGAAGGCGCCCTGCATCATCTTCATCGACGAATTGGACGCCATCGGCAAGGCCCGGGGCTTCAGTCCCATGGGGGGGCCGGAAGAACGGGAAAATACCCTGAATCAGTTGTTGTCCGAGATGGACGGCTTCGACACCCGCAAAGGGGTGATCATCATGGCCGCCACCAACCGGCCGGAAATCCTGGACCCGGCCCTGATCCGCCCCGGGCGCTTCGACCGCCATATCCTGGTGGATCGGCCTTCCCTCAAGGGCCGGGAAGATATTTTAACCATCCACACCCGGAAAATCAAGGTCTCCCCGGAGGCCAACCTCCACACCCTGGCGGCCCGCACCCCCGGCATGGTGGGGTCGGATTTGGCCAACATCGTCAACGAAGCGGCCTTGCTGGCAGCCCGGAGAAATAAGCAGGCCGTGGAGATGGATGACTTTGAGGCGGCCATCGACCGGGTCGTGGCCGGGTTGGAAAAGCGCAACCGGGTCATGAACCCCAAGGAAAAAGAGATCGTGGCCTATCATGAGACCGGCCACGCCCTGGTGGCCGAAGCCCTGCCCACCACCGACCGGGTGCACCGGGTCTCCATCATTCCCCGGGGCATCGGCGCCCTGGGCTATACCATGCAACTCCCCACCGAAGACCGCTACCTGATGACCAAAACCGAGCTGGAAGACCGCATGGCCGTGATGATGGGCGGCCGGGTGGCGGAAGAGTTGATCTTCAATGAAATTTCCACCGGGGCCCAGAACGACCTCTACCGGGCCACGGACGTCGCCCGCTCCATGGTGCGGGAATATGGCATGAGCGAACGCCTGGGGCCCATCACCTTCGAGCGGGAGCGGCGTCCCCTGTTCCTGGACACCATGCTGCCCCCCGGCTCCAAGGATTACAGCGAAGCCACGGCTTTGGAAATCGACCAGGAGGTGGCGATCCTGGTGGAGCGGGCCCACCGGCGGGCCCGGGAGGTCCTGGAAAAGCAGCGGGCCGTGCTGGAGCAGGCAGCCAAAATCCTCCTGGAAAAAGAGGTCCTGGAAGGCGAGGAATTGCGGAAGATTTTGAATAACCCCCAGGCGCAGGATCAAAAGGCCTAAGCGACTTCACCCACTTTTCCGGGTTAAAACAACTCGGTACCAACCGAACAGGCTGGAAGGACCCATTTTTGCCCCCGCAATTTTCCTGCTTGTGCTATCCTTCAAAACGGCAAAATAACATTCGTCAGGAGGCGGAAATGAAGGGTGTTTTCCCTTTTCTCGGTAAAGCCTGTCTGCTTCTAACCGGGACCCTGGTTTTGTCGTTAGCAGCGGCGTCCACCCTCGCCGGCCAGGAAATCAAAGCCATCCCCACCCGAACCGGAGTCACGATTAAGGTCCTGCTCAATATTCCTGCCGCACCTGCGAAAGCCATATTGATCATGTTCCCGGGAGGGAATGGCGCCAATATGTTCAAGGAAAGGGGCGGCCAGATTCATTTGGGCGAAAACTTTCTGGTGCGGACCTCACCGCAATTTGTCAAGCAAGGGCTGGCAGTGGCCATTGTGGACGCACCCTCGGATCAATCTGACGGCATGTCAGCTGGGTTCAGAAATTCTCCGGAACACTTGCAGGATATTGTCAAAGTTATAAATTTTTTAGATGCTCAGGGGCTAAAACCAATTTATCTCGTGGGCACCAGCATGGGGACCCTATCCGTCGCCTATCTGGGAATGGAGTTAAAGGATAGCCGGATAAAGGGCCTGGTTCTCACCAGCACCGTGACGCAATACGTGAACGGATTCCGTCTGAACCGAATTACCCTCCCCACCTTAATGGTGCATCACCGCGATGACGGCTGCAATATTTGCCCCTTCCCGGATGCAGTGGCGCTTAAAACTAAGCTTTCCTGCGCCTCCAAGGTTGACTTTGTCGAAGTTCTGGGAGGCAGCCCGCCGCAGTCCGATCCCTGCCAGGCCCTGAGCTATCACGGGTTCTTGGGCCGCGAAGATCAGGTAGTGCAGGTGATTGCAGACTGGATCGCCGGAAAACAGGTCCCGGTGCAAATAGGAAATTAATGGCCAACGGAGTGGACCAGAAGTTTTTCTCCGCCAGTGGGTGCTTACAAGATTATCTCCTGAGAGAGGCCGGCCCCGGCACCCTCACGGTGGTGCCGCACCAGCGGCTGGCCCACCAGGTCTGGCACCGCCAGCGCACCGCCGCCATCGCCGCCGGCCGCCCCGCCTGGGAGCCTCTAACGCTCTTCACCCTCAACGCCTGGTGGTCCGAGCTCTTCCAGGCACTGTGGCCCCAAGCAGCCCTGGCCCCCCCCCTAATGCGCCTGGCCCTGTGGCGTCAAACCCTCAAAGCCGCGCCGCCCCCCATCGGCCCCACACCGGAGCTGGCCTGGGCCCAGGCCCTGGACGAAACCCACACCCTCCTCTGCCGTTATGGACTGCTGTCGCTGACCCCAGGACCGGATGATTCGCCCCTGGTGGCCTGGCGCCGTCAGGCCACCCGCCTGTATACCGACCTGCTGCGGCAGGGGGCCTGGATGAGCCCCGGGGAACTCCCGCCCTACCTGGTGGCCGCCCTCCGGGCCGGCAAGATCACCTTACCCCCCCGGGTTCTGGTCGTGGGTCTGGAAACTCCGGCCCCCCTGGAAGAACTCTGGCTGACGGAGCTCAGCCGTCATACCGCGGTGGTCCACCTCCAGGTGCGAGGCGACCGGGAAAACGTGCGGCAAGCCCTGGTCCTGCCCGATCCTGGCCAGGAACTGGATTGGGTGGCGGCCCAACTGGTGGAGCTGGCCCATGGGGATGGCCTGCCGCTCCATCGCCTGGCGGTCACCGCCATGGATGTCGAAACTGCCGCCCCCCAACTGCGGCGGGTCCTGGCCGAATTGCTGGGCCCCCCCCAGACTCCGGATGGTTGGGCCTACAATTTTTCCCAGGGGCCGAATCTTGCGGAAGTTCCGCTCTTCCAGGCCGCACTCCTCCCCGTGCAGTTCATCGCCGCCCAAGAGCGCCGGGAAGACCTGGTTTCCCTGCTCCTGTCCCCTTATTACGGCGGGGCCGTCCCGTTCCAGGGCCACCGGTTGGCCCACTGGGACCGGGTCTTCCGGGAGCGTCGGGTGGATCAGGGGTGGGACCGTCTCCGGCAAACGGTGCTGAGATCCCGGGACGGGGATTCGGAGACCGGGATGGTGGAGCGTCTCGACCGGGTCTGGAATTCCCTGAAGCAGTCGGCCGCCTCGGCGGGGCAGTGGCGCCGCCGGCTTCAGGAAACCTGGCGGGAACTGGGGTTTCCCCGGGGGCTCTCTGAGGCGGAAACGGAGTCCTGGACCCGCCTCACCGAGTTGCTGCACGGCATCGAGGCCACCCTGGGCGAAGACAAGTTGGCCCCCGGCGACTTCCTGGAATGGCTGAAGATTGGGGCCCACCGGATTACCCTGCCCGGACCGGGAATTCAGACCGCCGGGATTCAGGTGTTGGGGCTCCTGGAGATGCGGGGCTTGGACTTTTCCCACGTCTTCTGCCTGGGGATGAATTCCGGGACCCTGCCGGCCCCGCCCCGGCCCCTCCCCTTGCTCTCCGCCGGTGAAAAGCGCCTGGTTCTGGGGGGAACCTATCAGAGCCAGCACCACTTTGCCTCGGAACTCTTCGCCAATCTGCTGGGCGCCGCCCCTCACCTCACCTTGACCCGGCCCCGGCTGGTGGACCAGGAAGAGCGGGTCAGCACACCGGTGTATCCGGGGGAATGGGGAAAGGCCGAAATGGCGGTGCTCAGCGCCCCCAACCCCGCCTGGCTGCGCTCCCCCGCCATCCGGGTGGTGTTTCAAGCCCCGGCCAGCCCCGCCTGGCCGCCCTCTCCCGACCAGCCCCTGCCCTGGCCCTTGCCGGCGCAAATCTCCCTGAGCCAGATAAGCACCGCCCTCTCGTGTCCCTGCCGGTTCTTGCTGGAAGTTTTGCTGAAGATCAGGGAACTGCCGGAGATCGAGGCCGGCCTGGACCCCCGGGAGCGGGGCCGACTGCTTCACACCCTGCTGGCCCGGTTCACCGAGGCCTTCCGTGAGGTTCTCCAGGAGGATGGCGTCTGGGACCAGCCGCGCGCCCTTTCGATGCTCCAGGACGCCGCCCGCCAGGTGTTGGCCCCCTTGAGCTTCGATCTCCACTGGCAGGCCGAAGGGGACCGCTGGCTGGGGGAGGCCGGCTTGCTGTGGGAGTGGCTGAGCCTGGAACGGGAGCGTTTTGCGCAGGGCTGGCGCTGGCTGGGCGCCGAGGTGGCCTTCCAAGACCTCCAGGGCCGGGACTGGCCTTTCACCCTGGCCGGGCGCATTGATCGCCTGGACTCTCACCCGGAGACGGCCGACCTGGTGGTCTGGGACTATAAAAGCGGCGAAATCCCCAAGAAAAATCAGGTCTTGGATGATGTGGCCGAGGCCCAGCTGCCCTGCTACCTCCTGGCCGTGGAGCAGGGCCGGGTGCCGATCACCCAGGCGGTGGCCAACCTGCGGGCCGGGTTCATCGGCCTCAAATCGCCCCGGTCCTACCACCTGAAACACGAAGATTTCGGCGCTCCTCCGGAAAAGTGGCGTGAGGCCGCGGCGGCCTTCGCGGCGAAGGTCACGGCCCTGGGCCGCCGCCTGGCCGCGGGGGATTTCCATCCCGACCCCACCCCGCCTCCGGACAAACCCCACAGCGGCGCCTGTCAATATTGCCCGTACCAACTGGTCTGCGGCTTCATGCCGCCCCCGGCGCCCGCCGAGGAAGAGGAAGAGATGTAGGGGCGACCCAGCGGATCGCCCTTACGGGATTGCCATGACTACAGAACCCACTCCACCGGCCGATCAAGCCATTCGGGACCAGGCCCTGGACCCCGGGGAAGGCTTTCACCTGGAGGCCCCGGCGGGCTCCGGCAAGACCTCGGTGCTCCTGGCCCGGTTCCTCACCCTCCTGGCCCGGGTGGACACCCCCGAGGAGATGCTGGCCCTGACCTTTACCCGCAAGGCCGCCGGGGAGCTGCGCGCCCGGGTCATGGCCCTCCTCTGGGAACGCCAAGACCCGGCCCCCGATGCCTCCCCCCTGGACCTGAAGCTCCGGGAACTGGCCGCAGAGGTCTTCCGGCGCCACGCGGATGGGGCCCAGATCAAGCTGACCCCGGAACGCCTCCCCATCATGACCTTTCACGGCTTCTGCGCCCAACTCCTGAAGCTGGCCCCCCAGGAGGCCGGCGTGCCCCTGGCCTTCAAGCTGCTCGAAGAAGACCAGGCCCGCTGGCTCAAGGCCGAAGCCCTGGAAGAGTTGCGCCAGCGCCTCAACGCGCGCCCCTCCCGCGACCCGGTGCGCCAGGCCCTGGTACGGCGCCTGGTGCGCCTCAATAACGATTGGCGGCGCCTGGCCAAAGAGTTGCATGGGCTCCTGGGCCGGCGGGATAGCCTGGCAGATTTTCTGGATCTGGCTCGGGTCAGCCGGGATGCGGCCGCGTACCGGCGTCTGTTGGAGGAACGGTTCCGGATGGTCCTGCTGCCGTCCCTGGAAGACCTGCGCACCGGCCTGGTAGGCAGCGGCTTAGGAAAGGTCTGGGCTGATTTTTGGGCCGCACTTCAGGGCTCCCCCAATGGCAACCTCATCTTGCCGGAGCTGCCCGGGTGTGCCCCGGCGGATTTATCTGCCTGGCAATCCATATCTCACGTGCTCCTCACGGCCAGTCAAGGGGAGCCCCGCAAACGGCTCTCCCCCAAAGACGGTTTCCCGGAGGGCTTTGATCAGAAAAAATGGGCCCCTCTGATCCAGGACGTGCCTCTGCCGGTGGTGAGTTTTCTGAAGCGGTGCCGGGACCTGACCCCTGCCGGCGCCTCTGCCGAAGAAGCTGCGGCGCTCCAGGACCTGGTCATCCTGTTGGGGGAAGCCCTGGGCGTATACGATCAACTCTGCGTCCGGCAGGGCGCCCTGGATTTCGTCGACCTGGAGGCGGCTACCCTGAATCTTCTCAAAGAGGACGATCCCTCGGAAATCATGCTCCGCCTGGATTGGCGCCTCAAGCACCTTCTGGTGGACGAATTCCAGGACACCAGCGTCAACCAGATGCACCTCCTCTGCCGTCTGATGGCCGGCTGGCAGGAAGGCCACGGACGCACCCTGATGGTGGTGGGGGACCCCAAGCAGTCCATCTATGGCTGGCGGCAGGCCAAGCCCCGCCTGTTCATGGCCTCCCGGCACGGGCTGCCCTGCGGCGCCGCCGAACCTCTGCCCCTGACCCCCCTTAAGCTGACCACCAACTTCCGGGCCACTCAAACCCTCATTGCCTGGGCCAACCAGGTGTTCGAAGGCACAGTCATGCGCTGCGGCGCCGCCGGGGCCAGTTTCCATCGGGCTGAGCCCCGCCCCGGGGCGCCCGCCGGACCCGCCCCTGATCTGGCGCTGTTCACCGGGACCACCGACCTGCCGCCCCGGGAACTCGAGGCCCGCTGGCTGGCCCGGCAGGTGGCCCAGGCCCTGGCCACCCTTAAGGACCGCGAAACCATCGGCATCCTGCTCTTCACCCGCAAGCATCTGCCCCGGTATCTTCAGGCCTTATACCAGGCCGGCCTCTCGGTCCGGGTTCGGGAAGGGCTGAAGCTGGCCGAGAGTCCCACCGTGGCCCACCTGCACAACCTGGCCCGGGCCTTGACCCGGCCCCAGGACGACGTGGCCTGGGCCGCGGCCCTTCGGGGCCCCTGGGGCCCCCAGCCCCTCCACATCCTGGCCCGGCTGGCCTTGCCCCCGGGAGAGGTGTGGCTTGAAAAACTGCGCCGCTTGGCCGGACAACCCGACTGCCCCGGGGAATTGTCGGCGCAGGCCTCGGCCTTGGAGAACGCCCAGGCCCAGGTAGGGCGGCGGCCCCTGGCCGACATCCTTACCGATCTGCTCGAGGCAACCTCTGCCTGGGCCGGGATCGCCGCCTGGGAAGGCCCCCTGGGGATAGCCAACGCCCGGGTCTACCTGGATCTTTTGTCCGGGGCGGAAGCTGGGCTTCCGGAAGCCACCTTCGGGAAGGCCGACTTCAACCTGGCCGAGGCCTTTCAGCCCCCGGACCCCCGGGCCCAGGCCTCCCCGGTGGAGATCTTGACGGTGCATGGCGCCAAGGGGCTGGAGTTTCATCAGGTGTTTCTCCCCTTCCTGGACTGGCAGCCTTTAAAAAGCGAAGACAACACTCCCCCTTTCCTCCTGGAGGAGCTGCCCGGCCGCGACCTCCACGGCCTGGCCCTGGCCCGGCCCTATATCCAGGAAAAGCAAAGTTCCCTCTACCTGCTCTTGCGGGACTTGAAAAATCAGCGGCTTATCGACGAGGCCCGGCGGGTCTTCTATGTGGCGGTGACCCGGGCCCGGCAGCGCCTGGTCATGTCCGGCCTCGCCAAGCTGGATAAAAAGGGCCACTGGCAGATCTCCGGCCACAGCCCCCTGGCCTGGCTCCGAGAGCATTATCGGCAGGACCTGCCGTCGGCGGGATTTTCGGTAACCTGGCCCGAGCCGGAATTGCACGTGGAACTGCTCACGGAAGTCCAGCCCCTGACCGGCGAAACCGCCCCGCCCCGGGAATTGCCCGCCCCCTGGGATTTTCACCCGGAAGCGGCCCCCTATCAGGTGAGCTTTCCCTCCCGTCTGGCTGTGCCGCCGGTGGAGACGGCCCCCCGGGCTGAGGCCGAACCATCCCAGGATGGCGACGCGGCCCGCCTCCGGGGGGAGGTCACCCACCGGGCCTTGGAGACCCTGGCCCGAGGCGAGGCCCTGCCGGATACGGCGTCTCTCAGCGCGGCCCTGCGCCAGGCGGGGCTGCCGGCCGCCGCGGCCGCCACCCTGGCCCCGGAGATTCTGACCGAACTTCGGGCCTGCCAGGCGGACCCGTTCCTGGCCGCCCTCCTGAAGCCCGCGGTGGACTGGGCAGCCAGCGAATGGCTCCTGGAAGATCAACCCCAGCCGGGCCTCATCCGCCGGGGCGTGATCGACCTCCTGGCCTTCGACGGGCAAGACTGGTGGATTGTGGATTTTAAGACCTCCCGCCCCACCGCCGGGGAGGATTGGGACGCGTTTATCCACCGGGAGACCGAAACATACCGGCCCCAACTCCTGGCCTACCGGGAGATGGCCGCAAAGGCCAAGGGAATTGAACCGCCGGAGGCTATCAGCGTGGCAGTCTATTTCACCGCCTGCCGGAGGGCGGTGGAGATGTAAAGGCTTCGCTTATTACATATATATCGTTATTAATCGCGAGGTGTTGATAATGGCAAGTTATCTATAGGCTTCGCTTCCTTATCTCTACTCTCAAGTATAAGGCATTTTTGCCGTTGCTATCCCTTCACCTCCTATAAGTAGGGGCTGACCCAGATCCCCGAAGGAACCCAGGCCAGCCCGTTGACCTTTTCCTTGTGCATGACTAATTTAACCTCATCACGAGGTTCGCTCCAGGTTCTCCTAAGCCCTCGTTGCCAACCAGTGCATATCCCCGCATGGGGCCGGTCAGTTCGTGGTCAGAAAATGATTTTAGCCCTTCTCTTGTGAACTTTAATCACGAAGGAGGCCATTATGCGAATAAGGGATTTGGTCTGGAGAGGTGAAGCTGTCTGGCCCCCCGAGTGGTGGCCACCAGAACGGGCTGTTATGATTGGCAAGAATTGTGTGCTGAAAGCAGTCAGTATCCAAGATATCGTACACCAATATATCCATGTTGAAATCGAAACCCTCAATGGGCCTTTGTGGGGCGTGATTTTGCTTGAAGATCCTGGCCACCTTGAGGTTCTTTGCCACAAACTCAAAGAGAATATCGGTAAGTTACTAACAGAAATTGGCAATATGGAGATAAATCTGTCTCTTCCACCCAGAAAGCGTGGCCAAAAGCAAGCACGCCCCCACCACAAGCCCAGCCTTCAAAAATTGGGGTCGAATACCAAATGACAAAAAATTAAGGTTAGTATAAAGACTATGATAATTTTTGAGCCCCGCCGACGGTCGGGGCTTTTTGTTTCTGAAGCCTCACCCTCTGGAATTGTATCCTTCATAATTCCCCTTGATCCGGAAACCACGCCTTCAGAGGTACCCGATTTTATGCCATATCCCCATTACCTACTTCTCTGCCGTACCCCCTATTTTGACCCTTAGAACTTTCCATTGAAATATCCGCCCACCTGTGGGATAAGAAATTTATCTGGATAAAGCCACTACTACTCTCAAGGAAGCGGAGTCCTCAAAACTATTTTTTTAACCGCGGAGGCCAGGTTGCCGCATAATCTCTGATAACTATGGAGGGTTCCCAATGTCAGAAGTTTACTGGTATATTTCCAAGGCGAAGCTGGATCTCCTTAAAGATGCGTCCCCTGGCTTCTTTGCAGGAATTACAGCTAAGCTCGAGTTCAAACTTCCTTTTGTCAGCGGCTCGCTGTCCGGTACGGCTGATTCTAGCCTGATAAGGGATCTTAAAAGCGTTATCAAGGCCTTGCACTCGGAACAAACGATCAAGCACTATCACGAGCTTAGCGATGATGAAGCACCCGTGATGGTGCAGTTTGAGGGTCCGGCGGTACGGCACGTCGAAGGTGAAGAGTTTTGGCTTGCTTTGGAGCACAATGACACTGCGTTGCTTCTTGCAGGCTCGGCCGGCTACGCCATAGGTTATCCGATGAAGACAGAAAGCCGCATTTCCCCCTCCGTCGATCCAGTCGGAGCATTCCTCGCGGCATTTGAAAAGGATGTAAGTAGCGGTTCGCTGCCTTGGTCCCTTAGTTATGCTTGGCAAGACATAATGCGAGACGCTCTTTCTTCTGGCGGGGCGCTGCCAAGAGTTGCGGGCTTAGCTGTGTTTGCTAGATCGGTGGCGGCGGACAAGCAAGAAATGAAGCGCGTGGGTCGGGAAAGAATCAGACGCCTGGTCATAGGTACTCCTTTGTACGTCCAGCAGGTTTGAACATCGGATCATTGCGATCCACTGACCGCTAGTAAACCTTTCTCCCGTCTGTCAAGGATTCCTAGGGACTAAACCCATCTCGAACTTAGAGATAGCGTAACACCTATCGGCTGATCTATCGGAAGTTTGGCAAATCGAGGAGAAGCCGGTCTATAAACGAAAGTATAACCGAATCACTCAGCAGATCCAGGGGTGGGATCCGTGATGGTTTGCGAAATGTGTGGCCGCGAAATTGCCCCGGGCAGCGAGAAGAGCGTGGAAATCGCAAAGGTACTTTCCGCGGTTCAAATGGGATACGACCCGCTTGGTAGAGAGCCGGCAGGAAGACCGACTGAACAGTTGCGTGAGCACTTCTGGGTTCTCTTGGAAATGCACGCCCCCGTATGGATTCTTTGCCTTTCGTGCTGTGATGCAATCGAGTCATATGCTGCACAGGAAGTTCTGTGCGGACCCAGGTCCCCTGAGCGTATTCGCATATTGGGCAATGGTTTTCAGCCTAAGCCGCAGCAATGGCGTATCATGCTGGGCGCCTGGCTGGATAAGTGGGAAAAGAAGGGGATCAAAATGACCACCCAGGCTACCCTGATTACTATCGAAGAATCCCCAAAAGCTTCTTTCGAAGAGTTTATCGAGGTGATACCAAAGCAAAGGGAACAGTACCCAGGACAATTGGTCGACGATGGCATTATCCGAGATCCCGAATCGAATTTCGAGATGGTCCTGCTTGCAATTTGGTCGCTGAAAGACTCACCCGCGATGAGGAAGCTGATGCAGAAACCCTGACCTGGGGAGAAAAATGGAAGTTGTAATAGTCCTTTTGATCGTACTAGGCATAATCATCTGGGTCTTTGCAAAGTCGCGCCAGCAGATAGGGGGATCCCGACCGGCGATCCCGGAAAAGAAGGGAAAGAAACATGCCGAGACCTATGGCATTCTCGAGACAACCAAAGGAATCTATGAAGGCGACCTTGTTAACGGCGAGCCCCACGGCCAAGGAGTTTTCTCCTTTAATGACGGCGGCCGGTACGAAGGTTCCTTTGTCAAAGGTGCGTTTACTGGCAAAGGGAAAATGACTTATACGTTTCCTACCTCCGGTTATCGCTATGAAGGCGATTTCGTCAATGGCAATCGTCATGGCAAGGGAGTTTACACCTTTCCAAGCGGGATCCGGTACGAAGGCAATTTTGCCGATAATGATATCCACGGGTATGGCACAAAGTATGCTCCCGACGGTTCGGTAATTCAGAAAGGACGATGGAATCACCACAAGTTTGTCGGAAAAGAAGGTGATGCCGAGTCGTCCGCCGAAAGAATTTCTGCTTCTTCACCCAGACCAAAGAGCCGACTCTTGACGACCAACGAAGAAGTGAGCCCGCCCCCGGGGCGGCCCGACCGCATTGGGCCGCTGTCTGGACCGGAGGGCGAGGTTTGGCAGCCAGGACACCTGATCCTGAACCGCTTTCAGATCAGTGCTGTGAAGCGCGGTTCGATGGGCCTCATCTATTTTTGTAAATATTTCGCCGATATGGTTGTGCCCTGCGTGATTAAAACCCTTCCCAAAAGATTACTCCTAGAACACCGGGAGTTCTTTTTTCAGGAAATGTCTACCTGGGTCAAACTGGGCAAGCACCCTAACATTGTCTGGGCTTTTGGTGCGCAGGAAATTGAGGAGAGACCTTGTCTCCTCCTTGAATATGTCGCGGGTGATGTCCAACACGGGTCAGACCTGAGTGGATGGATCGGCACTGCCGCATTGGATCTGCGACGAGCTATGACCTTTGCCTGGCAGATCTGCACGGGGATGTGCTACGCCGCGGACAAGTTCCATGCCTTAGGCAAGGCATTCGTCCACCGTGATCTGAAGCCGACGAATCTACTCGTCGCCTCGCCCGAACAAGTGAAAATCTCTGATTTCGGCATCGCCTTACTCCGCGATCTCACGCAAACCGGCAGACCATTGGGAGACATGGATTTTGGCAATCGTGTCTATAGGTCGCCGGAGCAGTGCCGGCGAGACCCTCAACTGGACATACGCGCCGACATCTACGCCTTCGGTTGTGTGCTGTACGAAATGCTCACCGGAAAGACGGTATTCGACTTGCCTCGCACCAGTCCCGAATTCTTCCAATCCCATCTACACAAGATTCCACAAAGCCCAAAGCAGCTTAATCCCGGAATCCCATCCGCCATAGATGACTTAGTGATGAAATGCTTGGAAAAGGAGCCCGGGGCACGATATCCGGACTTCGCGATATTGCAGAACGAAATTAGACAAATTTACGAGCATCTGTTTTCGGTTCCTCCTGCCAATCCTCTAACTGAGCAGTACAAACTCAACCAGGAAGGTGTGCAACTGACTGAGGCGGTTACAAAGCTCTTCTTGGGAAAGCCACAAGAGGCCCTGAAGAACCTAGAAAGTATAGAGAACACCCAACTTACGAGTACGGCTGCTTCCACGCTCATCCTCAAGGCAGAAGCTCTGGCAAAAACGGGACAAACGGGGGAGGCGGTTCGGCTTTTGGAAGACGCGTTGAAACGCCTGCCAGAGGAAATCGGGCTCTGGAATGAAAAGGGAAGATTACTGGCAGATGTCGAGCAGTATGAAGAGGCCTTGGCATGTTTTGAGCGTGCCAGGGATCTTGATCACTATGACCCCCTTATTTTGAACAATATGGCCTATGCCCTGCTCGGCTTGAACCGACCGGAAGACGCCTTGACCTGTCTGGAAGAATGCTTAGTGTTAAACCCGCGCTGGGCCGCAGCTTGGAACAGCAAAGGTCGCGCGTACGCTGCACTAGAAAAGTGGGAACAAGCTTCACAATGTTACGAGCATTCAGTGACTCTAAACCCTGCCGAAGCAGAAGTATGGTTCAACTGGTCTGTGGCCGCTGCAAATCTATATCAAAAAGATAATGAAAAGGCACATCTCCGGAAGTGTCTAATAATTGATCCCAACCACTGGAAGGCCTTGCATAATCTGGCGGTTTTCCTGAGAGAAAAAGAAGCAACGGAAGACGATCAAATGGCAATAGATGAAGCTATCTGCTGCCAAAAGTTATTTGTTAGCGGTCACCCGCAAAACCTAAACTTTTTGGCTCAACTTACTGCGACCCTGCTGGCGCTTGCCCGCAAAGCTGAAGTGCTGGACCTTCTCGCGGATTTTTTGTCCCAGGATTCAATTGAGCAGATTCTCACAGAAACCGTGGCCATGGCTAACGCAACCTTTAAGAGCATTTCGCTCCTGGAAGCCGAATCTGCTAACCAAAGATTGATCGCCTTTTTTTCGCTTTACCTGGAAAAGAACTTAGCCGCCGAAGGGCTTATAACGCTTGCTCTAGGGTGGAGCGAAGAGATCATAGCCCGCCATCCCGAGCGTGGGCGACTATACTTGGCGAAGGGCCTGATGCAGCTTATTGAATCATCGGCAAAAACCGCGTTGGCAACTTTTAATGAAGGACTAAAATATATACCGGACGATCCATTGCTATTGCATTATAAGGGCGAGGCGCTAAGACTACTCGAACATTGAGATGATGCCGCCGCTATGTGGGATCGCATCAAAATGCTAAGGTGCAGCAATTTTCTAATATTTGGAGATACCACTGCAGCCTTCCACATGCCGATGCGTTTCGGTGCATCTGTGGCACCGGACACTCGAGTGCAGTCGGTTCTTAAAATGTTTGCCATTCTCTTAACTGCGCAGGCTTACTAAAGGAGCAGAGGTATGCAAGATGAATACAAAAACCCCTTGTTGAGAAGCTTTCTGGAGGCAACCTTTGGGAAAATGGATTTCACAGGCTTAAGTCCCGAACAGAAAAAGGCAATTGAGGGAATGAAGGCCTATCTGGAGAAGGTGCTCGACGATCCAAGGAGCGACTGGCCTCCGGATGAAATGGCGGCAGTCGCCCGTGTGGCAGCCGAGATCCTTGAAAAATGTAGGGGCCTCGAGATCTGGCGTCTGGCGATTGAGCTTCCTGCCGACGTGGACAAACACCGCCTGATATATCTTGGGTTGCTGCCACTAATCTACGAACACGCAGAGCAGAGAGGGCGCATTGTGGTATGGCTGGCGCCGGACGACAACTCAATGAGGCGAGCAGAGATCATGCACCAACTCTTCAATATGGATCAACCGGAAGTCGGTCTTTGGTATAATTTGGCACCATTGAACCTGGATAATCTTTGGATTATCGGCGACCTAGACTGGTCGGACAAGCAAATCGCTGGCTACCATGGCGAAGCAGTCGTGAAGGCGGTAAACCGTGTGCTTTCTACCGAAAGTTGCCCAACACTGCTGGTGCATCAGCAGGGTAAGACGCCGATCATCCCGTTTCCACCGCAGTTCGAAACGTCGTCATCGTCATCTTTGGTCTCTCCTTCATTATCACCAGGCGGACGTCTCCTGAAGGGCCATTCTGAGCGCATTATGAGCGTCGCAATCACTAGCGACGGTCACCGTGCACTTTCCGGAGGATGGGACCAAACCGTTCGTCTATGGGACCTGGAGTCCGGAAGTGAAATTTTCTGCTTCGAAGGCCATAAGGGCTTCGTGAGTGCCGTTGCATTTCTGGGTGACGGACGACGCGCTGTTTCTGCAGGTGCCGACAGTATATTGCGGGTCTGGGATTGCAACGATGGCCGCGAGATCTTTGGTCTGAAAAAGCACTCATTCACTATCCACCGACTGGCGGCGTCGGCTGATGGGCGGCGAGTTCTGACCGGGAGCGGGGACTGCACAGCGAGGCTCTGGGACGTCGAAAATGGGTCGCACATAGGCAAGCTTGGCGGCTTCTTCGGTAACACTCACAATGACGCCGTCCTGACGGTTGCTCTTTCCCGCGACGGTTCGCGCGCATTGACTGGAAGCCTCGGTGCTGAAGTTAAGCTGTGGGACACCGCCTCATCCAGCGTGGTGCACCGTTTCAAGGGTTTCCCTTGCGGGATCTGGCGCGTCGCCTTTCTGCCCGATGAACGGCGAGCCATCGTCGTAGCGGGAGGAACGCCACATATCCTCGATCTGGTGACGGGAAATGACACCGGAAAGTTCTCGTCTGATATAAAAACGTGGAATGACTTTTCCATTTCTGCAAATGGACGATGGGTTGTGGTCGCAGAAAATTATGACGGCATATTCGTCCGAGTGCTTGATCTCACTTTGGGCCGCCAGATTCGTCAGTTTGAGGGTCACTCGAATTCGTTGACATCAGTTGCCATTTCCGCCGATGGGCAGCGAGTTGTTAGCGGCAGCGATGACTGGAGCGTGGGCTGCTGGGATATTTGACCAAAGGCTACTTTGATTATACGGCAATTGTCCTTCATTGCAGGTCTGAAGGCGGTCTGACCTTAGTCATACGTTAAAGAAGTGGCCCAAGACAATCTACGTTTTCTCTGTCCCCTGGACAATAATGTGCACTTCGAAGCCGACTTACGTTTGGGCACAGGTCCTATGTGTAGGACGGTGTCCCCGGGTTTGTGGAGCGAGAGCTGGCTCAAACAACCGGCATTAACCTTGAGAGCAAGCCCGGCTAATTGCGACCAGTCCATAGAGGATTACTGCTATGGCCAGAAACTTATCAATTGCCTCAAAACTTGCTATATATGATCCATATGAAGGGTTTCGAAAAACTGCCTCGAGATAGTTACCGCAAAATTAACCGACGAAAACCGAAATGCCTGTTCCTTGTGCTGTGCTGGCTGTTGCTGCCCATCTGGTCCGCCCTGGGCCAGGAAACCCTGGAAGCCCAGTCCATCCGCTTCCGGCTCATCCCCGGCGGCGCCTATCTTTTGGGCTCTCCCGAGGAGGAGCCGGGCCGCTATGCCGATGAGGCCCTGCCCCACCGGGTGAGCCTGCGGCCCTTTTATATCAGTGTGACCGAAATCACCAACGCCCAGTACGGCCGGTTTCTGAAGGCCACCGGTTACCAGGCGCCTCTCTACTGGCAGGATCAGAATCTCAATGGACCCAACCAGCCGGTGGTGGGGGTCACCTGGCACGACGCCGTGGCCTTTTGCCGGTGGCTGACCAACATCACCGGGGTGACCCATAAGCTCCCCACCGAAGACCAGTGGGAGGCCGCGGCCCGGGGGGGCCTGGTGGGCCAGCCCTACCCCTGGGGGGCCGAAGCCCCGGATGCCGGCGGCGTCTACCGGGCCAATTTCCGCACCCCCCTCCCCGGGGCCGCCGGGTTTCGCTTTACCGCGCCGGTGGGCGCCTTTGCCCCCAATGGCTACGGCCTCTTCGACCTGGCCGGCAACGTCTCCGAATGGTGTCAGGACCGCTACGTACCGCTGCGCACCGGTGGCCCCTTTAAACCCGGGATTCTCCGCCTTCTCAAAGGCGGTTCCTGGCTCTCCGGCCCCCGGGAACTGCGCCTCGCCGCCCGCCAGTCCGCCCCGCCCCAGTATGCGGATGGCTATATCGGCTTCCGGGTTGTCCGTCTACCCCTTCCTTGACCAGTTTTTTTTATTATTCTGCATCATTTTATCTTGCCTTAATCATGTATAGATGGTAATCTGTCTATAACTGCATAGATCTCTAATGACTGAGGTTAAGGAGGTATAAATATGGCAGAGTTAGAGTTAGGAAAACTATCCATCGACCCCGCGACCCAAGAGATGCTGAAGAAGGCCCAGGCGGACGGTATTGAAACCATTTGGGATCGGGCCGCGGCCATGAAGCCCTGCCCCATCGGGGCTGAGGGCGCCTGCTGCCGCATCTGCGCCCAGGGTCCCTGCCGGGTGCCCCCGCCCAAGAAGAAGGAAGGCGAGACCACCGCGGAGAAGAAGCAGCGCATGGGCCTGTGCGGCGCCACCGCCGAGACCATCGTGGCCCGGAACTTCGCCCGCATGGTCTGCGCCGGGTCCGCCTCCCACAACGACCATTCCCGGGGCGTAGCCAAACTGTTCAAGGAAGTGGCCTTGGGCAAGGCCCAGGGCTACCAGCTCAAAGACGTAGCCAAGCTGCGCCGGATCGCCAAGGATTGGGACGTGGCCACCACCGAGGGCGAGGGCGATGATGCCAAGCCCCGCACCAAGGAAGCCATCGCCCTGGAAATGGCCGATAAGATTTTGTTGGAGTTCGGCCAGCAGGACGGCGAACTCACCAACATCAAGCGGGCCCCCAAGAAACGCCAGGAACTGTGGCGGAAATACGGCATCGTGCCCCGGGGCTGCGACATCGAGATCGTGGAACTGATGCACCGCACCCACATGGGCGTGGACCAGGACTACCACAACCTCATCAAGCAGTGCAGCCGCACCGCCCTCTCCGATGGGTGGGGCGGTTCCATGATCTCCACCGACCTCCAGGACGTCATCTTCGGCTGTCCGGTGCCGGTGGCCGGCGAAATCAACCTGGGCGTCCTCAAAGAGGACCATGTCAATATCATCATCCACGGCCATGAGCCGGTACTGCCGGAGATGATCTACGTGGCCTCCCAGGAGCCGGAGCTGCTCCAGTACGCCCAGAACAAGGGCGCCAAGGGCATCCAGCTGGCCGGCATGTGCTGCTCCGCCAACGAGATCCTCATGCGCCACGGCATTCCCATTGCCGGCAACTACCTCCAGCAGGAGCTGGCCATCATCACCGGGGCGGTGGACGCCATGGTGGTGGACGTGCAGTGCATCATGGAATCCCTGGCCAACGTGGCCAAGTGCTACCACACCAAGCTGATCACCACCGACCCCCGGGCCCGGATGACCGGGGAAACCATGCACATCCCCTTTGACGATCATCATGCCCTGGACATCGCCCGCCAGGTGGTCCGGGAAGCCATCGACAACTTCCCCAACCGCAAGGCCCCGGTAATGATCCCGGCGGCCCACACCCCCACGGTGGTGGGCTTCAGCTACGAGACCATCCAGTATCTGCTGGGCGGCTCCATCCGGGGCTCCTACTACACCCTGAACGACAACGTCATCAACGGCCGGATTCGGGGCGTGGCCGGCGTGGTGGGCTGCAACAACTGCCGCACCACCCATGACAGCTCCCATCTGACCCTCATCAAGGAACTGATTAAGAATGACGTCATCGTGCTGTCCACCGGCTGCTCCGCCATGGCCGCCGGCAAGTACGGCCTGCTGACGCCGGAGGCCGCTAAGTTCTGCGGCCCGGGTCTGGCTGAGATCTGCGAGACCGTGGGCATCCCGCCGGTGCTGCACATGGGGTCCTGCGTGGACAACTCCCGCATCCTGATGGCGGCCACCGCCTGCGTCAAGGCCGGCGGCCTGGGCACCGACATCAGCGATCTGCCCGCCGCGGGCGCGGCGCCGGAGTGGATGTCTGAAAAGGCCATCGCCATCGGCCAGTACTTCGTGGCCTCGGGGGTGTACACCCTCTTCGGCGTCACCTGGCCCACCACCGGCTCCGAGATCTTGACCGACTACCTGTTCAAGGGCATCGAAGAAGAGCTGGGCGGCAAGTGGGACTTCGAAGCCGATCCGGAACTGATGGCCAAGAAGATGATCGCCCACATCGACCTCAAGCGTAAAGCCCTGGGCATCGACAAGGCCCGGGAGCGGGTCCTCTACGACATGGATATGCGCCGGGAAATGGCAGAGGCCGCCGCCGCCGAGCATTAAACGGGAAAGGATGGTTATTGGGGGAGGGGGCAAAGGGCGCGGGCCCTTTCCCCCTCCCCCAATCCCCCACCCCCAATCCCATAAGGGAGACAAAAGCCGGGACCGCTGGTCCCGGCTTTTTATCGGCTATTCCTACCATATTCCCTTTCATTCGTAACCAATAGTCTTGTAGGGGCGGTTCGCGAACCGCCCCTACCGGTTGTCTTTCATTTTAGATTTGATGCATTTGAGAACGAACCAGGTATCATACCAAATCAGTTGTAAGGGCGGACCCATGTGTCCGCCCTTATCCTTTTCGCAGTTGCAATTAACGGACTGCCGGAGTAAAAGGAAATAAAGATGGCGGAAAAACCTGAAAAACCCCATTATCACGGGCATCGGGCCCGCCTGAGGGCCCGCTTCCTCAACGGCGGCCCCGGGGCCTTGCAGGACTATGAGCTCCTGGAGCTCCTCCTGACCTTCGCCATCCCCTACTCCGACGTCAAACCCCTGGCCAAACGGGTGATCGAGCATTTCGGCTCCTTCACCCAGGTCCTGGACGCCACCCCCGAGGCCCTCATGGAAGTCATCGGGCTCAAGGAATACTCCGCCATCCTCATCCGCCTGGTGAAGGCCTGCTCCGAACACGCCCTCAAGTCCGAAGCCCTTAAACGCCAGCCCATCAAGTCTCTGGAAAACCTGGTGGATTACTGCCGCGCCTCCATGGGGGGCCTGCGGGACGAGCAGTTCCGGGTCATCTTCCTCAACAGCCAGAATGAAATCATCGCCGAAGAAATCGTCCAGGAAGGCACCGTCAACCAGACGGTGGTCTACCCCCGCAAGGTCCTGGAACTGGCCCTGAAACACAAGGCCACCGGCCTCATCCTGTTGCACAACCACCCCAGCGGCAACCTCACCCCGTCCGCCGCCGACCAGGAACTGACCCCGGCCCTGGTAAAGGCCAGCCACACCCTGAACCTTACCGTCCACGACCACCTGATCATCGGCCGCCACGGCTACTTCAGCCTGGCAGAGCAGAATATGTTGTAAATGTTTCAATTTTTCCCCAAGCTGGGAGACTTATAGAGCCCGTAGCACGTAGGGCGGGAAAGCTAGCGCATCCCGCCTTTAGTTAGCATAATTTAGTTTTCCGAGGCGTTCCAGCAGCGTGACCGTGAAAGAGAACGTGCCGATAGGAGCAAAAGCGGGAATATATTGCGGCATAAGTTAGGTCACCCAATTGCCGAAGGCGGGATGCGTTTCACTTTCCCGCCCTACGGCTGAAAATCCAAGAATGCAAGATTCTCTTATTAAAGAACTCAACGCGATAGTGGGCCCCCCCCACCTCCTCACCAGCCCCGAGGAGTGCTGGACCTACGCCTATGACGCCACGGATCAGGCCCACATGCCGGATGCGGTGGTCTTTCCCGGCTCCGCGGCCGAGATCGCCGCCATCGTGCGCCTGGCCAATGCGCGCCGCTTCCCGGTGGTGCCCCGGGGCGCGGGCACCGGCCGCAGCGGCGGCTCGGTGCCCATCCAGGGCGGGGTGGTCCTGGTCCTGACCCGCCTGAACCGCATCCTGGAGATCAGCAAAAACGACCTGGTGGCGGTGGTGGAGCCCGGGGTCATCCTCAGCCGGCTGAAGCAGGCGGTGGAGGCCCAGGGCCTCTACTACCCGCCGGACCCCGCCAGCGCCGATTTCTGCACCATCGGCGGCAACGTCGCCGAGTGCGCCGGGGGCGCGGTGGCGGTGCAGTACGGCGTCACCCGGGATTATGTCCTGGGCCTCGAGGTGGTGCTGCCCACCGGCGAGCTCATCACCACCGGAACCCGCACCATGAAAGGCGTGGTGGGTTATGATCTCACCCGCCTGTTTCTGGGCTCGGAAGGCACCCTGGGCGTGATCACCCGCATCATTCTGAGGCTGGTGTCCAAACCCCCGGCCCGCCAGACCCTGGCCGCCGGCTTCGGGACCCTGAGCGCCGCGGCCGAGGCCGTGAGCCTGATCCTCAGGTCGGGTCTCGCCCCCACCGCCCTGGAGTTCATGGACCACGTGACGCTTTCCTGCGTCCGGGAGATGCTCCCGTTTGAGCTGCCGGAGGCCACCACCGCCCTGCTGCTCATCGCGGTGGACGGCCACCCCCAAGATGTGGAGGACCGGGCCACCCGCATGGCCCGGTTCTGCCGGGAGCAGGGGGCCCGCCCGGTCCTCCGGGCCAAAACCCCGGAGGAGGCGGAGCGCCTCTGGCGGGCCCGGAAGGTGATCTCCCCGGCCTTATTAAAAGTGAAACCTCACAAGGTGAGCGAAGACGTGGCCGTCCCCCTGGGGGCCATTCCCGCCTTGATCATTGCCTTACAAGAAATTTCCCGCCGCCGGGGCCTCATCATCCCCAGCTACGGCCATGCCGGGGACGGTAATATCCACGTCAACGTGCTGTACGATCATCAGGTGGACCGGGAACGGCAGGCGGTACATCTGGCGGTGGAGGATATTTTCCGCGTGGTCCGGGAGCTGAACGGCACCCTGTCCGGGGAGCACGGCATCGGTCTCACCAAGGCCCCCTACCTGGGAATGGAATTGTCCGAGGCGGCCATGGCCTTGCAGCGGCGGGTTAAACAGGCCTTTGACCCCCATAACCTCATGAACCCGGGGAAAATTTTTCCCGCCCAGGTTGAGGGGCGTTGATGAACCTCAAGGGGCTGGCGCCGCCCCCAAAGCGACAGGCGTGGGCTTCCAGTGCTCCCGAGAGTTTCGGGCTGTGACCTCGGTGGGTTCCCGCAACTGAATCCTTGAATTTAAGAACTTTTTAATGCTTGACAAAAAATTCACAATGACATACCTTTGAAAATTAAAAACCCTGCGATCAAAATATTGAAGGAGGATATGTCTGCATGGCCACCGTAGAATTCAAAGGTAAAACCTTTACCGTAGATGAAGACGGCTTTCTGGAGAATCTGGATCAGTGGAATGAGGAGTGGGTGGACTACGTCAAGGAATCCGAAGGCATCTCCGAGCTCAATGACGAGCATTGGAAAGTCATCAACATGCTCCAGGATTACTACAAGAAGAACGGCATTGCTCCCATGGTCCGGATCCTTTCCAAGGTAACCGGCTTTAAACTGAAACATATTTACGAGCTGTTCCCTTCAGGACCGGGCAAAGGCGCCTGTAAGATGGCCGGATTGGCGAAACCCACCGGTTGCGTCTAAAGCACCCTCTTGTTTCATTAGTTCAGGCGACAAATGCAGCAGATCCCCTCTTTGGGGGGGATCTGCTGCTTCATGTTTTCCTCATGCCGCGCTCACCAAGAATTAATTTGACAATTGGGGTGCGGGCCTTTAAAGTATTACCCAAGGAAAAGTCTTTAAATCCCTTATAGTTCAGGCATTCACCCGGTATGCAGAACCTGCCGATGGAGAGGCTTGTTGTTGAACCTCGCCCCTGGGGTCAGGAGTGAAGTTTTAGGAGGAGTACCACATGGCCAGGCCCATTCATAAGGTATTATTCATCGAACCCCGCTCTCCCCAGGAGCATATTTTCAGCCGGGTGGCCATTCCCCGGTTAGGGTCATTGTTGTTGGGAACCATCTTGCAGCAGCGGGGAATCGAGGTCAAGGTGGTGATCGAGGAGATATCCGCCCCCGATTACCGCACCCTGGACTTTCACCCCGACCTGGTGTGCATCTCCAGCATCTCCTCCACCGCCCCCCGGACCTATGAGTTGTCGGACTTCTATCGCCAACAGGGCCTGCCGGTGGTCCTGGGCGGCGCCCACCCCAGTTTCCTGCCCCTGGAAGGGTTGGAGCACGCCGATTATGTGGTCTGCGGCGAAGGCGACGAGGCCCTGCCGGAGCTGGTCAAGGCCCTGGAAACCGGCGGCAGCCTGGCGGAAGTCAACAATCTCTGCTACCGGGACGGAGACACCATCCAACAAAACCCCTGGCGTCCGTTCCTGGGGGAGTTGGATTCCCTCCCCATCCCCAATTACAATCTGATTCACGGCTGGAAGGCCCGGAATAGGAAAGGCGTCGTCTCCATCGCCACCTCCCGGGGCTGCCCCTTCAACTGCAGCTTCTGTTCGGTTATCATGATGTTCGGGCGCAAGCACCGCGTCACTTCCATCGACCGGGTGATTGACGAGATTCGCCAGAATGGCGCCCAGGCCCGCCATATCTTTTTCTGCGACGACAACTTCACCGCCGACCGCAAACGCACCAAAGAATTGTGCGAGCGCATCATCGCCGAAGGTCTGAAGATCGAATGGAGCGCCCAGGTGCGGGTGGAATCCGCCAAGGACCCTGAGCTCCTGGAACTCATGGCTAAGAGCGGCTGCTACATCGTCTTCGTGGGGCTGGAATCCATCAACCCCGCCACCTTGAAGGCCTACAACAAGTCCCAGACCGTGGAAGGCGTCAAGGACTGCGTGAACAATTTCCACAAGTTCGGCATCAACGTCCACGGCATGTTCGTCTTCGGCTCCGAAGAGGACCATTACCAGGTGATCCGGGACACCGTGAAGGTTTCCCGCCAGTTGGACCTGGATTCCCTGCAATACCTGATGCTCACCCCGTTACCCGGCACCCCTTTCTACAAGGAGATGGAGGCCCAGAACCGGATTATCTGCCGGGACTGGAGCCAGTACGACGGCCACCACACCGTCTTCCAACCCCGACAGTTCACCCCCTTTGAACTCCAGATGGAAACCAACCGGGCCATGAAGAAGTTTTACAGCTGGACCTCGGTGATTAAGCGCCTCATCGCCCGGGACCTGTTTTTCGCCAAAATGAAGGCCTACGGCCGCATCATCCTGTGGAAGTCCACCCTGAGAAGGAACAGCTACTTCCAGCAGTTGCAAGAACGGCTCTTTGCCCGGGTGCAGCAACTGCGCCAGTTGCTGCCGCAGAAAGGCGGCACCCCCCGGGTGGGCATCCCCGGTGATATCTGGAACCTGTGCACCTGGGAGAAGGGACCCAAGGATTTTCTCATCAAGTTCCTGGAACGCCTGGGAGTGGAAGTGGTGCAGGAAACCAACCAGGAGAAAGTCGCCACCAGCCCCCTGAGCGCCATGGAACAGGTGCGGGCCGAAATTGCCCGCTTGCAGGAAAAAGCGGACCTCGTCCTGGTGCCCCTGTGGGAAGGACTGGGGGAAGCGGCCCAGAAGGTCAAAGACCTTCACCAGGAGTTCACCAAGGAAACCGTAGCCAGGCTGCTCCCCATGCAATTCAGCCGGGAATCCTTCTACAACGCCTGCATGGAGCTGGGCCTGGTCTTTAGCAATCGCATGGGGCGCATCCGCCGCGTCTACTTTCAGACCCTGGCCGAGGTGGGCACCCCGGTCTAATCGGCGCAAACTGACGGGAGGGCAGGAGGACGTTTCGTGTTTCGTAAGGGTCCCCCGCCCTCCCCTTAAACTCCCTTCCCAAGCCCCGTTTGGGAGGGGTTTTTTATGGCTAAGTTCACCGTTCTCCCCCGTTACGCCGGCCTGCCACAACCCTGGCTTTCGGCCCCCCCCAAACCGGCCATGGCGTTATGCCCATCATATCCGCAACCATTGAGAATTTTTGAGAAGTTACTGCCGGTTTGGTAAGCTAGTGGAGCGTTTCACCATTAACTGGACATAAGAGCAGGGTCGGAGCACCGCACTTGGCAGGTTAAGTCCCCTTTGAAAAAGGGGGATTTAGGGGGATTTCAGACGCTTATAAAAATCCCCTCTGGCCCCCCTTTAGGAAAGGGGGGTAAAAGACCGGTTTTTATCTTGTTACTTTAATTTTGAAACACACCACGAGTTGGCAACAGGCGAAGCTTCTTCGGGTGTTGTCGCGGGTCATTGAGCCGGGAGGCTCACGTCCGGGTACGTGAGGGCGTGGGGGGTGAGATTCCCCCACGCTCCTCGAATTAATACGGTTTACATCGGCAACTTATATGAAATAACACAGAGAATCAGGATAATCACCGCAGCTATCGAGGGAGTTCGTAACCATTGTTTACTCCAGAGATAATTGGCAATTTTAATGAGCTTCATAGAACCTCCTGATATCAGCAATATTGATGAGAGTCTATCTTTAGCGATTATATTTTAAGCTAATTAATTTTCTCCTCCATAGGTGAAAACCATAATTTTCGTTGAGGAAATCCCTATTTTTTGGGGGGGTATTTTTGAAATCACCCATTTCTGCTATCCCGGCCATCCTTTGGGGTTCCAGTTATTAAACTGGTCAATCTTCCCTAAGAAAACCAAATATTCTACACATTGTTTTTCTGCACAATATTAGCAAAAGCACCAGCATAACCGATATATTATGAAGATAAATTCCATTAACTTGCAATGGTGGAATTATTCCATTTAATAATTGCATGGCCGGATCTGTTACATTAAACCAAAGTCGAGTGATTGGATTATAAGGAGAATAAATAAATATGAAAGCCAATATTCTAAACAAAATTATCCAAATATATACATCAATGACCAAAGAAAACGTATGCAATAATTTCCTAGAGATTTCATACATGGTTATCGATAAAATTTACAACGCTCAATTGCGCCGCAGATTTCAAACTTTGTTGCATTTTTTAATTTATTATATGTGAGACCACCACCCCGCTGCCCGAGTGCAATAGCGCTATTATCAGCTAATTAAGCCTCTATTTGCTATTTGCTCATGCGGTAGTGGATTTTTTCTTTTAAGATCTGTCATTTTTTAACCAAATTTTATTTAACTCGGGTACATTCTAACCTGTATTAAACTTAATAAACTTTTGTCCAAGCATAAATCGGGGCAACTACTGATTACTGGCCGGGAAATCCCTGATTTTTGACTAAAACAAATCCCTATCAGCCTTTCGGGGTTATCGGCGCCCCATGGTCCTAAGCAATGGGATATGAAATAGGGATGGGTGAAACCCCGGGGATGATTAGGTCTTGAAGAAATGAGGTCTCTGGTTGCAGGTGATCAGTCGTTTTTGCAGAGAGCGGTGATGAAGTTCTACTCGCACCCATCACGGGTCATCCGGTTTTGATTGCAGATGCGTCGGAGAGGGGGTGCGGGGTCCGGCCCTTGGCCCCCGTTAGCGGTTTCTTGCCCGATTCCTACTTGCCCGGTTCCAGGCCGTAGGATTTCAGCTTGCGGTAGAGGTGGGAACGTTCCAGACCGATCTTTTCGGCCAGCAGGCTGACGTTGCCTCGGCATTCCTCCAGTTTGCGCCGCAGGAACTGCTTCTCAAACAGGGCCCGAGCCTCCCGAAACGACGGCACCTGGAGGAAGGGATCGATGAATTCCCCCTCGCCGCCCTCTTCCGGGGTTAGGCCCGTCGCGCTGATCGGCAGGTCGGCCGCCTCGATGGTGGTCCCGGCGGTCAGGATGGCCAGTCGCCAGACGAAGTTTTTCAGCTCCCGGACGTTGCCCGGCCAGGGCTGGGTGGTCAAAACCTCCAGGGCCTGGGGACTGAAGGTCTTGGCCGGGGCATCGTTTTCCCGGGCCAGTTCCTTGAGAAAGTGGGCCGCCAACGGGGCGATATCTTCCCGGCGATCCCTCAGGGGCGGCACGATGAGGGGAATGACGTTGATCCGGTGGTAAAGGTCTTCCCGAAAAGCCCCCTTGGCGATCTCCTCTTCCAGGTTCTTGTTGGTGGCGGCTACGATGCGCACATCCACTTGGATGGGCCGGTGCCCCCCCACCCGCTCGAAGCGCTGCTCTTCCAGGATGCGCAAAATCTTGGCCTGGGTTTTCAGGCTCATATCGCCGATTTCGTCCAGGAAAAGGGTGCCTTCGTGGGCCAGGTCGAATTTGCCCCGATGGCGGTCCGTGGCCCCGGTAAACGCCCCCTTTTCGTGGCCGAAGAGTTCGCTTTCGATGAGATCCTCGGGAATAGCGGCGCAGTTGACCTCCACAAAGGGCTGGTGGGACCGGCGGCTGTAGGCATGGAGGGCCCGGGCCACCAACTCTTTGCCGGTGCCGTTTTCCCCGGTGATGAGCACCGAGGCGTTGGTAGGGGCCACCAGGTTCA
The DNA here is from genome assembly GCA_963812015.1 of uncultured delta proteobacterium. Lineage (GTDB taxonomy): Bacteria > Desulfobacterota > Desulfobaccia > Desulfobaccales > 0-14-0-80-60-11 > 0-14-0-80-60-11. The sequence continues at coordinate 510,852 of CAWETI010000003.1, read as the reverse complement.
GCGTCTCCCGCAGCTTGCGGATAGGCTCGCTCTTGCCGATGATCTCCCGGGCCGGGGCCGCCTGCTGGCGCAGCCGCCGGTTTTCCTCGGACAGGCGGGCCATCTCCAGACCGTTGCGCACCGACAGGAGAATCTTGTCGGCGTTGGGCGGCTTTTCAATAAAGTCGTAGGCCCCCAGGCGGGTGGCTTTCACCGCGTTTTCCACCGAGCCATAGGCGGAAATCATCACCACCGGCAGGAACGGATAGCGACGCTTCAGTTCCTGGAGGACTTCCAGACCGTCCAGGCCCGGCAGGGCGATGTCCAGGAGCACCAGGTCCGGGGCCTCCTCCCCCACCAGCTTGAGGGCGGCCTCGCCGTCCGGGGCCGTGAGCACCTCGAAGCCCTCGTCCTGAAGGATGCCCGAGACCACCTGGAGGATCTGGGGTTCGTCGTCAACTACGAGCAGCGTTCCCGACATATTCAGCCCTGTGCATGGGAATATCGATGATGAACCTGGTGCCCCGGGGCACGTTGTCTTCCAGCCTAAGGAAGCCCTGGTGCTCCGCCACGATGGAATTGACGATGGCCAGCCCCAAGCCGGTGCCGCCCCGCTTGGTGGAGAAATACGGCTCGAAAATGCGGATTTTATCCCGGTCCGGCACCCCGACGCCGGTATCGGCCACGACCAGTTCCACCCGCTCCTGAGCCGGGTCCCCTTTAACTGACACCGTGATGGTCCCGCGCCCGGGGATGGAGGCCAGGGCGTTGTCCAGCAGATTCAAGAGCATTCTCTTGACCTGCTCCCGATCCAGGAGCAGGGGCGGCAGCGCCGGGTCGGAGTGAAATTCCAGGGTGATGCGGGGCTGGACCTCCTGGTACAGAAGCAGGGTTTCCTGGACTAGGGCATTGAGGTCCTGGGAGGCCAGGGTCAACTGCGGCAGCCGGGCGAACCGGGAAAATTCATTGACCAGGTTCTTAAGTTCATCCACCTGATTGATGATGACCCGGGTGCATTCGTCAAAGATTTGATCATCCTCGCCCAGGCGACCGGCGAAGCGGCGCTGCAGGCGCTGGGCCGCCAGTTTGATGGGCGTCAGGGGATTCTTCACTTCATGGGCGATGCGCCGGGCCACCTCGCGCCAGGCCGCCAGCCGCTGGGCCCGCTCCAGCTCTGTCAAGTCCTCGAACACCAGGACCACTCCCAGATCCTGGCCCGCCTCATCCCTGAGGGCCGTGGTCTTGACCAGGAGGTAGAGGGTCTGGTCCGGCAACACCAGATGCAGGGGCTTTTCCACCATGCCCCGGGGAGACTTCCGGGCCGCGGCCACCACTTCGGCCAGGCGGTTATATTCGGCGGGGGGCAAAAGCATCCGGCAGTCCTGGCCCAGGACCTCTTCCCGTTTCAGACGCAGCATCTGGGCCGCGGAATCGTTGATGTTGGTCACCCGCCCGGCCGCGTCGATGCCGATCACCCCCGCGGCCACATTTTTCAACAGGACCTCCATGTCCCGCTTCTGGGTGGAAATCAGGGCGTGGCTGTCGCTCAACTGCCGGTACGTCGTCGCCAGTTGCGCCTGGCTCTGCTGCAAATCGTGGGTCATTTTGTTGAAGGATTGCACCAGGAAGCCGATTTCATCCCGGCCTTCCTGTTCGATGTGGATATCATAATTTCCACCCGCCACCTTCACGGTGCCTTCGGCCAACTGGCGGATAGGGGTGGTAATCTCCCGGGCCATGTACAAAGCCAGCCAGATGGCGGCCACCAGAGCAATGAGGGTGACGATGATCAGGGTCAGGTAATGGCTCACCCGGACGGGGCTGAAGAGCAGGTGCCGCCGGCGCAGGTCCTCAAGGCTCTTGGCCGCGGCGGCGATCTGGAGGAGTTGGGCCCGGGGGATGAGTTGCCGCACCACCACATACCCATCCAGGGAGCCGGCGGCATCCCGCAGCGGGACCGGCAGGGTCAGAAGTTCTCCTTGGGGGAGGGGCTGGCGGATGCTCTGCTCCTTGGCCTCGGCGGCCGATTGGACCTCTTGCCAGGCAAGCGCCGGCAACGGCGGCACCTGCGGCGCCGCGCTTTCGGCCACCACGGTCCCCTGCGCATCGAGGACCGCAAGGCCCGTCAGGTGAAAATCCTCCAGGCGTTGTTTGAGAAAACCCTCCAGGGAACCCCGATCTTCCCGCCTCCAGTTCTCCCGGTTCATGAGTTCCAGGCTCACCTCCCGGCCGGAGGCTAACAGCTTGCCTTTTAGCTGCTGAGGCACGTTGCGGCTCACACCCAGGGCCTGATCCAGGGACTGCTCCACCTGGCGGTCCCAGGAGTAATCCACTCGACTGGACATCAGCTGCCAGGCCATGAAGAAGAGAAAGAGGGTGGGCATCAGGGTCAAGGTAATGAAAGTGAGGACCAGCCGGGTTCGCAGGCGGGAGCCGAAGACTTTGCGGCGCCTCTCTAAAAAGAGCTTGGAAAGCTGGCGAAAAATGAGAAAAGTGAACAGGAGCAGCAGAAAGGTATTTAAATTGAGGAGGCCGAATGCCAGGAGACTGCCGGTCACCGGCTGGCCGCCCCGGTGCACCAGATTGACTTCCAGGGAAGTAATGGCCACCACCAGGATTAGGGAGATGGCTATGAGGACGCGTTCCCGGCGGCGTTTTCGTTGTTCCTGGGCCGGGGTTGCGCTGTGGGGCGAGCGCTTACGCAGCATCAGGGCCTTTTTGCGGCAATCTCACCGTGAAGGTACTGCCACTTCCGGCGACGCTGTCCACCGAAATGGTGCCGTGGTGATCGGTGACAATCTTATTGATCACCGCCAGTCCCAAGCCGGTGCCCTTATCCTTGGTAGTATAAAAGGGATGGAAAATCTTTTCCAGCACGTCCTCGCCCATCCCCCTGCCCGTATCCTGAACCTCAAACCACACCTGAGAGTCTCGGGCCCCGGAGCTTATCAGGATTTTACCTTGGTCTTCCGTGGCCTCCAAGGCATTCTTGAGCAGATTCAGCAAGACCTGCTTGAGTTGGTTGGGGTCGGCCTCTATGGGAGGCAAGTCCGGGTCCAACCGGGCCACCAGGCTGACCCCCTTTTCCTGGATGGCGTCTTCCATCAAGGCCACCACCTCCTGGATCACCTGGTTCAGGTTGATTTCCTGTTTGCTGGGCTGGGCCGGGCGCAGGAAATCCCGCAATTCCCCCAGGAAAGACTCCAGGCGCTTCACTTCGTTCTGGATGATATGGAGCTTCTCCTGAGCCGCCGGGTCCTCGGGGAGGCGCCGCTCCACCTGGTTGGCCAGGCCGCCGATGACCATCAGGGGATTCTTGATTTCATGGCTGACATAAGCGGCCGCCTCCCCCACCGCGGCAAACCGCTCCGAGCGCAGCAGGCGCTCCTGGGACTCCATCAACTCCTCGGTCTTCAACTCCACCTGGCGGCTCAGGCTCTTGCTCCAGAAGAAGGCGGTGCCGATGAACGCCCCCGCCGCCCCCAACACCACGATGAAGAACAGGCCCACCAGAAATAATTCCTGGTGCAGGACCTGGCTGATGCTGCCATACACTTCCGCCACCGGCGCCACCACGCAGACCCCCCAAAGGTTGTGGGCCGGGTCTTCCATGTCGGTTACACCCGTGATCAACCCTTTGTTAAACCTGATGGGGGTATAGGCCGCTAACTTCGGCATCTGTCCCAGCTTCTGGCGGTGCCAGCCGGAGTCGTATTCCGTGACCCCTTCCTGGCCCGCCAGGATGTGTGCGTGGAGCTCGCGCAACCCCCGAAAGACGATCTTGGGGTTGCGGGCGAGGCGGATTTCCATGGCTTCATACCCCACAAAATCCTTCTCGTAGTGGGCCAGCATGATCAGGTTTTGGTCAATGATCCAGGCATAGCCGGTTTGCCCGGAGCGCACGCCCGCCGTAACTTTTGCACAGATAAAAAAGGGGTCGATGAGAAATTCCAGCACCCCGGCGAATTTTGGCGTCTTTCCCCAATAGAGCGGCGTAATAAACCGCATCACCCTCCGGCCTTGCCAGGGGGGGCCGGGATAATCAAAGGTCTTGCTCAGAAACAGGCGGCCGCGGTGCCCGGGGTCCTGGGCCCACTTCAGGAAGTCGGCGGGCAGAGGCCGGCTGCCGGCCGAAGGAGGATTGGCGGAGACGCTGAAGGACTGAACCCTCACGCCTTCGGAGTTGTAACGGGTAATCTCCAACAGGCCGAAACGCTTGTGCCGGGCAAACCTTTCTTCCAGGGATGCATCGAGGGTCCCCTCGTCGGGCGGGGTGGTTTGGAACAGGCCGGCATATCCCAGGAGGGCGTTCTCCAGGAAGTCGAAATAGGACTCGACGTTGTCGGCGATTTTCCTGGCCAGCATCAACTGCTGCTGATTAAATTGATCCCGGAGGATAACCACCACCTGCTTATTCAGTCGCTGCCAGAAGGTATAGAAGAGGGTGGACAGCAGGACAGCCATGACCAGGATGGCCAGGATGGTCAGGCTCAGGCGGTAAGTTCTCCGGGACCGGCTGGCTGGCATAAAGCATTAACCCCTTAAACTGGTTGAATCTATCACCTTTTCCCGGTCTTGACAAGGATGCTTGGGAAAAACTCATGGGCCCAACCTGCTTCCCGCTGAGGATAGGCCCTCACGGGGATTGGGCTTTCTTCGCTTTGCAGGCTTCCCAAATGGCATCCATCTCCTCCAGGGTGGCGGTCTCCGGGGTCTTGCCCGCCTTGGCCAGGGTCCGTTCCACCACGTTGAACCGTTTGATAAATTTAAAAATGGTGCGCCTCAAAGCCCCTTCGGAATCGATATTGAGGAAGCGGGCCACGTTGACCAGAGAGAAGAGCAGGTCCCCCAGTTCTTCCTCCCAGGCCAGATTAGCGGGTTGGGACAGGGCCTCGCGCAGCTCCTGCCATTCCTCCTCGACCTTGTCCAAGGCGCCCTTGACGTTGGGCCAATCGAAACCCATGCGGGCCGCAGCCTCCCCCAGACGCTGGGCCTGGACCAGGGCCGGCAGGGCCGGAGAGACCTTGCCCAGGGAGGGGACCGCCGGCTCCTTACCCTCCTGGGCCTTGGCCTGCTGCCAGAGGCGGCCCAGTTCTTCCTGGGTCTCGGCCTTGGCGTCCCCAAATACATGGGGATGCCGGTGGATCATCTTGGCCGCGATCCCCGCGGTCACATCCGCCAGGGAAAACGTACCCCGCTCCTGGTAGAGGTCGCTCAAGAATACCAGGTGCAGCAGTAGGTCCCCCAATTCCTCTTTGATCATCTGAGGATCGCCGCTGTCCAGGGCCTCGATTAATTCGTAAGCTTCTTCCAGGACATAGGTCTTTAAGGTCTCCGGGGTCTGCTGGGCGTCCCAGGGGCATCCTCCCGGGCCCCGCAATCGCCGCACAATGGCCACAAATTCATTCAGCGCCGCACCCGGATCGCCGTTTTTACCGTTCATACCCAATCAGCTCCAGAATAAGATGGGCCCGGGCCGAATACCGGCGGGACCGGCTGCTTTAAGCCCGGGGGCTCTTCCCCAGATTGCGCCTGGGGGCGACGGGGGTCTGGGGCTCCTGGTCCTCCGGGGGCCGGGATTCGTCGGCCTGGTACTTTTCCCGGGGCTGGCGCCATTCCTTCAGATAATCGTTCAGGCGTTGCTTGAAGTCCGGTGGCAGTAACCCGAGAGCTTGCCGGGAGAGGGAGATGAGGTGGGGAGCGATGGCGGAGTCTTTAAACAGGTGGGAGTCCTTCGGAATCACCACCCCCAGGAACATCAGACCGAATCCCACCAAAAGCGCCCCCTTGGCCAGGGCAAAAACCCCGCCCAGTAGGCGGTCAAAAAAATCCAGGTAGAGATGGTAAAGGACTCGCTGAATAAAGTGGGCCGCCAACCGGGTGAGCCAGTAGACCGCCACCAACACCACGGCAAAGGCGATCCACCGGGCATGTTGCGGGTCGGTGATCCAGGGTTTTAACCACCCCGCCAGGCGGAGGTAGGTATGGGCCGCCACCACCACGCCCCCCACCACGCCCACCAGGACCGCCACCTCCTGGAACAGGCCCCGGTAATAGCCTCTCAGGGCAATCAAGCCCAGAAGAACAATGATTCCCAGGTCTAACAGGTTCATGCCCTACCATCCCTTATTATCCACAGGCCTATCAGAAAAACCGCTGACCGTCAACCCAGGAGCAGGTTTATCCAGAGCGGTCAGCAGTCAGCAAAAGCGGAGGCTTGGCCCAAGTAATGCCCCTACAGGTTGCGCCCTGCGCCCCACGCCATTTGCCATGCACAGACAGGGGGGCCGTTCCTCATGTTCAGCTTGCGGCAGGTTTTTTATCTCTGGAGGGGGGAGGGTGAAAGGCGGGCATTGCCGATCATGTTTGGAGCTTGGAGGAAATTGCAGGTTGGCCGATTAATAGGAATCGCAGAATGGTTTTATGTTTATTTCTTTTTTTCCTTTTCTTTCTTTTGGAGAAGTGCTCTAAAGCCAATTTCTATATGCGCAAAGGTAAAGCAGTTGGTATTAATAACCCTCCCTCTATGTGCACCTGTGTGTATTATCTTTGTTGCCTTTAGCGGTTTTATCGCAAAGCCATCAATCGTTTCTCCCTTTATGCAAGTATCTTTATGTAATATTGATTCAACTCTGAATTTATGTTCTTTTGGGTTTAATTCCTCTTCAACTATAGCCTTAGAACTTACCCCCATTTTAAATGGATAAATTAAGCAGCCGATTTTCAAATCAATGCGTGGCAGGAATGGATTAAATTGTCTACATTGCAGAAATACTTTCTCCCCTTCAATAGATGTACAGACTTCAGTTAAAATCACTGCACATCTCCTAATGAATTATTACGTGGCATTAACTTAATAGCTGTTGTCACATCATTAATATTACAACGGAAAAGATCGGCTAATTCCGAAGGAGAATAATCAATTTTAGTGATATTAAAAAGTATATTTATCTTAGAAGATAATATCTTTGCATTAATAGATTTTGGCTTATAAGTAAATTTTTTCGCTATTTTCTCAAATTCAATCTCAGATGTCTGTCCCATTAAAAATGCATTATAAACGCCATGATATTCCAAAGACCTTTTTTGTGATAATATAACCTCTTTTAAAGTATCTCTGACTATCTTAAAATAACCAAAAATATTGCCAAAATGGGTTTTAAACTTTTCCGTTCCAGCAACATAAAATTCTAGGTCTTCCGCTGTTGATCCGCATACCCTGATCAAATAATCAAGTGGGCGCGCAGGCGCAGATTCATCCAGAACTCCTAAACAATAATTTGATTTTTCAACAGTCCAATCAGTACTCAATGCTTTATCTCCATCTCTGAGAATCCAGCCTGACTTGCCTTTTCAATAAGCCATTTCCCAATAGCATGGGCACGGTCTGGCCTAAGCAAAATGCCTACCTGTATTTCTCTTACAATCCTCTCGCCCTCTCTCTTAATCTCTTTTGGTCCAGATGGATCAAGTTCTAAAATTATTTTTTCCGGATGAGTTTGTCTCTCCACAAAAAAATCAACTATAATATCACCAGTTGGGCTCGGGCCACCAAACGCGCCTGTAGCTGGCAATAATCTATAATATTCATTTTTTTTATAAAAAATAGCAAGTTGCCGTGGCTTAGGAGCCTCATTAGACATTGGTGTCCCCTCCATCCTTTGGCGATATTATCATATTTGCGCCCTTGTCAATAGATATTGTTCTATTTTTCACATGGCCCGTGGATTTTTCAAAAATTGACAGTCATTACTATCTCTATACTAGACAATCGAAAAAATCCAACACAAAAATTCTCCGCCAAAATAATTGACTCGCTCAAAAATGACCATTTGGGGGTCCTGATTTTTTGATAGTAAATCCTTGATAAAGTTAACATCAGAATAATTCTGAACGGCTTGAATCCAAGGGCAAATCCGCTGAGGCAAGTTTTCAAACTGATGCACTACCAATTTTTTAATGACCTTTATATCTGATATTCTCAAAATGGCTATCGGGGCTTCCCCTGATTTTAGACGATAATTTTCCTGAAATGCTGCGTCAAATATATATGCACATTCTTTGCCAAAACTGATAATTGGTTTGTAGTTGCTCTTCTTAGAGTTTGGTAATTAACCAAGCTGTCCAAGGGATTGGATTCTGTCTAAAATATAAAAGGAAAACTAAACTCGGGAATTGTTTCAAATTGGACCAAATCGGCCTTGGTAAATCCACAAGGTGTATATCCCGGAGGATGCGAACCACCCGGGGAAGACAGGGGACGGGGGCCCCCGGTCTTTTCCCGGCTGCGCCTTTCCAAGGCCGGCCGCAATCCCATCCACCCGGGGGCGGCCTGGCCCCGCCGGCCTACTCCCCTTCAGCAGGGGTACGCAAACCGCCCCCGGCGCGGTTTTCCCGTTTCCTCCCGGTCCCGGATGAGGTCCATTAACTGACGGCTATGCAGTAAATATCCACCCAAAAGCTCCAGGAAGCCGGGATCCTGACCATAGACCGCCTCTTTCTTGAGCCTGATGAGGGTCAGACAGGTGACATGTAAATGGTTGACCAGACAATCCACCCGGTCTTCAATCATCGCACCACCCTCCCCCGTATATCGTGACTGTGGTAATTGAGGGCCTCCCACACACCGTGGTGCTCCACCTCATGCTCAAACCGGGGGACAAAGCGCTCGCCCAGCTCCTCCCGGCAACTGCAAAAATGGTGCGCCAGCTCGTCCAACTTCTTCTCCATGCGCGCCAGCATACGCCACACCAAAAAGCCGCTCACCCCGGCGAAAAGGCCCAGCAGTGTGACCAGGGCCCCCACGTGTTCACTCAGGTCTTGATAATACATCATGGTTTTTCCCAGGAATTATTCAAGGGGGCACCCCGCCTGCCACCCCGTTTTTTCCTTTAGCCATTGCCGCCGATGCTGGACCTGGCCGCAGACCTGGCCCCTCCGACAAAAGTCACCGCCTCGTCCTGGCCACCTTCCTTAGCCTGATCCCCGGCGCCCTTGGCCACCCCGGACCGCAGCGCCGCCAGTCCCAGGGAGCCCACCAGGCCGACGATCACCTGGTACTGTTCTTTGCTCAGCCAGTCCATGGCCAGGGCAAAACTGGCCAGGGCCAGCACCGTCGCCGTGATATAGGTTTTCTTGCCTTCCAGCGTCATCATTCCCTCCAACCCGTAATCTTGACCGCCTGATTGGCGGTGTTCTCATTGTTCAGATACACCCGGTCCCCCGGCAGAACCTGGCAGGCAAAGGGGATGGCCCCCCGCTCGCCCTGGAAGGTCCCGGACGGCGGGGCCGCGTGAACCACCAGGGCCGGGGTGCTGCCGTCGTAGGACACGGCCAGCTTCACGTCGTAGCCGGCCGCGCCCGCCGCATACCCTGTAAGCACATACGCCGTCGGCGGCGCCACCAGGCCCAGGTCCATCAGGGTATAGCCGTTCAGGGCCCCGGCGCATAACTGCCGGGGGCTGCGGTAACTGGTGCGGCCCCCTTCCTGGTAAAAGGGGACCAGGTTGCCGCTGGCATCGTTCAATATCATGCCGAGGTACCGAAAGTTGGTGGCCGGCAGGACCACGCCCCAATCCCCCTGGGCCAGGCTCAGGGCCGCGCCCCCATAGGTGATGGTGCCCCCGGTGGCGTTGTCGTCATTGTTGGCGGTGATGGCCCGGACCAGGCCCCGGGACGCGCCGCTGAGGATCAGGAGCGCGGCCCCCGCCAGTTCGTTGGCGGTGAACCCATAGCCGATGTTGGCCCCATTGGCGTTGTTTCTCAGGGTGATCACCTGCCCGTCCTGGGAAGCCACCCTGATGAGCGGCATGGCTTTCAGGGAGAAGATGGTGTCAGTGGCTCCCGCCAGGGCATAGACGGCATACCACTGGGCGGACTTCTCGGTGCCCCAGATTTGCCCGGCGGTGGCCAGGTTCAGGCTCACCGCGGCGGCGTTCTCCCGGTAGCGGCCATCGCTCAGGCCCCCATCCACCCAGTGGCCCCGGGCCAGGGGGGAAGGAAAACCGCCCATCATCACCCGGGCCTTGCAGTCGCCCGTGGCATTGACCCGGAGGGTGGCGCTGTCCACGTATTCCAGCCCGGGGCCCCGAGTGAGGTCGAAGCCCTCCAAAAGCGCCTGCTCGATCTTGGCGAAATCGCCTTTCAAAATAACCTGGCGGCCGGTGCCGCTGCCCCATTTGCTCTGGGGAAGGGAAATCAGAGACATGGATTAACCTCGCTTAACCTGATTGAAATATGGGGGGAGAGGGGTGCGGTCTCTCCCCGGAATTATCCCGCCTCGGCCCGATAGGCCCAGTTGCCGTCATAGGAACTGGCCACGTCGATGGCCCAGGCGTCGTTGGCGCCGCCCGGGGCGTCCACCGCCCAGGACCAGGAGGTGTTCAAAGGCCGGTCCAGGCTCAGGCGCACCAACCGCCCCCCCAGGTCCAGGTCTTTCCCGCTCACGGTAAATTCCTCCTGGTCCAACCCATGAAAGTCCGAAGAGAGCGCCACCGTGTCTCCCAGTTCCAGGCGCACTCCTTCCAGCCAGGTCTGGACTTCGGCCAGTTCCCGGGGGGCCGCCAGTCGGGCCAGCAGGCGGGAAGCCAGGAGTTGGGCCAGTTCCGGATCTTCCAGGATCACCGTGGAGCCGTAGCGACAATCCAGGTCCAGGGCCTGCTCGCCCCAGGCGCTGATGGCCGCCGTCTCCCGGGCCTCGGCATATTTGTCATTGTCCGTGTCGTAGTCGGCGTAAAGCACCCGCACCAGGTTTTTGGAGCCGGTCTGCTCATAGGCCAGCGTCAGGGCGCGGATCTGGGATGAGGACAGCCCCACCAGGTTATCCAGCAGAATAAAGTCCAGCAGGGTCTGCCACCAGGTCCACTCCCCCGTTGCCTTGCCGTGTTCCAGGGCCGCGCCCAGCATGGCCACCACCGCCTCCAGGGTCCCCATCTGGCTCATGGCCAGGTAGTTCGGGACGTATTCCCAGACATCCGCCGCCTCGCTGTAAGCAAACGGAATCAGGTCGGCGTTGAGGACGTTGGGCTTCTCGTCCCCGGCATGGGCCCAGACCCAGGCCATCAGGCGGTCGAATTGTTCCCCGTCTTCGGGCCTGGCCGGGAAGACATACGATTGCCCGGCCGCGCCCCGGGACGCCAGCCCAAAGGCCCGGAGCACCAGGCTGTTGAGCCAGGCGTAATGGTAATCGCTCTTATAACCGCCGAACCCCGGGTCCCCGCGGTTTTCCCGGAGATCATCCAGGAGGCGCCGGACCCAGGCAGCCGCCCCGTCATGGCCGTTCCGCAGATAAATGAAGAGACATCCCAGGGCGATGGCGGCAGTCTGCCCGGGATCATAGGCTCCATAGGTGAAGCCGAACTCCGAGAATTGGCCCGGTACCTTCCAGCCATTGCCGTCGGGCGCGCCAACCTCATCGATCCAGGTAAGCCAGTTGAGCAAAATGGTTTCCGCGCCGGCATCATTGCTCAGGAAGAAAAATTCCGCCAGTCGCAGGAAGGCCCAGTACTGGCCCAGGCCGCTGCCCACTTCCGGATAGGCCGAGCCGTTCACCCGGCCCTGGATGATCCCCCAGGTGTCCTGGAGTTCGGCCCCGCCCAGGGCCCGGCCCCGATGGACCCGAATCAGGTCGATCCGGCCCTGGAAAAAACCCGCCGCCGTCCCGGCCCGGCGCCCCACCGTGAAAGCCGCGCCGTTATCCAGGCTACCGGGCCGGGCCGCCGCACCGGTTCCCAGGGAGCCGACCACGCAGAAGGTGAATTGTCCATCCCGGTCCCCAGACACCGCCAGGTAGTGATGATTGGCGGTATCCAGGCTGAGCCCGGGGTTGGGAGTCAGGACCGAGGCGCCGCTGCTGTCCGCCATGACCAACTGCACCGCCCCCCCCGGACCCAGGCACACCTCAAAGCCCGCTCCCCCCGTAGCTATTTTGCTGATGAGGCGGGCCCCGTCAACCAGGGTCCCAGGTTTGAGGACCATCTCCAGGGTGAAATCCTCCGTCCCCAGGTTCAGGTCGGCGTCGTCCAGGCTCAAGTAGTGGCTGCCGTCCAGGTCCAGGGCGGTGGGCCCCGGCTGACAGACGCCGTCAGCATAGCTCGGGGTGCCGTCCCCCTGCCAGGCAAGGGTGTGGCCCCGCCCGGAGGCATCGGTGAGCGCGCCGTTGAAGTGCCAGAACCCCGCCACCTTGCCGAAGTCCCGGTACCGGCGCCACCAGGAGAACCGGAGAAAATCCTCCTCGCCGCAGAGGGGAATATTTTCCACGTCATTGCGGGTATGGACCGGCATGATGGGCCCCGGCGCTCCGCCGTAACGCCGGGTATATTCCTCCTGGGCGTCCCGGTGCAAGCCAAGATAGGTCTGGCTGAGGTCCAAGGCCCCCACCAGGTAAGGCGCCAGGGGGTGGGCATAATGCACCAGGGTGGGGCCCCGCCAGGGATTCTGCCCATAAGGGGTCAGGGAAATGGCCTGCCGGGGCGCATAAGGATAGGGGTCCGAAGCCGTAAGGTTCAGAGCCACCTCGTCCAGCCACCACTCATGTTCCACCAGGCCCTGCTGCTCCATCTTGAATTCCAGCGTCCTGAGGCGGTCGGCCCCGGCAAAGGTCACATGCTCATCGAACTTGAGGTCGGTGAGATAAAACGTCCCGTTGCTGGGGGGTGAAGACGGGCAGCCGATGTCCACCACCTGGATGGGATGGGTGAGGGGATACGAGCCCGATTCCAGGGCCATCTCCCCCAGGGCCACGCTCACCCGCTGCCAGTCATTGACCGGGACCGTCACCTCCCGGTAAAAATAACTACCCTGGGCGTCTTTGACTTTGACCCGGATGGTGAGAGAGCTGACCCCGCTCACCACCGGTTTGATGAGGAAGTTGACGTTGACCCGCCCGGCGGAGCTGCAGCGGCCCGTATCGATCCCGGCCCACGCCCCGAAGGCGGTGGCCGCCCCAGTCAAGTCCCAGGTGATCTGCCGCTGGGTATAAAAGGTCTCTCCCAGGAGGACTTCTGTCTCTTCCCGGGTGCCGATGGTGATGTCGCCGGCGTCCTGCTGGGTGGCGGAATACCAGCTGCCCCACATGGCCTGGACCCGGTCACCGTCTTCGATCAGATTGTCCCGCCGCCAGAATTGACTGAAGGGGAGGTCAAAAGCCGTCGCCTCGGTGAAGCGGTCCGGTATGGCATGGATATACGTATGTTCCAGCCCCCAGGGGTCAGAATCATCCGGGCTGGAGTCGTTCAGCGTCACTAGGAGCCGCCGGGGGTGGATGGCGGGCTCGCCGGCCCAAAACATCCAGTAATCCCCCGCCACCAGGTCGGTGCCGTCTCCCCCCTCCCAGGCGACGGCCAGTTCGTCCTCCAGGACCACCGGATGCTGCCGGTTCCCGCTCGTCAGGCCCGTGGCTTCCCAGGTGAGCCCTTCGTCCCGGGACCAGCGAAAAGTGGCCGCCCCCACCTCTCCCGTGCTCTCCATCTGGACCAAAAACCGCCGTTTTTCCTGCTTGGCGTAGTCCCCCAGGAGCAACATGGTGGCGCTGCCGCTGCCGATCTTGGTGAGGTTGTGCATCAGGCTGGTGCTGCCCGCCCCTTGCAAGGTAAAGGTGAGGCGGTCCATGGCCTTGAAGGGGTCGGTGGCCAGGGACCAGTCCAGGCCGTAGCCGAACCAGGCCGCGTCCTGGGTGGTGGGCAGCGCCGCCTTCACATGGAGGGCCCGGCCGCCGCCGCTCGCCAGTTCGATTTGAAAGGCCTGAAAGGCGGTTGCACCATAGGTGGCGCCGCGATAGAGCAGGTGCGCCCCCCGGTCCCACTGCTGGCGCTCAAAGTCATCATGCATCAGGGGCGAAGTCCGGGGCGCCTCCCGCTTCTCAAAGGCATCCCAGATGAACCGGATCAGCGCCCCATAGTCCCGGCCCGTCTCCCGCCCCGCCAGGTGCAGCAAGACCATCAGCTCCAGCATCCGGTCCACCGCAAAATCGTAGGTGTAGTCATCCCGGGCCCGGTAGGCCCGGCGGATGCAGGGATAATTGTTCAGCGGTTCATACTTGATCGCTTGCTCACCGGTGAGATAGAGGTAATAGAGCTGCACCGGCGTTCCGGCCGGCAGCGCCGTCCCCAGGGTGATGGTGGTCAGGTCCGCCTCATTGGCAAAGGACCCCCCCGGGTAATAGTTGGCGACATCCCCGCCCATGGGCTCGGCCCAAAAGCCCTCCCAGGGGAACTGGGTGTCCAGCCGCCAAACCCCCCGCACCCAGCAGACTTGGCCGCCCCCGGGGTTGGGGGTGCCGATCTCGACGCGGCCCGCGCTATCCACCGTGGCCACGGCCTGCTGCCAGTTGCCGGCCACCGCCGCCTGGAGCGGGGTCCCGCCCATATTGTCGAAGACCCAATTAAACTATGAGGCCCGGGTCCATTGCATGCGTCCCATGGTGATCCCTTTTTGCAAAAAGGCTAACGTTAAGCATTTATGGCGTTTTCCGCCAATTCCTTCCCATTGATGGTTCTTAAATCCCCCTAAATCCCCCTTTGTCAAAGGGGGACTTTCAAAGGAATTCCGTTAAGTTCCCCCCTTTGAAAAAGGGGGGTGGGGGGGATTTAGGTTCTTGGAGCATGTGACATAATAGAAAGAACTTTTGCCAATCGCTCTATAACTCGGCGCATTAAACGATTATTACGGCCACAGTTGATGTGGGGGTGGGTTTAAAACCCGCCCCTACGCCCCTTACGCCTCGCCCAGATACGGTTTGATCTTGATCTCTCCGAAATCGATCCACAGATCGTACAGGCAGCGCCGGACGATCTCCCGGATGGCCTGGGCCGCGGTGAGGTTTTCAAACCTCACGCCGATGGCGTATTCGGGGGTGAGGCTCTTGGCCAGGGCAAAGGAGTCCTGATGGATGCCCTGGCCGAGACCTACTTCTGCCAGTATATCGGTCACAATGTCCACCGGATGGGTGGTGTAGTCTTTGACCACCCTGGCCGAAACCTGGGCGTTCTTGCCACTTACCTCAATCAAGCCGGTGTTCGCCTCGGCCGTCACCCGGTCGTCGTCGGTTTCCCCGTCGAGATAGACTGCGGTGAAGGCTGCGAAGGGGGCGCCAAAGACCTGGTTTTGGTAAACCGGCGGGAACGCCGTAAAGGTCCAGCGGTCCCCCGCCACCAGGTCCGGACCCACCCCCGCCTGCCAATAGACCGACAAGCCCTCCTCCAACTGCACCGGCGCATCCGCCCCGCCAGCAATCAAACCCGTCTTTTCCCAACTCTGCCCCTGGTCGTGCGACCACCGGAACTTGCCGCTCCCCACTTCGCCGCCGGTGTCCACTTCCAGGACATAGTTTTGGACATAGTCCCCCCGGTAGGTTCCCAGGAGATTCAGGGGGGCGCTGCTACTGCCCACCAGGGCGATCTCGCCCACGGTGGCCTCGATGACCCGCGTCAGCTCCCCCCGGGCCAGATAGGTACCCCGCATGAACGGCCGCCGCTCTCCCGTATCGGCCGGGACGCCGATCATCTGCTTGAGCCCCGCCGCCACCCAATCCTGGCTTTCCAGGCGGGTGCGATGCGGCTCCCGCCAGCCGTGGGCCATCCCGGAAAAGCGCTGCACCACTCCCTGGTAGAGTAACTGCCAGGCCACCGTGCCGTCGGCCAGCTCCCAGCCGTGATACAGCGCCAGTTGCCTCTGGGTCCAGTCCGAGTCCAGGAGAGCGGAATTTTCGGCCCGGTTCAGCCATTGCCCCAGCCGGTTGTCCAGGACCAGGGCGTGGTCGGCGGTCCTGAGCTCACTGAAATCCCGGGCCAGTTCCACCCGCACTCCCCCCGGATCAATGATTTCCCGCTCCGGGAGGGTGAGCCGGCCCGCCAGGCTTAAATCGGCCAGACAACCCGGTCCGTCCGAGGCAGAGCTCTCAAAACCTCCGTCCGGGCTCTGGTCCACGGCATAGGCCGCAAACCCATCCGCCTCTCCGGGGTCATCCAGCCCCCAGGCCCGGATAGTTTCGCTGAAGTCAACTTTCACCTGAAAATACGGGGCCAGGGAAATGGTCTGCCCCGACGCCAGGAGCGTGAAAGCTGCCTGGGCCAAACCTGGCGCCGTCTCCCCGGTGCGCAGCCGAACCTCCACGTCCATGTGCCCCGTGGGCTCTTCCCAGGAAGGCACCGCCTCGTCCAGGTAAGGCGAAGCCGTTTGGATGGCGGGGGAGGTCCAGGAGCCGAAGGTGTAGTAACCGTCGCCCATGGCCAGTTTTCCCGGCTCCCCGCCATAGGCGGTCTGGACAAACTCCCCGGACCCCGGGGCCAGCCCGTAGTCCAGCTCATAGGGAAAAAGCACCGCCTTCGCCCGGGGTCGGGCGCCCCGGCAAAGCGCTTCTTTCTGCAGATACTCCGGCCCAGCTTGCCGCATAAAGGCTCTCTATTCAGGGTCGTTTGATTCCCCCCTTGCGGAAAGGGTGGATATCGCGTTTCTGATGTTGCTTCAATAAATTATGGTCTTAAAATTCCCCCTCCCCTGGTGGGAGGGGGTTAGGGGGAGGGGGGGGATAACATTCTGTATTTTTTCATGGTTTTGTCACCCTCACCCTTACCCTCCCCCATCAAAGGGAAGGGAAATAAGACAAGCTCTTAATAAAGGTACTCACTGGACACAACCTTACACTTCTTCCAGGGTCATGCTCCCGGACCAGAACCCGGGAGCCACCTCCCGGAAATCCAGGTCATTGGTCCAGACCCCGGTGAAGGTCTTGGGCCCGGTCCCGTCCCGGAAAAAATCAATATCCGCCTGGGCCTGCTTAATGGCCACCAGGACATCCTTCTGCACCGTGGCAATGAACTGGAACTGCAAGACCCATCGCTGCTTTAACCCCCTGAGATAACTCCTCAAGGTCCCGTCCAGGGCCCGCTCCCGGTCCGTCTCATCCTGGGCCAGTTCTTGATAGTCCCAGGTAAAGTTGACCGGCAAGGCGTAGCCCTGGCGGCTGCCTCCCCCGGGGGTCCATTCCAACCGGGCGTTTGCCATCTCGTCTCCTTACCAGCGCCGGTCCGTTTCTTGCCTGAGGGCCGGCACCAGGTGCCGCTGCACCACCCGGTCCCAGTCCAGGCCCGCCACCCCGGCGGTATCCAGGGTCTGGACCTGAATGGTCACGTCAAAGCGGGGCGCGGCCTTCCCCGAGTTCAGGTCAAACCTGCCGGTCCTCAGGGCCTCAAAATTTTTCTCCCCCAGGCGGCCCATGCTCTCCCGGGGCAGGATACCCTCACCTTTCTGGGCCATGATGAGTTGTTCGTCCCCCATCAAGGTCCCCGGGGAAATCACCATCCCCTGGTGGGCCGAAACAACCCCCCCCTGGTGAAAGATGCCGCCGAAATCCAGGACCCCGCCCAAAAGCGATGACCAGCTTCCTTGGGAACTGCTGCCGCTCCCCAGGGTTCCTCCCCAGGCCGCCGCCATCTGTGACAACGTCTGGAGGAAGTTGGCCCCCCACTCCGTCACGGACGCCGAGACGTCCGTCAGGTTTTTCTGCCAGCTCTGGGCCAGGAGCCCCGCCGAGGCCTCACCCCGGGCCGCCATTTCTTCAAACTTGCTCCTGGCCAGGGCCGTCATCTGCTCCAGGTTGGCTTGCCACTCCTGGGAGAAGCCGCTCCAGGTGTCGTGGAGGGCCTGGGTCTCGGTCACCCATACCGCCAGACGGGCCTGGCTGTATTGCCGACTGAGGCTGAGCAGCTCTTCCTGGTAGGCCCGATAATCATCCAGTTTCTTCTGGTTCGTATTGCTTTTAACTTTAGTCGTGGCCATGCTGTCCTCTTTGGGCTTCTTCTAAAACCCGGCGCACCGTCCCCATAAGCAGCCAGGTCTCCAGACTGAGATCATTGGCCTTAAAAGGGTAGCCGGCCAGGCTCAACCGGTACAGGAAGACCAGGTGCCAGGTCCAGGGGGAGATGGCTTCCGGGCGCACCCGCTCGGCGCACGCCCCACAGGCCCAGTCGGCAAAGGACCCGCTCTCGGCCCGGCACCTGAGCCGCATCGAAGGGCCGCAGAGCCGGCCGCTGGCCAGCACCTGCAGTTCTCGATCCAGGGGCCAGCCCCGGCGGTCTTCCCCGGGGCCCTGACTCAGTCCCATTCCGGCTCTTCCCGGCTTGCCACCCGCATGCCTTCGAAAACCTGCTGGGCCAGGTAGGACACCAGGTCAGGGGCATCTTCGGCGAGGCGCGCCTTCCAGTCCGGATGCCGGCTCGGGTCCAGGGGGGTCTCCCCCCCTCTTCCGGTATGACAAAATCCCCGGCCCCGAACCCGGTTAGGATCTCCAGCCCAAATTTCAGCCGGGTCTCCCCCAGGCAAAACCGTCGTTCACCATGTTCGAGGCGGAAGGCCGAGAGTTGGTAGGCCACCCGCTCCTCCGAGGTCGGCCGCCGATAGTGCAGCGTGATCACTGACCCGGAGACCGGGTCCTGGATCATAAGGGTATGACCTTGATCTCCCAAGATTCTCGCCATCTTGTCTCCATGATGCGCGTTCTTTGCGCCTTTGCGTCCTTGCGTAAGGCATTTAAGCCGCGTAGCCGCTCACCTGGTTCTGCACGTAAGCCACCACCGACCCATACGTGTCATCTTCCAGGATCGCAAATTCCACCTCTTCTCCCAGGCGGCGCTGGTACACCTTGACGGTGGTGGCCAGGACCATTACCCGGGGAAAGACCAGTTCCACCTGGTAGCTGACCCCCGGCTCGAATTCCGGCCCCGTCGCTTTTAAACAGACCCCCAGGGTGTCATTATCTTTGAGATTTTGGGCCAGGAGGAAGTCACGGAAATCCCGGTCGAATTTCAGGCTCTGTTCCCGTCCGGTCCGGTAGGCGCGATTGGCGTAATTGCCCCCGGCCCCCGGCGTCGATTCCGGCGTCAGGTTGTTTTTCAAAGTCCAGGTGACGCCCCGCAGTTCCGTGGCCAGCCGATACCCCCCGGTAAAGGTGGCGCCGTCCCAGCGCCCCCCCAGGGTCACTTCCAACTGGCTTACCTTCAGGGGTGGTTCCTCCACCCGGGGCGGCAGGTTCATCCAATCGCTCTCTCCGGGCACATAATAGACCCGGTAGGTGGTGAGCCCCCCGCTCCCCCCCGGCGGCGTAATCCCAATGATCCCGGGGACCGCCTCGGACACGGCCTGGTAGGCCACTTCCTCCCAGGCCTGGGTGGCGGGATTCAGCACCTGAACCGCCTGGACGTTGGCCAATCTCTCGGCCGCGTTCTCTCCTGCCACCCCGTTGACCGCCAGGCTCAGGCTGGTAGCATTGTAGGCCGCGGCCACTTCCTCCACCTGGGAGTTGTCCACCACTTTGCCGCTGCCTTTCACCGTCCCGGTGATCTTGGCCCAACCGTCCTTGGTGAAGTCCATCCTGATCTGATCGATGAAACAGGAGGCGAAGCGCCGCTTCATCACCTGGCGCCCGAAGCGCATGGCCGCGGTGAAAGACGGGTTGGACCGGGCCGCATCCACCTCCCCGGACCGGGGCAGGATGGTATGCCGGTAGCCGCCGGCCCCGGCCGGGGTCGTTTCCACCTGGCCCAGGCCGTACCCCAGCAAAAAGGCGAAATGCTGCGGCTGGGCCCGGGAAAAAGACAGGGTGCCCACCACCTTGCCGCCGAAATCATGGAGCCGGTCGGCCTCTTCTTTGCCGGTGAGCTCCTCCCGGTTGGGGGTTTTCACGGCCTGGTAGTTGAGCACCGTGGCCAGGTCCACCAGTAAGGTGGTGTCCAGGGCCTGCTCGGTGTTCATGGCCACCTCCTGCTGTCCGGCCGACACCGCCAGCAGATTATGGGTGGCTAAAAAATTCCGGATGGACCGGGTCATGATTCTCTCTCCTCGTCAGCTTCACATGTCCTGGACCAGGGCGGTGCCGTAATGGGCCGCGTACACGGAAAATTCCTGGTCGCTTAATAAAGGCTCTTCCTTGATGAGATTGAGGGGTTGCAACTCTAGCCCCAGGTCCTGGTGCCACAAGGCCTCCCTGACCCCTGCCAATATCTGGTAGACTCCGCTGGCCTCGCGCCGTTTGGCGCTACCCCCCCGAACCATTACCAGGACGGTAAATTCCAGGCTCAAGTCATAGGACCCCAGGGTGACCTGCTCTCCCCGGCTCTGGCGAAACTGCACCAAAACCGCCGGAAATCGCCAGTACTCCCGGTGCAGGTCGGCCAGCCAGTCACCTTGATAGGTGGCCAGGGTATTAATCTGGGCGTCCAGTTCCTTTTTCAGGGCTGCCACCACTGCATCTTCCACCGTGGTCCAAAGATCGTTGGCCATCGCCCCCCCCTTACCAATCCGCCAGGGTATTCCGGGAAAAGACCCGGATGGCGGCGGCTGCGTCAGTCACCTCTTTCGCCACCGTGGGCAGCTCCCCATTCGGCCCGACGATCACGGCTTGCCCCGCCACCACCTGCTTCAGGAAGGCCACCGCCGTGTCATACTTTTGCTGCCGCACCGGCGGCACGATGCTGCGGCGGGAGTAGAGATGATAGATGGCCAGATCCACTGCCAGGGCCTTGACCTGGGCCGGCGGGGCGGACAGGGGCACCACATACTTAACCCCCAGGTAGGAGTCGATCTCGGCCTCGGCCTTGCTGATGGCCTCGGCGATGATCAGGCTGTCGGGGACCTCCCCCGACTCCACCGTCAAATCAGCCAGTTCGGCCTGGGGAATCATCTTAAGGAGGTCGTCTTCGGAACAGTAAGCCATAATTCCCTCTCTTGGGTGATCCGCTTGCGGTCAGATAACCACAAGCACATGCTCAAGGTTGCCGCCACTTCCCCGATCGGCCGGCGCCCGATTACGCCGTCACCGCTCGCTTGATCTGCAAGAAGAAATCGTCGCTCTTCTTGATCACCGGCCCGGCCCAGGCACACCGCAGCTCCCCGATGTAGGTCGCCTCCGGCTGGTTGGTGTCCGTGGCGCTCAGATTTACCGAAACGATGCCGCTGGCCGCCTGGCTCTTGTCAAACTCCTGGTCGGCCTTGGCGAAAGTGTACTCCGCCTCCGCCTTGTCTTTCTTCACGCCCAGGAGCAAGGCCGCCCCGGTCAGGTCCACCCCGGTCCCCAGGGCATCCTTGACGGTAAAGGTGACGGTCCTGGCTTCACCCTGCTTGATCACCATTTTTATCATTCGGCTTCTCTTCGCCTCCCTTGGTTTCCCTGCCTTTATGGAAAATATGGAAAAAGCCAAAAACCGAAAACCGTCAATCTATTGGTTGTCGCTCAACTCCACGCTGATTTCGGCGGCCGAAAGTTCCACGGCCAGAGGCTCGGCGGTGGCCACCACAATTTCCATCTCCTGTATGACCCGGGTGACGTGCCCGCCTCCGTCCGACCGCAGGCCCCAGGACGCCAACGCCTTCGGGCTTACGGCCATGTGGGTCTACTCCTCTCCGTGGTGGCGCCGTTATCCGTGATGGTCCCGGTCGCCGCCGGGGTCACGCCGTCGGTCTTGTAGGCCGTTAAGGCCCCGCTCGCATCGGTGATCACCAGGCGGTTGCAGACGACCCAGAAGAGCTTGCGCACCAGGTCCGCCAGAGAGTTCCCCGGAAAGCTCAGGCGGTCCGACAGGTCCCCGCTGAGAATCTCTCCCACCGTAACGTCGTTCAGTCCGGCGATGGCCGCCAGGATGGCCGCTTTATCTGCAGTGGCCTCAGCCCGGGTCGGCGGATCATAAGAGTTGAGGACCGCCAGCACGTGGGCCTCAAGCCCGGCCTCCAGCGCCAAAGGCGACACTGCCGCGTCCAACTCCGCCTTGGTGGGCGGGTCATACGCGGCCAGGGCGTCCGCCACGTGGCCCTGGACGTTGCCCTCACTCGCCGGAGCTGACGGGAGGTTATCGGTCTTGGTCTTGATCGCCGCCACGCTTCCCCCTGATTCCGGGGTCCGGGTGCTCACCTGGGCGTCCAGGTCGGCGTCATGCGGCGTGATCTGCATCACCTTGTACTTATCCGCATCCGTCAGAGTCCCGCCGCCGTTCATCCTGACCACCAGGGCCTCAGCCGGGCTCGCGGTAAACTTGTAGAACCCGCCCCCAATCTCCGAGATTGCCGGCACCGGGGTCACGTCCGTCCCATCCGAGACCTGCTTGTAGACCCCGATGGCCGGAGACAGTCCGGTCGCCGGCGCCCCGGCATTGCTGAAAAAGACCACATAGATCATATCGCCACCTGCTTGATTCCCAGAGGCACCAGCCCAAGGTTGGTAGGGGAGGTTCTCACGAAAGATAACGCCAGCTCCAAATCCATTTTCCGGTCAATGGTAATAACATCCGTATAGTCCTGATAACCCGCTTTAGTAATGGTCAGGGTGTGGGGGCCGTAGTCCTGCAAGGTGTCGCCGTGGGCTCGGTCGTAATAACCACGGCTCACGGTCTGCTCCGCAATCTTACCATCAGCCCCGGTGCTGTCGCTGAATACGGTGTTGGCGTTCTTATCCTTGAGCGTGACAGTAGCTCCGGTAATATTGTTGCCATTCTTGTCGGTCACGTGGAGATTAATAGTGTTCTGTCTATAACAAGCATTTATGCACGTTGCATCCCACGAAAATGTCCAATTGTCCAGGGTGCAGTTCATTAAATATAAATCTCTGCCTGCTATATCTAAACCAGTACCCATTACGATAGCAGCACCGCTCATACCCTTTATTTCGACATTCTTGGCGGTCAGCGACACAAGACTGTGGCGCAGACCGTTTGGCCCGCCAATACAGGAAACATTGTTTATCGTACAGTAAGGTACTGTATTTAATGCCGCACTATTAGTCATTTCTATGCGAACATTATACAAATCACTGTAGTAGGCGCTATTTAATTCCATATTGTAAGTAAGGATTGAGTTCCAAATCCTCAAATAATTAGATGCGTTGCTTGAAACTGGCAGAATATACGTTCTTGTTGCGCCGGATAATTGACTGCTTAATATATAAACACTGCCATTTCCACAGTCTATCCCGGTTGCTGATGCTCCTATCCATCTAACACTGCAACCCGAAGAAGAATATTTATTGACGGCATCTTCAATCGCGCCAACCCTTAATGTAGCGTTTCCGCGCACCTGAATAGTCCCGTTCCAGAACCCGGCCCCGATTTCACTAATTACTATTTGTTTTGAAACATCTGCAAAATACGTTGACGTAGAACCGTCGCCCACATAAAAAAAACAGTCAAGTTGGTACTGGCTATTGCCCTTATCCCAAATTACCCCCCAGATAGGCTGAGTCACCGCCACCGTGCCGTTGGCCCAGACTGTGCCGCCGCCGGCCGGATTGTCGGAGCAGTCGATGTTGGTGATGCTGCGCCAATATTTCGTGCTGACATAGCTGCCGTTCCCGGCGCTCACGTTAATGGATTCGGTCTGTGCCGCCCCTAACCAATCCGTCCCGGTGATAAAGATGTAGTCGGTTTCGGCGGTTTTTCCGGCCACGGCAAACGAGATGAGCAGGGCCAGTTTCTCCACTGGCCGCACCTGATAGGTCAGGGCTTTGGTATTGCTGTTGGGCGACCAGGCCGCCAGGAGTGAAGTGCCGGCCCCGGCCCTATCCGCCGCCACGAAGGAGGCGAAGTCCGCTGGCGACCCGGAAGCGCCGCCGGTAACGGTGACGGTATTCGTAGCGGCGGCGTAGGAAAATGTTCCCGGCATTTATCTCTCCCTCTTCACTGCAAGGTGGACTTGAGCAGGTTAATTTGATCTGTTAAGCCCTCACCAAACCCGCCCAATGGTGAGTCAGAAAAATCCATACGCTCCGGAAAGGCCGCATTCACCCCCTGAAGAGCAAACCATCATAATTCAGGATAGATACCAGGTTCCGGCAGTCACCCTGGCCCCATTAATAAAAATACGTCACCTTCAACACCCCGTCCGTATCGCCGCTCCTGATCCCCCGGAATTGCTGGATGGCCTGGGTGCCGGTGATCACCACGGTGTCACCGTTGGTAAAGTAGTGGCCACTGCTGGTGCTGGGGAGCCCGCCGTCAATCCGAAACCGGATGTCGCCGGTTTCCGAGGACACCAGGACCGCCCGGGCGGCCATGCGCGCATAAGGTCCCGTGGTCGGCATGATTTTCGTACTCGAAAATCCCACGGTGCTGACTCCCACGGTAACTTCTTCGTAATCGCCCGGAATCCGATTATCTGTTTCTAAAGTGAAGCCGCCAAACCAGGCCATAATCGTTCCCCTCGTATCTGCATAAAGGGAGGGCGGCGGTGCCGCCGCCTTCCCGGTTGATTATTCCCGTTAGGCCAATTCCGGCACCACCAGGAGGTCCGCTGTGCCCTGCCAGACATTGGTGCGAGCGCCGCCGATGGCGGGGTCGCCGATGATAAACTGCGCCTGCAAAATCTCCCGGGCCTGCGCCTCCAGGGACGGAGGCACTAACAGCAGGTTGGGCATCATCCCCAGGGGCCGGCCCTCGGCGTTGGCCACCGACATCATGGCGGCCCGGGCCGCGGCGTAGTTGGTGGAGTTCAGTGTTTCCTTGCAGGCATAGGCTAGCTGCCACAGGCCAAAGGCCGCCGCTCCCCGATAATCCACCCCGTAGCGCAGTTTCTTCCGCATGAAGGCGTGCTCGTCATCCTGCCGGTCCATGCGCACCAGTTGGACGTCCCGCCGCAACTGAAAGATGAACGGCTTCACCGCCCGGCTGGTGTCCAGGAGATACCAGCCGGTGCCGGCGCCGCCGCCGAAGTTCGAGACGGTCTCGGCGCCCACCGGATGCGTGGTGGCAAAAAAGTTCTGACCGTCATAGCACGGCGTGGAGAAGCCCCCCAGCAGCAGGTCGGAAATCAATCTTTCCGGATGTTTCCGCGCTTCCTGGGCCAAGGCCGCCACAATGGGATTGTAAAATCCCAGCTGATCGTCCTCGATATCATTCCGGTCCACCTCGATGGTGGCTTCCCAGTCCTTGGTTTCCACCTGGAAGGCCTTGGGCTCCAGGGAGCTGATCTGCCGGTCACCGATCCACTCCCGGACCATGGGAAAATCCAGGAGGAACTTGTAATCCATAATCCGAGTATTGGCCGGCACCGTCATGGCCACCCGCTCATACCAGGTCAGGGTCTCCTGGAAGGCGGCGTTGAACACGGCCGTAAATCCCGTGTACAGGCGTGCTAAACTTTCCATATTGATAATCATGAGAGCTTCCTCCGTTTACCTGGCGATGTCGATCCAGCCTTTAGTGGCCGAGACGTATTTGACCAGCAGACCCACCTTGATGTCATTGGTGGGGCCGGCGGCATCATCAAAGGTATGGTCATCGGCGGCATACATGGCCGCTCCCACCATACCCTGGGTGATGGAGACCGCGTCGAACTCGAAGACCCCGGCCCGCCGCAACCTCACATTCTTTTCACCGTCACTGCCGCCGCTGTTGTCCACCTGTTCCACCGCCACCCCGGCGAACCGATAACCGCTGGTGTCCGCCGCCGGCGCTGCGTAACCCGCCGCATTGGCGCATACCAGGGAACCGGCATAGATTTTCGTATTGGCTGCCACCGGGTATTCCACCTCGACTCCTTCCCGGTAAGGCGTTGCCCGGTCACGGGTTAAAGCTGACATATCCTTCTACCTCCGCTTGTATTGGTTAATCACATTCAGCCGCAAATTTTCCTATTGCTCTGGCCTTCTGGGGCTGAGCCAGGGATTGAGGCGGCAGGCGCTCTGGTCAGTTTTCCCTGCCTGCCCTGGCTTTCCCCACCCTGACAATCTCTCCCCGGCGACTACCCGGTTTGGGCCTTGGCCTTCAGAAAGGCTTCCGGAGAAACGTTCAGGGATCGGCAAACGGCCAGTTCCTCCGGGAGCAAACCTCGTTCGTCATGGCGCTCCTCCCTGAGCAGCTGCAGTTCCTCGCCGGTGGGCACCAATTTCGGGGCCCGTTCCACATAAATCCGGAAGCCTTCCAGATCCCGGCGACAATATTCCAGCGCCCAGCCCCGTTGGGCCGGGCTGACCTTGCCGGCCTTCAAGGCTTCTTCCACCACCCGGTCGGCCGTCTCCATCGTCAGCCGGGCTTTAAGCGCCTGCAGTTCCGCCTCGGTCTTTAGCAAACACGCCGCCCCGGCCTTCAAGGCTTCCACCGCCCCTTTCAGTTGGGACACGGATACCTCACCCGGCAGATTCAAGGTCGCGGCCAGGTCCCGGAACGTCTCCAGCGCCTTGCCGCACACCACCCGCTCTTCCTCCT
The DNA here is from genome assembly GCA_963812015.1 of uncultured delta proteobacterium. GTDB lineage: Bacteria > Desulfobacterota > Desulfobaccia > Desulfobaccales > 0-14-0-80-60-11 > 0-14-0-80-60-11. The sequence continues at coordinate 484,693 of CAWETI010000003.1, read as the reverse complement.
CGGGCTTCAAACCCATCAGGCGTTTGAGCTGCTCCACCATCTTCGCCTCCTCCTTTCCTGATTCCATCTCCATCGCCGGAGACCATCGTCCCGGTTCCTCCGGCGCCAGCTCTCCCTGGACCGCGGCCTCACCTCCCCACCGGGCCACCAGGGGTGGCAGATGGTTGATGGCCGGCACGTTGGTCAGACCTACGTGCATCAGGGCCGTAGGCCTGCGGGTTTCGGGGTCCAGCCGCAGTACGGGGGAGAAGTAGCGGTACTCCTTCTTCTCCAGATAGTCCCTGGCTTGTTGGGTCCAATCTACCCGGGCCCAGAGGCCGTCGACCCGGGCCTCCAGGTCCTTGATCCAGCCTGCCGCCGGGGCCCGCTCCCCCTGCAGGGATTGATGCTCGTAATCGATCACCAGGTCTATCCCCCGGGATCGGTACGCCTCTACCATGGACTTGAGGGAGGCCTCGTCCACCATGAACGGCTCCCGGTGGTCCGCCAATTCCACTCGGCCCAGGGGGAGCACCCTGATCCATTCCGGCAGGACTACCACCTGGTCCTGGCTTTCCGCGTTTGCTGTCATCGTCATCTTTTCCTCACCTCGCGTTTTTCAAGGAGGGGCGTTCAGCCGCTTTGCCTGAGTCGGGCTCCCCTAAAGCCTCAAGGTCCCGCTGCTCTGCATATTCCAGCCCCATCAGTCCCCGCACCATCGTACTACCCCGATCAAGACCAGGAGGACTGCGAACAGGCTGGTCATAATCCACTTGGCCCAACGACAGTTCTTGTCCGCATCAAAGATCACCGGGCCGCTCATCAGCTAAAGTCGTTATCATCCGGGTGCTTGGCCGAAATGAGCGCCCAGAAATCATCACAGAAACCCTGGTTAAAATATTCATAGGGCAGCCAGCCTTTCCCCTTATCCCCCCAATCACCCCAGCTGTTCATAAACCCGATGGCGCCGGGTGGATCCGGCCAATAGCCGGACTGCTTGAGGTTGGAATAGGCGCAGCTATATACTGCATGCCCCCCCACCGGCCGATCCCCGGATTTCGGTATGGGTACCCAGCCATCTTCTTTAACCTGGTCGATGGCGGGGAACACCGTGAACCCGAAGATTACCGGGAAGCCGGCCCGGATATAAGCCTTGATCTCCGTCAGATTTTTCAGTTTGACATAGCGCAAGGCCTCGAAGTTTTGGGCATATCCGGTGGCCACAAAATCAGGCGGGGCATCAAAGGTTTCCACCTTATAGGGCCACAGGGCTTCCGGAGGTGCCCCCAGTCTTACCAGCGCCCGCATCCCGTCCCGAATATAGGCCCCGGAATCCCCGGTAAAGCCTCCCAATCTCCGGGCCGCCTTGTAAAGGTAAAGGCGGGACACTGACGTATACCGGCCGGTGTTCTTGATGCCGTCAAATTCATAGGCCCCGGCGATACTATTGGCGACGCAAGAACCAAGATCGCCCTGGTCTTTGATCGGAGGACTCCAGGTAAAGAAATTCACCTCCGGCGTTTCTTCCGTTGCCTGAACCCGGTCGGATACTCCGGGGATATCCCCGTGGGTCAGATCCCGCGGGTCAGCATGTTCCTTGCGCCACCCCAAACCTTTCACGGCTTGTACCCCATCTTCATGGCCATCGCTTGACTGGCCTGGATGGCCGTCTGCGCGGTCGACTCCTGTTCCGACGTCACGCAGATGCCGGACTTGATCTGGTCAAACACGCTCTTGGCAATCTTGATAGCCGCCATGGCCGCCATTACCTCGGCGCTGGGCGCCAGACTGCTCAAAAAAGCCAGAATGGAGTCAGCGCTGGCCACGTAGTCAGCCGCGTTCGCCACCTCCTGCGCGGTTGGGGAACACCAAGCGCTTTTCAAGGCTTGGCACCCCGCCCCGGCGCCGGTGAGTAACCCCATGATGACTGCGGCGATAATGAGTTTTTTCATGCTGCTTTTCACCCCCTCCTGATGATTTGATTCTTGGTCTTTCCCGCCATCGGCATAAAGACGACCCTTACGACATTTACGACATTTCCTGCCGTTGCCTTATGCTGCCGGTTTTTCCCGCGCTCCCCATCCACGTCTCCCGAAACACCAGCCAAACACTATCAAGCAGGTCACTAACGGAATTCCTTCCTTTTCCCCCTCCCCCTTGAGGGGGGAGGGTTGGGGTGGGGGTGAGGTTAATCTCCAGGCATTCCGCTCCTCACGATTAACTGCCCTTGCCCGCCGCCCCTGATAACGGGATACCGAACCGCTCCGCCACGTGCTCCATGTCCAGGGGCACGCCCATGCCCGCCAGGTTGCGGTAAACCTCGGATAAAGTCTTGAGGTCCTCTTCCTCTTCAAACCGGAAGCGGAACCAGGGCACGGGCTTATCCCAGCCGAAGTTGAATCCCACCAGGGGACGCAGCAGTTGTTCTCTCAAGGTGCTTGCAAGGGCCTGGGCGTCGGCGTCCACCATGTCCCGGCGCACCTGGGCGTGCACGCTGGCCGCCCCATACGTCCCCGTCGACCCCGTCGTATCCGTCGTCAGGGTTTGTCCCAGGACCGCCTTGGACATTTCCCGGTTGCAAAATTCCGCCATGAGCTGGTAGGGGTTGACCCCCCCGGATCGGGACGTAGCTTCCACAAATTCGATCTCGGTGGCCTTGCTGATCACTCCCGCCGCGTCGGAACCCAGGTTCCGGATCGCCTGCACCAGGGCATCCCGGTCCGCCGGAGAGGCCGTGTTATCATACTTGCCCAGTCTGAGCGGCATGCCGAACACCTCGTTGAACGCCGCCCAATCCTTCAAGGCAAAATTCTTGAGCAGGTACATCCAGCCCACCACCCGCAAAACCCCCGACCGGGTGGTGTAACCGCTCCTGGCCTTGTAGCGGTGATAAATGACCTTCCAGAGCGGGGGCGCCACCCCTTGCCAGTTGGCTTCCGCCGTCAGCAGGCGCGGCTTCCAGTCTTCGCCGAACGTCACCTTTTTCTGGGGAATCCACCGCAGCTCCGCCACCCGGGCCTGGCTGCCCGTCACCTCCCAGATGATTTCGCTCAGGGCAAACCCTTTGCCGATGGCATCCATGAGGTCCAGGAGGGCCTCCTCCAGGTTGGGGATGCCGTAAACGATCTCCCCCACCTCCGCGGCAATCCCTTCGTCTTCCGGGGTCCTGGCATAGGGCATGACCTCGTAATCCTTGCCCAATACCGCCATTTTCCGGGTCTGGAGAATCGCCGTCAGGTGGGCGTCCTTCTCCTCCATCTCCTCAAACAGCTCCATCTGGCGATAAGCGTTGCCTTGATCGGCCTCCCGGAAGATTGCCGCCAGGCGGTTCGGGGTCAACCCCGCGCTGGGGTAACTGCTCCAGCGTTCTGCCAGGCTGACCGCCGCCAACTCCCGGGTTTCCGGCTTCACCGTCTCTTTAAACAGCCTTCCGAATAAATCCTTCAGCCCCATGGTTTCTCCTAACAGTGAGCTGCGAGCAGTGAGCTGAGTTGAGGAAAGGCTTGGTCAAATCGCCCTACTGCTCACTGCTTACCGGTTACTGCTCACTCCTGCTAAAACGCCCCCCGGCTCTGGAAGAGCCGCGGCTTCACCCGGGTGTATTTCGGCGCCTCGCCCGTCGGCACGTCCCGGACCAGGCCCACCGCCCCTTCCAGGGCGTCCGGCCCGTCATCGTGCAGCGTCCGAGATGGGAAGAAGAGCAGTTGCTCCACCAACAGTTCCTGGTCCGAATGCCCCCGGATGAAACGAATCTTGCCCCGCTCCATCAGCGGCGACAGGCCCGCCACCCGGGTTTCTTTGGCGATGCGGTGGGTCACCCCTCTCAGGGGAAGCAGTTGGCCCCGCTCCACGCCGATCCGGTCGAACTCCTTGAGCAGCAGCCGCTGAAACAGATTGTCTTCCACCCCCACCAGTTGATAGCTGAATTGCTGGTGCCGGTTAAAAATGGTGCGCATAACCTGCTCCAGGGTGGTTTTCTGGATGACCGCATCCATCACGTAAATCACCATTTCCCGGCGGTCCCATCCCACGCTGACAAAAGCCTTGTAGTCCGAGGTGGCCCCGGTCTCCAGGGAAGGGTCAAAAAAACCCACCACCACCAGGTCCCGATCCTTCAAACTGTCCGGATGGTAATAATGAATCCAATCCTCCTGGAAAAAGCCGCCATCCGGCGCCGGTTCATTCATCTTTTCCCGGTTAAAGGCCACGGTGCCCATCAACTGCTTTTGCAGCTTGAGCCGCGCCACCGGGTGCCGGGCCTCCCACAATGAGGTCCCGTCTTCCTTGTATGCCCGGTAAATCCGCCGCGTAAAATGGCAGTAGGGTTCATCCGGGCTGGTCAGCATCTGGTGCAGGGCGCTGTGCCACCGCAGAATGGTGCCGATGATCATCAGGCTGCCCTGGGCATCCAGGGAGGAATAGACCGCGGATTTCACCCAGTCCAGGATGGACTGGACGATTTCCGGATTCCGCACGTTGGCGTCGTTCTCCAGGTCATCCAGGATGGCCAGATCCGGCCGCCACTGTTTGTGCTTGAGACCCCTGAGGCGCTGACCCCGGCCCCGGGCTTTCACCCGGATGTCGTTCAAGGTGACGAAATCATCCACCGCCTTGTTGCCTTTGACCAGCTCCCCGAAATCCTGGTGCAGTCTTTCGTTATAAAGCAGCTCCAGGTAGATGTAGCCGGTGAGATCGGAGGCCAGGTCCTCAGTATCGCTGCCGATCAGAATGAAATGCCGTCTTCGGTGGCAGATTTGATGGAGAACGTATCCAAAGGTGCAGACCGTGGTTTTGGCAAACTCCCGGGGCGCGGCCACCGCCGTGGGCGTCACCGCTTCGCCGTCCCGCTGCTCCAGCATCTGCACCAATTCATGGTGGAAAGGCGCCGGCGCGTGGGCAAAATAATGAGGCAGATAAGTGCGGCAGAAATATAAGGGGTCCGCTGCGGCCCGCTCCAATCGCTGCTTGCGCCTGTCTTCGCTGTCCTCCCAAAAGGGCGTTACTTCCAAAGACAGACGCATCAGGATCTTATCGGCCCGCTGGCGAAACTCACTTTTGGTCAACTTCTTGTTTAAGGTCATGGTACGTCCTTGTGCCAGTGGCGCGGGCCTCCGTGCCCGCCGTCAAAATCATTCGATACCTTGTGGGGGCGCCCTGCGCCCCGCCCTCGGCTGAACCCCGGATCAGGTCTCTTCTTCCAGTTGCCGGAAAAACTCCTGGACCCGGAACGAAATCCGCTTCAATTCCTCCTGATCCTTCACCCAGCCTCGCAAAAATTCAATGAACCGGTCCATCACTTCCAAGGCCGCCGCCCGCATGTCCCATCCCTGGCTGCACAGGCGGTCCAGGAGGGTCACCAGCTTGGTGATTTCATCCAGCTCCGTCGTTTTCAGATCGCCTTTAACGATGAGCCGGCCGGCCTTTTCCCTCAGGACCCCCTTTAAAGCCTCACCCAACCAACGGGGGGATACCGGTACCTGCCGCCTTTTTTCTTCCCACTGTCCTTCTTGGTGCCACTGCTTTAAGGTCGAGAGGGCCACCGGCAGCAACTGCCGAATTTCTTCCAGTCCCTTGCCCGCCAGAAAAAGTGATTGAGCGTCCTCCCAATAAAGTTCCCGTTTTCCCCGCCTCGGTCTGCTTCTGATCGCTGTCATGGTTGCCTGGATATACGACAAAGTCCGGTTAATCTCCAGCACGCCTGGAACAGTTGTCCTTCAGCTCTCATTGCTCCTCTTAAAAAAAAAATAAATAAAAGCCGCGGCCCCTGTTCTGCCCCCGCATCTGCAATCACCCCGAGCCTTGCCGGGCCGGCCCGGTTTAATCTCTATCCTCAGCACCCCTTTTTCTGATGGCTTTGACCGCGCTTCCCCGCCGCTCGGTTCGATCTTGCCTCTGTCTGATCACCTCGCTGTTCGCCTTAATAAATCTCGGCCATCTTATCCCTCATGGCGCTCTCCAGGATTCTGACCGTACCCCCGGTGATCTTGACGCCCTTGAGCTTACCCTCCCAAAACCAGCGGTACACCGTGGATCTGGACACCGCCAGCCGGTTGGCCACTTCCCTGGGTCTCATCAGACGGTCTTGCGTCATTGCCTTGCCTCCCTTTTTTGGCACAGTGCCTCTAACCCCTTTCAAGATTCGTGCAACCCGTAAGACACCTGTCTCCTCCTGTCCCATATCCTGCGGTTTGCCGGCCGCCAAGGACCCAAACCACACCGTGCCCATGGCATCATCATGGCGGCGCGATTCCCCCGGCTTCAGGCCGCATGGGTAGGCCCAGCCGCGGTCCTTGGCCTCTTTCGTGCACTGCTTCAGGCGGCCGACCTCCGGCTTGGGGGTCGGCTCAGGGAAAAACCACTGGGGCGCCCAATAATCATCGGCCCCGGCAGCCTGACGGGAAGGGTAGGATACCAGGCGCCACGCCCGGTGCAACCGGTCTAGGGGGATTTTCCCAATCTCTAGGGGTAAAGGGCGAAAATCCCGCTAATAGTGGGGGGTAAAGTAATCTGCTGATGGGCCTCCCGGGCGAATTCAATCAGTTATGCTTGCGTGTCGTGAAGGGATTGCCTTGGGGATGTGACCCCTAGAAGCTATTTCAAAACCTGCTTTTTTGTCATCCTGAACGGAGTGAAGGATCTCAACTTATTAAAACCACGAGATTCTTTGCTACGCTCAGAATGACCATTCTCCATCAATCCAGGTTTTGAAATGGCTTGCAGGGGCGACCCGCCGGGTCGCCCGAAACCATGAAGCGCCTGGCCCGGCCGCCGTGTCCTCAAGCCCACCAACGATGCTTGTTTCTTCCTTTAATCCTTAGCCGCCGCAACCTGGCGTGCCCCTTGCATCTCAAGAACCTCAAAACCCTTAAGGAAGAGCAATCTAAAACAGCAGGGAGGCTGAAAGATGGAATTATTACACCAAAAGCGGTTTTTTCGGCCGGATGAGGCGGCCGCGATCCTGGTTATTTCCCGGCGTACCGTCTACCGGATGATGCGTGACGGCCGGATCGCCGGAGTCAAGTGGGGCCGCAGCCCCTGGCGCATCCCCCGGGAAAGCCTGGCCAGTCTGTTTCCGGGAGAGAAGTTTTAGGCCCTCTTAACCGCCCACCGGGTTGATTATGACCCCCACCGGCCCCAGGCCCGGGCCTTTCCCTTCAGCAGGGGGAAGGCGTGCAGCCTGGGGCCCTGGCTCTCTCCCCCGCCCCAATTAAGCCAACCTCACAATTCACCTTGCATTTTTCCCCCATGAAACGTAAAATATGTAGGGTAAAATCTATATAATTGAAATTTCTCTGGCGTTTGCCTGCGTTTAAGGACCCAATGAATAACCGTTTGAGCCCATTTTACAAGAATATCGCCCTGTGGTTGCTCATCACCCTGGTAATGATCTTCCTGTTCAATTACTTCAACAGCGTGGAGCACGCCCGGGGCAAGGCCACCATCAATTACAGCAAATTTATCGATCTGGTGAAGGGTGACAAAGTCAAAAAGGTCACTCTCCAGGGCGATGAAATCAACGGCGAAATGGAAGAGGGCAAGGCCTTTAAGAGTTACGCCCCCACCGACCCGGATCTGATCAAGCTCCTCCAGGCCAAGAAGGTCGAGATCACCGCCAAGCCCAAGGATGATTCTCCCTGGTACACCACCCTGCTGATCTCCTGGCTGCCCATGTTGGTCCTGGTGGGCATCTGGATCTTCTTCATGCGCCAGATGCAGTCCGGCGGCGGTAAAGCTATGTCCTTCGGCAAAAGTCGGGCCCGCCTCATGACCGAAAATACCGTCAAGATCACTTTCGCTGATGTGGCCGGCATCGAGGAAGCCAAGGAAGAGGTGTCCGAGATCATCGATTTCCTCAAAGATCCCAAGAGGTTCACCCGTCTGGGGGGCCGCATTCCCAAAGGGGTTCTTCTCGTGGGCGCCCCGGGCACCGGCAAAACCCTCCTGGCCCGGGCCATCGCCGGAGAAGCGGGCGTGCCCTTCTTCAGCATCAGCGGCTCCGATTTCGTCGAGATGTTTGTGGGCGTCGGCGCCGCCCGGGTGCGGGACCTGTTCATCCAGGGCAAGAAGAGCGCCCCGTGCATCATCTTTATCGATGAAATTGATGCCGTCGGCCGTCATCGGGGCGCCGGTTTGGGCGGCGGCCACGATGAGCGGGAACAAACCTTGAATCAACTCCTGGTCGAGATGGACGGCTTTGAGGCCAATGAAGGGGTTATCCTCATCGCCGCCACCAACCGCCCGGACGTCCTGGACCCCGCCCTGCTGCGGCCCGGCCGCTTCGACCGCCAGGTGGTGGTCCCCATCCCCGACCTCAAGGGGCGGGAAGCCATCCTCAAAGTTCATACCCGCCGCACTCCCCTGGCCGACACGGTGGACCTGTCCATCTTGGCCCGGGGGACCCCCGGATTTTCCGGCGCCGACCTCGAGAACCTGGCCAACGAAGCCGCCCTGTTCGCCGCTCGCCGCGGCAGTGACGCGCTCACCATGCCCGACTTCGAACAGGCCAAAGATAAGGTCCTCATGGGCACGGAACGCCGCAGCCTCATCTTGACTGAACGGGAACGCCTCAACACCGCCTATCACGAGGCCGGCCATACCCTGGTGGCCAAATGCACTCCGGGCGCCGACCCCATCCATAAGGTCACCATCATCCCCCGGGGGCGGGCCCTGGGGCTCACCCAGCAATTGCCCCTGGATGAACGGCACACCTATCCCAAAGAGTATCTCGTCGATGTCCTGACGGTTCTGTTGGGGGGCCGGGCCGCCGAACAACTGGTCTTCCAGCATTTCACCACCGGGGCCGGCAATGACCTGGAACGGGCCACCGATTTGGCCCGCAAGATGGTGTGCAATTGGGGCATGAGCGACGAGTTGGGCCCCGTTACCTTTGGGAAACGGGACGAACACATCTTCCTGGGCCGGGAGATTTCCCAGGCCAAGGATTTCAGTGAGGAGACCGCCCGGGTCATCGACCACGCCATTAAGAACCTGGTCTTCAATTCTTATAATCAAGCCCGGGATCTGCTGACCACCCATCGGGCCCAATTGGAAGCCCTGGCCCAGGCCCTCCTGGAAAAGGAGACCCTGGACAGCCCCGAAATCGACCGGATATTGGACTCCTTTAAGCAGCCGGCCGAACCTCCGGAAACCCCGGAAATCGCCCCCCAACTACCCCTCGGCCTCCAGCAGGCGTAAGCATGTCGGGCCTGACGCACCCCTCCGGCCTTGCGGGGATTCCGGAGCGCCGTCATGTTTGGACGGCGCTGCTGGCTGCCTCCCGCCCCCTGATTATGGGGGTGCTCAATGTCACCCCCGACTCCTTTGCCGACGGCGGCCGCTTCTTTGATCATGCCGCGGCCCTGGCCCAGGCCCGGGCCCTGGTGGCGGCCGGGGCCGACATCCTGGATATCGGCGGCGAATCCACCCGGCCTTTTGCCGATCCCGTTTCCCTGGATGAGGAACTCCGCCGCGTCCTGCCGGTCATCGAGACCCTGACCCCCGAAATTCCCGTCCCCATCTCCATCGACACCTACAAGGCCCCGGTGGCCCGGGCCGCCCTCAAGGCGGGAGCCACCCTGATCAATGACATCAGCGCCCTCCGCTTCGACCCGGATATGGCCCCCCTGGCTGCGGAGCTGCAAGCGCCGGTGGTCCTGATGCACATGCAGGGCACCCCCCGGGACATGCAGCGGCAACCCCATTATGATGACCTGCTGGGGGAGGTCCACGACTTCTTCCGGGAACGTCTGGACTTCGCCGTCTCCCAGGGCCTCCCCGCCGATCTGCTGGTCCTGGACCCCGGGATCGGATTTGGCAAAACCTGGCGACACAACCTGGAGATCTTGAACCACCTGGATGTTTTCCTGGATTTAGGCGCCCCCATCCTGGTGGGAGCCTCCCGGAAAGCCTTCATCGGGCATATCCTGGACCTCCCCGCCGGCGAAGAACGGGACCTCGGCTCCCTGGCGGCCCTGGCCGTGGCGGTGATGCGCGGCGCCCGCATCGTCCGCACCCATAACGTGGCCTATGCCCGCCAGTTCCTGGCCGTGCTGGAGGCGATTCGCGCAGCCCCGGCCGGCACGGCTCCTCGTTAGGCTACCGAATCACGGTTTTTTGTCATCCTGAGCGAAGCGAAGGATCTCAAAGTAAGCGTCTCATCAGCCGACGCAGTTATTCCCCCCCTTTAAAACAGGGGAGGCGAAATTTATACTAACTCCTGGAAATATTACTACCAAGTTGCCGTCAAAAAGCTAATTATGACTTTATGATAGCAACCCCTGTAGGGGCGGTTCGCGAACCGCCCTTACCATGCTGATTATTACTTGTTTGACGGCAACTTGGCATAAAAGCTCCCGGCCCAGGTGTCCCGTACCGCCGGCGGATTTTTTTTACTGACGCTCTTAACATTTCCTGGCTTGAACCCTTCAAAAGGATTAAGTTGGAGATGACCGGAGGGGCCAGTATGCCTTCGCCCCCGGATCACCTGCCATCTCCGGAAAGGATTCGCCCTCGCTCCGACCATGTGGCAATTTCTAGGCAACCTGCGCTGGCAGGATGGTGTGGATATCATCCTGGTGGCCATCATCATTTATCAGATAGTGCTGGTGCTGCGCGGCACCCAGGCCACCCAGGTCCTGGCCGGGCTCTTCCTCCTGTTCATCGCCTATGTGGTGGCCCGCCAATTGGAGTTTTTTACCCTGGAATGGCTCCTGGGCATCATCGTCAAGAGCTTTGTGCTCATTGTCATCATTCTCTTCCAGGCCGATATCCGCCGGTTTCTCAGTAGCATGGGCAAAAAGGCCCTGACCCCTGGCGGCCTCCAGGCCCCCCTCACCGTTGAAGAAGTATGCGATGCCGCCGACACCCTGGCCAGCCGCCGCATCGGCGCCCTCATCGTCATGGAGCGCTATATCGGCCTGTCGGATTTTCTCGAACGAGCCATCAAGCTGGACGCCCTGGTCACCAAGGAGTTGCTGGTCGCTCTGTTCTGGCCCCACAATCCCACCCATGACGGCGCCGTTATCCTCCAGGGGGACCGGGCCTTGGCCGCCGGCTGCCTGATGCCCCTGTCCCGCAATCCCGACCTGGACCCCACTCTGGGCACCCGCCATCGGGCCGCAGTCGGGGTCTCCGAGCAGAGCGATGCCCTGGCCCTGGTGGTTTCCGAAACCTCCGGGCAGATCTCCCTGGCCTACGGGGGAAAACTGCGACGCGATCTTACCCGGCTGCAACTGCGTCAGGCCCTCAGGGACCTGCTGGAAACTCCGGCTAATCATAAAGGAAACTGGATTGAAAAGCTGGTTCGGTACGTTAAAACGCCATAGGCTCCTGAAACTCTTTTCCCTCCTACTGGCCATTGCCCTCTGGTTCACCGTCAGCGGTGAGGAACGCACCGAGACCACTATCACCATGGCCCTGGAGCTGGCCAACCTGCACAAAAATCTCATGGCCATCAACGAGGTGCCCCCGGCCATCCAGGTCCGGGTGGTCGGCCCCCGCTCCATTGTCAATAATCTCTCCCAGACCCGCCTCACCCAGACCATGGACTTGACCGGCTATAAGAGCGGCCGTCACACCTTCTCTCTCGGCCCCAACAGCTTTTCCTTTCCCCGGGGGGTCCAGGTCATTCGCATCCAACCCAATCCCATCAACCTGACCTTAGCCGCCACCATGACCCAAACCCTGCCCGTCAAGCCCATCCTGGACAACAAACCTCCCGAAGGCTACGAGGTCATCAGCGTCCAAATCCGGCCGGTCCAGGTAATGGTGAAAGGGCCTTACTCGGAACTGGCCGAGTTGAATTTTATTCCCACCCTCCCCATCGACCTGTCCCACCTCAAGGAACACACCATCATCGCCACGGACCTGGATTTCAAGAACTTTCACCTGGCCTTGAAAGAGCCGGTCCCCATCCTGGCGGACATCCAGATCGGCCCCAAAACCCTTACCCGGACTTTTTCCGGGGTTACCGTACTCGCCGACCCCCAACCGGCCAAAGTCACGCCGGCCCTGGTCAACCTTGTCATTAAAGGCCCCTGGCCCCTGGTCCAAGAACTCACGCCCGACGACCTCAAGGCCCGGGTGGACACCCGGAATCTGTCCCCTGGCCGTCACCGCCTCAACGTCTCCGCAGAATTGCCCGGCGGCGTCAGCCTCCTGGGCTCCCGCCCCGCCACCGTCACCGTCACCGTGGCCAAGTCGCCATAATCGTCCCTGCCCGTGGCAGGGTGATTTGCCGGGCGGCCCCAGGAAAATTTTCTTATCGTTTGAGCCTCTTGCCAAAATTTTCTTGAGGGCAAATTTTATCCGGTCGCTCCCCCAATACCCGGTGGCGCAGGCTCTCAGCCTGGGCCGCGCCCCACCGAAACCGCACCGCCATTCGTCTCCTCCACCTAATAGCGTTTGTCACAAATTCATTCCGCTCGCTGATTTTTAAATCCCCTTTTTGCAAAGGGGGTCTTTTCAAATGATTCCGCAATGTCCCCCCATTTGACAAAGGGGGGTTAGGGGGGATTTTGGCTTTTGCAGCATTGCCGATAACAGAAAAAACTTTTGGCATTCCCTATACCTCACAACCTGCAATCTTTTCCTTGGCAGCCACCTTTCAGATTGCCTGCGGCTAGTTCCCGTGATACATTCCCCAATTATGCACCCCCTCATCGCCCTCCTGCTCGGCGTCGTCCAGGGTATCACCGAGTTCCTGCCTGTTTCCAGTTCCGGCCACCTGGCCCTTTTGGAGCACTATCTCCACGTAACTGCCGGCGGCCTGGGCTTCGACATCCTCCTCCACCTCGGCACCCTCGTGGCTCTGGTGGCCTACTTCTACCAGGATTGGCTGGACATGGCCCACGCCTTCATCTCCCCGTCCCGGTACAACCGCCCTGAGCGCAAGATGCTCTTTTTTCTCATCATTGCCACCATCCCCGGGGCCCTGGCTGGGGTGCTGCTGGAAAAGAAAGCCGAAACCATCTTCCGGGAGCCGACCCGCATCGCCATTCTCCTGGGCGCCGTGGGGTTGCTGCTGATCCTGGGCGAAATCCTGGCCCGGCATCGCCGCCGCCTGGACCAGATCACCTTGAAAGACGCCGTGCTCATCGGGCTCTCCCAGGCCCTCGCCATCATGCCCGGAGTTTCCCGAAGCGGCATCACCATGACCACCGGCCTGTTTTTAGGCTTCAACCGCCGTTCCGCCGCCCATTTCTCCTTTTTGATGTGCACCCCCATCATCGCCGGCGCCGGCCTCCACCACATCCCCAAGTGGCTCCATGAGCCCGCCGGGACCCTCCCCCTCCTTCCCGCCACCCTCGGGTTCCTGGCCGCGGTGATCTCCAGCTACCTCACCATCAAGTACCTGCTGCGCTTTCTCCAGCGCCACACCTTCATCCCCTTCGCGGTCTACCGCCTCCTTCTGGCCGCCCTCATCATCGGTCTGGCCTTCTGGTTTCCCTCCGCCTGAAAAGCTGAAGGAACTTGGCTGGCGTCGCCCCGCCCAACTCGCTCCCGATGCCATCCCAAACCCGCTGGCATCAGACTCTATAACCCCGTTCAAAACCTCTTTTTGCGCCAGTTGGTCATTCTGAGCGCAGCGAAGAATCTTTTCTTGCCAATAACATAGAGGACCACCGCCTGCTGTGCCCACCAAGGACTCCCCGGCCAATATCCCCTGTGTAAGAAAACTTTTGACAAGGAAATCATCAATTATCTGATTTGCCGGCCCCGGCCCGCCTGATAAAATTTGGCCACTAACTCGGAAAACCCATTGTTAAAGTCCTCTAATGATCAGCCCAAAAGTTCTCACTCTGGGCCTGACCAAAAGGGCTCGTGGCCGCAGCCAGGGTTGGACGCTGCTTGCCGAGGCAATTGTTCTCACCTCCCGGCCCCTTGTCCCCCCTGGGGAGAAAATCTTTGACAATGATTTTTCCCTCAAATATAGTTAAAATCTGAGCTTGCTAAGAATTTCACATTTAACTTAAGTGAGTGCTCCCGTGATTTTACAAAAACTTCTGGCTAAAAGTCCTAAGCTGGAAGCCCGCATGGAACTCTTGGAACTGACCACCGGCCTGATCTTGCTCGGGTTTATCCAGTTCCATCTCTTTGCGGTTTCCAGCATCATTCTCGGGGTTGACGCCTTCAACCGGGATTCCGCCCGCATGGATGAGTACTATATCTCCTATGTGGGTATTGCCCTCGTCATCTTGGCCATCATGGTCCACGGCTTGGTGGCGCTACGCAAGGCTCCCTGGAAGTTCCAGGAGATGCGCGTCTTCGTGCAGCATTCCCGCCGCCTGGCCCATCTGGATACCTGGGCCTGGGGCGTCCAGATCCTTACCGGCCTGATCATCCTGGTCCTGGCCTCCACCCACATCTGGAGCGTCCTGGTCACCTGGCCCATCTCGGCCGCCACCAGCGCCGCCCGGATTCAGGGAGGCTACTTCTCCAACTTTGTCCTCCTGATCGTGGCCGGCGAAATCCATGCCATGGTGGGCCTATACCGTATCCTGGTGAAGTGGAGCTGGATTCACCGGCGCAAATTCACTGCTTACCTGGTCTACGCCACCATCGGCCTCGTGGGGTTGGGCTTCCTGACCCTGTTGGTCTTCTATTTCCGTAACATTCCCAAAGGTCTGTCATGAACTGGTCCGACGCACACATATCAGATGTCCTGGTCATCGGGGCCGGCTTAGCCGGCGAACGGGTGGCCATCGAAGCCGCCATGAACGGCCACAGTGTCACGATCTTGAGCCTGGTGCCGCCCCGCCGCTCCCACAGCACCGCCGCCCAGGGGGGCATGCAGGCGTCCCTGGGGAACGTGGCCGAGGGCTACGGTGACAGTGCCGACATTCACTTTGCCGATACGGTCAAAGGCTCCGACTGGGGCTGTGACCAGGAAGTGGCCCGGCTTTTCTGCGAACTGGCTCCCGTGGCCGTGCGCCAGCTTTCCTATTGGGGCGTGCCCTGGTCCCGGGTCATCCCTGGCAAGAGAACTCTCCCCGACGGCACCGAGATCGAGGATCTCCAGGAGAAGGCCGGCCTCATCGCCCAGCGCCAGTTTGGCGGCACCGCCAAGTGGCGCACCTGCTTCGCCGCCGACGGCACCGGCCACGTCCTCCAGTACGCCATGGATTCCGTGGTGGTGAAGCTGGGGGTGACGGTGCATGATCGTTGCGAAGCCATCAGCCTGATCCAAAACGGCGACACCTGCTGCGGCGCGGTCACCATGGACTTGCGCACCGGCGAACTCCGCCCCTACCTGGCCAAGGCCACGGTCATCGCCACCGGCGGCTACGGGCGCATGTATGGCGTCTCCACCAACGCCGTCATCAATGAAGGCACCGGCATGTCCATCGCCCTGGACACCGGCGTGGTGCCCCTGGGCAACATGGAGGCGGTGCAGTTTCACCCCACCGGCATCGTCCCCGCCGCCATCCTGGTCACCGAGGGCTGCCGGGGAGACGGCGGCATCCTCCTGGATAAAAATCTCCATCGCTTCATGCCCGATTATGAGCCGGTGAAAAAAGAAATCGCCTCCCGGGACGTGGTCAGCCGCTGGATGCTGCACCATATCCGCCAGGGATTCGGCGTGGACAGCCCCTACGGCCCCCACCTCTGGCTGGATATCCGCCACCTGGGCCCGGAGCACATCTGCACCAACCTCCGGGAAGTCCATACCATCTGCCAAAATTTCCTGGGCATCGACTGCGTGGAAGCCCTCATCCCGGTGCGGCCCACCCAGCACTACTCCATGGGCGGCGTGCGCACCAACAAGAACGGCGAGGTCTATGGCTTGAAGGGTCTCTTTGCCGCCGGCGAAGCCGCCTGTTGGGACCTGCACGGCTTCAACCGCCTGGGCGGCAACTCCCTGGCCGAAACCATCGTCGCCGGCATGGTGGTAGGAGAACGGGTAACTGAATTTGCTCAGGAACAGTCCCTGATGTTCCCCTTCTCCCTGGTGGAAGACGCCATGGCCGCCCAGGCCCAGCGCCTGGCCGACCTCCGCAGCCGCAAAAACGGCTCCGAAGACGCCTACTCCCTGCGGCGCCAGATGGAAGAAACCCTCACCCGCAACGTGGGCATCTTCCGCAACCATGACGCCCTCCAGGAAGCGGTGACCACCCTTCAGGGCCTGTATGCGCGGTCCCTGCAGGTCCGGCTGCGCTCCAGCGGCCTGGGGCCCAACCCTGAACTCCTGGCCGCCCTCCGCCTCCCCGGCATGCTCCGCCTGGCCCTGTGCATCTCCTACGGCGCCTTGCAGCGCACCGAATCCCGGGGCAGCCACTACCGTGAGGACTTCCCCCGGCGGGACGACGACAATTGGCTGAAACGTACCCTGGCCTACTGGAAACCCGGCGCCCCCATGCCCGACCTCCAGTACGAGCCGGTGAACATCACCGAACTGCCCCCGGGCTCCCGAGGCTACGGCGAAATGCCTATAGAAAAGGGCGATTAGTTTTTGGGGGAGGGGGTAAGGGCACTTACGAAAAGCCCTTAGCCCCCTCCCCCAATCTCCATAACACCAAAGGATTTTTATCATGGCCGAACGACTCCTTACCTTCTCTATTTTTCGGTACAATCCCACCACCCCCGAAATTCCTCCCCGGATGCAGGAATATCAGCTGGAGGAAACCATGGGCATGAGTCTCTTCATCGCCCTGAACCGCCTCCGGGAGGAGCAGGACCCCTCCCTGATGTTCGACTTTGTCTGCCGGGCGGCCATCTGCGGCTCCTGCGCCATGCTCATCAACGGCCGGCCGGGGTTGGCCTGCAAGACCCTGACCCAGGCTATGCCGGACAAGATCACCCTCATGCCCCTGCCGATCTTCAAACTGGTGGGTGACCTCTCCGTGGACACCGGCGTCTGGTTCCGCTACCTCAACGTGCGCACCGAGGCCTGGATTCACACCGACAAGGTCTTCGACCCCAAGTCCATCGAGGAGCGCATGGACAACCCCACCGCCCTGGCGATTTACGAAAATGAGCGCTGCATCGAATGCGGCTGCTGCATCGGCGCTTGCGCCACCGCCAACATGCGGGCCGACTTCATGGGCGCCGCCTTCTTGAACCGCATCGCCCGCTTCATGATCGACCCCCGGGATGAGCGCCCCACGGCCCAGTACTTCGACGTGGTGGGCACCGATGAGGGCGTCTTCGGTTGCATCGGCCTCATGGCCTGCGACGACCTCT
This sequence comes from uncultured delta proteobacterium, assembly GCA_963812015.1. Taxonomy (GTDB): domain Bacteria; phylum Desulfobacterota; class Desulfobaccia; order Desulfobaccales; family 0-14-0-80-60-11; genus 0-14-0-80-60-11. The sequence continues at coordinate 467,533 of CAWETI010000003.1, read as the reverse complement.
GCCCCATGGAGATTCCCCTCCAGGGCCAGCTGGCCTTCGTCCGCCGCAAAATGGCCCAAATGGCCCTCAAGTGCGCCAGGTGCAAGTAAGCGCCATCAGCGCCCCGGCATCTTAGGGCTTTAGACTCCCATGTTTGACGGCCTCGACTATATTACCCTGTATTGGCTCTCCGGCTTTGGCGATCCCAAGTATGAAATCTGGGAAGCCAAGAAATCCACCATGAGCCGCACCCCGGATTCCTTGAGCTTTAGCCTCTATCTCGCCTGGCCCCTGGAGGAGGCGGACGAAGGCCACGTGATCATCCGCCAAAGGGAGTCCGGATTAACTCTCGAGACCGATTGGTTTCCGGAAGAGGAGTTCGACCTGCAAACCTTCTTTTCACCAGGTCGTGATGAGATACTTTTGAAGGGGGTTTTTGAAAGGGAGAATATCTTTATCCATTTTCACCAGTAGTTACTCAGTCATGACGCTCACCGCGTGCTTCTCAAAACTTTACATCGCTCATATGCTCTAATACCCAGGAGGCTAACTTCTCTAAAGATAATTTCCCAGAGGCCACTTGTAAAATAACCTGTTCGACCTCATCTACCGAAGACTCGATCTCTTTGCCATTCAACGCCAGGAAAGTCTCCATTGCGGCATGACCGCAGCGCTTGTTGCCATCAATAAATGGATGGTTTTGGACCACGAAGAAGCACAGAGCCGCGGCCTTTGCTGCCAGAGAAGGATACAAATCTCGTCCTGCAAATGTTACGCGGGGCTGGGCCAGAGCCGACTCTAACCCGGCAAGGTTACGCACTCCAGAGGTACCGCCTGTCTGTATAATAATTCGGCGGTGCAGTTCAAGAACCTCTCCCAACGTCAAATACCGTATCAACTAAGCCGCCGATACAGTTCCTGGTTTTTCTGCAGCACGTATTCCGCGGCTTTTTGAAAATCCTCCTGAAAAATTCCCAACATATCCGCAAGACCGGCCCGCGCCAATTCTTCCGGGCTTAAACCGAGCCGTTCGGCCGTGCTTTGAAAAATTCTGGCCTGCTCCTGGGATAACTCGATGGATATCTTCATATCATTGCTCCCTCCAATCTTCCGATCTCGTTATTTAATGAGTAAATGATATGTTCTTTACTGTATATACCAGAGGAACGCGAGTCAACCTACCCCATTTTTCCAGGTGCAGGACGGGAATATTGGCCTTGATTGCTCCGCTGGAAAAGTATATTCATTGGAAAAGGCATCTCTATAACCCTAACTTGACGCTCCATGAACTCCCAGAAAAATACCACCTTTCGCAACCATATCCTGGCCATCTCCGCCTCCCTGCTCATCGGCGCGGGCTTGATGGCCGTGAAGTTCATCGCCTTCTATCTCACCGATTCCGCCGCCATCCTCTCCGATGCCCTGGAATCCATCATCAACGTGGTGGCCGCCGGCTTCGCCCTGGGCAGCATCATCATCGCCGCCAAGAGCCCCGACCCCTCTCATCCTTACGGCCACGGCAAGGTCGAATATTTCTCCGCCGGCTTTGAAGGCGCCCTCATTATCCTGGCCGCCCTGGCGATTTTCTACGAGGCCTGGCCCCGTCTCCTCCACCCCCAGGCCATCGCCAGGCTGGAAAAGGGCACCCTCCTCATCCTGGGCGCCGCCCTGGTGAATCTCATCCTGGGCTTGTTTCTGGTGATGGTGGGCCGCCGCACCAAATCCATCGTCCTCATCGCCGACGGCAAACACGTCCTCACCGATGTCTACACCACGGCCGGGGTGGTCCTGGGTCTGGTGGGCGTTTACTTCACCGGCTGGAACTGGCTGGACGGCGCCGTGGCTTTTCTGGTGGCCTTCAATATCCTCGTCACCGGGGCCCGGCTGGTCCACCAGTCTGCGGCCGGTCTCATGGACACATCCGACCCCGAGCTTCTGGAAGAAATCTGCCGGGTCATCGCCGATAACCGCCGACCCATGTGGATCGACATCCATCAACTCCGGGCCCGCCGGGCCGGCGCCCATGTCTTCATCGACTTCCATCTCATCCTGCCCCGGGACCTCTCCCTGGATGCGAGCCATGATGAAGTCAAAAAACTGGAAAAGATCCTTAACGATTATTTTGCGGGTCAGGCCGACATCCTCATTCATGCCGACCCCTGCATGGAACCGGAGTGCCCCATCTGCGGCCTCGAGTCCTGCGACCACCGCCGCGCCGGCCTCAGTATGCAGCGCCTCTGGCGCGCCGACACCCTGACTTGCAACGGCTCCCATAAAACTCCGGACCAATCCGATGCGCCGGAAAAATAATCTGATTCTTGGCGCCTTGGCGTCTTTGCGCCTTGGCGTGACAAAATTTTCATAATGGCCCAAGTTTTCGTAGTTTCCCTAGGGTGCGCACTGCACACCACTAGCGGCCCAAGCTTAGCCATTCAGAGGAAACCGCATGCAATCTAAACGCGTCGTCATCATCGGGGCCGTGGCCCTGGGCCCCAAGGTGGCCTGCCGCCTGAAACGCCTCCGCCCCGACTTTGAAGTCACCATGGTGGACCAGGGCGAATACATCTCCTACGGCGGCTGCGGCATTCCCTACTATATCTCCGGGGATCTCAGCGATATCAAAGAGTTGATGAGCACCAGCTTCCACATGCTCCGAACCCCGGAATTTTTTGACGGCGCCAAAGACGTCCGGGTCAGGACCCGCACCCGGGCCCTGGCCATTGATCGGGATCAAAAACTGGTGCGCCTCCGGGACCTGGAATCCGGCCGGGAGGAAGACCTCCCCTATGACGAACTGGTTCTGGCCACCGGCAGCCGCCCCCGCCCCCTGCCCGTACCCGGCGCCGATCTCCCCGGGGTCATGAGCGTCGCCAATCTCTCCGCCGCCATGGCCGTCCGGGACCGCATCGCCAAAGGCGAAGTGGGCCGCGTCGTCATCATCGGCGCCGGAGCCATCGGCGTTGAGATGGCCGAGGCCGTCAGCGACCTCTGGGGCCTTACCACCACCCTGGTGGAGGTCACCCCCCAGGTCCTCCCCGACTTCCTGGAGCCCGGCCTGGCCCGCATGGTGGCCAGGCATCTCCGGGATAAGGACATCGCTCTGCACCTGGCGGCAACCGTCCGGGAAATCCGGCCCCACGCCGGGGACGATCATGCCCTTGAAGTAGTCACCGGACAAGAAATCCTACCTGCCGACCTGGTCATTACCGCGGTGGGGGCCATCCCTAATACCGAGTTGGCCCGCCAGGCCGGCCTCCTGGTCTCCCCCGACGGCGGCATCATAGTCAACCGCCGCCTCCAGACCTCCGATCCCCACATATACGCCGGCGGCGACTGCATCGACAACCACCACCTCATCACCGGCAAATCCGCCTATTTCCCCTCCGGCTCCCTGGCCAACCGTCAGGGCCGGGTCATCGGCACCAATTTGGCCGGGGGCTCCGCCACCTTCAACGGCATCGTCGGCTCCTTCACCCTGAAAACCTTCGAGATGGCCATCGCCGGCGCTGGCCTCAACCTCGCCGCCGCCCTGCGGGAGGGCTTTGACGCGGTGGCGGCCCTGGTGATCCAGGCCGACCGGGCCCACTTCTATCCCACCCAGGACCTCATGTACCTGCATTTGGTGGTGGATAAAAAGACCCGCCGCCTCCTGGGGGCCCAGGGCCTCAGCCACAACGGCGACGCCCTGGTGGGCCGCATCAACAGCATCGCCGCCCTCCTGCCCTTCAAGGCCGACCTCAGCGATCTGTCCAACCTGGAAGTGGCCTACGCCCCGCCCTTTGCCGCCGCCCTGGATATCGTCAACGCCGTGGCCAACACCCTGGAAAACATCCTGGACGGCTACAACCGCACCATCGAGGTCGCCGAATTCGAACAATGCTCCTTGACCGACCAGGCCGGCGACACCATCTGCCTGGACGTCCGGGGCGCCGCCAACGCCGCCCCCTATATCGACCTCTTCGGCCACCGCTGGCTCAACATTCCCCAGGAAACCCTCAAACACCGCTTCCAGGAAATTCCCCCGGACAAACGCCTCCTGGTGGTTTGCAACTCCGGGGTCCGCTCCTACGAAGCCCTCCGCCAACTGGAAACCGCCGGCCTCACCAACGCCGTCAACCTCCAGGGCGGCCTCGCCGCCCTCAAAAAATCCGGCGCTTTGGACCTTAAGGATTCTGATGAACCATCTAAATATTAGGCTCGCGATGGATAAATCCTAAGAATAATTATTTAATTTCGATTAATTTTTTTTATAAAAGTTAATGAGCACCGGACTTTTGGCCAAAGGTCCCCTTTCTTGACAATCCCCTTTCCTTGTGGCAATGTGAATTTTAGAAATGTATGCCGAAGTGTGGGATGATTGCAAAATCTTTAAGGAGGCGGGGCTGCTCCACGAGTGGCACAGGAAGTTTTCGGCCTACATAGCGCAGCACAACTTAGATTGCCTTTGTAGAACTGGACAATTTGTTGTCAATTGTCCAGTTAGTAAACAGATCGGAAAGACTACTATAATTCAATCAATTAGCTGAAGGGTAAAACCATGAGCACTCTTTTTAGCTCATTTCGTAATAGACATCTGTTGATCGCCATCTATTTCCTCTGTGCTATGGTCGCTATGCTATTCCTATCGATAACTGCCTCAGCGGGAGACCAAGAGAATTCAACAGGCAAATCGGCGGATAGTAAAGATTCGCCCCCGTCGTTTTCCCAGGTGCCGGTTGACCAGTCGCAGGGTGCCCCTCCGCGATGGACTGTCTCAGCCGACGCCATCATCTTGGACCGAATCGGCAGCGTAAATCGAACCCTCGTTGAACGAGTGCCGGGCACCGTGCCGCTCCCCAACCTGTCCATCACCCCCGGCACGGAAGCTCTCAACAGCAACAATTTTCGACAAGGCTTTTCCGCTGGAGGGCGAATAGACGTGATTCGCCACGGTGATTCCGGCTACGATTTGGAAATGTTGTATTTTCAGACCGCCGGCTGGAGCAGCTCCAGAAGCGTTGTGCCCGACAATCCGCCGGACTGGCTGGTGATGAGAGCTCCTGGCGGCTTTCTCCAAACTCAAGATCATTCATACCAGGCAATGGCATGGGACTACGATACAAAACTTTATAATGCAGAGCTCAACGTGCGGTGGAATCCTTATAGCCGCCTAACCTTGCTGGCCGGATTCCGTTGGGTCCAACTGTCTGAAAATCTTCAGGGTTCATTAGTACCCTTAGAAGGGTTTAAGCCTTTCTGGAATACAAGTACGACTAACAATCTTTATGGTCTCCAGATCGGTGCCGATGGAAAAATATGGGAGCGTGGTCGCTTTTCGATTAACGGACTGATAAAGGCCGGGGCTTATGTCAACAACGCCGAAGAGTCAACCGGAGTCAGCATCTATAAGGTCTTGAGACCGTCGTCCACCACGACTAACCACGCCGCCTTCGTTGGCGAAATCGGCTTGCAGTGCAAATATCAGGTTAGCAAGGGGCTTGGGCTTAAGGTCGGTTACGAAGCTCTCTGGCTCGAAGGCGTTGCTTTGGCACCTGGACAGATCCAGGAAACTTATACGACTCAGCCGGATATCGTGCACGCACTTGGCGTTAGCAGCTCCGGCGTGTTTTTTCACGGAGCCACTGCCGGCTTGGCATATTCGTTTTAGAAATTGCTCCATGTAGCGGCGCACAATCATAATCGCCAGGGCGCGATTTCATGTCGCCTTTCGGGCTTAGATTAGCTGATTCTATCCGTCCCCTCCGGCGCAAATTAATGGCACGGAGCACCTCATTCCCAATGAAAATCTGGTAACCAGCGAAGTGATTAATTGGTCCTATTCCAACAATCTCGTCTGTATTGGTCTGCCGGTTGGCGTCTCCTATGCCTCCGATTTGGAAAAAGCCCGCGACTTGATATTGGAAGCCGCGGCGAGTTCCCCACGGGTCCTGACGGACCCCAGGCCCGCTTACTTTTTGGAGGGGTTCGGAGATAATAGCGTCGACCCCGAACTGCGAGTGTGGCTCAACGATCCCCAAAATGGCGTTGATTCCCTAAAGAGCGATCTCCTCTGGGGCATCTGGCAGCGGTTCCGGGATCATGGCATAGAATTGCCGTTTCCCCAACGCGACCTGTACCTTAAATCCATTCCTGAAGTTAAGATTCTGACTGGGCCGGAGGAGGGATAGGTCTCCTATTCCAGACTAAAAGGCCTCCCTGGAATTCAGTGGCAATCAAGTTTTGCTAGCTGCTATATATCCGCAAGTGGGTAGGTAATTGATTAACTTTCGGGGAAAAGTTAATTAAGCCCACCTAAACCCATAATGCTTCCTCACGCCTCCATTCAGTGACAAACTATTTTTCTCCTGGCCTCCCCCGCCCAACCTTGACAATCCGGCCTTGCATGTACACAATTTTATCCACATGATGTGAACCCTTGAACACCCCATAAGGAGATTCTTGTGAAGAAATTTAAGGCATTGTTCCTGGCCCTGACCCTCACGGCCTTTGCCGCCGGGGGCCTCTGGGCCGCCGACCCCAAACCCCAGACGGTCTGCCCGGTATTGGGCGGCACCATTGACAAGAACGTCTATGCCGACTACCAGGGCAAACGCATTTATTTTTGCTGCAAGGGTTGCGATGCGGAGTTCAACAAAAATCCCGAAAAGTACCTGAAAAAAATGCAGGAAGAAGGGGTCACCCCTGAACCCAGCCCCGCCGGAGCCCCAAAAAAATAATATCGCCTAGGATAGCTCATTATTCATCGGGGCCTTAAAGAGGCTTCATCCCCCTGCCCCCTGCCCCCTGCCCCCTGCCCCCTGCCCCCTGCCCCCTGCCCCCTTAAAGGGAGGGCTGGGTAGGGGGTGAAGCTAATCCAGTGCTGCTCCGAGTATCCCAGGCCGGGGTCGCATCACCCTGACTCCCCCCCGCCCTTGACACCTGCGTGGCCCTGTGGCACTTTCAAGGGAAAAAACCACCACGGAAAGGGCCATGCAAAGCTACCGTCAAGAACTCTGGTTTCAAGTCCCCGGCCGCCGGGCCTTCATCAATATCACCCCCCAGGTGCAACAGTGCCTCGCCGACAGCGGCATCACCGAAGGCCTCGTCCTGGTCAAGGCAATTTATATGAACTTTACCCTTCAAGGATAATCCCCTTCCGGCTCAAAGGCGAAGTCCGCTCTCTCCAAAACTGCCGCCAGAAACAAATTTTGAACGATGACCAAACCCCGAAGATCTCCACGGCTTGATTTTTTTGTTGCTGAAAAAACCTGAGGAATTTATGAGCGACGGCAAGATGTACATCGTTGATGAGAAGAAGGACCGGCTGCCAACTCCCGAGGAACTCCGCGAGCTGGACATGAGGAAATTTTTTGCTCGGATAAACGCCCAACTGGGCATCACCAGGCAAGACCTGGAGGACGACCCATTCGTCGTCTGCCGGGCATTCGGGGACGCCTTAGAGGCCATGAGCGAATTGGTTATCGGCTCCGAGCACGGGGACGTTTTCATGGTCAGCGAGTGGCACTGGTATGCGGCGATCGAACTTTTTCCGATCAGGATGGTCGCCCTGATGGATTACAACTGGGTGGGCGACAGCTTGGATCCAGTGGTCGGAGTGAAAGACCCGGACGGCAGGATGCCAATCAAAATAACCGATTACAGCACACGGGACCAATTTTCCTGGACGATCTGGGTCAAGGGTGAGGAAGGCGAATGCCCGGTAGATCGGGAATATCTTAGTTAAGAGGTGGCCTTCCCCCTGCAATGTAATTAAGAGGGCCGAACCATCGAGAAGCAAAAACAAGAATGAACAAGACCCGGGGTTATTAAATAATGATGCATTTTTATATATTTTTTTCTTTATTTTGGCTTAAAAATATATTATAAAGGGAGTAACGTAAAATTGAATCAGAACGGCTTGGCAAACTGCCCCGCCCGGTTTAGCAGAAATGCTACTTCGACGGGGCAGTTTGTTTATCGGCGGGATTATGGAGGGCAACAATGATGCAGATAAGTCGGCTGAAACATGAAAGAGTTGTGAGGGGACTTAACCAAACTACTGTTGCGGAGCTGGCCAAGCTGGCCGGGACGCCGATCAGCCAAGTAAAGATTTCGATGCTGGAACGTGGCCTTGTCCCGAAGCCGGGGGAGGCCGAGGCCCTGGGCAAGGTTTTCAACTTGGAGCCCCGGGATTTGTTCGCACGATGATTACAAAGTTTCCCGGACGCCTTGTTGCAACAAGGTCAAGCGGGGGCGCTCCTATCGCCCCCGTCGTCCGCGATTTTTTGCCCATAGGAGGGGCGCCAAATGGAACGGAAAAAAAATGAATCTTGCCAATATTTCAGGCTGCAATTTAATCCCAGGAACCCCTGGTGTGGGCACTGCCCCGTCAAGGAGGGCTGTAGGCAGGGCACGATTTGCCACCTGGGGTTCCAGTATGCAGACTTTCTTTACCAGCCATTTCACGACGCCTGTGTGGAGGCCTGGGATAGATACCCCGAGCCGGAAGAAGCCAAAGACCGGGGCAAATTCATCACCCACCGCCTTAATGCCTTTATCAGGCAGGAAGAGAATAGACAACAGTCAATCATTGCCCAGGCCGAGGCTGAGCGGGAAAAGCTCCGGAGAAGCCAGCCGAAGGGGAAAGATGAGAAGTGGCCGCCGCGCTGGGTGTTGGACGACCCAAAAATTGACAGGAGGCTTCAGCGAACCAAGCTGAGTCAGATCATGAATTTCATTTTGACCGAACTGACGCCCTACGAGGAAAGCATCCGCCTGGAGGCCCTGTGCCCGAGAAAATCCGTCAGGCATAAGGACCTGACTGAGGATCACCCCGAGCCCGACCCCGAGCCCATTGAGGGATACCCGGACATCGCCCAACTCCGGGCGCGGCAGGAGGACCGCTGGTTTGACCTGAGGAGGGAGGGCTTGGTGCCGCCGAGGATGCGGCGACACCTCGTGCTGTTCACGATGGACTACGCCAAGGCCCTGAAAAAACGCATTAATGGGTCGATCCTCCAGAAGACCCTCCAGGGGTTGTGCAGGGTCGGCGTCATCTGGGACATGGGCGGGAGAAGGGGCACGGGGGCCGGGGACAGAAGATTTACGCCATCGGGACATGGATCGAGTTCAAGCAGACGGCGGGGGGCGCCAGGAGGAGGAAACAGACCTTCGTCAAGGATACCCCCCATTGGAAGGCCATCTTGAGGGAATTCAAGGTGGGGGGCGACAAGAGGACCTCACATCATATTCGGCAGGCCACCGAAAATAATATTATTTTCGGTTAGACCAAAGATTATTTCCGGCAGGCTACCGAAAATAATCTTTGATAGGGTAACCTAATGAAAACATTGGATATTGCTAACTGCGTATATAACGATCCTCAGGATGGGGTCCCCCATTATAACCCATGAACGAGTGCACCTTCGACAGGAAAACAATGCCCTGTCCCTTCGGTCCAGTGCCATTTATGTTTTCCTGTCTTCGGTGCACTAGAGGGGACTTCGTCCCCTATACGGCCTCGAAAAGCTTTTTGGGGTCCAGGGGAGGTTTTTAAAAAGACAATCAATCACCCCCCACCCCCCCGAGATAATCATATTGGCGGCCGGGGCGTGAATAAGGCTGGAGGAAAGGAAATGACTAAACACTCTCCAATGCTGCCAGACGAAACCTGGGGGGAATATGAGGCCAGGCATATCTGGGTCGGCGAGTATTCGAGTGCGCAGCGCCAGGGCCACATAGCAACCCTGGAGGAAAGCCTTCGTTTTCACTAGGCCCATGCCTTGGAGGGGAAGGCCACAGGCTGGGAGACCGTGGCCATGGGGACCCATTATCATGTGTGGGAAGTTTTGGAGCGCATCTTTGAGATGCCCCCAAACCAGTTGAGAAAGGGATATACGGAGCGGGCTGAGGCCACCCCATGCCCAGGCCCCCTGATAAGGGGTTAGCAATCATCGCCCAATATAGGATAACTGACTGATATGAAAGATGATTCAAACGATAAACCGGGAAATGATAGGAAAAGGCCCAAAAGCCCTTACTCCTTGTTTCCCAAACCCCTGCGAAAGGTGAAGCACGGCCTGTATATGGCCCTGGAGCGCCACGACATAGACGGCCGTACGCGGCTGGCGCAAGTCCTGAGGCGGGCCACGGAACTGTTATTGGAAGGCCACAAGGAGCCGGCGCCCGGCCCGGCCCAGCTATTGGCCCAGCGGTGCGCCGTCAAGCTGATCCGCGCGGCGTCCTACGAGGCGGCGCTGCTGGGGGGTAAGGTGGAGCTGGGGGCCGGGACGGAGAAAGATTATTTGATGCTCTGCAACAGCATTAGGGCGGACATTATGGCAATGAGCGCCTTGGCGAAAGATGGGCAGCTCCCGGAGAAGGCCCCCAGCCTGCAAGAATACCTGGACGCCCTAAAATCCGGCCAAATTGTGTCGGTAGAGGCCGTGGGCCAGGGTAAAGGTGAATGATGCAATCATCTCTAAATGCTCAATTTGTCGGCCAGGGCCTGCCGCTGCTCCGGGAGGATGTCTGCGTAGAGAGCGGTGTGGGCGATGTTTTCGTGACCAAGCTGTTTTTGCACGAATTTGAGGTTTCCCGTGTCAGCCAGCAAATGCGTGGCGAAGGTATGACGGGCATGGTGGATTGTGTGATGCAGGGGCAGCCCGGCCTTCTCCAAGGCCTTCTTGAAGCTGAAGTACAGGGCCATGGTGGTGAAGGGCTTTCCCTCCCCATGAGAGAAAAGGGAATCACCCAGGCTGACAGGCTGCTTCCAGGTCTTGGCCTTGATGTCGATGTACCGCTTCAAGGGTTTGACCAGCGACCCGTTGAAAAAAACATCCCTGGGCTTGTCCCCTTTGCCGCGCCTAACACTGATATAGGTTTCTCGTCCTCCCAGGTGGATGTCCCCGATCTTGAGGGCGGCGATCTCGCCCACCCTGAGGCCGCTACGCAGGGCCAGGGCCACCAGCATATGCCGGGTGACCCAAGTCTGCCGCCCCTTGAGCAAGTCGAGGTCGGCCTGCTCCTCGCAGACCTTCAAGAGCCGCTTGACTTCATCGGTGGAAAGGAACTTGTCACGGGTGATTTTGTACTGTCCCATGGTCTTGGCCCCCCATTTATTTTAATGAAAATATATAATAAATTAAGGAAAAGATAAAGGAAAAGGACAGTATTTTTAGGAAAATAATATATTTTCCTAAAAATAAGGCAGGCCGAAAATGACCGAAAATGAACTTGCCGCTGCCCTTTTCAAGATCAGGGACATAGCCCCCGACCTTTACGGCGCAATCATCAATATCGTGAGGTGGACACTAAAGAGTCTAGGAATCAAGTAACCCAAAATAAATCTGCAAGGTGTGGCCAAGAGGCCCCGCTTTCTGGCAGCAATGCCGTTGCGGGGCTTTTTTTTATTGGTGGGGAAAAATGCAGGAGACATCATGGACAGCTTGCCGGGCAAGGCCAATGTGGGCGGCGTCGTGCTGATGATAGTCTCGGAAGGGAAGGCACCGGCGCATTACCAATGGAAAAGAATCCTGGAGAAGGACTGGGCCGGGCCGTTCACGATCGCCAAACTAACCCGCTACCGATACCACATGGGACTCGACCCTGCCTTCGTTTGCGAGCAACCTCAATTCAAAAAAGGTCAGCTCCATTGGTACGAATGGATCATCTGCGAGAACGGCGGGGTGATCCATCTTTACGACGAGGCAGAGAAATCCTTCGCCTTGTTGACCACGACCCAGACGGCCGCGAAGGTTCAGGCCGGGGTGAGGGAAGCCAAGCAGGCCCTCGAGACGGATGAGCGCCTGGGAAAGGAAATCCGTTTCCCGGCTGCGGTCTTGGAGCAGGTCTGCGAACTGGCCGGGGCCAGGATAGCCAGGAGGGGGCGCCCCTTGAGCCCGGAGCAAATGGCCTCTTTCGCAGAGGGCAGGAAACGGGGTATGGAGGCCATGAAATCGGCCGGCGGACCCTGTCTTTAAACCCCGTTTCGGGTCCGATTTCAAGCGATACGCCCCGACCCCATAAAAAGGCATTGCTGGGGAGACAATGAATATAATTCAAGCCATTGGAGACAGAAATTTGATAGGGGCGGGGTTCCCAGACCTCGCACCCTGGCAGCCCTGGAGGACGGCTCTAAAGGCCGCCTACGGCCTCCCCCTGGCAGACATTGACCTCCCCCTCTATCAGAGATGCACGGGGCGGCAAGCGGCCCCACAAGGCCCTGCCGGGGAGGTCTACTTCATAGTGGGGAGGCGGGGCGGCAAGTCCCGGATCACGGCGGCTACGGCCTGCTTCAGTGCGGCCTTTGCCGATACGGCCGTCTTGGCCCCCGGCGAGATCGGCCTGGTGGCCGTGATCGCCAACGACCGGGAGCAGGCCGGCATAATCATTTCATATTGCCGGGAGATATTCCGCCTTTCCCCCATCCTGGCGGGCATGGTGGAGGCGGACCTGGCCCAGGAGATAAGGCTGAAGAACCGGGTGAGCATCAAGATTCTGACATGCTCCACGGCGGCCGTTCGTGGATACACCCTGTTGGCAGTGATTCTGGAAGAAGCAAGTTTCTGGAGAGTGGAGGGCAGGGACCCCGGCAAGGAGATCTTGCGGAGTCTGCGCCCCGGCCTTGCCACCACTGGTGGGCCATTGATCGCCATAAGCTCACCCTACGCCAAACAGGGTGTCATGTGGGAGGCATTCTCCCGCTACTACGGCAAGGACGGGCGGGTCCTGGTCTGGCAGGCGGCCACCCGGACCATGAACCCGACCCTGTCCGCGGAAGTGGTGCAGCAGGCACTGGCTGAGGACCACGCAAGCGCCAAGACCGAGTACCTGGCCCTGTTCCGGGACGACATTTCGGGGTTCCTGGACATCGAGACCCTGGAGCCCCTGGTCGTTCATGGTCGGCGAGAGCTGCCGCCAAAGGAAGGTTTGCGGTACTTCGGCTTCGCAGCCCCCTCCGGGGGCCGCCAGGATAGCTTCACCCTGGGCCTGGCGCACCGTGAAGCCGATGGCCAAATTGTTTTGGACGTGATCCGGCGGCGGGTCCCCCCCTTCAATCCGGGTGAGGTGGTGGCCGAATATGCCCAGGTGCTCAAGGAGTTCAAATGCTCTCAAGTGACGGGGGACAAGTACGCGGCCGAGTGGGTCGTCTCGGCATTCCGGGAGCACGGCATTGACTATCGGAGCTCGGTAAGGGACAGGTCGCAGATCTTCCTGGAGGCCCTGCCCCTGTTCACCAGGGGCCAGGTGGAGCTGCTGGACGACCAGGCTTTGCTCTCGGAATTGCTTGGCCTGGAGCGGCGGGTGCGGCCCATGGGCAAGGACATGATAACCCACGGCCCGGCCGGGCATGACGACGTGGCGAATTCCGCCTGCGGCGCTTTGGTTCTGGCGGGGGGCCAGGGCCAGGGGGACGGCCTGGGCCTTTTCTACTATTACAAGGAGCTGGCCGCCCGGCTCACCGAACGGGCCAGCAACCGGGGACCGGAGGTCCGATACCATATCACCGGCTCGAAAGGTCTGGTAACCACCACCAAAAATTACGGCGGGGTTCCGCAGGAGATGAAAAAGGATCAACGTTGAAAACGCACAAAAATAACTGGTCCGCTGCCTTCAGATTTTTCCATCCCTGATCCATAGAGTTCCCCAGCCCTGCGAAACCTCTGTCGTTATGCAGATCATATCGCAACCTTTTGGGTTGTGCTGATAATGGCAAGATAGTCGCTATTCTGAAATGCCCTTTTGACCTGCCTCCCTTCGATCCGCTAATCTACCATAACTTGTTGATCAGTTTTTGGGGGCAGGACAATTCTTCAGGCCATCAAAATTTCCATGAACATTTTGACCATAGCAATATGGTCATTTCGTGCAACACATATCAGGGGATTCCTAATATCATTTTTATAAGAAAAGATTACAGTTTGTTCAACAAATCTTGAATGAGGTTCTTTGCTACGCCATTTGGAGGATTAAGCCATGCAGAATGACACTTATAACATCCGAGATCGAAGGAATGGAAAAAAAGAGACGGAGTCCTCGTTTCAACAGCTGAATTGGACCTTGGATTCCTTTGGCAACAACTTTATGGCGATGCTATGGCAGGTGCAGTTAGCTCTTACAGTATTGCAAGAAGGGGACAATCTGGACCAGGCAAAGAAAAATCTGCAGGATGCCTTGCGGGCCGGGGACTGCGCTAAAAAATTGATGCGCACGGTTCTCAATTCTCCGAAGTTAATCACATTGAACGCCAAGGGCTTAGGGCTCACCGAATATAAAGCCTCATGCCATTCATAACTTATTATTCTTAGATAGTGCTCATCGTCGAGGCCGAATTACAAATGGGAGAATTAACTTGAAAAAGATCGAAATTGTGCTCTGGGATGAGTTTGATATAGAAGTAGATATGAAGCTTGAAATGGGGCACATTTCCGTCCTAACGCGCCAATCTCCTCAAGATAAAACGACCTGCTCGAAAATCCTCAACGCCAGGAAGATTCCGTTTTGCAACGGACTCAACCTATAATTTTCCCGGGAATTCCCGGCTTGGCCCACTGATAAAAAAGAAAACGGGCATGAAGGGGAAACACCCGGATACAGCCGTGGGATGCGGGATATCCAGGAACTATTCCTTCATGAATGAAATAATCCTTGCCAATATTCAGTGCATGATCCATGGGCGCCTGTTCATATTTACTGGAGTGATGAACTTCATCCATATAATTAACCACGAATTTTTTTAAAGGCGTCGAATTCTTGATTCCGGAAGAAATTGGATAACAGTATTTCAAATTTCCCCGTTCATAAAGGCCGAGATATTGCTGGCGGCGATCTATCAGAATGTACTTTTCATGATTGGCCGCACCAGGCAAAAATTCCGGCAGAATTTTCGGCTCGATCGAATAGTCGAGCGGCACGAATATTTTGTCCTTATAGGTGCTGATGTTACCGGAACCATTCACGATCAATAGATAGTGCGTTTTATTAAGGAGAGCAATCCTGTCCTGAACAATAAGAGATTTTTTCTTTAAAGAAGGTATGGAATAGACAAATGTCATTATGCTTTCACCACTCTTCAGCATAACTTCTACACATGGCACGCCATAAACAATAGTTATCTGTCCTGTCGTCATCCTTCCATGTTCAGCCAATTCCTCATAAATAGGATCTTTTTGCTCCATGGCTCCACCAGCAGCGGATCGTCCCGATGAATAATAGCCTTCGGTGGCACAGCCGGATAGGGAAGCTGCGAGGATAAACACTAAGGCAACTGTTATAATCTTTCGGGCCATTTAGTTTTCCTTCGCCTTCTTGGACTAACTCCGTTTTAGGCTTAAAAGACACGGAGAACCCCAAAAAACAAAATCGAGGCTTTCGCGCCAGATTATTAGAATGAGACAAGAAGGGAGGAAAGTCTATAAACCTAATGACCATTCGCGTATGATCATTTTGACCATATGGAAATCAAGGGGGTAGGCCTTAGCAACTATTTATTCATATACAGGAAGGGTGGAGCGGGAGCCGGATAGAGTCTGGGTCGCCCGCCGGATGCTCACCTGTTAATAGGTGCGCAAAAGCTCCACCGTGGCCCGCACCTGGGCACGCTTCAGAGCTTTTTTCGGATCACCTCCTGGAGCATTTCTTTATCCAGGGACAGATCCGCCACCAGCCGGCCCAGCCGGGCGTTCTCCTCCTCCAGCTGCCGGAGCTTGCGGACCTCCGAAGGCATTAGGCCCCCAAACTTCTTCTTCCACCGGTAAAAGGTCTGGCTCGCTAATCCCCATCTTGCGGGTGACCTCAGCCCCTGGGTCCCCTGCTCAGCCTGCTGCAGGGCAAAGGCAATCTGTTGATCGGTAAACCGGGACCGTTTCATCAAGAAAATCCTACTTGCCAGATCGGTTTATCTTAGCAAAATTTTCTTATTATGAATGGTCCAGTTTTCGGGAACAGACCAGATCGACGGGAGGCAGGGAGATGAGCAGGAAAAGGTTTTCTCAAGGGCAGAACCCGCCTTTAGAACTCTCGATAACTGCTTCTATGTGGGTTCCTCTTGTCAAGCCTTTTTTGTCTTCCGGGCAGTTAAACCTCCATCCCTGAGCCCGAGGTCAAAAGGCCATCCCTTCGCCGTCGGCCTGCTTCCCCAGCCGCATGCCCAGGAAGAGGTGTCAAGGTCGCAGGGCGCCGCAGGGAAACCTTGACACCTCGACGGGGCATGCTAAAAACCTCAGACCGAGGCGAAGAGAGCTATCCTCCTAGGCAATTTTTGTTAGAGACCTGTGAGCCGTTTTGGTTGGTTGGTTCCGGTAAATCGATGGGGCCAAAGCCCCCATCAAGCTTCTATCCGTGCTGACTCTTAGTCAGGCACCGCATGCTGCATGCGCGGGGTTGCGCTGCGGGGAACCGATTGCTGAAGCGCCCACTCTATGAAAACGGTGACTCAAGAGCACCCAGCAGTTACACGGGCGACTTCACCAACCAAAACTTCTACATCAACTCCGTATTCTGGGTTAAATTGCCAGTGGCCTTACCTGGGCTCCTTCCGGGACCACCCCGTACTCCAGAAAACGCCACAGATCGATGAGCAGCCGCCGGGCCAGGGCCACGATGCCGATGCGTCGCATGCGGCTCCCGCCAGCGGCAAACCTTTCCAGGAACCACCGGCTTAACTTGCTTCGGGGTTGAAACCGCAGCCAGGCCCAGGCGATCTCAATGGCCAGGGTGCGCACCCTCCGGTTACCCGCTTTACTGATCCCTTGTTCTCGCAACCTCTTGCCGCTGTCGTAAGGGGTAGAGGTCAGGCCCGCCAGGGCGGCCACTTCCCGGCGGTTCCGAAAACGGCGCCAGCCGAAAAACTCCATGACGAAGGTCCAGGAACTTACCGGGCCGATCCCGGGCAGCCTCAGGAGCTGGGCCACTTGCGCCATCCTGGCGTTCTCTACTTTAAGAAGCTGCGTTTTCTCTTTTGCCAGGCCGCTGATCTGCTCCTCCACCATGCGTAGCCGTTCATGCACCCGTACCAGCCGCACCTTCATCTCGGCTGGCAATTCCCGGCCTTCCCAGGTGCGCATGAGTTCCAACTCCTTGACAAACTTTTTCGTGCTCGGGTTGCTGACACGCAGCCCTTGTTGAATCAAAATCCCATGGATCCGGTTGCGGTGCCGGGTCCGCTCGCTCTTCAAGGCCTCCAATTCCCGGTGTAAATGCCTGGCGTCCTCATCCTCCCGGCTCGGCACCCGCACCACCCGCCACAGGTGCTTCTCCCCGCCGTGATAGCGGAGCAGCATGCTCAATAGTTTCCCCGCATCGACCCGGTCGGTTTTCGCCCTCCGCAACCGCCGGTTCACTTCCAGGCTGGCAGAGTCCACCACCACATTGTCTATCCCGCAGCTGTGCAAATACCGGTGCAGCCAAAAACCGTCACGTCCGGCCTCATAACAGCTCACCGTGTGCACCTTGTCCCCCATACCGAAATGCCGCTTGGCTCCGATAATCGCTCTTTGGACTTGGGCCAGGTCCCCAGCAGTCACGGTGAGATGCCGCAACTTGCTGCCATCGGTGCACGCCATCTTCCAGGTGCTGTTAGCCAGTTCGAAGGCGACGTACAAAACCGGCACCTGGGCGCTCTGTTCTCGACCCTGGTTTCCCTGCTTGTGGTCCATGGTAAGCCTCCTTTTCCTGTTTTTTTCTTGAGGAACTCCACTTTTATACCAAGAGGCTTACTTAAGGAACCTTTCATAGCATCTATGATCCGACACTTATCAGGAAGCCAAAAACCTTCCATATTCAGGCCATATCTATATTTTAATAATCTGAATGAAGTTATATCCTTGGAAAGTCATCATTATTGGGTGCCCGGAGATCCCTTCCATTCCTCAAAAGATTTGATCCTCTCGGGAGTTAGGCCGGTTTCCTCGCGTTGTTCGTTCATGCTCCTCATATAAGATTGATATATGTCATAAACCCGCATATTCTCTTCCTCAATGGCTCGGTTTTGGGCTGGGATATCTGCTAATCCACAACCCACAAAGGCCACAATTGCATAAATAAAAAGAATTATTCTCAACTTAGGCATGGTGGAGAGCCTCCTTTGCTTACCCCACATTCGATATTCGAATCATATACAAAATTTTCTGTGCCTTGGGGATATTTTTTAGTTTTAGCAAGATAGCCGCTATTCTTGCACATCTATAATTTAGCGAAGGGTAGTGAAGGCTCTTACAGTAACTTTTGTATTATATTTAGTTGGATAGGCTGATTTTCTTGAAGGTGGCGGACAACTTCAAGGGGCATTCTGGTTCAAACAGAATGCCCCTTGCCGTTATAGCCGTCGAAGTGTTAGTCCGGGTCCTCTGTAAAGAGAGATGGACTAGTGTCCGGCAAATCGGATTCCTTCCCGCACCTGGTTGATGGCCTGGTCGATCAACTGAATGGCTCGTTCTCTATGGCCCCCTTTATTCGGGGTCGCTTTTTCCAACGCGACCCTGGCGGCCTGGAGATGATGCAGAGCATTATCCATGTGTGGTTGATTGCCATACGCCAGGGGGATGGCCGCACCGAGAAACAATCCAACCAGGAGAATAATCACGTACGGATACTTGTTGTTCTTCCGTGGGTGCATCGATTCCATTGGTAATCTCTCCCAATTAGTTTTGTTATTAATCAAAGTTACCACTTTTCCCTTCCGAGCCCAACAGACATATAGTAATGAAGCACAAAAATTCCTTAAAATCAATTTTTTTATCCCCCCGGCCAGATTAATGCTGACGCACGACCAAAACCCCGAGGAAGACACTGGTGGCGTGGTGCACGGGAGGAAGTTAATGTCTGGGGTTATCGTTTTACCTGGGAGCTCTCATGCGTCAATAGAGATATCCTGGAGATGGAACTGTCAATCCCCTATTTCGATAGGCGGATTATATCGCTAATTTTTTAAAGTTTTTGGGAAGCCTCGGTTCTGGCAAGTTATAGAACGCTCCCACCTGAGCGGGGAACCACGAATAGGAGACTGGTTTGAATTCTACCCGGACGCCGCCCGACCTCGGCTATCTTGACCTTTGCACATAGGAGATATCAACTAATTCCATGTTGGCAACAAAAAAGGCAGGGAAATGGCGAACCTTACCTTTCGCCTTAAGGGTCCTGGTTAATTGGTTTCGTAATAGTTGATGAGGTTGGTTTCAAACAGGATGCCTGCTCCCGAGACCGGATCAATGGGTCAGATGCACGAAATGACCATTTTCCTATGGTTATAATGACCATGGAAGGGTGATGAGCAGGATACTTTTCTATAGGTTTAAATCTTAACTATTACGAATTCCATGAGATTTCGGTCTTAGCAATCTTGGGTAATGAATATTAATTACTTACCATAAAACAAATAATCTCTCTTAACACTTTCCGACCGACTCTTTTCTAATTAGTGAATCCAGGTTGCAAAATTATTCCGGAGGGTAAGCCAATGAACCTAAGTAGATGGTTTAGCGTTATCCTAATGATGGGCCTTATCCTGGCCTTAAACTCCCTGAGCGCCCAAGCCGATCCTTATCGACCATATGACCACCCCCATGGGAATGCCTATGGCTGGCATGGCCCAAGGCCTCATGGGTTTGACGGTCACTATAAGGATTTCCGGCGCTCCTATAGGGGGCCATACAACCCCCATTATGTAGGTCGAGTTTATGGAGGACCACCGCCGGTTGCCTATGTCGCACCCGTTGCTCCAGTCATTGGGATTCCTTATGCGCAACCCCAACCCTCTGTCTCCCAGCCCGCACCTCGAGGTTTATCCGGCACATTACAATATAATTTTTAAAAATTCGGAAAAATTCATTTAACCTTTACACGCGGGCGGCCTTCTATCCAAATCCGGTAGTTTTTCTGATGCCATGAAGGGTGCCAGGTTTAAATGCGGAAGCCTGACCTTATTTCTCTTTTCGAGATAGGGATTATATCTGCACCTCTTCAGAATTTTTGAGAAGGTTTGCTAGTGGCAAGATAGCCGCGATCGTTAAAATATCGCTAAATGCGATCTCCCAATCAGCGGCATACCGAAATTTTTTGTTAAATGGTCAAAATGATCATATGAAAATAGTCGTTTCGAATTGCGAAATTAGGGATTTCCTAATTGATATAATATTGGTACCTGCTTACTCTATCAAGTAATAATCCAGGAATTTCCCGTTCGAGCGGAGGAACTTTTGACCTGCCCCCAGTAGTTGTACCAAGTTTTAAGTTAGGATGGGGGTCAAGTGGAGATGCCCCCAAATTTGGACCATTTTGAATGAGACAAATTCGCTTTTTCCACCTTAAGGGGTCATGGTATATTCTTCTTGCCCGCCCGGAGGATAGGGCCCTGCTGGAGAGCAACCTGAGCGCCGAGGCGGGTGGATGACGGAGGGGCAGAGCCTTATGGGTTCTGCCTTTCTGGTTCCTGCCCCTCCAGATTCCCCCAAAGCGATAAACTCCCGGGGGGTGGGGGCAGAGCCCCCGAGAGATACTCCACTGGCGATTGATACCCCAAGCTACTGTGCGGCCGCTGCTCGTTGTAGTGGCCCCGCCAAGCTTCGATCTTCTCTGTAGCATCCTCCAGGCTCAAAAACCAGTGCTCATTCAGGCATTCTTGCCGAAAACGGCTGTTGAACGATTCGATGAAGGCGTTGTCCGTGGGCTTTCCCGGCCGGGAGAAGTCCAGGACCACGCCGTAAGCGTAAGCCCACAGGTCAACTTCTTTGGAGATGAACTCCGGGCCGTTGTCCACCCGGATGCACTCCGGCACCCCATATTGGGCCATCGCCAGGTTTAGAGCCGAGACCACATCATAGCCCTTATAGCTGAATCCTACCCCGATAAACGGACTAACACGGCTAAAGTTATCCACTATCGTTAAGAGCCGAAGGCGCCGGCCATCAAAGAGCTCATCGGCCATAAAATCCATGGACCAGCACTGGTTGGGTCGGATGGCATCGGTGCGGTCATCTCGCAACTTGGCGCTGACCCGGCGCCGGGGAGGCTTGTGGCGCATCTGCAAACCTTCCAGGCAATAAAGCCGATAAACTCGTTTGTGGTTGACCCCCCAGCCTTCTCGTTGCAGGAGGGTGTGAATCCGCCGGTAGCCATAGCGCACCCGGACGGTGGCAATCTCCTTGATCCGGTGTCTCAGGGGTGCCTGCTCAGGTTTGCGGGACCGGTAATACAGGGTGGAACGCGGGCCGGGAAGCGTCTGGGAGGCCCGCCGGATGCTCACCTGGTAACAGGTGCGCAAAAGCTCCACCGTGGCCCGTACCTGGGCAGGCTTCAGAGCTTTTTTCGGATTACCTCCTGGAGCATTTCCTTGTCCAGGGACAGATCCGCCACCAGCCGGCGCAGCCGGGCATTCTCCTCTTCGAGTTGCCGGAGCTTGCGGACCTCGGAGGGCATCAGGCCCCCATACTTCTTTTTCCAGCGGTAAAAGGTCTGCTCGCTAACCCCCATCTTGCGGGTGACCTCGGCCACCTGGGTCCCCTGCTCGGCCTGCTGCAGGGCAAAGGCAATCTGCTGGTCGGTAAATCGGGACCGCTTCATCGAGAAAATCCTCCTTGCCAGATATTTTCATCTTAGCAAAATTCTCTCATTTTGAATGGTCCAGTTTTCGGGGAGCAGACCATCAAGTCAAGCCAGAGATCCTGGCGGAGCATAGCGTAGCCAGGATCTCTGGGGGTCACGGCGATGGCCTCGGGTGCGGGTGGTCGATACCCCAAGGCACTGTGAGGCCTTACCGTATTGTATTCCCACCGCCAGCGCTCTATCAGGATCTGGGCCTCCTTCAGGGTATAGAAAATCTCCCCGTTGAGCAACTCATCCCGCAACTTTCCATTGAAGCTCTCGTTGTAACCGTTCTCCCAAGGACTGCCAGGTTCAATGTAGAGCGTTTTGACCCCTACTCGGCTTAACCACTCCCGAACTGCCCTGGCCGTAAACTCAGGCCCGTTGTCCGATCGGATATAGTCTGGCGGGCGCCGTGACACAAACAGCTCCGTCAACCGATATAACACCGCATCTGCATCAAAACGCCGGGATACCTCGATGGCCAGGCATTCCCGCGTGTACTCATCAATGATGGTGAGCATACGGAAAGCCTTGCCATCGTGGGTCCGCGCCATCACGAAGTCGTAGGACCAAACATGGTTCGGCCAGCAGGGCCGGAGACGAACACAAGATCCATCGGTTAACCACAATCTGCTCCGCTTGGGCTGCTTCTGGGGCACCTTCAGCCCCTCCTGTCCCCAGATTCGTTCCATTCTCTTATGGTTCACCAACCAGCCGTCACTTCGCAAAAACGCCAGGATGCGGCGATAGCCGTATCGCCCATACCTGGTGGCATAGCCAATGATAGCAGCAGTCAGCCCCACCTCGTCATCAGGCTCGGTAGCTTGGTAACGCTGGGTCGCACGCGGTTGCCCAATCACCCCGCAGACACGGCGTTCCGACACCGGTAGAGCCTTCCGGATATGCTCGATGCATTGCCGGCGACGGGTCGGGCTTAGAAGTTTCCCCTTGCCGCCTCCTGGAGGATCAGCTTGTCCAGGGTGAGATCCGATACCGCCCGTCTCAGCCGGGTATTCTCTTGCTCCAGAGCCTTGAGCCGCTTGGCCTGTTCTACCTTTAAACCACCATACTCCCGGCGCCAACGATAGAAAGTCTGTTCGGAAATGCCCAGGGTTCGGCAAACCTGGCTCACCGTCTCCCCCTGTGCCAGGGCCACCTCTGCTTCCCGAAGCTTCCCAATGATCTGCTCCGGAGTAAACCGCTTCTTGCTCATCTCTCTGCCTCCATTCGATCCACCACTCTAACTTAACATGTGGATCAGTTTTTGGGGGGCAGGTCATATATTCTAATAAATTATCGACAATTTTATCTACTCTGCTGATAATATTCAAGAAAATTAAGATCGCGGTTATTATTAACCAAATGATTTCTAAGGAGAATGAACTTTGTGATATACAAATCCATCTTTTTAGTATGCAAGGCAGAGAGTAAATCGAAAATAGAGCCGGGCCCAGCTTTTAAGCAATCGTTGACTAGGGCAATTAAAGTCACCATTTCCTCAAATGTAATTATATATTCGCTGTTATTCAACCTTTTGATCAAATATTTACGTAAGAACTGTAGTTCTGCCGAAATAAGATCTCCCATTGCCATAAACCTCTTATGCGCTCGTGGTAGACGGGTTTTGATAAGCGGTCAATGCTTCTTCGCCTATAAAAGACCTGGAGCTTATTGTTTAATTTTATTTTTTCCGGGGCTTTTCCCGCTGCAACCAGGCCATTCTTTCTCTGGCTGAATCCTAACCACCTCTAACCTGCCTTATAGGTAAAACTTTATTCCTAGGCTGAAAATCCCGATAAGTACTGATTGATCAGGGGGGGAAATACTGATTTTTTCGTCGCAACCCTACTATCCAGGTTTCTCCTGGTTAACCTGATCAGCGTTTTTAAATAACGCGCCGATTCCAGGCGTGGCGGTCACCGACCGGCCCGCCGCCCGGTGTAAGCAGAAACGGTGGGCCGTGGGATTTTCTGGCTGGGGGCAGGATGGCTGGTGAAAAAGGCGGAGCGGGGTCAGGCCCGGGCGCAGTGGTTCGCCCAAGCCTCACTCGCCTGGGCAGCTCAATAAATCATTGTGTGCAGAAAACCGGGTGCGGTATAAGTGAAAGAGATGGCAAGTTACGCGGACTTTCACCCTTGGTTGCATTGCTTTAAAAAGGGCTGACCAAGTTTGGGCTTAGAGTTTTTGACCAGGCCTGGAGATGGTATGAGCATGTGGCCTCCGACTCTAGGCTTACCATCCATGAACGGGCGTTGCGGGGCTGGAATTGATACTCCATAAAACTATTAGTTTTGGATTATTGCTCATAGATACGGAGGAATTATTTTTCTTAGATCTGAGATCTGCAATTATTGTATATTTTATCGACTCCACCATGCTCACCTAGATTCCAGTGGAGCGGGGCTATATTCCGGCATTCAGTCGGGGAAAACCCTTAAAAGGGCCGATAACCTTTCATCTTGGATCAGGAACAGTCGGACTGGGGCATAATCTCGGTTTAGATGGTTATGAAAATGTCAGTCATCAGTCCGGGCCGCAGCTAGTCCGGCCCGGGGCTCTTGCGGCAAAAAGGGCTTCGGTTGTCGGCAAGCGAGAGAAAATTATCCTTATGTCCCATTTTCCTAATCGCCGTAAATCACCCCGCCGACAGACTTTAAGGCGCCGGGAACCCGTGAGGCGAACTCAAATCCTGCGTCCCTTCGCCAAACCCGGCTGGATGGCATTTTTCCTGCTGATGGCATGGTTATTTATCCCTTCGGTGTCTCAGGCCTTATCGGCCCCTGACCTAGTCATAGTCTTCAATCGCAACCTGCCCGAGAGCCAGGCCGTGGCCTCCTATTATGCCAGCAAAAGAAAGGTGCCGGCCGGTAACTTGGTGGGAGTCGATGTCCCGGCCACGGAGGACATGTCCCGCCGGGACTATGATGCGAAATTGGTCCCCCCGGTCAAGGCGAGGGTGGAGCTGTCAAAGGCCCAGGGCACTAGCCCGGCCATCCTGCTGGTTTATGGGATCCCCCTGAGGGTAAAGGCAACCCCCCTTACCGGACCCGAAATGGAGCTGAGGTCCATGGCATCCACCAGGGTCAAGGAATATCAAGCCCAAGCGCTGCAACTGGTCCACCAACTGGTCCGGCTGACGGGGGGAGTGACCTCCCCGCCCCGGTTGACCTACCCCACGCGGGAATTGATCAAAAAATGTCGGGAATCCCTGGTGCAGGGGCATGAATGGCTCGACAAGCAACCGGCCACCCCGGCGGCAGAGGCGACCCGGGCCGAGATTTCGTTCATCTTAATGGAACTGGAGGGAACCTCTCCGGAGGCCCGAGCCTTGATGGCCCAAATGGCCCGGGGGCGAAGCCCGCGCCGGGCAAACCAATTAAGAGAACTTCTGGGACTGCAATCCGTCAAGCCGGAAGACAGAGAAGCGGGGGTGTTTCGCGGCATCTTGCCGAACACTGCTCAGGGGACCGCATCGGCCATTCGCTTTACCAATGGCCTCCTGGGGGAACTGATATTTTGGTATGAGGCCCAACAACTGTATGGCAAGCCCCAGAGCATGGCGGCGGTGGACAGTGAAATGACCCTGATCATGGCCGGGCCCTACCAAAAGGCCGGATGGCTGCCCAACCCCTTTAATCTCAGCTATAACCGCATGCCGGGTATAGACCGGGTCAGGGCCAGGACCTTGATGGTGGGCCGCCTGGACGGGCCAACCCCGGCCATTGCCCGGCGCCTGGTGGATGACGCCCTGGAAGTGGAACAAACGGGCTTAACCGGCGTCTTTTACATCGACGCCCGGGGGCTTACCGGCAAAGCAGAATCCGGTAACTACGTCTGGTTTGACCAACATCTGCTCCACCTCTCTGAGGTGATGAAAAAAAACTCTGATATAAAGGTGGTCCTGGATAAGAATCCGGCGGTATTTCCCCCGGGGTCCTGCCCCAATGCGGCGCTCTATTGCGGCTGGTACTCTCTGGCCAACTACGTGCCCGCCTTTACGTGGAACAAAGGCGCGGTGGGTTATCACGTGGCCAGTGCCGAGGCGACCACGCTCAAGCGCTGGGGCAGTAAGGTGTGGTGCAAGCGCATGCTGGAGGAAGGGGTGGCCGCCACCCTGGGGCCGGTGGCGGAACCCTACCTGCATTCCTTTCCCCTTCCGGACCAGTTTTTTCCCTTACTCATGACCGGGAAACTCTCCCTGTTGGAGGTATAGTTCCTCACCGTTCCCCAGGTGTCCTGGATGCAGATCCTCATCGGCGACCCCCTGTACCAGCCTTTCAAAAACCATCCTGCCATCCACCCCCAAACCATCAACCAGGACGAGGCCCCCGAGAAGAAGTAGCCGCGGCTGAGAAGGTCCTGTCGAACAGGGCTCCATGGGCATGGTTATTGATACCGGCCCCGTTGACGGATTTGGTCTGACTGGGTGGTGAGGAAGGCAAAGTCACCAGGTCCCTCGGGACTCCCTGATCGAGGTGGCGTTGTGATGGAGAAAAAGGGCGAACACCGATTCCCCTGAACCATCTTGACTTTGCCCAGAAAAGATCGCCAGACCTGTCGCAGCCAAAACCGAACCGTTGAGCTTGGCAAGACCAGGATCCTGGCGGCCTTGGCCAGCTTACCATGGCTGGTATTTCCCGCCGCACTCCCTACAAATACAGCTATCCCCCCCTTAAGAACCCTGTAACCCCCAGACCAAAATCCGGGTAAGTCCTGATTTTCAGATTGGCCCTGGTCAGGCATATTACACTCCAGATGATGCCGCGGCTTAAGGTCGCAACATAGTTACCCAAGGATCAAAGGTGCAACCTATCATGAATCAGCACATTGCCAGCTGCGGAGAGGTCTCCCGCCTCAATTACTATGCCTGGGCGCTCCTGGCCTTGTGGACCGCAGTGGTGGCGGCGTCCCTTTGGTGGAACCTGGCCCAGCAGTGGCCAGAGACTGCCGTGGCCCTCTGCTGGGTGCATGGTTTCTTGTGGGTTCTGGTCCTGGGGGGGATTATTTGTTGTTTCAACCGCCTGCGGATAGCTCATGACCGTATCATTACTTTGATGTATACGGACTCGTTGACGGGCATCGCCAACCGTCGTATCTTCGTGGAGAGCCTGGGCGGCGCCATGCCCTTTGCTCAGAGGCACCAGACTCCCCTGTCCATCATCATGGCCGACCTGGACGACTTCAAGTCCATCAACGATACCTTTGGTCATAACGCGGGGGACCAGGTGCTCCAGGCTTTTGCCATCCTCTTGGTGGAGGATAGCCGGCAGGAGGACTTGATCGCGCGCTGGGGCGGAGAAGAATTTATTATGATGCTCCCAGGCATCAGCGCCAAGGAAGCAACCCTTTTGGGTGAGCGTCTCCGGCGTCGGTTGGAGGAGATAACCTTCCCTGACTGCGGTGCCAGGTTGACCGCCAGTTTCGGCGTGGCCGCATATCAGCCAGGCGAAACCAGCATTAGCTTTATCGAAAGGGCGGACCAAGCCTTATACGAAGCCAAGAGGTTGGGAAAGAATCAGGTCATTATCCTGGAAGACGAGGCCAAGCAGGTTGAGGAGGAAAAGGAAAAGTTACTCGATTTTGTGAGTCACTTGGCCCGCTGACGTTTAAGAAAAATGGCTGACGGTTACGAGGAGGCCAAGAGGCCCCACATGAAAAATCCAGCAAAAGTGGGGTCTTGGCAGGGTGGATGGACTCCTGCCCTGACCTGCCCCCAGCGGTTGTGCCAAGTTTTAAGTTGGAGTGGGGGTCAAGTCTCAAGCCAGGGGGGCTGGCAGGTCTGGCCCATGGAGTTTCAGGCAGGTTTCCACGACGGCAACATCATAGAGAATCCCTTGGTTCCGGGTAAGTTCATCCAGGGTTTCCGCCAGCCCCAGGGAGGAGCGGTAAGGACGGTGGGAGCACATGGCCTCCATCACATCGGCCACGCCCAGTATCCTGGCTTCCAGGAGGATTTTATTCCTTTTCAGACCCTGGGGATAGCCGGAGCCATTCACCCGTTCGTGATGTTGCAGAATAATCATGACAGTGTGGCCCGGCAGGGTGATGGGTGCCAGGATGTTGAAGGCCACCTGAGGGTGGGTTTTAATCAGGGCGAACTCCAGGGTGGTCAGTTTCCCTGACTTGGAAAGCAGTTCGGTGGGGATGGCGATCTTGCCCAGGTCGTGTAGCATGCCGGCCATCCGCAGATCGTGGAGGCGGTCCTCGGAAAGTCCCATCTCCCCGCCGATTTTACAGGCTATCTGGCTTACCCGACGCTGATGATCAACGGTATATGGGTCCCGGGCCGCAATTGTCGATTCCAGCACCTGAATGAAGGCCTCCATGACATCTCCTTTTCCACCGTCGTTTCATCTCGCCAGGCTTCAGGTCGTCAACCGCAGAGACCCTGGGCCGGTGAGGTTACCGATAAGGTCCAGGCGATCCCTGACCCCGGCATTGAGGATTTCCCTGATTTATTCATTCCAAGTTTGCCAATTTTTGTTCCATCATGCGGTGAGCACTCTTTCCACATACCATGAAGGAGCAGGCAAAATACCCGACGACAAGACCCGTCAGTAGCCCGATTATGACGCCTGTGAGCATGATGGCTTCACCTCCTTATTTCAGCCCAATCGTGCCACCCGGCTCGCTGATTAGGTGGCATAATTTTTTATCTATAATTGTTCGGCTCTTAGCCCTTTTCTCACTCGTTCCTCTAAAAACTCCAGGATGTTATCTAACGCTTTTTGTTCCGTCTCGCCTTGAAAGTTGGAGTTCGGGATCTCCCTGCACTCCGCCGTAAAGAAACCATCTACCAGGTCGGGAGTGAGGATTACGGTGAACTGTCGGTCTTCAACCCAGACCTTTTCTTCACTGGGAATGGCGAGTTTCTTAAGTTCTCCCTTTAATCCTTCGATGATTTCCCCCAGAGCCAGAGAAAAGACCAGTTGCCCCTGCTTGAGCGAGTCCACAATCTTCTCCAGATTGCGGTCCACGATAAAAATATTGGCGCCATCGGTAACCAGTCTGAGTTCCGCCAAGGGCGACTTTTTCTCCGGAAAATGCCTTCTCAGCCAAGAGAGGGCCTTGCGGATCTTTTGGAAACTAATCCCGCCATCTCTCAGGGCCTTCGCGACGCGTAGTTGCACCAGATCCTGGAAGGAATATTCTCGCCGGCTACCCTTGCCAGCTGCAGTTTTAATCGAGGGTCTGACCACGCCAGTCGTTGCCCAGTGGTCAACTTGCCGATAGGTAAGTCCAGTTAAAGCGACTACGTCTTTTTTGCCAAAAGCCATATCTCACCATTTGATTTAAAATTACATAGGTGTAATCATTATACAGGTATATGTTGATTGTCAAGGGAAATTTAATTCAGGGATCATCAGTGTGGGTCAAATTGTTACCTCACCATTTTAATAAGGTTTGCTGGGTTCACATATTTCGAATCGCTCCTATTAGAGCGTTCCTAAGGATCATTCTGAATGTTTTCGAGTTCAGGTTGACAGGATACAGTTTAGGCTATCCTAGCCCGCATTATTCATAAGCGAGATGAGATGGCCATTTTCATGGAGTTTTTTGGAGGTGTTGCAGGCGGCGGGGCAGGCTGAGAGCAGGATGAAAGGGCCTCAAGGTAATATTTTCCGGCAAAAGCCCTGGGGGATGCAGTGTCAGGGCTAATTTTGGGCGCACCTCTCCCCCGGTTGCCGGTGGACTAGCTGAGGGTAGTGCGATTAACCGGGACTGGCCCGCAAGTTTTGCAACACCAGGGCCAACAGGTCGCGGTAAGGATATCCCGAGGCCAGATGCACCCAGATGCGGCGACTGGTCTCCCGGATGCGGGCGCCGATCTTCAAGAGCTTGAGGCGGAGGGTATTGACTTGGGCCGTGGCCAGTTCCGTGCCCTGGAGGAGGTGGCGCAACAGCCAAAACAGGCAGTAGGCGGCGTGCAGAAGCCGAAACTGGTTGGCCAGGAAGCGGTGGCAGCTCAAGCGGTCGGCCTTGAGTTCCAGCTTCAGTTCCTTGATGCGGTTTTCTACGTCGCCCCGGAGCACATAGATGTCGTCGTAGACAAACTGGGGGTTACGAATCAGGTTAGTGACCACAAAGCGTTGATTGGAGCCAAGATGGGCATATTCCACCTTGGCGATGATGCGGCGGGGCCGGGTCCAAGACTCCGCCTGGTAGCTGAAAGAAGTGAAGAGCCGCTGTTTCTCTCCCGTTTCCTGGTACTGCCGTTGCGCTTTTAACAGGAGCGTGGCGGTTTGGGCCAAGACCCGGCTGTTGGTGATGAAGCCGATGACGTAGCGGATTTCCTGCCGCTCCAGATAGCGGTAGAGCGCGGGAACGGCAAAGCCGGCATCCGCCCGGAAGAGGATCAGGGCCTCGGGATAGGCTTTTTTCAGCTTCTTAATCAATCGCTTCAGCACTGCCAGGGCACCATTGGAGGCGTGGGTGTTGCCCGAACGCAGCACCGCGGCCAGGGGAAAGCCGGTGCGCCCGTCGAAGACGAGGAGCGGGTGATACATATGCTCTTCGTAATAGCCGTGGAAGAAGCTGAGTTGTTGCTGCCCGTGGGTCGGGTCATCGGTGGCGTCCATGTCCAGGACGATCACCTTCCG
Organism: uncultured delta proteobacterium; assembly: GCA_963812015.1. Classification (GTDB taxonomy): domain Bacteria; phylum Desulfobacterota; class Desulfobaccia; order Desulfobaccales; family 0-14-0-80-60-11; genus 0-14-0-80-60-11. The sequence continues at coordinate 437,393 of CAWETI010000003.1, read as the reverse complement.
GGGGCCGGGATGGGTTTTAAGGTACAGGTCAAGAAACCAGTCCGAGAGCCGGCGCAGGTCTTTGGTGGTCATCTGGTTTTCGAAGCGGGAGAGCGTGGGCTGGGAGGCCAGGTCCGCAGCACTCTCTGGAGCCTTGCCGGCCATAATCTTGAACGCGGGGTCCCGGGCCAAGGCCGCGGCATCGTTGTTATCTTCATAGCCCTGGGCAATGGCGAACAGGCGCTGCCGCACCAGGGCCAGAAGGCCGTGTTTGACCTTGCGGGAATCACGGGGATCATGAAGACACCGGGCGGCTTTCTCGGTAAGGCGATAGCGTTGGTCCAACTCCCGGAGGAGCAGACCACCGGCATCCGAGGTGATCCGGCCGCCCTCAAAATCGGCGATGACTTCCTTGGAAAAAAGGCTTTCAAAGGTGAGCTGGTTATGGCAGACTGTATTCAAAGGGTATCCCGCCTGAGAAGCTGATTGTTTAGCGACTACAGCATCTTAGCAGATACCCTTTCCTTTTTTAAGAACTTTTCGTGAATAATCCGGGTTAGAGGCCTTGCCGGAATTGCAGGAGCCACAAGAAATTTTACCGTCGGCGGGTGTTGAAACTTCAGGCGCTCTAAAGTTTTTGCCTGAGAACAGCCCTGCTAAGGATCATGGTGCGGCGGCCCGCAGGTTGGACATGGGATATAACCCTGTTCCCGAGCTTCTTTAACGGAGGAGAAGGTGCGGAGCTTTTTGGGGTTGATTTCGGCCGCCCATTTGCAGTTAGGATAATGGTATTTGTTGGAGGTGATGGAACCCACGTATTTTACGGGAGGAATCACCTTGGCGGGCTTGGCATCACTGACCGGCTTCATGGACTCGGCTGGTTTGGGCTCAGTAACTTTGACAACGGGCTCGGTAGGCTTGGGCTCATCTACCTTGGCAGCCTTCTCCTGAGCTGGGGGTTGTTTGAGAGGTTCGCCCCCTTGAGAAGCTTGCAGCCCGGCGCCCTTGCTCCAGAGGTTGGCTTGAAACATTAAGACCGTAAAGACGGCAAGCACCAGAACCATGAACGTCATGAACAGAGAACCAAGAAGGGTAATTTTGCGGTTTTGCCTCTCCAGCCTTTCCACCCTCTCCAAGATTTCTGCATCACGATTGATCTTTTCCACCCTTTGAAAAATACTTTCGGCTTCCGATGCGGTGATGGCGGCTCGGCGCGGCAAGGGATTTTTCGACTGAGCCCAAGAGCGGGAAGCTTCCTCGTTATCGGCATCTTCCAAGGACCCTGGGATCGGGTTGCCCGGGTTCTCTGCATCGGCTGAATCCGGAGCCGTCGGCGCCTGCCGGTCGAGAGAAGCTTTATCGGCCAGGAGACTATTGATGGCCTCCAATTTACTATCAACCTGGGTCAATTTTGCCATCAAATCTTTTGACTGCTGATTCTCGGACATTTTTTCATTCAAGGACGAATCTATGGTGATTGTCCTCAAAAAAAACCCGGAGATCTATGGTTTTTCGTGGGATAAAACCCTGACTCACCAAGAAATGAGGCTCCCATAGGGCAACTTTCGCTATGCCGAGTCTACCTTCAATTACTTGACTTTTTAGCAACTGCGCTAGTGACAAGATGCCTGGGGGCCAGCGACGCCAACCTTTTGTCCCTGGCAAAGGTCGTTAGTCCCTATGGCAAGATTGTGCAGAGGTCAACCCCTCGCGGATGGCGTATTTGGTCAGTTCAGCAACGCCCTTGATCTTTAATTTCGCGAAGAGCTGGCCACGATGAGTTTCTACGGTCTTTATACTGATGTGGAGATGGTCAGCAATTTGATGGGAAGTCTGGCCTTCGGCAATCAGTTGGAGGACTTCCCGTTCTCTGCACGTGAGTAATTGAAAATCTCCAGATTCCAGGGTGGCGGACAATGTCCGGCACTCGTTTTCCAAGAGCTCGGAGATCTCATGGCTAAGATAGGTTTTATGAGCTACCACCATCCGGACCGCCTTAGCTAAATTCCTAAATGCATCATCCTTCAGCATATAACCAGACGCCCCCGCCTTGAGCATGTTCAAAACAAAACGCCGATCTTCATGCATGGAAAGAGCAATGATTTTTACCCCGCGCCCCTCGGCCGCAATTTGGCGAGTGGCCTCGATACCATTTAATTCCCGCATGTTTACATCCATGACAACTACATCAGGGGTTAAATCGCGAGCCAGCCGCTGCGCCATCCGGCCATCCGCCGCCTCCCCCACCACCTTGATATCAGGCTCTTTTTCGAGCATTTCCCGAAGACCCTCTCGGATAATCCGATGATCATCGGCAATCAGAACTTTGAGGCTCATGCATTCCTCCGGAAATCTATTTATTTAATCAATAGATTTCCATTAAATCTTATGGAGTTAATTGATTCAATAGGGAGAATAGATATTGTCGCTACGAAAAACCTGATTTTCATATCAGCAAGCACATTCCATGGACGAATTGATAAAGCTCTACCTGATTCTGCTGAATCCAAAGACCATGGTCTTTGCCAATTTATGGGATTCAACCGTGGCTTTTAATACTAATTACACGTCAAACATAGAGTATTAAGCCAATCGAAGTTGGTCATGGAGCGTACGATTTCCGGTTGTTGGGATAAGAAGCATAATCCATCTGAAAGAATATCAACCACCTCATCCAGGGAATGTAGGGAGAAAATTTTGAAGGCATTTTCCCTCAGATATTCCCAGATATGTTCTACGGGGTTGAGTTCCGGGCTATAAGGCGGCAGAGGAATAAGTTTGATGGTGGCCGGTACACGCAATTCTTTAGCACGGTGCCATCCTGCCCCATCAAGCAGCATTAAACAGAAGTCCCCGGCAAAGGTTTGCTCGGTATGAGCGAGAAAAAGTGACATGGTTTCCGCATTGACCCAAGGCATGATGAGGGAAGAAAGACGTCCGTCCTGAGGGCTTACGACGGTCATGGCGTAGACGTATTCCCGGATCACTTGATGCCCCACTATCGGTCGAGATGGCAAAGGCGCCCAACATCGCCTAAGATCACTGATGCGTCCGAAGCGACCTTCATCCTGGAATAAAAGGCGTATCGGCATGCCTGGTGGAGCAGCCGCTATTTCTTCGCTGATGAGGCCGGGCAGTTTTTTTTAAATTCTTCTTGGATCTCACGTTTTGCCTTGACATGACGCGGGCGAGGTCCCAATTTCCGCCAACGGTGGCGCCTTAAGAGGGCATAGACATATCCCAGGGAAACCTCATGGCCTACTGCCTGGGACACTTCGGGGAGTAGTTGCTTGGCGGTGAGCAACTGCCCCTCGACAGCACGATTTTCCAAGGATTTCAATAATGCGGATTCTTCCTCCCAAGAGATCAGGGACCAGCGGCGACCCCCCCGTCCCTTACGACCAAAACCGGGGGGACCATGTTTATTATATTGCCCCAGCCACAGCCAAACGGCTTGTTTTGAAACCCCCAACATTTCGGCAAGTTGCTGGGCACGAAAAGGTCCAAGGTAAGTCAACCAGACCACCAGCCTTTTCTGATATGCCTCAACCGTGGGAGATTCTTTCAGCCAAGACAACAATTCTTCCGGCGTCAGCCAAGATTCGATCTGGGCAGGTTTGCGCATCTTTTTCAGCCCCTGCCCAATATATCATTACTATATGTTTGATGTCAAATTAGTATAAAATATCGAGCTGGTTTTGCGGTTATGCTTAACGGATGGCGGCAATCCAACTTTCGTCCAGGTTTGCCGGCCTCGGGAGAGAAGCAATATAGTATTGTAGGGTGAACGTGGAGTGATGTCTGGAACGTTTCGGGGTGTAGCTCGGCTAGGCCGTAATTCTTAATTCGGCAGAAGTTTGTTCTTAAGGACGGCTATCCGCCTCCAGAGTTGTGCGAGGCGTACAAAGGTATCAACGAACTCAAATGCTCATCAAAAATCTCACCGAATAGTAAAAAATTATGAGGTCATGGCATAGTTATTCCTTCCCGGATAGCGTACTTGGTAAGCGTAGCAATGTTTTTGACATTTAATTTAGCCATGAGCTGGCTGCGATGAGTTTCTACGGTCTTTATACTGACGTGGAGGCTTTCGGCTATTTGGTTGGAAGTCTTGCCTTCGGCCAGAAGTTGTAGGACTTCCCGCTCTCTGGGAGACAGCCGGGAGAAAGCTGAGGATTCCCCCGAGGTAGTAGAGGAAAGGTAGTCTTTGACCACGATGTCAGCAATTTCGCTACTCAGGTAGGTTTGGTTGGCAACCACCACCCGGATGGCATTTGCCAGCTCTTTAAAAGCGGAATCCTTCAGCATATAACCTTTCGCCCCCGCCTTGAGCATGTTCAAGACAAAACGCCGGTCGTCATGCATGGAGAGAGCGATAACCTTGACGGTGCCGAACTCCGCGACAATCTGCCGAGTGGCCTCTATGCCGTTTAAATCGGGCATCGACACGTCCATAATGATTACATCCGGGGTCAACTCCCGGGCCATCCGCAACGTTGTCCGCCCATTGTCTGCTTCCCCTACCACCGTGATCCCGGGCTCCTTTTCCAGCATGGAACGGAGACCTTCCCGCACAATCTGATGATCGTCAGCGATGAGAACTCTGGTGCTCATGTCTTTCCTCCCTTAGGCCCCTTCCTCGTTAACGGACTTTTATTTTTAAGCCGTGTCACCGAGCCTGACAATATCCCATTTGGTCACTATCTAGTTAAATTTTTAATAAATTTTTCTTGTAACGTCAATTAATTTGTTTGATTTGATAATTAACTTGACCTGAGGCTTTGATGGCCACGACCTAAAAAATTGATATTTTAACCTGGAAAGAAAAAGGTAAAACGATTTCTTTACGTCTCCCAATTTTAGCCTTGACATGAACTGGGATAGTCAAATAATATCGGAGTTGGGACCAGTTAATTTATCGACTAAGTATAATAAATTGATTTTATTTATGTTTTTGGCACTAATGGGATCTATTCTATCCCTTATTCCAGTTTTTTTAAGAGGGAGAAAAATGTGACTGAAGAGTGCTTAACGATACAGGCTTTAGCTCAAAGGTTGGCAAAGTTGGAAGAACATAAAAGCAGGCGTAGAATAGTTATTTTATTGTTAATAATGATATTTTGTACAGGAGGGTTCAGTATAGCAACAGTTTTACCTCCAAAAGCAATTATTGCAGAAAATATTAGCTTAGTGGATAATAACGGAATTACTCGATTGAAAATGGAATTGAAAAATGGAACTCCTCAAATAACTATGGCTTATGAAAATGGAGATCCTTGTCTACGTATATCAATGGGTGAACTGGTCTTCTACGATCAGGGCAAGAAACCTCGTATCAACCTTTTGGCAAATAATATAGATTCATCGAGTTTATCTATAACTGATAGAGTTGGTAAAAACTGTGTCACCTTAAGTGCCGGACCCGAAGGACCATATCTCAGTATTGATGACAATGACGAAAAAAAAGAGGTGATTTTAAGTATTGATCCTATAGGAACTTTAAATGGTGTGGAAAGCAGTAGCGGCAAGCGTTAATTAACTAAAACCACAAAACCATCAATATTAATTGACATCTGTGTGTTAAAATAATTAGCTATGGTTTTCACCATTATTTTTGATCACATCAATAAAGTTCGATGGAAATATTTCATTCATGCGTTATGATCAATGCACTTGATTTACTCAAAGCCTCGTAGCTAACCATGTCCTGCCCAGGGCTGGCCCCTTAAATTGTCAAACCTTTAGGTATGTCCCCCCTTTGATGACCCGATTCCTTTCACCTCGCCCTGCGTTCCTTTGCTTTCAGGATGCCAACCCTAAGGGTTTGATAAAGCAGGTTTTAGGATTTTATCTGAGCGATATAAGGTTTTCCCCAATTGCCGGCGCCAGGCTCGGGGCATAAACTGGAGGCATCCTGAAAAGACCCATGGGTGGAGGAAATTTATGGACTTGGTAGCCTGTGCCGGCAGTTTTTTATTGGGAGGACTTGCAGCGGTGATGGTTATGGGCCTCCTCCTGCATTTTATTGAAAATCCTCTGAAAACATCTAAAAATAAGCAGTACGCGAGGCAGATCGCCGACAGCTTGCTGCGCTCAATAGATTGCTGAAAGCTCAAAAGCTAGCGGGGCCGGTAAGTGCTGATACTATGGGGCCCTGAAAAATCTGGCCGATTACCGAATCTCTAATGATCAGAGTGGGGTGGCTGGCAGGTCGGGCAGGGAATATACCCCTTTTCCCGAGCTTCTTGAACAGAGGAAAATTTTATGAGCTTATGAGGATTAATTTTTTTTGCGTATTTACAGCCGGGATAGTGATATTTGTTGGAAGTAATAGAGCCCACATAGGTACCCGGAGCAGGCGCCTTGGCTTGGTCCGGGTTTGGTGTTGACTCAACCGGTTCTGCAGGCCTTAAAGCACTTGCCTTGAGGTTAGGCTCAGTCATTTGGGGGCGATTACCTTTGACATCCGAGTCGGCGGGCTTGGGCTCATCAACTTTGGCAACAGTCTTTCCCAAAGAGGGCTGGGAAGCATCAACCCGGTGCCTTGCTTCCCAAGAGACGTCTTTGCTCAAATAATTTGTTTGAACCATGAAAAAAGCCAAGACACCAAGCATCAGAACCGTTAAGGTCATGAATATAGCGCCGAGAATCGTAAGTTTGCGGCTTTGTTTCTCAAGCTTTTCCACTCTCTCCATTACTTCGGCATCACGATTTATTTTCTCCACTTTTTGAATAATTGCGTCCGTTTCCATCATGGAGATCGCGACTCTGGACGGCAAGGAATTTTTTGACTGGACCGAGGATCGATGAGTTTCAGGGCTATCAAGGTCTTCGAAAAAATCTTCTTCAGGTGCATCCACCGTTTCGGAGAGACCACCTTCTTTTAAAAGAGTGGAGTTATCAAGCAACTTATCCAACTTGCTATCAACCCGCTCCAATGTTTCCATTAAATTTATAGTTAATTGATTGTCTGACATTTTCCTGTCCCATTTTCAAAAAGCTTATTTAGAATCATTAGATCATAAACCTCTGGCTAATTTGCCAAAAAAGTCCCTTCACTATTGTCCTTGCTATTTCCATCAATTCGATAAATCATGATCTCCCAAAAGCTGTTTAGCATAGAGCTATGCAGCTTCACTGAAAACTTTGACTACCAATAAATTGCCAAACATATTTTTAGAATAGAGTCTTTCAAAAGCATCCACGACCGATGGATCGTAAAGTAGGCCTTTATTTTGGAAGATTTCATCTGAAGCCAACTCCACCCCCCGGGAAGGTCGGTAAGAGCGATGAGAAGATATGGCCTCCACAACATCCGCCACTCCTAAAATTCTCGCTTCCAGAAGAATATCTTCGCCGGACAAACCAAAGGGGTAGCCACACCCATTTATCCTTTCATGATGCTGAACTATGGTTACAAATGTATGAGGACGAAGTTTTAATGTTTTCAACATTTCGGTGCCCATCATGGGGTGGGCTTTGATCATGTCCATTTCGGGGACTGACAATTTGCCCGGCTTTGATAAGATACTAATCGGGACCGAGATTTTCCCCAGATCATGCAGTCTCGCAGCCATCTCCAAGTTGCGGATACTCTTCTCCTCAAGCCCCATTTCCTCTGCAATTGCCAAGGATAATTGGGTAACCCGCTGCTGATGGACACTGGCGTAAGGATCTCGAGCGGCCATGACAGACTCAAGCACTTCTACAATGGACTCCATAAATTACCTCCTGGGTTGCATACTCCCGCCAAAACCTTGGAAATTAAAAAAAGCCGGATCACCTGTAAAAGTCCCAGGCAACCCGGCTATCTCGTTTAATTGAGACCCGTGGCTTTCCGTCCCCGCCTCGCGATGGGTTTGGCTTTACAGGCTATTAATTTAATCCCAGCTTATCCCTTATTGAATTTCCTCCCCTACGGCTCCGCGCACCTTTTATCCTAAATTCATTTTGATTCGCAGTAATTTCAAGTGTCTTTTATTTAAAACGTTTTCGGATGAGAGGAAATCGGGACAAATACTGATTTTGAGGAAGAGAAACCCTGATTTCTCCCTGGATAATAATCTGCCTGGTTCTGCTGGTTGTCAGAAAGCCATTGAAAGAAAAATTCGGAACGTGAATTAACATAACTCGTGCTATGGCTGGGTCTCGGGGATCTGAGGGGTCTGGTGGGCGCGGATCAGTTTCCTGTGGAGATAGCGTTAATTAGCATCCATAGCAAAGAGATAAATCACCGCTTCCAGGTGGGTTGTTCTTGTCCATCACCGTTACGGCTTCCCAGCCGGGGGCGAGGGGGTCGCGTGGTGCTTCTGGGCCAGGGTGAGCAGAGGTGACAGGTCTCGTCGCCGGGACGCACTTCCGGGGCCTGGGTAAAGGGCTTCAGGCTCTCGGCCCAGCGCGTTTCCCGGTGGAGGCCCACGGCCCGGTGGTATAACTCTAAGACATGGGAAAAATGCGATTCATGGGAACTACGGGAACTATGAGACCAATGCAGATGGGAAAAGGCTCGACAAGTGTCAGTTTTTTGCTGCTTTTTTGTCAATTTATTCTTAACATTCAGATGACATCTTGTCTATTACAAATAAAGGTCATTTTACTGGAAAGCGAAATCTTTTTCCTTAAAAATACTTAAACAGGCCTTTGCGACATCTGGATCGTAGAGTATATTATTATTTTGCGAAATTTCTTTTAAAGCTTCTTCCAAACCTACCGCCGGCCGGTAAGGTCGGTGAGAAGCCATAGCTTCTGTTACATCCGCGACCGCCAATATTTTTGCCTCTAAAAGAATATCCTGATTTGAAAGGCCGGAGGGATATCCCGATCCATTTAACCTCTCGTGATGTTGTAGCACAACCTGCGCCACTTGGCAGGGGAATTCAATCTCTTTCAATATTTCATAACCGATCATCGGATGGGTTTTAATGATATGGAATTCATATTCACTTAATTTGCTCGGTTTGCAGAGAATTTCTGAGGGTATGGCGATCTTTCCTATATCATGCAGGAAGGCCATCACCCGCAGCCCTTCCACCAGATCTTGCGAGAATCCCATTTCTTGACCGATGGCGCAGGCAAGCTGAGCGACCCGGCCTTGATGCCCGGCAGTATAAGGATCTCTCGTTTCAACGGTGGTTGCCAGAGCGGTTACGGTTGCATTTAACGTTTTCTTCAATTTTTTCATACTTTCTTCAGCCAGATCTGTTGATTTGACTCGCTCTGTTATGTCCCGGACATAGATGATTGCCCCTTTAATCTTGCCGTTGCCATTATTGCGCCAGGCGTAGGAATACTCTTCCATCCATCCCAAACAGTTGCCATGGATATCTTTCCGAGCGACGATTTCGTAATGAGGTTCTCCGGTTATCAAGGTGCGATGGGCAGGACAGGGTCTACAAGGAATTTCTTGCCCATGATAGGCTTGGTAGCATTTTTTCCCCACCAGTGGCTGGGCATGAGTGTACCATTTCCCCATGGTGGGATTGACCTGGACTATGCCTAATTCTAAATTCAATATAGTCATGCCATCCTGAATACTTGTATAGATGCTGGTAAGAAAGTGCTGCCCTTCTTTAATCTCTTCTTCAGCATGCTTGCGCTGAGTAATATCAAAAAACATCCCAACGATGTGTTTAACCTTTCCATCTTCTTTACATATTATCGTGCTTCTCTCCTGGAGCCAAATAACCTTTCTTTTTTTAGTCCTTATTCTATATTCCCTCACATACAATTTGTCACCCTTCAGCGCTTTGGTAAATGCATTTTTCACCTTTATTAGGTCTTCTTCGATAATTAAATCGGTCCATTTTTTTCGACGGGACATAAATATCTTCCTGGGGTAACCGGTCATCTCTTCGACTTTTTCATCAAAGAAATCCACCGTCCCATCGATATATCCTCTGAAAACCACAGCCGGAAGACTATCAATTAATACTGATAAATCTTGATTGGCATTTTTGAATGGTTCATTAATTTGGCTATGCAAGGAATATTTACATAAATCTGCAAATAACTTGCTGCGTAATTCCCAGCCAGTCCTTGGCTTAGTTAATAATTCCATTTTATCACCTATGCTCCACTGGGAGATTATTTGAAATCAAGTGAGGATGATTTAGCTCCTATTGAACTGCCCTGATTTGATCGGGATGGTCTTGGTAATGACCCTCTATCTTTTGGGCAAGGACGACTCGATCCCGGCCCACTTTTTTAGCGCGGTACATAGCCTTATCGGCAGCAATAATAAGTTCATCTTTTGTCGATCCGTGTTCCGGATATACGGCGATTCCCATCGAAATAGTCACCGGCCGGTGAGACTGATCATTCGCTACCTTGAGTTGCCTTGTTCCTAATCGTATTTCTTCGGCTTTATCAAGGGCTGCGTTCAGCGAGGCTCCCGGTAAAATTAAGCAAAATTCTTCTCCCCCCCAGCGGCAGGCAAGGTCTTCCTTCCTAATAGTCGTTCTGACAAAATTACCAAAGATAGTTAACAGTTTATCCCCCATGTCATGGCCAAAAGTATCGTTAAATTTTTTAAATTGATCGAGATCGATCATAATCACCGCCAAAGATAAACCATGCCGTTGAGCCCTTGCTAATTCTCGTTCAAAAGTCTCGCTAATATAACGACGATTAAATAACCCGGTAAGTGGATCCCGAATGGCTTGGTCTCGCAAGGTATCGCGGAGTTTCATGCTGGCCAACGCCAAAGCTATCCCGTCGGCTACAGTCGAGGCTAACTGGCCGGAGGCATACATCTGACCTTCTTCTTGCGGAGAGACTTGTTGCAAATGGAGGATGCCCAAAGCTTCTCCGTGGGCCATCAAGGGTACGCAAAGGTAGCCGAGAGATAATGGCGAAGAGACATGCCGGCAGTGCCTAAAAGATTTGGAACTATCGACTAAATTGATTTGACTTCGCCGTAAGGCCCAACACTCATCGTGGCCGAACACTAGCTGCTGAGGTTGCATCTCGCCCCAGGTAGCCACCCTTTCAAAAAGGTGCCTGGAGTCATGCAGCGTATACAATGAGCCGGTAAAGCCGGGGAAGAATTTTGTCGCAAAGTGGGCTAAGACATCATATATTTCTTCAAGGGTGTGACAAACATGCAAAAACTCACCCATTTCCTGGATCAAGGCCATTTGGCGATTGCGATGTTCAGACTCAGTGATCAAACCCTGTAGCTTTTCGTTAATTAATTCCAGGTTGGCCAGATTATTCTTTATCTCAGTTAGATCTCTTGCCACAGCAACACTGCCAATAACATTATTGTCATTGCTATACAATAATCTAACAGAAAGACTACTTATAAAAAAGGAGCCGTCTTTTTTCATCATAATTATTTCATAATTTCTTATAAATCCTTGCTGACGCAATTGCGTTAACATTCTATCTAATTCATTGCTATTTGCATAAAGCTTAAATGCCGGTTGACCCAGCATCTCTTTAGAATTATATCCATAGATCTCTTCTGCAGCCTTATTCCATTTCGTGAAATTCCCTCGTTGATCAACTATGCCAATTCCATCAGCAGAATTATCAAATATTTTCTCCAGGTAGTCATGGGCATTTTTTAGTTCATCCTCAACCAGTTCCCGTTGCAGAATTTCAAGAACAAACCCCTGATTGACCCGTTCCAGATCAGCAGTGCGGTCCACCACCCGTTCCTCCAGGACGCCTTTGACTTGCTGAAGGGCCTGTTCAGAGCGCAACCTCTTGGCCAGTTCATGTTCAACGTGTTTAGCCAATTGATGATGTCGATAAAGTATGAGGCAGGAGGCTATATTGACTATGATACATAAGTAAATATTTGTAATAATATCGTAATAAGAAATTTTTATATTTTGATATAAATGATGAATGATCAATTGACATACAAATATAAGATTAAAGATCAATAATGTTATTAGAGTAAGCTTTAGAGCTAGCCTATCGGGCTTCTTCCATTTAAGTTCATTCTTTTCCATATCATCATAAATAGTTTCTGGTGCTTGATTTTCATTCATAAATCGTGTCTCCAGATTATGGCGTCCCACGCCAGGAGGAGCAAAATATTTTTCGATCATTCCGTACTCTTTGTGGGCGTATTCTCGAGCATAGGGGAAAATACTTTCGATATGAATCAGGGAAACTATGATTTCGAGGTTCGAAAATCCTGTTTTGAGAATGAGCATGTTACCGTTAATTGATCCATCAATCTTTTTATTTGCCACAGGTAAGTGAATTTATATAAAAACTTCCTTACATGAAAGGTATTTCGAGGCCTCATCGGGCAGCTGATTGGAGGATGATTCATTTAATGAAACTTATAATAGGTAATGGAAGAAATAATGTGAGGAGGAAACGCAATCCTCAGAGGGAAAATAATTGTATTGACAGCTATTGGTGCCTTAATCAGTATGGTTATATTATAATAACTAAAGGTACCTTACTGAAGATCATTATTATGTATAATATTATTTACTATTAAAAAAGAATATCCCGCAATATGTTATATCTATCCACAATATATTCATAAGCCTATTACTAATACTAAAACTATTTATTATTATTATTATTCTTAATAACTTATAATCTATAATCATAAAATATTTTATACTACCAATTCAAAAATGATCGCGACAGATTCAAAGAGCTTTTTCCTACAGCCTGGTTAAATGTCCACTATATTGCGTACTCCCAAAAAGCTTTGATAGTTTTGCCGTACGTGCTCTTTGTTAGCCGGCCCCCCTGCTTTCTCTGACTTTTTTGGGCTTCCATTGTCCCCACCCCCGTGCGGGTAGGGGTTCCATGGTTATTGCGCCCAGAGCGCAGGCTTAACCTCTCCGTAAAATGCCTGGTCGGGGGCGGAACTCCTTACTCACCCGGTTCTTTATGCAAGGGTGGCTCCTGGACCTGCATTATCAGCATTTAGACCGATCTACACCCCGGGACAGGCCATGGTCGAAAGGAATGCACCTTCAGGTCATCAGGAAGAGCACCTAAAAATTTTAACAAAGTAAATTAGGGGTTTCCGAACTCCAGTTTCAGGGAATACCTAATTCCGTTTCGGGACAAAAATGGCAGAGTAAAGGGGCTGGAAAGTAATAATCTGCAGGTATATTCAAACGGGGAAAGGATGGTGGTCTATGAACTCTGCGAAAATCTTCGAGGGTGAACCGGCTCCCAGGATCGCATCTAAAAGTGCCAATAAGGGCGAAGGTACGGTCAATAACTGGGTTACCTGGGTGATTATGGTCAGTTTGCAGGCAATTATCGCCTTTTCCCTCTTTCAGTTATTCAGGGAAGTTGTTATACCTCAAAGCGCCGGGGTTCTCTCGAATGTCTACCTGGCTATTTTGGGTTGCGCTCTGGCGACTATTTGTGCCTATCTCATCTTAGTGAAATACCAGACACTCATCCGGGATTTTGGCCGGGAAAACGTCAAATTGGGGGAAAAGCTCGGAGCCCGGACCTTTGAACTGGAAAAGGCCAACCAAGAGATGCGCCAGGAAATTGCCGAAAGGCGGCGGGTGGAAAAGGCCTTGCTGGAAAGTGAGTCCCGGTTCCGGACCATTATTCGGGAAGCTGCCATCGGCATAGCCCTCATTGACAAGCGGGGACAGGTAATTGAGGGGAACCCGGCTCTGTCGGCCATGCTGGGTTATGCATCAGAAGAATTGCGCGGCTTGGACTTCACCCGGATCAACCCGACGGAGAATGCCGAGTTGAGCCGGGCGACTTTTCAGCAATTGCTCTCGGGGCAACAGAATGTTTGTCGGCTGGAGACCCGCTATGTCCGTAAAGACGGCTGGGTCGGCTGGGGGCGGCAGTCAATTTCCCTGGTGCGGGATGCGGGGGGAAAACCACAATTTGTCATCGCCTTGTTTGAGGACATTACCGAACGACGGGAGAGCGAGGAAAAGATTCGCACCTATCAGGAACAGCTGCAATCCCTGGCCTCGGAACTGTCTTTGACCGAAGAACGGGAACGGCGCCGCTTGGCTACGGCGCTCCACGATCATATTGCCCAGTTGCTGGTATTGGCCAAGGGCAAATTCGAAAAAATGCAGGGATCGACTCTCTATCGCAGCTTTGCCAAGCCCCTAGAAGAAATCCGGAAGTTGATTGATGAATCAATCCGATACACCCGGTCGTTGATCTTCGAACTCAGCCCCCCCATCCTCTACGATGTGGGGTTCGAGGCCACCATGGAATGGCTGGGGGAGCATATGCAGGAGCAGTATGGCCTGGCGGTGGAAGTCGAGGATGATGATCGTTCCAAAGATCTGGATAATGAAGTCCGGGTGCTTCTCTTCAGGGCGGTGCGCGAATTGCTGTTCAACGTGCTCAAGCATGCCCAGGCAAGCTGCGCCAAAGTGCGCATGCGCCGGGACGGTAATTATTTACGGGTAGTCGTGGAGGATGACGGGGTTGGATTTGCTCCAGAGAAGCTCTCCGCTGCGTCCGGCAAAGTAGAAGGGTTCGGCCTGTTCAGCATCCGGGAACGTTTGAACTATTTCGGCGGCCGTATGGAGATCGACTCGCCCCCCGGGCAGGTTACCCGGGTCATACTGACCGTACCCCTAAAGTCAGATGGGCAGGAGCGGGCCAGTTGCGAATCGACCTCGGCCTCTGTCAAGGTGACCCAACCGGCGGCCTCGAAGGCAGCCTCACGGCCCCCGGCAAAGCTTCAGCCTCCCTCGCCGAGTGCTCTCAGTTAAGCCGGCCCGGTCGGCGCCCCCTCCGGCGTCGTCCGGCCGACCCCTTGTCGCTTCGTCCCAGTGGCCTGCCCCCACGGATTATACCAGAACTTAAGTTAGAGTTGGGGCCAAGTCAAGCCAGAGATCCTGGCGGAGCATAGCGGAGCCAGGATCTCTGGCTTGACTTGACCCCCATCCTAACTTAAAACTTGGTACAACTACTGGGGGCAGGTCACAAGGGGAGAATCAGCCGGAAGATCGGAATACCTTTAACCAGGTCTGGGCGGCAGCGCAAATTCGGGTCGGCCATGGGTTGCTTCGTTCCCGTCCTCTCGAGCCTTATCATCATTGTCGGATTCCTGGTGGCGATCAAATAGGCCGACGGCCTAAGTCATTTGCCTTACCCCCAGCGGCCTCCGGGCCGCTTTTCTTTTTTGGTGCCTTTAACAAGCTCCGCCAAGGGTGCCAATTCAACAGAAGGTCATCGACTCTTTTTTCCCTTCCAGCCCCAATAAAACCTTTTACTTTCCATATAGACAGGTATAATATTATATAAACATATGTAAGGTGACGTTATGACAGAAAACCTGCTTACCCCTGAAGATGCAGCCAAAATTCTCAAAGTGAGGGTCGAGACCGTGAGGGAGTGGCTGCGGACCGGGAGGTTGAAGGGCTTGAAGGCTGGACCCCGCATGTGGCGGGTGCGGGAAAGCGACTTGGAGGCCTTTTTAAAGCGAGATGAAAAGTTATAGGCGGCAATAAAGCAGGCCGGCCAGGTGCACTGCGAGGGATTATGATATTTGGAATCTTAGTGATCTGGATTCTTTTTGGAGTTGCCGCCACCGAGGCCGCCAGCAATAAGGGGAGAAGTAGTTGCGGCTGGTTCGCCTTAGGCTTTCTCCTGGGCCCCTTTGGATTAATCTTTGCTCTTCTGCTCCCCAAACCCGAGCCGGGCAACCTCTCCTCCCCTGCGGTAGCTAACGGCGCTTCAGCCGGCGAGATCTCCATAGACCAGGAGACCAAGAAATGCTCTATGTGTGCCGAGATGATCAAACTTGAAGCTCAAAAATGTCGCTTTTGCGGACACCTCTTCGACCCCGAGGACGTGGCACGCCAGGTGGAGAAGGCCCTGCAAGAGCGTCTGGACAGGCTCAAGCAATGTCCTCAATGTAGGGGCTGGGAGGTGCATAAGGCATATATCGAAGACGGCTCCCAAGGGGATTGGTGCCCCCATTGCCAAAAGTCCTTACAGAAAATGCAGGGGAAGATTTAGGGGCCGTTGAGAAAGGCCTCACGGCCGTGGGGAAGCGGATCGAACGGCGGCTGGTGGGGAAGATGGCCGGGCGGGCGTTATGGCGTTTGTTCAGGTGAGATATTTCCCCAGGGCCAAACCGGGTTTCGGGTTAAAATTAAATAGGAGGCTCTGCCCATGATAAAACCGGACACCGGAAACCAGGAAAAAAAGTTGCTTTTCGCGCCCCTGATCCGGGTCAGCACGGAAGCCCAAGAGCGCCAGGGGGAATCCCTGCGTGTCCAGAGGGAACAGCTAACCAGGGCCATAGAAACCCTGGGTGGAGAAGTTTTCAAATGGTATGCTGGCCAGGAGCACGCCACCCCGGATTATGAAAGGGGAATCCTGGAGCAGCTGATGGCGGACGCCCAAGCCCGGCAGTTCGATGCCGTGATGGTGGCCGATTTATCCAGGTGGAGCCGGGATAACGGAAAATCTAAGCAGCACATCAGGGTCTTACAAAAATCGGGTATCAGGTTCTTTGAGGGTGCCCGGCAGATAAACCTGTTTGACCCTGTTCAAGCCTTTGTGGTCGGTATAGGCGTAGAAGCAGCTGAGTTCTTCTCCTCCCAGCAATCCTACAAATCCATCCTGAGCCGCATCAACAGGGCGCAGCGGGGCCAGCCCGCCTCCGGCAAACTCCCTTACGGGCGCACCTTCAACAACGGGGCCTGAGGCATTGACGAGCAAAAACATATCAAACTCCAGAAGTTGGCCCGGCTTTATCTTGAGGGTGATAACTCGTGGAATTACCTGGGGCCGGCGCATGGCATGAACGGCTCCAACCTGCAGAAGATTCTGTGCCACCGCTGTGGCGATGAATGGGAGCAACGGTTCGTTTCAAAGCGGCATGGCATAGATGAAACCGTGATTACCAAGGTCCCTCGCCTCCTACCGGAAGAAACCATCATGGCCATCAGGAAAAAGTCCGGGGAGCGCAATTCCTGGGACAAGAAGGGCCAGAAGCACCCCTACCTGTTCGCCAGGGTGATATTCGATGCGGATACCGGAAAAGCCCTGACCGGAACCTGCAACGCCATGGGCAAAAGATATTATAAGCCCTACCAAGGAGCCAAGAGGCCCCGCTACCAGGTCAACGCCGACGTCTTGGAAAAGGCAGTGCTGGAGGAGCTCTACCTGGCCCTGGGGAGCAAGGCCAGCCTGCAGCGGGCCGTGTTCGACGGGCACCCTTTGGGGAAGGTGGCGGACAAGTACCAGGAGGATCTGGAATCGAAACAGGATGAATTGGCCCAAGTGGAGAGGCAGCTTGAGGGCTACGTTACCGCAATAGGCACCACCGAGAACGTTGCCCCATTTATGGAGCGCATAATGCCCAGGGTGATCGAGCTTGAGTCCCGGTCGAAGGGCTTGAAGGACCAGATCGCCGGTCTTAAATACCGCCTCGCCACCCTGCCCACTGACCGGGAGATCGAGGACAGGCGGGAAATGTGGGCCCAACTCTTGGCGCGGCAAAATTTTTCTTATCTGGAAAGCGGCGCCGCCCTGCATCAGCTCCCCTTCGAGTACCAAAAGAAAATCATAAGGCTGTTCTTCGGCGGCAAGGATGAGGCCGGGCGGCGCTACGGCATCTATGTCCAGGACCTGGGGGGCAAGGCCCAGGCGCTACAAATTCGAGGCCTACGGGAAGCTGGGGGCCGTCAGGGGATGGGTGGAGGCCCGGAGCGGGGCCTTCTTCACGCTGGCGGATGAAGACCTGTATGTGAGGAAGGATGACGGGAAGTTGGCATCAAGCATTTCGAGGGTCATGCTTGATGCCAACCCTGCGATGTTCGGGGAGGAATCAAAGGTTAAAGATAATATACTTAGTAAATGCCATGCACATCACCGCCAGCGTCTTTATCAATGACGATGAGGCCGGCTTGCATCACGACTACGAGGTCTGGCTGGAAAAGCTGGCTCCCCCACGCCCCCGTGTCCCAGTATCGCCACAACGTCGGGGAGGATAACGCCGACGCCCATATGAAGCGGCAGATCATGGGGCGGGAGGTGGTGGTGGCCGTCACCCGGGGCAAGCTGGATTTCGGACCCTGGGAGCAGATCTTCTACGGCGAGTTTGACGGTAGCCGCCGCAAACGGGTGCTGGTGAAAATCATCGGCGCATAAGCACCGTAGCGGGTCAAAACCCGGGAAGGTAACCCCACCATGCCTCACGAGCCGCCGGTGTCCGGCCCCCAGAAAAAGCCGCCTCAGGTAAGGCCCGCCTGGGGTTTTCTCACCGAGACTTACCATAACTGGATCAAAGACCGGGCCATGACCCTGGGGGCCGCCCTGGCCTTTTACACCACATTTTCCCTGGCCCCCCTCCTCATCGTCGTTATTGCCGTTTTCGGCTTTATCCTCGGCGAGAAAACCATGCAGGGGGAAATCTTACGGCGGGTCCACGAATTAATCGGGCCCCAAGGGGCGGCCGCCGTCAAGATGATGATTAAACACGCCTATCGGCCCGGTACGGGCCTGGGGGCCAGCATCATCGGCATCACTGTCCTCTTGGTCGGTTCAACCAGCGCCTTTGTCATGCTCAAACGTGCCCTCAACATCATGTGGGGCGCCAAACCGAACTCCAGGTCCTCCCTCTGGAATCTGGTTAAGGAGCGGTTGCTGTCATTCGCCATGATCCTGATCGTCGGACTCCTCCTGGTCTTATCCTTCACCCTCAGCATCGTCCTGTCCTTGGTAACCCGATTCTTCCAAAACCTGTTGCCGGTGCCGCCATTTTTCATCCAGGCGGGCGATTTCGCCCTATCCTTCCTCCTGATTACCCTCCTGTTCGCCGTGGTCTACAAAGTTCTCCCCGATGTGAAAATCGCCTGGGCCGATGTCTGGGTCGGGTCGGCCATCACCGCCATCCTCTTTACCCTGGGCAAATTCCTCTTCGGCATGTATCTGGCCCGCAGCACCATCCGGTCGGCCTACGGGGCCGCCAGTTCCCTGGCCATTATCCTCATGTGGGTCTACTATTCCGCCCAGGTTTTTCTCCTCGGCGCCGAAATTACCCAGGTCTACGCCAACCGCTACGGTTCCCGGGTTAAGCCCCGCACCTGAAGACTTGGCTGCCCTCCACCAAAAAAGGGCGGACCTGGGGGTCCGCCCTTGCACTTAGAGGAAATGCCAAAAGTTTTTTCCATTATGACACATGCTCCAAGAACCCAAATCCCCCCTCCCTCCCTTTTACCAAGGGAGGAACTTAGCGAAATTCCTTTGAAAGTCCCCCTTTGAAAAAGGGGGATTTAGGGGGATTTAAAAAACCGGCAATCAGAAGAAATTTTTGGCAAACGCTATATCTCTTAGCTCTGTTAGAGGGGAAGTCTCGCGCCTATTGCTCCACCACGCTGGCCTTGGTAATGGTTACCGGCTCCTGGGGCACATTCTCGCAATCGCCCCGCGTGGCGGTGGGCGCCGCCTTGATCTTATCCACCACCTCTTGGCCCTTGACCACCTTGCCGAACACCGCATATCCCCAACCCTGGGGCGTCTTCCCGGAGATGTGTTCCTGGAGAAGTTGCTCTAATCTTCCGGAGCGACCCAGGAAATATTTAATTTATTGATGATAAATACCTTGCTATCCTGACAATCGGCAGTCGCGTCGAACACCACTATAAAGGGGTTTCGACCAGCCGTAAAGAGATCGCTCACTCTTTGATAAAAAATTCCCATCTCATTATCATGCTTATCTATCATCCCAAAATCTTGGGTAGATTCGGCAAGTAAATTAATCTTACCCCTTACAATGGCCCCATCCATTAACTTTATAGTCACATGTCTGGGCTCAATTTGCTTATAAAACATATTATGGACATTATTTTTTACCTGAACGTTGATCATAATATCGCCTCCTTACGATACATGTTAAATTAGATATTTTTGTTTATTCTTAATAAAGCTTAATTGGCGGTGAGAAATTTTATTGATAAACCTCTTTGATAGAATTTATTCATTCAATTAATAGACCAACCCGGTTGACTTGGGTAATTCATCTAGCTCCATAATTCTTATCTCTGATACGGATTATAATGGTGCCCCGTGAAGAGCACCATAGGGAAATCCACTGATTTTTGTGGATGAAAAATACTGGTTAATGGAAGGGTGAATAGATGATTATTTTTTTGAATTCGGCTTAATTGGATTTGCCGGTCATGGTTTTTCCCCAGCGGTCTGGAGTCGAAAACTCCTTTCTGCCCAAAAAAAGGGGAACGGTTAGCGACTATCTATATAAAGAGGAGTCTCGCGCCTATTGCTCCACCACGCTGGCCTTGGTAATGGTTACCGGCTCCTGGGGCACATTCTCGCAATCGCCCCGCGTGGCGGTGGGCGCCGCCTTGATCTTATCCACTACCTCTTGGCCCTTGACCACCTTGCCGAACACCGCATATCCCCAACCCTGGGGCGTCTTCCCGGTGTGGTTGAGAAAGGTGTTATTGGCCACACTGATGAAGAACTGCGCCGTGGCCGAATCCGGGTTGTTGGTCCTGGCCATGGCGACGGTATAGGCGTCATTGGTCAGGCCGTTGTCGGCTTCATTTTTGATGGGCGCCCGGGTCGCCTTCTTATTCATCTGGGCATCCAAACCGCCGCCCTGGATCATAAAGGTACTGATGACCCGGTGAAAAATAGTGCCGTTATAAAATCCCGCTTTGACATACTCCAGGAAATTGGCCACGGTAGCCGGGGCCTTGTCCGGATACAACTCCAGGGTGATATCTCCCATACTCGTTTCCAGCTTGACCAACGGATGACTCCTTTCTGCCCGGGCGCTCGCCCCGGCTCCCAAAATTAAACCCACCATGAGGCAGCCGGCCAGGATCAGCAAGCCGCGCCTCCCACCTCCGCTTATGTTCATGACCTTTCCTCCATCCACACGTGGACTCTATGACCTTGCCGAATCCCGTACTTGGGCCATAGCGTGCCGCCAGTTTAGCAAATTCTCTCTCCAGGCGTAAAGGAAAACCGACTTATACCAGGTTGCGCTCCACTAGGTAATATTTTTATGTAGGGGCGGACCCATGTGTCCGCCCGGATTGATGGCGCACACGCAGGTGCCCCCCACGGAAAGAACCTTTTCTTACTTCTATGAGCACAACTTGACAGTAAACCGCCGGCAGTTTTCCCGGGACTCGGGGGGTGGCGGCCGGCTGGACCCGGTGTCCCCTCAATAGACCTGGCGCCCCGGCATCCGGTCCCACGTCGTCAGGAGCTGCCGGCATTCGGCCAGCAGAAAGCCGGGATAAATAACCACCGGGCTCCGGCCCAGAGTCTGCATCTGCTGGCTGTCCATGGCCATCTCGTTGAAGCCCAGCCGGGCCACCTCTTCTATGGTAGTGCCGAAGATCAGCCGGCCGATGCGGGCCCAGTGAATCGCCGCAAAGCACATGGGGCAGGGTTCATTGGTGGAGTAGATCTCACAGCCCGACAGGTCATAACTCCCGAGCTGCCTTGCCGCCAGGCGGATGGCCTTCATCTCGGCGTGGCAGGTGGGGTCTTGGTCTTGGAGCACCGTGTTATGGCCCACGGCCAGCACTGCATCTCCCCGCACCAGGCAGGCCCCAAAAGGACCCCCGGCCATCTCCGCCAGGTGCGCTCGGACCTCATCCAGGGCCCGACGCATAAAAACCGGGTTAGGTGGGGGAAACCGGGGGACCATCGAAATCCTCTTCAGCAACTATCTTTCCTACCACTATAGGGTTAAATGGTCATGGTCGAAACCTGACCATAGACCTCCGCATCAAAATTTAATATCATCCGACGCGCTGGCCCCCACTAAACGCCCATTTCGCTATCCAGGCCATATCGGTACTTTATTGGAAATTTTGAAAAGTTCAAGGGTTTGGCAAGTTACGCGCCCCCGCGGCACGGTCCCCTTCCTGTAGGGTTCCTGGCTGCCTCAGAGCCATTTGAGGCTCTCCAGGGCTTCTTCGTATTCGGTCAACATCTTTTGCCAGTACCGCAACTCTTGATATTCTTGGCTCCAACTCTGTATGGGATGCTGTTCGGACAGGCATCCTTCCTCGAGGGTTTGTAGAAACGCTTCCGTCGTCATTCCGCATTGCTTCTCCCGCCTTTCGAGCGAATCTTTCAACTGCCTCACCATTTTCCGGCAAAAGGCGATTTCCCTACCAATAGATATCTCATATTCATCCGTATGCATTGCCCAACCCTCTATTTCTATGGAGATTGAGGCCTAAGCCTGAATCTGAAATCACTTTTGCCCTGCCCCCATGGATTATACCTTTTTCCATCCCAATCCTTGCATGGTCCCCCACAAATGACACGCCAGGTATCAAAATCATATCCGCAAGAGTTTGGAATTTTTGAGAAGTTTCGTTGGTGGCAAGCTATCCGCTTATTTTGAATACCCTTCTCAAAGCAAGATTTCGACAGCTATCGAGTTACCTTTCCCCAGAGGTGGCATGTGCATGTGGCTTCGCATCTTCTCCAGGCGCACCATTAGAGGGAGTTGCTTCCAGGGGGCCTTAATTGTTTTCTCAGGGAAATTTATGCTATCATGTCGGCCACAAGAGCATTCTGACCTCCACTCTAACCTGGCCCCAGGAGATGTTCATGCACGTAATGGCCATCAATGGCTCACCCCGCAATGAAAAGAGCAGCACCTATCATATCCTGGGCCCGCTGTTGGAAGGCATGCGCGCCGCAGGTGCCACCACTGAATTGGTGCATCTGGGCCATTTGCAGATCAAACCTTGTCTGGGCTGCTTCCTGTGCTGGGTCAAGACCCCCGGAAAATGTGTGCAGAAAGATGACATGGCCGTGGTCTTGGAAAGGTTTGTGCAGGCCGACCTGCTGGTCTTCGGAACTCCGCTTTACCACTATAACTTGTCCGGTCTGATGAAGAACTTCATTGACCGCACCCTGCCCTCCTTCGAACCATGGCTGGTGGAAGATCCAGACCATCCGGGTAAGAGCGGCCACCCGGACCGCTACCCCCGGGACCGGACCATGCTGCTGGTCTCCCCTTGCGGCTTTCCGGAATTCGACCATTTTGCGCCGCTGGTGCAATATTTCCAGTTTTTCGCCCAAAAGCTGGGCTGGGGTTACCTGGGGGAAATCCTGCGGCCCGGGGGTGAGAGCTTGAGCCATGAACAATATCAGGAACCGTTCGTCTGGTATTATAACTTGGTGCGCCAGGCTGGGGAGCAGCTCATCCGCCAGGGACGGATTACGCCGGAGGTGCAGGCGGGATTACAACGAGACCTCTTTCCAGGCGGGCCGGAGGCCTTCAGGAACGAAGCCAACCACTACTGGAGCGCAACCATGCTCAAGTTCGGTCTAACCGGCAAGCCGCCAGGACAGGCCGGATGACCGGCGGCTTTGGGTGGGGAGTCGATATACTCCCGCCCCTTCCCTTAAATGACATAAACCATAAACTCATTATAATCATTAAAAATGAAAGAGATATTCAGCATCCTGCTGGGCTTCTTGCCCTGGATCGTTTTTGGCGTTGTTTCCGGGCCGTCCTTGTGGCGGTTGAACGCAGCCATCATCGTCGCCCTGGCCCTGGTGCTGGTCATGGGCTACAAACAGCTGGCCAAAGGGTTCATTCTGACCTGGGGCTCGCTGCTCTTTTTCGGCGTCAATCTGGTCATGGTGGTGCTTTGTAGAAACCTGTGGGTGATCAAAAACCTGGATATTCTGGCCAAAGGGACCCTGGCGGCCATTGCCTGGTTGTCCATCTTCATGAGCAAACCTTTTGTCCTGCAATATGCCCGGGAGACAGTGCCCCCTGAGCGGCAGGCAGCCCCGGTCTTTTACCGGACCTGCCGGACCCTCGCGGTGATCTGGGGGGTGGTATTTCTCATAGCCACAGGGATGAGTGTGGCGAAAACCTATGGCTGGTGGGCAGGAGGGATGGGCTATCAGGCGATGTCCTTGGGCTTGATCGGGTTAGGCCTATGGCTCAACCATTGGTATCCTCAATATGTGCGCAGTAGGGCAAAGCTAGGTGTTGACCCGGATCAGCCGGGATGATTTCGATTAACTAAATCGACCGCAGAAAGGAAAGGAGGACAAGATGGTGAAACACTGGATCCTTGCCATGCCTGTCCCTTATCGGTTGTTACTGCTATATCTTCGCGCCTTTAATAAAAATGATAACTATTTTATAAGGTTACCCTAGCTGCACTTGATACAATTATAGCATTTAAATTATTGGACGTTCCCCGCTTATCCCAATTTTAATCTGACCTACCCACCACCGCCAGCTTTTCCAGGTCCTGGATGAATTTCTCTTTATAATACTGGACATCCGCCTCGTTGAGCATGATCATGTCCATCTGCCGGGTGTGGATGGTGAGGTACCCCAGGACGCGTAGCCGGGAAAGCATGTAGTCTTTGGTTTCCGCTTCCAGGCGGGCGAACAGGGCGTCTTCCTTCACATCCACCTTAAAATGATACCGCTCCAGGATCTCCCCCACGAATTTAGTCCGCATGATCCGCCGCGGGTAGTCCGCCGCCCCCCCCTTGAAGGCGAACCGGATGTAATTCTCGTAGGCCTGGTCCCCCACCAGGGCCTCCACCGTGGAAAAGTGAAAGCCCAGGCGGGAGGTCAGGTTGCAGAAATCCCGGGCGATCATGAAGTAGTTCGTGTTGCCGAACATGGTGCCCCCCGCCGTGGCCAGGTTGGGGTCGGTGGCCGCCCCCATGACGATGGACATGAAACCCGCGGTGTCCACCGGCGGCGGCCCTTCCCAGGGCACCGCGGTGATCCCCTCCCACAGGGCCAGCATGGGCGTGGAAGCAATATTGCTCAGCTCCACCCGCGGTTCCGCCACCTCTTCTTTGAACCCGTCCTCCAGGTTCAGGACCCACCACTCCAGGGCCACCGGCGTCACCAGTTTTTTGATGAAATACCGGGAAAAGGCCTGTTTCTTGTCAAAGGCGAACATCTCCTTGACCGAAACCTCGTGGGCGAACCGGGTGATATCATGGAGGGTGCGGCACCCCTGGGGGCTGAATTCCCGCGCCTCCGGATCGGTGAGGTATAAGGGGGTGATCAGGGTCATGACCTCTTTCAGCGTCTCCCCCACCGGGGTGCTGGCCGCGGGCCCCTCTTTCGGGCCGGCCAGGGCCAGGAGTTCCTCCACCCGGCCCTGGTAGACCGCCAGGCCGTCGGCGTCCACCGTCACCATCTGGCCGGGCGCAAGGCTCGCGGTAGCCTCCCCGGTGTTGAACAGCGCCGGGAGGCCGAATTCTCGGGCCACGTTGGCCAGGTGGCCGGTAATCCCCCCCCGGTCGGTGACCAGCGCCGCGGCCCGGCCCAGCAGGGGAGCCCAGCCGGGGTGCGGGAAGGCCGTGACCAGGATCGCCCCCGCCGGGAATTGCAGCAGGTCCAGGTTGTTCTGCACCACGTAGACCGGTCCCGCCGCCACCCCTGGGCCCACCAGCTCGCCGCCCCGGAGCAGTATCGGATACTTCCCCGTCAGGGCCTCGACGCTCTCCCCCCGGGGAGCCGCCATCTGCCGCAAAGGCCGGCTTTGCAGGATTAGGATGCGCCCCTCCCGGTCGATGCACCACTCGATATCCTGGGGCCCGCCGAAATGAGACTCCAACGCCAGGGCAATCCGGGCCAGATCCAGGGCCTGGTCATCCGTGAGGGCGGCCTCCGTTGCCTGCGCATCGTCTTGCAGCCGCACCCCCTCCCCCGGGAGACACACGACCTTCTGCCCTTTGTCCCGGATCTCCCGCTTGCGGATCGATAGAGGCTCTCCCCGGGAGATGACCAACAGGTCCGGGGTGACCGTCCCATCCACCACCGCTTTGGCCAGGCCGTGGACCGCGTTGATCAGGATGGTATCGCTGCGGATGTCGGTGGGATCCCGGGAATACATCACCCCGCCGCAGACGGAATCCACCATGGCCATACACCCCACGCACATGGCCACATCTTCATCCCTGAGCCCCTTGTGCAGGCGGTAGCTCACCGCCGTCAGGGCATATTTGCTGGCCAACACCTCCTTATACACCGCGTGCAGGTTTTCCTGGCTGACGTTGAGCTCCGAATGATATTGCCCGGCAAAAGAGGTGTCCGCCGAGTCCTCGCCGATGGCGCTGGAGCGCAAGGCCACCTTCACGGCCCCTCCGGCGGCCCTGGACAGGTCCCCATAGGCCTGGGAGATGGCTTCCGCCAACTCTGGCGGCAGGTCCGCGCCGATGATCAGCATCTGGATTTCCGAGCTCTTCCGGTGGAGGTCCGAAATCTCCTCTTCTTCCATGGATTGGAGGCGCCGGTTGATCTCATCAATCAGCTGGTTGTGGGATATGAACAGTTCATACGCGGCCGCGGTGATGGCAAATCCCGGAGGCACCGCAATCTCCGGCAGCTCGCCGGTGATCTCCCCCAGATTGGCCATCTTGCTGCCCACCCCTTCCGACATCCCCTGGCGCACTTCTTTGAGAGGCAGCACCAGCTCCGGGATCATCGGCGCCTGTCTCTGCTTCAAAGTGGTGTCAATCGTTCTTTCAATATCGGCAAAGACCTTCTCCAAGCCCCGGTAGCGGTTGCCGGTCAATTCATTCAAGTACTTGATGATATTGAAGACATTGACACAGACCGCCGTGGCGTGGGACCGGACAAAGGTCATGCCAAAGCCGTGTTGGCTCCGCAGGGCCGCCTCCATATCGGTCATCAACTGCAAGGCGGTGTTGTTGGCGGCCAGCAGTTGCTTGAAGGCGTAATAGCGCGCCTTGAAGGCCGCCCGCAGTTCCTCCATGGAGAGCGCCGGTTCGGGCTCACCCCGGGAAAACAGACTTCTCAGTCTCTGGAACAGGTTGGCCATAAGGTCCGTCTGAGAATGATCCTCTTACTAAAACCGGTTTTTTGGGCCACTTTCAGGGGTGCATCCGGTGGGGTCTCACCGCCGACCCGTGCCTCCCGGTTTACCTCAACCTTACCCCTCCACCCGCCTCCCTGTCAAAGCCCTTTTTTCCTCGAGCCTTACCCGGTTTTCTCCCGGGCCGGGATTCCTTTGGGGTAATGCTTCCCGATCATCTCCGCCACCACCGCCTTCAACAGATCCGTATCCCCTTTCTTTTCCAGGAACGTGGCCGCAATCGGCAAGCTCAGGTTGGTGGGATACGCGGGCAGAAAAGAGTGGATGACCACCGGCAGGGCCGGCTGGCGATCCTGCAATCTGGCCCACACCTCCGTTTCATCCAGGTACGGAATCTCCAGATCCAGGATGAGGAGATGGGGCGGGTCGTCGCCGTTGAGCCGGTCCAAGACCTCCCGGCCATCCCTGGCCACCTCCACCACGTAGCCCTCCGCGCTCAACTCCCGCCGCAGGAGATCCCGCACATTCCGGTTGCGGTCCGCTAGTAAAATCTTGCAGGCATTGGCCACGCAGGTCACCCCTCACCTAAAAGTTGAGCAACCGCCGTGCCAAGGACGGGAAAAAACCGTAGCTTGATAACCTATTGATATAACATTGATTACAGAGCAGCGGCAAGAATGGGCCTGATGACTGGCCGTAAAGGGCTGTCGTTATTTTTTACAGTTTGTAAAAGCGCCAGGGGAAAAGATTTCCGGGACCTTCCTCGGCATCTGGCCCGAGGGCTCTATAACCTATTGCAAAACCTCTTTTTACGCCAGTTTGTCATTCTGAGCGAAGCGAAGAATCTTGTCTTTCCAATAACCTAAACCCTTCGCACGCGCTCAGGGTGACACAATCAACCGGTTTTGAAATAGCTTAGTAAAGAAGGTCGCTTGCGAAGGGCCGGCTGCTTTTTTAATAAGGTGGTTAGGGAGGTTTTTGCTGCAGACAGATAGCTGGTTGCCCACTGCTTCCTGATACTCAGTGCCCCTCCAGTTTTATGGAAGTTTCCACCTTGAGCCGGTATTTATCAATCTTGGACAACAGCGTCGGCCGGGAAATGCCCAGGAGTTTGGCCGCCCGGCTGCGATTTCCCCCCGTCAGGTCCAGGGCCTCGCTGATGAGCAGACTGGCAAAGTGGTCCATGCACGTCTCAAATACGTCCTTGCCATCCCCCGCCGCCAGGGATTGCCGCACCCACTGCCGCACGATCTCATCCGCCTGCTGGTCTGCCACTTCCCGGCCCAGACTTTCGCCGCCGATGGCCCGGGAGAGGTCCTCCGGGTGAATGGGATACCCCCGGCTGAAGATCATGGCCTTTTGCATGGCGTTGGCCAGTTCCCGAACATTACCGGGCCACTGATAGTTCTGAAGCAACAGCCTGGCCTCTGCGGTCGTGCCCGGATTGCCCATGCCCATTTCCTTGGCAAACCGCGCCAGGAAATACTCCGCCAGCAGCGTGATATCCTGGGTCCGCTCCCTGAGCGGCGGCAGCCATACGGTCACCACCTTGAGGCGGTAATACAGGTCTTCCCGGAAACGCCCCTGGGCCAGGGCCGTCTCCAGGTCCCGGTTGGTGGCCGCGATGATGCGCACATCCACCGGGATCGGCTCCCGGCCCCCCAAACGTTCGATGCTCCTCTCCTGCAACAGGCGCAGGATCTTGGCCTGGATGCTAAACGGCATGTCACCGATTTCATCCAGGAACACGGTGCCGCCGTGGGCCTGCTCAAACTTGCCCACCCGGCGGTTGACGGCCCCGGTAAAGGCCCCCTTTTCGTAGCCGAACAGCTCGGATTCCAGCAAGGTCTCCGGAATGGCCACGCAGTTGATGACCAGAAAGGGTTTGGCCGCCCTCAGGCTGTGCTGATAGATGGCCCGGGCCACCAGTTCCTTGCCGGTCCCAGATTCCCCCCGGACCAGCACCGTGGCGTCGGTGGGGGCCACCCGGCCAATGGCCTTATACACCTCCTGCATGGGTTTGCTTCTGCCGATGATGGCTTCCGCCGCCGCCGTATCCGGGGCCACGTCCACCTCCACCCGGGAGCGCATGAACCGACCCGCCTCCAGGGCCTGGGTGATCAAAGCCAGGATATCCGGAATCTCAAACGGCTTGAGCACGTATTCAAAGGCCCCCATCTTGGTGGCCTCAATGGCCGTCTCGGTGGTGCCGAAGGCGGTCATGATGATCACCGGCAGCTTGGGCTCGATCTCGTGCATGGTCCGAAAGGCTTCCAGGCCGCTCATCCCCGGCATGCGCACATCCATGATCACCAGGTCCGGGACTCCGGCCTTGACCAGAGCAATGGCCGCCTCCCCGCTGGACGCGGTTTTCACGGTATGCCCTTCCGCGCTCAGGAGCTTCTCAAAGCTCTGCCGCAACTGGGCGTCGTCGTCCACAATCAGGATGTTGCCCATGATTCATCTTTCCCCAGGGGGAGGGTGATGATGAACGTCGCCCCCCCATGCTTCTTGGTTTCCAGTTCCAGCCGGCCGCCGTGGTCCTGGATAATGCGGGTGGCAATACTCAGGCCCAGCCCGGTGCCTTCTTCCTTGGTGCTGAAAAAGGGTTGAAAGACCTTATCCCCCACGGACTCGGGGATGCCGGGACCATTGTCGCTCACCCGGATAACCACCGCCGGTCCCAAGGGCGGCTCCATTTTGGCCTCTTCCTCAATGGTGATAACCCCGCCGTTCACCATGACTTCGCAGGCATTGAACACCAGATTGAGCAAAACTTCTTTCAACTGGTCCGGGTCGGCCCAAATCTCGGGCAGCCGTTGTTTCCGGTTCAGCTTCACTTCTACCCCGTAAGATTCCAGGCGGTAGCGCAGCAACACCAGGGCCATGTCCACCACGGCTGACGGGCTGAGCCGCTGCATCTTCAGCTTGGGGGGCCGGGAAAACTCCAGGAAATTGCGCACAATCGTGTCGATATGCCGGATCTCTTCGGAAATCACGTCGAAATCTTCTTGTTGGGAAGACGACATCGCCAGGGACCGTTTCAGGGAAAAGAGCCGCATATTCACCGAGGTCAAGGGATTGCGAATGCTGTGGGCCACCCCCGCCGCCAGCTTCCCCACCATGGCCCACTTCCCCGACTGGAGCAGATGTTCCTGGCTGCGCTCCAGTTCAATCTGGGCCTGGTCCACATCCTCGATCAGGCTGTGCACCCGGCTGCTCAGGGCCTCCACTTCATCCGGCACCGGTGCGCCCGGATTGGCCGGCGCGCTCTCCAGTGCCAGTTGGCGAATCGGTCCCAGGATCTGTATGATGAGGATATAGGCCAGCAATACCCCTAAAAGCGTCACCGCCGGCACCGCCACCAGGGCGAAGGCATTGATGAACCGCGCCCGGGCCTGGCTCTCGGTCCGCACCCTGGAGATGGCGAATTCATGGGTCAGTTTATACCGCCGGCAGAGGCTCAGGATGTCGATAAACTGTTGTCGCACTTCCCAGTGCAGTTTGGCCCCCGTCTCCCTCTTGCCCTCCCGGTAGAGGTTGATCACCCGTTCCCGGGCGATGAGATAGTGATGATACTGCGTGTCAATCTGGGCGATAGTCTCGCGCATGGCCTCGGTATACGCCGATTTCCGCGCCTTTTCGAGCCAGTCTTCGAAGCTGCGGTTGTAGTGGGTAATTTCTTTAAGCCACTCAGGATTGCCGTCCAAAAAATAATAGGTCAGGTAACCCTTCTGTTGCAAAAGGGCGGACTCCAGCTCTTCCGCCGCATGGAAGGAAGCCACGTTTTTATCGATCAGGGAGGCCAAAAGCGAGTCCATGGCCTCATTGTGCCACAGGGTCACCAACCCGCCGCCGATCGTGGTGAGCACGAGCGCCATCAGGAGCACCAAGATGCGAGCCCGCAGGCTGAGGCGCTTCCACATGAGCTTACCTGAACTCCTTTAACTCAGGCCCGGGAGACTAGGTCCCCCACCTTGATCCCCTGGTCTGCCGTGGCCAGAGCTACTGAAACCGTCTGGTTGGAGACCTCCACCGTGCCGGTCCCCACCTGCTGGCCCGCTTCATCAGAAATAGTCACCCTGACTCCGGGGCTCATCCCATGCGCCGTGCCCAGGCCAAAGCGGATCTCGTAACCCTCGTCCCCCCGGGTTACCCGGTAGATTTCCGCCTGGCCGCTTGCCGCCAACAGCGCCTCTCTTTTCCCGGACAACAGATAGACCGCGCCAAAGGCCAGCAAAATTCCCGGCAGACACCCTAACGGCACGACGAAGGCCGAGATCCCGAACCACCACCGGATCTGAGAAGTGGAACTCTTCTGCAGGCTCAGGGCATGGGGGAAAACCACGATGCGGAAGGCCGGCGCCTTCCGGGCGGATATAGTTCTCCTGGGAAGCACCGACAGGCTGTATTCCCCCGGCGAGATCTGCGGGCCCACCAGCAGCTGCCCCCGCCACATATCCCCTCCCAGGAAATAACCCTTGTGGATCGCCTCAAAAGTCACCTGAAGCTGGTCCGAATTGCTCACAAAGGTCAAATCCTGGACCCGGTGAGCCTCATCGGTCAGCTCCCCGTTGATTTTGGTGACCGTTCCCGGCAGCGCCTTGATCAGGTTCGCCGGTTCCCGAAAATGCACCAGCAGGCCATCCACCAGGGCCAGCAAGGCGATCACGCAAAAGGCGGCCCCGATCTTACTTGCCAGGTCCCGCCAATAATTTATCTGCCCTAAATCTATCATCCCTTCCCTGCTTCACTAATTACAGTGGTTCATCAATACGGTAGCGTATTTCTTATTCCGTTAAGATTACTTCCCCCTCACCCGGACCCTCTCCCACATTGGGGGAGAGGAGAAAAAATGGGACCGATTTGAGGCTCTGCCATCATAAAAAACCCGGCGACCTAACCTACCCCCTCTCCCCCCGCTTCGGGGGGAGAGGGTTGGGGTGAGGGGGGCGATATATAACATTAGCGTATTTATGAAATCCTGTACTAAGCCTCCTGCCGTGGCCGCAACGTCTTTGTTTTACCACAAAAACAAGAGAATCGCCCCGGGTTTCGTGATTATCGGACCCAGGGCGACTCTCTGAATGCACCAGCACAGGCGATGATCTTACTTCTTAAAAATGTCCGTCTTAGTTATGTTCATAAACCTGGCGGCCTTGCCCGGCTCTTTGTAGTAGATCCGCACTTCGTCTCCCGCCTCCCAGGTATTATCCGGCATGGCCATGTATTCCTCGGGCACCGAGAACGTCACCAGCACTTTCTGCCGTCCGGAATACACCGTGATGGCGTTTTTCTCTTTGTCCACCATCGGGAACTTTTTGCCGACCACCAGGGGACTGGTCTTGGCCACGTTCTCTTTCTGGTCGATGAGCGTGTAAGTAATCTTCTTCATATCTTTCGCGGCCGGATCGTAAATGACGATTTCCCGGGTCTTGGTGTCCAGCTTCATCCGCATGCCGACCTTGGGATCCTCACCCCGCTCCTTGGGGTCCTTGGGGAGCGCAAAGGTAAGGGGCGCCCCGCTGTAGTCGGGATTGGCGGTGTCGTGCTTGGTATCCACAATAAAGGTAACCGTCTCTTTGACTTTGTCAAAGCCGATAACTCTCCCCTGTTCCACCTTGCCTTGTTCGCCGCATCCCAATACCAGAACCAGCGGCAGGATAGCAAACAGGGTCAGCCAGTTAAGTTTTTTCCCCATGTTGAGATCTCCTCTTGAAAAACCCGGATCAGCTTCCCGCCACCGAGATCTGAGCTTTGGCCTTCTTGGCCGCGACCTCGGCCTTGGCCCCTTGCACCATCTTCACAAAGATATAGAGAGACATGGCGCTCACCAGGCTCAGGATCAGGACCGTGGCTGCGCCGTCAAAGTAGGGCTTGCCAGCCGGTAATACCCGCCAGGCCAGCTTCAAGATGATGGACAGGGCGCAACCGATGACGGCCAGGCCGAAGGCGATCCGGATGCCGTAACCCTTGATGTACTTGGTGGCCACGGTGCCGATCTGGGCCCCCACCGCCGCGCCCATCAGCATGATGACGGCGGCCACCAGTTCGGTGCGGCCCTTGTAGGTATAAGTGCCGGTGCCGTACAGGCCGGAGATCATCACCTCGAAGAGGTCGGTGCCCACCGCCACGTGGGTGGGGCAGCCGATGAAGTAAATCAAGGCCGGCATGCGGATCAAACCGCCGCCGATCCCCAGGATGCCCGCCAGCCAGCCGGTGGCGAAGCTGATAAAGATGGGCAGCCACGCGGTGCAAGTGATCTGGGCCTCTTTGAAAGTAATCATCGGGGGGATCTTGATCTTATGCAAAGTCTTGGCCCAATCCAGGCCGGTGGACAGCTTATCCACTTCTTTGCCCGCAGCGATGGCCTCCCGGTCTTTCCGTTTTTTCTTGGCCACGTCCGCGAAGACCATCCAGGCGATGAGGGACAGCAGCACCAGGTACAACAGGCGGACATACAACTCCACCAACCCGATGCGTTCCAGGTACATGACCATCTGGGCCCCCACCTCGAAGCCCACCACCGTTCCCACCAGCATGATGAGGCCCAGTTTATAATCCACGTTGCCGAATTTACCGTGGCGCATGGTGGAGATCAGCGATTTCCCCGCCATGTGGGCGATATCGGTGCCGATGGCAAAAGCCATGGGGAAGCCCAGGATGTTCAATCCCGGGGTCACCATCCAGGCGCCGCCCATGCCGAAGAAACCGCCGATAATTCCTACACCTATCCCTAAAATGATGAGGCCGGGCCAGAATATCTTGATTCCCGCAATGGGCATCAGAACATATAGCCAATCCATAGTATCTTCCTCCTACCTTGTCGTTCTCGAGAAGCCTTAATGCTCCGCCAGATCCCGGTGCGTCAGGTCAATGCCGATGGTGCGCATGACCAGGTCCGCCAGGAGTCCAAAAATCAGGCCGATAACGGGAATAAGGACTACCGTCAGAAGAGCGAAATAAAGGTGACTCTCATTGTATAGATTGGTCCACCAGGCTTCCCAGCCGGTAAATTTCCGGGTATCAGCTACCATAACCAGGGGTGCGGCCGCGGGCCCCGCTGCGAAAGCCATTTCCGGCAGCAACAAAATGACCATGACTGCCAACCCTGTGAGTTTTGCCCACCATGTACGCATTGCGATTGACCTCCTTGAAATCCTTGGTTACCTGACCACCGTCACTTCGCAGGGGGCATGCGCCACCACCTTGGCGGCGGTGCTGCCCATGAATATCTTCTCCAGGGCATTCCGGCCGGTGCTGCCGATGACGATGCGGTCAAACTTGCCGTCTTGAGCCTTTTGAATAATTAAGTTGGCCGGCACCAGTCCCGCCACCAGCACCGTCTCCACCGGCAGGTTTTTGGCGTCAAACAGGGCCTTGGCCTTTTTCAACGCGCCCCTGGCCTCGTCTTCCAGCTTGTCCTGAATGTTCGGCGGCATGCCCTCCAGATAATCCGCCCCGTAATAGGCCACCGACATGAGGGTTACCTGGGCGTCCTGTTTTTCCGCCAGTTCCAATGCTCGTTGCACGGCTTTCATGGAATGCTCCGAGCCGTCTGTAGCCACCAGTACTTTCATACAAGACCTCCTCGGATTGACTTAAGGTGCTTCTCGGTTAAAGAGAATTGACGCGTGCGGCGCTTGGTCGGTGAGCTATGCTGAAGTCTCGTGATTCCGGGTTTTGCTCCCCTCGCAGGTAAGCCTGAACAAAAAAAATATTCCCCGCCTTGATACAATTGCACATGCTTCAGTTATCCCGCGCCACTCATGCATCTACTCCTTAAGCAATGCCCGTGCCAGGCAGGGTCCATAACCCCGGACAGGGTAACCAGCTAATAAATCTTCATTATCAGACATTAACCCGATATTCCGGTCCCCATCGACAACCAGGCTCTGTCAGCAATTTTTACAGAGTGTAAAGGGGGTATCAGGAAAAACCGCTCCGGCGCTGCCGCTTCTCGCTACCTCGCCGAGCTAGATGACAGGGAGAGGTAATCGTCTCTCAGGAGTAATGGTGCGCCGGGCGCGCCCTACCCGTCGCCGGGCCGAGGTCTTGGCTGATCGCTGAAAGCTGACCGCGGCAAGCTTTTTTCTGGTATGATTCTTGATAGATCAAGGCTTACGTGAGTGGCGATGGACACCCTCAACCTCTTTCGGGATATTTATCGTAGGTTCAAAGGCCGCCGGGGCACCCCCACCCGGGATGACCTGGCCGCGGCCTTCCGCTTCCGTTATGCCTGCTTCAAGGACCTGCTGGACTCCAACAGCCAACTCCTGAATATCATTACTGACCTGGAGGAGAAACTGACCGGTCGCCACGTGTTCGGCATGTCCTATGTCAGATCTCAGTCGGCCCGGTCCGCCTTCCATGCCTTCCGCATGATCAAGAGTCTCGATGTCCTCTCCGGCCACCAGTATCCTGTCCTCTATGGGGTGCTGGATAGGATCAACGCCAGGATCAAAGAGCGTCTGGGAGAAACCAAGGAACTGCCCCTCACCGACCCGGTCCTGCCCCTGTCCGGCGTGAACCAGGACATGGTGGATTGGGTGGGGGGCAAGAATGCCCACCTGGGTGAGGCCTTGAAAATCGGTCTGCCCATCCCCGCCGGCTTTGCCATCACCACCCGGGCCTATGCCGACTTTCTGGCCCACAACGACCTGGTGGACGAAATCAACAAGCGCAAAATGGAGATCGATCCCGCCCACCCCCAGACCGTCCAGCAGGTGAGCGACGACATCCAGGCCCTGATCACCGCGGCCCAGGTCCCCCCGGCCCTGGCTGAGGCCATTCTCGCCGCCTATGCCCAGATGCAGGCAACCCTGTCCCGGGACGCGGATAAGTCGCCGGTGCGCGTGTCCATGCGCTCCAGCGCCATCGGCGAAGATAGCGAGCTGTCCTTCGCCGGCCAATATCTCACCATCCTGAATGTGCCGGGAGATCAACTCCTCCCGGCTTACCAAAAAATCCTGGCCAGTCTCTATACCCCCCGGGCCATCTCCTATCGCCTCAACAAGGGCATCCGGGACGAAGATATCGCCATGAGCGTCGTTTGCCTCCAGATGGTGGACGCCGTGGCCAGCGGCGTCATGTATTCCCACCACCCCTTCAATATCCGGGATGACAACCTGCTCATCAGCGCCGTCTGGGGCTTGGGGCCTTATGCGGTGGACGGGGTCATTACCCCGGATACCTATCGCATCGCCAAGACCGAAGCCTTCCCCATCCTGGACCTGAAGGTGTCCCACAAATCCGTCCAGCTGGTGGCCAATCCCGACGCCGGCCTCCAGGAAATTCCGGTGCCCCAGGCCATGCAGGATCAACCCTGCTTGACCCCGGAGCAGGTCAAGGTCCTGGCGGCCTATGGGGTCAAGCTGGAAGAGCACTACCACTGTCCCCAGGATGTGGAATGGGCCCTGGACCAACATGGCCGTATCCTGGTCCTCCAGAGCCGGCCCCTGCGCCTCCAGGCCCCCAGCGGTGAGGACCTGCGCAACATTCCGGCGGTGGCCGGCTATCCCGTGCTGGTGGAGGGCGGCGCCGCCGCTTTCCCCGGGGTGGGCTGCGGCCCGGCCGTTCTGATCCACCGGGACCAGGACCTGCTGGATTTCCCCGACGGCGGGGTTTTGGTAGCCCAGCATTCTTCCCCCAAATTTGTCATGGTGATGCCCAAGGCCCAGGCCATCGTCACCGATTCCGGCAGCATCTCCGGCCACATGGCCTCCCTCAGCCGGGAATTTTCCCTTCCCACCCTCCTGGATACCAAGGTGGCCACCCAGACCATTGCCCCGGGGCAGATCGTCACGGTGGACGCCTACGCCTGCCGTATCTATGCAGGGCAGGTGCCGGAATTGTTGGATCGGCAGCCCGCCCGGGAATCCTACCTCAAGGACACCCCGGTCTATGACACCCTGAAACAGGTGGCCGAGTTCATCCTGCCCTTGCACCTGGTGGACCCCAAAGCGCCGGAATTCTCCCCGGACTTTTGCCAGTCCCTCCACGACCTGGGGAGGCTGGTGCACGAACTCTCCTACACCGAGATGTTCAAGATCAGCGACCTGGTCTCAGCCAAAGAGGGGTACGCCATGAAGCTGGAGGCCGCGATCCCTCTGGACCTCTATCTCATCGACCTGGGCGGCGGTCTGGCGGAGGCCGACCTTCGCACTCATAAAGTCGCCGTGGATCAGGTGACCTCGGTTCCCCTCTTGGCTGTTTTGCAGGGGATGCTCCACGAAGACGTCCGGGCCCGGGAACCCCGCCCCATTCAACTCGGCGGGCTGTTTTCGGTGATGCGGGAACAGATGCTGGCTGCCCCCAATGTCGAGGATCGCTTCGGCGACCGCAGTTACGCCATTATCTCCGACAAGTATCTCAACTTCTCTTCCCGGGTGGGCTATCATTACAGCGTTCTCGACGCCTACTGCGGCGCCACCGTCAACAAGAACTACATCACCTTCTCCTTCAAAGGCGGCGCGGCCGATGACGTCCGCCGCATCCGCCGGGTCCGGGCCATCGCCATCGTCCTCATGGGCCTGGGTTTCTCCGTGGAGGTCAAGGGCGACCGGGTGGATGCCCGCCTGCAAAAATACGAGGCCCCGGTCATCCAGACCAAGCTCGACCTCCTCGGGCGCCTCCTCATCTTTACCCGCCAGATGGACATGCTCATGACCAGCGAGGCCAGCGTCGAGGGCGTGGCCAAAAATTTCCTGGCGGGCAACTACAGCCTAGAAATGGAGGCCATGGCCGCCCCCGCCGCCGCCAGCGCTCCGGAAAATTCTCCGCCGGCGGATTCGGCCTAAGAGAGACGAAAAACCAATGCAGGGGAAAAGTGGTAAAGGGAATAACTGCGTCTCATCAACTGCGGTTCTTTTGTAATAATCAAAGCTTGAACTGATAACCATCAAATCTAGATGAGATGAAGCCTGCAATTAAGGGTAATATTTACATGTAGGCAGGGTATTATCTACAGCTATGATAACCATATCAGATATCGCTTATCTTGATTTAAATCGCGCATTCATAGCAGATATCTACAGACTCGCTTTATTGTCAGGCTTTGTGCCAACTCTCAATCACCCAGAGCGATATAAACCAATAATAGCGCGAATAAATAGGAAAGGGATTGAATGTGGATAAAGTTTTCAGCCCTACAAGGTGGGACCTTTCATTCGCGGTGGGGACTATCGGATATATCTGGATAACAATACGGTGAGGAACAGGAGGAAAATCCTCCTGGCCTGAAAAAATAAGTTCGAAAAATCTGATTCCTGGCGTCTCATTTTGCAACCGGTGAAACTATTGGGTGCGACTGCCACCTTATTATATAACTCAATAGTGTTAAGAAAACTTTTGCTTATAGCGGCAGAATCAATAGACCTCATTTCATGGTTGGAGAATCAAGT
Source organism: uncultured delta proteobacterium (assembly GCA_963812015.1). GTDB lineage: Bacteria > Desulfobacterota > Desulfobaccia > Desulfobaccales > 0-14-0-80-60-11 > 0-14-0-80-60-11. The sequence goes on along the minus strand of CAWETI010000003.1, from coordinate 399,244 downwards.
GTTAATGTATCATGGACAATAATAAATTCCCCAGGGTTGCCAGGCATGTAACGACAGGTAAATGTTTTAGGTGCGGCCACCAACCTGGCCACTTCTTCGGGGCTGGATGGAGTTCCCAAAGGATCAGGGTTATCATCATTGGAAGGGGATAATCGTACTAAGGTGACGATAAAATAATGACTTTGATAAAGTAAAATTAAGTGATCAGGGAGGGCGCATCGATAAACTAATACACGATATCTAAATTGATAACCCTGGGAAGACTGGCGAGGCCGATAAATATAACCTGGGAAATCAATCAAAATCAGGCGTGAACCAAAGGACATCTCGGGGATGTGGGTCTTTATTTTCCGTATTCCAGCATCATAGATCCGAGAGGCATCCAGGTAGGAATTTAAGGTTTGATGGAACGCGGAGAAATCCTGGTAGAAATAGCCGCTGATGACAACGAGGACCAATAGCCAGGTGCAATTGCGGCCGCATAAACGAAACTTAAAAGAGCCTAACACGTCCGCCAAAACTAGGGCGCAGAATACCGCTGGAAAATAAAGATAGCGAGAATTATAATGGGCTCCGATTGTATGGGGCAAGCAGGCCCCGCCCCATAGAAGCAGTAGTGTAATGTAGCGTCTTCTGTCTGGCCCTTGCTTATTTATTAATGCTAAGATCAAAATAACTGATAATAACAGAGCCAAAATTATCGAGATAATAGCGATACCCGTGGACTCAAACCAGAAATGGTTTTCGAAACCGTGAAAAAAGGTGCTCAGGGCAGATCTGACAAAAGTTAGACATTTCCAGATTATGGAATATTTTTCCGCGTATGGTCTGATTCCTAAAAAATGCCGGATCAGTAAAAAAATTCCAGCGATGCCGAATGTCCAGAGGTGGAGTCTCAAGCCTGAAAGTATGGAGGCTTTTCCCTTGCCGGACACCCTCCAGGGGCTATAATAGAGGTCTAATAAAAGGCCCAGCAGAGGCAGGATGAGGCCGGTAGATTCCATGGTAAATCCAAGGGTCACCATCATTATGTAACCCCATCCCCAAAATAAGGGCCTCCTTTGTCGAAAGCGGCTCAGAAAGATCAACGCCATTAATCCGAAACTGGTGGATAGGACTTTGGGAATGGTACTGAGCCAGAAATAGGTTTCGAAGGCTGCGGAGTTTAAAAGCGCCAGTAGCCCAGCAATCCAGCATTGCCAGGACTCAAACTTTAACTCTTGTGCCAGGATGTATACTAACCAAGCATTGATGAAGATCAAAGATAGATGAAAAACATGATAGGGCAGGGGAAATAGATGAAAGGTTTTATAGAGACCATAATATATCGCCATTGTCGGTACATAAAAGTTCCATTGATACGCGGCGAAATTAAACCAATTTTCCTTGCAGTTTAAGATATCTCCGGCAAAGTCGCCTAAGAACCCAATTTTTAATGCGGGGTGCAAAACCAAGGTCCCCAAGATAACGTAGGAGCTTAGAATCAATAATAACTTACCAGTTTTAAACAAAAAATTCGCCTCTCATTATCCGATATTAATCTTTTACAAGACCATTCGGATCATTGAACCTTCATGGTCACGTTAAAAACGTCAACTCCTTTTTCAATAAAATACTTTTGTCATCCTGATCTTTTTTGGCCTTGCTGTCGGGTTTTCTGGGCCTATCGTCATAAGTACTCCAGCTTTCGCCTTGGTCAATCAGCAATCGGTCCTCCCGGCCATTTTCAGATTTAGATTCATACAAGACGCCGGAGCAGCCTGCCCCAACCAACAGGGCCAGCGTCAAGGCCAAAAACCGATTAAAATTTCTCTCCATCATGTCTCTTTTTCCCAATCATGCCACCGGATCCCGTAACGCTTTAGATTAAACATGAATTCTTCTTTATTGTTTGTCTTTTGTTTAAGTGATTTGGGAGTCAAGGCCTTCTCTTGCCTTATAGGCTTGCTTAGCATGTCAAAGTGGTAAAGGCGAAAGTTCTTTGTTATTAACCGAGATTACGCTCCATACATAGGCGCTTAGGTCCAAACGAGGTTTTGGAACCTCTTTGGCCGAGTAAAATCCCCCCAAACAATCTTTTTCCCAAAGCCAATTGTTCTCGTAGGGGGCAAGATAGCACAAATTTGAGTGGAAAGCATTTCCCCCCCCGGAGTTTGCACATAACAAATCCACAGCGACCACATATCTTGCCACTAGCGAAACTTTTCAAAAATCCCAATGAGTTGAATATATGATCTCCTCATCTTGCACCGACATCCGTGGGGAGGAAGATTTCAGATGGCGGTGAGAGAAGAAATCTATAATATCCGGGGTGAAAGAAAAGAATTATGCAGATTAAAAAGTGAAGGTATGATCCAGATAGGTTAAATTTTCAGCAAATTGGTAAGTATCTATTCAGAGCGGATAGCATAGCCATTGTCTAGTTTCTGAAAACCGCCTATCTCCCCAGGTAATGATAAAGAGTTTCCTGCCACTCTTGATGACGGATCCTTTGCAATAAGACTAGATTCATGCTTTTCCGCAGTGGGCTATTATCCACCAGCGCGATGCCATAATTTTCTTGAGAATATGTATGGGGAAGTACTTCTAATTTTCCTTGGAATCGTTGTTTGATCCTGTAACGTAGTTCCGGTGCATCATAGACAAAAGCCTTGATTTCTCCATTAATCAATGACTTCAATCCCTCTTCAACCGATTTATAGGTCTTAAATGAAATTAAACTGTTTATAAGGAAGGATTCACTGGTTGTATACGGCATCGTGCCCACGAGAGCCTTTTTCAAATCCTCTAGGCCACGCACCGAAGTCTCAAGTTGTTTCACAGTAAGCATGGACGTTATCGTTGCAGTAAAAAATGACACAAGAATAACGGCAGTAAACATCCAGATTAAAGAAACTATCCGACCTCCGATAGTTTTTGGAAGTTTATCCCCATATCCAACTGTAGTCATTGTAACTGCTGAAAACCAAAACCCTGATCCAATCCCTTGGATAGTATTGCCCCCGAAATGCTCAGGGTTTAGTTTCCTTTCAAACAACCACACCACTATGCCTACTATCAGCAAGACAGAGGAGATTATGATTAATATTCCCCAAACAGTACTGGAAAATAACTGCTTAATTATAGAAATCAAAACATTTTTTTCTTTAAAAGGAACGGCGATGCCTAACCCGGCGGTATAAAAAGGATAGGTAAAATCAAACATTTCAAGGCGCTCAGGAGTAATTGTTAAATCTGCAACCACGACGTCTAAAGATCCATTCGTGAGCCCTTCAAGCAAGTTATGTTGGTCTAGTTCCCGAAACTCATAGGTTAAATTCAATTCCGTGGCGATTTGACGCCAGAGATCAATGCTAATCCCAGTCCATCCTCCATCGTTATCTTTCATAGAAAAAGGAGGTGCTTCTCTGGTTCCTACCGTCAATTTCTTCTTGACTGATGAAACTTCTGGCCCGCTTTGCCCGCGGGCTTCTTGCACCGAGCTAAAGGGAGTCAGTATGGCCCAAGCCGTAATTACGGCTACCAAAACCAAGAATCTCCCTTCATTGGCGGATAATACGCCCGTTTGTGATACCATAGGTCTCATAGCTTGCCCTTTTTGCGTGGGTTCATATTCTGTAGTTACTTTAATTTTAAGGATAAAAACAGGCAAGCCAATTTTTTAAAGGAACCAAGTTTCTTTAAGCGGATAGAATGAAGGTACACATGTAACTAGACTATACCTTGCCAAACTCTGAACTTCTAAGAAATATAAAAGAGGTGCGGATCTGATCTGGATAACGACAAGAGCGCTTGTAGGGGAGAGATTCAAAAATTAGGGGTTGAAGAAATCCAGAATTCCGGAAGAAAATCTATTCGGCCGTGTTTGCAGGGGTTATGATGTTCCTTCCGGGGGCTGGCTTTTTTTTGTCCTGGTTTCCCGCTCCACCTTCTTTTCATACGCCGCCTCGATCTTGAGCAGCAATTCCTCCAGGGGGCATGGCTTCATCAGGTAATCATAGCCCCCCAGTTTGTTGATCTCCATGGCGGCATCCATGGAGGCGTGGCCGCTTAAAATGATCACCTCCACCTCCGGGTTGATTTTCTTGATCTCCGCCAGGGTGGCGAGCCCATTCATCCCCGGCATGCGGATATCCAGGACCATCACGTCGTAGGGTCGCCACTTGAGTTCCTCCAGGGCCTCTTCACCGCTGCCCTTGGCGCTCACCATCAACCCCTGGGCCCCTAACATCTTCTGGAGGTTGGTCCGGAAACGCTCTTCATCATCCACCAGCAATATTCGCGGCTTATTCGGCTTATTCATAGACCAACCGCTCCCCGTTCCGGCTGTGCGGCAACCCGTGGCAACGTGATGGTAAACGCCGTGCCCTGTCCCACGTGACTTTCCACCCCAATGCGCCCGCCCAGCCGTTGAATGATCCCGTGGCAGATGGACAGTCCCAGTCCCGTGCCCTTGCCCGGGGGTTTGGTAGTGAAAAACGGGTCGAAGATCTTCGCCAGATTCTCCTCCGGAACGCCGCAGCCCGTATCCCTGATGACGATGTCCACCGAGTCCCCGTCGGCAAGGCGGGTGGAGATGGTGATGACCCCGTCTTGGCCGATGGCATGCGTGGCGTTGGTGAGAAAATTGAGGATCACCTGCCGCAATTGCGGCGCGTCACTGTAAATCACCGGCAATTCCTGATCATACTGCCGGACGATGCTGATCCGGTTATGCTTGGCTTCCCTCTCCACCAGCCGGGTCATGGTTTCAATGAGCCGGTTGACCTCCACGGCCTGAATCACCGGCTCCCGTTTCCGGGCAAAATCCAGTAAATTCCGGGTAATTTCCGTGCAGCGGTCCACCTGTTCCACGATCTGCTGCACCGACTCCTGAAGTTCCCCAATTTCCGTGCCGTCTCTCCCGGCCAGTTGCTTCAACAGGTGCTGCATCCATTCGGCCTCCTGGCGGATGATGGCCAGGGGATTGTTGATTTCATGGGCAATATTGGCCGAAAGTTCACCGATGGCGGCTAATTTTTGCGACTGGAGCAGCCGTTCATCCAGCAGCCAATCTTTTTTCTCCCGCGCCTCCATCCCCCTTATCCACCTCCGGCGTCCACCACCGCAAGCCTACAAGCCGTTTCAAAACCTGGATTGATAGAGCATGGCCGTCCTGAGCCAGGCGAAGAATATAGCCTAAATTCAAATAGATGCGGTCTTTCACCGCGTTCAGCATGACAGGCAAAACCGGTTTTACACGAGCTTACAAAAAAACCGGAGTAACGCCCGGGGGACTTCCCCCGGGCCCCCAGTCAACCGCATACCGGCGAAAATCCGTTAAGCTTGCCTTCGGCACCTTTCCTGGTTGCCCACCCTCAAGGTTTCCCTTCGCGGATCACCTTTCTTTCATACGCCTGGCGCACCTTCTCCAGCAACTCGTCCAGGGCCACGGGTTTCATGACATAATCAAAGGCCCCCAGTTGCATGCCCTGAATGCCCGATTCCACCGAGGCGTGGCCGGTGAGCATGATGACTTCCACCAGTGGTTTCTTTTTCTTGATCTCCCGCAACGTTTCGATGCCGTCCATCCCCGGCATCTTGACATCCAGGATGATGACATCCACGTCATGGTCATCCACAAATTCCAGGGCCTTATAGCCGGTGCCCACCCCGGTGACCTCAATTTTCCTGGCCTTCAGCCGCTTGAGAATGGTTTCCAGGAAGTCCTGCTCATCATCCACAATCAGAATCTTAAACTGCTCCATGCCGTCGCCTCCTCAAGTCATCTCACCGGTAAATAAATGGTAAAAATGGTGCCGTGGCCTTCCTCGCTGGCCACCATAATCCGGCCGCCTAATTTCTCGATAATGCTATAAGAGATGGATAAACCTAAGCCGGTGCCCTTGCCCACCTCCTTGGTGGTGAAGAAGGGGTCGAAGATTTTTTGTAACACGTCTTTGGGAATCCCCGGCCCATTATCGCTGATCTCAACGCAAATTTCGTTATTTTTCGTTATGGCCCTGGTGTTGATGGTGATCTCCCCATCTTTGCCGATGGCGTCGATGGCATTGTTAACGATGTTTAGGAACACCTGCTGCAACTGGGCCTGGTCCGTGGTGGTCAACGGCAGACCCGGAGCGTAATTCGTCTGGATATCGATGCTGCGGTAGCGAGCATCATTCTCCAAAAAGTCGATGCTCTCATCCAGGATCTCGTTAATATTGACCCGCTCCTCCATCGGCTCCATCCGCCGGGCAAACCCCAACAGGCGGTGGGTCACCGTCTTGGCCCGCACCACGTGGTACTCGATCTTGTTCACCGCATCAGACAGTTCCTGGAAATTTTCACTCTTGGCCAGTTCCTCCATGCCCAGCAGGTCCTTCATCCAGCCCGCCTTCTCCCCGATCACCGCCAGCGGGTTGTTGATTTCATGGGCGATGCCCGCCGCCATTTTGCCCAGAGCCGCCATCTTGCTGGATTGCATCGCCACTTCATCGCTGGCCGCCTTCTTCCGGTCCATCTGCATGAGTTCCTTCATCATCGACCGGGTGGTAATCACCGCCCCGATGATGATGAGCAACAACCCACCCAAAGCTATCAAGATTGCGAGAAACCTCGCTCGCAACAGCGGCGTCAATTGTTCCGTGGGCTCCTCCCGGATGACCAGAACCCACTTTTTCAGTTTGACGATGCTGGTGGCATAGAGCAAATTTTCCCCTTTAAAGTCTATTTCCTCCACCATGCTTTTGGTGGCTGCGGAAAAATTGGGCGCGGCGGGCGCTTCCATAACGCCGCCGCTGAACCGGGGCGTGGTCTGCAAGATATTCTCCCGGTTGATCATAAAGGCGTCGCCTCTTTTGCCGATCCAGGCGGCCCGCACGATATTGTCGATGATGTGCGCATCAATGGTGGCCCTGAGGATCCAACTCCGGTTCTTTTCCCGCACCAGTACCGCAATGATGAAATGCGGGACTTTCCTGAATCCCAGAAATACATCGCTGACGTACACCCCGGTGGCCATGACCTCATGAAACCATGTCTCATCCTTGTAATTTACCTTCTTGAGAAGAGTATAGTATGGTCCCACATAGGCCAGGTGGTTGCCGTCCTCGTCGATGATTCCCACATCCATAAATGACTTGGAGCGGGTCTGGATAATGTTGAACACCTTGCTTAAATAATCCTCGTTCTGCAATTGGTCCAGGGAATGAGTGTGCGCTAGACCGGTGAGCTGCGAAATCCGTTCCTCCAGGAACAAGTCAATGGAACTGGCTCGATTTTCCGCCAGCGTTTTCATGTCGTCCATGATCTTGGCGGTATAGGAGACACTGAACTGGTGATAAATCACCCCTCCCAGGATAAACAGAGGGAATACGGAAAAACTGAGGGTGGCCAGGATGATGTCCCACCATAATTTCCGGTATAGTTTGGCTTCCATCAGCGCACCTTCACGTCAAGGAGTTAGCCCAGGGCCGCCGGTTCGTCCCGGCGATTTTCCCGGCTTCATCAATTCCAGTTCATCCGCACATACCACCGCACAGATTTACTAAGCAATGCTCGTTCCAAGCCGGCCCGGCCCCCTCACAATGGACAACTCATTGAAATTTTACCATGATTCTGCTTACCTAGCCAAGCCGGAAACGCGGTTCACCTCGGTTTCTGTCAATAATTTTTACAGGTTGTAAAGGGGCGCACCCATCTGGCATCCTTTTTGTTATAATAAAAGCACCTTAAGGGCAGAGCTTATATGATGTCAAGCGGAGATTCGGCCATCACCTCTGGCGCCGATTCCCCTTGAATCTCCCGGCACTCTGGGCTAAAGTTTTTAAACCAAGATATTTTTCGGTCCCGGCTGTGAACCGGCCGCACCCCAGAAAGCGAGATGTCCATGAAGCGCTACGAAGACCCCAAGTGGGTCCAGAGCATGATACTGAGCCTTGACCACAATTATGCCATGGCAGAGTTCCTGGGAGAGCCCGGTCTGAAAGAAACGGACCTGGACTCCTTGGCTCCCCGGCTGCGGGCCTTCCATCAAGACCTGGCCGTTCAAAAAAAGAGCGGTCAGCTGGGTTTCATGGAGTTGCCCTACCAGGACCAGGTCGTCAAAGAGGTCCGCCGGATTGCCAAACCCCTGCTGGAATGGTGCTGGGATGTGGTGGTCCTGGGCATCGGCGGCTCCGCCCTGGGAGCCCGGGCCCTGCATCAGGCCTTGTGCCACCCTCAACACAACAAGCTCCCCATGGCCCGCCGCCAACATAAGGTCGGGGTCTGGGTGGCCGACAACATTGATCCTGACTACTTGTACGGCATGCTGGACGGCCTGGATATGCGCCGCACCGGCTTCAACGTCATCAGCAAATCCGGCAATACCGCCGAAACCCTGGCCCAGTTCCTCTGGATTTACCAGCTGTTAAAGGGCCGGGTGGGGGAGGTTAAAGCCCGGGAGCGCCTCGTCCTCACCACCGACCCGGAAAAAGGGCCGCTCCGGAGCCTGGTCGCCAAAGAACACCTCGCTTCCCTGGCCGTTCCCCCCAATGTGGGGGGGCGCTTCTCGGTCCTCTCCGCCGTGGGCTTGCTGCCCGCCTTCCTGGCCGGCATTGACGTCGAGGAACTCCTGGCCGGGGCCCGCTTCATGGATCAGCGCCTTAACGACGCCGACCCGGACCGCAATCCGGCCTATCGTCTGGCTGCCCTCTTTTATCTCTACGCCACCGCCAAAGCGCGGCCCATCCTGGTGTTCATGCCCTATGCCAGCACCCTGGCCGGGATGGCGGATTGGTTCGGCCAACTCTGGGCCGAAAGCCTGGGAAAGCAGCGTGATCTTCAAGGCAACCCCGTGCATGCCGGCAGCACCCCGGTCCGGGCCCTGGGCGCCACCGATCAGCATTCCCAATTACAGCTTTACATGGAAGGGCCTCCCGACAAGCTGATCACTTTCCTGACCGTGGGTAAGTTCAAGAATCACCTGGAGATCCCCGACCTTTATCCCGACCAGGAAGCCCTGAGCTATCTGGCAGGACACTCCTTGAATGAACTGCTCCGGGTGGAGCAGCAGGCCACCGCCTTCAACCTCATGAAGGCCGGTCGGCCCAATCTGACCTTGAACCTGCCGGAGATCAATCCCTTTACCATCGGGCAATTAATCTATCTTCTGGAGGTAGTGACCGTAGCCGCAGCCTCCCTCTTCGGGGTCAATGCCTTCGACCAGCCGGGAGTGGAGGGGGGCAAACAAACCACCTATGGCCTGATGGGCCGGCCGGGCTTCGAAAACCACCAGCGGGAATTCACCGACGCCCTCCCCGCTTTGGAGAAATACCGGATTGCCTGAGCCATCATGAAGCCCCTGAAACTCACTACCTCCTGGTGGCGCCCGGGGAAAGACCTGGACACCTTCGGCCTGGTAAAATTCTTCTCCTTGCCCGGCTTTGTGGTCATCCTGGTGTTTACCGTCATCCTGACGGTGCTCCTGACCCTCCGGGCCCAGCAGATGGCCCTGAAAAAAAACGAAGACTATCTGATCCTGCTGGCCTCCAACTTGAATCACCAGATCTATCAGCAATTCGTCCTGCCCACCGCCTTCGAAAAGGGCGGCCGCATTACCCTGTCGGACCCGGAGCAATCCCAGCGCCTGGACATGGTGATCCGTACCACTATCCATGGCTTCCACGTCGAGCAACTGAACCAGTACGATCAGGAGGGCGTCTTCTCCTACAGCACCGCCAGCCAGCCCCTGGGGGCAAAATGTGACAATGTCCTGGGGGTAAAAAAGGCCCTGGACGGACAAAATTACTTCGAGTTGCCCGGCTACAGCACCTTCTGGAGCGTCTTCTGGCCCCGGAGTGCTCATAACAAGTATCTCAGGGCTTACATCCCCTTCCGGCTGGAGCAAAAGCTCTTGCCCCAGACCGGTCCGGTCGTGGGCGTAATCGAGATCACCCAGAATATCTCCGGAGATATGGCCGAAATCGCCAATTTCCGGATAATCATCCTGGTCACCCTGATAGTGATCATGGGCCTGTTATTTATCGTGTTGCGGCAAATTGTCAAGAAGGCCGGAATTATCCTGGAGCGGCGCCAGGAAGAGCAGCGCAGCCTGGAAGCCCAACTCCACCAGTCCGAGCGCCTGGCGGCCCTGGGGGAAATGACCGCCGGGGTCGCCCACGAGGTCCGCAACCCCCTGGGGATCATCAGTTCCACCGCCGAGCTCCTCCAAGAACGACTGGCCCGCTATGAACCCGACAATCGCCTGGCCCGGATCATCGTCGAAGAGTCCAACCGCCTCAATGAAAAAGTTACGGAATTTTTGGATTTTGCCCGGCCCCGCCTCCCCAACTTGCGCCCCTGTGATCTGGAGGCCCTGATCAACCGAAACCTGGAATTGCTCCAGCCCGAAATCCACCGCCTGGGCATCACCGTCACCCGAAATTATCAACTGAACGGCCGGCCCCTGGTGGTCGACCAGGATCTCTTGCATCAGGCCTTCTTGAATATCCTCCTGAACGCCATCCAGGCCATGTCCCACGGCGGCCACCTCACCGTGTCCACCCTGCCCGGACCCCGCGGTCATGGAGGAGAAATCCGTTTCCAGGATGATGGCGAGGGCATCGATCCCGAGACCTTAAAGAAGATCCTGAACCCGTTTTTTACCACCAAGGAAAAAGGCAGCGGCCTGGGCCTGCCCATTGTCAAAAGCATCATCGAGGTTCATCAGGGGAACTTGCAGATCAACAGCACCCCGGAAAACGGCACCACGGTCACCCTGATGATTCCCGAACTGACGATGCCAAAAATGGTTTCTCAATCCAAGTAATTAGTGCACGTCGACCCACAACCTGTTGCCGTCAAAAGTGAGTCCGGATAACCATGGATACTATCTTAGTCGTTGATGACGAAATCAATTATCTCACCGTCATGGAGACCCTCCTGGGGGAGGCGGGCTATGAAGTCCTCACTGCCCCCAATGCCCTCGAGGCCGTGAAGATCGCCGGGGCCTCCGATCTGGACCTCGTGCTCACCGACATGAAGATGCCCAAGATGAGCGGCATCGAGCTTTTAGAAAAATTGCAGCAACTCTATCCGGAACTCCCGGTGATCATCATGACCGCCTACGGCACCGTGGAAAAAGCGGTCTCGGCCATGAAAAAAGGCGCCTTTGATTACATCCTCAAGCCTTTCAAAAACGAAGAGATCCTGATCACCATCGCCAAGGCCCTGGAGCACCGCCACCTCATCCTCAAGAATCGCCTGCTCAACCAGGAATTGGAGAAAAAATACGGCTTCCCCAATATCGTGGGTGAGTCCCGGGTCATGGAGGACATCCTGGCCCTGGTCAAGCGCGTGGCCCAATCCCGGGCCACGGTCCTGATCACCGGCGAGAGCGGCACCGGCAAAGAACTCATCGCCCGGGCCATCCACCAGTGCAGCACCAGGGCCGCCAAAACCTGCATCTCCGTCAACTGCGCCGCCTTGACGGAAACCCTGCTCGAGAGTGAACTCTTCGGCCATGAGCGGGGCGCCTTCACCCACGCGGTGGCTATGCGCAAAGGTCGGTTCGAGCTGGCCGATGGCGGCACCCTCTTTATGGACGAAGTGGCGGAAATGTCCCAGGGGCTTCAGGTCAAGCTCCTCCGGGTGCTCCAGGAAATGGAATTCGAACGGGTGGGGGGCGCCCGGACCATCAAAGTGGATGTCCGGGTGGTGGCCGCCTCCAACCGGGACCTGAAAGAGGAGGTGGAAGCCGGGCGCTTCCGGGAGGACCTGTTCTATCGCCTCAACGTGGTCCACCTCCACCTCCCCCCCCTGCGCCAGCGCCAGGAAGACATCCCCCTGCTGGCGGCCCACTTCATCAAAAAGTATGTCCAGGAAAACCTCCGGGACAAGACCCGCATCACCCCGGAGGCCTTGAAGGTGCTGATCAACTACTCCTGGCCCGGAAATGTCCGGGAGCTGGAAAACGTCATGGAGCGGGCCGTGATCCTGTGCAGCAACAATATCATCAGCCCCCATGACCTGCCGGGCGAGTTGGCCCCCGCCCCCTCCGAGTCCACCCTGGACGTTGACCGCTTCATCCCGTTACATACCCCGTTGCCCGAGGCCCTGGATGCCATTGAGGAGCAAATGATCCGCCGGGCCCTAGAAAAAAGCGGCCAGGTCCAGGTCCGGGCCGCCGAACTCCTGGGCATCACCAAAAGCCTGCTCCAGTACAAGCTGAAAAAGTATCACCTGACTACCTGAACCAGGTAGCCGCAGGCTTTAGCCTGCGCATAAATATTGGTGGAGCGGGCCTCCGTGCCCGCCTTCAACTGGGCGGCCAGAAACGGCCGCCCCACCAAGAAGGAATGGTTAAAAATATTACAAGACGTTCCGGGCACAATGTTTATGGCGGCCTTTTACGGAGGAAGAGTTTTTCAATCTGGTTCCCAAGCGGGAGATTGGGAACCGGAAAATAATCGATTCAATCAAGGGTTGCTCTTGTAGGGGCGGTTCGCGAACCACCCCTATGGTTAGACAATTAACTTTATGCTTCGATTAATTAAGACTGGTGACACAGGCTTCTCGCCTGAGTCTTAATCCGGAGGATTAGTGAAACCCGAACAATTCCCCGACGACATCCGCCCCCACCTCATCCCCTCCCCCACCGGCGAGATGGTCTACCGCTGCCTGGAGTGCGGCGCGGAATTCGATATTACCGAGCTCCTCTACACCTGCCCTCACTGCCGGGGTTTGTTCCTCCTGGAGGATAAAAACGCGGCGCGTCTTGCCGAGCGCCCTGGCGCCTTCTGGCGCCGGCTCTTCGATTACCGCCGGATGCTCAACCTCCCGGCCCTGAGTGGTATTTTCCGGTATTACGAACTCATCGCCCCGGTCATCCCTCTCATGGACATCATCTACCTGGGGGAAGGCCACACCCCCCAGGTGGCGGCCAATGCCGACCTTGAGAGCGAAGTCGGGGCCCCTTTTTCTTTCAAGAACGACGGCCAGAACCCCAGCGCCTCCTTCAAAGACCGGGGCATGGCCGCCGCCCTGAGCTACCTCAACTTCCTGGTCCATCAGCCCGGCGCCGGCAAGATGCTCGCCATCTGCGCCTCCACCGGCGACACCTCCGCCGCCGCCGCCCTCTATTCCGCCTACCTGGGGGATAAAGTGGCCTCCGCCGTGCTCCTGCCCCACGGCAAGGTCACGCCCCAGCAACTGGCCCAGCCCCTGGGCAGCGGCGCCCGGGTCCTGGAAGTCCCCGGCGTCTTCGACGACTGCATGAAGGTGGTGGAGGCCCTGGCCGATAACTACCAGGTCGCCCTGCTGAATTCCAAGAACTCCTGGCGTATCCGGGGCCAGGAGTCCTACGCCTACGAAATCGCCCAGAGCTTCGATTACGACCTTACGAAAAGAGCCGTGGTGGTGCCCATCGGCAACGCCGGCAACATCACCGCCATCATGCAGGGATTTCTCCGCCTCCACGACCTCCAGATCATCGAGACCCTGCCCCGGGTCATCGGGGTCCAGTCCCGCCACGCCGATCCGGTGTTCCGCTACTACCTTGAGGCGAATAAAGCCAAACGCATCTTCACCCCGGTAACCGTGCAGCCCAGCGTGGCCCAGGCCGCCATGATCGGCAACCCCGTGTCCATGCCCCGGGTCATCCGCCTGGTGGAGCATTACCATCGCCGGGCCGGCGAAGGCAGCGTCGCCGTGGTCCACGTCAGCGAACAGGAGATCATGGACTCCATGCTCCTGGCCAACCGCCACGGCCATATCGCCTGCACCCAGGGGGGCGAATCCCTGGCGGGCTTCCGGGTGGCCTTGCAGGAAGGTTTGTTAGGGAAGGACGAAGCCGCGGTCCTGGACGCCACCGCCCACCACCTGAAATTCATCGGCTTCCAACAGATGTACTTCGAAAACTCCTTCCCCCCGGAATTCGAGGTGACGCCGAAGCCGGAGTACCAAAATCGGCCCCAATTGCTCACCCCCAAAAGCAGCAAACCGGAAGACCTGGTCCCGGACCTGGCCGGCCAAATCGCCGCCCTGCTGGACTTAACCCCGAAGCAAAGGAAGTAATACAAAATCGCAAACAAACGGCAATTTTTTGTAGGGGCGGACCCATGTGTCCGCCCTTGGTTGAGGGCGCACAGGCGGGTGCGCCCCTACAATCCTGGGTTTTATTATTGCATCTTGCCATTAATTGTCCTTTGACTGCACCTTGGTATAAGAAGTATTATGAGGAGAGGGCTGGGGGAAGCCCTTACGAAAAACTCCCCTCAAACTCTCCGGAAAAAGGAAGACCAGTGGCACAGGCGTCTCGCCTGTGCTATGTATGGGTGCAAGCAATTCTCGTTTATAGCGATTGCCAAAAAGTTCTTCTGATTGTTTTTTGAATGCAGGGGCCTAGCGTGCTGTGCCCTCAAAACTCGTTCCCAAGCCCCTGCTGGAGAACGCTCATCAAGTAAGCCTGGCGTTACCCAAAATGACTACTCCCATCTCCGACAACTACTGCTTCGTCTGCGGCCAAGACAACCCCCGGGGGCTGAAGATCGCGGTCCGTTACCTGGAGGCTGAAATGGCGGCGGAGACCGAACTTTCCCTGCCCAAGGAATACCAGGGCTGGGCCGACGTCATCCACGGCGGCATCCTGTCCACCCTCTTGGATGAGATGATGGCCCACGCCGTGTGGCATTTTGCCGGCCCCGGCCTCACCCTGGGCCTGGACGTGCGCTTTCATGCCCCCCTCAAACCCGATGAACCAATCCTGGTCCGGGGGGTGCTTCACACCAAAAACGGTAGTCGCCGCCTGGCCGAAGGGGAAATCACCCGCCTGGCCGACGGCGCCCGCATCGCCTCGGGCAAAAGCCGCTTCCTCTTGCTCGGCGAACCGGCCCCCTGATCCCGGCCCTGTCTTAGCTCCATGCTCCACGTCACCGTCCTCATGGTGGGCAAAACCCGGCAAGCCTTCATCCAGGAGGGCCTGGCCTTCTACGTCAAGCGCCTGCAACCCTACCTGGACCTCTCCCTGAAGAGCGTCCGGGCCGAAACAGAGGGCTCCGGCCTGTCCGCCGAAATCCTCAAGCTCAAAGAAGGCGAGCGTCTCCGGGCCCAGATCCCGCCCCGGGCCTGGGCGGTGGCCCTCACCCCCCAGGGCCGTCAATTTTCCTCGGAAGCCTTCGCCGCCTGGCTCACCCAACAGGAAGAGGCCTCCCGCCCCCTCGCCTTCCTCATCGGCGGCCACTGGGGCTTGGACGAGCCGACCCTGGCCGCCGCCCCCGAGCGCCTGTCTCTCTCCCCCCTCACCCTGACCCATGAACTCTCCCGCCTCGTCCTCCTGGAGCAGCTCTATCGGGCCATGACCATCAAAACCGGCCACCCGTATCATGTTTAGTGGGTGGGGGTGGCGGGAATCCCTTTCCTGCTCCGATTATAGCGTTTGCCAAAAATTCCTTCTCAGTGATGGTTTTTAAATCCCCCTAAATCCCTCTTTTTCAAAGGGGGACTTTAAAAGGAATTCCGCTAAGTTCCCCCCTTTGGAAAAGGGGGGGTAGGGGGGATTTAGGTTCTTGGAGCATGTGTCATAACGGAAAAAACTTTTTGCAATTGCTATAATCATCGCCGCGCCCCGTCTTGCCCTTGAATCTGGGAGACTCCTGAGATATGAATAGGAAGACTTCGCCGGGCATTATTACCCGGAGCAGAAAATAAATTACTTTGCCACCCTAGGGGCACGGCGGGCCGTGCCCTAATATCGAGTTGCGTCCAAAGAGCTATTATTGTAGCCGCAGGCTTTAGCCTGTGCCACCCTTTGACTGCAAGTCAGTATAAAAAAGCCAGTGGAGGGCTTATGGAATCGCCCTGGCACATCGTCGCTTTTCCGGTAATCCTGCCGTGGCGGGAGGAGTTTTGGACCTTGCCGCTGTATCTGCCTGACTTGAAGGTGGGGGTAATCCCGGGGTGGCCTGAACAACTGCCCTACCAGGGGATGCCGTTACCCCCGGAAGCCGAGGTCCATCCCCGGGAGCTGGAGCATTATCAGCCCGGGGATTTGCGCCAGTGGCGGGCCTTTGCCGATTACCGCCGGGACCAGGAGGACGCCGGCGAGAATATGCTCCAGGCCATCCGCGGCTATGGGCAGCCCGGGGCCCCGGAGGCGCAGCCACCTTCCTCCAATGCCTGGTCCCTGGCCTGGCAGCTGGAAAAAATGCAGGCCGATCAGGACGCCCAACTCCTCCTGGTGGATAAGGGACAAGACTGGCTGCAAGACATCTTCAAGCCGGAACCCTGGAGGGATCAGGAGGCCTTCGAGCCCGCCCCCGGGGTCCCGGAAACCGTGGACCCCGAACTGGCCCTGATGCGCTATCGCCTCTGGCGCCGGGCCCTGGCCCCCTTCCTACAAACTCAGTCGGTCCCCGTGCTCTTGGGCCGCACCTCCCGGGCCATCTTTCTCACCTTGAAAGGCTGGCCGGACTGGACCGCCCTGGAGCCGTTTCGCCTATCCTTGCCCGGCTGCCGGAATAGCGCCGAATGGCGGACGGTCTGCGGCGACGGCGCCAAGCCGCCGTGGCAGCAGCAGTTTGTGGCTCTCCTGGAGGCCCTGCTCAGCGCGGTGGCCCAGCGCCAGGAACCGCAAGACGCCTTGGGAAAACTTCAGGAATTTGTGGAGGCGGATATCGTCGCCGGCTGGCCCCTCCCCGCGGTGTGGCATTGGGACCTGGAGATCTGGGGGCCGGATGCCGCGCCGGAACAAGAGGAACTGGTACTGTGCTGGACCGGCGCCGGCGCCGGTGTCCTGCCGGGATAAGCAACCAGGGCGAACCTCCGCCCCCCACTCCTTGAGTGAGGCCGCAGCAGGTCCGCACGCGATGGGGTAAGGGTTATTCTTCTTCGGGTTCCGGCAGGGCTTTCAGGGGGGTGGTGGGCACGATCTTAGCTGCGGCGATCTCCCGCAGGGCCATGACGATCTCTTTGTTGTCCCCTCTGACCAGAACCGGCGCCCCGCGGTAGATCTGGCGCACCCGCTTGGCCGCCAGGTGGATCAGCCCGAAGCGGGTCGGCACTTGTTCCAGGCAGTCTTCAATGGTAACCCGGGCCATAGATAATCTCCGTTGTGGTGGATCGCAGGCGATAACCAGAAACTGCGTCAGCTCTATGCCCTGCGTAACTTATATGTATATCTTTTTTTTCCGGTCCTGTCAAAGGCGCCCCGGCGCGAGTAGTGCCCTAATTTATCTCTTGCACAAGCAATTTTCCAGATCAAGGGCCACCCTCAGGCCACTAAATGCTACGCTTGGTCATCATCCCTAATGGGAAAACACTAAGCGCCGGTATTATGCCGTGCTCCATATCCCACCCATAGATTCATCGGAGAAGGCTGTCAGGGCTTCCATCTTTAAGGATCGCAGAACGAAAAAAAGGACTCATCCAATAACTGAGCCCTTCTTTAACAAGTTGTTCACTTCATTGGAAGATTAAGGTTTGATTGGGTTGACTTCTGCGGCATCAACCGTTAATGGGTTGGGCTTGTTTTGTTTCTGTAATCCAATTCTCATCAATGGAATAATTGCTGCTGGAACCATCTCCTCTTCAGAAGGACCAACTTTGACATTCGCACCTTGCAAACCAAGTTGCACAGTTACACTCCATAATCCTTCATGAATCCCCTGATGCTTAATTAGCACTGTCGCAAGTTCTTTGTATGAAAAAGTTATTATTTGTGGTTCACCCATTTTAAGCTTCCTCCTCAATAATTTGGCTACTTGTAGCTGTCGTTAGCAGCCCATCGGTTGCCAAAATAAATTGTTGATCTGATAAGGCTGAAGGGAAAACTTGGGTTGCTATCATCTTCACAGCTGTCAATTTAAAAGGACCATGAAAGTTGATAGTATGAGAAGATATCGCTGTTGAAATTGTCATGAATTTGGCTTCCAACCTATTATATAGGCGCTCAAAGAACTCCTCAGCGCCTACTCTTGTTGCGACAGCAGTCAAAAAAAACTGATTGAGGCTAGTGTTATCAATTTCAGCGAACTTTGCTGCTTGCTTATGAATACTCCTTGGGATGCGGAGAGCAACGCGACCCGAAAAATCGTGGGTTGCAAAGGGTTCAGGGATTTCCTGCCCCCGATCTTGGGCGGCCTCAATCCATGATTCAGCAACGGCCTCAAGATTTTTATAAGCTTCCTCGGGGCTTTGCCCCTCTGCAAAACACCCTGGAAATTCCAGTATCTCCGCAAAAAATGTTCCATCGCCGACAGGGATGAGAGTGCGAGAATACGGCTTTTTTAGATATTCAGTAGCCGTTGCTTTCATGAATTTGGCTCCTTATCCTTGCTTTTCTTAGCCTTTAATTCCTTCCTAAGATATTCTTCCCATTGGAAGATGTCTTCCTCCAATTGGTCCAGAATACTTTTTGCCGTATATTCCTTTATGATTCGGTGTGAAGGTATAGCAAGCGGTCTTAGGGCGAAAAATTCACTTACATATGTGGGTTCCTTTCCCCGAGGGGAAGTCTTCCTACCGAGAGATTTAGCTAAACTGACCAAAGCTCGCCTTGTAATATCAGCTCCTTTCCTGAGGGCAACATGGCGGCGCTTCAGCGTGTTTAGCTTTTTTGAATCCATGGTATCACATCTGATACCATAATCATATATTTGTCAAGAATCAATGCGAAGTTTGGCAAAAATTAGAGGAGTGACGTGCCCAGGCAAATTAGGACACTACTCCGGCGCGGAGGGTTAATCGGCGTCCCGGCCCTTTTCTCCCGCCAGGCGCACAAACTCCAGTTGGTCATCCTGCTTCAGGATATACGAAGCCGCCACGTCCCGGCCGTTCACCAGGGCCAGGGCCCGGGGGTCGATGTTCAATGGCTCTTTCAAGGCCTGGCGCACCTCGCTGACGGATTTTCCGGCGATGGCCGCCTCCAGGTTATGGACCCCATAGCTGACCTTGACCTGACCTGAACGGGCCTGGTTCGGCCGGCTCAAACGGCTCAAATCTTTCAGTCGGCTGCTCATGCAACCCCTTTATTTACTCGGGCCGGCCGGCTCCGGTCTGCCCTTCCCGGCCGGCCGCAATCGTCTGACCAGTTCCTTGATCTCCGCCGCCGAATAGACGCGGCCGCAACCCGGGCAGCCGATTTCCACCCCGCTTCAGGTGGGGCGCAGGACGATGCTGGCTTTATGGCAATAAACGCAGTGCATCCGACTAAAAATACCGGGACAGCTTTGGCAGCGAGGCGTCCACCTGGCGGCATTCCCTCAGGAGTCCATTGATATACAGCCAGGTGAAACTCATGAGAATTTCCGGGCCGTACTTCCGGGCCCCACGACTGTCAAAGGCCATCTCCGCGCCGGCCGGGCGGTACCGGAACCGGAAGGCCAGGTCGCCCAGGATGGGCCAGGTCACCTCCCAAAAGTCGTCTCTCCTGGCAAAACTGCCGCAATCCATCCGCCGGACCGCCACCTCCACCACTGCGGGCCCCACCTTTTCCAGGATCTCCTCCCGGGCCCCCAGGGATACATCCTTCATGGGGCCCGCCCCCTCCGGGGCGAAGTCCGAGAACGGCAGCCACGCCAAACCGGGGCCGGCATTCTCCAGGCCGAACGTGCCCCGGCCATAGCGGGCCAGCAGGGCCACGTAATCCCAGGCAAAGACGTAGGCGTCCTCAGTGGGGACTGCCAGGCTCTTCCTGGCATAAAAAACCCTGAGATCCATGCCGAACTCGGGGTCCTGGTCGAAGAGCAGGTACATCTCCAGGGGACGGAAAGGCACCACCCGCAACACCCATTGGATGGTGGCGTAGGGGCGGCCGGCCACCAGTTCCCCCCGGAAGAGCCCGGCCAAGGCCTGGGGGTCCAGGTCGGCCAGCCCGGCCAGGTCCTGGCGGTACTTCTTCCGGACGTACTGGCGGATTTGGGCCTCCCAGCCGCCGCCGGCCTCGAAATGCCCCAGGGACACCAAATCGTAGGGAAAATCCAGGGAAGGTGTGCTTGGCTTCAGCTCTTCTTGGCCTCCACCCGTTGATTGAATTTCGCTTCATTAATTATAAAACGTTCGTGGACGGCCTCGCCAATCTTTTCCTTCTCATCAAAGGCCTCCAGCTTGAAGGTGATCTTTTTGCCTTCCACCTGGGTAATCTCGGTGGTGGCCCGAACCTCCATGCCCAGGGGAGTAGGGGCCGTATGCGTCAGACTCATGGAAATCCCCACCGAGGTTTCCCCCGGCCCCAGATGGGGCGCCATCAGATCGGCGCTCACCCCCTCAAACATTCCTCCCAGGAAGGGGGTGCCGAAGACATTCGGAACTTTGGGGTAGAATCTTTTCGCGGAGTGCTCCGGGCCGGTCTTGAGCCGCATCTCATTGGTCATTCCCACCGTTAGTGCCATAAGACCTCCGTTGATCGCATGGTTAATCCGTCGTTCATTTCCCTTGAGTAACCCGGGGCTGAAGGCCCCGCCCTGCCAATCTCCATTCACGGGTTGGGAGGGGGGTGTGGGGGGAGGGCAGGGACTTTTTTGTAAGGGTCCCTGGCCCTCCCCTCACATCATTTTTGTACCTCCCTTAAACCGCCAGGGGGTCCATCTTGATGGGGCCCATCACCTCGCCTTCAGCCAGGCGCCGGCCCAGGTCCCGGGCCTGCTCCAGAACCTCCGGCCGGTCATTGATGGCCCCTTTTTCATCCACCCCCCGCACCAGGATCTCCGCGGCATACCTGACATTGATGGCGTCGAAGAAATACTTGGCCACCAGGCGGGAGCCCACGAACAGCAGCCGCCCCTTGGTGGCGCCGGTGACCAACAGCACCCCCTGGCGGTTGCCCCCGGGAAAATCATCTTTCAGCACATAGCGCCGGGCCCACAACGCCTGGGTCCGGTCAATCATGGCCTTGACCTGGGCCGAAACACTGTAAAAAAACACCGGCGACCCCAGGGCCACCACATCGGCCTCCAGCAGTTTGTCATACAGCCCCCGCATTTCGTCCTTAATAGGGCAGGTGCCATCCTTGAAACAATGATATATTTCCAGGCAAGGGGAAATTTTCAGATCCCTTAGAAAAATCTCTTCCACCAGCGCGCCGGCCTCCGCCGCCCCCTGGAGAAAGGCCTTCATCAGGGTGTCAGAGTTCCCCTGCCGCCGGGGACTGCCGAATATGCCCAGAACTTTCATAGTCATCTCCTTGAGGTGATTAGTAACAATATGGATAACCCCGGGGCGATGTCAAGGAGAGACGGTTTTTAGTTGAAGGATTTCTGGTTTCCCCCGGCCGTGAAACCGGATTTTGTCCTCGCCGCCGGTATCTGGCATAATAACCGTAACCTGCTCCGGCCTTCTCGCTTCGGGAGACTGGGGCCTAACCCCGAGGTGTGATCATCAACTCCATGGAATTAGTGGTGCATATTCAGGACCCGGAAACCCTCACCACCGCCCTGGATCTGCGCGTGGGCGGGGTGGCGGTCCCTCTGCCCCGGCAGCCGGATGCCCAGGTCTTCTCCGACCTCACGGACTGGCGGGACGCGGCCCGGCGTCGGGGCCTGACGTTTTATCTTACCTGGGATTGGCTGGTCCGGGAACGGGAACTTCCCGGGGTGCCGGATATCCTCGCCACCATCGCCCGGCTTGATCCAGATGGCGTGCAGCTTAGGGACCTGGGCCTCGTCCGGGAGGTCCGCCACCGTTACCCCCACCTGCCCCTCCAGGCCGCCGGCAACTGGGGCGCCCATAACTCCCCGGGCATCCGGCTGGCGGAATCTCTGGGATTCAGCCGGGTGGTGCTGGCAGGACCCATAAGTTTAAAGGACCTGGCCTTGATCCGGCGCCAAACCGCCATGTCCCTGGCCGTTACCCTGCCCGCCGGCTGTCAGGGGTATGCCGGTATGTGCCTCATGGAAGAGTACCTGGGGGTGAGCTGCGAAACCTGCTGCCTGGCCCGGCCGGAACACGCCGGCACGCTGATGGCCGCCCTGGAAACCTTCTCCGGCCTGTGCCAGCTCGGTATCGAGGCGGTCCAGATCAGAGGCGAGCTCTTTGCTCCCGCCGCCCTGGCCCAGGTGATCAAGCTCTATCAAGCTGTGGCCACGGCCTCCCCCATGGAGCGTCCCCGGGCCCTGACCGCGGCCCGGGAGGTGGTGGAGGCCTTTGGGGAGAGCCTTCGGATGTCCCCCCCGCCCGGAACCCGTACCGGCCCCCCGGTGTACCCGCTGCCGCCCTCACAGCGGAGCGTCTCAGGCCCCTCCCGGCCTCAGGCGCCGCCCCGGGGCCGCATCTGGCTGGAGGCCCGGGATTACGCTGAAGCCGCCGAGCTCTCCCGGGAGTGGCGAGAGCCCCTGGTGCTGGCGTTGACGTCGGATAATTACACCGCCTTTCTGCAAGAGCATCGCCACTGGGGTCCCCGCCGCCTCATCTGGCGCCTGCCTCCGGCTATCTCGGAGTCGGCCCTGGCCTTCTATCAGAAGGCCCTGGAAACCCTCCGTCAGGGAGACTACAACCGTTTTGTGGCCGGGGATTGGGGCGCGGTGGCCCTGGCCGGGGCTGCCGGCGGCCAGATTTTTGGCGATCAAACCCTGGGGGTGCGCAATTCCTGGTCTTTGAAAACCGCTCGCGATTGCCAAGTGAACCGGGTCTGCCTGCCCCCGGGCCACCGGTCCGATCACTGGCAGAATATCCTCGCGGCTGCCCCCTCCGGCAGCTTCTGGAGTTACCTCTACCACTGCGCCGCCCTGGCCGTCTACCCCGGCGACGCCGCGGCCCTGACCCCGCCGGAAAACCTGCGCTGGATTGTCGAAGACGGCAAAGCCCTCCTGTGCCTCAAAGCTCCCCAGAATCTCCTGGATCTGGAAACCTGGTTCAAACAGCACTCCATCCTCCCCCTTATGGTGGCCCTGCCCCACAGCCCCCGGCCCCGCGGTCAAATCCCCGCCTGGCTGGTGTCCCGGCCCCAGGGCCGCCCTTACCCCAAATAATCCTCAGGCCCGCTGAGGCCCCTTCCCGCTGCCCCCTCCTCCCTGAGGGCGGCAACTCATGCCAGGTTGCGCTCATTGCGGCAAGTTATTTCTTGTAGGGGCGGACCCATGTGTCCGCCCTCGTTTTTAGACGGACACGCAGCTGAGCCCCTGATACCAAGTTGCCGTCAAAAAGGTAATGATGACTTTATGATAGCAACCCCTGTAGGGGCGGTTCGCGAACCGCCCCTACAATGCTGATTATTACTTGTTTGACGGCAACGTGCTCTGACATATCAGGATTTTCTTACTACTATGAGCGCCAGTCAGTATCACCCGGTAACCAGGTTAAGGCCCTACTGCATGACCCTGGAGCATAATCAAGGCCACCCCTGCCTAAAAATAATCACCCGGTGGCGTAGTGGCGCGGCGTTTTTTCGGATATATATTATCAGGGATTAAAGAAAACTTGAGACCATTCCAAACCAAGGAGATATGCATGAAGACGAAGACCACGGTGGGTCCGGCGAGATCCTTGTTAATGCTGATTGCGGTTCTCTTCCTCGTGACTGCGGCCACCTCGGGGTGGGCCGCCGGCAGCGCCCCTGACTTTACTTTGAAATCCGTCCAGGATGGCAATAACTACAGCCTGAGCCAGTTCAAGGGCAAGGTGGTGTTGCTCAACTTTTTCACCTTTTTTTGCGGTCCGTGCCGGCAGGAGATGCCCCATCTGAACCAGATGAACCAGGAACTCCGGGGGAAAGGCTTCCAGACCCTGGGGATTGCCCTGTCCTCCACCCCCGAGCAGCTCAAGCAACTCGTTTCCCAGTTGGGCCTGGCTTATCCGGTGCTGGAAGGCAATGACGCGGTGAGCAAAGCCTACGGCGGCGTCGAGCTGGTGCCCATGACCTTCATCATTGATCGGCAGGGCAACATTGTCCACAAAATCCTGGGGGCCCGGAGCAAGGAGGAATTCGAAAAGATGGTTAAATCGCTCCTTTAATACCTTTTTCCCGTCGGGGCGCACCCTTGGGTGCGCTCACCCCGGGCGGACAATCGGCTCCGCCCCGACAATATGTCGTTTTTTAAGGGGAAACTGGTATAAAGGGGGGCGAGCCTTGGAAGTCAGCCGGTGGCCAGCGCCGGGGCTGGCTCCCCGGGGGTTGGGGTAAAAATGCGGTCAATGGCGCTCGCCCTCCAACCGCCGGGCTTGCCCGCGGCCGAGACCGCGCCCCTAAAAACAACCCGACGCCGGGACTCCCCGCCGGGGAAGATTGCCTCACCGATTCACTGCGACCCCTCTACAGTCGAGGATCCATATTTCCGATCCCACCGCATTCCGGCAAATAGCAGGTCACATTCTTGAATTCACAGGTCTCCTTGCACTCCGGGCAGACCTCCGGGGGTTTGCTCTCCGCCAGGGTGAAGCCGCATTTGGTACACTTCCAATAGATTTTTTCTTCCGGGGTAGTCATGGCCTTGGCCTCCTGTATACTATTTTCCCTTTTAAATCCAACCCGCTTAACTTGTTATTGACACTGCTTAGGTATTTTTACCGAAAATTGAACACCGTATTATGGGCCTGGGGAGAATCAGTTGGGGGGCTGCCCATATCGATCCCTGGCCCGGACCCGGTTCTGTCGCCGGTTACTTGGCGCACTTGACCGGCTCTGCCGCCACCGAACCCGGCCCGGCCAGCGGCTTGAACATAGCTTTACTTGCTCCGCAGCACGGACACTTCCAGTCGTCCGGCAGGTCCTCGAACCGGGTCCCCTTGGGGATCTTGCCTTTCTTGTCCCCGTGGGCCGGGTCATAGATATAGCCGCAGTTGGTCATCTGACACTGCCACATTTCTTCAGGTTTGGACATCTCATCCTCCGTCGCTGATACACTTCCACAAATATTTTATCATTTCTGACGTCATCCCGAAAGCTCTCCACCGTCAACGGGTGTGACGAGCAGGGGATAGGGCCCGTACAACCCCTATCCCCTCAATTTCAGACTTTGGCAGAACCACTACCAGGCCGGCAGGTCATGCCGGCTCTCGGAAGGGTTAACCCATCTCCTGCATCTTTTTGCCACAACATTCCGGCGCCGGCGCCTCAGGCGACGCCTCTTTGAAGGTGTTGCATTGATAACAGATATACCCCTTCTTTTCGACCCCGGGGTTATCCTTTTTTTCAGCTTTTGATTTGCAACCACAGCTACAGCTTCCCATGCTCAATCTCCTTTGCCCTTTGATTGGCGGGATTTTTCCCGTCAAGATATCCACTCCGGGCCTTGGCCCGGCTGGCCCCGCCCAGCGGCGGTTTAATTTGTTAGATAATTCTTACTTTTTAGTAATAGTTACTCTCATAGGAAAAGCAAGGGCCTGCCCTCCATTTTTTTCCCGCTAGCCGGTCTGCCGGAGATTGGGGTCAAAAATTTCAGACCCGCCCAGGTGGCCCCCGACCATAGGGCTGGCTGGATCAAGAGGGGCCGCAATGCCCGCCCCCCGGAGAGCACTCAGGAACAAGGAAATTTTTGTTTAATTCATGCTGCAAAAATGATTCAATACCTAAACCTTCGGGAAAGCACCTTAACCACGCAGTTTTAAAGGGGAGTTTCTCACTACAGGAGGGTGATATGTTAAAAGATTTCAAGGAATTCGCCATGCGGGGCAACGTGGTGGACATGGCCGTGGGCATCGTCATCGGGGCAGCCTTCGGGGCCGTGATCAAGTCCCTGGTAGCCGACGTCATCATGCCGCCCATCGGCCTGCTCCTGGGGAACGTCGATTTCTCCAACCTCTTCCTGCTCCTCAAGGCCGGCAAAGTTGAGGGTCCCTATGCCTCCCTGACTGCGGCCCAGGCCGCCGGCGCGGTCACCCTCAACCTCGGGGTGTTCATCAATACCATCGTCAGTTTCGTCATCGTCGCCTTTGCGGTGTTTTTCCTGATCCGGGGGATCAACCGATTGCAGCGGGCCAAGGAAGCACCGTCGGCCGCCACCCGGGAGTGCCCCTATTGCCTGTCCGAGGTCCCCCTCAAGGCCACCCGCTGCCCCCACTGCACCTCGGAGTTAGCCCCGGGCTCCGCCTTGGACTAGACTGCATCTGCTCCTGGCGGAGAGCTCCAGAGGGCGCCACTGCCCTGGCCCCCCGGGCGCTGACTTGATTTCCGGACTTTTCTCCTTAGCTTTATCCATGAAGCCGTGCCGTTAAATCGGCTCCCAAGGAGAAAGCTCATGAACGAACCGCTCCGCATCACCCCGAAGGAGATATATCCCAAGGTGCGGTCAGGAGAAACCCTTCTGGTCTGTGCCTATGATAGCGACGACAGGTTCCGGCAGGTCCACCTGGAGGGCGCCCTCTCTTTAAGGGAGTTCAAATCCCTCCTGCCCGCCCTACCCAAAGACCGGGAAGTCGTGTTCTATTGCGCCTGACCCAATGAAGGCTCCGCCGCCGGTCAGGCGGCCATGTTGATCCAGGCGGGATACCCCAACGCCAAGGCCCTCCGAGGAGGGGTGGCCGCCTGGCAAGAGGCAGGGTTTCCCCTGGTGAGGGAATAGAAAAATGCGAGGCGGGCGGGGGATTTTTGTAAGTGACCCTCGCCAAAGGTTCCTTCCTTTTCCCCTCTCCCCCCAGCGGGGGGAGAGCGACTGTGTTAGATGTCAAGGGTTAACTGGTGCAAGGGGGCACCAGGGTTGCTGTTGTTTAAGTATGGCATTAAGGATGGTTAACAGTTTACGCATACAGGCGGTAAGAGCCAATTTCTTGCTCTTACCCATTGCCAGCAACCGGAGATAGAAGGCACGGATGGCCGGATTGACCCGGCAGGCGGCCAACGTAGCCATATACAAGGGAGGCCGCACCCGGGCCCGGCCACCCCAAACGGTGCGCTTGCCCCGCATCTGACCGCTATCGCGGTTAAAGGGGGCCAACCCCACCAGGGCGGCGATCTTCTTGCGATTTAAGGTGCCTAACTCCGGCACCCAGGCTAACAGGCTTTGGGAGGTTAAGGGGCCGACTCCCGGGACGCTCTGGAGGAGTTGATCCTTCTCCAGCCAGATGGGGCTTTGACGGATGAAGTCGTCCAAATCTTGCTCCAACTCCTTAAGTTGTTCTTTAAGGGATTGGAGGTTGGTTTGCAGGCTTCTGCGGACCCGTGGGGAGAAAGTCATGGATAGGCGATTTTTCTCCATGACCAGCATCTCCACCAGTTGCCGGCGCCGGCTCATGAGGGCGGCCAATTCCTGTTGATGCTCATCTGGCCAGGGTCGGAGGGACGGTTTCAGCGCCTCGGCAAAATGAGCCAGAACCGCGGCGTCGATCTTATCGGTTTTGGCCAATCTGCCGGAGGACCGGGCAAAGTCTCGCACCTGACGAGGGTTAATAATGTGGGCCGGCAGGTCAGCCTGCCGCAAGGCGGCGGCGGCCAGGATCTCATAGCCACCGGTGGCTTCCAGGAGGATGAGCTGGGGCTTAAGGGACAAAAGTCGGGCAATGAGGGCCTGGATACCGGAGTCGTTGTTGGACTCCCGGAACCGGACCTCTCCTGGCCGGATGGCGATGTCTAACTGGTCCTTAGAGACGTCAATGCCGACAAATACGGATTCAGGGTGCATAAAAAGCCTTGGCCTCCCGTCCTTGCAAGATACGGGCTTCAAAGCCCGGGCGACTGTTCGGGTTAATGCCAGGGCGACGTGGCGGCCACGCTCTCACCGCGGTCTTGAAGGACCAAGGGTTAGGACGGCCTGCCACGCCGCCATCAGGAGCAGTACTGCTCCTGATGGCCTGGTTCTTTAATGACTAAACTATGTACCGGTTCCCTTTAACATACAAGGGTCAGGGTGAGGGGGGGTGAGGGGTCACACTTCCGAAAAGCGGAAAAGCCCCTCCCCCTCCCTCAGCTATGCACAGCTTCCGCTAAGCCCTGGTGATCAACTCCCCCCGGGCGTCATAAATCTCGATCTCTACGGTGCGGCCGCCATCCAGGCGGTGGGTGGCGCAGCTCAGTCACGGGTCGTAGGCCCGCACCGCCATCTCCACCTTATTCAAGCCCTCCTCGGTGACCACGCCCTTTTGGATGACCTGGTCCGCCACCTGCCGGATGCTCATGTTCATGGGGGCCACGTTGTGGGTGGTGCCCACAATGATGTTGGCCCGGCTGATGAGGCCGTTGGCGTCGGTGGAATAATCATGGATCAGGGTGCCCCGGAGCCGATCTCTTGAGCCAAGGTGAGGATGTGGATCACGATCATCGGTCAGCTCCTCTCTGGCTTGGTCAATAAAAAAAACCCGCCTGACGCACTATTCCTGATTTCCTTATCCGGATCAGCGGCATAGACCAAACCATCCCCACGACCCCCCGGCCCATTGAATTTTTCCGCCGGGATTGCTAAGGTATATTGACTTTGCCTAAATTGCCTCCCAGGAGGTTCCCGTGACCTTCAGGAAGTTTTCCGGCCTGCTGTGCCTGGTGACCGCCATCTTCCTCGCCTTCTCCGGCCTCGCCCAGGCCCGCCGCGCCGTCCTCGACCCCGACACCGGCCCCAAGATCCGGGCCGTCACCATCCAGGGACGGGTGGACCCGGCGAATTTCCTGGCCACCCACATCGTCATCGACCGGATCAACGGCCGGCCCTACCGTGGGACCCACGCTCCCCTGGTGGCTCTGCCGTGATCAGGTCGCCTGGCTAATTTTGCAGGGAGGAGCATCATGGAACGTCAGTATCGTCTGATCCTGATCTCCGGGATAATCTCGGCGGCAGTGGGCCTCCTGGCCGGTTTCCTGGGAGGCCGCCTCGCCACGCCCCAGGTTTCCCAGGCCCCCGCGGTCTTGCGGGCCGAACACTTTCAGCTCGTGGATCAGGCCGGCCGCCAACGCGGCCGCCTAAGCGTCGATGACCAGGGATTAGCCCGGCTGGCCCTCTTTTCCCCGGACGCCGCCGCGCCCCAGGTGAGCCTCGCCGCCGACCCCCAGGGGGGGGCCCGCCTTGATCTGGGCGGCGACCAGGGCCAGGGAGCCGTGGTGATCCAGAGCACCCCCCAGGGTTCTCGGAGTATTGCTTTATTCCATCAGGGAAAACTGCGACTGGGGCTCGAGGTGCAGAAAAACGGCGATCCGGCCGTCAACCTCTACGATCAAGGCAACCGGATCATCACCCTGGGACTGAACCACCAGGACGACCCGCATCTCATCTTTTACGGGGCCGGCCAGAAACCCGCCCTGGATCTGATCGGCAAAAAGAACGGGGATCGAAGTCTCAATCTGTATGGCAAAGATGGCGCTACCCGGCTGGTTCTGGGGTTGAAGGATGATAAGAAGGCCGCCCTGGGCTTGTTTGACCGCCAGGGCAAAACCCGGGTGGCCCTCATGGATGAACCTTCCCTGATCCTGTTAAAGGGGGGAAAACTGGTGCGGACGCTGCCCTGAGGCAGGACCCGGGGAATCTCCCTGCCCCGGGTCCTGGTTCTTTATGAAAAAAATGAAAAATGAAAATTGCCGTTATTTCCCGGTCAGGCTAAGGGTTACGGTCACCGGCACGGCCGCCGGCTGGGGCTGAGGAAACTGTATCCCTTGAAGGGCCGTCGCCAGACATTTTTCCAGGCTCTTCTGCGGTGCCGCCAGGGTAACCTTGGGCTCTTCGGTAATTTTCCCGTCAGTGCCGATGGTAAAGGTCACCGTAATCTCCGCTGGCAGCTTCAAACCGGCTTTGGCGGCGTCTTGACAGCATTGCGTCAGCTTCGCCAACTCGTCTTCCAGGGCCTTTTGCACCGCGGCCGGGGTCAGGCCGCCCTTGACCTGGACGTCCTTGACCGTAACCGAAACTCCAGGCTCCGCCGCGGTCGACCCTCCGCCATGGGGACCGACTTTTGCCTTCCGCCCCCCGCCCATATATCCCAGCCTCTCATCTGCGAGCCCTGGGCTAGATGGCGACGCGGGCATCATGGCCATCTTTGACACCCCGCCCCCCACGGCCAGGTCCGAAACCCCTTCCGGCAGGGGCAAGGGCTGCTTCACCGTGACCACCTGGCCGTCGGCCCGCTTGACTTGGTCCACCGCCACGAATGAGGTGTAAGGAGTCATGAGACTATATTTGAGTCCCAGCGCGGTAACCTCCTTCACCACCTCCTGGTTACCCCGGTCAAACTGGCTGAAATCCACCAGGTTCATGATCCGTTGCCGGGCCCAGAGCAGCCGCAGCGCCGCGTTCTCGGAGCCGGCCCGGGCCTCTTCCAGTTTGATGCGGTGCTCATAGGGACCCTGGGCCGTTTTGCCCTTCACCACGATGGCTCCCGTGGGGTTGCCCCGGTATTTCCCCAGGATGGTGAGGGGTCTCATGGCAAAGAGGTCGGGCACGGCCACGGGTTCCACCTCGTAGGTCGAGAAGCCCTCATAGGCAACCTTGATGTCCGTGAGCACCGGGTTGGCGATGTACTGGCGAAATCTCGCCGCCTGTTTGGCCGCCTCGCCGGCGTTGAGCACCACAAAAGTCTCTCCCATGCCGGCCCGGGCCATCCCCTCAATGAGGTGCCGGTTCACCGAGGTGCCGATGCCGAAGGCAAAAAGATTGGCGGCCCCCAGGTGGTCCCGGATCAACTGAAAGACCCGGGGTTCCACATCCACGTAGCCGTCGGTCGCCACCGCCACGATCCGGGAGACCCCCTCGGTCCGGGGGAGCCCCAGCGCCTGATCCAAGGCCGGCACGATATTGGTGCCGCCGCCCCCGGGCCGGGAATGGATAAAGGCCAGGGCCTTTTGTTTGTTGGCCTCATTGGCCGGCAAAGACCCGGCCGGAGACAGCGTTGACGAACCGCTGGCAAACAGCACCACGTTCATAAAATCCTGGGGTTTCAGGTCTTTGATAATATTTTGCATCAGGGCCTTGGCGGTGTCCAGGGGGAAACCGTACATGGAGCCGGAGATATCGACGATGAAAATATACTCCCGGGGCAAGACCGCGTCGGCTTTGACCCGGGCCGGCGGCTCCATCATCAGCATGAAAAAGTTTTCCTCCTGGCCGGGATAGAGCAATAGGCCCGTTTCGATCTTGCCCCCCGCCAGGGCGTATCGCAGCACAAAGTCTTTGTTGCCCCCGGTCTCCTCGTTTTTGAGTTTTATCTGGGCCGAAGTCTTCCCGGCGTATTTGATCTCCACCTCATGGCTGGGGCTGGTCACGCTGGCGATGGGCACCCCGCTCGAGAGTTCAACCGCAAGGCCGAAGGTATAGGGCGGGGCCTGCCCCTCATGCAGGTAGGGGTTCTGCACCCACTTGTCGGTATCCACTGCCCCTTCCGCCGTCTTGGTCGTGTACCGGGGCCCCACCACCGTCGGGTAGACGAACTCATAGATATGGTCTTCCGGGGTCAGAAGTTCCATATACTTGAGCTCCACCTTGATCTCATCTCCGGGCAGGATATTGGCCACGTTCATCTGAAAAACGTTGGGCCGCTGCTGTTCCAGGAGGGAGGTGGTCTTCCCCTCCTTTTTCGCCTGCTCGTAGGTTTCCCTGGCCTTTTCTCGCTCCATGATCTTGGCGTCCACCACCCGGTCCCCGATGGTCATGCGCATGGCGTTAACCGCCGCCCGGGTAGACCCCGGGAAGACATAGATGGCCTCCAAAGTCTTCTTGCCGGTATTGCGATAGACTTGGGTTATCTTGACCTCGGCCACCACTCCGGCGATCTTCACGTCGGCCCGGGTGCTTTTGAGGGGTAAGGCATCCACTTTCGGGTCGTCGCTCAGCACCACGAAGTATGGCGCCAGGGTCTTGTCCGCCCCGCCTGATGGACCGTAATCTCCGGCTTTTTCTCCGGGGACAAAGGCCGTGGTTAACAAACCGCTCACCAATAGAGCCAGCACGGCGCCAAGGGTGCGGAACGACTTGACCATGGACTGCTCCCTCCGACGGCAAAGTTTGATAAGATTCTCCATCCGGCCACTGCCAAACGAAGCTCTCGATAGATTTAGACCCGCCCCGGTAGAGTCCGTTAACCTGAACGGCGGAAAATAGTCAGAAATATCAAGGGGTCAACGCAGGGGCCCCGGGCGTTGCCCCACCGGGGGCGGCCCCCTGCCGGTCCCCCCCTTCTTATCACTAAATCAATCAACTGCGAGCGTGAATTTTATCCGTAATCGGTCTACAATGGCAAAAAGTGAAATTATGCCGCAAGTTTCTTGATTGCAGACCAACCTGGCCCTCTTTTTCTTAAGAAAGTTCGCACCTGGCTGGATCCATTTAATGAGGTGGTCATCTTTTACCGACCTATCCCCCTAAGCCCATGAAAACCTTCCGCCCCAAAAGGTCGTTCCTCCATCCGGTCATCTTGCTGATCTTGGTGGGCGCCGCCGTGCAAAGCCTGACCTGGGCCGGCTGGCTGGAAAAGCCCGAAACTATCTACACTGACCTCTGGCATCAGTTGGCCGGACTCAGATATACGCCGGAGCATGTCGTTATCGTGTCTCTGGATGATCAGACCCTGGCGGCGCACCCGGACGAACCGCTGGTAAGCTGGACTCCCCACTTTGCCCGGGTCGTGCAAGTCCTGCGGCAGGTCGGGGCCAGGATCATCGGGCTGGATTATCTCTATTATGTCAGCATCGAAGACTGGCTCAAAAAGCTTGATTTGCCCCAACACCACCAGGGCCTGAAGTATGATGAAACCTTCAAGCGGCAACTGGCTTCCGGTCAAGTGATCATGGCCGCCAACCTGGGCATCGACCAGCAGCAGAAAAGCAAGTTCACCCTTCCCCTTCCGAACTATTTTGCCTCCCTGCCCCGGGGGGTTTATGACGTGGGACTGGTGAATTTTTACACCGAAGGCGACGGGGTGGTGCGCCACTATGTGCCCGCCATGGCCGATGCTGATGGCCAGGTCATGCTTACCTTTGCCAAACTTCTGGCGGCCCGGGCCTCCGGGCAGGATCCGGTCGAGGTCATCCGGCGCCTGCGGCATGATCCCGCTCTCAAAAACTGGTCTACCGGTGACTCCACCGCCACCAACCTCAAGGCTCTTCCCGTTATCGGTTTTGCGGGGCCGCCGGATACCTTTCCCCGCCTTTCCTTCGGCCGGTTTCTCCGTCCTGACGCCGAGCAGGACCCGGAGATTCGGAAACTGAAAGATAAAGTAGTCATAATCGCTTATGAACCTTCGGCCCTCCAGGATATTCACTACACCCCTTATTCCCTGAGCCTGGGGCCCTGGCAGGGGAGCGACATGAGCGGGCCGGAACTCCACGCCAATATCGTGGAAACCCTCCTGACCGGGAAATTCCCCCGCCCGGTTCCCGGCTACCTCCGCGCCTTTTACCTGATTGCCGCCCTTCTGGTCGGGGGTGGATTATTTTTCCGCCTGCCTTCCTGGCGGGGCTTGGCCGCGGTCGGGCTCCTGTGCCTGCTGGTCGCGGCCTTCGCCTATCTCCTGTTTCGTCACCATTGGCTCCTCCCCACGGCCAACGTGCAGTTGGCCATGGTGTTGAGCTATGTGGGCATCCTGGGCCTCAGGCTCACCGGGGAGGAGCGTGAACGCGCCCGCATCCGCAAGATTTTCGGCCGCTACGTCACCGACGAGGTGGTGGACAAGCTCCTGGCTTCGGGAAGGCTCCCGGACCTGGGCGGCGACAGCTTCCAGGTGACGGTCCTTTTTACGGATATTCGCAACTTCACCACCATTTCTGAGTCCCTGGGCCCCCGGGCCGTGGTGGAAATGCTCAATACCTATCTGGCCCAGGCCTGTGAGCCGATCTTGACCCAAGGCGGCACGGTGGACAAATTCATCGGGGATGCCGTGATGGCGGTCTTTGGGTCACCGGTGCTTTATCCGGACCATGCCCGGCGGGCCTTGCGCGCCGCCCTGGGTCTGGCCCAAAAGGCCCAAGCCTTCCGCGCCTGGATGCAACAGCGCTTTGCCGATCAAGAACTTCCCGATTTTGCCATCGGCATCGGCATTCATACCGGTGAAGCCATTGTCGGCAACATCGGCTCCCCCAAGCGCCTGGAATTCACGGCCATCGGCGATACGGTCAATACCGCCTCCCGGCTGGAGGGTTTGACCAAAGAATTGGGCTGGACTATCGTCGCCAGCCAGAGTACCATTGAGGCGGCTCCGGGCGTGGTGACCGGCGGCCAGGCTACTCGGGTCGTCAAGGGTCGAAAAGAACCTATCCAGGTCTTTGAAGTGCTCGGTCTGGAAGAAACCTAACAGGCTGTTGAAAAACCATAATTTCCGTAGTTTGTCATTCTGACCGAAGGGAAGAATCTCGTATTTTCAGGTAGGTGAGATACTGCGCTGCCCTCAGGATGACAAAAAAGCCGATTTTTCAACAGCCTACTAAAACGGGCCCGTTTATGATCAGGCTAAAACCTGTTGCAAAACCTCTTTTTGCCCCAGTTTGTCATTCTGAGCGCAGCGAAGAATCTATGCTTTCCAATAAGTTATGCCATTCGAGGGCGCTCAGGGCGACTCAATAAACCGGTTTTGCAATAGCTTCTCGTGGAGCGTTTCATAATGAGATGGACATAAAAGCAGGCTTGGAGCACCGGACTTGGCAGGTTAAGTCCCCCTTTGAAAAAGGGGGATTTAGGGGGATTTCAAGCTCTTAAAAAATCCCCGCTGCCCCCCTTTAGGAAAGGGGGGAAAAAATCTGCTTTTCCCGTGTCACCTTAATTATGAAACACACCCATAGTTTTTATCTGCCTAACTTAGTGATAGATTTATAGAAAAGCGCTCATTGCGCCGAAGCGGGGAAGTCTCCCTAAGGAGGTAAGGATGCAGGGACTCATCAAGTGTTGCGCCAGAGGCGCCCTCGGCCTGGGGGTTGCGGCCCTGCTGGGGGTCGGGGTCCCGGCTCACGCCAGTCCTTCGGCCGGGGCGCTGGGGCTCCAACCGGCCGTTCAGGCATCTTGGCTGGACAAAAGCTTCACGGGACCGGACCGGTTGCCGCTTGTGCACCGGCTCCCCGCGCCTGCCCACGCCTGCCGGGAGGGGCAACTACGGCTGGCTCAAAGTACGCCATCCCCCCAGGAAGCCGACCAGTTGGAACAACGCCGCCTGAAAGAGCAGCGGGAACAGGAGAAGAAGCGGCAGGAGAAGCTGCAATCAAAGCCACCGGAGAGCCTGAAGAAGGCGGCCCCCCCGCCCCAGGGGGAGGTCAACCGAGGCATCCGCACGTTTGGCGCCCCACCGGCGCCAAGGGAGCGCATGGACAAGAGCGCCGCCCCGCCCCGGGAGGTCCCGGCCAAGGCCGGCATGCAGAAGTTTGGCGCCCAGCCCATCCGGGCCAAGGAACCTTCGCCGGACGAATAAAACCGGCTGACCATGCTTCTGGGATCAGGGATGGGGAAAAGTTGAGGGCCAGGCTCTCCTGAAGCACCAAGGCTTCCGATGCGCTCCGGCCCGAGTCTCCCCGGGCTGCCCCCGCGGCGGCGACCCGGTTGTGTCACGAAAACCTCGATGATGACGGTGCGGCGGGCATCGGCGGATTACCCATCAGGCGCCGGCATCAT
This sequence comes from uncultured delta proteobacterium, assembly GCA_963812015.1. Taxonomy (GTDB): domain Bacteria; phylum Desulfobacterota; class Desulfobaccia; order Desulfobaccales; family 0-14-0-80-60-11; genus 0-14-0-80-60-11. Next base: position 363,854 of record CAWETI010000003.1, on the reverse strand, counting down.
TGCCTTATAACGACCTGGCCTTATTCCCCTTTAAGATAATCGCCGAGAATTTTCCGGGTGTGTTCGTCCTCGTGGCAGTAGACGCAGAGATTCTCCCAGTTGGAGCCGTCCGTGGGGTTGTTACGGGAATTCCCATCCTTGTGATGCACCGTTAACAGATGTCGGTTTCTCCGGGCGAATTCTCTCCCGCACTTGGCGCAAATCATCCCATGGATTCTGAGCGAGTCCTCCCGATAGCTCATGGCTGGGGTTCCATCCTCCTCACCACGCAAAGCCATTATGACTAAACCGCTTCCGGCCGCCCGCGTCCGTTGATGCCGGCAGGATGGCCGGATATCTTCCCCGGGTTGCCCTCTTTAAACCCACCCCGCGCCAAAGGCGCCTCTCCCGGATGAGGCCTGGGATCAGCCAGGCTCCATCCCATCCAGGATTTGGCACCCTTGTTGAACGTCAGGTTGCTTGCGGGTTGCCCTAAGCCGACGCCTTCCGTCTGCCTCCCTTCGCCCCCAAGCCTCTTTCTTTCGCCAATTTGCTGCGCTGTTCGGAATACTCTCTGCAAACCAGCGGGAATTTCTTCGGATCCAGGCCAAATCTTTTAAAATACTCTTTCGGCGCCAAGTTGTGAGCCTTGCGCAGATGCGTCTTTAAGGTCTTCATCTTTTTGCCGCATTCCAGGCAGACCACGTATTTGGCCTTGACGATCTCTTTCAAAGGCACCGACGGTGTCTTCACTACTCCCGCCTCTTCGGCCTTCTCCGTGATTGCCTCCTCAAGCATTGCCCCCCCTTCCAGGGAAGACAAAACGTTATAGATTTCCTTAATTTCATCCACCAATTCTTCGGGGCTGAGTTCGCTCATGGAGGCGTGCGACATCACAATTTGCGCGGTCAACTTTAAAACTTCGCTGGCCATGTCAATCCTTCCTTTCTCTTTATTTCGATGCAATTAATTGCAACGGATAGATTAATATTTATTAATCATGTTGGTTTGTCAAGCATTTTCCTGTTTATCTAGTAATTATTACTTAACGTTCAAGGCCAAATAGACCTCAATTTATTTATCTAAAAATTAATCCCCCGGCTAGAATTGTTGCCTGAGTTACCAGCCAAACCACCTGCCGGATATTTTTTCAGCAGAGTATTTTTACAAATATCACCCTTTTTCTGCCAATTTTATCGTCTATTCAGGATGGCTGGTTTGAGATCAAGTCCTGCCTCTATCATCGTGCCTGGCACGTCTGCCCCGGCAATTAAATTTCCCCCTCATTCCTTTCTTTCTCAGGGGTCAACCGCTTCTCCATCAGGAAGTTCTTTTCGACCATCAGAGTCATCCCAACCCTGTTGCCCCGCCCCTCCTGTTCATCCTTGGGGCGACCCTGCCGGTCCCAACCCGACGCCTCCATCCCCCTTGATCCCACCGGCTTGGCGGTATCCGCCCCGGCGCCGCAAAAACCGGCATCAGGCCCATTCCGGTGATCCAGCGCCACCCTCCTACCGCCACTTCACCCGGTCCCCCACCTTAACCCCGTACTTCTCGGCAAAGCCGCTGGGCACCTCCAGGACATAATTCACCGGGGCCGGCGAAGTCACCTCCCCCGGGAAACTTGCCGGCACGTTCCGGGTGATCCCCGCCACCCGCCCCTCGCCGATCCAGATGAAATCCAGAGGGAAATTCATCCCCCGCATGCAGAAGATCTGCACCTCCGGCTCCGGCATGAAAAAGAGCATGCCCCGCCCCTCTGGCAGCTCCCGCCGGTAGCTCAGGCCCAGAGTGAGCCGCTCCGGGGTGCGCACGGCTTCGGCCTTCACCGTGACCTTCCCCAGGCTCACCCAGAGCCAGGGATTGCCGTATTCCGAGACTTCCGCCCCCCGGGCCCACCCCGCCAGCCCCAGCAGGGCGGCCAGGAGCAGCCCCGCCATCACCTGCCTGGTCATGATCCGTCCAATGGTCATCTTTACCCTTCCTGCGGCTCCATAGAGACTCGCCTCTCACCTTAATGTGAAGAACACCGTGATCTTCTTTGGCCAATAATCATCTTATCCTGGGTTGCCTGCAAAAAAGCTCGAATTGACCGTAGGGGCGCACCCATGTGTGCGCCCTTTTGGGGGGGTCACGCCGGTCCCCTCTTACAAAAATTACAAAAATTATAAAAACACAAAAACTTCAAAAATTGGCCATCCATCGCCAATCGGCATTTTTTTAAGAGTGCCGGATTAAGCCACCGGAAGATATAGGGTGGCTAGCCCACCATTGCCCCGGTGGCCCAGGCGTCTCGCCGGTGCCATGAATAAAAAGCCCGGATTGGCCAACCCGGGCTTGGGCCGGAATTAAACTCCGGCGGCGTCCTAGTTTCCCACGCAGTCACCCACGGAGGATCATCGGCGTAGCAGGGCTTAACGAGCGAGTTCGGGATGGGATCGCTTATAGATCTTCAGGTCTTAGGCCGGTCACTTTGGCAATGCGAGCGAGCATACGCGGGCTGATCTCCTCGGCGTCATGAAAGGCAAAGACCGTATCCGGCCAGCCGGGCCGGGATAACGTTTTATGTGAACCAGTACCACGCTTAACCTGCCACCCCAATCTTTGCAAAGCCGCCAATACCCGTCTTGCTTTGGTGGCTCGCCAGCTACTCATGCCGCGGCAAACAAAATATTGATGGGTTCGGCCAGCATCTCGCCATGTTCCAGGCGCTCGGCCAACACCCGCAAGGCCAAGGCCTGGGCCTTGGCCAAGGCTTCCTGCTTGGTCTGGCCATAGACCATCACCCCGGGAAGCTCCAGCACCTCCGCCAGCCAGCGGCCATCTTCTTCCTGATCGGATTCCACAGTAAATTTCATCACCTTACCCTCTGATTTCTTTATACCAAATCATCCCTGAATGTAGAGAAAAAAAACCCCGCCTCCATCAAGAGGCGGGGTTGCTAGGAAAATAAATCCGGCGACGTCCTACTTTCCCACGCAGTCACCCACGGAGTATCATCGGCGTAGCAGGGCTTAACGAGCGAGTTCGGGATGGGATCGGGTGAGTAGTGTCCACCCTGCGCTTACTACTAATTGATATGGGAAAAGATCATTCGCGGCGGCGCCGTTGCATATCGCCCCATTGGCGGGCCCGCATCTTCTTGTTATCATCACGGGTTCCCGCTAAACCTTCGTCCACACTCCTTTTAAAAATAGATGGGTCTCGACTTTCAAACAGACTTTGACATTTAGTGCATCTCTGCACATTGGGGATGGCTTCAACACGAGCCTGAAAAATTAATCCTCCACAATCAATGCACAGGAAATCTTCCGATCTTTTCGTTTGAATGGGTCTGGTTCGGTGAGGTTGCGTAGGAATTGAGGAAATAATCTTATCGGGAACTTTAGTAGCTTTTTGACGTGGGGACTTTTTTGGTTTCCTTAGTTTTCTCGCAACTTCTGTGCTTGAGTATGCCGATTCCTCCTCAAATCTTGATAAATTTTTTTCAGTACCCTGCCCACTCTGTTTGGTGGTGTTCCCGGCAACTGTGGCAGGCGACCCAGTTGTCTTTCCCGACTGGCACCGGCGAATTACATCCGCCACCTTATTAGCCTGTTCTTCGGTAGAAAATCGCCCTTCAGACCCCTCTACAAACCACCATTTATCTCTCTTATAAACCTCTATAGATCTCTCGGTTTTTTCAGGTAACTTGACGGGTTCATGTCTTATGGTATTTGGTGGGTCCAAACTCTGATCTGGAGCACATTGGTGCGTGACTACACATCCCGTCTCTATTCTACGAACAGAAACAGATGAATATAGCTGTCTCGCAAGCTCTTTAGCGTATGTTGATGCCTCCTCAAATTTTGAAAACTCTTTTTGAGCATTCATGCTCTTTTCTTGCATTTTTTAATAGATTTTAGATTTCCCCTTTTTTCCTCTGCTAACAGAGATATGGATATTTGTCAAATAAAAAAACCCCGCCTCCATCAAGAGGCGGGGTTGCTAGGAAAATAAATCCGGCGGCGTCCTACTTTCCCACGCAGTCACCCACGTAGTATCATCGGCGTAGCAGGGCTTAACTACCGAGTTCGGGATGGGATCGGGTGTGACCCCTGCGCTATGGCCACCGGAAACTCTATATTCGGTGTTGCAGCGAATCTGGAAGAAAGTGTCCTTAGCAGTTACCAAAAGCAAGGGAAATATGGTCAAGCCTCACGGCCGATTAGTACCAGTCGGCTCCACACATTACTGCGCTTCCACCTCTGGCCTATCAACCTGGTGGTCTACCAGGGGCCTTTAGGGACTTTACAGTCCGGGAGAGCTATTCTTGAGGTCGGCTTCCCGCTTAGATGCTTTCAGCGGTTATCCGGTCCGAACATGGCTACCCGGCGCTGCGCCTGGCGGCACAACCGGAACACTAGCGGTTCGTCCATCCCGGTCCTCTCGTACTAGGGACAGCTCCTCTCAACTCTCCTACGCCCACACCAGATAGGGACCAAACTGTCTCACGACGTTTTAAACCCAGCTCACGTACCGCTTTAATTGGCGAACAGCCAAACCCTTGGGACCTTCTTCAGCCCCAGGATGCGATGAGCCGACATCGAGGTGCCAAACCTTCCCGTCGATGTGAACTCTTGGGGAAGATCAGCCTGTTATCCCCGGCGTACCTTTTATCCGATGAGCGACGGCCCTTCCATACGGGACCGCCGGATCACTAAGGCCTACTTTCGTACCTGCTCGACTTGTAGGTCTCGCAGTTAAGCTCCCTTATGCCTTTACACTCAACGGCTGGTTTCCAATCAGCCTGAGGGAACCTTCGCGCGCCTCCGTTACTCTTTAGGAGGCGACCGCCCCAGTCAAACTACCCACCAGGCAGTGTCCCCGACCCGGATCACGGGTCAAGGTTAGAAGTCTAGAATAATCAGGGTGGTATTTCAAGGTTGGCTAACTCCGAACTAGCATCCGGAGATCGTCGCCTCCCACCTATCCTACACAAATTATTCCAAAATTCAATGCCAAGCTGTAGTAAAGGTGCACGGGGTCTTTCCGTCTTGGTGCGGGTACACGGCATCTTCACCGCGACTACAATTTCACCGAGTCCCTGGTCGAGACAGTGGGGCAATCGTTACGCCATTCGTGCAGGTCGGAACTTACCCGACAAGGAATTTCGCTACCTTAGGACCGTTATAGTTACGGCCGCCGTTTACCGGCGCTTCGGTTCAGAGCTTCTCCGGGTTACCCCGAATGACCCCTCCCCTTAACGTTCCGGCACCGGGCAGGCGTCAGACCCTATACGTCGTCTTGCGACTTAGCAGAGTCCTGTGTTTTTAGTAAACAGTCGCCACCCCCAATTCTCTGCAGCCCCAGCGAGCTCAAGGAGCAAGTCCTATCACCAACCGGGGCGCACCTTCTCCCGAAGTTACGGTGCTATTTTGCCGAGTTCCTTAACCAGGGTTCTCTCGAGCGCCTTAGGATTTTCTCCTCGCCTACCTGTGTCGGTTTGCAGTACGATCACCTGATGAACTACCTAGAGGCTTTTCTTGGCAGCGTGGGATTAACCAGTTTACGAGGCATAAGCCTCTCCTCATCACTTCTCGGGGTTAAGGAAATCGGGATTTGCCTCGACTTCCCCCCTACCAGCTTGAACCGGGACGTCCAACACCCGGATGGCCTACCCTCCTGCGTCCCCCCATCGGTCACTGCGCATCAGGTGGTACAGGAATATCAACCTGTTTTCCATCACCTACGCCTTTCGGCCTCGGCTTAGGGATCGACTAACCCTGGGAAGATTAACTTTACCCAGGAAACCTTAGGCTTACGGCGACGGGGTTTCTCGCCCCGTTTATCGTTACTCATGTCAGCATAAGCACTTGTCGGACCTCCAGCGCTCCTTACGGTACGCCTTCGCAGGCTACGACAACGCTCCCCTACCGCGTAAGGATTAACCTTACACCCGCAGCTTCGGTACTAGGCTTGAGCCCCGTTACATTTTCGGCGCAGACCCACTCGACCAGTGAGCTATTACGCATTCTTTAAAGGGTGGCTGCTTCTGAGCCAACCTCCTGGTTGTCTGGGCGGATCCACATCCTTTCCCACTTAGCCTAAATTTGGGGACCTTAGCTGGCGGTCTGGGTTGTTTCCCTCTCGACCACGGAACTTATCTCCCGTAGTCTGACTCCCGCACTAAAGACGTCGGTATTCGGAGTTTGGTTGGGTTTGGTAATCTTGTGAGACCCCTAGTCCATCCAGTGCTCTACCTCCGACGCTCATCATGCGAGGCTATACCTCAATATATTTCGGGGAGAACCAGCTATCACCGAGTTTGATTAGCCTTTCACTCCTATCCACAGCTCATCCAATAACTTTTCAACGTTAACTGGTTCGGGCCTC